>NZ_JBWKEA010000001.1:0-102989 GCF_056435685.1 Amycolatopsis sp. NPDC043885
GTGTGGGGAAAAAGTCTTAGGGACCCCCGAATTTGGGGGGGGGCTGGGTCGCCCCCCGACAAAAAACAAGGCCACGGGGTGGGGGGGTTTGGGGGGGGGGGGGGGGGGGTTGGTTCCCCCCCCCCCCCCCCCCCCCACGACCACCCCAGCCCATCTCTCACCGCTACCGAAGTCCGTGAAGGGCCCCTTCCTTACCCTCAAGGTAGGTAAGGAGGCCTTCACGGACCTACCGCACCCCCGCGGCCAGAAAAGAAGTACGGACGAGCCGGCGTGTAAGCCGGATCCTGTCCTCGCCCCGCCTTGCGGCCGGGCGAGTGGCGGCCATCCATCTAGGCCCGCCGTCGCCGACGGGCTCGAGCGGCCTACCCGCGGGCTCGGGCGGGCAGCCCTCGATCGCCTGCGCAGGAGCCTCGCGGCTCCCTCTTGGCCTTGCTCCGGGTGGGGTTTACCTAGCCGTCCTGGTCACCCAGGACGCTGGTGGTCTCTTACACCACCGTTTCACCCTTACCTCCGCCCGCGAAGCGAACGGAGGCGGTCTGTTTTCTGTGGCACTGTCCCGCGGGTCGCCCCGGGTTGCCGTTAACAACCACCCTGCCCTGTGGAGTCCGGACTTTCCTCGAACCGGTTTCCCAGCTCGCGGCCGCCCCGCCGACTCGTCCGTCGGAGAATCCTACTGCACGGGTCCGGGCAGGCAGTTCAGGTTGCGCCGCCCGTCGGGCTGGACGACGAACCACACGTGGTCGGTGCCCTGCCCGGTCCATTCGCCGGGCCGCGCGTTGGCGAATTTGTAGAGCGGCCAACCCGCCACGGTCACCTGTTCGGGGCCTTCGGGACGCTTGATGGTGTCGACGAGAGCCGGGTCGATGCCGGTCACCGACGGCGTGCCGCTGGTCGTGACGGGCGTCCACAAGATGGCGCAGTCCCCGAGGCACGCCGAGCGGGCCTTGTGCGGGTTGTCGCGTTCGTAGCGGAAGAGGACGGCGCCGGTCTCGTCGAGGACGGCCTGGCCCATCCGGGTCATGTAGACGGCGGTGAGCCGCGTCCCGGCCGGAGCCTCCTCCGGGGTACTGGGCCGCGAGGTGCCGGGCGACGGCACCCGCGGGCTGGGGAGCGCTTCGGTGACCGGGGCCCGAGCCGTCTGCGACGCGGGTTCAGCCGCCTGCCACCACATCGCGGCGCCCACGACGAGCGCCGCGATGACGACGAGCATGGTCAACCGCGATCGGCGCATCAGGCGTCTCCGTTTCTCCCGGGTGGCTGACGGGGTTCTGCTCCGCGATCTGGTTGGTCCAGTGGAGGACGGCGGACGGGCTGTCGAGGCCTACGACGCCGACGAGACGCCCCTTGCGGACGAAGCCGGTGACGGGCCGTTCGCCGCCGACAGGGGAAGCGAGCGCGACGGTGTCGGTGCCCAGCTTCGGGATGCCGCCCGCCTGGATCCGCATGCCGTGCTGTTCGGACCAGAACCGCGGCACCGGCGCGAACGGGCGAGAAGCCTGCGGGCCGGCGAGCAGGTTCTCCGCGGCCGCCCGGCCCATTTCGACGGCGTTGAGCCAGTGCTCGACCCGTCGCGGCGTCTCGTCGAAACGCAGGTTCGGCCATTGCGCGACGTCGCCGGCGGCGACGATGTTGCTCATCCCGAGCACGTGGCAGGTCGGCGAGCAGACGACGCCGTCGTCGAGCGGCAGCTTCGCCCCGCGCAGCCACGAGATCGACGGCACGGTCCCGACGGCGACGACCACACACGAGACGTCCAGGATCCAGCCGTCGGACGAGCGCAGCCGCAGGCCGTTCGCCGTGGTCTGCCAGCTGTCGATGGACGCGCCCAGCGCCAGCCGCACCCCTCGCGACCGGTGCAGCGCCGAGAGCTTCTGCCCGATGTGCTTGCCGACGACCTCGCCGAGCAGATGCGCCGACCGGCCGATGATGGTGACCTCCCGGCCGATCTCGCGCAGGCTCGCGGCGACCTCGCAGCCGATGAACCCGCTGCCCAGCACCGCGACGGGCCCGTGGCCGGCGGCGAGGTTGTCGCGCAGTTCCGCGGCGTCGGCCAGTGTCCTGACGACGACCACCCTCGGATGTCCGTGCGGCACACCGGAAAGACGACGCGGTTCGACGCCGCTGGCGATGACCAGCCCGTCGTAGGGCAGTTCCTCCGCCCCGGGCAGATGGATGACCTGACGGCCGGGCTGAAGATGGGTCGCCGGGGTGTTGAAGCGCCATTCGGCGTCGATCTCGTCGGGCCGGGTGAGCAGCGTTTCCGCCGGATGGGTGGCGCCGGTGAGCAGTTGCTTGGACAGCGCCGGCCGGTGGTACGGCAGCTCCGGCTCGTTGCCGACGATCACCAGTTCGCCGTCGAACCGCAGTTCCCTCAACCGTTCCGCGCACCGCAGCCCGGCCGGCCCGCCGCCGACCACGACGATCCGTTCGCTCATCGTCCAGCCCCCTGCGGACCGCTCAGTCGGATCGCGCGCATCGGGCATGCTCTGGCCGCGGCCTGGACCAGCGGCACCTGTTTGGCGCCGGGTTTACGGAGGTAGCGCAGCTGACCGTCGCCCTGTAGTTGGAAGACCTTCGGCGCTTCGGCCTGGCAGATGGCGTAGCGGTGGCATTTCTTGTCGTCGACGGAGATCCGGACCGGTTCGGCCCGGCCGGTTCCGCCTTCGAGCAGCCCCAGCCGGACCAGCGCCCGCGGCGGGAGCACGCGGAGCACGGTGAGCACGACGGCGGGGGTGAGCACGGTGATCCCGCCGAGCCAGACCGTCGCGAGATTCCCGTTCGCGGCCGCGCCGAGCCAGGAGTGGATCGCCAGCAGGCCGACCGCGAAGTAGCCGGCCTGATGGAACCGCTGCCCGCGGCGATCGGTCACGCCACGGCGTATCGCGGCGGTGACCGAGACGGCGACGAACAGTTCCAGCCCGACGACACCTGCCGCGTGCCGCGCGAACCCGCCGCCCGCGAACGGGATCAGCAACGCGAGCACGCCGAAAGAGTCGTCGTCGAGGAACAGATAGGACAGTCCGTGGACCGCACCGGTGGCGAGACTGAACGTCGCGAACACGACGTGACCCCCGCGCAACGCCTCGTGACCGGTGACGCGCCTGATCCAGCCGGTGGCGCTCAGCACGCCCCACACCAGCGTCAGGCACATCGTCACGTAGGCGAGCCGGGCGGAAAGGGCGGCGATGTCCCGCACCCCGCTGTCGTGCGGCGACGACGCCGGGATCACCGCCAGGAGCGAGGCCGTCATGCTCGCCTGCCCGGCGCGCCGAGAACCCGGACGAGACCGAAGGTCGCTCCACCGGCGATCCCCACCATGAGCATGCCGAGCGCGATGTCGCCGCCGTCGAGTTCGTTGCCGCCCGCCGGAACGACCATCAGCGAGGTGGTCTCGGCGATACCGGTGCTTTCGAGCAGGGTCATATGCCGCATGACGGTGTCGACGGCGGTCTGGGCGAACGACCGCATCGCGTCGTCGCGGGTGGCGGCCCGGACATGCGAGGCGAGACCGAAGATGCTCCCGTGCGCGGCGCGGGCGCGGTTGACGTAGAGCCGGTCGAAGTCGGCGCCGGCGGCACCGGTGATCTCGTCGGCCCAGGAGCGCTGTTCTTCGGTGGGCTCGCCGGGCAGTTCGACACGGACCTTCGAAGCGAGTGCGCGGACCTGCGCGTCGAGGCGGTCGTGGTCGTCGGCGAGTTTGCGGCCGACCTCGCGGACCCGCTGCGCGCTCCCGCGCTGTTCCACCTGACGGCTCACCGGGCCTTCCCACAAACCGGCTTGGCGCACCCGGACGAGGAGTTCCCGATCGTGGGAGTCGATTTCCGCGAAGGCGTTGGCCGGCGTTCCCACCCATATCACCATGCAGCCGATCACCACTCCAAGAAGCCGATAGATCATTTCACCCGTCCCCGTCCTCGAAGTGCCTCACTGGGAGTACGGCGAACCGGAGCGGCCGGTTCGATCTCCACTGTCGCAGTCAGTGTGACGTGCATCACATGACACATTTAGAACCGTTTCCCATCGACATACGTACCCGGATGACTAATGGTAAATAGAGCACTACTGCACATGGTCCACGGCGATAGTCTGCGCTACGGTGTACCAACCTGAGAAATCCTCCACCGCCGGGGAGGTTGCGAACTTCATGGAAGCAGTGGGCAGAGAATGCGGGCTCGGCGGCGAGCCTCGGTCGAGCGAGCTTTCCGACGAGCTGATTTCGTTACTGTACAAGGATTTCCGGGAAACCCTGTTCAGCCAGGTGATGTACCTGACCGGCCATGATCAACAATGGACGGAGGACGTCGTCCAGGAAACACTGATTCGCGCCTGGCAGCATTCCGACACATTGAACCGTGAGCCGGGAATGCTGCGCGGCTGGCTGCTCACGGTCGCCAAACGGATCGTGATCGACGGCTGGCGAAACCGGCGCGCGCGCCCGCAGGAGGTGGAGCTGGACAGTTCCGAAAACGCCGAAATAGCGGATCAGACCGAGCAGTCACTGTCCGCACTCGTCATTTCCGAAGCGCTACGCTATCTGGACGGCAAATATCAGGCTGTCATCTACGAGACGTATCTGACCGGGCATACGGTCCGGGAGGCGGCGGTGATATTGGGAATCCCGGAGGGAACTGTCAAATCACGGCTGTACGCGGCTATGAGGACGTTGCGACGGTCGTTAGGAGAGCTGGGTTCGCGATGAGGAAGCGAAAGGTGAAACACACCGATGTGGCGGCGTACGTACTCGGTGTGCTCGACCAGGCCGAGGCTCACGCCTTCGAAACACATTTGAAGGGCTGCGTGCGCTGTGGCCGCCAGGTCGCGGAATTCGCTTCGGTGGAAGACGCGCTGGCGAAGGCCGACCTGCGCTACCTGTCCCCCGTCGCTTCACCGCGGTGCGGGCGGCTGTCGCTGATCGCGACCAACCTCGTCGTGGTCTTCCTGGCGTGCGTCGGCGCGGCCTTGATGTCGTCACAACGGTCGTCCCGCCGGCTTCGGCGGATCTCGTCGGATGCGGGCATCTCGACCCCTGCTCCCCTCGATGACCAGCGAATACTCCCGATACCGCTCACGTTCGAGTAGTCTGCCGCAACCCGACACGAAGGTCTCTACGGTGCATACCGAAGTAAATCCCGAGAGCCCCTTCGGCGGGCCTTCGGTACCGAAGCGCCGCGCCGCCGGGCTACTGGGCCGCGACAGCGAACTCGACACGATCACCGGGCTGTTCCGGGCCGCCCTGAACGGCCGGGCCGTCAGCGCGGTGGTGGTCGGCGAGTTCGGCATGGGCAAGTCGTCGGTGCTCACCGCGGCCACTGAGCTCGCGGAAGCGGCCGGGTTCACCGTCGCGATCGCCACCGCGTCCCGGCTGGAGACGCATCTGAGCGGCGGTGTCGGCCGCCAGCTGATCGAGGGGCTCACCCACGCGCCCGCCGTCCCCGGCTCACCGCGGCCGCGCACGCCGCATGTGACTGAAATCTTGCCGGACCATCCTCCCCGGACCGAACAGGAACAGACCGAGGCACTCGACGCGTTCTTCCACGCCGTCCGGCACGCCGCCGAACAGGGGCCGGTCTTCCTCGGCATCGACAACATCCACCTCGCCGACCCGTGGTCGATGCGCTGTCTCGCCTACATCCGCCATCGTGTCGAGCACCTGCCGGTGCTGGTCGTGCTGACCTCGTTGATCGGCCATCTGCAGACCGGCGAGGTCGCGCTGCTGGAGATGTCCGGCTGCACTCCGGCGACGATCCTGTTGCGCGGGCTCGGCACCCGGCACGTCGCCGAGTTCCTTCGTGTCCCTCCCGGGCAGTTCGCCGAGGAATGCCGCGAGGTCACCGGCGGCAACCCGTTCCTGCTCGGCGCGCTGGGGCGCCGTCTGGTCCCGGGGATGGACCTGGACACCGCGGGGTCGGCGATGATCGGCGAGGTGCTGCGGGTCCGCATGCACGAGTACACCGCCGCGCCGAAGATGCTCGAAGCCGTCGCGATCCTGGGCGAGGACGCGAGCTTCGACCTGCTGGCCCAGCTGGCCGGAGTCGACGAAAGCACCGCGCTGGAAGCCATCGACACCATGGTCCGCGTACACCTGCTGACCAACAGCCATCGGCCGTCGCTGACCTACCGGTTCGTCCGCAACTCGGTGCTCGCCGACATGCCGCTCACCACCAGGGCGGTCACGCAGGCCAGGGCGGCACGGCTCCTGCACGACGCGGGCGCCGCGCCGGAGCGGGTCGGCGCGCATCTCCTGGAGGCGACCGCGATCAGGATCCCGTGGGCGGTCGACGTCCTGCGGCTGGCCGCGCGGCATTCCGTGGTCGAGGGCGACCCGGAGCTCTCCGTCCGGTTCCTGTCGCGGGCGCTGGAAGAACGGCTCAGCGAACGCAAGCGGATGGCGATCCTGCTTCAACTCGCGCACGCGGAGTTCCACTGCGACCCGGACTCGGCGCCGGCCAGGGTGCGTGAGGCCATCGACCACATCGACGACCGCGAAACCGCGGCCTTCGTCGCGACGGCCATGATCCTTTCGCTGTGCTGCGGCCCGGACGCGCGGCTGGCGATCAACTCGGCGGGCCAGTTCGCCGCACGGCTCGACGCGGGCGGGCCCGACGCCGTCTGGCCGCTGCTGTGCATGACCTATCTCGCCGAGGCGGGCAGCAGGCTCGGGCCGCCACCGGACTTCCGCGACTTCGAGCGGCAGTGGGCACCGCTGAACGATCCCGCCGCACAGCAGAGCCGGTCGGGGTTGCTCGCGCTCGACACGGTGCGAAGCGGGAAGTCCTCGGCGAACGCCGTCCGGCATTTCGGGGAGGCGTTGTCCGGCGAGCAGCCCGAACTGTTCGAACAGCCCTACTTCTTCACGCTCGCGACGGCCGCGCTCGCCGACGAGCCCGCGCTCACCGACAAGCTCTGCCAGGTACTCGACACGAAACGCCTGCCTTGGGACTTCCATGTGCCGAAGGGGGCCCTGGCCACCCTCGCCCGCGGGATCGCCCTGCAAGCCGGCGGCGATCTGGTGCGGGCGAGCGTCCACTACGAATCGCTGGTGCGGCAGTTCGACGAACGCGGCGTCACCAGCCGGTGCCCGATCGCGGTGCTGTGCGCGGCGAGGCTGATCGAGGTCTCGGTCGACCTCGGCCGCCACGACGTCGCTAACGCGCTGCTGGGCAAAATCGATTTCGCGGCCACACAAGCACTTTTCACGCACAATTACCTGCTCTACGCCCGCGGCAGGCTCCGCGCGGCCACCGGTGAACCCGAGCTCGGCTACGAAGACCTGCGCGGCTGCGGCCGCCGTCTCGAACACCACGGCATGCGCTTCCCCGGTTTCGCCCCGTGGCGCGCGCACGCCGCCCGCACCGCGCTGGCGCTCGGGCGCACCGACGCGGCGGCCCGGCTCGCCGAGGAAGACCTCGACGCCGCAGGACGCTGGGGGGCGCCGAGGATCCTCGGCAGCGCGCTGACCACCGCCGGTCTCGTCCGCGACGATGGCCTCGGGGAGGAAGCCGAACGCCTGCTCACCAAGGCCGTCGACGTTCTCGGCGGATCGACCGCGAAACTGGCGCTGGCCGAGGCGCTGACCGAACTCGGCGTGCTCCAGGCCCGGCACGGGCAGGCCGAGAAGGCGATCGGCACGCTGCGGAGGGCCACGCAGTCGAGCAAGCACTGCGGGGCGCGGCCGCTCGCGAGACGGGCCGCCGAGGCGCTGCGGGACGCGCGCACGAGCCTCACGACGGCGAAGGACAACGAACACGGCCTCACCAAACAGGAGTACCGCGTCGCGCTGATGGCGTCACAAGGTCTCACCAACCGGGAGATCGCCGAAGCACTGCATCTGACCCGCCGCACCGTCGAACTCCATTTGTCCGGCGCCTACCGGAAACTGGGGATCACCGGCCGCACCGAATTGAGTTCCGCGCTCGGCCGGTCCCAGCGCGTGGACGCCGATTGACGGTTTCCGGGGGTGGCGGGTTCACTCCGCGGCATGCCGGGAATCGAATCCGAACCACTCAAATTCGCCTATTGGGTCCCCAATGTGAGCGGTGGTCTGGTCACCAGCGACATCGAACAGCGCACCGACTGGGGATACGAGTACAACCGGGAACTCGCCATCCTCGCGGAGAACAGCGGGTTCGAGTACGCGCTGAGCCAGGTCCGCTACACGGCCAGCTACGGTGCAGCCTACCAGCACGAATCGACCGGGTTCAGCCTCGCGCTGCTGCTCGCGACGCAGCGGCTGAAGGTGATCGCGGCGATCCATCCCGGACTGTGGCATCCCGGGGTACTCGCGAAGTTCATCGCCAGCGCGGACGTGATCTCCGGCGGCCGTGCGGCGGTCAACGTGGTCAGCGGATGGTTCAAGGACGAATTCACGAATCTCGGCGAACCGTGGCTGGAACACGACGAACGGTATCGTCGTTCGGAAGAGTTCATTCGGGCGGTGAAGGAACTCTGGACCAGCGACCACGCCGAATTCACCGGCGATTTCTACCGGATCCACGATTTCGACATCAAACCCAAACCGGCCGGGCGGCCGCATCCGGAAATCTTCCAGGGCGGCAACTCCACCGCGGCGCGGAAGCTCGCGGGCCGGGTCTCGGACTGGTACTTCAGCAACGGCAAGGACTTCGACGGGTTCAGCGAGCAGGTCGCGGAGGTCCGCGGCTACGCGGCCGAGAACGACCACGCCGTCCGCTTCGGGCTCAACGGTTTCGTGATCGCGAGAGAGACCGAGAGCGAAGCGAAGGCCGTGCTGCGCGAGATCGTCGAGAAGGCGAACACCGAGGCCGTCGAGGGCTTCCGCACCGCCGTCAAGCAGGCGGGAAGCTCCACTTCGGACAAGAAGGGGATGTGGGCCGACTCGGAGTTCAAGGATCTGGTGCAGTACAACGACGGTTTCCGCACCGGGCTGATCGGCACGCCGGAGCAGATCGCGGACCGGGCCATCGAGTACAAGAAGCGCGGGGCGAACCTGCTGCTGCTCGGTTTCCTGCACTACCTGGAGGACGTCGAGTACTTCGGGAAGCACGTGCTCCCGGTGATCCGGGAGAAGGAGGCGGACCTCGAACGCGTTTAGTCCTCTGAATGCGGTCGTTGCGCGGGGCAACGACCGCATTCAGAGGACTAAACGCGGGGGTTTCAAGGGAGGTAGACGGTCTGGCCGGGGTGCATGGTCGGGCCGCAGTCCTTGAGCGGGCCGCCGAAACGCGCCTTCTCGACGTCCGGCATGGTCTTCGCGGCGTACTCCTGGACGGCCTTCAGTTTCTCGGGACTGGAGACGGCGTCCTTGCGCACGAAGTCCCCGTTCCGCGGCCCGCCGCCCGGGTACACGAAGATCGGCTCGTAGTCGCGGTCGATCCGCGGGTCGACGGTGATGCCGTTACCCGCGGCCCACGGACCCCACGAGTGGATGAAGGTCGGCTTGACCTTCTCGAACACGTAGTCGCGCAGGCCGGGCATGTCACCGTTCTTGACGAAGTCCGCGACGTCCGCCTCGACCAGCCCGGCCATGTCGACCAGGTGCAGGCGGCTGGTCATCGACGAGCCGCCGAGGTCGGGCAGCAGCAGCGACGCCTGCTGGAGGCCGAGGATGTCGGCCATGGTGTTGAAGCCGCGGCCGAAGCGGTCGGCGATGAGGCACGCGGGCACCGTCGGGACCTCTTGGAACTTCTTCGACGCCGACGCGAAGCCCATCCCGGACGGGATCGCGGCCGCGACCAGCACGAGCACCACGACGGTCCGCAGCACCGCCCGCGAGCGGCGCAGCAGTTCACCGGCGGCCAGCGTTCCCGCCAGCACGGCGAGGATCCAGATCGGGGTCGCGAACCGGTGCTGGCCCATCCAGTCCGGGACCATCACGCCGTACGCGACGATGCCCAGCGCCAGCGGCACCAGCAGCGCGATCAGCGCGCGCCGCCATTCCGCCCGGACCAGCGCGTAACCGATGGTCAGCGCCAGCAGGATCGTCCCGGCGACACCGGCGTAGCCGACCAGCTCGAACGGCTGCTTCAGCGCCGAAAGCCCGGGCAGGCCCTGCCCCTTCGCGATGGACGGGTTCGCCAGCAGCCTGCCGAACTCCGCGATCCGCCAGGCGAGGTACGCCCCGAACGGGATCGCGAACGCGACCACCGACACCACGACCAGCTTGATGCTCTGCCCCAGGAGCGGCTTCCGCAGCTGGAACAGGACGACGAGCGGGTACGCACCGCCGTAGATCAGGCCTTCGGGGCGCGTCAGCGCGGCGAAGGCGACCAGCACCCCGGACCAGACGGCGACCTTCGCGGTGAGCACGGTGTCCTTGCGCACGGCCACGAACAGCAGGACGGCGAGCCAGGCGACGGCCATCCCGAACAGGGAGTTCTCCAGACCGGAGATCGTCCAGATGACGAACGACGGGATCGCGGCCAGCGTCAGACCGACGACCAGCGTCGCCAGCCAAGCGAAGCGCGCGAAGATCTGCTTCGCCGCGACATGGCACGCGGCCAGCGTCCCGGCGGTGAACAGGAGCCCCAGCAGCTTCGGGAACAGGACGTAGTCCGGAACGCCGAACAGCATGCCGCTGTCGAAGACGCCGACGAGCTTGCCGAGCGCCAGCGCCACCAGCCACGTCGAATTCGACCAGCCCTCGACCGACGGCTGCCCTTGCTGCAGCACCGGGCCGAGCCCGTCGGCGAAGCTGCGCGCGTAGGAGAAGGTGATGGCCGCGTCGTCGACGATCCAGTGGCCGTAGAGGGTGGCGTGCCAGGCCAGCGCCGCCACCCCGGCGAGCACCGCCAGGTACGGGGCGACGCGGGCGGCCAGGCCACGACGGGCCGACGTCTCCGCCGGGTCGGGCACGTCTTTTTCGGAAGCTTCGCTGAGTGCGCTCGCCGTCATGTCCCCGTCTTTGCCTTTTCGCTCACGTGCCGTCGCCGAAACTGTAGCCAATACCCCATCGGCCGCCTGCGACACGTCATATCCAGGCGTGATCCGCGCCACACCTTCCCGATCAGGAAAGATGCGAGATGTCGTTCACCAACCGCACCGACGCGTTGCCGTCCGGGTAGAACTCGACGATCGAGAGCGACGCCAGGTCCAGATGCAGGCGGAACAGCAGCGACGGCCCGGCGTCCAGGCCCATCCGCAGCAGCGCCTTGATCGGCGTGACATGGCTGACCAGCACGAGCGTCCGGCCGCCGTACTTCGCGATCAGTTCGTCGCGGGCCTTGCGGACCCGCCGGTGGACGCCGTCGAAGCTTTCGCCGCCCGGCGCCGCGATCGAAGTGTCGGAAAGCCAGCTGGTCTGGAATCCGGGGTCGCGCTCCATCGCCTCGGTAAAGGTGAGGCCTTCCCATTCGCCGAAATCGGTCTCGATCAGCCCCGGATGAGTCTCGGCCCGGCCGCCGAGCGCGTCCGCGATCGCCTGCGCGGTCTGCTGGGTGCGGATCAGCGGCGAGGCGATGATCGGCGCTGCCTCGCCGTCGACGACCAGGCCTTCCATCGCGCCGAGGCGTTTCGCGGCGGCGGCCGCCTGCTGCTTGCCGTGCTCGGTGAGCGGCACGTCGCCGCGGCCGGAGTACCGCTTCTCGACCGACATCGCCGTCTGGCCGTGCCGCACGAGGAGCAGCTTGGTCGGCGTCCCGGTCGCGCCGGTCCAGCCGACCGGACTGACCCTGTCCTGCTTCACGGTCTTGTTCGGCGCTTCCGGCTGCTTCCCGGCGTCCATCGCTTCGTTCGCGAGCCCGTCCGCGTAAGAGTTCTCCGCACGCGGGATCCACTCGTACCGCACGCGTGAGAACCGCGCCGCCAGCTCTTTGGCCTCGGCGTTCAGCGGCTGCATCGACGGGTGCTTGACCTTCCAGCGCCCGGACATCTGCTCCACCACGAGCTTCGAGTCCATCCGGACGTCCACTGTGGACGCTCCGAGCTCGGCGGCCGCGGCGAGCCCGGCGATCAGGCCGCCGTACTCGGCGACGTTGTTCGTCGCGATGCCGACGTAGGCCTTGCGCTCGGCGAGCACCTCGCCGGTGGCCGCGTCCTTGACGACCGCGCCGTATCCGGCGGGACCGGGGTTGCCCCGCGAACCGCCATCGGCCTCGACGAGCACGTGGTCGGTCACAGGCCGGACTCCAGCGTGCGCACCAGGATGGCGCCGCAGTTCTCGCACTGGATGACGTTGTCCTCGGGGGCCGCCTTGATCTCGGCGATCTCGCGGCGGTCGATGTCGAGCTGGCAGGCGCCGCAGCGGCGGGCCCGCAGGAGTGCCGCGCCGATGCCCTTGTGCGCACGGACCCGCTCGTAGAGCTTCAGCAGGTCTTCCGGGAAACGCGGCAGGAGCTTGGCGCGGTCTTCGTCGCGGCGTGCCTTCGTGGTGTCGAGGTCGGTGAACTGCTCGTCGCGGCGACGTGCGGCTTCGGCGACCTCGCCCTCGGCCTTCGCGACCTCGGCGCTGGTGCGCTGGGCGTCGAGTTCGAGCGCCTCGCGGCGCTCCATCAGTTCGAGCAGGTCGTCCTCGAGGGCGGACTGACGCCGGTTGAGGCTGTTCAGCTCGTGCTCGATGTCGGTCATCTGCTTCGCCGCGACGGAACCGGATTCGAGGAGCTTGCGGTCGCGGTCACCGCGGGCGCGCACCGACTCGATCTCCTTCTCCTGGCGCGCGATCTCGCGGTCGAGGTCGGACGCAGCGGTCTGGACCGAGACCAGCGCGTCACGTCGTTCGCGCACCGTCTTCTCGCCCGCGTCGATCTCGGCGATCTCCGGCAGGGTGCGGCGGCGGTGGGCGGTACGCGAGAGTTCCGCGTCCACCTTCGCGAGTTCGAGCAGCTGGCGCTGGACGGCGGGGTCGGCCTTCACGGTGCTCCTTGGATTGTCAGTGCTCGGTTCGGGTGGCCCGTAGCGTCCACGGGTCGGTGCACCTCGTGGAGACGTGAAGGTCGACGTTACCCGCAAACGCGGTGCGGACGACGGCCGAGGCTTGCTCGCACCACGGCCATTCGCTCGCCCAGTGCGTGACGCCGACCAGGGCGGGGACTTCGGTGATCTCGGCGAGATGCTCGCCGGCGGGATGATGCCGGAGATCGGCGGTGACGTACGCGTCGACACCGGCGGCGGTGGCCCGCTTGAGATAGCTGTCGCCGGAACCGCCCGAGACGGCGACCCGGCGGATCGGGCGGTCGGGATCGCCCGCGCCGTAGACGCCGGGCTCCGTGCGCGGCAAGGCGTTCGCGACGCGTTCGACGAAGACGGAGAACGGTTCGGGCTCGGGCAGCTCGCCGATGCGGCCGATCCCGGTGACGCCGTCCTCGCGCGGATCGAGCGGGCCGAGGACGGTCAGGCCGATGGCGCCGGCGAGCGCGTCGGAGACGCCGGGCGACGCGGAATCGGCGTTGGTGTGCGCGCAGTAGAGGGCGACACCGGCACGGATGAGGCGATGCACGAGGCGGCCCTTGGTGCTGTCGGCCGGGACGCCGTGGACGCCGCGCAACAGCAGTGGGTGGTGGGCGACGATCAGCTGCGCGCCGCCGTCGATCGCCTCGTCGACGGTCTCGTCGACCGGGTCGACACAGAACAGGACCTTGTCCACGGACTCGGCCGGGTCACCGCAGACGAGTCCGACGGCGTCCCACGATTCGGCGAGTTCGGGCGGGTACGCCTGCTCCAAGGCGGCGATGACTTCGGCTAACGCGGGCACCCGGGGATTTTCGCATGTAGCGTTTCCGGGCATGCGACTTCGGGTGCTCTGTGCCGCTTCGCTGCTTCTCGTGGTGCTACCCGCGCCGGCATCGGCGTCTCCGGGACTCTGGCAACTGACCGACCTGGCCGCGCGGCGCGTGCAGATCGCCGACAAGGTCGCGGCCGCGAAGTTCGGCACGCCGTCACCGATCGACGATCCGGTGCGCGAACAGCAGATCCTCGACTCGGTGGCCGCGAAGGCGCCCGGCCTCGGTCTCGACGCGGCCGGTGTGGTGCGGTTCTTCCGCGACCAGATCGAGGCGAACAAGCTCGTGCAGCGCGGCCTGTACGCACGGTGGACCGAGCAGCCCGGCACGCGGCCGCCCGGACGGCCCGATCTGGCGACCGAAGTGCGGCCGGTGATCGACCGGCTGAACACAGGCCTGCTCTCCGAACTCGCGGAGACGCGGGACGCACGGGCGCGGCGGTCGTGCGACGCGCGGCTCGTGGTCGCGGTGCGGCTGACCGACACGCGGCGCGGGCTGGACCGGCTGCACTCGGTCGCGCTCGGGGAGTCCGTGCGGTCTGCCTGCTCGCGGCGCTGACCTGCGAAAAGGGAGCAAGGGACCTTTGCTACCGCCTGCCCGCGCCGCGTGTCGCGAAAGCCACTTTCGCAACCTCCCGGCATGCCTCACCCGGGCCGCTGACCTGCGGAAAGAGAGCAAGGGACCTTTGCTACCGCCCCCACCTCAGTCCAGCGCCTTCGCGTCCTTGCTGATCGCCCAGCGGCCGGCCGCGCGCACCACGCGGCCCGTCCACAGCATCGCCCGGTAGGCCTTCGTCGCCTGATCGGGCACGTCGGGCCGGACGACCTCGTACGGCGCGACGGAAGCGCTCGACCGGAGGTGCAACGGCATCCTGGTCATCGCCTCTTTCGGCGATCTCGCCTGGACGAAGTGGTGCTCCGACAGGACCCGCCCGACCTCGTAGGGGTGCGGAAGCTTGACGGTGATGCGATACCAGCGGAGCCCGGTTGCCGGGGACTCGACGCTGGGTGTTGGTGCGCTCATACGCGACCTTCCTGCGTGTTTCTCTCCAGGAGGTCTACTCCCGCTTCGTCCCGGCTTTCCACCTTCGCGCGCCCGGTAGCCGTTCGGAGCCGGTGAGCGGTCGATCTCCGGCGGCCATCACACTGATCAGGTGCTGCACATCGTCTTCGTCTGCTCCGGCAACATCTGCCGCTCCCCGATGGCCGAACTCGTCTTCCGCGCGAAGGCCGAGGAAGCGGGTCTCGATCACCTCGTCCAGGTCTCCAGCGCCGGAACCGGCGGCTGGCACGTGGGCGAGGCCGCCGACAAGCGGGCCCGCGCGAAGCTGGCCGAACACGGTTACCCGACCGGCCACGTCGCGGCCGAGGTCGACCGCGGACACCTGGCCGCCGACCTGCTGCTCGCGGCGGACGAGGGTCACCTGTCGTTCCTCCGGCGCAAGGTGTCGGCCCCGGCGAAGGTCCGTCTGCTGCGCGAGTTCGACCCGTCCGCGCCCGAGGGCGCCGAGGTCCCGGACCCGTACTACGGCGAGGAAGACGGTTTCGAGGACGTCCTCGGCATGATCGAGCGGGCCGTTCCCGGCCTGCTCGACTGGGTGCGCGCACACGCCTGAGGCCGACCGCTTACCGTGGTGGGGTGCGGTTGAAGTTCCTGCTGAAGCCCGGGTGGCTGGCGTTGACGTTGGTGGTGTTCACCTTCGCCATCACTTGCTTCACCTTGCTGGCGCCATGGCAGTTCTCCCGCGACACCGAGCGCGAGCACCAGAACGCGGCGCTGCGGGAGTCGTTCTCCGGGCAGCCGCGGTCGCTGGAGCAGCTGCTTCCCCACGGCGCCGCCCCTGATCAGCGCACCGAATGGCACCTGGTCGCGATGAAGGGAACGTACCTGCCCGAGGGCGAGGTCGTGGCCCGTCTGCGCTCCGTACAGGGCGAAGCGGCCTTCGAGGTCCTGACGCCGTTCCGGACCGTCGAGGGCACGGTCGTGCTGGTGGACCGCGGATACGTCCGGCTCGACGACAAGTCGCGCGCACTCCCCTTCGCCCCGCCTCCCACGGGAACGGTCGACATCGTCACGCGGGCCCGTCACGACGAGAAGGACGGGAAGAACCGCGACGCCTTCGCCGACGAGTCGACCGGCGGGAAACTGCAGAGCTACGTCGTCGATTCCCAGGTCGTCGCGCGGGCCGCGAAGCTGGACATCCGTCCGGGCTACTTCCAGCTCGACGTGAACCAGCCCGGCGTCCTGGGCGCGCTGCCGCTGCCGCAGACCGACGCCGGCCCCTTCTTCTCCTACGCGCTCCAGTGGATCGCGTTCGGAGCGATGGCGTTGATGGGCTGGCTGTACTTCACCGTCCGCGAGCTGAAGCCGGGCGGCGCGCTGGCCACGGACCGGCCGCAGCGGCGCAAGAGTGTCGCGGAGATGCTGGCCGAGGACGAACGCTCCGAAGTGGCCACCTGATCTGATGCGAAAATGGCCCTTTTATAGGTCCATTATGCGTGATCCCCTTCGATCATGCTGATTCACCCGTGGGACGCCGCCCACGACGACGCCGAATGGCAGGCCTGGCTCTCCGCGCACGACTTCGGCCAGCTGATCGCCGGGGGCGCGGGCCGTGACCTGCCGATCGTCAACCCGGTGCACTTCGTCTACGACGGCGACCGAACGGTCCTGCTGCACCTCGCGCGCCCCAACCCGGTCTGGCCGTTGCTGGAGGAACACCCGCGCGCACTGCTGTCGGTGATCGACGATCACACCTACATCCGCTCCGAATGGAACACCCCGGCCGACCCGCCGCACGGGGTTCCGACGTCGTACTACGCGTCCGTCCAGCTCGAATGCGACGTCCGGCTGATCGACGACGCCGCGGAGAAGGCCGCGCTTCTGGACCGGCAGCTCGCGCACTTCGAGCCCGGTTCGGACCGGTTGGGGGTGAGCGCCACCGAGGCGCCGGACAAGCGGGTTCTTCCCGGCATCCGGGGCGTCGAACTGACTGTCACCGGGGTGCGGGCGAAGTTCAAGTTCGGCGGGAACAAGCAGCCCGCCGACCGGGCACGGATCGACGCGGAACTCGCGCGACGTGACGGTCCGATGGACGCACGGGCGCGGGCGCAGCTGGCGCGGCGGGAGCGGTAGCAAAGGTCCCTTGCTCTCCTCGGGCGATCACTGTGGGATTTCTGGTCACCCAACGCACCAAAATCTCTACGGTCACTACGCGGAGTAAGGGGTGTGTGGGAATAGGGACACTCAACGTCTCTATTTCCACACACCTCCACGCGGCAGCAAAGGTCCCCTGCTCTCTTTTCGCAGGTCAGAGCGCCAGGCGGTAGCAAAGGTCCCTTGCTCCCCCGCGGCGCGACGAAGCCAGACCGGATCACGGTGACTGTGTGGATTTTGGGACGTCAGATGTCCCAAAATCCACACAGTCACCCGCGGCAGCAAAGGTCCCCTGCTCTCTTTTCGCAGGTCAGAGCGGCAAGCGGTAGCAAAGGTCCCTTGCTCCCCGGGCGCCGAAACCGCGGGTCAGCGCCGTCGTCGCCGAAGCCCGACGAGACCCGCCAGCACCACCGAACTGATCGCGCCCAGCCAGCCGACCACCCGCGAGAGTTCCACGGCGCGCGTCACGTGCCCGGCGTCCGGGTTCCGGCCGATGCCGAGCACCGGCAGTTCCTCGACCCCGTGCGGATACACCGTCCGCCCGCCGACCCGGATCTCCAGCGCCCCGGCGAACGCGGCCTCGACGCGGCCGGCGTGCGGGCTCGGGTGCGCGGTGGTGTCCCGCCGCCACGCCCGCCACGCGCCGCCCGCCGAGCCGCCGACGACCGGGGCCGCGAGGACGGTCAGCCCGGCGGCGACCCGGGTGGGCACGAGATGGACGACCTCGTCCAGCCGGGCGACGAGCCACCGGTACCGCTCGGGACGCCCGCGCCCGATGCCGCGTAGCAGGCTGATCACGCGCGAGCCGAGCAGGCCGGGGACACCGGCCAGCGCTCCCCACACCAGCGGCGCGATGACGACGTCGGCGGTGTTCTCGGCGAGCGTCTCCACCGATGCGCGCGAGAGGCCGATGACACCGAGGTCGTCGGTGACCCGGGGGTCCAGTGTGGACAGTGTGCCGCGCGCGGTTTCGAGTTCGCCTTCTTCGAGGTCCCGGGCCAGCGACGTGCCGTGCGCGGCCAGGCCGGCGGCGCCGAGAACGCCCCAGGTGGTCACCGCGGTCGTGGTCGCCTGCAGGACGGGACTGCGCCGTCCGGCGCGTTCGGCGAGCACGCCCGCCAGCACGGCGGAGCCCGCCAGGCCGCCGGTCCACAGGATTCCGGCCACCGGATGCTTCGACCGCACCTTCGTGTCCACCGCCGAAGCCGCCCTGGCGAACGCCGTCACCGGACGCCGTGACCGAGGGTCCCCGATCACCCCGTCCGCGGCCACCCCCAACACCAAGCCGATCGCGCGCGCCGCGCTCACCATCGCCCCCTGCATGCAGTATCCCTCGAAGACCTGCAGAGATTACTCGAAGATCATCCACCCAGAAGGACGGCCATCTCGTCACGCGCCTGGATGACGATGTCCCGCATCGCGCGTTCGGCCCGGTCGGCGTCACCGGCGTCGACCGCCGCCGCGACCTCGACATGCAGGGCGACGGCCTCGGGTTGCGGCTCCTCCGGCATCAGGCCGTGCCCGGTGCGCCCGGCGAGCACCGCGGCGACGACGGCCGAAAGCTGCGCGAACATCGGATTCCGCGACGCGGACAGCAGCAGATCATGGAAGGCGACGTCGTGGCCCAGGAAGGTTTCGAGGTCCCGCTGGTGCGCCGTCTCCTCGAGCCTCTTCGCCAAGGCCCTGAGGCGGCCGCCTTCTTCCGGTGTCGCCCGCAGCGCGGCGTACCGGGCGGCGCACGGTTCGACGCCGGAGCGCAGTTCGGTGAGGGTCCTCAGCGCGGTCTTCCGCTCGGATCCGTCGAGTTGCCAGCGAAGCAGTCTCGGGTCGTAATGGTTCCAGTCACGAGGCTCGCGCACGATCGCCCCGACCCGGCGCTTGCTGCTGGTCAGGCACATCGTTTCGAGCACACGCACCACCTCGCGCGCCACCGTGCGGGACGCGCCGAACCGCTCCTGGAGCTCCTCCGAGCGCAGGACGGAGCCCGGCGGAAGCTCCCCGTTGGCGATCGCGGAGCCGAGCGCGTCGAGCACTTCGGCATGCCTGTCGTTGCCCACCAGGCGACTGTAACGTTCTGACTCGATTAAGTAGTACTTGATGTTGATTAAGTAGTACTTTTGAGCTGTACTCGTCCCGGCTACAACGACGTGGGAGGTACGGATGACCGTCATCGTGGTGATGGGCGTTTCCGGCTCGGGCAAGACGACCGTGGGCACGGCACTCGCCGAACGCCTCGGCGTCGACTACGCCGAAGCGGACACGTTCCATCCGAAGGCGAACATCGACAAGATGAGCTCCGGCCACCCGCTGAACGACGAAGACCGGCGACCCTGGCTCGAAGCCATCGCCGCCTGGATCCGGGACCACCAGTCCTCCGGCGGCGTCGTGACATCCTCCGCGCTCAAATACCGCTACCGCGACATCCTGCGCGGCGGCGGCGACGTCTGGTTCCTGCACCTGCACGGCGACCGCGACCTGCTCGCCGACCGGATGAAGACCCGCTCCGGTCATTTCATGCCGGTGTCCCTTCTGGACTCCCAGCTCGCCGACCTCGAACCACTGCAGCCGGACGAATTCGGCCTCGTCGCCGACATCGCGAAGAAGCCGGAAGAGATCGTCGACACCGCCCTTTCCGCTTTCAAGGACCGCCGATGACCACCACTCTCGCCGCCGCCTGGACCGGACACGACACCCGTCTCATCGGCGCGACGGTGCTCGCCATCGCCGTGATCGTCGTCCTGATCACCAAGGCGAAGCAGCATCCGTTCCTGGCCCTGATCCTCGGCTCCGGCGTGCTCGGGCTCGTCGGGGGCATGCCGGTGGACAAGCTGATCAAGAGCTTCAGTTCCGGCGTCGGTTCCACCGTCGCCTCGGTCGGCGTGCTGATCGCGCTCGGCGCGATGCTCGGCAAGCTGCTCGCCGACTCCGGCGGCGCGGATCAGATCGTCGACACCATCCTGCGCCGCTCGGGCGACCGCGCGCTGCCGTGGGCGATGGCACTGGTCGCCGCGCTGATCGGGCTGCCGATGTTCTTCGAGATCGGCCTGGTCATGCTGATCCCGGTGATCCTGCTGGTCGCCAAGCGCACCGGGAAACCGCTGCTGATGCTGGGAATCCCCGCGCTCGCCGGGCTTTCGGTGCTGCACGGTCTCGTCCCGCCGCACCCCGGACCGCTCGCCGCCGCGGGCGCGCTGAACGCCAACGTCGGCCTCACCCTGGCCTTCGGCCTGCTCGTCGCGATCCCGACGGTGATCATCGCCGGGCCGCTGTTCGGCAAGCTGGCCGCGAAGATGGTCCCGGACGCGGTCGCGCCGGAACGCCTCATCCCGGAATCGTCCTCTTCGGACGGCCGGCGGCCCGGCTTCCTCGCGACGCTGTCCACCGTGCTGCTGCCCGTCGTGCTGATGATGGGCAAGGCGCTCGCGGACATCCTGCTGGAGAAGGAGAACCACGTCCGCCGCGTGCTCGACTTCATCGGCGACCCGCTCGTGGCGCTGCTCGCCGCGGTCCTGCTCGGCATGCTCACCCTGGGCAAGTCCGCGGGTTTCACGCGGGACAAGCTGTCGTCCACGGTGGCGGATTCGCTGCCGCCCATCGCCGGCATCCTGCTCATCGTCGGGGCGGGCGGCGGGTTCAAGCAGACCCTCGTCGACGCCGGTGTCGGCAACGTCATCACCAGCCTCGCCACCGGCGCGAACCTGTCGCCGCTGCTGCTCGGCTGGCTGGTCGCGGTCGCGATCCGGCTCGCCACCGGCTCCGCGACGGTCGCGACCGTGTCCGCCGCCGGCATCGTCGCCCCGCTCGCCGCGACCATGGACCCGTCGCACAGCGCGCTGCTGGTGCTCGCGATCGGCGCCGGTTCACTGTTCTTCTCCCACGTGAACGACGCCGGGTTCTGGCTGGTTAAGGAGTACTTCGGGCTTTCGGTCGGGCAGACGCTGAAGAGCTGGTCGATCATGGAGACGGTCATCTCGGTGGTCGCGATCGCGCTGATCCTGCCGCTGGGCGCCCTCCTATAGCCGAAGTACATGAAGGCCCCCGTCCTTGCGCTAGACGCAAGGACGGGGGCCTTCATGTACTTCCGGGATGTTCCGGTTGACACGTGACCTTTTGGTCACCTATCCTTTCGATGTGCCCGACGACGACCTGGTTTTCAAGGCCCTGGCGGATCCGACCCGCCGGTTCCTGCTCGACCAGTTGTTCACGCGTGACGGCCGCACGCTGACCGATCTCGAGTCCGAAGTGGACATGAGCCGGTTCGGCGTGATGAAGCATTTGAAACTGCTGGAAGAAGCCGGACTTGTCGTCACGCGCAAGGAGGGCCGGGAGAAGAAGCACTTCCTCAACCCGGTACCGATCCGACAGATCCACGACCGGTGGATCGACAAGTTCACCGAGCGCAACGTGACCGTGTTGCTCGACCTCAAAGCCGAACTCGAAGCCCCCGATCTCGAAAACGAGGAACCGTCATGACCGAAACCACCATCGCCGCCACCCAGGTCTACCGGGTCTACATCAAGGCCACCCCGGAGAAGATCTGGGACGCGATCACGAAGCCCGAATGGTCGCGGAAGTACGGCTACACCGGCCTCGTCGACTTCGACCTGCGGCCGGGCGGCAAGCACGTCACCCACCCCACGCCGGAATACGTCGAGGCGGGGTTCACGAACAACCTGGTCGACGGCGAGGTCCTCGAGGTCGATCCACCTCGCAAACTGGTCATCACCTGGAAGCTGCTGATGGACCCGTCCTTCGACAAGGAGCCGTACACCAAGCTCACCTACGAGATCGAAGAGACGAAGACCGCGGGCACCCGGCTGACCGTCACCCACGACGTCACCGGCGCGCCCACGACGGCCGCGCTGATCAACGGCTCCCAGGAGGACATCAACGCCGGACCGGGGGAGAACGCCGGTGGCGGCTGGCCGTGGATCCTGTCGGACCTCAAGACGCTGCTGGAGACGGACGAGCCGCTCGTCCCCACCGCTTCCTGACCCACGCACCGACACGAAAGGTCCTGCGTTCTCGTGAGTGGTAAGGACGGTTAGAACCGTCCTTACCACTCACGAGCTTTGACCCGTCAGACCCGCTTCGTGGCGGCCTTCAGCGCGGCTTTGGCGGTATCGGACGCACCGATGGTGTCCAGCGCGAACAACGCCGCGCCGACCACCGGGGCCACGTCGACCACCTGGATCGAGGCCTGCGGCGCCACCTTCAGGCACCGCCGCTCGATCTCCGCGATCACCTGCGCGCCGACCCCGGTCAGCACTCCCCCGCCGAGGATGACTTCAGGTGCTTGCTCGGTGAGCTCCAGCCGCCGCAGGATGACCGAGACCAGCAGGGCGACCTCTTCGACGAACCGGTCGACCACGTCCTGCGCCACCTCGTCGCCGCCCGCCGCGACGGCGAACAGCAGCGGGCAGAGGGTGTGGATCGAATCGGAGTGCAGCTCCCCGAAGTGCAGGCGCTCCACCACTTCCAGCACCGAAGACGTCTTGAAGTGCGCGGTGACCGCGGCTTTCAAAGCCGTGCCGGGGCCCCTGCCGTCCTCGGCGCGGACGGCCCACCACAGCACCTCCTCGCCGAGCCGGTAGCCGCCGCCCCAGTCGCCGGAGATCTTGCCCAGCGCGGGAAACCGGTGCTCACGTCCGTCGGCGCTGACGCCGGCGCCGTTGATCCCGGCGCCGCACACCACCGCCACCCCTGTCCCGTCGGAACTCCCCGCGCGCAGCAGCGCGAGCGTGTCGTTGCCGACGATCAGCGTGTCGCTCCAGCCGCGCGCCGCCAGCGCGGCGTGCAGGATCGCTTCCTCCTGCGGGAAATCCAGCCCCGCGAGATAGGCGGACGTATGTGTCGCGAAAGGACGTTCGCCGGGAAGCCCTGCCCCGCGAAGGGCTTCCAGGACCAGCTTCTCCAGCGCCTGGACGCTGCCGTCGACCCCGATGTTCTGCGGGGACGCGCCAGGCCCTCGCGACTGTCCGAGCACCCGTCCGTCCCGGGAGACGATCAGGACGTCGGTCTTGCTGTTGCCGCCGTCGATCGCGACGACGACGTCCTGTGAGCCGGCCGTCATGCCCCCGCCCACGGCAGGAACTCACGGTTGGTCCGCACCAGCGTGTCGGCGAGCTGATCCGCCTTGGTGTACTGGCCGACCAGCGGATGCGCGAGCAGCGCGTCGGCCACCCGATCGCGGCCGCCCTTGATCGCCGCCTCCAGCGCGAGGTGCTCGTACGCGGTCACCCCGGCGATGAGCCCGGCGAACCGCTGCTCGACCGGCGGCTGCGGGATCGGACGTGGCCCATTACCGTCCACAAGGGACGGTACCTCGATGACAGCGTCGTCCGGCAGGAAGTCGAAAGTGCCTTCGTTGCGGACGTTGACGACGTGCTCCTCCGCCGGGCCACCGGAGGTGAGCGCGTGCACGAGCTGCACCGCGGCCTCGGAATAGTAGGCACCGCCCCGCTTTTCCAGCTGCTCCGGTTTGGTCACCACCTCCGGGTCGAGGTAGACCTTCAGCAGTTCCTCCTCGACATCGCTGACGACGTCCGCGCGCGGCCGCTCGGTGCGCTGCTTCGTGACCTGCTCGTCGTGCCCGTAGTAGTACTTCAGGTAGTACGACGGCACGACGTTCATCCGCCGCATCCACTCGACCGGCGCGGTCACGTGCTCGCCGAGGAATTCCGCGTGTTCCGCGAGCAATTCGGGCAGCCGGTCCTCGCCGTTGACGAGCACCTTCCTTTCCCAGCTCAGGTGGTTCAGTCCGGTGTGGACGAGTTTGACGTCGTCGACGCCGGCACCGAGCAGATGCGCGAACGTGCGCTGGAGGTGGATCGCGACGTTGCACAGCCCGACGGCACGGTGGCCCTCGTTCAGCAGCGCCCGGGTGACGATGCCGACCGGGTTGGTGAAGTTGACGATCCAGGTGTCGTCCCCGGCGATCTTCCTTACCCTGTCGGCGATGTCGAGCACCACCGGAACGGTGCGCAGCGCCTTCGCGAGGCCGCCCGCGCCCGTGGTCTCCTGTCCGACACAGCCACAGGCGTGCGGGAACGTCTCGTCCCCGCGCCGCGCGCGCTGCCCACCGACCCGCAGCTGGATCAGCACCGCCGACGCCCCGTCGACGCCCTCTTCGAGACTCGACGTGGTGCGCACCCGCGCCGGATGCCCGGCGTGGCTCAGCAAGCGGTTGCTGAAGTCCCCGACCGCCTCCACCCGGTACGCGTCCGGATCGATCAGCACGATCTCGTCGACGTCCAAAGTGGACCGCCGTCCGGCGATCCCGTCGATCAGCTCGGGCGTGTACGTGGACCCACCACCGACGACTGCCAGTTTCATCCCTTGACCCCTGTGAATGTGATGCCCTTGACGAAGGACTTCTGCGCGAACACGAACAACACGATCACCGGCAGCATGATCAGCGCGGTGGCCGCCATGGTGAGGTTCCATTCCACGTGGTGCATGCCGCGGAACGACGCGATCGCCAGCGAAAGCGGCCAGCTGTCCCGGGTCTCACCCGTGTAGAGCAGCGGACCGAAATAGTCGTTCCAGGTGAACAGGAAGCAGAACATCGCGGTGGCCGCGATCCCCGGCTTCGCCATCGGGATCAGCACCTTGACCATCGCCTTGAATTCGTTGCAGCCGTCGATCTTCGCCGCTTCGAGGTAGTCCTTCGGAATGGTGAGGAAGAACTGCCTCAGCAGGAAGATCGAGAACGCGTCGAAGAAGAAGTACGGCGCGATCAACGGGATCAGTGTCCCGGTGAACCCGAGCCGCACCCACAGGTCGTACAACGGCACGACGGTGACCTGCGGGGGCAGCATCATCGCGGCGACGGTCAGCATGAAGAACAGGTTCTGCCCGCGGAACTTCAGCTTCGAAAGCGCGTACGCGGCCGGGATCGCCGAGACGAGCGCACCGACGGTGGCCAGCGTCGAATACAGCATGCTGTTGCCGAAGTACCGCAGCAGCGGCGCCTTTTCGAAGACCTCGATGAAGTTCTCGAAATGCCATTCCGTCGGCCAGAAGTTCGATGAAAGCGCCTGGTCGCTGGACATCACCGCGGTGAGGAACACGAACAGGATGGGCAGCATGAAGATCACGCCCATCGCGATGCCCACGCTGTGCGTCGCGATCCAGTAGAGCTTCTTGTCCCATTGGCGCCGCATCCGCACCTTCGGCGGTTCGGTAGCCGGGGCGGTGGGCCGCCGTTCGGCGAGTGTCGTCATGCCCCCTCCTCCTGATGCTGGGACTTACGAAGCTGCCGCACGAGAATCCAGGTGAACCCGGCCGAGACGATGAACAGCAGGACCGCCATCGCCGCCGCGTAACCCATGTTGAAGTACCGGAAACCCTGGACGTACAGCCAAACCGGATAGGTCAGCGTCGAGTTCTGTGGTGCGCCGATGAACTTCGTGTTGCCCGCGACGTCGGCCGCGCCCGCCGCGGCCGATCCCGCGACGATCGCCTGCGTGAAGAACTGCAACGCGAAGATGATCGAGTTGACGATGCCGAACAGCAGCACCGGCGAGATCGACGGCAGCGTGACATGCCAGAACCGGCGGATCGGCCCGGCGCCGTCGAGTTCGGCGGCCTCGTACTGCTCCTGCGGCACATCGAGCAACGCCGCCAGGATGATGATCATCAGCTCGCCCGAACCCCACATCACCAGCAGGGTCAGCGCCGGCTTCGACATCGCCGGGTCGTTGAACCACAGCCCGCCGTCGATGCCGACGAAGTCCAGGAACGCGTTGACCGGGCCGTATTCCGGGTTGAACAGGAACACGAAGGCCAAGGTCGCCGCGGCGGGCGGGGCCAGCGAAGGCAGGTAGCACAGCGTCCGGACCAGTCCGACGCCCGATTTCAGCCGGGAGATGACCGAGGCCACGCCGAGCGCGAACACCACCCGGCAGACGGTCAGGACGATCACCAGCCACAACGTGTTGTACGCGGCGGTGCCGACCAGCGGCTCGCTGGTGAACATCCGGACGTAGTTGTCGAAGCCGATGAACTCCGGCGCGTTGATCAGGTCGTACCGGGTGAACGAGTAGTACACCGTGGCGATCAGCGGGTAGCCGAAGAAGATCAGGAAACCGAGCATCGCCGGGGCGATGAAGTAGAAGACGGTGCGACGGCGGCGCGCCGTGTTCCCCTTCCGCGTCCGGGTGGACGCGGAAGGGGAGGCGACCGCCCTGGAATCCAGGGTCGAAGTCATGCGATCAGCCGCCGGCGCGCTTCTGGGCCAGCTCGTCGTTGATCTGAGCGTCGACCTGCTTCAGACCCGCGACCATGTCCGGGACGTTGCCCGCCTGCCACTTCTCGGCGAAGTCGTTGACCGCCTTGAGGTGCGCGTCGCCGATCGGGGTCGACGGGTTCGGCGTCAGCTTGCCGCCGTTGTACAGGTCGAGGAACGTCTTGAACTCCGGCGTGACCTCGAGCTTCGGGTCGGTCAGCGCGGCCTTGGTGCTCGGGACGTTCTTCAGGCCGTTCGACAGCTCGACCAGCGTCGACGTGTCGAGGGTGACCTGCTTGATCAGTTCCCAGGCCGCACCGGGGTTCTTGGCGCCCTTGGGGATCGCGATGATCGTGCCCGTGGTGAACGCGCCGCCGTAGCGGTCGGGCTTGCTGTCGAGCACCGGCGGGGCCGCCGTGCCGAACTTGAGCTGCGGCGCCTGGTCCTTGATGAACGCGGTGCGGTACTCGCCGTCGATCATCATCGCGAGCTTGCCGCGCTGGAAACCGTGGTCCGCCGAGTACTCCTCACCGAGACCGGCCTTGAACTGCTCGACCTTGGCGTGGCCGCCGTAGAAGTCCACCAGTTGCTTCTGGAAGTCGAACATCGCCTTCCACTCGGGGCTGTCGGCGAGGTGCGACTGGCCGTCGGGGCCGAGGTAGGTGGCGCCGAAGTTCGGGGCCCAGTACTGCGCCATGTTGGCGTAGAACGGCATCGACGGCAGGAAGCCGGCGACCTTGATGGAGCCGTCCGCGTTGAACTCGGTCAGCTTCTTGGTGGCCTCGAACAGTTCCGAGGTCGTCTTCGGCGGCGACGTGACGCCCTTCGCCGCGAACATGTCCTTGTTGTAGTAGAAGCCGTAGACGTCGGCGAGCAACGGCATGGCGCAGCGCTTGCCCTGGTATTCGGTGTAGCTGCGGACCGCGTCCGGGATCTGGGTCAGGTCGATCTTGTCGCGGTCGATGTAGGGCTTGAGATCCTGGAAGCTGCCCGTCGAGCACCACGCGCCGAGATTGTCGGTGAAGAACGAGATCGCCACGTCCGGCGGGTTGCCACCGCGGATGGACTGGGTGATCTTGTCGTCGTCCTGCTGGCCCTCGTGCTTGATCTCGATGTTCGGGAACTTCGCCTTGAGCTTGTTGAGCCCGGCGGTGACCACGTTGTATTCGCGGTCGGTGAACTTGCTGTAGACGGTCAGCGTGAGCTTCGCGTCCGCGGCGGGGGCGGCCGCCGCGTCGCCCGCCCCACCGCTCGGGCCGCTTGCGGCGCCCGAACAAGCGGACACCAGTGCGGCGACGGTGACCGCGCCGAGCACTATCGAGCCGCGCCGACGGCGGCCGCTTCTCCGAACCTGGGTCGTGGAACTCATGACCCTCCTCCTAGTTGGTTGGGGCGGGAGACGGTGGTTCTGTTCGTGAATCCGGGATCGCCACGATCGGATTTGGCTCTCCCGCCCCGGACCGCCCGGGCCCGAGGAGCGAAGGGGTGTTGACGCCGAAGACGTCCCGTCGGACGGTGGCGAGCGCCGATTGGAGCGCGCCCGCGCGGACCGCGTTGCCCTGCACCGAAGCGACCCCGACGGGGGTGCGGGGCAGGACCAGTTCGTGCAGCCTTCGCGCGACCAGTGCGGCGAATTCGTCGCCACCGGCCCGGCTGGTGTCGCCGGAAAGCAGCACGAGTTCGGGGTCGACGACCGCGATCAGGCCTGCCGCTCCGCCCGCGACACGGCGGGCGAGGTCGTCGAGGAAGGCTTCGTTGTGGCTTTCCCGAGCCTTGGCGACGGCGTCCGCGCCGGTTTCGGCCACGATGCCGTGCGCGGTGGCCAGCTCGACGACGGCCGGAGAGGCGACGAGATCACCGAAACGATCTCCCGCACGAGGCTTCTCCCTCGGCGTGGCAACGGAAACCGGATCGGGAACGCGCATCCAGTCGATCTCGCCGCCACCGCCGGTCGCGCCGCGCAACAGTCTGCGGCCGACCACCACCGCGCCGCCGACGCCGTCGCTGAGCCAGATCATCACGAAGTCGTCGAGCCCGACGGCCTGGCCGACGGTCATCTCGACGATCGCGACGAGGTTGACGTCGTTCTCGATGGTGACCTCGACGCCGAGCTCGCGGCTGAGCCTGCGCGGCACGTCGAAACCGAGCCAGCCGGGGATGTGGGGCGCCGAGGAGAGCAAGCCGGTGCGGGGATCGAAGGCACCTTGGGCGCCGATGACGACGTGGCGGAGATCGGTGGCGGCGAGACCGGCGCTGTTCGCGACGTGGGTGAGCGCCGCGCCGAACGTGCCGACGACGTCCGCGCCCTCGTGGACCGGCAGCGGGACCTGATACTCGGCGAGCACCGCGCCCGAGACGTCGGCGACCACGAAGTCGGCCTGCCGCGGAGTCAGGTCCACGGCCGCGACGTAGGCGACACCACCGTTGACCTGCCAAAGCTGCGCCCTCGGGCCCCGGCCCCCGCCGCGGACGCCCGCCTTGGTGACGACGTCGTCCTGTTCGAGCCGAGTGAGCAGCTGCGCCGTCGCGGGCTTCGACAGGCCGATGGCGACCTCGAGCTCGGAGCGCGTCAGAGGACCGTCCCTGAGGAGGACCTCGATGGCCGCGCGATCGTTGATCTCGCGCAGCATTCGCGGACTGCCGGCTCGCACTTGGCTCGCTCCCGACTTCGTTAGGAAACTTTACAGACGGTTTCCGGGGACTGTAGTGAGCCGAGCCACAGCCGTCAACGGCGCGGGGAAACGGGGAGGTAACGCTTGGCGTGTTCCGCACAGTGGGTACGCGTACCGGCGCGGAGGGTGTTCGCGCGGCGGACTTGCCTGGTAAGTAACGACAAAGGGCCGCTCAGGAGGTTCAAAGCCTCCCGAGCGGCCCTTCGGCGACGCGGTGGTGGATCAGAAGTTGGGCTGCACGTACAGATCCCACTCCCAGGGAAGCGAGGTGGGGTAGCACATCCACCCGTCCCAGTCCCCGGCGATCTGGCCATGGTGGCCGGTGATCCCGCAGTCCTCTTTGCTGTACGTACCGAAATACTCGTAGTCCGAGGCCTGCGCCGCTCCCGCGGTCACGGCGCTGATCGAGGCGAAGGCCGCGACAGCGGCTCCGGCGACGGCAAGCCGCCGCAAGGTGTTCTTCATGTTTTCCCCAGTGTCCTAACTCGATGGTCCTGAAACGGACAGCAAGAGAATAGCGGACACGTCACCGCCTTGAGGGCGAATCACCAACCTTCGCCGGGGCTCGACGTCTGCCCCTGCGGCCTGCGAACCGGCGGCGGTCGCCTTGCGGCCTCATGAGGTGTTGCGAAAGCGGCTTTCGCAACACCGCGCCCACGGCGAAGGTGACTTCGGTCCTCCCGAAATCGTCAGGAGGTAACGCTTGCCGTGTTTCGCACAGTGAGTGTACGCACCGGCACGGAGGGTGGCCGATACGAAGTTCTTGACCAGTCATTCTTGAATGACTATTCTCAAACCCATGGCCCGACCACGCCAGTTCGATGAGACGACAGCGATCGAAGCCGCGGCGGCGGTCTTCCGGCAGCGGGGATACAACGCGACTTCGGTCGATCACCTCGTCGAGGCGACGGGTGTCCACCGGGGAAGCCTCTACGGCGCGTTCGGCAGCAAGCACGGCTTGTTCGCCCGTGTGCTGGAACACGTCGCCGCGGACCGCGACGAGCAGCTCGACATCCTGCTGGTCGCGCTGCTCGAACTGGCACCCACCGACCAGCGGCTGCGCGTCCGGGCGCGGGCCGTCATCCAGAACCTCGGGGCGACCCCCGACCAGCTGGGACGACGGCTGCTGGCCCGCGCCCGCGTCCAGGACTTCGACGACGAAGGAAAAAAGGCATGAGCAACAACCGTGTCACCATCAGCGGAGACCGGCTCGTGGTCGAACCCGTGGGGATCGACAAGGTCTGGTCATTCACCCGGCGGCTCGAATTCCCGCTCGCCCACGTACGCGGCGCGACACACGACCCAGGGATGCGCGACGAGCCGAAGGGCTGGCGCGGACCGGGTCTCCGGATCCCCGGCAAGCTCGCCGGCACCTTTCACGCCGACGGCGACCGGCAGTTCTGGAACGTCTCCGGGTTCGACCGCACGGTCGTCATCACCCTCGACGAGGCCGAGGACTTCAACCGCCTCGTGCTCACGGTCGACGATCCCGCCGAGACCGTCACCGCGGTCAACAACGCGATCGCGGTCGCCTGACCGACCTGCCTGAGTACAGCAAGGTGTGAAGGTCGAGTTTCCTCGGCTGAGCCGAGGGAAGGGGGCCTTCACGCGCAGCCGTTGTGACTGCTGGTGCGAGTGGGGCGAACGCGGCGACCCACCGCGCGACCAGATCTGCGGTTCATACCTACATAGGCAGTTCCGCATGGAGGCAGGAGCGATAGGGCTCAGTGTCCCCAATGTGACATTGGGGACAGTCCGTGGGATCAACCGCAACCGGATTCCAAGGAGCTACCTACACACGCTGGCTCACCGCGGCCCGGCACCCAGCGGTAGCAAGGTCCCTTGCTACCCGCCAGACGTCAGACCCCGGCCCAGGCCGCCAGCATCACGCGCGCGATCGACGAGTTCCCCGGCAGCACCAGCTGCCGCGTACCGCCGGCGATCGGCGTCGGCACGGCGCCCGCGTTCCGCAGCTGACTGTTCGCGAAAGCGGCCCGCACCTCCTCGCGCGAAACCCAGAACGCCTCTTCGATCTCGCCCTCCGCGGGCACGATCGTCGAAGAGATGTCGGCCCTGGCGGTGAAACCGAGCATGATCGACCGCGGGAACGGCCACGGCTGGCTGCCGAGATAGCGCACATCGCGCACCTCGACGCCGACCTCTTCGCGGATCTCCCGCTCGACACACCCTTCGAGCGACTCCCCCGCCTCGACGAAACCGGCGAGGATCGAGTACCGGTCCGGCGGCCAGATCGGCTGCCGCGCCAGCAGGACGTGCTCGCCGTTGACGCCGGCGTCGTCGTGCACGAGGCAGATCACCGCCGGGTCGGTGCGCGGGTACTCCTCACTGCCGCAGCCGGTGCACTTGCTCGCCCAGCCCAGCTGGATCAGCTCGGTCGGGCTGCCGCAGCGCGTGCAGAACTTCGCCTGCCGCCGCCACGCCTGCAGCGCCTGCGCGGTGGTGAACAGCCCGGCCGACGTGTCGTCGAGCAGGTCACCGTAGCCGCGCAGGTCGACCCAGATCTCGCCGTCGCGGCGCTGGACCTGTTCGATGACGCTCCAGCTGCCCGCCATTTCGACGGTCTCGGTCTCCCCGGCGGGGCGGCCGGGCATCGACCAGTAGTCGGTGCGCTGCCACTCCCCCAGGAAGACCGCGTCCGCGGGCGGCTCGGTGCCGAAGTCCTGCGACTTGCGGGTCGCGAGCACGCCGGAACCCTCCACCACCGGGGTGCGCGCGTGCTCGTCGAGCAACACGATCCTGGCGTTCGGCCAGCGCTCGGCGAGCCTGTCCGGGTTGGTGCGCAAGGATTCCTGACGGTCCGCCGTGGAGCGCGAAAGCGTCGGGAGCGCCCCCAACCCGAACGGTGTCTCCATCAGGCGGGCTCCCCGATGGCCACGTCGCCCAGCGCCGTCAGCTTCGGCGCGAGGACATCGGCGTCGCCGACGACGACACCGGTGAACCGCTTGGGCGCGAAGAACTCCAGCGCCGCGTTCGCCACTTCTTCGGCGGTGACCGCGGCGAGGCGCTCCGGATGCCCGGCGAGCCATTCGACGCCCAGCCCCGTCGCGGCGAGCGCGGACAGCTGCGCGGCCAGGCCTCCTTGCGACGACGCCGCCGTGACCAGCGAGCCGATCGCGTACTGCCGCACCGACTCGACCTCGTCGGCGGTCGGCGGCACGAGACCGAGCCTGGCCAGCTCGTACCGCGTCTCCATGAGCGCGGCCGCGGTCGCGTCGGTCGCGGTGTCCGCGTCGACGTTCACCACGGCGGTCTGGTCGGTGAACTCGAATCCGGAGTGCGCGCTGTAGGTGTAACCCTTGTCCTCACGGATGTTCTCGACCAGCCGCGACGAGAAGTACCCGCCGTACACGAGGTTCGCCAGCTGCAGCGCCGGGTACCGCGGGTCCGTGCGCGACACGCTCTGCGCGGACAGCCGGATCTGCGACTGCACGGCACCGGCGCGCGGCACCAGCAGGACGTTGCCGCCGGCGAGTTCGGGCAGCGCGGGCAGGCGGACGGCGGAGCGGTCCGAAGCCCAGCCGCCGAACGCCTTCTCCAGGTCGCCGATGACGGTCTCCGGGTCGATGTCACCGACGATCACCAGCACGGATCCCCGCGGCAGCACCGAAGCCCGGTGCAGCGCGCGAACCTGTTCCGGCGTCACGACGGCCACGTCTTCGGCCTGCGGGACCTCGCGCACCGCGGGGTGGTCACCGTAACGGTGCTTCTGCAGCGCCTCGCGGGCGATCGTCCTCGGCTGGGTGCGGGAGACGGCGATCCGCTCGATGAGCCGCTCGCGTTCCCGCTCGACCTCGGCGTCCGCGTACGAGGCGCCGGTGAGCGCGTCGGCGAGGACGTCGAGCATCGTCGGCAGGCCGTCGGCCAGCGAGGTACCGGTGATGACCAGGCGCTCCGGGTCGACGCCGGACGCGAGGTCACCGCCGATCAGCGCCAGATCCGCGTCGATCTCGATGCGGTCGCGGCGGGCGGTGCCGGTCAGCAGGGTTTCGGCCAGCACCTCGGCGGTGGCCGGGTGCAACTTGTCGTCACCGGCGAACGGGATCCAGACGCGCAGCTCGACCAGCGGCACGGTGGGCTTGCGGACGGCGAGCACCCGCAACCCGTTGCTCAGCGTGGCGTCCACATGGGACAGATCGGCGACGGCGCGCTGTGTCCCCAGCGGCGGGACCGGACGAGGCCCGGTGGCCGTGCGGCCGATCTCCTCGGCGGTGCGGTGCGGTGCGCTCACTGCTCGGTACCTTCCTGGTCTGAAGATCCACTGCCGGGACGGATGACGAGGACGGCGCGCGAGTCCGGCCGCAGTGCCTTCGCCGCCGCCGAAACGGCTTCCGCGGTGACCGCCGACATCTTCTCGGCGAGCCGGTACACCAGCGACGCGTCGCCGTACAGGAGCTCGAACGAGCCGAGGGCCAGCGTGCGGGACACCAGCTTGTCGTGCTCGGAGTGCAGGCTCGCGGCCCAGCGCGCGGTGACCTTCTTCAGTTCGTGGTCCTCCGGCGGCGTGGCCGCCAGCTTCTCCAGCTCCTCGTCCAGCGCGGCGAGGACCTGATCGGTGTTCACCTCGTGCGGGTGGATCGCGGTGATGGTGAACGTGTCCGGGTCGCGGGCCTCGAACGGCCCGAACAGCCCGGCACCCGCGCCGATGTCGACGACCAGCGGCTCGCGGTGCACCAGGCGCTGCTGCAGGCGGGAGCCGTCGCCGTCGGTCAGCACGCCGGCGAGCACGAGGTTCGCCAGGTAGCCGTCGAGGTCGTTGATCGGATCCGGCATGCGGTAGCCGACGCCGACCGCGGGCAGCGGGGCGTGCGGGTCCACGTGCTCGCCGCGCAGCTCGCCCTCGGGGGCGGGCTCGGCGAACGACGGACGCTCCGGCGCGGGCCGGTGCGGCACGTCGCCGAAGTGCTTCTCGATCAGCTCGCGGGCCTCCTCGACGGCGAAGTCACCGGCGACGGTCAGCACCGCGTTGGCGGGCGAGTAGTAGGTGTCGAAGAAGGCCGCGCAGTCGTCGAGGGTGGCCTGTTCGAGATCCTCGAAACCGCCGTAACCGTTGTGCGCGTTGGGGAACGTGGAGTACAGCACCGGCGGGAGCAGGATCCACGGGAACCCGCCGTACGGCCGGTTCAGCACGTTGAGGCGGATCTCCTCCTTGACCACGTCGATCTGGTTGGCCAGGTTCTCCCGCGTCAGCTTCGGCGCCCGCATCCTGTCCGCTTCGAGGAACAGGGCGCGCTCGAGAGCCGCGGCGGGGAGGACCTCGAAGTAGTCCGTGTAGTCCGGATGGGTGGAGCCGTTGAAGCTGCCACCACTCGACTGGACGTACCGGAAGTGCGCGAGCTTCTCCAGGCTCTCGCTCCCCTGGAACATCAAATGCTCGAAGAGGTGCGCGAAACCGGTGCGCCCTTCGGGCTCGGAACGGAAGCCCACGTCGTAGTGGACGCTGACACCCACCACCGGAGCGGTCGCGTCGGGCGCGAGCACCACGCGCAGACCGTTGTCGAGGGTGAATCGGACAAGCTCGGGATCGGCCATGCGCACCACCCTACGGGCTACTCAGGCCTCCAGGCGACGACCCTGGCGGGTCGCGGCGAAGGTTCCCACTAGCGCGGCCGTGAAGTCGCTCACCCGCTCGATCGGGACTTCATCGCCGTCTTCCTTGCCGTACCAGTAGATCTTGGGCGGCCCCTTGAGCGCGGCGAATCCGGAGACCCACTGTGCTTGTTCGCCGAGAGCGAGCGCGTACGGCAGCGCCCGGGAAAGCAGCACCTCGCGTTCGAGCTTCGGAACGGCCGTCGCCTCGGTCGCCAGCAGCGCGTCACGGACGCCGAGCAGCCGCCGGTGCAGCGCGACACCGGCGCCGGTGCGCACCGGCAGCCACCGGGCGGCGACGGCGAGTACCGCGCCCGCGGCGATGACGATCACCCCGAGCTGGGCGTAGCCGACGGTCAAGGCCAGCAGGACGGTGAGGAACAGACCGTAGAAGCAGATCCGCAGGCCGGCGCGGGTCAGCCTGCCGGGCAGCCGCGTGTACCAGCGGCGTTCGACGACGCTGTCGTCCAGCGCGTCCCGCACCGTTTCGATCCCGATCCGCGCCGACTGGATCTCCGACAACAGCACGGACTCGCGTTCGCCGGGCAGCAGCGCGTCGAAGACGGCGCGTTCGTAGGCGGTCAGCTGGTCGTCCGGCGGGTTGCGGCGGACGAGCCGCCAGCCGGTCAGTTCACCGGGCTCCTCGCTCACCCAGAGGTAGTTCCGGACGGCGAGGTCGACGACCGTCGCGGCCAGGTCGACGGCGTCCGCGCGACCCGTGAACACGGTCCCGACCTGTCCGGGCAGCACGCCGTCGGGTGAGGCGAACGCGGCCTGGTCGTCCTTCCCGGTGAGCAGCCGGACCGGGAGCGCGTCGCCAGGGTGCTCGTCCCGCCTCCTCAGCAGGGTCAACGCCACCGCGGCCGCGATCAGCGCGAGCACGAAGCCGAACCAAGCCCAGCCGACCGGAGCGGTGAGCACGAACGCGCCAGCGAAGGTCTTCGACGGCTCCAGGCGCGCGTTCGCCGGGACGGTCCCGCCGGGCAGTTCGACCGAGATCTCCATCCGCTGCCCGGCCGCGAGGTTCTGCTGGCTGAACCTGGTCAGCCCGGAATGCGCGATCTGGGCGGTGCCGCAGCGCGCGCGAGACCCCTCGGGCCCGGCGTGACAGGTGACCGCGTTCGGGACGGACGGCGCGGCGAAGCTCGCTCGCACGAGTTCGAGCCGGGAGTCCCAGCCGCCCGCGAGCTGCCAGCTCACCCGGGTCAGGCCGTCGGCTTCGGAGACCGCACCGTCCACTGTGTACCGGACGACCGAGGTTCCGCCCTTGAGCTTGACGGTGAACTCGTCGTCGGTCAGCTCGGCGTTGCCCGCGCCCTCGATGACGACGTCACGGATGCCGATGATCCGGTCACGGTCGTGCGGTGCCGCCGTGCGGAGCGGGATCCGGCGGGTCATCGTCGCCTCGCTCGGCACGGACACCGCCTCGACGACCGAGAGAGCGCCGTCGCGTTCCACCTTGAGCGAGATCTCCGCGCTGTTCGGCAGCGAGGGCAGCTGCGGTTCGCCTTGTGCTCCCGCCGGTGCCGCGCCCAGCACGACCAGAAGCACCGCCAACCCCACGCATTTCGTCCTCTGAATGCGGTAGTTGCGCGTGCAAGGACCGCATTCAGAGGACGAAATGCGAGTCTTCACGTCAGGCGGGGACCGGTTCGGGGCGGAGCGAGCGCAGGTGCCCGGATTCGGCGAGCAGACCGTCCAAAGCGGACAGGAACGACGGAAGGTGCGCGGCGAACCGGCGCAGATCCCGATCGCCTTCGAGGCCGCCGAACCAGTACAGCCCGGCCGAACCGTCCGCCGACGGGTCCAGCCCCTCGAACGTCCGGAGCCAGCGCTCGACGTCACCGAGCACGATGGCGTACGGCAGCGACCGGGAGAACACCATTTCCCGGTCCCCCACCGGAATGTCGGCGACCTTGACGGTGTGCAGGTATTCGAGCAGCCCGCGCACCTGGCCGATCAGGCGCCTGCCGCGCGAGGTCCGCGGCGGCACCCACGAAGCGCCCAGCAGCGCGGCGACCCCGGCGAGCACGGCCGCGACGCCGAGCAGCGCGTGCCCGATGGTGAAGGTCAGGACGGCGGTGCCCACGAGGCCGAGGGCGATCAGGCCGATGCCCGCCCACGTGAGTTTGCTCTTGCCCTTGTCCGGGCGGCGCGAGAACCAGCCCCTGCGCACCACGTCGGCGTACATCGCCTCGCCCGCGACACGGAGATCGACGGTGCCGCGGCCGCGGAGTTCCGACAGCAGCACGGAATCGGTGCCCTCGGGCAGGATCGCGGTGTAGATCTCGCGTTCGAAGGCGGCGAGGTGCTCGTCCGGCGCGTTGCGGCGCGCGATCCGCCAGTCGACCGTGCCCGCGCCGCGGACCTCGGCGATCCACAGGTAGTTGCGGACCGCGAGGTCGACCACCGTGCCGCTGACGTCCACGACGTCGACCGTCTCGTCGACGACCGTGCCGACCTGTCCCGGCAGGACACCGTCCGGCGAGACGAACGAGACCCGATCGCCTTCTCGCATGAGGACGTCGACCGGACCGGTGCCCGCGGTGAGCGCGCCCTTGTCGCGGCGGCGCAGCAGCCAGATGGCGAGCGCGCCGAGCACCAGGATCAGTGCCAGCGCCCCGAAACCGAGGCCGGCGAGGGCGGTGAGGGCGAACGCGCCGCCGACCGTGGCGATCTGCTCGAACCGCGCGTTCGCGGGCACCGTGCCCGCCGGGAGCTGGACGGCGAGGTCGACCCGTTCACCCGCCGGGAGTTTGTCCTGTTCGATGCGGACGACGCCGCTGTGGTCGGTCTCCGCGAGCGAACACTGCCTGTCCGAACCGAGCGGACCGGCGAAACAGTCCACTGTGGGCATTTCACGCGTCGGCGCGCTGAACGATGCGGACACCCGGGACAGCTCGCCGTCCCAGCCGCTCGCGACCTGCCAGCGGACCTGCTGCGCGCCGTTGACGTCCGCGACCGCCCCGTCCACTTTGTACTTGAAGGTGGCCACGCCGCCGTCGAAGGTGGCGACCAGCTGTTCGCCGTTCGGCTCCGCCTTGCCCGCGCCCTCGACCGAGACGTCACGGACGACGTACACGCGGTCTTGCTCTTCACCGGCGGGAACCTTCAAGGGAATCCGGCGTACGAGGTGCTGTCCACCCGGGACGGTCACCTGCTCGGTGATCGACAACGAACCGTCGCGTTCCACCTTCACCGCGACGTTCGCGGCCGCGCCGCTCGGCGGCTGGAGCAGCCCGAGCTGACCGCGCGCGCCGATCGGCGGCGGCTTCGGCAATTGTGGCGCGTTCGTCAGCGAAGGGCCCGCCGCGGGCGCCTCCGGAACGTTCGTATCCGACGGCGGGGCCATCAAGGCCGAGCTCGCCGCGACGGCCACGACCGCCGTCCCCCATTTCGTCAACACAGCCACACACTCTAGGGCAGCCGATCTATGCTGACCGCCGAAACGCCGAATCCGCCACTTGGGCGAACGGCGTTGCCGAATCGCATGGGGGATCCACTCGATGAACCAGCAGCCGCCCGGCCCGCCTGATCCGCGACGCCGGCCGACTCCGCCACCGTCACCACCCGGGCAGCCGCCGCGGGGTGGCCGTCCGCTCCCGCCGCCGGGAGCGCGTCCGCTGCCGCCGCGCGGTGGCCCGCCGATGCCTCCGCCGAACCGGCCGGGTCCCGTCCCGCCCGGTCACCCTCGGCCGCCGATTTCGCAGCCGACGCCGATCCGGCCTGGGCCGCAGAGTGGCGGCATGCCGCTGCCCCCGCCGGGCGCGGCCCCGCTGCCGCCGCCGCGGATCGGCGCGCCGGTCCCGTTCCGGCCCGGCGCCGTCGGCCCGCCGCAGCTTCCGTACGGTCCGCGTTTCGCGCAGCCCGGGTTCGCGCCCTACGGGGGATACCAAGCCAAGAAGTCGAACGGCGGGGTCATCGCGGCGGTCGCGATCGTGGCGTTGATGGCGTTGATGGGCGGGCTGCTCATGGTGGTCACCATCGCCAACGGCGGCTCGAAGCACGTCGCTGACGTCGGATACTCGAGCTATCCGACGACCTCCTCTTCGGACTACACGACGACCACCACGTCCAGCGACGCGTCGACGACGAGCACCCGTTCGCGCGATTCGACCGCTTCACGCGAGACGTCGGCGGGCTCGACCCGCGAGACGTCGGCCAGCCGCGCGCCGTCCGGTCCGCGGCCGCACCACAAGCTGGCGGACAACCCGCTGTGGCTCGATTCCCAAGTCGGCCTGCCGAACCAGCCGTGCAACCTCTCGCGCTGGGCGAACAACCCGGACGCGGCGGCGGCCTTCTTCGACAGCGCGCGGCCCTGTCTGGACAACGTTTGGCAGCAGGTCATGAACTACACGAAACTGCCGTTCCGGATCCCGACCGTGAAGTACCCGTCCGGCAAGAACTGGTCGAGCCCGTGCGGCGACGCCAGCGGCGGCTCGGTGGCGGCGTTCTACTGCTCGCAGAACGAGACTCTGTACATGCCGTACGAAGGCCTTCAGGTGCCTCAGTACGGCAACCGGCCCGGGGTCTATCTGGCGGTCTTCGCCCACGAGTACGCGCATCACATTCAGGTGCTTTCGGGGATCTCGGAGGCCTATTGGACCGCACGCTACGAAGCGGGCACCGACTCGGCGGCCGGCCTGGAGATGTCGCGGCGGAACGAGCTTTCGGCGCAGTGTCTGTCCGGGACGTTCCTGGGTTCGACGGTGGGGCGCGGTGGCTCGGTCGATCAGGCGATGTACCGCGACGCCTGGCAGACCCAGGACCGCGGCGACCACAACGGCGGCCCGCGCGACCACGGCTCCGACGCGCACGCGGCCTCGTGGTGGCAGCACGGCGCGCAGAAGAACCGGATGTTCCAGTGCAACACCTGGGCGGCGAAGTCGGCCGACGTTTCCTGACCGCGCCGGGGTTTCCGTCAAGTCCGTGAAGGCCTCCTTCCCTACTTTGAGGGTAGTGAAGGAGGCCTTCACGGACTCTGGGTCCCGGCGAAGTCGTGTTCACGCGGTTCAGAGGCGCTTGGCGCGAGCCTCCCGGTTCGTTCGGTGTCCCCAATGTGGCATTGGAGACGCTGAGCGTCTCCAATGCCACATTGGGGACACCAGGACCGAGTGCCGGACTACGCCCCATTCCGCGTTCGCCGTACCCCTCAAGCAAGTACTGCGAGCTGCACCAATCGACTTTGCCGGGCCCCTGACGTCAAGTCCGTGAAGGCCTCCTTCCCTACCTTGAGGGTAGGCAAGGAGGCCTTCACGGACTTGGGGGCGCCAGGTCAGCCCGGCGGCGCGAAGGGGTTCTCCGGAACCGGCGCTGAGGGAGGTTCCGGCTGGACGACCGGCGCGGTCGCCTGAGGATAGGCCTGCTGCCCAGGCGCGGCGGGATATCCCGGCGCGGCAGGCGCCGACTGCCCGTACTGAACCGCCGGTCGCAGCTTCGCCTGGTCCCGCCGCCGCCGCTCGGCCAGCACGGCCGACAGATACGCCCAGGACGGCACCCCTGGCGGCACCGGCGCCCCGATCGCCTCCGCGACCTGCTGCGCGAGCCCGTACCCGAGCGCTTCGACCGCTTCGGGGCGAAGCTCGCTCGTCCGGCTCAGGTACTGCCGGACGGCCAGTGCGAGGTCGTTCGAAAGCCGGGTCAAGTCCAGCTGCGAGGCCCAGTACGCCAGCTGCGGCGGCATCCCGACGTACGGCGTCCTGGCGGCGGGCATGCGTTCCCGGACCACCAGCGTGCCGGCGAGATAGTCGCCGACGCGGCGGCCGTTGGGCGACAGCAGCGACGTGACCACCGCCACGACGCCGAGCATCCCCAGCGCCCAGAAGTCGATGAAGAACCCGGCGAGCCCGCGGACCAGCGCGTGCCGGAACCGCACCGGACCGCCGTCGGTGCGGACCACCCGCAGGCCGAGCGCCATCTTTCCGAGGGTGCGGCCGCGGGTCAGCGTCTCGAAGATCACCGGGTAGCCGACCATGATCAGCACGACGGTCACCAGGAACAGGGTCAGCGCCAGCGCTTCGTCACCGAACGCGGCGACCTGGCTCAGCACCAGCATCGCGACGAACAGGGCGATGAGCTGGAGGACGACGTCGAGCATCATGGCGAGCCCGCGGCTGGCCAGTTTCGCCGCGCGGACGTCCAGGACGACAGCCTCGCCGGTGACGAGTTCGGACTCTTGTTCCACCGGGCAAGCGTAGTGACGAATAGGCTGGGCGACCAAGGACGATCGCCGGGAGGGCTCCGAGTTGGACGTGGACGTGTTCGTCGCCGCGCATCAGGCCGAATGGAACCGGCTGCGTGACCTCGTGGGCCGCGCCGGGAAACTCAGCGGCCCGGACGCCGACGAGCTGGTGACGCTGTACCAGCGCGTCGCGACGCATCTGTCGATCATCCGCTCGGTCGCGCCCGATCCCGTGCTCGTCGCGCAGTTGTCCGGCCTGGTCGCGAAGGCCCGCTCGGCCGTCACTGGTTCGCACAGCCCCGCCTGGCGCGAGATCGGCCTCTTCTTCACCCAGCGGTTCCCGGCGGCGCTGTACCTGAGCCGGCGCTGGTGGCTGGCGTCGGCGACGGCGTCGATCGCGGTGATGGCGATCGCGGCGGTGTGGATCGCCGGTGACCCGCAGGTGCTCGCGTCGCTGGCCTCGCCCGAGGAGTTCAAGGACCTGACCGCGCCGGGCGGGAAGTACGAGACGTACTACTCGTCCGATCCCGCGGGCTCCTTCGCCGCACGCGTCTGGACCAACAACGCGTGGGTGGCCGCGACCTGCCTGTTCCTCGGCGTGGTGCTGGGTGTCCCGGTGATCTACGCGCTCTGGGCGAACTCGCTGAACCTCGCGGTCGGCGCCGCCTTGATGTCTTCGGCCGGGCGGCTCGACGTGTTCTTCGGCCTGATCCTGCCGCACGGTCTGCTGGAGCTGACCGCGGTGTTCGTCGCCGCCGGGACGGGGCTGAAGCTCGGCTGGACGGTCATCGACCCGGGACGCCGTTCCCGGACGGCGGCACTCGGCGAACAGGGTCGCTCGGTCGTGGTGATGGCGCTGGGGCTGACCGTGGTGCTGCTGATCTCCGGCGTGATCGAGGGTTTCGTGACCCCGTCGGGCCTGCCGACCTGGGCGCGCATCGGAATCGGTGTGGTCGCGGAGGTCGCGTTCCTGCTTTACGTGTTCGTCGTCGGGCGCAGGGCCGCGAAAGCGGGCGAAGTGGGCGATGTCGACTGGCGATACGCTGGAGACGCCCGGCCGGAAGCGGGCTGACCTGGGGAAAGGGAGCAAGGGACCTTTGCTACCACTTGCTTAGCAGCTGCAACTACCTTCGAAGGTGATGCTGTTCCCGTCCTCCAGGCTCGCGCTGCCCGTGAACCGGATCTCGAACTCGCCGGGTTCGGTCAGGACGATCTTCGGGCTCGCCGCCGAGCCGTCGGCCCCGGTCTTCGCGGTCGCCGTCTCCGCACCGCCTTCGAAGACCAGCACGTTCTTCGGCCGTGCCGCGCGGACGAAGAAGTTCACCGGCACGTCGGCCGCGGGCTGGCCGTTCTCCCCGACCACGCGTACCACGAACGGCTGACCGGGCGTCTTCGTCGACAGCCGCTGCCCGTTCCCCGACAGGATCGCGAGCGTCCGCACGCCGGCCGCCCAGGTGTTGGAGAGTCCGGACAGCGAACAGACCTCCTGGTACAGCCGAGCCCCGACGACCGGTGCCTCCGCGGTCAGGCACCGAGCCGTCGCCACGTTCGCCAGCAGCACCAGCCCGGGCAGCCCGGCGTTGCGACGCCATTGCTGGTGACGGTCCTTGCTGTCGCACGCGACGAGTTTGACGCCGACCCCGTCGACGGGGCTCATCGCCGCCAGGCACTGTCCACTCGCGACATGCTTGTAGGAAAGCGCGGCCTTGTCGTACACCCAGTGCGCGTTGGCGTCCTTGGCGTCGGCGAGGGCGAGCTTGCCGTCGGCCGCGGCCAAGGAGATGGTGCCGCCCCCGTCGGCGAGGTAGACCGGTGTCCCGGCGGGCTGCGCGGAAGCGGGCGCCCCGGACAGCGTCACCGAAACCACCGCGAAGAACAGCACGAACCTGCGCAAGCCTGGGCCCCAATCGTGTCGGTCCGGATCTCCCTCCGAGCTAACCGCCCGCGACCGCCTTCGCCAACCGGCGCCACTCCATCGGGTTCAGCCGAACCGCACGTGGGTCTGCCACAAGTTGAACAGCTCAAGATCGCCGACGACGTCCCTGGCTTCCCTGCGCTGGTAAAGCGTCAGCACCAGATCCGTCAGCGAGCCGCGCACGGTCACCGCGGCACCTCGCCGTCCCCGCTCCCAGGTGACCGCCGAGCCGTCGAGGTCGAGGAACCAAGCGTGCTCCCCCGACTCGAAACCCACCGACCGGCCCGCCCCCAGGATTTCCCGCTTCTCCGGCCTGAACTCGAAATGCAGCGGCAGCGCTTCGAGTTCCATCCACTCGTCGATCGCGTCGAACACGACGTCGGGCGCGGCGCGGAACTCCAGCCCCACGGCCAAGGTCGCGTCAGCGCGGTGGACGAGCGTCTCATGCGTGAAGCGGCGCGCGTAGAACGACGCGTTCCGGTAGTGGAACGGCACCCAGACCTCGGCGTCCGGTCCCGCTTCCCGCAATGCCGACGCCAGCCGGGAAGCACCGTCCACCAGCCAAGACCCGGGCAGCCGTCCGGAATCGTCGCCGTCCACCCGGCGCACCTGGTCGTCGGGCACCGGCGCGGTCGCCCGGCTCCGGACGATCTCGTCCGCCCATCGGTGCCCGGCGCCGAGATGCCGCACCAGCGCGCCCAGCGTCCAGCCTGGACAAGACGGCACGGGCGTCGTCAGGTCGGCGTCGGCCAATTCGGTCGCGAGCAGCTCGGCCTGGGTGACGATCTCCGCGCAGTGCCGGTCGAAATCCATCGGTTCCTCCTGGGGATCGGTTCACCAGGGGGTCGGAGCCGGTCCACGGCTCTCGACATCACAGTCGTCCGGCCGCCTTCAACGCGAGATACCGGTCCGCCAGCCGCGGCGGCAGCTCCTCGGGCACGGCGTCGACGACCTCGACTCCGTGCCGCGCCAGCCGCGCGGTGACCTGGCGCCGTTCGGCCAGCACCCGCTCGGCCGCGGCCGCGTCGTAGACGGCTTCCGCGTCGCCACGGCCCGCCGCCATCTCGGCGACCCGCGGGTCCGCCACCGAAGCGATCATCAGCTGGTGCCGTGAGGTCAGCTTCGACAACACCGGGAACAGGCCTTCTTCCAGCGGTGCCGCGTCCAGCCCGGTCAGCAGGACGACCAGCGCGCGCCGCCGGGTCCGCCGCAGCACCTCCGCGACCATCCCCCGCGCGTCGGTCTCGACCAGCGACGATTCGAGCGGTGCCATCGCGTTCACCAAGGCGGGCAACAACTCCGTCGATCCCTGGACCGCGGCGTGGACCTGCCGGTCGTAGGCGAGGAGGTCGACGCGGTCACCCGCCCGAGCGGCGAGCACGGCCAGCAGCAGGGCCGCGTCCATCGCCGCGTCGAGCCGGGGCGCGTCCCCGACCCGGCCCGCCGAAACGCGGCCAGTGTCGAGCACCAGCACCACATGCCGATCGCGTTCGGGGCGCCAGGTCCGCACCATGACGTCGGACGCGCGCGCCGAAGCCCGCCAGTCGATCGACCGGACGTCGTCACCGATCACATACTCGCGCAGGGAGTCGAATTCCGTGCCCTGGCCCCGGATCAGCACCGCGTTGCGGCCGTCGAGCTGCTGCAGCCGCGCGAGCCGCGAAGGCAGATGCTTGCGGCTGTGGAACGGCGGCAGCACCCGCACGGTCCACGGCACGTCATGCGAACCCTGTCGCGCGGCGAGCCCCAGCGGCCCGATCGACCGGACGGTCACCCTGGCGGCGATCCGGTCACCGCGCCGGGTCGGCAGGAGCCGCGTGGTCACGACGCGGCGTTCGCCAGGGGGCAACGTCAGCCGGTGCCGGTCTTCCGCGCCGGCGCTGGGCGGCCAGGCGTCCCGGAGCCACGCGCGCACCGGACGGCCGCCGGGGTTGGCCACCGTGAGCGTGACCTCGCACGCCTCCCCCAGCCGCACCGACGTCGCGCCGGAGCGCGCGAATTCCAACCGCCGCACACTCCCGGCGAGCAGGAGATCCAGCACCACCAACAAAAGCAGCACCGCCGCGGCCAGCCCGATCCCGGCCGACGAGGGCAGCAGGAAACCGACCACCGGCGCCGCGAGGAGCGCCAGCAGCCCGAGCCGCCCGGTGACGGCCATCAGCGCGGAACGGGCACGGACGCGAGGACCCGGTCCAGCACGCCGTCGGCGGTCGCGCCTTCGAGCTCGGCCTCGGGCCGCAGGTCGAGACGGTGCCGCAAAGCCGGGCGGGCCAAGGCTTTGACATCGTCCGGGGTGGCGTAGTCACGGCCCGCGAGCCACGCCCACGCCCGGGTGGCGGCAAGCAGCGCCGTCGCGCCACGCGGGGAGACGCCGAGCCGCACGGACGGCAGCGACCGCGTCGCCCGGCAGACGTCGACGATGTAGGCGAGCACTTCGGGGCGCACGGTGACCCCGGCGACCGCGCGCCGCGCGGCGTCGAGCTGGGCGATCCCGGCGACCGGGGTGACCCCCGCCGCGGACAGGTCCCGCGGGTCGAAACCCTGCGCGTGCCGGGAAAGAATGCCGAATTCGTCCTCACGGGACGGCATCGGCATGGTCAGCTTCAGCAGGAACCGGTCCAGCTGCGCCTCGGGCAGCGGGTACGTGCCCTCGTATTCGACCGGGTTCTGCGTCGCGATGACGATGAACGGGTCGGGCAGCGGCCGCGTCTTGCCGTCGCTGGAGACCTGACGCTCCTCCATCGCCTCCAGCAGCGAAGACTGCGTTTTCGGCGGGGTGCGGTTGATCTCGTCGGCCAGCAACAGGTTCGTGAACACCGGGCCCTCGCGGAACGAGAACTCGCCGCTGTGCGCGTCGTACACGATCGAACCGGTGATGTCGCCCGGCATGAGGTCCGGCGTGAACTGCACCCGGGTCGTCTCCAGGTCCAGCGCGGCCGCCAACGCCCGCACCAGCAGGGTCTTCGCAACGCCGGGGACGCCTTCGAGCAGCACATGTCCCCGGCACAGCAACGCGATGATGAGCCCGGTGACGGCCGCGTCGTTGCCCACCACGGCTTTTCCGACCTCGGTACGCAGCGCGATCAGCGCCGCGCGCGCGTCGGCCGCGGCGTCCATATTGGACTGTCCGGTCTGTTCGGTACTCAAGACCGCTCCACCTCTCGTTCCACGACATCGAGTCCGTCCGCCAGCCGCACGAGCGCGGCGTCATCGGCGGGCGGATCCCCGTACAACAGCGCGCCGACCTCGGCGGGCGCCCGGCCGGTCCGCGCGGCGACGGACTCCACGAGCGCGGCCGGTTCGGCGTCGCGGGTGAGCCCCAGCAACGGCCGGAGCCGCGCGCGAGCCGCCTCCCGCAGGGTTTCCCCGGCGTGCGCGGCGGCCTTCGCCTTGCGATACAACCTCGCCCGCCCTTCGGTGGCCTCCGCCGCGCGGACCACGACCGGGATCGGTTCGGTCACCACCGGCCCCAGTCGCCGGGACCGCCACAACGCCAGCAGCACCACCGCGACCCCGGCCTGCAACGCCGCGTACGACCAGCCCGCCGGGATCAGCTCGGACAGCGGCTTCTTCTCGGTCTCCAGCGACGGATCGGCGGCCGTCGGCAGGTACCAGACCAGCCGCTCGTGCTTCCCGAGCAGCCGCATCGCCAGCGCCGCGTTGCCCTCGTCGGCCAGCCAGTCGTTGGTCAGCGGGGTGGGCGTGCCGAGCACGGTCACCGTCCCTTGTGGACCCGGGACTTCGAGATACGAGCCGCCGTAGCATTCCTGCGCCCTCGGCTGCGTGGCCGAGTACTGAAGGCCGCCCATCGTCGCGTTCCCCGCCGCGACGGGATCCTTGGCCTCGCAGTCGGGCGCACGGGTCTCGGTCTCGGCCTGGCCGGTCACCCGCACACCGGGAAGGACTTCTTCGACCGTGCCAGGACTCGGCTGTACCAGTACGACGTGCTCGGCGTTCTGCCTGATCTCCGTGAAGGCGCTCTTGGGCACGTACTCGGGCCGGGTGATCAAGACCGTCGCTCCCCTCGCGACCCCTTTGGCCGCGGCGGCGGTGCGCACGATCGGGATCTTGACGCCTTCCCGTTCCAGCAAGGTCGCCAGCGCGCGGCTGCCGGTGGGCTCGTACGAACCCGGTTCGAGCGCGCCGGTGGTCTGCTCGCCCCGGAAGAGGACGAGCAGCGTCCCGGTCAGCACGATCAGGAGCACGACCGCGAGCGGGAGCCGCACCCCGCGCCAGATCCGGCGGGCGTCGGGCGAAACCGAGGTCATCCGGCCGCCAAGGCGACTGGCCTGGCACGACGGCAGCTTTCGTCCAATTCGGACAGTGACCGGTAGCCTGCCTCCGTGGCGGGGATCCCGCCGTAGTGGACGTCGTCGAACAACCGGGCGCCCGCGCGCAAGGGAACGGCGACGTCGGGAAGCAGCCGTCCGGCCTCGATGGCGGCCTCGTCGGCGGTCCGCCCGGACTTCTCGTCCAGCAGCGCCCGCTCCTCCAAGGACCGCACCACGGCACGGAACCGCTCACGGACGGCGTCGTCGAAGTCGCCCCGCGACGCGGCCTCCTCGGCCGCCTCGCGATGTTCGCCGGACGCCTTGCGCCGCCCGGCGAACACGGCTCGCCCGCTCTTGGCCGACGTCGCCAGCGGACCGGATTTCAGCCGGATCACCACGACCACCACGATCAGCACGACGACCAGCAGCAGTACGGCGAAGATCCCGCCAGGCACCGCGCTGTCGACCGTTTCGAGGAAGCCCAGCAGCTTTTCGACCACCCAGTTGAACGCTTCGGACAGCCAGCTCGGTCTCGCGGCCAGATAGGCCTCGCCCGAGAGCTCCTCGGCGGCACGCAGCCGGGCGGTGTCCCGGTCGATGTCGACCGGGACCTCGGTGAGGAAGCGCGTCACCATGCCTGCGGCGGGGGCGGCGTCGCGATCCCGGCCGCGCGGGCCAGCTCGATGTCCATGCCCTCGCGGCGCATCCGCTGGTCGATGTAGAGGATCACGGTGACCAGCGCGGTGAACGGGCCGACGATCGTCTGCGCGATCACCGTGCCCACCGACTGCAGGATCAGGTCACCGGTCGACGGCACGTACATCTGGTCCAGATCGCCGAAAATGGACAGGAAGGCACTGAAGCTGAACGGGATCGTGATGATGGACGCCAGGAAGGACGAGATCACGGTGGCCAGCAGCAAGATGCCGAAGACCCGCCAGAACATCCCCGACACCAGCTTCACCGACCGGCGGAACGCCTCCATCACCGTGCCGCGTTCGAGGATGAACGCCGGGCTGGCCAGCGCCCAGAAGGTGTAGGGGATGATCGCGGGCAGCAGGCAGAAGATCGCGGCGACCATGATCGCCAGCGTGTAGAGCACGGTCAGGCCGAGCAGCGGCAGCAGCCGCGGCGTCGCCTCACGCAGCGCCTCCTTGAAGGTGACCGGCTTGCCCAGCACGGCCTTGCCCATCAGCACGGTGAGGAAACCGGTGAGGATCGTAGTCCCGAGCAGGGTGGCGACCAGGCTGATGGACGACGACGCCAGCGTCCCGCCGAGGACGCCGAGCATCTGGTTCATCAGTTCCTGATCGGTGGCCGCCGGGCCGAGATCGCGCATCCGTTCGAGATCGGCGGTGGTGTCGACCAGCAGCAGCCCGACCAGGTTGATGGCCGCGGTGAGCACGGCGGTGACCGCGGCGGCACCGAACACCATGCGCCAGTACTTGCGCATGGCGGTGACCGCGCCGTCGAGGATGTCGGTCAGGTTCAGCGGGCGCAGCGGGATGACGCCGGGCCTGCCGAGGCCGACCTTCCAGTTCGGGTACTGCTGCTGCGGCGGCTGGTACGACGGCAGCGGGGGAGGCGGTGGCGTCGCCCCGGACGGGGACTGCCACTGCTGCTCCGGCGCCGGTGAAGGCGGCACTTCCCCCTGCGGCGGTGTCGGTGTCTCCGCCCGCGGCTGTGTTGGTTCCCCCGCCTGCGGCTTCGGCGTCTCGGTGCCTTCAGGCCCGGACGGTCCGCCGGTCTCCGTCATGCGACAGCCCCTTACCCGTTCACGTTGCTTGCGCCCACTCTTCCAGAGGGTCCGACACCCAGCCAGAGCTGGGGGGACGACACTGATGGGTGACCGCTCGCCTCACGCTGGATACCCTCTGCAGCCGAGCTGTGGGTGGGGACACCGTTAGCTCGTTATGCTGAACATCGGGCCGGGTACCCCCGGTTCGCCCCCTAGAACCACCGGGACCGACTTGATGACGCAACCGCCCCACGGCCAGTGGCCGCCACGCGGCGCCGTCCAGCCACCGCCGGTGCACGGCCAGCACCCTGCCCAGTGGCACGGAGCGCCGCACCACTTCCCGCCTCCGCCGCCACGCCGGTCCGTGGGCGCGATCATCGGTATCTGCCTCGGCGCGGTCGCCGTACTGGTCCTCGGCCTGGTCGCGATCGTTTCACTCAATCGTGACGACTCCGATCACGTAGCGAACGCGGGCTACAGCACTCTCCCGGCCACGTCGTCGCGGGCGGAACTGCCGCCGAGCGGGTCTTCGTCGCCGTCTTCCTCGACGAACCCGTTCCCGACGTCGCCGTCCAGGGCGCCGTCCTCGTCGAGCGGGCCGCAGAAGATCCTCAAGCTCGGCGACCACCCGATCCTCCAGGACCCCAACGCCGGCCTGCGGAACCGCGTCTGCACGCTGCCGCAGTGGCAGAGCAGCCAGCAGGCCGCCGAGGCGTTCTTCACGGCGGCGGGCAAATGCCTCGACAGCGCCTGGGGCCCGTTCCTCGACGCCTACGACCTGCCGTTCACCCCGCCCGCGCTGCACTTCCCGACCGGGGCCAGCTTCGAGACCGAATGCGGCACGATCCAGGTGGGCATCGCGACGGCGGCGTACTACTGCGAGAACAACCTCTACGTGCCGTTCCGTGGTCTTCAGACCGACCAGTACGGCAACAACCCCGGCGTCTACCTTGCCCTTTTCGCGCACGAGTACGGGCACCACGTGCAGGAGGTCGCCGGGCTGATGGACGCGGCCTGGCAGAAGATCTACGACGCCGGGCAGAACAGCCCGGCCGGGCTGGAGATGTCGCGGCGCAAGGAACTCCAGGCACAGTGCTTCTCCGGGATGTTCCTCGGCGCGCATGTCGACCAGGGCGGCACGATCAGCCGGGACATGTACAACAAGGCCTGGAACGACCAGGAGACCCGCGGCGACAACACCTCGCGCAGCCAGGACCACGGGACGAACGCGCACTACGCGTCCTGGTGGCGGGCGGGCGCGAGCAACAACCGGATCGCCGACTGCAACACCTTCTCGGCGCCGGCGAGCGCCGTTTCCTGACGTTTGCGCGTGAAGGCCCCCTTCCCTCGGTTGAGCCCGAGGGGAAGGGGGCCTTCACGCGCTTCGGGTGGTGGGTGCCGTTCGCCGACGGATGCGGTGCCGTCGTCGATTCCGGCTTGCCCGGTCCGGCTGGTCACCTGGCTCGTGAGTGGTAAAGACGGTTAGAACCGTCCTTACCACTCACGAGACCAGGTCAGGCCGTCACCGGGACCCGCGGGCCGCGCACCACCAGGAAGACGTACATCCCGCCGGCGAAGCAGCTGAACACCAGCAGCGCCAGCCCGAGAGGCCGCCGCGCGTCGCTCGCTCCCGCCGTCGCGTCGGCCGCGTGCACCGCGACGGCGTCCCCCGCGGCCCCGTCCGGGACGACGACCTCGATGCGCTCGCCTTTGCCGTGTCCGCAGCCGTTGAGTGAACCTTCCATGGGCGCGCCGCCGAATTCGAACTTGACCGTCTCGGTGGCCCCACCGCCCGTACAGGGCGCGGGCTGAACGACCTCCGCCTGCACGGTCGTCCCCTTGGTCTCGTTCGAGATACCGAACAGCCCCGGCCCGGCGAACCACGCCAGGAAGATCACCAGCAGGCCGGCCCCGGCCGCCACGGCCAGGGAGTTCCACCCCGGGCTGAGCCCTCTGGCGGGGTCCGATCGCTTGCGCACGAACGCCATGTTCCCAGAACCTCGCGGCAAAACACAGAAGCCCTGGGAGGTGATACCGGCGGCGGAACAGAGGAGCCCCCCTGTCCAGCGCAGCGTGATACCAAAGGTCCCCCGCTACCGCTCGATCGTCTCCGCGGAGGTCACCTTCCGGATGTACAGCAGCTTGTCCCCCGGCTCGATCGCGTCGGCCTGAGGGGCGTCCACGCGGTACAGGACGCCGTCGCGGACGACGCCCAGCACGATGTCCGGCAGATGCCGCGGCGAACCGCCCTCTTCGGACGGCTCCACCGGGCGTTCGGCGATCGCGAGACCGGACTCGGGGGTGAGCAGGTCCTCGACCATGTCGACCACCAGCGGCGTCGACGTCGCCATGCCGAGCAGGCGTCCGGCGGTCTCACTCGACACCACGACCTGGTTCGCGCCCGACTGCTTGAGCAGGTGGACGTTCTCCGCCTCCCGCACCGACGCCACGATATGCGACTTCGGCGCCAGCTCACGGGCGGTCAGCGTGACCAGCACGGCCGTGTCGTCCCGGTTCGGGGCGACGACGACGGCCTTGGCCCGCTGCACGCCGGCGACCCGCAGCACGTCGGCGCGGGTGGCCGAGCCGTGCACGGTCACCAGGCCGAGTGACGTGGCCGCTTCGAGGGCCTGCTGGTCGGTGTCCACGACGACGATGTGATCGGGTTCGACGTTCTCGTCCCCGAGCAGCGCGTTGACCGCCGATCGGCCCTTCGTGCCGAATCCGACGACGACCGTGTGGTCACGCACTTTCGTCCTCCACTTTTGGATCTTGAAAGCCTGGCGGGAGCGCTCGGTGAGCACTTCGAGCGTGGTACCGACCAGGACGATGAGGAAGAGCACCCGCAGCGGGGTGATCACCAGGACGTTCACCAGCCGCGCGGACGGCGTCGCCGGTGCGATGTCACCGTACCCCGTGGTCGACAGCGACACGGTCGCGTAATAGAGGCTGTCGAGAAAGGAGAGCCCGTCGCCGTTGGCGTCGCGGTAGCCGTCCCGGTCGAGGTACACGATCAGGACGGTCGCGAGCAGGGCGAGGACCGCGCCGATGATCCGCTTGAGGATCGACCGCAGCGGGCTGACCGTCAGTTCCGGCATCCGGATCACGCCGACGAGCTCGTGGTCCGGGCGGTCGCTCAGCCTGACCGGGAAACGCTTGAGAACCCTCATGCACAGGCTCCGGCCTGGTCCGCGTCACTCACGGTCGGGAGGATAGCCGAAGATCCTCGCGTTGAGCGCGGTATGCGAAGCTCGGGGCATGTCTTCGGATTCCAAGCCGTCTCAGCGGCCCGCGTATTTCCTCGCCGGCCTGCTCGGCGCGGCCGGTGTACTGCATTTCGTCCAGCCGAAGCCGTTCGACGCCATCATCCCGAAGCAGCTTCCCGGCTCCCCGCGAGCGTGGACCTACGGCTCCGGAGTGGCCGAGCTGGGCGTCGCCGCGGCGGTCGCCAACCCGAAGACGCGACGTCTCGGCGGGCTCGCGGCCGCGCTGCTGTTCGTCGTGGTCCTGCCGGGGAACGTGAAGATGGCCGTCGACGCCGATCGCCGCAAGGCCCCGAAGCACTGGCGGGTGGCCTTCTGGGCCCGCGTCCCGCTCCAGATCCCGCTGGTGACCTGGGCTCTCAAGGTCCGCGACCGCGCCTAGCGCCCTCTGCGTTTAGTCCTCTGGATGCGGTAGTTGCACACGCAAGGACCGCATCCAGAGGACTAAACGCTAGATCGTCGGGACGCTCCGCAGGAGTTGCCGCAGGCCTTCGGCGTCCAACAGATCCGCAGGGCGGACGGTCTTGTCGTGTTTCACGTAGTGGAACGCCGCCCGGACCTTCTCCACCGGCACCTTCTTGAGCGCCGCCCACGCCAGCCGGTACGCCGCCAGCTGCACGGCCAGCGACTCGAGCCGATCGGCTTCCGGAACAGCGCCGGTCTTCCAGTCGACGACGGTCCAGCCGCCGTCCGCGTCGGCGAACACCGCGTCCATCCGCCCACGCACCGTGACGCCCACGACGTCCGCGGAGAACGGGACCTCGACGGCGTGCGGCACCCGATGCGCCCACTCGCTCTTCTCGAACGCGGTCTGCAGCGCCTCCAGCTCGGTATCGGGCGCCTCGTCGACGTCCGCCGCCCCAGGCAGGTCGTGGATCTCCAGCAACTGCTCGCCGCCGAACCGCTGCTCCAGCCAGCCGTGGAACGCCGTTCCCCGGCGCGCGTAGGTGTTGGGGCGCACGGGGAGCGGCCGCCGCAGCCGTTTGGCCAGCGCGGCGGGATCGGCCGACAGCTCGACCAGCTGGCTCACCGAAAGATGCGGTGGCAGGACGACCTGCTGCACCCGGTCCCGCGCCCGTGCCCGCTCCTCCAGCAGCACCTTGGTGTCGGAGATCCAGCCGTCCGGATCGTCCTCTTCGTCTTCCTCGGCATGCTCCGCGTCTTCCATCGCACCGAGCACCATGTCGACGCCGTTGGTGACGCCCTCGCGCCGCGGCCACAGCGGATCGACCGGCCAGCGCGCCCGGCGGGAGTCGGCGACCAGCGGATTCTCGCCGTCGGTTTCCGGTTCCTCGGCCCAGTGCTCGATCCGGCCGACCGAGTTCGCCCGCATCACCTCGCCGATTTCGAGCAGGAACTCCGACGGCCCCTTCGGCCGCGCGCTGCTCTCGTTCCACCAATGACCGGAGATCAGCATCGTGTGCTCGGAACGAGTCAGCGCGACGTAACAGAGCCGCCGCTCCTCGTCCGCTTCACGCGCGACGAAGCCTTCTTCGTGCAGCTCCAGCGCTTCCTGCACTTCCTTGCGGTCGGCGCCTTCGGGAATCCGCAACTCCGGCAGGTCCTCCGAGTCGCCACGCAGCGCGGCGGGCAGCGAGGTCGACGTCCGCAGCCACGACGACGAACGCCGCCGCCCCGGGAAGACCTCCTTGACCAGGTGCGGGATCGCGACGATGCGCCATTCCAGCCCCTTGGCCGAATGCACCGTCAGCACCTGGACCCGGTCCGGGACGACCTCCACTTCGCCCGGGGTGAGCCCGTCCTCCGCGTGCGCGGCCGTGTTCAGATAGTCCACAAAGGACAACAGGGTCGCCGTCGGCGACGTCTCGGCGAAATCCGTGACGACGTCGGCGAAAGCGTCCAGATGCGCGCGTCCGGCCGGTCCCGGGCGGGCCAGCGACTCGACGTCGAGCAGCATGGTGCGCTCCACGTCGGCGACCAGCTCGGGCAGCGACTGGTCCAGCCGCCGCCGCAACGCCGAAAGCTCGGCGCCGATCTTCCGGATCCGCCGGTAGCCCTCGGGCGAATACCGTTCCGGTGTCCCGGGATCGTCAATGGCGTCGGCGAGCCCCGCCTGCTCGACCCGTTCGGTCACCAGCACCGGCTCGTCCACATCGGACTTGCCGGAAGGTGGCACCGGCGAGGACAGTTCGCCCGCTCGGCGCCACAACGCCGCGAGGTCGGCCGCCGCGATCCGCCAGCGAGCCCCGGTCAGCAACCGTGCCGCCGCGCTGCCCGCGAGCGGGTCCGCGAGTACGCGCAACGTGCTGACCAGGTCCGCGACCTCGGGTTCGTCGAGGAGGCCGCCGAGACCGACGACCTCCACCGGCAGCCCGCGTGCCCGCATTTCCGCCGCGATCGGCGCCATGTCGGCGCGGCGGCGCACCAGTACCGCGGCCGTCGGCGGTTTTCCGCTCTCCTCCACGGTTTCGAACCAGCGCTTCGCCACCGCGTCGGCCACCCACTCGCGTTCGGCGCGAACGTCCGGCAGCAGCGCGGCCGCGATATCGGCCGAACCCGCGCCTTCCAGCGCGCGCAGCCGGGCGACGCCGAGACCGCGTTCCCGCAAGGGTTCCGAGATCGCGTTCGCGAGTTCGAGCACCTCGGGCGGGTTGCGGAAACTGGTCAGCAGGCCGAAATCCCAGGCCGGGACGAGCCGTTCGCCGTTGTCGCGGGGGAAGTCCGTGGTGAACCGGGGCAGGTTCGCCGCGCTCGCCCCGCGCCAGCCGTAGATGGCCTGCGCCGGGTCACCCACCGCCGTCACCGGCATCGGCGGATGCTCGACGCCGCCGAACAGCGACCGCAGCAGGATCCGCTGGGCGTGTCCGGTGTCCTGGTACTCGTCGAGCAGGACGGCGCCGTAGCGCTCGCGCTCCCCCGCGACCACCGCCGGATAGCTGCTGGCGAGCTGCGCCGCGAGCGACATCTGGTCGGCGAAGTCGAGCGCGCCTTCTGCCCGTTTCCGCGCGTGGTACGCCTCGACCAGCGGCAGGAGCGCGAGCCGGAACCGTTGCGCCGTCATGACTTCGGCAAGTTTCTGCGGCAACGACGCACGCTGCCCCTTCGCGCGTGGCGCGTTCTCGATGACCTCGCACAGCCAGGACGTGTACTCCGCGAGCCGTTCGGTCTCGACCAGATGCTCGCCGAGTTCGCCGGCCAGCGCCAGCAACTGCGCCGTCACCGTGGACGGCACACGATCGGTGTCCAGGTCATTGTCCCAAGTGGACACGACGCGATGCGAGAACTGCCACGAAGACGTCTCCGAAAGCAGCCGGACCCCGGGCTGGACGGGCAACCGCAGGCCGTGCTCGGACAGCAGCCGACCGGCGTACGCGTGATACGTCAGCACCGTCGGCTCGCCCGCGGTCACCGTCGTCCGCAGGTCGCCGGTCGGGTCGATCTTGTCGAGCAGCCCCGATCCGACCAGGCGGCGCAGCCTGGTGCGGACCCGCTCACCGAGCTGACGGGCGGCCTTGCGGGTGAAGGTCAGGCCGAGCACGCGTTCCGGCGGGACGACACTGTTGGCCACCAGCCACACCACCCGCGCGGCCATCGTCTCGGTCTTGCCCGCGCCCGCGCCCGCGACGACCAGCGACGGCTCGATCGGCGCGGCGATGACCTCGGCTTGTTCGTCGGTGGGACTGTGCAGGCCGAGCGCACGGGCGATCTCGCCCGGCTCGACCTGGCGGCGCTGGAGTTCGGAGATCAAGGGCCGGTCACCTGCCTGCCCTCGGGGCGCAGCGGACAGCAACCCCTTGCGGGGCAACGATCACAGTCCGGGTTCTCGGTGACGCCGTATTCCGGGCCCGCGGCGGATCCGGCCGCCGAGCGCACCAGCTCCAGCCATTGCTTGCCGCCGTCCTCGTCCAGCGGCGCCTGCTCGCGCTGGGTGGATCCGGTCTTGTTGTTGGACTTCGCGACGTAGACCAGCCGCGCGCCACCGGGTTTCGAACCGCCCTCGACCGCGCCGAGCAGCACGGCGAGCTGGTACGCGGCGAGCTGCGGATGCTGTTCGGCGTCGGCGGCGGAGATCGGGACCTTGCCGGTCTTGATGTCGATGACGACCGGACGGCCGTCCTTGTCCATCTCCACCCGGTCGACACGGCCGCGCAGGAGCACGCGGACATCGTCATCGCCGACCGGAAGCTCGACCTCGATGTCCTGCTCGACCCCGGCTTCGATCAGCTCCTTGCGGCTGGATTCCAGCCAGGTGATGAAGTTCCGCAGCATCTGCTCGACCCGCGACCGCTCGCGGCGCGAGAACCACGGAGCCCCCGCGTCGACCCGGACCCACGCCTCGTCGAGGGCTGCGCGGATCTGCTCGTCGCTGCTGCCGCCCGCGACCGCCTGCGCGAGACCGTGCACCAGGGTGCCCGTGACCGCCGCGAGTTGTGCCGGGTCACTGCCGCCGTGGCGTTCGATCAGCCAGCGCAGCGGGCATTTGACCAGAACCTCCACAGTGGACGGTGAGATGCGGATGAGGTCGCCCGGCCCGTGCACCGGTTCGCCGGTGGAGGGTTCCAGCAGGCCGTACCAGGTGCCCGGATGTGCGCCCGGCACCCCGGCGGCGGCCAGTTTGGCGAGCTGACGCGCCGCCCGTCGCCGCCTTTCCGAGTCGCTCGGTTCGTCCCCGCTTGTATCAGCACAGACGACCTCGCGCAGTTCACCGACGAGTTCGGCGAGCACCAGCGAGCGTCCCGCCGGCTTCATCCGCGAATCGAGGCCGCCGTCGTCCGCGCCGTTCTCCTCCAGGTCGTCGATGAACCGCGAGGGCTGCTCGTCCTCCCCTGCGACCGCGCTGACCAGCAATGTCTTCCGCGCGCGGCTCGCGGCGAGGTAGAACAGCCGCCGCTCTTCGGCGAGGATCGGCGCGGTGGCGGACACCTTTTCGTCGTCGACGCCGGACATGAGGTCGACAAGCCGCTCGACGCCGAGCACGGACCCGCGCAGCCGCAGATCCGGCCAGCTGCCCTCCTGGACACCGGCGATCGCCACGACCGTCCACTCGCGACCGGCGGACGCGTGCGCTGTGAGCAGCGAGACGCCGTCGCTCTTCATCGCGGCGGGCGCCAGCGTGTCACCGGCGATGTTCTGCGAGGACAGGTAATCCGCGAACGAGGCGACACTCGCCTTCGGCAATCTGTCGACATAGCGACCGGCCGCGTCGAAGAGTGCGACGATGGCGTCGAGGTCACGATCCGCCTGGGAGCCGAGCGAACCACCACGGTCGACCAAACGCAGCAGGCGCTCCTCCAGACCACTCGCCTGCCAGAGATCCCACAGCACCTGCTCGACGCCGTCCCCGCGCACGACGGCCTGGTGCGCGGCGTGCAGCAGGCCGCCGATCCGGCGCATCGGCAGCGCCTCGGCCTCGGCGAGTCCGGTGAGGACGTCGTTGGTACGTAGGGCTTCCACCAGCAGTTCGTCGCTCGACCGCTGTCCGCCGCCCGCGAGCTCCAGCCTGCGCAAGCCGCGGCGCAGCCTTCGCAGGGCGAGCGGATCCGCGCCGCCCAAGGGCGAGGACAGCAGCATCTCGGCGAGGTCGACGTCGAGCAGCTCCGGATCCGCGGCGAGCCGTAACATCGCCAGCAGAGGACGAACTGCGGGCTGCTTCGCGAGCGGTAATTCTTCGGTGGCCGAACCGATGGGCACCCCGGCTGCCCGCAGAGCACGTTGCAGGACAAGGAAAGTTCGGGCGGGCGAGCGGACGAGCACCGCCATCTCCGACCACGGCACGCCGTCGACGAGATGCGCGCGGCGGAGCTGATCGGCGATCCAGCTCGCCTCGGCGGCCGGGGTCGGCATCAGGCGGACCCGGACGGCGCCGCCCTCGGCGTCCGGCGCGTCGACGAGTTTGCGCTGCGGCGACGAACCGGGCAGCACGGAGCCGAGTTTCGTGACGGCCGCGCGGATCACCGGGGCGAGCCGGTGGGCCGTGGTCAGCAGGACCGTGCGCTCGCCGTCCTCGTCCGCGGCGGCGAACAGGCTGGGATCCGCGCCACGGAAGGAGAACACGGACTGATCGGGGTCGCCCGCGACGACGAACTCGTCCGCCGCGTGCCCGATGAGCCGGATGAGCTGCGTCTGCAACGGGTCGAGATGCTGCGCGTCGTCGACGAAAAGGTGCCGGACGCGGCGCTGCTCCCGTTCGCGCAGTTCGGGATCGTCCTCCAGCGCGAGCAGCGCGGAAGTGACCAGCTCGGCGGCGTCCAGTGCGGGCGCGCTCGCGACGCCGAGCGCGTTGCCGCCCGCGCCCTGCAGCAGCGTGACCTCTTCGTACTGGCTCCAGAAACGCCCGGCCGCGATCCATTCCTCGCGGCCGCGGCGCCTGCCGAGTTCGACCAGATCCTCCGGGCCGAGCCCGCGTTCGGCGGCGCGGAGCAGGAGGTCTCGCAGTTCCTCGGCGAACCCGGGCACGCCCAACGCGGGCCGCAGCTGCTCCGGCCAGTCGAGCGCGCCCTCTTCGAGGTCGCCCGCGAGCAGGTCCCGGACGACGACGTCCTGTTCCGCTCCGGCCAGCAGGCGGGGCGGCGGGAGATCGTCGGCCTGCGCCTCCATCCGCAACAGCGCGTACGCGTACGAGTGCACCGTGCGCACGAGCGGCTCACGGATCGTGCGCGGCAGCGGATCCTCTTCCGGATCGGTGGTGAGCCGATGGGTGATGTCCGCGCGCAGGACCTCGGCCGCCTTGCGGGAGGTGGTCAGGATGAGCACGCTCTCCGGATTCGCGCCCTCCGCGATGCGCCGCGACGCCGCCGACGCCAGCAAGGCCGTCTTGCCCGTGCCCGGCCCGCCGAGGACCCGGCGGAACCCGTCCGGGGCGGCCAGCAGGCGGCGGGCGCCGGAATCCCACTGGAAGGACGGCGTGCCGGTGACCGGCGTGCGGACCAGCCGCGCGTCGGTTCGTGCCGCTGTTCGCCGCCCGTTCACGCCCACGATGGAACCACGCCCCGCCGACACAACCTCGCAGCGGCACGGCAAAGTGGTCCCATGGATGACGAACTGCACGAGCGGGTGCGCGAGGTCATCGCGAGCGTGCCCGCCGGCTCGGTCGCGACTTATGGGGATATAGCGTCGGTTTCGGGAGCCCCGTCGCCGCGGCTGGTCGGCCGGATCCTCGGCGAGGACGGCCACGATCTGCCCTGGCACCGCATTCTGCGGGCCGACGGGACGCCGGCTCCGCATCTGGTCGACGAGCAGCTGCAACGGCTGCGCGCGGAAGGCGTCATGGCCGATGGCCAGCGCGTCGACCTGCGCAAATACCGGTGGCAACGTGATCCCGACGACGACGCCGGCCCAGGCGCCCTCTTTTAGGTTAGCCTCCCCTAATGAGCTACATCGAGGCGAAGGTGACCTGTGTCCGGCGGCTCACGCCGCATATGAGCAGGGTGACCTTCTCGGGGGCGTCGCTGGTGGACCAGGCGCCCGACCAGTACCTGAAGGTGTTCTTCCCGCAGCCCGGTCAGTCGGAGCCCGTGCTGCCCGCTCCGCTGAGCGGCGACGAAGTGCTGTCCTGGTACCGGACCTACCTCGCGATGCCCGACGAGATCCGGCCGCCGATGCGCACCTACACCGTGCGCGCGCTGCGACCGTCGGTGCAGGAGGTGGACATCGACTTCGTGCTGCACGGCGACGAAGGCCCGGCCTCGGCTTGGGCCTCGCGCGCCTCGGAGGGCGATCGGGTCGCCTTCCTGGGTCCGCACGGGCTCTACGACGTGCCCTCGGACACGAACTGGCAGCTGCTGGTCGGCGACGAGACCGCGATCCCGGCGATCGGCGCGATCGTCGAAGCACTGCCCGCCGGAACGCGAGCGGTGGTCTATGTCGAGATCAGTGATCGCGAAGACAGGCAGGTCTTCGATACGCAGGGGACCGTGGACCTGCACTGGGTGGTTCGGGACTCTGGTCCTGCCGGCGACGCGGTGCTCGAAGCCGTGCGGAAGGCGGATCTGCCGGGCGGGACGCCCTACGCGTGGATCTCCGGCGAAGCGAACATGGTGAAGCTGGTGCGGCGGCACCTCGTTCGGGAGCGCGGCGTCGACAAGCGGGCGATCTGCTTCACGGGGTACTGGCGGCAAGGGGTGAGCGAAGAGGCCGCCGGCCGTGAAGCGATGAGGCAGGCGGAGGCCGGCGAAGCTCCCGCGGCCGAGGAGGACTGAGACTCCCTGGTGACGTGCGATTTGGTGCGCCCAATGTGGCATTGGGGTCGTTGAGCGTCCCCTATGTCACATTGGGCGCGCTCCGCCCAGCCGCATGTCCTGAAAGCCACCTTTGGGACGTTGGACGTCCCGAAGGGCCCCTTTGAGACATCAGCACCTGCGCCAGCAGGGCCCTGACCTGCAGAAAGAGAGCAAGGGACCTTTGCTACCACTTACGTAGCCATGCTAACCAATCGATAGCAAAGGTCCCTTGCTCCCTTCACGGACCGGAACCTCAGTGCGGCACCCACAGCGTCACCCGCGTCCCCCGCCCCGGCTGCGAATCGATCGTCCCCCGCCCGCCGACCTCCGCCAGCCGCGCCATGATCGACTGGCTGATCCCGAAGCCCGGCGGCCGGTCCAGCATGCTGAAGCCGGTCCCCTGGTCCCGCGCGATGACCGCGACGCCGCCTTCACACTCCTCGACGCGAAGCACGACCTGGTTCGTCCCGGCGTGCTTCACGGTGTTTCGAAGCGCTTCGCGGACGGCGTCACGGATGGCGGTCCGGCGCGCGTGTGAGAGGCGGTAGTCCTCTTCGGTCTCGGCGGCGACAAGCTGGGTGCGAAGGCCGTCGCGCGCCATTTCGGTGGCGACCTCGGCGAGATCCGCCGCGAGGCCGCGAGCCGACGGCGCGTCGGGGCCGATCAGTTCGCGGCGCAGTTCGGCGGCTTGCGCCCGTGCGGTGGCGCGCATTTCCGCGAGCCGTTCCGCGGCCGCGGAATCGTCGTCCGGCGCCTCGAGCCCCATCGCTTCCAAGGTCTGCAGCACGGAATCGTGCATGACCCGCTGGGTCCGCAGGCGTTCGGCGCGCTGCCCCCGGCGCATCCCGATGCCCAGCGCGAACCGGGTCCCGACACCGAGCAGGATCAGGATCCCGGCCGTGGTCACCATCGCCACGACGAGCGCGACCATGCACCCCACCGACCGGCTCATCGCGAGCGGATGGTCGAGCGGGAGCCCGCCGACCCACGTCAGGAAGGCCCGGAACGGCACGGCCGCGATCACCAGCACGAGCGCCGCGGGCAGGCCGAACGACAGCGTCCACAACGCCACCGTCCCGACCATCCACGTCCACGCGACGTCGACGGCGAACGGCTGGATCTCGGCGGGCGCCGCGACGGCCACGATCGTCGTGAGCACCACGCCCACGGCGAGATCCGCGTACATCAGCCGTCCGGACGTCTTCGCCCGGATCCCGCGGCCGCGCACCACCCACCAGACCGCGAAGACGTTGAGCAGCATCCCGAGAATCGTCGTGCTCAGCACCGGAACGATCCCCGCCGAGCCGTTGGCGACCAGGAAACCGATGTACACCTTCGGAAACGCGGCCACCCGGTAGAAGATCGGGCCGAGCGCGGAGTAGCGGATCGCGCGCATCAGCAGGGTGTCCGCGGAATCTTCCCGATAGCGCCAATCGGGAACGGAATCGGGGTCGGGTGCTTCGTCGGCGGGGCTCGCGCCCAAGACCGAAGAGCCCTTTCGCAACATCGCGCGCACGAACGTGACCGATTGAGACTCGGACATCCGCCGCCCTCCCCGCGTCCGATGTGTCGAGCCTGGCAAAGCGGACTTCCCGCGTCAAGACGGCCGAATGCGCAGCTGGGCGACCAGAAGTTTGACCAACGCGCCGAGCCGCTGACGTTCGGGCTGGACGGTCGGTACCCCGGCGGCTTCCAGCGGCGCCGCGGTCACCGGTCCCACGCACGCGCACAGCACCGGACCTCGCAGTGCGGCAAGGAGTTCCTCGCGACGCGACCCCGCCAGCGTCAGCAGGTTCGCGGCCGCCGGTGCGGAGGTGAAGGCCAAAGCGTGCACGCGTCCGGAGAGCACGCTTTCGACGAGTTCGTGCACAGGTGCGACGTCCGCGGGCGAAAGCCAGCGATACGGCTGTGCCTGGACGACCTCCGCGCCCGCGTCCCGCAGCGACCCGGTGAGTTCGGGCAGCAGGGTTCCGTGCAACTGGACGGCCACCCGTGCTCCGCGCACCCCGGCGTCACGCAACCCTTCGAACAGCTCCGCGTTGCTCTCCTCGGGCGCGGAAAACTCCTCTCGGAGGCCGAAACCACGCACTGCGCCCACCGCCTTCGGCCCGCGCGCGAAGATCCGTGACGCCGCCAGCCGCTCCAGCAACGGTTCGCGCAGCCCCCAGCCTTCGGCGGCCGAAAGCCAGCCACGGAACCCTGCGCCGGTGGTGACCGCGGTGAACCCGACCGGTCCGGCCAGCACGGCGTCCGTCGCCGCACGCAGTTCGGTGTCGTCGGGCAGCGGGACGATCCGGATGGTGGGCGCGTGCAGCACCGTCGCGCCCTGCCGGGTCAGCGCGCCGATGAAGTCGTCGGCCCGCCGCTCCGCGGTGATCCCGATCGTGATTCCGTCCAGGTCAGCCATAAACCGCGCCCATCTTCCTGATCTCCTCCGCCAGCCGCTCACGCAGCTCCGGCGGTTCGAGCACTTCGAGGTTCCCGCCGAACCGCAGTAGTTCGCCGACGGCCGATTCTCCCGGTTCCACGGGCAGTTCCATCGTCAGCCAGCCGCTTTCGTCGGGCTCCGCGGTTGTTTCCCGCAACGCCCGAGCCCCGACCGCCCCGAGGTAGAACGGCAGCAGTATGCGGGCGAACTCGTTCAGCCGGACCACCGCCACTCGCGAGTACATCCGCTTTTCGAACTGCTCCGACCACTCCCGCCAATAGCGCGCGAGGTCGAAGTCGGACGGCCGCTCGAAGGTCTCACCGAGGTCTTCGAGCTCTTCGATCCGGGAGACCCGATAGGTCCGGTCGGTCCCGTCGCATCGCGCCGCGAGATACCAGTTCCCGGCCTTGAGGATCAGGCCCAGCGGGTCGAGCACGCGATCGACCTTCCGCTGCCCCCAGCGTTCGTACCGGACCTTGATCCGCCGCCCGTGCCAGACCGCGTCGGCCAGTTCGGACAGTCGCGGCAGGCTTTCGATCCCGCGATGCCAGCCAGGCACGTCGAGATAGAACCGTTCGGAGATCTTGCTCGCCCCGGCACGCAGCTCCGCCGGCATGGCGGCGTGCAGTTTGAGCTGTGCGGCGGCGAGGACGGTGCCCAGCCCCAGTTCACTGGCCGCGCCCGGCAGGCCCGCCAGCGAAAGCGATTGCGCCTCCTCCTCGGTCAGCCCGGTCAGCCGCGTGCGATAGCCGTCGACCAGCTGATATCCGCCCATGCGCCCGCGATCGGCGTACACCGGCACACCGGCCGCGGACAGCGCCTCGACGTCGCGGTAGACCGTCCGGACCGACACCTCCAGCTCGGTCGCCAGCTCCTCGGCCGTCATCCGGCCCCGGTTCTGCAGCAGGAGGAGGACCGACAGGAGTCTGCTCGCGCGCATGGATCCAGTATCGCCGAAAACCTGACACAACCTGACAGGTTTGACTGACAGGGTGCACCCATGAACACGTTCGCCATGAAGAACTGGGAAGAAGCCCTCGTCAGCGGCACGGAGGGCGGGCCGCGCGTGGCCCACGCGCACGCCACCTTCGCCTACAGCGGGCTGATCGAAGGCGAAGCGGTCATCGACTACCTGCTGTACTACGCGGGTGAAGGCTTCGACGGCGGCGGGACCACATCGCCTGGCCTCGAACGCATCGAGGGCAGCGTGGACGGACGTAAGGGAAGCTTTGTGATCAAGCACGACACCGGGTTCGACGCGCAGGGGATCACGTCGGCGTTCACCGTGGTCGAGGGCTCCGGAACGGGTGAACTCGCCGGGATCACCGGCAGCGGCACCACGACGGGGACCCTCGGCGAGCCGACGATGTCGTACACGCTCGAATACGCGCTCTAGGGGGAAAAGGTGCTCGAGGTCGATCGCGAACAGGTGCTGGCGTACCGGATCGCCGCGCACGGCCTGCACCGCGAGGAGACGGATCCGGCCGCAGCGGCCGTGTTCGACCTCGGGCTGCAGGATTCCGTACGGGACACCGCCCTGCTGGGCCTCGCCGCCCGGATCGACGGCGACATCACGCCCGGCGTCTGGGACGACGAACGTTTCGTGCTCGCGTGGACGCATCGCGGCGCGCCGCATTTCCACCGGCGCGCGGAACTGGACGCGATCCGGGCCGCGCTCGTGCCGCTCGACGAGAAGGACGCGATGGCCCGGATCCTCTGGCAGCGCAAGCAGGTCGAGGACGCGGGCGGGTCCGCCACGGACGCGCTGTTCACCGCCGCGAAAGCGATCCGCAAGGTCGTCACCGGCCCGCAGACCAAGGGCACGGTGAGCGGCGCGGTCACGAAACTGATCCCCGAAGGTCTGTCGTACGCCTGCCGCGGCTGCGGTGTCGTCCACATCTACGAGCAGTTGATGCGGGTCGCGTCGATCCACGCCGGGGTCCGGCTGGAAGCGGGCGCGACGCCGGCGACGTTGGCGCCACTGGAAGGGCGCGGCAGGCTCAAGACGTCGCCGGACGCCAAGGCGGCCACCCGCGTGGTCGAGGGTTACCTGCGGATCAACGGTCCCGCCGCTCCCGGCGACGCCGCCGCCTATGTCGGGACGACCCGCACCGGGGTCGACGCGATGTGGCCGGACGGCTTGGCCGAGGTCCGCGTCGGCGGCCAGAAGGCCTTCCTGCCGGAAGACCGGGTAGCGCTGCTGGAGAATCCGCCGGAGCCGGACGTGGTGCGCCTGCTGCCGCCACTCGATCCGTTCGTCCAGGCACGCGACCGCGCCGTGCTGGTGCCGGACAAGGCCCGGCAGAAGGAGGTCTGGAAGATCCTCGGCAGTCCCGGCGCGCTGCTGGCCGACGGCGAGATCTCCGGTGTGTGGCGGGCCAAGGCGAACGGCAGGAAACGGCTCGACTTCACCGTCACCCCGTTCGACGCCCTCCGCCCGGCCGTCCGGAAAGCGGCCGAGGAGGAGGCGGCCCGCGTCGCCGCCGCCCGGGAATTCCCCGATTTCCGCGTCGCCTGGTCCTGAAGGCGGTCCGATCGGTCGCATTCCGGGTGCCCAAGAGGTAGGCCATCGCGCAACCGCTTGCCGCCGGAGAGCACGGCGGCGACCGTCGAAGACATGAGCACACAGACCGAACCCCGGACGATCACGAGCGGCTGGGCGCCCACCGGTGACCTGCCCTGGGCACGCCAATGGGACGGCATGAACGAAGGTCCGGTCCTGCTGCCGGACGGACGTGTCCTCGCCGCGGGCGGTGGTAACAACAGAGGTGCGGTGACGTACTCCGACGCCGCGCTCTACGACCCGGGCAGTGGCCAATGGACGGTCACCGGATCGCTCGCGACCAGTCGCCGCCTGCACTCGCTGACCGTCCTGCCGGACGGCAAGGTGCTGGCGGCGGGCGGTTTCCACGGCCATCCGTCGGCCTCGCCCAACATCCTCGCCTCCGCGGAGGTCTTCGACCCGGCGACCGGGACCTGGAGCCCGACCGGCTCGATGCACACCAGCCGCTGCAACCACCACGCGATCGCGCTGGCCGACGGCCGGGTGCTCGTGATGGGCGGCGGGAGCGAACGGCCGCCGATCGATTCCCTGGTGATCGCTTCGGCGGAGATCTACGACCCGGCGACGGGAACCTGGACCGAAACCGCGCCGATGATCCACGCCAGGGCGTCGTTCCCCGCGGTGCTGCTGCCGGACGGCAAGGTGCTCGTCGCTTCGGGCCTCATCGAAACCGGCGGCGATCTTGTCGGGCTGACCTTCTGCGAGCTCTACGACCCGGTCGCGCGCACCTGGACCCCCACCACGCCGATCGGCACCACTGTCCCGCTCGAAGCCGGACGGCCGCGTGTCGGCGCGCAGATGGTCGCGCTGGCCGACGGGACCGTGCTGCTCACCGGCGGCCACACCGGCGGGCCGCAGAACTGGAACTACGCGCCGTTCAGCCTCTCCGAATCCGAACGGTACGACCCGGCCACCGGCAAATGGACCGACGCGGCGCCGATGCGGATCCCGCGCGACGAATTCCGCCTGATCCGCTTGGACTCCGGCAAGGTACTGGCCATCGGCGGCCTCGAATACGGCGGGTACGACGCCGGATACCAGAACTCCGAGATCTTCGACCCCGCGACCGGGAACTGGGGGCCGCTGCTCGGGCTCACCATCGGCCGGGCGAAGTTCGGCGCGGTCAAACTCGCCGACGGCCGGGTCCTCATCGCGGGTGGCGCCGCCGTGCTGGCCAACGCCGGCCCGGACGCCAACCACGTCCTCATCACCAAGACCGACCTCTTCACCCCCTGACCCACCTCCCGCATTTCGTCCTCTGAATGCGGTAGTTGCGCACGCAAGGACCGCATTCAGAGGACGAAACGCGGGGGTCACGGGTCGACGGCCAGGCGGTAACCGCGTTTCACGACCGTCTGGACGAGTTTCGGCGCCCCCAAAGAGTTCCGCAGGCGCCCGATGGCGGTCTCGACGGCGTGTTCCTCGCCGCCATCGGGCAAGGCGGCGACCAGTTCCCGCCGGGAGAACACCCGCCCCGGCGATTCCGCCAGCGCTCGCAGCAACGCCATCGGCGCGGGCGCGATGTCACACCACTGTCCGTCGACCAGCGCCGCCTGCCCCCGCAGTTCGATGCTCCGGCCGCCCGCGGTCAGCCGCGGCGAACGGACTTCGAGCGCGTCGGACACCGTCCGCGCCAACGCCCCGATCCGCGACCGCGACGGCTGGACCGTCGGGATCCCGAGCGCGGCCAGCGGCGCCGCCGTGATCGGCCCGACACAGGCCGCCACGACCCGTTTCTCCAGTGCCCGCACGATTCCCGGCAGCCGTCCGGTCCGTTTCGCGACCGCCAGCATGGACGCGACGGCGGGCGCGCTGGTGAACGGCAACGCGTCCACCGAACCGTCGAGAACGCCGTCGAGCAGCCGGTCCAGCGGGCCGGGGTCGGCCGGGCCGACCCAGCGGTACACCGGCACCTCGATCACCTCGGCGCCCGCGGCGCGCAGACTGTCCACGAAGTACGGAAGCGGTTCGCCGTGCAGCTGCACCGCGATCCGCTGACCGTCCACACCGGAATCGAGAAGATGTCTCAGCACCTCGGCGTTGCTCTCCGAGGCGGGCGAGTAGTCCTCCGAAAGCCCGGCCGCGCGGATCGCGCCCTTGGCCTTCGGGCCACGCGCCAGAAGCGACGACTTGCCGAGCCGGTCGAGCAGCTCCTCCCCCAGTCCCCAGCCCTCGGCCGCCTCGACCCAGCCGCGGAAGCCGATCCCGGTCGTCGCGACGACGACGTCGACCCGGTCTTCCAACAGGCGCATGGTCGCCGACCGCAGTTCGGTGTCGTCGGCGAGCGGCACGATCCGGATGGCCGGGCCGTAGCGCACGCTCGCACCCTTGCGCACGAACAGCGCGCCGAGCTCGTCAGCCCGTCGCGCCGCCGTGATCCCGATGACGAATCCCGCCAGGGGAAGGACTTCTGTCACGGTGAGAATTCCACCTCCACGACGCCATCGGTGACCCGCACCCGATAGGCCGCGACCGTGACACCTTCGGCGTCGAGGCAGTCTCCGGTCCGCAGATCGAAACGTTCCTTGTACACCGGCGACGCCACCACGGGGACGCCGCCCGCGTCGCCGACGATCCCCCGCGAAAGCACCGCCGCGCCGCTGATCGGGTCCATATTGGACAGTGCGTACCATCGATCGCCGGGCAGCCGGAAGATCGCCACCTGCACGCCGCCGTCGAGCAGGGCGGCGACACCGGACCATTCGGGGACGGCTCCCGCCGCGCAGACGGCGGTCCAGGTTCGCTGGATCGAGGTCGTCACTGTTTCACCTCCGGGATGCCCAGCAGCACGGGCACCTTCTGGTCGCGTTCGGTACGGAACGAGATCGTCGGGTCCGGCGTGCCCGGCGCGTTGACGAACGAGCTGAACTTCGCCAGCTTCTCCGGGTCCTCCAGCACGCCGCGCCATTCGTCGGCGTAGTCGCCGACGTGTTTGGCCATCGCCGCGTCGAGGTCCTCGCAGATGCCGAGCTTGTCGTCGACGATCACCGCGCGCAGGTGATCGAGGCCGCCCTCCATCTCCTCGACCCACGGCGCGGTGCGCTGCAGGCGGTCTGCCGTGCGGACGTAGAACATCAGGAACCGGTCGATCGTGCGGATCAGCGTCTCCGTGTCCACTTCGGACACCAGCAGATCGGCGTGCCGCGGGGTCGCGCCGCCGTTCCCGCCGACGTAGAGGTTCCAGCCCTTGTCGGTGGCGATGACGCCGAAGTCCTTGCTCCGCGCCTCGGCGCATTCCCGGGCACAGCCCGAAACGGCGGACTTCAGCTTGTGCGGCGAGCGCAGGCCGCGGTAGCGCAGCTCCAGCTCGATCGCCAGGCCGACGCTGTCCTGCACGCCGTAGCGGCACCACGTCGAACCGACGCACGACTTCACCGTGCGCAACGACTTCCCGTACGCGTGCCCCGACTCGAACCCGGCGTCGACGAGCCGCCGCCAGATCAGCGGGAGCTGGTCGACGGTGGCGCCGAACAGGTCGATCCGCTGTCCGCCGGTGATCTTGGTGTACAGCCCGAAGTCCATCGCCACCTGCGCGATCACCATGAGCTTCTCCGGCGTGATCTCGCCGCCGGGGATCCGCGGGACCACCGAGTACGTCCCGTTGCGCTGCAGGTTCGCGAGGAACTTGTCGTTGGTGTCCTGCAGGGTCGCCTGCTCGCCGGCGAGGATATGCCCGTTGCCCAGCGTGGCCAGGATGGACGCGATCGCCGGTTTGCAGATGGCGCAGCCGGTTCCGGTGCCGTAGCGGTCGATCATCTCGCTGAACGTGGTGATCCGCGTGGCCTGGAGGATCTGGAACAGCTCCGCGCGGGACTGCGTGAAGTGCTCACACAACGCCTTCGACTGCTCGACACCGCGCGCCGTCAGCAGCTTGCCCAGCAGCGGGACACAGGATCCGCAGGCCGTGCCCGCCCGGGTGCAGCCCTTGATCTTGGCGACCGAATCGCAGCCCTCTTCGGTGATCGCGTGCGTGATCGCACCCTTGGAAACCGCGTTGCAGGAACAGATCTGCGCCGCATCGGGCAGCGCGTCGACGCCGACCGCCGCCCCGCCACCGGCCGGGGCGAGGATCGCGCCGGGTTCGGCGGGCAGCGGCCTGCCGACCATCGCGCGCAGCGTGTTGAACTCGCTCGCGTCACCGACGAGCACACCGCCGAGCAACGTCTTCGAGTCGTCCGAAACGACGAGCTTCTTGTACGTCCCGGCGACTGCGTCGTTGAACGCGACCTCAAGTGCGCCCTCGGTCGCCGCGTGCGCGTCGCCGAAGCTGGCGACGTCGACACCCATCAGTTTGAGTTTCGTCGACATGTCCGGCTCGGGAAAGCTGCCCTCGCCGCCGGTCAGCCGCGCCGCGACGATCTCCGCCATCGCGTATCCGGGCGCCACGATGCCGTACACCTTGCCGTCCACGGCCGCGCATTCCCCGATCGCGTACACCGCCGGATCGGACGTCCGGCAGGTGTCGTCGACCAGGATCCCTCCCCGCGCGCCGACCTCCAGCCCGGACGAGCGCGCCAGATCGTCACGCGGCCGGATACCGGCGGAGAACACGACCAGATCGACGTCGAGTTCCGTGCCGTTGCCGAGCTTCGCGATGTAGCGTTCGCCGTCGGGCTCGATGGCGTCGGTCGACGTTCCCGTGTGGACGGTCACGTCGAGGTCGGTGATCAGCCGCCGGAGCAGGCCGCCGCCGCCCTCGTCGACCTGCAGCGGCATCAGGCGCGGCGCCATCTCGACCACGTGCGGCGAAAGGCCCATGTCCCGCAACGCCTTCGCGGCTTCGAGACCGAGCAGCCCGCCACCGATGACGACCGCCGAACGACGTCCGCGCCCGGGCCGCTGAGCGGCTTCCCGGATGGCGTCGAGGTCCTCGATCGTCCGGTAGACGAAGCAGCCAGGAAGATCATGGCCCGGCACCGGCGGGACGAACGGTCGCGAACCGGTCGCGAGGACGAGCGCGTCGTACGGCTGCTCGTACCCGGCCTCGGTGACGACGACCTTGCGATCCCGGTCAACCGAAACCACCGCGTCGCCGAGCCGCAGTTCGACCAGCGGGTCGTCCGCGTAGTCCGCTCCTTCCAGGGCAAGGGACGCGGGGTCCCAGGTGTCCACATAGGACGTCAGCGCGACCCGGTCGTACGCGGGGCGCGCCTCCTCGGCGAGCACCACGACCTGCCACTGGCCGGCCTTGTCCTCCGCACGCACCGCTTCCACGAGCCGGTGCGCGACCATGCCATGTCCCGCGACGACGAGTTTCCGCATCAGACCTCCGCTCCGGCGAGCGCCAGACCCCGGACGCTCGTCACCTCCGCCTGCTGCTTGCGCAGGTACACCGCCCACGTGACGGCGAAGCACAGCCCGTAGAAGACGAGGAAGGCGATGAACGCCGGCACCCCGCTCTTCGTGTCCGCGAACGACTGGCGGAAGGCCAGGTTGATGAAGAGGCCGCCGAGTGCGCCGATGGCCCCGGCCAGTCCGATCAACGCGCCGGAAAGCTTGCGGGCCTTGAGCATCTCCAGCGTCTCGTCCGCGCCCTCGCTGATCGCGACCTTCGCCTTGGCGCGGAAGATCGCCGGGATCATCTTGTACGTCGAGCCGTTGCCGATACCGGTGAGCACGAACAGCACGATGAACGCGACGGTGAACAGCGCCAGCGAATTCGACGTCGAGGCCAGGATCAGCACCACGGTCGCCGCGGCCATGCCGACGAACGTCACGAAGGTGATCTTGCCGCCGCCGATCCGGTCGGCCAGCCAGCCGCCGGTCGGCCGCGAGAACGAGCCGAGCAGCGGGCCGAGGAACGTCACCGCGGCCGCCTGCAGCGGCGTCCTCCCGAACTGGTTCTGCAGCACCAGGCCGAAGGCGAAGCTGTACCCGATGAACGAACCGAAAGTGCCGACGTAGAGGAACGACATCACCCAGGTGTGCGGATCCTTGACGACCTCGCGCATCGCCTTGGTGTCGCCCTTCATCGAGGCGAGGTTGTCCATGTAGAAGTACGCGCAGACCGCCGCGACCACGATGAGCGGGATGTAGATCGCCAGCACCACCCGGGGCGCGGTCGCGCCGACGGTGCCGATGACCAGCAGCCCGATGAGCTGGATCGCCGCCACGCCGAGGTTCCCGCCGCCCGCGTTGAGCCCGAGCGCCCAGCCTTTGTGCTTCTCGGGGTAGAACGCGTTGATGTTGGTCATCGACGACGCGAAGTTCCCGCCGCCGACCCCGCCGAGCGCGGCGATCAGCAGGAACGTGCCGAGCGAGGTGCCCGGTTGCATCGCGATCGCCGCCAGGATCGTGGGCACCAGCAACAGCAGCGCGCTGACGATCGTCCAGTTCCGGCCGCCGAACCTCGCCACCGCGAAGGTGTACAGCGGCCGCATCAGCGCGCCGATCAATGTCGGCGTCGAAACCAGCAGGAACTTGTCGGCGGCGGAGAACCCGTACTGCGGCCCCATGAACAGGACCATGACCGACCACAGTGTCCAGACGGAGAAGCCGATGTGCTCGGCCAGGATGGAGAACCAGAGGTTCCGCCGGGCGACCTTCTTCCCGGTCTCCTCCCAGAACTGCTCGTTCTCCGGATCCCAGTGCTCGATCCAGCGCTTTCCACGAGCGTGCATGAGGTCCTCCTTGGTGGATGCGTTCGGGTTCACTGGGCGGCCAGCCATTTCGCGACCCCGCCGACGGCGTCCTTGCAGCCGCCGCAGCCGGTCGTCGCGCGGGTCGCCCCGGCGAGGGCGGGGACGTCGGTGGCACCGCCGCGCCACGCTTCGACGAGCCGTCCCTTGGTCACCGCGTTGCAGCGGCAGATGACCGCCGACGCGGGCAGATCGGCCGGGCTCGACGCCGACGGCGCTCCCGGCGGCAGCGAGCGTCCTAAAAGGACCGCCAGCCGGTCTTCGGGCACCGGGGTGCCCCGGTCGTAGAGCTGCGTGATCATCGCGGCCGAGTCGGGCAGGCCGAGCAGGATCGCGCCGGCCACCCGGTTCTCACGGATGACGAGCTTCCCGTAGCGGCAGCCCGCCGGGTCGCTGAAGGTGAGCACTTCGGCGGTCGGGTCGTCCGCGCCGGTCATCGTCTCGCCGAGCGCGGTGAGGTCGATGCCGCGGGCCTTGAGCCGCGTCACCGCCTGGGTGCCGCGATAGCGTGACGCGGATTTCGTGCCGGTGACCAGATCCGCGACGACGGCGGCCTGCTCCCACGCGGGCTGCACGAGACCGCCGAACGCGCCCGGATGCTTCGCGCAGTCGCCGATCGCGTGGATCCGGCCGTCGCTGGTGCGCAGCAGATCGTCGACGACGATGCCGCCCTGGACGGTCAGCCCGGCCTCCACGGCCAGTTTCGTCTCGGGCCGGACACCGGTGGAGACGACGATGAGATCGGCGGGCACGTGCGTGCCGTCGTCGAGTTTGAGCCCGTCGCCGCTGACGTAACGCGCGGCCCCGACACCGAGCCGGAAGGCGACGCCGAGTTCTTCGAGCTTCCTGGTCAGCACCCGCGCGGATTCCGCGTCCAGCTGGCGTTCCATGATGTGCGGCATCGGATGCACGACGGTGACGAGGTTCCCCCGTCCGGCAAGACCTCGCGCGGCTTCCAGACCGAGCAGCCCGCCGCCGAGCACCGCGACCGGCGCGCCCAGCTTGGCGGCGTCGAGGATGCGCGCGCAGTCGTCGAGGGTGCGGAACGCGACGACGTCCGGGCCGGGTTCGAGCCCTTCGACCGGCGGCATCCACGGGTTCGCGCCGGTGGCGAGCACGAGCGCGTCGTAGTCCACAGTGGACCCGTCGTCGAGATGGACCCGCCGCGCGTCCCGGTCGATCGACGTCGCGGAGACACCCCGGCGCAGGTCGGCGCGGGTACGGGACGACCATTCGTCGTCGTGCAGCCGGACGGCCTCGGGCCGCATGGTGCCGGCGACCACCGACGAGAGCAGCACCCGGTTGTAGGCGGTGTGCTTTTCCGCGCCGACGACGGTGAGCCGCACGCGCTCGCCCTCGGGATCGCGGCGCTGGATCTCGTCCGCGAGCCGCGCGCCCGCCATCCCGTATCCGGCGATGACCACCGACCGGGGGCTCACGCGACGGCCTCGGCCGGGGCGAGCGCGACCGCGCACACCTTGAACTCGGGCATCCGGCTCGTCGGGTCGAGCGCCGGGTTGGTCACCAGGTTCGCCCTTCCCTCACCGGGGAAGTGGAACGGCAGGAACACGAGGTCGGGGCGCAGCGACGCCACGCAGCGGACCCGCGCGACGGTCTCGCCGCGCCGGGAGCGCACGACCGCGAGGTCGCCCTCGGCCAGCCCCGCCCTCGCGGCGGTGTCGGGATGAACTTCCACGAAGGCCTCCGCCACGACGTCGTTGAGTTCTTTGACCAGCCGGGTCTGCGCCCCGGACTGGTAGTGCTGCAGGACCCGTCCGGTGGTGGCCTGCAAGGGGAATTCGGCGTCGGGCAGCTCTGCCGGGCCGACGTGGTCCACCGGGACGAACCGCGCGCGGCCGTCCGGATGGGCGAAGCGGTCGAGGAACATCCGCGGCGTGCCGGGATGCGATTCCGCCGGCACGGGCCAGTAGAGGGCCTCGCCGTCCCGGAGCCGGTCGTAGGTGATGCCCGAGTAGTCGGCGACACCGCCCTTGGACGCCTGGCGGAGCTCGGTGAAGACGGTCTCGGCGTCCGTCGGGAACCGCCCATCGGGCTGGCCGAACCGGCGGGCGAGTTCGGAAAGCACATAGAGATCGGTCTTCGCACCGGACGGCGGATCGAACGCTTTGCGCCGCAGGAGGATCCGGCCTTCGAGGTTGGTCATCGTGCCGTCCTCCTCCGCCCACTGGGTGACCGGCAGGACGACGTCGGCCATCGCCGCCGTCTCCGACAGGACGAGGTCCGAGACCACCAGGAAGTCCAAAGAGGACACCTTGTCCTGGATGTTCCCGGCGCCGGGCGCGGAAACGACGAGGTTGCTGCCGAACACCATCAGCGCGCTCGGCCCGTCTTCGGTGCCGAGCGCCTCCAGCAGTTCGACGGCCGAACGGCCCGGCCCCGGCAGGGATTCCGGCGGCACACCCCACACCCCGGCGACGTACTCGCGGGCCGCGGGGTCGTCGATCTTGCGGTAGCCGGGCAGCTGGTCGGCCTTCTGCCCGTGCTCGCGCCCGCCCTGTCCGTTGCCCTGCCCGGTCAGGCAGCCGAAGCCGGAACCCTGGCGCCCCGGCAGTCCGAGAGCGAGCGAGAGGTTGATCCAGGCGTTGACCATCGCGGTGCCGTTGGCGTGCTGCTCGGTGCCGCGCGCGGTGAGGATGTAGGCGTTCCGGGCCGCGGCGAGCTTGGCGGCGACGCGACGCTGGTCCGCGGCGGAGACCCCCGTGACCTGCTCGACGCGCTCCGGCCACCACGCCGCGACCGACCGCCACAGCTCTTCGAAGCCGTTCGTCCTCGAGACCACATAGGACTTGTCGAGCAGGCCGTCGGCGACGACGGCGTGCAGGATGCCCTGCGCCAGCACGAGATCGGTTCCCGGCGCGGGCTGCAAGTGCAGTCCGGCCAGCTCGGCGGTCGGCGTGCGGCGCGGGTCGACGACGATCAGGTCCGCGCCCCGCAGATGCTGGGTGAACGGCGGCATCGTCTCGGCGGGATTCGCGCCGATCAGCAGGACCGCGTCGGCGTCGGCGAGATCCGTGACCGGGAACGGCATCCCGCGGTCGGCGCCGAACGCCTTGATCCCGGCGGCCGCCGCCGACGACATGCAGAACCGGCCGTTGTAGTCGATCTGCGAGGTGCCCAGCGCGATCCGCGCGAACTTCCCCAGCAGGTACGCCTTCTCGTTGGTCAGCCCGCCGCCGCCGAAGACGGCGACCGAGTCGGCACCCTTGGCCGCGCGGATCTCGGTGAGCCGCTTCGCGACGAGGTCGAGGGCTTGGGTCCAGGTCGCGGGCCGGAGTTCACCGTCGACCCTGATCAGTGGTGTCGTCAGGCGGGAAGGCGAGGTGAGGAGCTCCCCCGACGTCCAGCCCTTCTGGCACAGGCCGCCGGCGTTGACCGGAAAGTCACGCGGGGCGACCCGGGCGCCGTCGAGGCTCATCCCGCACTGCAGGGCGCAGTACGGGCAGTGCGTGTCCACCGCGGTCGCGGTGGGGGCGGCGAGCGGCACGGGCACCTCCTCCAGGCGTCGATAGCGCTTGAAGGTAGGTAGGCCGTGTTACCTGAAAACTCCTGAATGTTTCAGGCGTTTGACATTGCCCGCCGCCGAGGGACGTCACACAGTGAGGTCGCGAGGGGCCGAACTGCCGCGTTCGCCTGCCGGAAGTACATGAAGGTCGAGTTTCTCCGGCTGAGCCGAGGGAAGGGGTCCTTCACGGCGCGTCCCGGCGATTGGTGGCTCCCTGAGCACGCGCTCGAGATCGACCTCGAATGGGGTCAGCCCGGCTCATCTAACTATACACAGCATGTATAGACCGTGCGTATACACACTGTGTATAGTCGCCGGTATGTCCATCGGGAACACGTTGCTCGGCCTGCTCGAAGCAGGTCCGAAGCACGGCTACGACCTCAAACAGCTTTACGACAAGCAGTTCCGCCAAGACCGTCCGCTGCACTACGGGCAGGTCTACTCGACGCTGAACCGGCTCCTGAAGAACGGCCTGGTCGAGGAGAACGGCGTCGAGGCGGGCGGCGGCCCGGACCGGAAGCGGTACGCGATCACCGAGGCGGGCGTCACCAACGTCGAGGAATGGCTGAAAAGCCCGGAAAGTCCTTCGGTCTACCTGCAGAACACCCTCTACACCAAGGTCGTGCTCGCGCTGCTGTCCGGCCGCGGCGCGCAGGACCTGCTCGACGCCCAGCGGAGCTCCCACCTGCGCGCCATGCGCGAGCTCACCGCCCGCAAGACCGACGGCGACCTCGCCGACCAGCTGATCTGCGACCACGCGCTCTTCCACCTGGAAGCGGATCTGCGGTGGCTGGAACTCACCGCCGCCCGCCTCGACGACCTCGCGCGCCAGCTGGCGCGCTGATCTGGGGACCACACAGTGGAAACACCGTTGTTACATGGGCTCGGCCTGCACAAGGCCTTCGGCCCGAATCAGGCGCTCGCCGGGGCGGGGCTGACGCTCGAAGCCGGCGAGATCGTCGCGATCATGGGTCCCTCCGGCTCCGGGAAGTCGACGCTGCTGCACTGCCTGTCCGGAATCGTGCGGCCGGACGCGGGTCAGGTGCTGTTCCGCGGGCGAGACCTCGCGAGCATGTCCGACACCGAACGCAGCGCCTTGCGGCGCACCGAATTCGGCTTCGTCTTCCAGTTCGGCCAGCTCGTCCCGGAGCTGACCTGCCTGGAGAACGTCGCGCTGCCGCTGCGCCTGGGCGGGATGAAGCGCCGCCCCGCCGAGCGGATCGCGCGGACCTGGCTCGACCGGCTGGCGGTCGGCGACGCCGGCGACAGCACACCCGGCCAGGTTTCGGGCGGGCAGAGCCAGCGGGTCGCCATGGCCAGGGCGCTGATCACCGAACCGTCGGTGGTCTTCGCCGACGAACCGACCGGTGCGCTGGACACGCTCAGCGGCGAGCTGGTCATGCGCCTGCTGTCCGAGACGGCGAAGCAGACCGACGCCGCCGTCGTCCTGGTCACCCACGAACCGCGGGTGGCCGCCTACTCCGACCGGGAGGTCATCGTGCGAGACGGCCGGACACGCGAACCGGTGGTCACCCGATGACCGGGCGCGAAGACCTGATGCTGGGGTTCCGGCTGGCCGTCGGGGGCGGCCGGGGCTCGATCGTCAGGCTCGTCCTGAGCACCGTCGGCATCGGGCTCGCGGTGGCGGTCCTCCTGATCGGCGCCTCCGCGGGCACCGTCAAGGAGAACCGCGACCAGCGGGCGTACGCCGCTTCCCCGCGGCACGAACCGATCCCGGGTGTCGCACCGCTGAACCACCACGCGACGACGACCGATTTCCGCGGACAGGCGATCTCGCTCGTCCACCTTCAGGCCACCGGGCCGAACTCGCCGATCCCGCCGGGGGTGAACCGGCTGCCCGCGCCGGGCGAGGTCTTCCTCTCACCGAAGCTCGACGAACTCGTCGCGGCCGACACCAGTGGCCTGTTGCGGCCCCGTCTGCCCGGCAAGCCGGTCGGGATCATCGACGCGGAAGCCGTGCTCAATCCGAATGATCTGGTCGTCTACGCCGGCACGGACAATCCGCGGAACGGAGTCGCGACCTATGCCTTCGGTTCCCGTTCCGGTTACGAAACGCCGTTCGAACGGGGGATCCTCTCGCTGCTGCTGATCGGCCTCTTCGTCCTGCTCACGCCGGTGTTCATCTTCGTCGGGACCGTCTCCCGGCTCGGCGGTGCGGCCCGTGACCGGCGGCTCGCCGCGCTGCGGCTGGCGGGCTCGTCCCTCAAGCAGCTGCACCGGATCACCGCCGCGGAATCCCTCGTGGGCGCCGTGACGGGCTTGATCGCCGGGACCGCGACGTTCCTGCTCTTCCGCGGCGCGGTGGCGGACTTCCAGGTGTTCCGGTTCGGGGTGTACCCGGAGGACCTGACGCCGCCGTGGCCACTGGTGGCGCTGATCGTGCTCGTGGTCCCCGCCCTGACCGTGGCGGCGGCTTGGGCGGCCCAACGGCACACGGTCGTCGAACCGCTCGGAGTCGTCCGCGAAACCGTGCCGCCGAAGCGGCGGTTGTGGTGGCGGCTGCTGCCGATCGTCGTCGGAATCGCCCTTATAGCCCCGGATTTCGGCGTCGCCAGCGAACTTGGCCGCACGGCGCTGATCGCCGGTGCCGTGCTGCTGATGCTCGGGATACCCGCGGTGCTGCCGTGGCTGCTGGAGCGCGTCGTCGCCCGGATCAAGGGCGGGCCGCCGTCGTTCCAGCTCGCGATCCGCCGTCTGCGGAACGACAGCGGGACACCGGCCCGGGTGGTCGCGGGTCTCTGCGTGGTGCTCGCCGGGGCGATCGCGCTGCAGAGCCTGTTGGCGGGCCAGGTGGCGCTGACGGCCGTTTACCAGGAGAAGACCGACGACCGCATCACCGTCCATGCCGACGGCTCGGTGGCCGATCAGGCGATCGGCGCGGTCCGCGCGGTGGCCGGCGCGGCCGACTTCCAGACCATGCGTTCGATGCTCGTCCAAGCGAACCGCGTGGACAGCGTGCTCTTCTCGCTCGCCGTCGCCGACTGCGCCACGATCGAAGCGACCACCACCGCGACCGGATGCCGCGACGGTGACGTGTTCGCCGACCCGGCCTCTCTCCACAAAGGACAGTCGGTGAAGCTCACCGACAACGACAAGCAAGAGCGGGCCTGGACCGTTCCGGCCACGCCCCGCCCGCTCGGTGTGAAGCCGTCGGGGCTCACCGAGCAGCTCCAGCCGCACGTGCTCGCGACGCCCGCCGCGATGGCGGGCGTCGACCTGGCCGCCGCACCGGTCACGGTGAGCCTGCGTGGGACGACCGGGAATCCGGACTTCGTCGAACTGGTGCGGAACTCGGTGGCGCCGTACAGCGGACAGGTCGCCGTGGCGTCCGCCAACGAAAAGCGGGCCTCTGACGAGGCCCGGATGTTCGACGACGTGCGGAACATCCTGTTCGGCGGCGCGTTGTCGATCCTGCTGCTGGCCGGGGTGAGCCTGCTGGTGCTCGCCCAGGAACAGGTCAGGGAACGGCGCCGGGCGCTCGGTGCACTGTCCGCCACCGGCGTGCCGGTGCGGGTGATCGTCCGGTCCCTGTTGTGGCAGAACGGGATTCCGCTGCTGCTGGGCATCGTGGTCGCGACGGCGACCGGGATCGCCGTCGCCGCGCTGGGCAGGCGGCTGTACTGGGACGGGCTGTACGTCGACTGGTCCGCGGTCGGGCTGCTCGCCACGGCGGCGATCGCGATGGTGCTGCTGGTGACGGCGTCGACGGTGCCATCTGTGCGGGCGGCGGCGAAGACGGAGAACCTGCGCACCGAGTGACCTACAGCACGGCGCTCACGTCCCGGGCGGCGGCACGGAGTCCGTCGTGCGCCGCCCGGGTCGACCGCGGGTCGAGGGCGTTGGCGGCGAGCCGGAAGAGGACCGCCCGCAGGAGAAGCTGGGGCCATTGGGGCAGATGCGCCCAGCGTTCGAGGAGATCGATGGTGGCGCCGCCCCAGGCCAGCGCGTCGACCGCGACGATCGCGGCGCCCCATTCACCCGGCCGGTAGTACGGCACGAAATCGACGATGCCGGGGGCCGCGTCACCGTCGAACAGCACGCCGGCGAGGAGCTCCCCGTGGACGACCTGGTCCGGCAGTTTGACCGGTCTTCGCGAACCGGCCAGCACCTCGAACCAGCGGCCGCCCTTGTTCTCGTCGAGGGGCATTTCGGCCTCGCCCCAGGCGAGTTTGTCGGCCAGCGCCTCGATATCGGTGCGCCGTCCCAGGAAATCCGGCCGCGGCAACCCGGCCGTCGCGCGGTGCAGTTTGACCGCCGCGTGCACGACCTCGTCGTACCGGTGCTCGGCCGTGCCGGAGACGAACCGGTTCGCCGACCAGCCGCCGACGATCCATCGGCCGTCGCTGGACCGGACGGGCTTCGCGACCCGCAGCCCCGGCTCGTCGACGGCTTCCAGCGCCCTGGCCGTCCACAGGGTCCGCGACTTGTCGACGACGGGTTTGAGCACGAGATCGTTGTAGCGCCAGGCGGTGGTGCCGGGCAGCGGTTCCGCGTCACCGGTACGTCCGCCGAACGCCGAACAGACGTGTTCCGGAGGGCTTTCAAGGGTGGCACGCACGGCTCGGCACGTTACCCCGTCTTCCGCGCCACGAACGAGAAGACGCGCTGGTCTTGAGTAGCGATACTCAAGACAGGATCGCTTCTGACCTGCCATTCTTTCGACCGTGGTCCCCCGAACGGCGCAGCGCCGACTCACCGACGGGCAACTCGCCGCGCTCGCGCTCGGCTCACTGTGGCTGCTCGGCACCCTGGGAGCGCTCACCGTGGGCCTGTTGCTCCCGCTCGCCGCGTTCCTGCACGTTCCCTGGATCGCGTTGCCGGTGCCACTCGTGTCGATCGGCGTGGTCTACCTCATCGGTTTCGCGGCACCGGAGGCGTTTCCGTCCGTCGCGAAACCTTGGCCGCGGCTGGCGTGGGCCTTCGCGACCGGGATTTCCGCTGTTTTCGGCGCGATCTTCGTCCTGGAGGTGGCGGAGGCGTTCGATCCCTGGTTCGCCGTGCCGTTCCTCGGAGTGCCTGTGCTGCTCGTCGCGGGACTGTTCACCCGTGATCTCCGGGTGCGGACAGGCGCGGGCGTCCTCCTGGTCGCCCTGATCGCGGGCGGGATCGCCGTCCCCGCGTCCCTGCCTCTGGACACCCCCGCACGGCGCCTCGCCGCGACCGGCGTCCCGCGCGATCGCACCCTCGCGGCGGATCTCGGCCCGCAGCGGCTCCCGACCAAGACGACCGAAGACTCCGGGTCGCTGATCGTCGAGTACGCGCCTCAGCTGTGGATCTCGCCCGTCTGGACCTTCGCGACCGACGCCGTCGAGAGCTGCGAGACGTCGGTGAAGACCACTTGGCGCCTCGAGAACGCGACGTGCGCCCAAGTCGGCGAAGGCGAGTTCATCCGGCGGAACGCGGACCGGATCGAGTTCATCCAGCGGCGCGGTGCCCTGTCGGTGCACCTCGCGGGGAACCACAACTGGAAGCCCGAGGAACTCCGCGAGCTGGCCGGGAAGACCCATTCGCTGACCGACGCCGAGATCATCGCCGCCCTGCCGAAGTCACCCCGCGGGAACCGGACGGACGTCGTCGCGGGGTTCGCGACGTTCGTGCGGGCGATCTTCGTGGGCCGGTCCGTCGGCTACTGAGGGGAGCAAGGGACCTTTGCTACCGCCTCGGTGCCTGCGGATCCGCGAGGGGCCACTTCAGGGAGCCAGAGTCCGTGAAGGCCTCCTTCACTACCTTCAGAGTAGGCAAGGAGGCCTTCACGGCACTGCCACGCTTCCGCGACAGCTCAGTAAGTCGGCAAGCTCTGGTCGATCTGCCGCGCCCAGGCCAGCACGCCGCCCCCGAGGTGGGTCGCGTCCTTGAACCCGGCCTTGTGCAGCGCCGCGAGCGCCTCCGCCGAACGCGCACCCGACTTGCAGTGCAGCACGATCGGCTTGTCCTGCGGCAGTTCCGCCAGCGCTTCGCCCGAGAGGATCTTGTCCTTCGGGATCAGCGTCGCGCCCTTGATGTTCACGATCTCGTACTCGTGCGGCTCGCGGACGTCGATGAGGGCGAAGTTGTCGCCGTTGTCGAACTTGGCCTTGAGCTCCGCCGGAGTGATCGTGTGCCCCGAAGCGGCCGAAGCGGCTTCGTCGGACACAACACCACAGAACGCTTCGTAGTCGATGAGTTCGGTGATCTTCGGGGTCTCCGGATCCTTGCGGATCTTGACCTCGCGGTACTTCATCTCCAGCGCGTCGTAGCTGACGAGCCTGCCCAGCAGCGGCTCACCGATACCGGTGATCAGCTTGATCGCCTCGTTCACCATGATCGAGCCGATCGACGCGCACAGCACGCCCAGCACACCGCCCTCGGCGCACGACGGCACCATGCCGGGCGGCGGCGGCTCGGGGTAGAGGTCGCGGTAGTTGAGGCCCTTGCCGTTCGGCGCGTCCTCCCAGAACACGCTCGCCTGCCCCTCGAACCGGTAGATCGAGCCCCACACATAGGGCTTGCCGGTGAGCACGGCGGCGTCGTTGACCAGGTAGCGCGTCGCGAAGTTGTCGGTGCCGTCGAGGATGAGGTCGTACTGCTCGAACAGCTCCAGCGCGTTGGACGACTCGAGCCGGTCGGTGTGCAGGTGCACCTTGACGAACGGGTTGATCTCGGCGAGCGACTCCTGCGCGGACGCCGCCTTCAGCTTGCCGATGTCGGACTGGCCGTGGATGACCTGGCGGTGCAGGTTCGATTCGTCGACCTCGTCGAAGTCGACGATGCCGAGCGTGCCGACCCCGGCCGCGGCGAGGTACAGCAGCGCCGGGCTGCCGAGGCCGCCGGCACCGATGACCAGCACCTTGGCGTTCTTCAGCCGCTTCTGCCCGGTCATCCCGACGTCCGGGATGATCAGGTGACGGCTGTACCGGGCCACCTCTTCCTTGGTGAGCTCGGCGGCCGGCTCGACGAGCGGCGGCAGCGTGCCTGACATCGGGTCCTCCATCTCGCGTGGATCGCGGGTCGCATCCCAGTATCTACAACACGGAAAGGCCCGAACGCCTTCCCCTGTTCCAGACCCTGGGATATTCCAGTTGATGAGACGGCGCGGACTAAGGTGTCTGATTCGGCCAGGAGCCCGGCTTGCAGACCTTGCCGTCCGCGGGCACCTTGCCGCGGTCACCGCCGGGGAGATTGTTCAGCTGCGCCACGAAGTCGTTGGAGACGCCGAACGTCTGCTGCATCATCACCGGCGCGATCCCGCCGTTCTCCTTGCAGCCCACATGCTTTCCGCCGAGGGCATGCCCGACCTCGTGATTGATGGCGTACTGGCGATACCCGGTCATGTCGCTCTCGAAGGCCATCGCCCCCCGCACCCAGCGGGCGAGGTTGATCACCACGCGCTTGTCGAAGCTCGCGCGGTAACACGAGGTCTCGTAAGTGATCTGGAACATGCAGACGTCCGCGCGATGCGTCGTGTTCGGCGTGGTGAGGCTCACCCGGAAGCTGGGGTTCGGGTAGCTCGCATCGACGCGCTGGAGCGCCTTTTTGCCGTCCCACGTCCAGCTCTTGGGATTGGACAGGGTGCCCTCCACCATCGCGGCGAAGCTGTCGTCACCGCTGTAGCTGGCCGAATCGATACCGTCCTCGACTTCGACGGTGTACGTGTACAGCTGGCCCGTCCCGACCTTTTCGCCCTTGCCCGGCACCACGTGATAGGTGCCCTTGCCGGACTCGGTGAAGGGGCCGCCCTTGGGCAGGTCCGCGGTCGGGATCTTGAGGTCGACCGGTTTGGCCGGGTTCTCCGGGAGGACGTCGCCGCCCCCGTCCACACCGGCGCCCGGCTCGCCGCCGTTGCCGGCGGAACCGTCGGACCCATCGCCCGACGCGAGACTCGCCCCGTCCGTGGCGATCGGCTCGGGCGGGCCGGTGGCGGTGTTGAACACGACCAGCGCGGTGATCACCACGAGGATCGGCAGTGCGTACACGCGCCAGCCGTAGGTCTTGGCGAACTGACCGATGCCGCCTTTGCCCTTGCGTTTGGCGGTCTTCGCGACGCCGGGCTCGTGCGGCTTCCAGGAGGCGCTGAGCGGCTGGGCGCTGGTCCGGCGGCCACCGGGACGGTAGCGGTCCTCGTCGAGCCGCTGCGACGGCGGCGCCGTCGGCCGATACTGCCCGGTGCGCGGCGCGTCGGTGGTCCGGGGCTGGGCGCGCGGCGGACGACGGGCGGAGGCGGAGTACTGAGACCGCCGACCTTCGCCCTGCGCGCCTTGCTTTACCCGATCCACGCGCACCAGGGTGCCATAACCGAACTGTGATGTTGTGAGCGACCGGCGCTTCGCGAAGCGTGTCCCGCCCACCCGAATGGGCTACCAGGTGCCCGATTCGACCGATTCCCACATCCCCAAAACGGCCTTCGCTACGACATTCGGGCGTTCCATCTGCGCCACGTGGCCGGTTCGGGGAAGGACCAGCAACCGGGCGTGCGGAAGTAGCCGAGCGGTGCGCTCGGCGCGCCGGACGGAGATCACCCGGTCGTGCTGCCCCCACACGACGAGTGTCGGCGCGTCGACGGCCGGCGCGACCGCCCACAGCGACGCGGGCCCGCGGGCGGACCACGTCCGGAAGATGCCGAAGGTGCTGCGTGCCAGAGCGGGGGCGGCCCACTCGAAGGCGGCGCGAGCGCTGTGCTCCTCTTCGAGCTCGTCCAGCCTGCTTTCGGCGAAGCGGCTGGGATCGGCGAAGCACAGCTTGATGACCTGCATGGCACGTTCACGCGGACCGAGCGCGGCCAGCCGCCGTCGCACCCGCGGACCGATCAGTGGCAGGTACGCGAACGCCATCCGCGGGTCGGACAGCCGTTTCATGCTGGGCCGGAGATCCGGCATCGCGGGTGAGATCAGCGTCAGCGTCTTCACCAGCTCCGGGCGGCGGGCCGCGACGAGCAGCGCGACCGCGCCGCCCATCGAGTTGCCGAACAAGTGCACCGGCCCCGTTTCGAGGCTCTCGATGTGGCTCGCGACGATCTCGGCGTGCGAGTCGAGGCTGAAGTCGAACCTGTCGGGCGGCTCCGAGTAGCCGAAACCCGGCAAATCGACCGAGGTGCCTCCCGCTTGGGGCGCCAGCAACGCGGCGAGGTCGGTCCAGTTCGTGGACGAACCGCCGAGCCCGTGGACGTAGACGGCCGTCTCCGGGCCGCCCGGTGTCCGGCGGATGTGCAATTTCACCCCGGCGACACCTATTGTTTCCCCGGGCCAAGGGGGCGGCGCGGGGTCCAGTGACGGCAACGACCTGCGCGAAAGCGGCACGTGGGTCAGCGGCGGACGGCCCCCGGCGGCACGGGAAACTGGAGAAGACACAGCATCAAGGATGCCTGACCCTTGGCGGTCCGGCTGTACCGGCGAGTAATCTCGACCTCACTTCACGCGGTGGTGACCCCGCCCTGTGAAGCCCGCTCGACTGCGCTGATGAGTTCTCGGCGGTAAGGATTGCCTCGAACAAGGCTGATGCGTTCTCGGCGGAGACGAGTGCCTCGAACTGGAGGAACGATGACAGACATGGCGCGACTGCAGGCCCGAGGTGTCCGCCTGCCCAGAACGGAACGCCGCGCCCAGCTGCTGGCCGCCGCGCAGCGGGTGTTCGCCGCGAACGGATACCACGCCGCCGCGATGGACGAGATCGCCGAAGAGGCCGGAGTCAGCAAGCCGGTCCTCTACCAGCATTTCCCCGGCAAGCTCGACCTCTACATCGCGCTGCTGGAGAGCCACGTCGACGAACTGGTGCGGCGGGTCAAGGACGCGCTCGACTCCACGACGGACAACAAGCAGCGCGTGCCGGCGACCGTCGGCGCGTTCTTCGACTTCGTCAACAACGACGCCGGCGCGTTCCGCATGGTCTTCGAGTCCGACCTGCGCGGCGAGCCCGCCGTGCAGGAGGCGGTGGACCGGGCGACGTCGGCCAGCGTCGACGCGATCACCGAGACCATCACCGCCGACGCGGGCCTCGACGAGGACAAGGCCCGGCTGCTCGCCGTCGGCCTCGTGGGCCTCTCGCAGGTCAGCGCGCGGTTCTGGCTGGCGCACCACAAGTCGATGAGCCGCGAAGAGGCCGTCGCCCTCACCGCCAACCTCGCCTGGCGGGGCATCGGCGGTGGCTTCCCGCTGCAGCACTGACCCGCGTTTCGTCCTCTGAATGCGGTCCTTGCGCGTGCAACTACCGCATTCAGAGGACGAAATGCGTGAGGTTACTGGGGTAGGAGCTTCTTCAGGCGGTCGGCGGCAAGCTGGGCGTCGGCGACGACCTTCGCGGTGTCGATGCCGACGACGCGTCCTTCGCGCTTGAGGGCGCGGCCGTCGACGAACACCCACGAGACGTTCGCGGGCTGGGTGTTGAAGACCAGCTGATTCACCCAGTCCACCTTCGGCGCGAAGTTGACCGCCTGGGCGTCGACCAACTGGAGATCCGCCCGCTTGCCCGGCGTCAGCGACCCGATCTCCTTGTCCATCCCCAGCGCTTCCGCGCCACCGAGGGTCGCCATACGCAGGACGTCCGCCGTGGTCGGGTAGACCGCCGGATCCGTCGTGGTCGCCCGCTGGAGACCGACGGCCGCGCGCATCACGTTGAACATGTCGCTCGTGTCGTTCGTGCCGCCGTCGAGGCCGAGCCCGACCTTCATGTTCCGCTTCTTCATCTCCGGCAGCCGGATCACCCCCGACGCGAGGCGCATGTTCGACAGCGGGTTGTGCGCCACGCTGACCCCGGCGGCCGCGAGCTCGTCGAGGTCTGCGTCGGTGGTCTGGATGACGTGGTTCGCCACCAGCCCGGGGTGCAGCGCGTTCGCCCGCCGGAGCGCGTCCATCTGCCCCGCGGTCAGATCGGCCTTCGATTCGAGCAGGTGCACGTTCAGCGAGACGCCGAGTTCGCGCGCGAGCTTCTCCGACGCCTCGACGCTCGGGAAGTTCCCCGTGGACGGATGAGTGCCGATCTGCAGGCGTGCCAACGGGTTCGGGTCGATGACCTCGCGCTTCACGCGGCGGATCTCGTTCTGCAGCGCGGGATCGGTGGTGCCGTTGTAGGAGTAGAGGAACCGCAGCTTCGACTCGCCGAGCGCGCGGAGACCGCCCTTGGCGAAGTCGGTGTTGAACGCGTGCGACCAGTCGGTGACCGTGGTGATGCCGGTCGAGACGACGTCGGCCGCGGCGAGTTTCGTTCCCGCGTACGCGTCCGCGTCGGTCACGGGCGCGCGGTACAACGGGATGACGCATTTGCCGAGCCAGCCGATGAGTTCCTTGTCGGCCGCGCAGCCGCGGATGAGCGACTGCCACAGGTGGTTGTGCAGGTCGACGAATCCGGGCAGCACGATCTTGCCGCGGCCGTCGACGACCTTCGCGGAGCCCGCGTCGAGGTCCTTGCCGACCTGCTTGATCTTGGTGCCTTCCAGCACGACGTCGGCGTCGGCGAGGGCGCCGAGCGGTCCTTCGCCGAGGCTGGGATCCATGGTGAGCACCATCGAGGCGTCACGGATGACGACACGGCCGGCCCCGGCGAACTCGGCGTCGCTCCCGGCTTCGGTGGTCTCACCGCCGAGGTTCGTGAGCAGGGCCGCGCCGAGGACCACGGCGAGGGTGAGGGTGAAGACGGACAGAATCGATCCACGCTGTTTCATCGTTTCAACTCCCCAGTCGATTCGATCACGTTAGCTCACCTGACGCGGACGCCCCGCAAAACGACCGCGACGGGATGCTCCAGCTGTCCGAGGTCTTCGCGCGGATCCTCCGCGTAGACGACGGCGTCGGCGGGCGCGCCCGGCACCAGCCCGGGCAACCCCAGGTACTCGCGCGCGGCCCACGAGCCCGCGGCGAGGGCGTGATGCGGTCGCAGCCCCGCCTCCGCCAGTGCGCGGATTTCGTCGCCGACACGACCATGCGGCCGGGAATCCGTACCGGCGAGGATCTTCACGCCTGCCTCGGCCGCCGCCACGACCAGCGCGGGATGCGCCTCCGCCCCGCCGACGAACCAGCGTTTCCGCGGGGTGTCCTCGCGGTCCCGCGCCCTCCCCAGCGCCGCCTGGAACACCGAAAGCGTCGGTGTGAGCGCGGTGCCGCGGGCCGCCATGTCCGGCAGATAGCCGGGGTCGAGCCACATTCCGTGTTCGACGGAATCGACTCCGGCGGCCACCGCGGCTTCGCCTCCGGCGGCGTGCTGCGAGTGCACCGCGAGACGCCCGCCCGCCGCGTGCACCGCCTCGACGACCGCGGTCAGGACGTCGGACGGCACGGCGTCGTCCCCGGGCTGCCAGTCGGCGATGACCTTGGCCCAGCCAGTGCGTTTCGCCTGCTCCGCGGCGAGCGCGGGAAGCTCCGCGTGCGTGGCGCGGCGACCCCAGCCGTCGAAGAACTCGCCGTGCTGGGCGATCCACGGTCCGGCGTGCACCGCGCGGGGCAGCCCGGGTTCGGCACCGAACCACTCGGGCTGCTCACCGGGCAGCCCCGGCGAACGGATCATCGTGACCCCGGCGTCGACGTGCCGGTGCAGATCGGCACGCAGGATTTCGTCGTCCATCGGATCGCCGGGCTCTTCGGCTCCGGGATGGGTGTGGGCGTCGACGAGCCCCGGCAGGAGCCAGCCTTCGGCCACCAGCTCCGCGCCCGGAACCGGATCGGACGTCCAGCGGTCGCCGTCGGCGTACAAATCGACGTACTCGCCATCGGGAAGCGCGCGCCCACGGACTCTGGCGATCACGGTGTCCCCCTCGTGAGTGTTCGTCCCGACTCAACCACGGACGGCGCCCTCGCGAGAAGAGCAGGGGACCTTTGCTACCGCTTTTGATCCATCCAGCGGCACCGGTCCTGGCCGGATCTCGGCTATGAATCGAGCGATCACGTCACCGATCCGCGAGGAGTCACCCATGCCCCACATCGCGCTCGACGAGAACCTGCCCGGTATCACGGCTTTGTTCGCCTACCGGCCGGAGACGGCCGCGCCGCTCGGGCAACTCGCCGAGGTCCTGCTTCGCGGTCCGAGCAGCCTCAGCGTGGGCGAGCGCGAACTGATCGGCGCGGTCGTCTCGCGCGGCAACGACTGCACGTTCTGCTCACGCAGTCACGCCGCCGTCGCCGCCGAAGCGCTCGAAGGTGGCATGCCGGTCGTCGAAGCGGCTTGGAAGGACGTCGACGGCGCACCTGTGTCGGCGAAGGTGAAGGCGCTTCTGCACGTCGCGCTCGCGGTCCGGGAAAGCGGGAAATCCGTGGGCGAAGACCTGATCGAGATGGCCCGCGCGGAGGGCGCTACGGACGTCGAAATCCACGACACGGTCCTGATCGCGGCTGCCTTCTGTATGTTCAACCGCTACGTCGACGGGCTGGCCACCCTCGCCGTCGACGACCAGGACGCCTACCGGGAGACCGGTGTCCGTCTCCTTGAGCACGGGTACACGAACCTCTGAGTGGAGCAAGGGACCTTTGCTACCGCCGGGCTCGCATCCCCACGTCGCGAAAGCCACTTTCGCGACGCCTGATGTCCCGAAAGTGGCTTTCGCGTCATCCTCAAGCGCCCTACCCGAGCCCCTGACCTGCGAGAAGAGAGCAAGGGACCTTTGCTCCCACTTGTCTCAATGTCGAGAGAAGCGGTAGCAAAGGTCCCTTGCTCCCCTTATTTCAGACCCTCGCGGCGCGGCGGACGAGGGCGGCGATGCGGTCCGAAACCTCTTGCGCCCGTTCCTGCGGGAGCATGTGCCCGGCGCCCGGATAGCGCACGAACTCCGCCTCCGGCAGCTCGTCGGCGATGACCTTGGCGTGCGGCGGCGGGCAGAGCCGGTCCCGCTCCCCCGCGAGCACGACCACCGGTTTGCCCTGCAGCGCCGCCAGCGTGACCCGGCAGTCGTGCCGCGAGATCGCGTCCTGGAAACCCGCGACGCTCGCCGGATGCGCGCACAGCAGCTGTTCGGCGACCGAGTCCACGTCGGCCCGAGCGGGCCGCCGCCCGAAGACGAGCAGCCGAGCACCCGGCCGCACCACCGACAGCGGCAGCGGCAAGGCGTCACGGCGGTTCTTCGCGAGCAGCTTCGCGAGCCTCCGTTCGAACCTCGCCGCGCCGCTGCCCGCGATCCCCGGCAAGCCGAGGGTGATCCGGTCCATCTCACCGGACGATGTGGCGACGAACGCGACCCCTGCGACGCGCCGGGCCACGAGATCGGGATGTCTGCGGGAAAGCTCCATGATCGTCATACCGCCCATGGAGTGCCCGGCGAGCACGAGCGGTCCGTTCGGGACGCGGTCTTCGATCAGCTCGGCGAGGTCGTCCGCGAGGGTCGCGATCGTGGCCGTCCCCGGTTTCGCCGGCGCGGAGCCGCCGTGGCCGCGCAGGTCGTAGCGCAGGGTCCGGACGGAGTCCCCGAGCCGCGACGCCACGCCGTCCCAGGTCCGGTGGTCCTGTGTCCAGCCGTGCACGAGCACCAGCGTGAGTTCGGAGTCGGCGGGGCCGCTCGTCTCGACGTGCAGGGCGGTGCCGTCGCCCGTCACGAACCGGTGTTCCCGCGACGGGTCCCACGAGACGGCGTCGCGCTGCTTGACGCTCCTCATCGCTTCCCCGGCAACAGGAAGGACTTGCGCCAGAAGTACATGCCCGGCTTGCCGACCAGACCGGATTCCTGCAGGAACGGCATGATCTTCTCGCCCGCCCACTGGATGCTTTCGCGCCAGTTGGGGTTGTTCAGCGCGGCTTCGACGCCGTCTCGCGGACGGATGCCGACGGCCTTGTAGACGTTCGGGTTGATGAAGGCCCGCGTCACGAAGTACGAAATGAGCGCGATGATGAACTGCTGGTAGAGGATTTCCTTTTTCGACAGTTTCGCCATCCCGCGAGTCACCTCTTCGCGGGCGAAAGTGACGTGCCGGGCCTCTTCGAGCACGTGGATCCGGTTCACCATGCGCACCAGCGGCTGGATCTCCGGGTCGTTCATCTGCTCGCGCTGAAGCCGGTCGAGTACCTCTTCGGCGACGAGGATCGCGCCGTAGCGCGCGGGGCCGTAGCTGATCGTCGGCATCAGTTTCGCCAGCCGCCGCAACCACGGCACCGGCCCGTAGGACGGGCAGCCGATCCGCGAAGCCATCCGCGCGAACATCGTCGAGTGACGGCATTCGTCCGCGATCTCGGTCAACGCGTACTGGGCGTGCGAGCTGGTCGGGTCCTCTTCGTAGACCTCCTTGAGCAGCATCTGCATCAGGAGGATTTCGAACCACAGCCCCGTCGTGGCGACGCTCGCGACTTCGTGCTTTCCGAGTTCGATGCGCTGCTCTTCGGACAGCGAGTCCCACAACTCGGTGCCGTAGAGCGAAGAACGGTGAGCCGGGATGAAGCGCTTCCCGTCGACGAGCGGGGCGTTCCAGTCGATGTCGACGTCGGGATCGTAGAACTTGTTCGCGGAGGACTTGAGCAGCCGCTCGGCCGTCTTCTCCCGGTCTGTTTCCTTCAGCGCCCGCGTCATTGCCGACACACCCCTATCTGTAACTCGTGGTAACAGTTACCTCTGGTAGCATGACCGGGGTGATCGAACGTGTCAAGCGCAACAGCAAGCAGTCGAGCAAGCACCCCACGGCGGGTGAGGCCGACACGGGTGATGCCCGTCGTGACCGCTGGCGCAAGCACCGGATCGCGCGCCGCGCGGAGTTCGTCGAGGCCGCCCTGCGCGCGCTCGACACCCACGGGCCGGACCTCGGCATGGAAGACGTCGCCGCCGAAGCGGGTGTCACGAAACCCGTGCTGTACCGGCACTTCGACGACAAGGCGGATCTGTACGTCGCGCTCGGGCAGCGCGGCACGGAGATCCTCTTCCAGCGGCTGATCCCGGCCATCAACTCCGAACTCGCCCCGGTCCCCCGGATCCGGATGGCGCTCGACGCGTTCTTCAGCGTCATCGAGGAGCACCCCAACCTGTACCGACTGCTCGCGCGCGGCGGCCTTCAGGAGAAGGTGGTCGTCAAGGCCGACGTCGTCGCCGAAGACAAGGAACTGATCGCCACCGCGCTGACCGCGCTGCTCGGCGACTACATGCGGATGTTCAACATGGACTCCGGCGCCGCCGAACCGTGGGCGCACGGCATCGTCGGCATGGTGCAGAGCACCGGCGAATGGTGGCTGGACCGGCGCTCGATGGGCCGCGACAGCGTCGTCGAGTACCTGACGCAGATCATCTGGGCCGCGATCGACGGCCTCTCCCGGCAGCAGGGCATCGTCATCGACCCGAACCTGCCGCTCGAAGAGAACAAGGTCGTCCAGATGCGGAAGGAATCGGAGGCACAATGAGCGAGCACGACGAAGACGGTTACTCCGGCGAAGCGGTCCTCGTGATCGACGGGACCGAGATCGCGACCACGGTCGACCTGAGGGGCTACTTCCAGCCCATCGACGGGTACTACCGCTGGTACGGCCGCGTCGCCACCAACGAGCAGGTGTCCGCGGCCGCCGGCGGCAAGAAGACCGCCGTCGAGATCCGCGCGGGCGAGTACAGCGCGAAGGGCGAACTCTCCGACCCGGACCCGTGGGACCGCTACCGCATCATGGGCACCAGCACGCCGCCCTTCCACGTGCCGACCTCGCTGGAAGAACTGAACGAACTCAACGCCTGACTCGTGAGTGGTAAGGACGGTTAGAACCGTCCTTACCACTCACGAGCCGCAGAACTCAGCCCTGCCGTTGAGCGGGCACCCGAGTACGCGGCACCACGTACTTCGGCCAGCTCGACAGCTTGTTCATCGCCCATTCCAGCGGCCCGCGCCCGACGAACTTCCGCCACAGCACCGCCGCGGTCAGGGCGACCACCGAGAACTCGACGAAGTGCAGCACGCTGAAGATCGAGTCGCCGTCGCTCTCGTCCCACAGCAGCGCGATCGCCACGAAATGCAGCACGTACGCGCTGAGCACCCGCCCGCCCAGATCCGAAAGCGGCCGCAGCACGCGTTCGAACCTCGGCATCAGCAGCTGGCAGCCGCCGATCACCGCCGCCGCGATCCCGATCGAGATCAGCAGGTCGAACGGCGTGTACGAGGTCCCCGTCGGCAGTAGTTCCCAGGCCCAGCTGGTGGTCGGCGGCGTGCCGTGGATCCAGGTCTGGTGGAGCCGGAGGAATTCCGGCGGCGTCATCCCCATCTGCGCGGCGGCCGGTTCCAGCGAGCGGTAGACGGCCTGCATGCCGCCGAGCGGCCCGGTCGCGATCCAGGACACGACGTACCCGCCCACCGCGAGCGCCGATCCGCCGAAGAACAGCCGCCGGCACACGCTGCGCGAGGTCAGGTCCATCCGCCCGATCGCCATCCCGGCGAACACGTACGCCATCAGCGTCAACGCGGGGAACGTCCCGGTCAGGACGAGGACGGTCGCGGCCTTCAGCAGTCCGGTCGACGTGACGTCGTCCGCGGTCAGGTCCGGCGCGAAGAAGAGCAGGTCGCGGGGCAGCAGTTGCGCCCTGATCAGATGCGAGAGCAGCGGGCCCGCCACGGCGACGACGACCGCCGCGATCGCCAGCGCCTTCGCGCCAGCGCGCAGCCACGGGATCGCGAAGAGGAAACAGGCCCCGTAGTAGGCCAGGATCACCATGTAGCCGGTCTCGAGGCTGGTCAGCCACAGCCCCAGCGCCACCAAGAGCGGGGCGCGGGTCGCCAGTTTGAGTGCGACGCGGGTCCGGTCGCGGCCCTGTTTGGGACGGCGTCCGCCGGACATCAGCGCGATCGAGACCCCGGCCAGCACCGCGAACAACGCCGCGGAATGGCCTTCGAACGGTTTGAACAGCACCCCGAAGCCGCCTTTGGCGGGATCAGGGCCGACATGCACCGCGTACATGCCGAGTACGGCCAGGCCACGGGCGACGTCGATACCGGTCAGCCGCCCCGCGACCCGTTTGCCTTGCTCGGGAACAGTGCGCGCGCCGTCGACCAACGCGGGGTCCATCACAGTGACGCCGTCCACCTCATTTCTCGGCTAGCCCCCTGCCGTCCCCGCCTTAGCGTGACGATCAAATCTGAGAGCTGGCTGAGACGCGGCGGTGACGCCACTGTGACATCCGACTACAACCCGATCGGGTTAGCCACCCACAGCGAAGCCGACCTTGCGAACATCCGACGGCGCGATCTCGACGTAGGCGATCCGGTCGGTGGGCACGATGTACTTACGGCCCTTTTCGTCGTCGAGGCGGAAGATCCCGTCGCCGGCCCTCAAGGCGTTCGCGACCAGTTCCTCGACCTCGTCGGGCGACTGGCTGCTGGACACCACGAGCTCCCGCGGCGTGTCCTTGATGCCGATCTTGACCTCCACGTGGGACCTCCGCTTGAAAGTTCGGAAATTACTGGTGCGCCAAGGCTAGCCGAAGAGACGTCAGCCGAGCCCCAGCACCTGCATGCGTTTGGTGTGCCCCTGCTGCAACCGGCGGAACAGCGCGGCGATTCCCGAAAGGTCGCCAGAGCCCTCGACGATCAGCTCGGCGAGCCCATCCCGCTCGGCGACGACGTACTGGGCCTGCGTCAACGCCTCGCCCAGCAGGCGGCGGCCCCACAGCGCGAGCTTGTCCCGCGCCTTCGGGTCGGCCTCGATACCGGCCGCGACTTCGCGCTCGGCGAACGCGGAATGCCCCGTGTCGGCGAGCACGGTGAGCACCAGATCCTTGGTCTCGGGATCGAGCCAGCTGGCCATCTCGCGGTAGAGATCCGCCGCGAGCCCGTCGCCGACGTAGGCCTTCACCAGGGACTCGAGCCACGAACGCGGCGCCGTGGAGGCGTGCCAGGCGTCGATGTGCCCGACGAACGGCCGCATCGCGTCCTCGATCGCGACGCCGTGCCCCGCGAGATGCTTGGTGAGCAGGTCGTAGTGCCCGATCTCGGCGGCCGCCATGGACGCCAGCGCGGCCCGGCCCGACAGCGTCGGCGCGGTGCGCGCGTCCTCGGCCATGCGATCGAATGCGGACAATTCCCCATAGGCGAGTACGCCGAGCAAATCGACTACGCCCTCACTGATCTGCTTTGCCTCCGTCACGGCGGAAAGGGTATCGCCGAACACACCTCCGGGGCGGTGAAGAGACCGATCCCACCCCGCCCGGCGCGCCGGGGGGTATCGAAAAACCGCAGATCAGGTAAACTGGCCGCCGGATACGACGGATCTTCCGTCCCGGATCGGGGCGCCGCTGCGGCTGAAGGACAGCCGGTGTGGCCCCGGTCAGCACAAGAATGATGTGCGTGCACGCCATCCTGCGGCATTCCCACGAAGGGCCGCTCCAGCGCCAGTAGCGCGGAGCCCGAGCGAATTTTCGTGGTCGAGTGTCGATCGGTGACCAGGGCAGTGCGCGCTGGTCACGAGAGAGGCGAGCACCCTGACCACGAACGAAACCACAACCGAAGAGCACACCACCACCGGCGTCCCGGAGGCCGTCGCGCTGGAGCACAGCGAGACAGGCCCGGCGACGTTGGACACGTCGCACCCGCTGCAGGCGGGCGCGCCGGTGGAGGCCGAATCCCCCACCTTCGCCTCCTTCGGCGTCAAGCCGGAGATCGTGAAGGCCCTCAGCGAGGCCGGGATCGAGCGCACCTTCGCCATCCAGGCCCTGACGCTGCCGCTGGCCATGGCGGGCGACGACCTCATCGGCCAGGCCCGTACGGGCATGGGCAAGACGCTGGGCTTCGGTGTCCCGCTGCTGCACCGCGTCGAGGTCCCCGGCGACGGCACCCCGCAGGTGCTGGTCGTCGTGCCGACCCGTGAGCTGTGCATCCAGGTCGCGAACGACCTCAAGGGCGCGGGCAAGCACCTCGGCATCCGCACGCTGGCCATCTACGGCGGCCGCCCCTACGAGCCGCAGATCGAGGCCCTCCGCAAGGGCGTCGACGTCGTCATCGGCACGCCCGGCCGCCTGCTGGACCTGGCCGAGCAGCAGCACCTGGTGCTCGGCAAGATCCGCGGCCTGGTGCTGGATGAGGCCGACGAGATGCTCGACCTGGGCTTCCTGCCCGACATCGAGCGCATCCTGCGGATGGTCCCCGAAAAGCGCCAGACGATGCTGTTCTCGGCGACCATGCCGGGCCCGATCATCACGCTGGCCCGCACGTTCCTCACGCAGCCGACGCATATCCGCGCCGAGGAGAACGACGCAGGCGCCATCCACGAGCGCACCACCCAGTTCGTCTACCGGGCGCACTCGATGGACAAGCCCGAGCTGATCGCCCGCGCGCTGCAGGCCGGAGGCCGTGGCCTGACGATGATCTTCACCCGCACCAAGCGCACCGCGCAGAAGGTCGCCGACGAGCTCGTCGAGCGCGGCTTCGCGGCCGCCGCCGTGCACGGTGACCTCGGCCAGGGCGCCCGCGAGCAGGCGCTGCGCGCGTTCCGCTCCGGCAAGGTCGACGTGCTGGTCGCCACCGATGTCGCCGCCCGCGGTATCGACATCGACGACGTCACGCACGTGATCAACTACCAGACGCCGGAGGACGAGAAGACCTACGTCCACCGCATCGGCCGCACCGGCCGCGCCGGGCGCACCGGTGTCGCGATCACCCTCGTCGACTGGGACGAGGAGCCGCGCTGGAAGCTGATCTCCGACACCCTGGGCCTCGACATGCCCGAGCCGGTCGAGACGTACTCGTCGTCGAAGCACCTGTTCAGCGACCTCGGCATCCCGGAGGGCACCACCGGGCGCCTGCCGCTGTCGAAGCGCACCCGCGCCGGCCTTTCGGCCGAGGTCGAAGAGGACCTGGGCGGCAAGCGCCGCGGCCGTGGCCAGGGTCCGGCGAAGGACGAAGAAGCGCCTCGCAAACGCAACCGCACGCCGCGCAAGCGGACCCGTGGCGGGGCGAACGCGGCCGCCAAGATCGAGGCCGCCGACGCCGCCGCGAGTGCTTCCGCGGACAGCGCCGAAGGCCAGAGCGAAGCCGCTTCGGAGGGCCGCACGCGGACCCGTCGCCGTAGCCGCGGTGCCGCGAAGCCGAGCCCGGAGGTCAGCGGTCCGGCGGTCGAGAAGGAGGCAGGCGACAGCGCCGAGCGTCCGGCTCGCCGACGCCGCCGTCGCCGTCCCTCGGCGACTTCTGATACACCTGCGTCGGCAGACTGAGAGCTTCAGCCCGGCTGGCGGAGCTGAAGCCTTACTGTGGCACCAGCCACAAGTGTGAACCCGCCCCGGCCGAACGGCCCCGCGCGGGTTCACGGTAAGAACGCAGACCGCGACGTGGGGAGCTAGGGGCACGTGAGCGAACGCTGGGACGCCGCGCCGGACGACGAACCGGTGCGGCCCGTGTCCGCCGATCACGGCAGGCCGGACGGCGGTGAGCCGGAGGCGGCCGAAAACGCGATCGGCACGGAAGACGTGCTGGACGCCGATCCCGCCCACCCGGTGGCCGACGAGCCGCCGCTGGGCGGGAAACGCGCCCGGCGCTCGCCGTGGAACCGCACGCGGGATCGCGTGATCGCCGCGGCGATCGTCGTGGTCGTCGCGATCACCGGCGTGGTCGTCGGCGTGACCAGCGACAACGCGGCGACGGTCGCGCAGGTCGCCGCCACCCTGCCGCCGGGGCTCCCGCCCGCGCCGGCGCAGGTTCCCGGCTCCCTCAGCGAACTGTGGCAGGCACCGAGTTCCTCGACACCCGTCCCGATCGGCGAAGCCAACAGCGTCGTCACAGCGGACAAGGGCGAGGTACTCGGCCGGGACCCGTATACCGGCGATGTCCGGTGGCGCTACTCGCGCGACCTCGAACTGTGCACCGTCGCGCTCGCCGGGATCAAGGTGGACGCGGTGTACCGCAAGGACACCGGCTGCAGCGAGGTCACCCAGCTCGACGCGGGCACCGGGCGCCGCACGGCGCAGCGCAACGGGGACGCCGAACTCGGGACCAGGCTGGTCGTCGACGGATCGCACGTCACCACGACCGGCAAGAGATTGCTGAACACCTGGCGCGACGACCTGGTCAAGAGCATGGAGTACGGCCAGGTCCCCGCCATCGTGAACCCGGACAAGCAGCCGAGGACCGGCTGCACCTACGGCACAGTGGCCGCCGCGGCGGGCAAGATCGGTGTGATCGAGCGCTGCCCCGGCGACCCGGCCGACCGCTTCACCGTCTACCGCGCGACCAACGACGAAGCCGACGACCCGAAGGTCGACTACAGCACCGTGCTCGCGGGCAGGAACGCGAAGGTCATAGCGATGTCCGGCGATCTCGCGCTGATCGTGCTGCCCGAGCAGAAACTGCTCGTCATCTACGGCGGCGACGGCCTGCAGAAGTCGGCGTACCCACTCGACGTGCCCGACGCGGACATCGCGCAGGATCCGGTGGGTGGCGTCATGACGACCTCGTGGACCGCGGAAGGCGTCTACTGGTTCACCGGCTCGAAGACCATGGCGTTCTCACGGGACGACCTCACGCCGCGCTGGACGCTGAACAACTCCACCGGCCCCGGGGTGACCTTCGGGGAGCAGCTGGTCGTGCCGATCCAGGGCGGGCTCGCCGTGCTCGACGAGACGACCGGCGCCACGATCCGCACCGTCGGCGTCGACAGGCGCGGCTACACCGGCCCGGTGCTGCTTTCCTCGGTCGGGCCGGTGCTGCTGGAGCAACGCGGCCCCACCCTCGTCGCCCTCAAGTGACCGGCAGGCGGTAGCAAAGGTCCCTTGCTCCCGCCGGCCGTCATCGCGTCGTCGAAGTCCTGGAAGTACGCAGCCTGCTGACTTCCTTCCAGCACCACTTGCCGCCTTCGCTGGCGAGCGTGCCGGTGGCGGTGCCCTGCCGCCCCGCGACGCTCAGCGTGACGGCGACCGTGTACTTGGTCTCGGAGACCTTCGTGACCGCGCCGAGCGAAGCGTCCGACGCTTCGCTGACCCGATCGATGATCTGGTCGATGTCCTTTTCGGCGTTCCCGCACTTGAGCGCCGTCAACGCCGCCCTGTCGTGGGCGTTGATGCCGTCGATGATCGCCTGCGCGGTCCCTTCCGGGCCTGCCGCCTTTTCGGCCTTGTCGTCGCTGAGGAAGAACCCGGGAGCGACGAACCCGGTGATACCCAGCGTGACCACCACCACGGCAGCGGCGGCGATGCCCACGATCAGGCCGGTCTTGTTGTTCTTCGGGGGCGCGGGCGGCCCGCCGAAGCCCTGGGGGTACTGCTGGTTCTGGCCGTACTGCTGCTGGCCGTAGCCGGGGTACTGCTGCTGCGGGTACGCGCCGCTCTGGTCGTAACCGCCCTGCGGGTACTGCTGCTGTCCCGGGTATTGCTGTTGCCCTGGGTACTGCTGTCCTGGGTACTGCTGCCCGCCCTGGTCGGGCTGCCCCGGGTACTGCTGCCCGCCCTGGCCGTGGTCGGGCTGTCCTGGCTGGGGTGGGTAGGTCATCAACAGTGCCCTTCGTCCTCGCTGCGGGACAGCGTGTTCATCTACGACATGCCCAGTGAGCCATAGTTTCGCAGGGACGGGACGTTTTTTCGGGCAATGGCACTTTCCTGCCGTGTCAGCTCCACCAGAACAGGCTGAGCGCGGCCGTCACGCTCACCACGACCACGAGACCGGCGCAGCCCGCGGCGCGGCCATTACGCGAGTCCGCGACCCGTTGTGCCAGCAAGGAGACGACCGCCGCGACCGGGTGGCCGATCAGCATCAGGAGCCCCGGCCCCGGCGCGCCGGTGAACAGGCAGAGCGAGGCGATCGCGACGACGCACACCGCCAGCACGGCCATCCCGGCCGCGAGCGCTCCGGTCAGCCCGCGCCAGAACCGGCCGCCTCCGGGCGTCGTGGGCTCGTCCGCGGGCGGCGGAGTGGTCGCGAGCTCTTCGGTGTCCGGTGACGACACGTCCTCGCCTGTCCAATCGTCGGGTTCGAGAATCTAGGGCGCCAGCAACTCCCACGGCTGAGCCGCGGGCCCGGCCTCCTGGCCTGCCGCGCAACTGGGCCGGAAGTCGCACCATGAGCAACGACGGCCAGGGCGCGCCGGGAACAACACGTCCTCGTCGCCGCCGGCGTCCAGGGTATCCGCTGCCAGCCGCAGGTCCCCGGCGGTCTCGTCGGCGCGTTGGAGATGCCGTTTCAGGCTCTCTTCGGTGTGCTCGGCGGCCGCGATGGTCCCGGTGGGCACGTGGTGCAGCTCGACCTGGTAGCACGGCGTCCGCAGCGTCCTGGCGGCCGCGACCGCGTACAGCGCCAAGGCCTGCGACGAACGCGCCTCGTACTCGTCCGGCTCGCGGCGGCCGGTCTTGTAGTCGATGATCACCAATTCGCGGCCGCGCTGGTCGATCCGGTCGGCGCGGCCCTCGATGATGAGGCTGGGCCCGCTGCCCGGCTCCAGCGTGACCGGCGCCGAAACCCAGCGCTCCAGCCCGACAGGATCGACGCTGACGTCGTTGTGCTCGACGTACTCCGCGACCCAGGCCTTGGCCCTGGCGCGGTACCGGGCGGCCTGGTCGGCGTCTTCGAACCCGGCGTCCTTCCAGTGTTCGGCGACGAGCGCCATCGCCCGCTGCGGCACGCGCTTGATCACCGGCAGGTCGAACAACGCCCGCAAAGCGTTGTGCACCACCGCACCCAGCGTGCTGTGCGCCCACGCGCCGGTGCGTGCCGGGGACGGACGGTCGAGATACGCCATGCGGTAGCGGCGCGGGCAATCTTCGAACGTCGCGAGGCGCGCGGGCGAGACCTTCGTCAGCTTGCGCGGCGCCTCGACGCCGAAGTCGAAACCAATCTGCTCCATCGGATCACCCCGCGCGCAACGCTACGCACCCCCACCGACACTTTTCGAGGGGATCCCCAGGAAGGGAGCAAGGGACCTTTGCTATCACCGGCGGCCGCGGTCCGTGAAGGCCTCCTTCACTACCTTCAGGGTAGGCAAGGAGGCCTTCACGACTCCGAGCGCGGGAGCAAGGGACCTTTGCTACCGCCCGCGGAACGTCACGTACCCGAGATGAAGCCCTTCACGGAGTTCGCCACCAGCTCGACCGCGATCGCCGCCAGCAGGAGACCGGCGATCTTCGCCAGCAGCGTGATCCCGCTTTCCTTGATCAGCCGGATGACCACACCCGAGTACCGCATGCACAGGTAAAGCACGAAGTGCACCGTCACGATCGAAAGCGCGAGAGCCACGTACGCGCCGACGTGCCCATCGGCCTGCCGGACGAAGACGATGGTCGCGGCGATTGCGCCCGGGCCGGCGAGCAGCGGTGTCCCGAGCGGCACGAGGGCGACGTTGACGTCGTCGCCCGCCGCCTCGGCCTCGCCGCCGGTCTTGCCGGTCAGCAGCTGAAGCGCGATGAGCAGCAGCAACAGCCCGCCCGCGCCCTGCAGCGCCGGGATCCCGATGCCGAGGTACGACAGGATCGCTTGTCCCGCGACGGCGAACAGCGAGATCACCAGCAAGGAGACCAGCACCGCCTGCCGCGCGGCCTTGGCGCGGAACGCGACCGATTTGCGGCCGGTCAGGCTCAGGAACACCGGCACCGTGCCGGGCGGGTCCATGATGACGATCAGCGTGATCGTCGCGCTCATGAACAGGCGCGCGTCGAAGAAGTCCGTGATCGTCACCGCGTCACGACCTGGTAGCCGGTCGACCGCGCGACGAGTTCTTCGAGCGCGAGCGGGTCGGTGGTCTCGTCGCCGAGATCGATGGTCTTGTTCGTGCCGTGGTAGTCGCTCGAACCGGTGCGCACGAGCCCCAGCTCCCCCGCCAGCCCGTGCAGCTGGACGCGGGTCTCCTCGTCGTGGTTCGGGTGATCGACCTCGACACCGGTGAGCCCGTGCCCGGCCAGCCCGGCGAGCACGTCGACGGTGATGGTCGCGCCGCGCGTGTAGGCGAAGGGGTGCGCGATGACGGTGACGCCGCCCGCCTCCGCGATCATGTCGATCGCGTCCTCCACGAGCGTGTCCTGCCGCGCCACGAAGTACCCGCTGCCGTTGCCGAGATAGCTCCCGAAGGCCTCGTTCACCGACGAGACGACGCCTGCCCGCACCAGGGCCTGCGCGAGATGCGGCCGCCCGGCCGAACCGTCCTCCGGCAGCAGCGACATGACCTCGTCGGGATCGACGGGGAGACCGTCGGCGGCCATCCGCTCCGCCATCACGCGCAGCCGCCACCGCCGCTCCGACCGGAGCCGGGTCTGTTCGGCGACGATCGACGGCGACGCCGGGTCGAAGAGGTACGCGAGCAGGTGGACGCTGATGTGCCGCCCGGTCACCGGATCGACGGAGATCGTGGACAGCTCGGCGCCGGGGACCAGGGTGAGTCCCGGCGGAAGTGCCTCGGCGGCCGGGGCCCAGCCGGCCGTGGTGTCGTGATCAGTGATCGCGACTACGTCGAGGCCCGCCTTCGCGGCGGCGGCGACCAGCCCGGCAGGGCTGTCGGTACCGTCGGAGGCGGTGGAGTGGGCGTGCAGGTCGATGCGCATCGCCGCTCAGTATCGACGATGCTCCAGGTCACAGCGACTCCGGGACCTGCGCTAACCGACTTTCTTCTTGCCGCGCGCCGCACGCTGCGCCTTGATCATCGAAAAGCGCTCGGCCTGCTTTTGCTTGTCGCCGAAGACGAGCTCGGAAATCGTGTCGTAGAACTCTTCCGGCTTCGGCAGGTAGTCGATGCGGTTCAGCGCCTGGATCTGACCGGCGGACTCGACCACCATGGTCCCGTACCCCATCATCCGGCCCCACGCCGAACGCTCGTAGGTGAGGTCGGTGACCTTGGTGATCGGCATCATCAGCACTTTCGTGGTGAAGACACCGGTGGTCATGACGAACCGCTTGTCCGTGACCACCAGGCGCTCGACCCACCACTCCATCACCACGTACGCGAAGCGCAGGATGATGAGCAACGCGGCATACCAGAGGATGTTCTGGATGACCCACGCGGCGGGCGGCAACAGGTAGGAGACCAGGACGCAGACGGCCAGCAACGCGGCCGTCTCGAAGGTTTCCCACAACAGCACAGCCCAGTGCCGGCGGATCCTGATGACCCGCCGCTCGGTGTCGAGGAGATACTCGTCTGGATCGCGTGGGGCGAACATACCGCTAGAGTATCCGCTCCCTCGCTAGCTGAAGACGTTGCTGACGAAGGTGATCACCGATTCGGCCGAGTCACGCAGGAAGCCGATGATGTTTCCCACGAGGCCCGCGGCCTGACCTGGCTGCGCGATCACGAAGAACAGCACCAACGCGATTCCTGCGAAAGTGAGGAGCTTTTTCGCGTTCACAGCGATCAATCCTGTCTCTTACGGTGACTGACTGCGGATACTGACCATTCATTTTGTACCGCACCTTCCACCGGCGCGGGAGGGAAGTCCCGCGCTTGGGTCAGCCGGCGAGGGGAAGTGTACCGTATGGCTACTCTCCGTGTACAGGACAGCCATTGTCAGGAAGCCCGCGTCTACCATTCGGGAATGAACACCGTTTCGGACAGCACCGTCCGCTGCGTAGGCGGCATCGTCCACGACGAGCTGGGGCGGATTCTGCTGATCCGGCGCGCGAATGAACCCGGACGTGGACTCTGGTCGGTCCCCGGCGGGCGGGTCGAACCAGGCGAAACGGACGAAGCGGCCGTCGTCCGGGAGATGCGCGAAGAGACCGGGCTCGACGTGATGCCGGGCACACTCGTCGGCACCGTCCGCCGCGGCCCGTATGACATCCACGATTACGCCTGCGCGGTCACCGGCGGCACTCTCCGTGCCGGGGACGACGCCACCGACGCCCGGTGGATCGACGCCGGAACCTTGATCGAACTCGACGAAGGCGGCCACTTGGCCGAACTCCTGTTCGTCACTCTCCGCGATTGGGGAGTGCTGCCGACCACCGTCTTGACACCCGTTTTGCCCAATTCGGCAAAAGACGCGGGGACAAAGCAGCGCAAGAAGTGAAAATTAGCCGTCCCGACACATTGCCGACACCGTGGTCGTGGGGGGGGGGTTGGGGTGGGAACCCAACCGCCCCCCCCCGAAACCCCGGACCCCCCCCAGGGCTGGAGA
>NZ_JBWKEA010000001.1:102999-147256 GCF_056435685.1 Amycolatopsis sp. NPDC043885
AAAAGAAGCGAAAGAGGGGAAACGGATCCCCCCCAACACCGTACCAACATTGTGGTGGGGAGTGGCGGTTCGGGTGAAACCCCGAATCGCCACTCACGACCACCCGGACCCACCACGCCACCGCTGCTGCCAGAGAACAGCCGGCTAGACCGGCAACCAGGTCATCCGCTGTCCGTGCGGCGCCGTCCGGGCCAGCGCCCGTACGTCCGGGACACCGGCGTCCCAGCGGACGAGCCCAAGCACGGCCTGGTCCACGGGTTCGGCGAGATCGGCCCGGCCGGGCACCAAAGGCTCCAGCGCGGCGGCGTAGAACTCCTCGCTGACCCACCACAACGGCCGGTCCGCGGCGAGTTTCCGGAGCGCCGCGAGGAAGTCCGCCCGCCGCTCCCCCAGGTACGCCAGCACGTGACTGGTCAACACGACGAGCGGAGCGTCGGCTGGCAGGGTGGCGGCCGCCGAGGCGAGGTCGTCGACGGCGTCGCCCGCGATCAGCTCCGGCCGTTGCTTGCCCTGCGCCGCCGCGGCCGTGCGCAGGAGCCGGATCCGGTCCGGCTGGTCGGCCCAGACGCAGGCTTCGAGCCAGGCCAGTTCGTCCTCGTCGGCCAGGTCCACCGGCGCGCGGTCGAGGCCGGCGCGGGCGGTGATCGTCAGCTTCTTCGGCACCTTCGGCGTGACGGCGCCGGGCGCGAGGTCCAGCGCGCAGTGCAGGCCGACCGCGGTCTTCGCGGGCCCGGCGGTGAGTTGTTCGCCGCCGTCGCACTGGTAGCGGTAGGCGTATTTGTCCAGGCCGAGCAGCAGGCCCGCGCTGCAGCCGACCTCGAGCAGCGCGATCTTGCCGCCCGCCTCCTTCGCGGCCGTCGTCATCGCGGGGTAGAGCAGCGCGGCACGGCGGACCTCGTTGGTCTGCGTGTACCGCGAGGAGATGATCGCCCGGGCCTTGTCCGCTCGTTCCAGCAGGAACGAGCGGAACAGCGGCCACGTCTCCGAGTCCACGCCGTCGAAACCGCCGACGGACGGGTAGTACCGCGAGAGCGGGTGGATGGGGTCGGCCTGGATGAGCCGGTGCGCCGTCGCCATGAGGAGCGTTCCGCGCGCTTCACCGCCGCGGGCGTCGGTCAGGAGACCGGCGACTTCGTCGTCCTCGGACGCCTTCGCCGCCAGGTGCTCGTACAGCGGCGAAACACCGGCCGCCTCGACCGTCGCGAACTTCCGCAGACGGCTCTTGATCTCATCCAGCCCGATGGGCATCGACGCGCTCCCTCTTCCCGTTCGTGACACCCATTATTCGTGCGGGACAGGACGGCCGGGCTGTTCACCGCCCCTGGTGTCTCCGTAAGACCGCTTCGGCACCATCACCTTGCGACGGAAGACACACACGATCGTGCCGTCCTGCTTGTAGCCGCGGGTCTCGACGTAGACGACACCGCGGTCGTCCTTCGACTTCGACGGCGTCTTGTCCAGCACCTCGGTCTCGCCGTAGATGGTGTCACCGTGGAAGGTCGGCTTCACGTGCTTCAGCGATTCGACCTCGAGGTTCGCGATCGCCTTGCCGGACACGTCCGGCACCGACATCCCCAGCAGCAGCGAGTAGATGTAGTTGCCGACCACGACGTTCTTGCCGAAGTCGGTGGTCTCCTCGGCGTAGTGCGCGTCGAGGTGCAGCGGATGGTGGTTCATGGTGATGAGGCAGAACAGGTGGTCGTCGTACTCGGTGACCGTTTTGCCCGGCCAGTGCTTGTAGACCGCACCGACCTCGAACTCTTCGTAATAGCGACCGAACTGCACCCATTCCTCCTGCACGAGTAACGCGGCGTGAGCCTGGAACGACAGGCCTTCGTGTTGAGGAGTACCCTCGACCATTGGTGTCGGGTCGTCAACGCGACCCACACCACTGCGTAACCGTCCGCCGAGCCAAGGAGGTGAGGAACCCGATGTCGAGTGGCGATAGTCCGCTTCCTAGTAGTCGCAGCGTTTCCGCCTTCACGTCTCGCCGGATCCCCACCTGGCAGGGCTGACGAAACCGGGAACGCTGGCCTAGCCGAGCGGCCCCCCGACCGCTTGGCCCGTCGTCTTCGCGCATCAACGCACGACGTCTGCCCAGGAGATCCCATGCCTGCCATTCCCTCGCTCGGCGGCCTTCGCGGCCGGAGCAACGGCCGCGCCAAGAGCGTCCCCGAACGCCCGCTGCCCGTCCCCCTTTCGGCGTACGTCGTCGATTGCGCGGTGTACGTGGAGGGCAAGCGGCTGCCCGGCCGCTGGACGCACGCCGAGGCCATCAAAGAGGTGCGCAAGCGGCACGCCGGGTTCGTCTGGATCGGCCTCCACGAGCCCGACGCGGTTCAGATCCAGGGCATCGCGGACACCTTCGGCCTGCACGAGCTGGCCGTCGAGGACGCGTTGGAAGCACACCAGCGGCCCAAGCTGGAGCGCTACGACGACACGCTGTTCATGGTGCTGAAGACCGTCCGGTACGTCGAGCACGAGTCGCCCGCGACGGCGAACGAGATCGTCGAGACCGGCGAGCTGATGGCCTTCCTCGGCCGCGACTTCGTGATCACCGTGCGGCACGGGAATCACTCGGGGCTCGCCAGGCTGCGCCGCGAACTCGACCAGGACCCGGAGCGGCTCGACCTCGGGCCGTCCGCGGTGCTGCACGCGATCGCGGACCACGTCGTCGACCACTACCTCGATGTCACCACCGCCATCGAGGCGGACATCGACGAGATGGAGACGCACGTCTTCGCGCCGCGGTCCAAGGTGAGCGCCGAGCAGATCTACTTCATGAAGCGCGAAGTGCTGGAGCTGCGCCGCGCGGTCATGCCGCTGGGCACCCCGCTGCAGCGCCTCGCCGAGGGCTACACGCGGCTGATCCCGGACGAGGTCCGCTCGTACTTCCGTGACGTCTCCGACCACTTGACGACCGTGGCGGAGCGGGTCGCGAACTTCGACGAACTGCTGACCACCCTGGTCGACGCGACACTGGCGAAGATCACGCTCCAGCAGAACACCGACATGCGCAAGATCACCGCGTGGGCGGCGATCATCGCGGTCCCCACGGCGCTGGCCGGGATCTACGGGATGAACTTCGACTACATGCCGGAACTGCATTGGCGTTTCGGCTACCCGGTGGCGATGACGGTCATCTTCGGCGTCTGCATCCTGCTCTACCGAATATTCAGGAAGAACCGCTGGCTCTGACCCCTTCCCGCTTTCGGTAGTACCTGGAGTTCCCCATGCCAAGGATCCTGACCAACCTCAAGTTCTGGGCGCTGGCGTTCTGCGTCGTCTGGCTCGGCATCGTGATCGCGATCATCGCGAAGGACCCCGCGTTCGCGCACGGCCCGAAGTAGCGCGTCCGGCATTACGCTGGAGCGCGTGAAAGCGCTGGTCGTCGCGGACGAGGTCGAAGAGCGGTTGTGGACGTCCGCCGTCCGCAACCACCCGGCCGACCTCGTGATCGGCGCCGGCGACCTGCCGTACGACTACCTCGAGTTCCTGGCGAGCGCGCTCGACGTGCCGTGCGTGTTCGTCCCCGGCAACCACGACCCCGACCTGTCCGGCTACACGCGCTACGGCGGACTGTCCATGAAGGACGGTTTCCCCACCGTGTGGCCAGGGCCGGCGGGCGGAGTGAACGCGGACGGCCGCATCGTCGACGTCGGCGGGCTCCGGTTCGCCGGGCTCGGCGGCTCGGTGCGCTACAACGACGGCCCGAACCAGTGGACACAACGCCAGCAGGCGCGGCGTGCCCGGCGGCTGGTGCGCCGGGCCCGGTTCCGCCGCCGGCGGGACGGAAGGGACGTCGACGTCCTGCTCACGCACGCGCCGCCGCGGCATTGCGGCGACCGCGAGGACCCGCCGCACCGCGGGTTCGACTGTCTCCATCGCACGATCGAGTTGCTGCGCCCGAAGTGGTTGCTGCACGGGCATATCCACCCGCACGGTGAACCCGTGCCGGACCGGGTGGTCGGCGGGACCACGGTCCGCAACGTCGTCGGGCACCGGATCATGGAGTTCTCATGAAGGACACGGGCTTTCCCCGCGCGGACGCGGAGCACGACTTCCTTCGCGCGCGACGGCGTCAGGTGTTGTCACGGCTGGCGAACTGGCTGCGCCGCGAGCCCGACGACGTCAACATCATGCTGCCGTTCCACGAGGTGGTCGACGCGCTCGGCTATCTCGGCGAACGGAAGATCGGCGCGCGAGTGATCCGGCTCGATTCGATCGTCGGCAGCGTCGACCGCGGCCGCGACTTCGACCGCCGCTTCCGCCCGACGTCCGGGCGGGTCCGCGAACGCTGGGAACGGCTGGCGCTCGCCACCCGGCGCGGCGAGCCGATCCCGCCGATCGAGGTGTACCGCGTCGGCGAACTGCATTTCATCATCGACGGGCACCACCGCGTTTCGGTGGCGCACGCGATGCGACTGTCCACAATAGAGGCGATGGTCACCGAGGTGCGGACCAAACTGGACCCGAGCGGGATCCGGTACCGCGGCGACCTGATCGTGAAGGACTACCGGCGGCTGTTCCTGGAACGCGTCCCGCTTTCGGGGCACGCGCGGGCTTCTGTGGTGTTCACGGATCCGTGGGACTACGCGCGGCTCGGTGAGCACGTCGAGGCGTGGGGTTTCCGGCTGATGCAGGACGAAGGGGCATACTCGGACCGAGCGACGCTGGCGCAGCGGTGGTTCGACGAGGAGTTCGTGCCGGTGGTGGCGATGCTGCGGCAGGCGGATCTGATCGGCTCGCGGACGGACGCCGAGGCGTACCTGTGGGTGGCTTGCGAACGGTACCGGCTGATCCGGACGCACCGGTGGGACGACGAGGTCTTCGAGGCCGTGCGATCACAGTCCCGCTGACGCGCTCCGCGCGTGCTATGAAAGGCCCCTTCATTGCAAATTTTGCAATGAAGGGGCCTTTCATAGCGTTCGAGAGCTACATGTGAACGGCGACCGGCGCACCCTCCGAAGTACCTTCGGGAGCCTTCGCCGGAGCACCCGACCGCAGCAGCAGCCCGCAGATCACCGCACCGATGACGAAGATCCACCCGCCCCACACGAAAGCGGTCGTGTAGCTGTGCACTGCCGCTTCGGCCGCCAGTTGCGCCGAAGGCACCTTCCCGGCCGTGAACGACGTCGCCGCGTTACCGGCCAGCGTGCTCAGCAGCGCGGTCCCGATCGAGCCGCCGACCTGCTGCGCGGTGTTGACCGCCGCCGACGCGACACCGGCGTCGTGCGTGTCGACGCCGAAGGTCGCGACGCTCATCGCGGGCGCCATCGCGAGGCCGATGCCGACACCCATGACCATCAGCGGGAACAGCACCCCGCCGGCGTACGTGCTGGTGACGTCGATGGCCGAGAGCCAGAACAGCCCCGCCCCCGCGATCAGCATTCCCAGTGACACCAACGGTTTCGCGCCGAACTTCGGCAGCAGCACGGCCGTCGCCGATGTCGCGCTGGCCATCAGGGTGGCCACCATCGGCAGGAACGCGACCCCGCTCTGCACCGGCGTGAACCCGAGGTTCAGCTGAATATAGAAGGTGAGGAACAGGAAGATCGAGAACATCCCGATGGCGAGCAGGAACATCGCGAGGTACGAGCCGCCGCGGTCGCGGTCGAGCAGCACGCGCAGCGGCAGGAGCGGATGCGAGACCCGCTGCTGGATCGCGACGAAAGCGGCGAGCAGCACGACACCGGCGGCGAGGAAACCCCACACCGAGACCGAGGACCACGAGTCGCGCTCGGCGTTCGCGAAGCCGTAGACGAGCGCGAAGAGACCGGCCGACGCGGTGATCGTGCCCGGGATGTCGAGCTTCGGGCGCGGGCCGTCGGTTTCGGAGTTCTTCAGCAGCACGGCCGAACCGGCGAACGCGATCACCGCGAAGATGATGTTGACGTACATCGACCAGCGCCAGTCGAGGTACTCGGTCAGCACGCCGCCGAGCAGCAGGCCGATCGCCGCGCCGCCACCGCCGATCGCGCCGAAGACCCCGAACGCCTTGCCGCGTTCCTTCGGGTCGGTGAAGGTCGTGGTCAGCAGCGAAAGGGCGGCCGGGGCGAGAAGCGCGCCGAAGACACCTTGCGCGGCACGGGCGACGAGCAGCATTTCGATACTGGTGGCGGCGCCGCCGATCGCGGACACGATGGCGAAACCGGCGAGCCCGACGAGGAACGCGCGTTTGCGGCCGAAGAGATCCGCGAGCCGCCCGCCCAGCAGGAGCAGGCTGCCGAACGCGAGCGCATAGGCGGTGACGACCCATTGGCGGGCGTCGTTCGAGAACTCGAGGTCCTGCTGCGCCGACGGCAGCGCGATATTCACGACGGTGGCGTCGAGGACGACCATCAGCTGAGCGAGGCCGATCATCACCAGGATCAGCCATCTCCTGGCGTGGTGCGGGTTGGCGTGCCGCGCGGCCGCGTCCCCCGGCGGCGTGGCGACAGCGGTGGATGAGTCAGACATACGGGCGGTTTCCTCACCGATAGTGACGAAGAAGCTATGTGGAGTAGGTATCTCCCCTTTCCGCGCCCAAGGTACACAAAAAGTGGAGAAGTATCCTCTACTTCGTTTGTTAAGCTGGACGAATGGCTCGGGAACTCGCTTCTGCCGCACCGGCGCGGCCGCTGCGGCGCGACGCTGAACTCAATCGGCAGCGCATCATCGCGGCGGCACACACTGTCTTCGGCGAGCGCGGGCTCGAAGCGACTCTCGACGACGTCGCGCATCACGCGGGCGTCGGCGTGGGCACCGTCTATCGTCGCTTTCCGAGCAAAGAACACCTGGTCGAAGCCATGTTCGTCGACCAGTTCGAGACGATCCGCGAGTTCGCCGAAGAAGCGCTTCGCGCCGAAGATCCCTGGGAGGGATTCGCAGGCTTCACGTGGCGCGCGGCCGAACTGCACGCCGGTGACCGCGGGTTACGTGAAGTCATGTTGTCGAACGTCTTCGGCCAGGAGCGCGTCGCCGAGGCGAAATCCCGCATGGTGCCGTTGATCACACAGCTCGTCGAACGGGCTCAGGCGGCCGGTGCCCTCCGCGCCGATTTCGTGCCGACGGACATACCGCTCCTGCACCAGATGCTCGGCTCGGTCATCGAGTTCACGCACGGTATCCAGCCGGACCTGTGGCGCCGGTGCCTCGCGATGCTGCTGGACGGCCTGCGCGCCGAACCTGGATGCGCCACCGCGTTGCCGCATCCGCCGCTGGACGTCGAGGCGCTGGACGAGGCGATGTGCTCGTTCCGGCTGCCCAAGCTGCGCTAGCCCCCGCATTTGGTCCTCTGAATGCGGTCCTTGCGCGTGCAACTACCGCATTTAGTCCTCTGAATGCGTCAAGGGAGCTTCGGGAACACCGCGACGGCGACCTCTCGCGCCGCCGCGCAGGTGGCGTCCTCCGGCGCCCCGTCGACGCCCACCACCGAGAGCATCGCCTGCTCGACCCGGTCCGGGGTGCCGGGGATCGGCCGGTGCGTGGTCACCTGGCAGAACGCGCCGGACGTCGTGACCTGGACCTGCCGGCCGCCCAGCGCCTCCGTCGCGCCCGGCGTGGTGTCCGCGCCCACCGACAGCGAGAAGCTGACCTTGCCGCGGATGCAGCTGTGCCCGGACAACGCCGGAGCCGGTTTGGTCTCCGGACCGGCGGCGGCGTCGAGCTCATGCTGGTCGAGCGGCGCGCACGGGGCGACCCGGCCCCACGAACGCTGGTCGAGGTTCAGCCGCCCGACCTTGCGCGCGCCGATCACGCCGGCCGCGCCGTCGACCGTCGCGTCGGCGATCCGGCAGCGGCCGGCCTGATCGGCGGGCGCCGTGTCGTCGGAGGTCACCGTGATGGACAGCCTGATCCCGTCGGCGAAGGTGAGCAGCCGGGTGCATGCGGTGTCTTCGTTGAACGTCGACCGCTGGACGCTGACGCCTTCCGGCAGCGGGCCGGCGTATTCGTACGGCTGATTGTTCGGATCCTGCCCGGAAGTGATCGGGCCGGTGGTCACGGTGTAGCGATTGGCGCCCTCGACGAATTCGAGGCGGCAGAACTCGAAAGACGTCAACGGCGGTTTGACCGCGTTTCCGCCGCCGATCACTTTCCGCTGTTCGACAAGGCTGCAGTAATCGAGCGACGAGTATTCCCCGAGCGCCTCGGAAGCGGTCAGGGCCTCCCCACCCGCCGTGGTCGACGGCGCCACCGCCGGTTCCGGGGTGGAACAGGCCGCGGCGAGGAACAGGCCGCAGAGTACTGCGCTGAGTCTCTTCGAGGGCACCGTAGCAGTATCGTCAAAAGATCGCGGAACACCAGCCCCTACGGGCGAAGAACACAGGAGCCGCCACGTTTTCCCAGGTGACCGCCTTACCGCGATTTCACGCCCTTAAGGGTGCGTTTCGTTCCGCGGTGGGATGCGGCAGGGCCGTCACGAGACGAGAATGGGTTTCACACACCGTGACGACCGAGAGGGAAGTACCGTGACGAACCCCGTAGCCGCCCGCCTGACCCGACCGCGCCAGGGCCGCATGATCGGCGGCGTCTGCGCCGGTCTCGCCAAACGCTTCGGCACCACGCCGGGCAAGGTCCGTCTGCTCGCCGTGCTGTCCTGCCTGCTGCCCGGCCCGCAGTTCATCGTCTATCTCGTGCTGTGGCTCGCCCTGCCCGAGAGCGAGTACTGAGCCGGCCTCAGCCGTTGGGATCGAAGGGGATGCCCGCCGGTTTGGCCTTCCCCAAATTGTGTTCGAAGGCGCCGTCCTTGATCGCCAGGCTCGCGCTGCCGAAATCGGCGCGGACGAGCGTGTCCCGGATACCGGGCGGGAACCCGTCCCAGCTGACGAGGTCCGGGTACTGCCAGGCGTTGTAGTGGTTCTCCGGCGGTTCGGTCGCGCTCGCGATGCGGAAGCAGTGGGTGCTCGCGCCGTCCTTGTGATAGACGATCTTCGGGTGGGTCCCCTCCCAGGAGACCTTGGAGCGGTCGTGAGTGGAGTAGTTGCCGTGCGCTGACGTCGAGACGTACCGGGCCTGACCCTCGTTGACCCAGACGACGACGTGTTCGATGTCGTGCCGGTGCCCGCAGCAGTCGATGCCCGGGACGGCCTGGTCCTTTTCGAAGTAGAGGTCGTAGAGGTGGGCGCACCAGCCGTTGTTGCACTTCGACCGCGCGTAGGAGTTGGTGTTGTCGAGGTCCGACCGGTCGCGGCACTGACCGTTGAGGGCTCCGGAATTCTTGAGACCGGTGGCGATCGCGCCGGTCGGTGAGATCGCGGGCGTCGGGTAGCAGCCGTCGGTGTCGTAGTCGAACGCGGGCTGCCACTTGCTGTCGGCTTCGGTCGCGTTCGCCGGCAAGGCCTGTGGTGGTTCGGCCCAGGCGACGGCGGGGGCGAGCGCGGTGATGAGGACCGCGCCGGCCAGGCCCTGCAGGAGACGGCGTGTCAGCTTCTTCGGCAAGGCAGGCGCCCTTCTCTAGGTACCGTTGCGGGGCTGAGGATCCCCGATCGCCCTGTGAGGCGTACACCGCCGAAGGTGGGGAATTCACGATGTCCGAAGTGGACAACGCACACACGTGACTGAAGGCGTAACTCGCGTGAAGGCCCCCTTCCCTCGGCTGAGCCGAGGGAAGGGGGCCTTCACGCGCCACAGGAGGGAGCTAGTCGGTGTAGGTCAGGTTCTTGCCGCTGGCCCCGTCGAACAGCTTGATCTTGTCCGCGTCGAACCACAGCTCGACGTTCTGGTTCTCCGCCGCCGACGAGGCCGCCGAAAGGCGGGCCACGATCTGCGACTCGGAGCCGGGTACGTCCGAAGAACCGCTGTCGGCGGCGAGATCCGCGAGGTCGGACGACGACGCGGCCTCACCCTCGACCGAGAAGTGCGCGAACTTCTCGGAACCCATCGACTCGAGGACGTCGACGTGGGCGGTGAACGTCGCGCCCTGGCGGGCGGCGGCGTCCACCAGCGCGGCGTCCTCGAAGTGCTCCGGCCGGATGCCGACGATGACCTCACGCGGCGCGTTGGCCGCTTCGACCAGCTGCCGCACCCGGTCGGTGAGCGGGATGTCGCCCAGCGCGCTGCGGGCCGTCCCGTTCTCCAGCGTCGCGGGCACGAAGTTCATCGACGGGCTGCCGATGAACCCGGCCACGAACAGGTTCGCCGGGTTGTCGTAGAGGAACTGCGGCGACCCGATCTGCTGCACGTAGCCGGCCCGGAGCACGACGACCCGGTCGCCGAGGGTCATGGCCTCGGTCTGGTCGTGCGTGACGTAGAGCGTCGTCGTGCCCAGCTGTTTCTGGATCTTCGACACCGACGTCCGCATCTGGCCGCGGAGCTTCGCGTCCAGATTGGACAGTGGCTCGTCCATCAGGAACGCCTTGGGATTGCGGACGATCGCCCGCCCCATCGCGACGCGCTGGCGCTGACCACCGGAGAGGTTCGCCGGTTTGCGGTCCAGGTGCCCGGTCAGATCGAGGATCTGCGCCGCCTCCTCGACCTTGGCCCGTACCGTCCGGTCGTCGACCTTGGCCAGCCGCAACGGGAACGCCATGTTCTCCCGCACGCTCATGTGCGGGTACAGCGCGTAGGACTGGAACACCATCGCGATGTCGCGGTCCTTGGGCGCCTTCTCGTTGACGCGCTGGCCGTCGATGCGCAGTTCGCCGGAGGAGATGTCCTCCAGCCCCGCGACCATGTTCAGCGTCGTGGACTTCCCGCAGCCGGACGGGCCGACCAAGATGATGAACTCACCGTCGGCGATCGTGATGTCCACTTCGGACACCGCGAGGGCGCCGTCGGGGTACTTCTTGGACACTTTTTCGAGAACGATTTCAGCCATGGGTCAGCCCTTCACCGCACCGGACGTCAGCCCCGCCACGATGCGACGCTGGAAGAACAACACGAACAGGATGATCGGGACGGTGATCACCACGGCGGCCGCGGAGATCGTCCCGGTGGGGTCTTCGAACTGCGAGGACCCCGTGAAGAACGACAGCGCCGCCGGGACCGTGCGCGAGGCCTCGGTCGAGGTCAGCGAGATCGCGAACAGGAAGTCGTTCCAGCAGAAGATGAACACCAGGATCGCGGTGGTGAACACCCCCGGTGCCGCCAGTGGCGCGATCACCTTCCGGAACGCCTGCGCCGGGGTCGCGCCGTCCATCTTCGCCGCCTTTTCCAGCTCCCACGGGATTTCCCGGAAGAACGCGGACAGCGTGTAGATCGACAGCGGCAGCGCGAACGTGATGTAGGGCAGGATCAGCCCCGGCCAGGTGTCGAACAGGCCCAGCTCACGTTCGATGTTGAACAGCGGCGTCACCAGCGACACCTGCGGGAACATCGCGATCAGCAGCGACATCCCGACCAGCACCTGCTTGCCGGGGAAGTCCAGCCGCGCGATCGCGTACGCCGCCATCGTGCCGAGGACGACCGCGATCACCGTCGCGATGATCGCGATCCCGATCGAGTTCACCAGTGCCCTGATGAACTCCGTGGTCTCGAAGATGTCCGCGTAGTTCTGCCACGTCCATTCCGACGGGATGAAATTCCCGTCGTCCAAGGTCTCCTTGGTCTTGAACGAAAGCGAGACCACCCACAGCACCGGGAACAGCGCGAACACCAGGACCAGGATGTCGACGAGGCCCCACTTGAACTTGCGGCCGGGAGTGACCGCTCCACCGATCGCCATCAGCGCTTACCCCCATTGTCACTGCCGGGTGCGGCCGTGCCGAACACCTTGATGAAGATGAACGCGATGATCGCCACCGTGAGGAAGATCAGCACCGCCATCGTCGACCCGATCCCCAGGTTCAGGCCCTTGACCAGGTTGTTGTAGGTCTGCATCGACACCGAAGACGTGTCCTGCGCGCCGTTGGTGAGCACGAAGATGTTGTCGAAGATGCGGAACGCGTCCAGGGTGCGGAACAGCAGCGCCACCAGGATCGCGGGCTTCATCACCGGCAGCATCACCTTCGTGAACCGCTGCCACGCCGTCGCGCCGTCCATCGCCGCGGCCTTCAGCAGATCGTCCGGCACCAGCGCCAGGCCCGCCATCAGCAGCAGCGCCATGAACGGCGTCGTCTTCCACACCTCGGCCAGCACGATGATCGCCAGCGATGGCCAGTACTCGGTCAGCGGCGCGCTGTCCGGGAAGAACAGGTTGGCCAGGTAGCCCGTGTCCGGTGTCCAGGCGTAGTACCAGGAGAACGCCGCGACCACCGTCACGATGCCGTACGGGATCAGGGCGACCGTCCGCACGAGGCCCCGTCCGACGAGCGTCCGGTGCATGATCAGCGCCAAGCCCATGCCGAGGACGAACTCGATCACCACCGAAACGATGGTCAACCCCATCGTCGTCCCGAACGCCGTCCACCAGTAGCCGTTGGACAGCACCGCGATGTAGTTGTCGAGGCCGACGAACTCCTGCTGCGCCGGGAACCTGAGGTCGTAGCGCTGCAGGGAGAGCCAGATCGAGTAGATGATCGGATACCCGGTGACCGCGATCATCACGATCGCCGCCGGGGCGCACAGCCACAGCCCGAGCCTGCGTTCGGCCTTCTTTCCTTCACTGAGAACGGGTTTGGCCTTCTTGCCCGGCTTGCTCCCGGTCGCCGTACCGGCGGTTTCCTGCACGGTCACGGGATCACTCCCTTCGACTGGAGCGCGTCGGCGAGTTCTTCCTTGAGTTTCTCCGCCGTCTTCCGCGGATCGATCTCGGACGGCGGGGAAAGCACCTTCGACAACACCGTCGAGGCGTTCTGGTAGGCCGGGGTCAGCGGCCGCACCGCGGCGTCCTTGAGGGCCTCCAGGATCGTTTCCCGCATCGGGTACTTCGTGTCCATACTCGGGTTGTCGTCACTCTGCGGCGCCGTCGCGTCGAGTGGCAGCGTGTCCGTGTAGAGCGATTCGATCGTCGGCGGGACACCGTCCTTGAGCGCGGAGAACTTCTGGTTCTTCGCGCTGCGCAGGCACAACGCGACCTCGTAGGCTTCGGCCTTGTGCTTCGAGGTCGAGCTGACCGCCAGGTTGTAGCCACCGATCGTGGTCTTGGCGGGCTTGCCCGCTTCGAACTCCGGATAGGTGGTCCACTTGAAGTGCTTCAGCTCGTCCTTCTTCTCCTTGGCGTAGGAGGCGTAGACGAACGGCCAGTTCAACTCGAAGGCGGCGTTCCCGCGCTGGAAGGCCTGGCGGACCTCGTCCTCCTTGGAGTTGGTCAGCGACGGGTCGGTGATCCCGGCCGTGGTGACCTTCTTGAGCATCTCCAGCGCCTTGATCGCGCCCTCGTCCATCACGACCGACTTGCCGTCGTCGGAGAGGATCTTGCCGCCCGCCGACTCGACGAGCGTGTTGTAGATGACGACCAGGCCTTCGTACTGCGCGCCGGTGAACACGACGTTCGCCGGCTTGCCCTGCGCCTTGAGCGCCTGGGCCTGCTGGATCATCTCGTCCCAGGTCTTCGGCGGCGTCGGGGTCAGCCGGTCGTCGTACCAGAGCAACTGGACGTTGGTGTTCTTGGTCGCCGCGTAGAGCTTTCCGTTCCACGTGGCGGTTTCGAGGGGACCCGGCAGGACACCCGCGGTCGCCTCGGCCTTGGCTTCACCGGTCCATTCGTCGATCCAGCCCGCCTCGGCGAACTCCGAGACCCAGGTGACGTCCAGCCCCAGTACGTCGAGCGAATCGTCCCCGGCGGCCAGCCGTCGCACCATCTGTTCCCGCTGGCCGTCGGCCGGGCGCGGGAGCTTGTTGTACACGACCTCGTACCGCCCGCCCGAGGCCTTCGTGCAATCGTCCACAACGGACTGGAAATTGTCTTCGGGCGCGTAGTAGACGTTGATCTTCAGCCCGGCATCCGAACCGCAACCCGCCAGCAAGCCGGCCGTCAGCGCCGCCGCGCCGAGTAGCGAGCCGGTGCGGCCTGGTGAGCGGCCCCTCCGGCTCGCGCTCATCCTCTTCCCCATGAGGCCTCCTCACCCGCGCACGCCTGGGGAGCGGCGGCACTAGGACGCGTTGAAGAAGCCCGCGCGCCAGCACCCCGACGTGCTAGTGCTCGGGCGGACACGCTGGAGTACGCGACCGCCCGACTGGTGTTGTGCAACCTATTCCGGGCGATCACCGCCCGCAAGCAGTATCGGTAACGATTCAGCGGACCGCACGACGAACAGGTGAACAAGTACCGCCGAATGTCAGTGGTCTGGACTCGGAGTCATCAGGTGGGACGGCCGCCCAACGCCAACTGGGCGAGGAGCTCGCGCCCCTGTTCGGCCGAACGCGGCTGGCAGAGCACGTCGTAGCGGCCGGCGACCAGCTGGCTCGCGGAGGAGAAGTCGCGACGGGACATGCCGTAGCTGATCGCCGCGAAGACCGTCCACGCCAGGATGCCGAGCACGAGCCCGCCGATCATGGGCTGCCAGGCGAAACCCTGGTTGTTGAACATGCCCAGCAGCAACCCGATGATCAGGCCGAACCACGCGCCGGACACCGCGCCCGTGCCGAGCACCCGGCCCCAGCTCAGCCGTCCGACGACGCGCTCGACGAGCATCAGGTCGACGCCGACGATGGTCACGTCGGAGACCCCGAACTCCTTCTCCGCGAGGAAACCGACGGCTTGCTGGGCTTCGCCGTACGTCGCGTAGGAACCGATCGGCCAGCCGGTAGGTGGTGTCGGCAGCCTGGGCAGCCCACCCGCGGCCCGGCCGCTTCCGCCAAAGGGAGCACTCACGTAATCACCTCTCGCCCATCCTGGTCCATCTTCTCAAGGACGGGCGAAAGGTGCGAACGTTCAGGAGCGGGACTTGTATTCGCGGAGCAGGCCACGGCTGATGATGGTCTTCTGGATCTCGCTGGTGCCTTCGCCGATGAGCAGGAACGGCGCCTCGCGCATGAGGCGTTCGATCTCGTATTCCTTGGAGTAGCCGTAGCCGCCGTGGATGCGGAAGGAGTCCTGGGTGACCTCGGCGCAGTACTCGCTCGCGATCAGCTTCGCCATTCCGGCCTCGACGTCGTTGCGCTCACCGGAGTCCTTGAGGCGGGCGGCGTTGACCATCATCAGGTGCGCGGCCTCGACCTTGGTGGCCATCTCGGCGAGTTTGAACGCGACCGCCTGGTGCTCGGCGATGGCCTTGCCGAAGGTCTTGCGCTGCTGGGCGTACTCGACGGCGAGCTCGAACGCGCGGATCGCGATCCCGCAGGCGCGGGCGGCGACGTTGACGCGGCCGACCTCGACACCGTCCATCATGTACGCGAAGCCCTTGCCCGGCGCTTCGCCGAGGACCTTGTCGGCACCGATCTTGTAGCCGTCGAACACGGCTTCGGTGGTGTCGACGCCCTTGTAGCCCATCTTGTCGATCTTGCCGGGGATGGTGAGGCCGGGCGCGACCTCGCCGAAGCCCTCGGGCTTCTCGACCAGGAAAGTGGTCAGGTTCTGGTGGGCCTTCTCGGCACCTTCGTCGGTCTTGACGAGCAGCGCGATCAGGTTGGAGCTGCCGCCGTTGGTCAGCCACATCTTCGAACCGTCGATGACGTAGCCGTCGTCGGTCCGGCGGGCGCGGGTCTTGATCGCGGCGACGTCGGAGCCGAGGTCCGGCTCGGACATCGAGAACGAGCCGCGGACCTCGCCGGTCGCCATCCGCGGCAGGAAGTGCTGCTTCTGCTCCGGCGTCCCGTGTTGCTTGATCATGTGCGCGACGATGAAGTGCGTGTTGATGACACCGGAGACGCTCATCCAGCCACGCGCGATCTCCTCGACCACGAGGGCGTAGGTCAGCAGCGATTCGCCGAGGCCGCCGTACTCCTCCGGGATGGTGAGCCCGAACAGGCCCATCTCCTTCATCCCCTCGACGATGTCGGCGGGATAGGTGTCGGAATGCTCGAGCTCCTGCGCGCGCGGGATGACCTCCTTGTCCACGAACTGGCGGACCGTGGCCAGGATTTCGGACTGCACGTCGGTCAAGCCGGCGGTCTGGGCGAGGCGAGCCATCGCTGCTCCCTAAATTCGCGCGCGCCGGGCTCCCGGCGCTGGGTTACCGGTGAGTATGACGCCTGCGGAGAGACCCCGCTATGAGCGCAGTCACGCGTACGCCATCCGTGAGCATGCCACTACAGTGACAAGCCGATCACAGTCCGAGGGGGACGAAACGTGGCTCAGCAGCCTTTCGGCGGGTTCCCGCCGCAACAGCAGTACGCCTTCCCGAACCAGGCTCCGGCGCGGAGCAAGGATTCCGGTCTCGCGACGGCCGCCCTGATCTTTTCACTCTTCGGGCTGATCGGGCTGGTGTCCGTGATCCCGGGGATCGTCATGGGCCACGTCGCCTTCGCCAAGGCCCGGCGCGGCGAGGTGGGCGGCAAGGGCATGGCACTCGCCGCGTTCGTCGTCGGCTACTTGATGATCATCCTGTACGCCATCGCGATCCCCGTCGCGCTGAACATCGCCGCGAAACACGGGGCTTTCCGGTAGCGATACGGTCCTCGTCCACGAGGGGACCGGCATGACGAATCCGCATGACCCCTACGGCCGGCAGCCCTACGGTCTCCAGCCGTATCAACCGCCGCCGCAGCAGTACTACGTCCAGCAGACCTACGTGCGGCCGCCGGACCAGGGCATGGCGGTGGCGTCGCTGGTGTGCTCGCTGATCGGGCTGGTCATGTGTTTCCCGGCGATCCTGGGGATCATCTTCGGGCACATCGCGCTCTCGAAGGCCAAACGCGGCGAAGCGGGCGGCCAGGGCATGGCCCAGGCGGGCATGATCATCGGGTACGTCGTCACCGCGCTGTGGTTGATCCCGGTCATCCTGTGGTTCGTTTTCGTCGTGCTCGCGATCGGAGCCGCGAGCGTCTCGTGACCCGTCCCCGGATACGGTGGTGTCCCGCACGAACCAGGGGGCCAACCGGATGAGCAGTTCCGACTCGCAGGACACACCGTCGACGTCGTCCTACACCGACTCGAACACCTTCTCGGACCCGACTTCGGCGCCCGAAACCGTGTCGGGCCCGGCGGAACCGCAGCAGTTCCAGCCGCCGGCGCCCTTCACGCCGCCTCCGCCGTTCGAGCCACCCACTCCGTTCGAGCCGCCTTCGGCCTCAGCGCCGGACCCTGTACCCCCTCCCGACCCGGCTTCCGTTCCGGTTCCGGTCGAGACGTACGGGCAGGCCATCGACCCGCTGACCGCCGAGCCCGTGCCGCCGCCCTACGCGACTCCGGAGCCGTCGGTGTACACGCCCGTGCCGTTGCCCGCCGCGTACCCGCCGCCCCAGCCGTACAACCCGTACGCGGCGGTGGCTCCCCCGCGATCGCAGGACAACGGGATGGCGATCGCCGGGCTGGTGTGCTCGCTCATCGGGATCTGCTCCTGTGTGACGGTGATCGTCGGGCTGATCCTGGGGCACATCGGATTGGCGAAGGCGAACCGCGGTGAAGCGGGCGGGCGTGGCATGGCGCTCGCGGCGGTGATCATCGCCTACGTCGTGATCGCGCTGTACGTCGGTTTCGGCGGCACGATGATCATCCTGGGCGTGAACGGCCAACTCGATTAGCAGCGGGAATGTGGCGGCAGTTGGTCGCAGGTCCGTGAAGGCCTCCTTGCCTACCCTGAAGGTAGGGAAGGAGGCCTTCACGGACTACGCGATCGCCATCCGCAGCCTCAGCAACACCACCAGCCCAGCAGTCTCAGTGGCGGCGCGTGAAGGCGGCGGTGGCCTGGTGGGGCACGTCTCGTGAGTGGTAAGGACGGTTAGAACCGTCCTTACCACTCACGAGGCTTGACCGACATCACCCGGTTCCCTGGGCGCCGGCGCCACCTGACCGTTGGCCTCCGGTTCTTCCGGCGCTCCCCGCTTCGGCGTGTTCGCGTCGAGGAAACGCAGCAGCTCCACCGGGAACGGCAAGACCAGCGTCGAGTTCTTCTCCGCCGAGACCTGCACGACGGTCTCGAGCAGCCGCAGCTGCAACGCCGCCGGAGTGTCGGCCATGGTCGCGGCCGCCTGCGAAAGCTTGTGCGATGCCTGCAACTCCCCGTCTGCCGAGATGACCCGCGCCCGCCTTTCGCGTTCGGCTTCGGCCTGACGCGACATCGAGCGTTTCATCGACTCCGGCAGCGCGACGTCCTTGATCTCGACCCGGTCGATGTGGATGCCCCAGTCCAAGGCCGGGCTGTCGATCATCAGCTCCAGGCCCTCGTTCAGCCGTTCTCGGTTCGACAGCAGGTCGTCCAGGTCGCTCTTGCCGATGATCGACCGCAGCGAGGTCTGCGCGACCTGCCCGACGGCCGAGCGGTAGTCCTGCACGTTGACCGCGGCCAGCACCGGGTCGATCACCTTGAAGTACACGACCGCGTCGACCCGCACGGTGACGTTGTCGCGGGTGATGCCGTCCTGTGCGGGGATCGGCATCGTGACGATCTGCATGTTGACCTTCTGCAGCCTGTCCGCGATCGGCACCAGCAGCACGAGCCCCGGCTGCCGGATGGCCGGGCGCACCCGCCCGAACCGGAACACGAGACCGCGTTCGTACTGTTTCACCACGCGAAGGCTGGCCGCGAGCCACGCACCGCCCGCGACGGCGACCGCACTGAGAATCTCCACCACCATGGCTGCTCCCGGGGTTGTTCTCGCTGTTCACGGTACGCCCGGCGGGTCACGGGGGAAACACGGTGGACAAGCCTGCCAAGGTGGGTTCGTGACCGGTTTCAAGATCCCGCCCAAGTTCCTCGACCGCGCCGCCGAACTTGGCCCCGGAGCCGCCGAGTGGCTCGACTCCCTCCCGTTCCTCGCCGAGAAGTACACCGCCAAGTGGCAGCTCGAATACGACGGCGAGGCCATGCACGGCTTCGTCGGCGTCGCGCAGCCGGTGCGCCGAGCGGACGGCTCCCCCGCGATCCTCAAACTCGGCTGGCCGCACGAGGAATCCGATGACGAACCGCTCGCACTGTCCACTTGGGCCGGTCAGGGCGCGGTTTTGATGTACGACAACGTGCCTGAGGACGGCGTACTGCTGCTGGAGCGGCTCGACGCCACCAGGTCGCTCGAAACGGAGCCGATCCGGGAGGCCGTCGAGACCGTCGGCGCCCTGGCACGACGGTTGGCCGTCCCCGCTCCCGAAACGCTGCAGCGATCCCTTCGCGAGGAAGCCGCGGAACTGGTCACCGAACTCCCGGAGACCTGGAGCGAGCTGGGCGAACCGTTCGATCGCAAGTACCTCGACGCCGCCGTGGAAATCTGCGTGAACCTCGGACCGGAGGCCGGTGAGCTGATGGTGAACGAGGACCTTCATTTCGAGAACGTCCTCGCCGGGGAACGCGAACCGTGGCTGGTGATCGACCCGAAGCCGCTTTCGGGTGATCTCGAGTTCGGCGCGATCTCGATCCTCTGGAACCGGGCGAACGAGTCCACAATGGACGAAAAGCTCGCGTGGTTCGCCGCGGCCGCCGGGGTGGACGCCGAACGCGCGCGGGCGTGGACGCTGGTCCGCGCGGTGCAGAACTGGATCTGGCTGTACGAAGACCTCGCGGAGGGCGCCTCGCCCGAGACCCTCGCCGAAGACCCGGCCTACGCCGCCGTTCCCGGAATCGCCGCCTGGGCATTGCGGTGATCACACGAATCGTCTCGGGCCCCGGGAGCGGATAACCTTCGGGCATGGCAGCCGTGAACAGGGTATTCGCAGCTCAGCTGGCCGGTTTGCCGGTTTTCGGCCCCGATGGTGAATCGATCGGCAAGGTGCGGGACCTGGTGGCGGGCCTGCGCTTGGACCAGCAACCCCCGCGGATCCTGGGCATCGTGGTCGAGCTGACGACGAGGCGCCGCGTGTTCGTGCCGATGTTGCGCGTGACCTCGATCGAGCCCAGCGCGGTCACGCTCGCCACCGGATCGGTGAACATGCGGCGGTTCCACCAACGGCCCAACGAGGTGCTGGTGGTCGGGCAGCTGTTCGACGCGCACGCCACCCTCGCCGGCTCGGACACGCGGGTCACCGTCGTCGACGCCGGCATGGAACCGACCCGGACGCGGGACTGGGTGCTCGCGAAACTCGCGATCCGGGAACGGTCGAGCAGGCTCGGCCTCGGCAGACGGCGCTCGGCGATGCAGGTGCTGCCGTGGGCGGAGGTGTCCGGGCTCGGGCTCACCGACCTGACCGGCCAGACCCAGGGCGCAGCGCAGCTGCTTATGCTGTTCGACACCATGCGCGCGGCCGACGTCGCCGCCACGGTCCGCGATCTGCCGCTCAAACGACGGCACGAGGTCGCCGACGCGATGGACGACGAGCACCTGGCTGACGTCATCGAGGAGCTTCCCGAAGACGACCAGAAGGAACTGCTGTCCTACCTCGCCGAGGAACGCGCAGCCGACATCCTCGAAGCGATGGACCCCGACGACGCCGCCGACCTGCTGGCCGAGCTGGCGCCCGCCGAACAGAACCGGTTCCTGGAGCTGATGGAACCCGAGGAGTCGGCGCCGGTGAAGCGGCTGCTGGAGTATTCCTCCGACACCGCGGGCGGGTTGATGACGCCCGAACCGGTGGTGCTGACGCCGGACGCCACGGTCGCCGAGGCGCTCGCGCATATCCGCAACGCGGACCTCCCGGTGGCGCTGGCGAGCATGGTGTTCGTCTGCCGTCCGCCGACGGAGACGCCGACCGGGCGCTTCGTCGGCGTCGTGCACTTCCAGCGTCTGCTGCGCGAACCACCCGCGGAGATGGTGGCGAGCGCCGTCGACTCCCAGCTGCCCGCGCTGCGGCCGAACGCCACCTTGTCCGAGGTCACCCGCTACTTCGCCGCCTACAACCTCACCTGCGGGCCGGTGGTGGACGCCGAAGACCACCTGCTCGGCGCGGTCACCGTCGACGACGTGCTCGACCACCTGCTCCCGGAGGACTGGCGCTCGACCGGGCTGCACGACATCACCGGCGAGATCACCGAGGAGGCCGAACGTGCCTGAACTGATGTCCGGGCGGCGGCTCGACCAGCCCCGCGGCCAGAGCCGGTTCAGGCTGAACATCGATCCGGACACCTTCGGCAGGCTCACCGAACGGGTCGCGCGGTTCCTCGGCACCGGCAAGTACCTGTTCTGGCAGACGCTGATCGTCATCGTCTGGATCGTGCTGAACCTGGTCGCGGTCTCGCTGCGGTGGGACCCGTACCCGTTCATCCTGCTGAACCTGGCGTTCTCGACGCAGGCCGCGTACGCCGCGCCGCTGATCCTGCTGGCGCAGAACCGGCAGGACGACCGCGACCGCGTCTCGCTGGAGGAAGACCGCAATCGCGCCGCGCAGACGAAGGCGGACACCGAATACCTCGCGCGGGAGCTGGCTTCGCTGCGGATCGCGCTCGGCGAGGTCGCCACCCGGGACTTCCTGCGGGGCGAACTCGACCGGCTCCGTGAGGATCTTGACGCCAAGCCGCGCAAGGCCAAACCCGACCGCGCCCCTACCGGTACTTGATTTTTGCGGATGAGCCCCCGGCCGCGATCCCATCGCCAGGGCGCACGCTGGCCGAACAGGTCACTTCTTGCTCGCCAGGGCGCCCTGCCGCTGTGATCCCGGGGCCTTCGGCCAGGCGGGTCCGTCCAGCTCCGCCTACCGGTACGTAACATGGTGGGGTGACCAGTACGCAGCAACTCCCCAGCGTCGACGATGTCCGCACCGCGCTGAAGGCCGTGTACGACCCGGAGATCAAGAAACCGATCACCGAACTCGGCATGGTCAAGGACGTGGAGGTCGGCTCGGACGGTGTGGTCACCGTCGGGATCTACCTGACGGTCGCCGGTTGCCCGCTGAAGGCGACGTTGACCAACGACACCACCGAAGCCGTCAAGAAGCTCCCCGGCGTCAGCGACGTCCGGGTCGAGCTCGACGTGATGAGCGACGAGCAACGCACGGAGCTGCGAAAATCGCTGCGCGGCGACGCCGCGGAGCCGGTGATCCCGTTCGCGCAGCCCGGTTCGCTGACGCGGGTCTACTGCGTCGCGTCCGGCAAGGGCGGTGTCGGCAAGTCCTCGGTGACGGTGAACCTCGCGGCCGCGATGGCCGAACGCGGGCTTTCCGTCGGCGTGGTGGACGCGGACATCTACGGGCACTCGGTGCCGCGGATGCTCGGAGCGCGGGAGAAGCCGACCAAGGTCGACACCATGATCATGCCGCCCCAGGCGCACGGCGTGAAGGTCATCTCGATCGGCATGTTCACCCCGGGCAACACCCCCGTGGTGTGGCGCGGGCCGATGCTGCACCGCGCGTTGCAGCAGTTCCTCGCCGACGTGTTCTGGGGCGACCTCGACATCCTGCTGCTGGATCTGCCGCCGGGCACCGGTGACATCGCGATCTCGGTGGCGCAGCTGATCCCGAACGCGGAGATCCTGGTCGTCACCACTCCGCAGCAGGCGGCCGCCGAGGTGGCCGAGCGCGCGGGCGCGATCGCGCTCCAGACGCGGCAGCGCGTGGCCGGGGTCATCGAGAACATGTCGTGGCTGGAGACGCCCGACGGGCAGAAGATGGAGATCTTCGGATCCGGCGGCGGGCAGTCCGTGGCCGACTCGCTGTCGAAGTCGGTCGGGTCGACCGTGCCGCTGCTCGGTCAGGTCCCGATGGACCCGCGCGTGGTCTCCAACGGCGACGCCGGGACGCCGATCGTGCTGGCCGAGCCGGACGCCCCGGCGTCGCTCGTGCTCAAGGAGGCGGCGAAGAAGCTGACCGTCCGGGCACGCGGGCTGGCCGGGATGATGCTGAACGTCACTCCCGCCGGCCGCTGACTCCCCCTCTTACGCATTTAGTCCTCTGAATGCGGTACTTGCACACGCAAGGACCGCATTCAGAGGACTAAATGCGTGGGGTCAGGTGGCGTCCGGGTCGACCGGAGGGCGCTCCCCCGGCTTCAGAGGCTCGGGCTGCGAAGCCGTCGCCGGGTAGCCGTTGGGCTTCGAAGCCCCGTTGGCACCGTTCGTCCCGTTGGCACCATTGGTGCCGTTGATGTTGTTGAGCCCCAGCGGATCCGAGTCACCGTCGAACAGGTGCTGGGTGACGACCCGCTTCGGGTCGAAGTTCCGCAGGCCCCTCAGGTCCTCCAGCGGCTTGCGCAGCTGATCGAACTCCGGGCCCATCTCCTCACGCAGCTGCGTCTTGGCCCCGGTCGCGAAGTCGCGGACCTTGCGGACGCTCTTCGCCACCCAGGACGCCGCTTCGGGCAGCCGTTCCGGACCGAGGATGAAAAGACCCGCGACGACGATGATGAGGATCTCTCCCCAGCCGACACTCTCGAACACCCGTGTGAACCTCCGCCTCGGCGTCTTCCCCGTTCAGGGTACCCGGCCGAACTCGCTAGTCCGAGGCCAGTTTCACGTCCACGACAAGAGAAGACCCATCCCGGACAAGGCGGACAGGGACCACTTCGCCGACTTCGCGAGCGCGGACCGCGACGAGCAGTTCCGCCGAGTCGCGCACGAGCCGTCCGCCGACTTCCGTGATGACGTCGCCTTCTTTGATCCCGGCGGAGGCCGCGGGGCCGCCAGGGGCGACGTTGCGAACCTGTGCGCCCATGGTGCTGGAGCCCGCGACGGTCGATGAAGCGTTGATGCCGATGTCGGGATGGACGACCTTGCCGTCCTTGATCAGTGTTTTCGCGATTTTCACCGCGTAGTCACTGGGGATGGCGAACCCGATGCCGATGCTGCCGCCTTCGGCGCTGGAAGAGCGGATCGCGGAGTTGATCCCGACCAGCGCACCGGTCGCGTCGACGAGCGCGCCGCCCGAGTTTCCGTGGTTGATCGCGGCGTCGGTCTGGATGGCCTCGTAGATCACCGGCGCGCTGCCGCCGTCGCCACCGGCGGTCACCGGGCGGTTGAGCGCGCTCACGATGCCCGCGGTGACCGAGTTCTGCAGCGCCAGCGGCGAACCGACGGCGATCACCGAGTCGCCGACGGCGAGGTCGGAAGACTTCCCGACCTGTAGCGCGGTCAGGTTCTTGACGTCGACCTTGACCACGGCGAGGTCGGTTTTGGGGTCGGCGCCGACGACCTTCGCCTCGACGCGCCTGCCGTCGAAGAACACGGCGGTGACCTTGGTGGCCGCGTCGGCCGTCGCAGCGGAGATCACGTGTTCGTTCGTGAGCACGTAGCCCTGGGTGTCGATGACGACGCCGGAGCCCTGCTGGCCCGCGTCGGCGCCGGGTTTGAACACTTCGAGCGAGACCACGGCGGGCGCCACCCGGTGGGCGATGTCAGCGATCGAACCCGCCGGACGCTCCTTGGCCGCGTCGGCTTCGGAGATGCTGGCCTGCCCGGTCAGTTCGGTGCCGGTGTCGGCGAACCACCAGCCGATCAGCCCGCCGGCGGCGCCGATGACCAACGCGACGGCGGCGAGCATCGCCAGCGCCTTCGTCTGCACACGCCGCCCGAAAAGGACCTCCGGAAGGCTCAGCAGCGCACCCTGCGGGCGCTTCGCGTCCTTCTCCTCTTCCGAGTCCTGGTGCACGGCGGGCCCGGCGAGCACCGCGCCGGACGACGGGTCACGCCAGGGATCCGAGGTCGTGGTCCAGAGCGGGCCTTCGGCGCCGTTTGCGGACGGTGCGGAGCCGTTGGTCCCGTGCGGCCGCTCCAGCACGACACCTTCGGCGCCCGGCGGGCGGCGGAAGGCCTCGGCCAGCGATTCCGGCGTGGGGGGCGCGAGGTTCAGCCCCGGCGCGGACTGCCCGTTGGCGCCCGGCTGGTACAGCTTGTCGAAGGCACCGTCGACACCGTGCGGCCTGCCGAACGTGGCCGCCTGCGCCGGATCGACGGCGGGCCTGGCCAGCGGGCGCGGCGCCAGCCGATCCCCCGCCGGGTCACCAGGCTGCTGCGGATTCGCGTTCGGCTGCTCGGTCATCATTCCCCGGGGCTGAGATCAGGTTGGCCGGACGCGAGAGTACGCCAGGCCTTACCCGGGATTCTGCCGTGACCACGGTGAAGTGCGCGTTGATTCCCCGAACCGGCAAGAAATGTGACACTTGAGTCAACTATGTCTCACGCCTGTCCCTCGCCAGCAATGGTCTCAGCAGCCGCCCAAGAAGGAGGGCTTCTCCTTTCAAAGTCCAAATGGTCCTGTTCGCCGCCTCGCTCGTCGTGGCCATCACGCTGAGGAGGCTGACGCGGTCCCGACGCCGTGCGATTCACCGCAAGCGCCGTACGCGGTGAGCTCACCGGGGTCGACAAGGGCGACTGGAACTGCAAGGACGGTTTCTACGAGTACGCCGTCCCGACGCCGCTGCGCGGGGAGGGCGTCGCCCTGCGCCTGGCGATCAACGCCAAGGTCGGACTGTGTTTCGACGACATCGAGATTACGACACCACCGCCGCTGAAGATCAGCAAGGGACTTCGAAGTTCAAGAGCGCGACCATCTGCTTCGTCACGCCCTGACGAAGCAGATCAGCGGGCGGACACCGGCATGGGCACGCTGGACGTGCTCGGGGTCGGCGTGGTGCTGCGCGGCGGTTCCGGCTGGGCGCCGCCGCCCAGCTGCGCGGGCAGCAGCCCGGCGTTGACGCCTTGCGGCGGGGTGAAACCGGTGGCCGGCTGGTCTTCGGTGCCGTCACCCGAGGTCGCGACGAGGGCCAGGGCGCTCAGGACCAGGCCCGAAACGACGACTCCGGCGCCCTGCGCGTACTTCCGCCGGGCGAGACCGAACCGCCCGCCGCCGAGGACGTTCGGCGACTGGCCCAGTGGCGCCGTTGATCCCAACGGCGCTGTACCGCCCAAAACCCCGGTGTCGCGCAGGCCGGCGACCCGGTCGGGCCGCTGGATGGCCACCAGCTGACCGTCGGCGGTCATCGCCAGGTTGTCCGGTGTGCCGGGAAGTTCGGTGTTCTGCGGGATGGAGCACAGGCTGGCCAGGAAACCCGCCGACATCGACGGGGCTCCCGCCTGCTTCACGGCGGCGACGGCCTGGCGCTGCGCGGTCACCTCGGCCGCGCACGCCTGGCAGCGGGCGATATGCGCCGAGGCCCTGTCCTGGGCGCCGAGGGACAGCTCCCCGTCGACGAAGGCGACGATGGCGTCCGGAAGCAGATGCGACTCGGGGAGTCCCCAACCTCGCGGTGCGGTCATACCCCCACCTTCGCAGACTCCTGCGCCGCGGCGCGACGGCGCTCCAAAGAAGCGCGAAGCGCCTGGCGGCCGCGGTGGATCCGGCTGCGCACGGTGCCGAGCTTGACACCGAGGGTGGCGCCGATCTCCTCGTACGAGAGGCCTTCGACGTCGCACAGCACGACCGCGGCACGGAACTCGGGCGGCAACTCGTCGAGCGCGGCCTGCAGGTCCGGGTCGAGATGCGTGTCCGAGTAGACCTGCTCGGGGCTCGGGTCGTCGCCGACGATGCGGTCGGTGTCCTCGGGGAGGCCTTCCATCCGCACGCGCGAGCGGCGGCGGGCCATGTCGAGGAAGAGGTTCGTGGTGATGCGGTGCAGCCAGCCTTCGAACGTGCCGGGCTTGTAGGACGCGAGGGAGCGGAAGACCCGGATGAAGGTCTCCTGCGTCAGGTCCTCGGCGTCATGGGCGTTACCGGTCAGGCGGTACGCCAGCCGGTACACGCGGTCGGCGTGTTCACGCACGACCTCGTCCCACGAGGGCGGCGTCCATGCGGCCTCGTCCACCGTCACCGGCGTGACCTGGTCCGCGTGCTGGTCCTGCATCGTGTCCTGCATCGGGGAAGTAGGCACCTCCATCAGCGTCTTCTCCCAACTACTCCACCCAACGCGGGCGATGAGCACGGTGTTCCCGTTGTCGAGGACCAGTCTGTCCGGCCTGCTTATGTTTCTAGTGAGACTGGACTGAGAGGAGGCTGAGAAGTCGGTACCAGGGAGTCTTCGCTCTTTTGACGATAGGCAGCGCTAACCTCCGCGTGTGAATTCCGGGACGCATGCGGGCTCGCCTGCCGAGGCCGCCGACGCCGACCTCGTCGACGGATACGTCCCCGACGACGAGGTACTGGCCGCCGCGCGGGCGCGGTCGGCCGATCTGGGATGCGGTCCGCTGAGCGCGGGCGCGGGTGCGACTCTGCGTTTTCTCGCCACGACGCTGCGGGCGAAGGCTGTCGTCGAGGTCGGGACCGGGGCCGGGGTGAGCGGGTTGTGCCTGCTCGGCGGCATGGTCGACGACGGGATCCTCACCTCGATCGACATCGAGCCGGAGTACCACCGGGCGGCGCGGACGGCGTTCCGCGAGGCCGGCTACGCGCCGGGGCGGACCCGCCTGATCATGGGGCGCGCGCTCGACGTCCTCCCCCGGCTCACCCCCGGCGGCTACGACCTGGTGTTCGTCGATTCGGCGCCGGTCGAGTACCCGAGCTGCTACGAGAAGGCCGTCTCGCTGCTCCGGCCCGGCGGGATACTGGCATTCCACAACGTCTCGGGGTCCAGGGTGACCGATCCCTCACGACGTGATCCGGACACCCTCGCGCTGCGGGAGGTCGCGCGGGCCTTCCGTGAGGACGAGCGGCTGGTCCCGGCACTGTTGCCGGTGGGCGGCGGGCTGCTGGTCGCCGCGATCGCGTAGCAAGGGACCTTTGCTACCACTTTTCAGACCCGTTCCGTGAAGGCCTCCTTGCCTACCCTCAAAGTAGGGAAGGAGGCCTTCACGGACTTGGGGATCACCGCGACCACGGCCACCGCGGCGAGGGCCAGCCAGGCGGCGGTGAGCACGATCAGCCAGGTCCAGCCCGCGCGCCCGAAGACGGTCGTGCCGACGGCGCCGCCGATACTGCTGCCGAGGTAGTATGAAAGCGTGTAGAGCCCGCCTACCTGGCCTCGGGCGTTCTCGGGCGCCTCCGCGGCGGCCCAGCCGTTGGCGACGGCGTGCGCGGCGAAGAACGCGCCGGTCAGCACCACGAACCCGGCGACGACCATGGGCAGCGAGTCGGACAGCGTCAGCGCGGCGCCCGCGATCGTGAGCAGCAGGGCACCCGCGAGCGACCGGCGGCGGCCGAATCGGCCGACGAGCTTGCCCGCCGTCGCCGACGAGACCGAGCCCATCGCGTACGCGAGGAAGACGAGCGACGCGATCGCGGGCGAGAGGTTCAGCGGCTCACCGGTCAGGCGGAATCCGGCGGCGTTGTACAGCGCGACGAAGGAGCCCATCGCCAGCAGCGCGACCGCGTACTGGACCAACAGGACCGGCTTCCGCACCGCCGCGCCGAGCCCGGCCAATACCGCCCTGCCCTGCTCACCTAACCGCTCTGACCTGCGACGATCCGCGAAAGTGGTAGCAAAGGTCCCTTGCTCCCCCGGCGGCAGGGCCAGCACCGTGACCACCGTGCAGACCAGCCCGATCCCCGCGACCACGAGCAGCGCGCCGTGGTAGCCGAACGGTCCGGCGGTGAACCCGGCCGCGAGCCGTCCGATCATGCCGCCGATGGTGTTCCCGGCGATCATCGCGCCCACCGCCGCCGCGAGCCCGGCCTTGCCGAGCCGTTCCGCGAGGTAGGCGGCGGCCACTCCGGGGAACCCCGCGATCGCGACCCCCTGCAGCGCCCGAAGCACGAGCAGCGCCGGGTAGCTGGGCGCCAGCGGCAGCAGGAAACCGAACACGACCGACGCGACCACCGAAGCGATGATCACCGGACGCCGACCCACGACCTCGGAGAGCGCCGCGATGGGCAGGACGGCGATCGCGAGCGCACCGGTCGCGACACTCACCGCGAGCGAAGCGCCACCGGGATCGAGGTGATACTGCTCGGCCAGCTGCGGCAGCACCGGCTGCGGCGCGTAGAGCAGCGCGAACGAGGAGATCCCGGCCGCGGCGACGGCGATCGTCACGCGGCGGGTGGTTCCGGTGGCAGGCACGGTCCCGAAGCTAAGCCTGGCTAAACGATACGTCTAATACGCTCATCTGCCACAATCGATACCGTGCTGAATGAAAGGATGACCGCCCAGCTAGCCCCGCAGCTCGCGCTGCTCACCGCACTCCGCCGCACGACGAACGTCACACGCGCGGCCGAGCTGCTCGGTGTCCCCCAGCCCACGGTAAGCCGCCGGATCTCGGCGCTCGGCGAGGCCCTCGGCGCCCCTCTCACGGTCCCCGACGGCCGCGGCATCCGGCTCACCCGGGCCGCCGAGCTGCTGGCCGATGCCGCCGAACGTGCCCTCGCCGCCGTCGACGCCGGAGTCCGCCAAGCCCGCGAAGAGGTCGACCCCGAATCCGGGCACGTCGTCCTCGGCTTCCTGCACCTGCTCGGCAGGTCGCTGGTCCCCACGTTGCTCCGCGGCTACCGCGCGGACCATCCGGGCGTCCGGTTCACCCTGGTCCAGGGGTCACGTCAGGACATGGTCGACAGGCTGACCAGCGGAGAACTCGACCTCGCGCTGCTCGCGCCCGCACCCGTCGACGACCCGCTGCTCGACGCCGCCGTGCTCACCGAGCAGGAGATCTTCCTGTCCGTTCCGACGTCGCACCGCCTCGCCGACCGGCCCAGCGCCGCCATCGAGGACCTCAAGGACGAGGAATTCGTGCTCCTCGAAACCGGGTACGGACTCCGCACCATCACCGACGACCTGTGCGCCGCGGCCGGCTTCGAGCCGAAGATCGCCTTCGAAGGGCAGGAATCCGACACAGTCCGCGGGCTGGTCGCGGCCGGGCTCGGCGTCGCGCTGCTCCCCCGTTTCGAGCCGGGCAGCCCCGCGGGGGTCGTCGAAGTCCCGCTGGTGCCGCCGGTCGGGCGGACCATCGGGCTGGCCTGGCGGCGCGACGTGGTCCTGCCGCCCGCCGTGCTGCGGTTCCGTGAGCGAGTCCGCGCGCAGCCTTGGTGACGATCGTCAGGGTCGATCACTGCCGTTCGTCCACCCCGGCAGGGAAGCATTTTCGCTAACTTCGGGTGAATGTACGACGACATCGTGGAGTTGGCGAGTGAGAGCCCGAGCTGGCTTCAGGCGACGGGAATCCTGTTCACCGAGGCAGGACTACTCGCCTTCGCGGCGCTCTTCGCCTGGCTGTTGTGGCGGGCCCGCACCTCACCCGTCCGGCTGGCCGTGGCGCTGCTGCCGCCCGCCGCGACCGCGATCGCGTACTTGATCAGCGAAGGGGTGAAGAGCGTGATCCAGGAGGACCGGCCGTGCCGTCACCTGGTCACACTCGTCGAATGCCCGCCGACGGGCGACTGGTCCTTGCCGAGCAATCACTCCACGATCGCCGCGGCGGCCGCCGTCGGCTTGGCACTCGCTTGGCGCCGGCTCGCGCCGTGGGTGCTCCCGGGCGCCCTGCTGATGGGCTTCTCACGGGTGTTCGTCGGCGCGCATTACCCGCACGACGTGCTCGCCGGGCTCGTCCTCGGCTCGGTCACGGCATGGCTCGTGTTCCGGTACCTGAAGGGCCCGGCGACCGGGATCGCCCGACGGCTCACCGCCCATGCCGGAGACGCGCGGACCCAGCCCATGCCCAAGGTCGACCTGCGGGGCGGTAGCAAAGGTCCCTTGCTCCCGCCCCGCAGGTAACCGCGGGTCAGGCGTAGGAAGCGACCAGTTCGACCAGCGTCCGCGCCGCGAAACCGGTGGCCCCGGGCACGACGTCGGCGTAGGTCTTGTCGGCCCGCGCGGGGCCGGCGATGTCGAGATGCGCCCACGGCACGTCGCCGACGAACTCCCGCAGGAACAGCGCCGCGACGATGCCGCCGGGACCACCCGGCGCCTGCCGGACGTCACCGAGCGAGCCCTGCACGGATTCGGCCAGATCCTCCAGCAGCGGCATCCGCCACCACGCCTCGCCGACCCGCTCGCCCGCCTTCGTGACCCGCTCCGCGAGCGCGTCTTCGGTGGCGAAGACGCCGCCGGTGCGGACGCCGAGCGAGACCTTCATGGCGCCGGTCAGGGTCGCCGCGTCGATCACCGCGTCCGGCTTGTGCTTCTTGATGCCGTAGACGAGCGCGTCGGCCAGGACCATGCGGCCCTCGGCGTCGGTGTTGCCCACCTCGGTGGTCTTGCCGCCGTAGTGCCGGACGATGTCGCCGGGCCGGTACGACGAACCGGACACGTGGTTTTCGGCGGCGGGCACCAGCCCGGTCACCTTGACCGGCAGGCGCAGCGCCGCGATGGCACGGACCGCGGCGATGATCGCCGCGCCGCCCGCCATGTCGGTGCGCATGAGGTGCATGCCATCGGCCGGTTTGATCGAAAGACCGCCGGTGTCGAAGGTGATGCCCTTGCCGACCAGCAGCAGATGCGTCGTCGCTCCGCGCGGCCGGTACTCCAGCTCGATCAGCCGCGGCGGCGCGGCCGACCCGCCGCCGACGGCGAGGACGCCGCCGAAGCCCTGCTCGGCCAGCCACTTCTCGTCCCGCGCCGTCACGGTCAGGTTCGGGATGCCACCGGCGGCCCGGGCGGCCGTGTCAGCGAGCCAAGCGGGGGTTTTGACGTTCGACGGCGTGTTCGCCAGGTCGCGCGCGAACGCGGCAGCCGCGGCGAGTTCGCGGACCCGCTCCAAGGCGTCCACGGCGTGCTCGTGACGTGTGATCAAGCGCACGGTCCGCAGGCTCGGCTTGGGGTCCTCGGCCGTCACCGTGAACCGGTAACCGCCGAGCAGCAGCCCGAACGCGAGTTCCTCGACGTGCTCGGCGCCCGCGTCCTCGCGCAGCTCGACGGCGAAGGCGCGGAACGCCTTCTGCCCAGCCTTGACGTCTTCTTCCAGCGCCGACGAGACGGCGCGGACCAGCGCGGCGCCGGCCTTGCGGTACTGCTTCGGCTCACCGTCGCCGACACCCGCCAGCCAGCGGACACCGCCGGTCGGCACGGTCTGCACGTCACCGGCCTTGCCGGTGGGCCGCACGCCGCCGATCTCCGCGAGTCCGGCGTCACCGTCCTCTTCGGACGGCGCGGCGACCAGCGTGGCCAGCGGCGTACCGCGCCTTAGGTCGTCCGAGACCTCGAGTTCGAGCAGCTTCCCCGGAACGGGGGGTAGCGGGTTACGCACAGTGAGCGACCTCCGGGCGCAGATGAACCGCGACCCCGGCCTCCGAGGGGAGACCGGGGTGCGGGTGGTTGAACGTTGGTGCGGTCCGGCTCAGCCGGTGACCTCCTGCAAGGCCGCGCCGAGATCCTTCGCTTCTTCCGCGGAGAGTTCGACGACGAGGCGCCCACCACCTTCGAGTGGTACGCGCATCACGAGGCCCCGCCCCTCCTTAGTCACTTCGAGGGGACCATCTCCGGTCCGGGGCTTCATGGCCGCCATAGCGTGCTCCCTCCGTCTCAACCGGCGCGCCCGGGTCGCGCTCGTCAAAGCCAGCCGGGTCTACTGTCCATTGTCCCTCATCAGCGGCCGAGCGCGAACGCGGACCGATCTTTTGCCGCCGTATCGGTGCTGGTATGCGACTCGCGAGGCTGAAAGACTCGTCTCCGACCGCAGTTTCGCCGACTAGGAGATCCCGTGACCACATCCGACGTTCTGCTGACCGCCGACGCCGATGGCGTGCGCACCTTCACGCTGAACCGGCCGCAGGCGTACAACTCGCTGACCGTCGAACTCAAGGAACTGCTGCTGGCGGGCCTGACCGAGGCCGCGGCCGACGACAGCGTCCGCGCGGTCGTACTGACCGGCTCGGGCAAGGCGTTCTGCGCCGGGCAGGACCTGAAGGAGCACGTCGGCCTGCTGCAGGCGGGTGACCCCGCGCCGCTACACACGGTCAAGGAGCACTACAACCCGATCGTCAAGACCATCGTCGGGATGCCGAAGCCGGTCATCGCGGCGGTGAACGGCCCCGCGGCCGGCGCGGGCGCGGCCTTCGCGTACGCGAGCGACCTCCGGATCGCCGCGACGTCGGCGAACTTCCTGATGGCGTTCGCGAACGTCGGCCTCGGCCCGGACTCGGGCGCGTCGTGGACGCTGCAGCGGCTGATCGGTCTCGGCCGAGCGGCGGAACTGATGCTGCTGGCGCGCACGGTCGACTCCGCTGAAGCGCTGACACTCGGCCTGGTCAGCGAGGTCGTTCCGGACGAGGAACTGGCCGCCCGCGCGCAGAAGGTCGCCGCGAAGCTCGCGGCCGGCCCGACGGTCGCGTACGCGAAAATCAAGAACGTCCTGTCGGTCGCCGCCGAGTCGTCCCTCGAAACCGCGCTGGCGGCCGAGGACGAGGCCCAGACCGCGCTCGGCGCGACCGCCGACCACACCGAGGCCGTCGAGGCCTTCGTGGGCAAGCGCAAGCCGAACTTCCAGGGCAAGTAGCCGCTGGGTCGTGAGTGGCGATTCGGGTTCTAACCCGAATCGCCACTCACGACCGGGCCCGGAAACAGTCCTTCACGTGGTCGTCGACCATCCCCGTCGCCTGCATCAGCGCGTAACAGGTCGTCGGCCCGAGGAACACGAAGCCGCGCTTCTTGAGTTCCTTCGCCATCGCCTTCGACTCGTCGGTGATCGCCGGGACGTCCGCCATCCGCCGCGGCCGGGTATGCGAGGAAGGCGCGAACGACCACAGCAGGTCGTCCAGCGAACCGTCGAGTTCCTCGATCGCCCGCGCGTTGTTGATCGCCGCCAGGATCTTGGCCCGGTTCCGCACGATCGAAGCGTCTTCCATGAGCCGGGCAACGTCGTCGTCGGTGAAGACGGCGACCTTCTCCGGCACGAATCCGGCGAACGCCTCCCGGAAGGACTCGCGTTTCCGCAGGATCGTGATCCACGAAAGCCCGGACTGGAACGACTCCAGGCACAGACGCTCGTACAGTTCCTCGTCGCCGTGGAGCGGGACACCCCATTCGGTGTCGTGGTACTCGACGTAGTCCAGGGCCGAGTTGCCCCACGAACACCGCTTGATCCCGTCCGCGCCCAGCAGACCCGCCTCAGCCAACCCGATACCCCTCCGCGTACTTCACGAATCTCTGCAGGCAAAGCCGCAGCCCCAGTTCGAACCCCGGTTTCGCGACCGGCCAGCCGAGCCGCCCGACGACGCCGAACGGCGGCCGCAGATGCTCCGCCCAGACGAACGTCGACGCGTGCGGCCCCTTTTCGATCACCTGGAACACCCCGGTGCCCCGCACGATCTTGCCGGTATGCCGCACGACGCAGCGCAGCGGCGGTTCCCAGCTGGTGATCTCCATGGTGTCGGTGAACCCGATCCCGGCCACGCCGGTGAACGCCGACAGTTTCGAGCCCACGCTACGCCCGTTGCCTTCGACGACCTCGACCTCGGTGCCGAGCATCCATTCGCCCTGGCGTTCCCAATCGGTCAGGGCGAGCCAAGCCGTCCCGGCCGGTACCGCGACGTCGACGGAGACGACGACATCGGTCACCTGGCGGCCTCGCGCTCGGCCTCCAGCTCGGCCACCTTGGCGCGCAGCTCCTCGATCTCGACGCCGAGCCGCCGCATCACCCAGTCCACTTCGGACATCTTGTAGCCGCGCAGCACCATCTGGAAGCGGACGGCGTGGACGTCCTCGGCGGTGATGTCCTCGGCGGGCAGCCTGGTCGGCGAACTGCCGGGCGGCAGCGGGGCCAGCTCCTCACCCCGGCCGAACACCACGGCGGCCAGCAGAAACACCACGGCGGCCACCAGCAGCATGACTACGAGATAGATCAGGGCGGTCGTCACGTCACGATCGTGGCACACGAACGCCACGATCGTCGCGCCAGCAACGCGAGTCGCACGCTGACCACCACCCAGAGCACCATGAGGATCCCGCACGGCACCGACAGGAACAGCCTCGACGCGTCGATGAACCCGGTGGCGATCACCAGCAGCGCCACCGAAAGCAGATTCAGCCCGACGGCCTCGCCGATCAGCACGCCGGCGGTCTTGACCAGCCGGGTGCCGTCCATCCGCCGGGACAGCCAGCGCATGGAGACGAGGGCGATCACGCCCAGCACCGGCACGATGAAGACCGAACCGTGGGTGAACTGGGCGATGTACTTGTACCAACCCGGCGTCGGCGCGAGCTGCGACCAGTCGCCGAAGGTCCATTTCCGGGCGAGCTCCCAGGCGAGCTGCATCAGCGGCACGCCGAGGATCAGTTTCCACAGGGTGCGGGTGCCGCTGTGCATACCCAATTCGGCCTGGTAGTCCCTGGCGATGAGGTGCACCGGCCCGAAGTCGGCGACGGCGCGCCGCTGCGCCTCGTGTTCGCTCCAGCCGCCGTCGCGGTACGCGTCCGCCGCGTCGTTGAGCCCGTCGCGCGCCTCGCGCAGCAGATCCCGTTTCGCCGACGCCGGGCCGTCCAGCCGCGTGCGCAGCTCCCCGAGGTAGGCCTCGATCACTGTCATGCCGTGGTTCTCCAACTCCGCGCGGCGACCGTGAGCCGCATGCTGAACAGGATCCAGGTCCCGGACAGGACCGCGCACGGCACGCTGACGAGCAGGCGGGCGGGCTCCAGAAGTCCGGTCGCGCCGCCGTAGGTCGCGACCGCGACGAGGTTCAAGCCCACGGCCGCGGCCAGCGTCCACGAGACCACGCGCGCGACCGGCGGACCGGCCGTCCGCCGCGAGAGCAGCCGTGCCGCGAGCAGCCCGGCGATCGCGACGGCCGGGGACAGCGCCGCCAGCGTGTCGGCCACGCCGATCGCGCGGTGGTACCAGGACGGCGGAGCGCCGAGCCGCGACCAGTCGGCGAAGACCCGCGCCAGATCCCAGGCGAGGATCAGCAGCGGGACACCGGCGATCAGCTCCCACAGCACGCGGATGTCCCGCCGGAGACCCAGTTCCACCTGGTAGTCGCGAGCGATCAGGTCTGCGGGGCCGAAGTCCGCGACGGCACGGCGTTCGGCTTCGGCTTGGTCGGCACCGCCCGCGCGATAGGCGTCGGCCGCGTCGACCAGACCGTCCCTCGCCTCGGTGAGCAGATCGGCTTTCGCCGCCGACGGCCCGCGCAGCCTGCCGTCGAGATCGCCGATGTAGGCCTCGATCGCGTTCATGCGGCGAGCGCGCGCCGGGACCGGAAGGCGGGCGCGAGCAACCAAAGACTGAACGCCGCCCAGCCCGCCGCCAGCACGTTGCACGCCAGGCTCACGTTCATCCTGGACGGATCGAGGGCAGCGGTGCCCACGGTGAGCAGCAGCAGCGCCAGCAGGTTCGTGCTCGCCGCGGCGCCCACCGTCCACCGCGTCACCTTCCCCAGCCTGACGCTGTCGAGCCTGCGCCCCAGCCGCCGGGCACCGAAAAGCGCGACCACGCCGATCAGCGGCGGAACGATGACCAGGACGCCGAAGAGTTCGATGACGGACATGTACCACTCCGGGTTCGGCTTCCCCGAACGGCTCCAGTCGCCATAGGTCCAGATCCGCGCCAGCTCCCAGCTCATCTGAATCAGCGGGATTCCGACGATGACCTTCCACAGGGTGCCGATGTCACCGCGCAACGCCAGCTCGGCCTGATAGTCGCGCGCGATCAGGGCGACCGGGCCGAAGTCGGCGACCGCACGACGTTCGGCTTCCGCCTCGTCGACGCCACCCTCGCGATACGCCTCGGCCGCGTCGACCAGACCGTCCCTGGCCTCGATGAGCAGATCGGTCTTCGCCCTCGGCGACCCGTTCAGCCGCCTGCCCAGATCGCCGATGTAGCCGTCGATCGCGCTCATGCCGTGCTCCCCCCGAGGACACCACCGATCACGGTGGTGAACTCCTGCCACTCCGCCCGTTCCGCGGCCAGTGCCTTCTGTCCTGAGCGCGTGAGCTTGTACGTACGACGTTTGCGGCCGGACACGACGTCCCATTCGCTGGCGAGGAATCCGGCGCGCTCCAAACGGCGAAGCGCCGGGTAGACGGTGCCCGTCGGCAGGTCGAGCGCACCGTCACTGCGGAGCTGGAGCGCCTCGATGATGGCGTACCCGTGCAGCTTCCGGCCGTCGAGGACGGCGAGGAGCAGCGCGTCGAGGTGCCCGCGCAGACTGTCGGCCTTCATAGATAGACAGTCTACACATCGCCGCATACCAGGGTAGCCGGGACTTTCCCGGACCGGCCTCAGGGAATGTCCCCGAGATCACCCCGATTTCATAGATTTAGTGGCTACATGTAGGCAGCCTACGTATACAGTGCCTCGACATGGACGCACTCCCGATCGCGAGACTCCAGTTCGCGACGACGACCTCGTTCCACTTCCTGTTCGTACTGCTCACACTGGGGCTCGTGACACTCGTCGCGGTGATGCAGACACGCTCCGCGTTCGGCGGCAAGCCGGAATTCACGCGGATGACTCGTTTCTGGGGCAAGCTTTACGTGATCAATTACGCGCTGGGAATCGTCACCGGAATCGTGATGGAATTCCAGTTCGGACTCACCTGGACCGGCCTGTCCGCGGTCGCGGGCGACGTCTTCGGCGCACCGCTGGCCATCGAGACGCTGGTGGCCTTCTTCGCCGAATCGACCTTCCTGGGGCTCTGGATCTTCGGCTGGGGGCGGCTGAACAAATGGGTCCACCTGACGCTGATCTGGCTGGTCACGCTGACCGCGTACGCCTCGGCGCTGTTCATCATGGTGGCCAACTCGTTCCTGCAGAACCCGGTCGGCACGCACGCCGAGAACGGCGTGCTCGAACTCGACGACTTCGGCGCGCTGTTCACCAACCCGGCGCTGACGATGTCGCTGCCGCACGTGCTGAGCGCGGCGCTGATGACCGGCGGCTTCTTCGTGGTCGGCGTCAGCGCGTACCACTTCATCAAGCGCACCGAGGAGATCGAGTTCTTCCGGCGTTCGATGCGGGTCGGCGTACTCGCCTCACTGATCGGCAGCACACTGGTGATCAACTTCGGTTTCGGCCAGTTCGGCCCGCTCGGTGACTACCATCCCGGCAAGCTCGACGGAGCGGATCCCCTGGTCGGCGCCTCACTGGGCTTCATGATCCAGATCGGGTTCATCGCCTTCTTCGCTTCGCTCCTCGGCACGGTGCTGCTGTTCCGGAACTGGATCACCAAGGTGCGGCCGCTGCTGTACGTGATGGTGCTGGCCATCCCGCTGCCGTTCGTCGCGGCGATCCTCGGCTGGCTGGTGCGGGAGATCGGCCGCCAGCCGTGGCTGATCCGCGGGCAGCTGACCACCGCCGACGCCGTCGCGGCGATCCCGGCGGGGCAGATCCTGTTCTCCTTCATCGCTTTCACCCTGTTGTTCCTGGTGCTCGCGATCGCCGACTGGGTGCTGATGTCACGGGTCGCGAAACGCGGCCCGGAACCCGTCGAAGAGGCGGCCGCGCCCCGTGCCGAGCTTCCCGTTCTGAGCGGAGTCTGACCGATGGTGATCCTCTGGTGGTGCGTGCTCGGTTTCCTGACCGCCGGCTATTTCGCGCTGGCCGGCTACGACTACGGCGTCGGCATGCTGCTCGGCAGGCTCGGCCGTGACGAGACAGGGCGGCGGCGCGTGCTCGGCGCCTTCGGCCCGTTCTTCCTGGCCAACGAGGTGTGGCTGGTGGCCGCGGTCGGTGTCCTGTTCGGCGCTTTCCCGCATCTGGAAGGAAAAGTGTTCGCCGGGGCGTATCTCCCGGTCGTCACCCTGCTGCTCGGGCTGGTCACCTTCACCGCGGCGGTGCAGCTGCGCAGCAGGCGGCCGGACGCGGGCCGCGGTGCCTGGACGCTGGCGATCACCGTCGGCGCCTGGGTGACGGCGGTGTCCTGGGGTGTGTTCCTCGGCAATCTCGTCCTCGGGCTCCCGCTCGACGCGGCCGGGAAACCGACCGGCGACGTCCTCGCGGTATTCAGCCCGTACGCGCTGCTCTGGGGCGCGGGGTTCGTCGCCTTGTTCGCCTTGCAGGGCGCGGCTTTCCTCGCCGTTCGGGCGCCCGCCGAGCTCACCGCCCGCGCGAACCGGATCGCCAAGGCGCTGCTCGCACCGTCGCTCGCGTTCCTGGTCGTGGCGGTCGGCTGGGGCGCCGTCGAGACCACCGCGTCGTGGTCCGTGCTGCCCGCGATCGTGCTGGCGTTCGGCGCGCTGGGCGTCGCGGCAGCGGCTTTGCGCGCCGGACGACACAAGACGGCGCTGGTCGCCACGATGACGCTGTCCGCGGCACCGGTGCTGGCCGTCGGTACGGCACGTCTGCCGGACGCGCTAGTGTCCTCTGTGGACGGAGGGTTCTCGTTGAGCCTGGCGGAAGCGGCCACCAGTACCGAGATGCTCGGCCTGCTCACGTTCGTCCTGCCTCCGGCGTTGGTGGCGATCGCCGCCGTGCAATGGGTGACCTGGCGTAAGCACGACAGCCGGGTCGACCAGCGCTCGCTGCTGCACTTCTAGGAGCTTGAGATGCCTCCCCTTCCCGGGCTGCGACGCCATTTCGGCGTACTGGCCGTCCTCGGAACGCTGACCGCCGCGGCGATCCTCGTCCAGGCCGACGGCCTCGCGACGCTGCTCACCGGCGGCGGGCTGACCTGGACTCTCGTGGCCGCCATCGCGGTGCGGGCGTTGCTCGCGGGCGTCCAGGGCTCCGTCGGCGGCCGGTTCGCGGCGACGGTCAAGGCCGGGCTGCGTAAACGGCTGCTCGGCGCGGACGTGGAGAAGCCCGGTGAGGTCGCGACCCTGGTGACCAAGGGGATCGACGCGGGCGACGGCTATCTGACCGGTTATCTGCCGACGGTGGTGCTGTCGGCGACCGTGCCGGTCGCGGTACTCGTCCGGCTGTTCGCCGCGGATCTGTCGTCGGCGCTGATCATCACCGCGACGCTGCCGCTGATCCCGGTGTTCGCGATCCTGGTCGGGCAGCACACCAAGGCGAAGACCGCCAAGCAGTGGTCGCTGCTTTCCCAGCTGGGCGGGCATTTCCTCGACGTCGTGCGCGGGCTCGGCACCCTCAAGGTGTTCGGCCGCGCGGAGGCGCAGGCGAAGACGGTGCGGGCGATGGCGGACGCGCACACCGACGCGACGATGCGCACGCTGCGGGTCGCGTTCCTGTCCGCGCTGGTACTGGAACTGGTGGCGACGCTTTCGGTGGCGCTGGTCGCGGTACCGATCGGTTTCCGGCTGCTCGAAGGCGGCATGGTCGTGCACACGGCGGTGCTGGTGCTGCTGCTCGCCCCGGAGGCGTACCTGCCGCTGCGGGCGGCCGGGGCGAAGTTCCATGCCAGCGCCGAAGGGCTCGCCACGTTGCGTGAGGCGCTGGCTGTGCGTTCGGAGGATGTCGTCCGCGGTTCGCGCGTGGCCGGCCGCGGTGCGCCGCGGATCGTGCTGGAGAAGGTGAGCGTCGCGTACGGCGACGAGATCGTACTGTCCGAAGTGGACATCACGATCGACTCGGGCGAGCACGTCGCGCTCGTCGGTCCCAGCGGTTCCGGGAAGAGCACGCTGTTGGCGGTCCTGCTGGGCTTCGTGACACCGACGTCCGGCCGGGTCCTCATCGATGGCGTCGAGCTGCGCGAACTGGATCCGGTCGCGTGGCGGGCCGGGGCGGCCTGGGTGCCGCAGCGGCCGACGTTGTTCACCGGGACCGTCGAGGAGAACATCGCCATGGGCCAGGTGCCGGAAGTCCAGGCCGCGGCACGCGCGGCGGCGTTCGACGAGGTCGTGCGCGGGTTGCCCGACGGCTACCGGACGCGGATCGGCGAACTGGGCGCCCCGCTTTCGGCCGGGCAGCGGCAACGGCTGGGTCTCGCCAGAGCACTGGCCCGCACGGAGGCGGGGCTCGCGCTGCTCGACGAGCCGACGGCCAGGCTCGACGCGGAGACCGAAGCCGCCGTGCTTGGCGCGACCCGCGAACTGCTCACCGGCCGGACCGCGGTGCTCGTGGCCCACCGGCCCGCGATGGCCGCACTGGCCACCCGCGTCCTCGAAGTCCACGAGGGCGCCGTACGAGAACGGGAACTGGTGTGAACGTCTGGGGTGCGTCCACAAAGGACGTCTTGCGACTGGTCCGTGCCGGGCTGATCGGGGCCGGGGCGGAGATCGCCGGGCTGGCGTTGATGGCCATGGCCGCTTGGCTGCTGCTGAAGGCGGCCGAACAGCCGCCGCTGGCGTCGCTCACGGTGGCGATCGTCGCCGTCCGGACGCTGGCGTTGCTGCGCGGCGGCCTGCGTTACGCGGAACGGCTCGCCGGGCACGAGGTCGTCCTGCGGTATCTCGGCGCCCTGCGGACCCGCGTGTACACGTCGTTGCTGCCGCACCGGGTCTCCCGGCATTCGGGCGGCGATCTCGTCACGCGGCTGGTGTCCGATGTGGACGCCGTGCAGGACGCGATCCTGCGGTGCCTGCTGCCCGCCGGTGTCGCCGCGTTCGTGGGTGCGGCGTCGACGACGGTCGCCCTGATCGCCAGCCCGGCCGCCGGGCTCGTGCTGGCGGTCGGGCTCGCCGTCGCGGGGATCGGCTTGCCGTGGTCGTGCGTGCGGATCACTCGCACGGCGGCGGAGAAGAGCGCTCCGGCCCGCGCGGACCTCGCCGAACGGTCGGTCGAGCTGATCACCGGGCGTCGGGAGCTGATCGCCTACGGTGTGCACGAGTCCACTGTGGACGCCGCGCACACCGCTGTCGACGCACTGGCGGTGCGGGACCGCGCGACAGCGAACCGCACGAGCCTGCTGACCGCGGCCGGGATCCTCGTTCAGCTGCTGACCTGCGTCACGATCGCGCTGACCGCCGGGGTTTCACCGCCGCTGACGGCGGCACTGGCCCTCGGGGCGCTGGCCGTGTTCGAGCTGGTCCTACCCCTGATCGCGGCCGCCCAGCGCTGGATCGAGGTCCGCGCGTCGGCCGAGCGGGTGCGCTCGCTGCTGACGGAACCGCCGCCCGCACGCGGCACCGTGGCGCCCGAGCCTGGGCATCTGCGGCTCGAAGGGGTCGGCGTTCGGTTCGAGGGCAGGGCCCCCGCGCTGGACGGCGTCGACCTCGACCTTCCGCCGGGCAAGCGGGTCGGGATCGTGGGGCCGAGCGGGGCCGGGAAGACGACGTTGCTGAACGTACTGCTGGGTTCCGTGGCGCCGACGTCCGGGCGCGCTCTGCTGAACGGGAAACCACTGGAGACCTACGACCCGACGCTGCTGCCGTCGGTGATCACGGGCGCGCTCGCGGACGCGCACGTCTTCCACACGACGGTCCGGGAGAACCTGCTGCTCGCGAAGCCCGGCTCTTCCGACGCCGAACTGCTCGACGCGTGCGCTACGGCCGGTTTCGACCTGCCGCTGGATCGCGAAGTCGGCTCAGACGGCGACTCGCTGTCCGGCGGGCAACGCCAGCGGCTCGTGCTCGCTCGGGCGGTGCTGGCCGCGCCGCCGGTGCTCGTGCTGGACGAGCCTGTCGAAGGGCTGGACCCTGAGCACGGCGACGCCGTCCTGGCGGACGTGCTCGCGGCCGCGCGCGGCACCGTCGTCCTGGTGACGCATCGTGAGTCGCAGGTCGCCGGGTTCGACGAAGTCCTACGTCTGTAGGTCGCGCACGTCCCGCATCGGCGGCCGGTCACTCACCGACACCTCGGCGACGTCCGGCAGCCATTCGTCACCTACTTGCGCGAACTGGGTGAGCTGGGCCGGGTCGTCCGACTTGATGCCGCAGCGCGCGAGCGCCGTCCCGAGGATTTGGCGCGCCATCACCCCGAGCTGAAGCAGCGAGCGGTTGCGATGCTTGCGTACACCGAGATTGACCTGCGCGAGCCCTTCGAGGCCGTAGCGCGCTTCGGCGTCGAGAATGAGCCCGATCTCGACGCCGTACCCGGCCGCGAAGGGCACTGATTCGAGGAACTCGCGCGTCGCGGCGTACTCGCCTCCAAGGGGCTGAATGAGCCCGGAGAGCGAAGGGCGCAGCGCCGAGAGGACCGGTCGTGCCAGCAACTCGGTGACCCGGCCGCCGCCGCTGCTCTCCAGCCGCAGCGGCCGCCGGTAGAACCCTTTGACCAGGTGGACGCCGGTTTCGCAGAGCAGGGGCCCGAGCAGGGTCGGCACGAACGCCGGATCCGGGTCGACGAGGTCGGAGTCGAGGAACACGACGACGTCACCGGTCGTCGCGGCCAGCGACCGCCACAGCACCTCGCCCTTGCCCGGCACCGGCGGCAGCTCGGGGAGCACGTCCTCGCGGTGCACCACGCGCGCGCCGGCGCGGGCGGCGAGCTCGGCGGTGGCGTCGGTGGACCCGGAATCCATCACGATCAGCTCGTCGACGACCGTGCCCAGCAACGGCCGGACCGTCCCCACGACCTCGGCGACGGTGTCCTCTTCGTCGAGTGCCGGTAGCACGACCGAAACCGTCCGGTCACCCTTCGCAGCGACGATGTCATCGACCGTCCAGCCGGGGTTCTGCCACGTACGCCGCTCGAACCAACTCATGAGTAGTGATCGTGCCATGCTGGAGTCCGACACCCTGTCGATGGAGGAACCTTGCTACCGCTACTCGTCCGATTCGTGCTCGGCCCGCTGGTCAGAGCGCTGTACCGCCCCGAGATCCGCGGCGTGGAGAACATTCCCGCCACCGGGCCGGTGCTGCTGGCACCCAACCACCGGGCGGCGCTGGACACCGGCGTGATCACTTTCACGGCGATGCGGCAGGTCAAGTTCCTCGGCAAGGCGGAGTACTTCACCGATCGCGGGCTCAAGGGCAAACTGATGGCCGGTTTCCTGGGCGGCCTCGGCTACGTCCCGGTCGAACGCGGCAACGCGCAAGCCGGCCTCGCCGCGCTGGAAGCGGCACGGAAGGTGCTCGACGCGGGCGGCGCGTTCGCGATCTACCCCGAAGGCACCCGCTCGCTGGACGGGCGGCTGCACCGCGGCCACACCGGTGTCGCGGCCCTGGCGCTGGCGACCGGCGCGAAGGTCGTGCCCGTCGCGCTTTCCGGGACCGAATACCTGCAGCCCGCCGGGAAGCGGATCCCGCGGCGGGCGAAGATCACCGTCACCTACGGTTCGCCGCTGGACTTCTCCCGGTACGAGGGGCAGGACTCGTCGCCGGCGATCCGGCGCTCGGTGACCGACGAGATCATGTACGCGATCCTGGAGCTTTCGGGGCAGGAGTACGTCGACTCGTACCACAAACGGCCTGATCAGAGCGCTGCCTGACGGTCGAGCCGGGCCGAAGTGGTAGCAAAGGTCCCTTGCTACCCCTGCTGCTCGCGGGAGTTGGACTCTGCCGGGCGCGGCTGGTCTGGGTGAAGTGCTGTGAAGGCCAGCCACCCCAAGCGCACCAGTGACCCCACACGCCACAAGCAACGCGCGTGAAGGCCCCTTCACAGCGCTAGGCGCAATGAAGGGGGCTTCATGTACCGAGGCAGCACCCGCAGGAGTCCCACTAGCCACGGCAAGCAGGCCTCAGGGTCCCGGCAACAGCGATTGGTGAGGGGTACAGCGAACGCGGCATGGGGCGCGGTCCGGCACACGACTTCACCGGAACTCAACGGAGCGAAGCCATCAGGTGGGTCGTGGGGGGGGTTTTTGGTTGGAACCCCAAAAACCCCCCCCCCCCCCCCCCACCCACCCCCCCGGGCGCACGGGGTTTCGCGAGAC
>NZ_JBWKEA010000001.1:147266-623106 GCF_056435685.1 Amycolatopsis sp. NPDC043885
GGGGGCGATCGCCTTCGGGGGTCCCAAAAGGGAGTTCTTTTAGAAGAAGGAATTTCTTTTGGGGGGGGGGGGGAGGGGGGGGGGGGTGGGGGGGGGTTTTGGGGGGGAAACCCAAAACCCCCCCCCACGACCCACGCGACCAAGCCCTACTTAGCCCACTTAGGCCGAGGCGGAGGCACGTAGTCCGCGAAGCCGTCCAGGAGCACCGAAGCGTCCGAGTCGATCGAGAGCATGTCCCGGTACCCAGCCGACAGGAAGCCCTCCGACACCATGTGGTCGGCGAACTTCAGCAGCGGCGCGTAGTACCCGCCGACGTCGACCAGCCCGATCGGCTTCTCGTGCAGCCCGAGCTGCGCCCACGTCCACACCTCGAACAGCTCCTCCAGCGTCCCCGCGCCGCCGGGCAGCGCGAGGAAGCCGTCGGACAGCGCGGCCATCTTCGCCTTCCGCTGGTGCATGTCGGCGACGACGTGCAGTTCGGTCAGGCCGGCGTGCGCGATCTCGACGCTGCCCAGCGCCTCCGGGATCACGCCGATCACCTCGCCGCCCGCGGCCAGCGCGGCGTCCGCGACGACGCCCATGGTCCCGACCGAAGCCCCGCCGTAGACCAGCCCGATGCCCCGCGAGGCCAGCAGCGTGCCCAGGGCGCGAGCTTCGTCGGCGTACCGCGGGTCGAAGCCCATCGAAGAGCCGCAGAAGACACAGACCCGGCGCGGAGCCGCCATCAGTGGGTGTCCTCCCAAGCCTTGTACGAATCCTGCACGACGCGTACGGCGTCTTCGATGTCGTCGGTCACGTGCAGAAGCTCGAGGTCCTTCTGACCGATCTTGCCCTCGGCGAGCAGCGAACTGGCGATCCAGTCGTACAGGCCGCCCCAGTACTTGCTGCCGAACAGCACGACCGGGAACTTCGTGACCTTCTTCGTCTGCACCAGCGTGAGCGCCTCGAACAACTCGTCGAGCGTGCCGAAACCGCCGGGCAGGCAGATGAACGCCTGCGAGTACTTGATGAACATGGTCTTGCGCGCGAAGAAATACCGGAAGTTGACGCCGAGGTCGACCCACGGGTTCAGGCCCTGCTCGAACGGCAGCTCGATGCCGAGGCCGACCGAGAACCCGCCCGCCTCGTTGGCGCCGCGGTTCACCGCTTCCATCGCGCCGGGGCCGCCGCCGGTCATCACCGCGAAACCCGCGTTCGCGAGCGCGCCGCCGATCTTGCGGCCGAGTTCGTACTCCGGGTGGTCCCGCTTGGTCCGCGCCGAACCGAACACCGTCACCGCGCGCGGCACCTCGGCCAGCGCACCGAAGCCCTCGACGAACTCCGCCTGGATCCGCAGCACGCGCCACGGGTCGGTGTGCACCCAGTCGCTCGGACCCCGCGAGTCCAGCAGGCGCTGGTCGGTGGTGCTGTCCTGGTCACGGCGATCCCGCCGCAGCACGACCGGACCCTTGTGCCGTTCGAGGGGACGTTCCGGGTACTGGCCGTCGGGGAACTCGCTTGTCTCGCTCACCCCGCCAAGCCTACGACGTCGTCACCGTCCGGAGCGGCAGCATCGCCGCGAACAGGAGTTGTCGGATACGCGAACGCGGGACCCGCCGGTGAGCGGGCCCCGCGATCACGCCTCAGGAACGTCCGGTCAGCGCGAACGCGAGCATGGCCGTCGAGGTGAAGTCGATGGCGGGCTCGTTGCTCGGCCACGACGCGAGGTCGTCGGCGTAGCGGGCCTCGGGGGTGTCGAAGGCTTCGAAGGGCTTCCTGCAGTCCTTCGAACCGGGCGGGAGCTCCATGTGCTCGAAGTTCTCCGCTCCGTTGGGTCCGTTCACGACGGCGCCGTAGAGCAGTTTCTCCTCTCCGGCGAGGTTCGCCGCCTGGTGATGCGGGCACCGCGGGTACGTGGTGCCGACGCCGACGACCAGCGAGATGCCCCAGGCGTTCGCGCCGAGGGTGAAGTTCCGCTGCTGCGAACCGAACGCCGCGTACCGGCGGTCACCGGTCAGGTCCGCGTACAGCCGCTCGGTCGCGGCGAACCCGAAGCTCTTGCTGGCCGCGTCGAATTCCTTCACCGAGACGGCGGTCCGGAAAGGACTCTGAGCCGCGCTCGCGACCCCTTCGTCGAGCTGACGGCGGAGGTCGCCGATCAGTTCCTTCGGACCGAGCGCGGCACCCGGGACGCCGTGCCGCAGGAGCTTCGCCAGATCGGCGTGCGCCAGCGCGCTGGTGTCGTACAGGTTGAGCGTGCTCTTCTCTTCGACGTCGATGTAGGCCTTCGCCCAGTGCGCCGCCTGCCGCGTCCACTCGGCGGACCGCGGGTCACGCAAGGCCTTGGCCGCCAGGGCCAGCTGCGTCGCACCGAGTTCCATGTCGTCCCGCCAGGATGATTCCGGGTAGTACGCGTGCGGGAACGCGGTGACCAGTTCGCCGACGTTCTCGGTCTTGGCCTGCGCGAAGACCGACGAGGCCTCGGCGAGGTATTCCTTTGCCAGCGCGGGATTCCGCTTCGCCTCGACCTGGGCGCCGAGCGCGAACGCGGCGGCGACGCGGCCGGCGAGGTTCGGGCTGAGCGCGGATCCGCCGGGGTTCGCGGGGAAGACCGGCCGGTGCTTCACGAAGTACTTGGGGTCACCGGGTTTCACGTCGAGCGGGTCGTCGTCGTGCGGATTCCGCCAGACGTCGTGGTCGCCGAGGAACCCGAACTTGTCGCTGCCCGTCCCGATCCCGACCTGGGCGTAGAGCGTCTTGCTCTTCTCGTCCCACATCTTGTCGAGCCAGTCGAGGCCGAGCTTGACCTCCTTGGCCAGCACCCGATCGTAGTCCTCGCGGAGCACGTAACCCAGCTCCGCCAGCGAGTACGCCGTGTTCGACGTGAACTTGACGAAGTCGCCCGCGTCGACCCAGCCACCCTCGACGTCGACCGGCCCGCCCGCCGGCTTCAGCGGTTCGGTGATCTCGTCGCCGAATTCACCGCCGAACGCGGGCCATTCGTAGACCGTGGCCTGCTTGTCGGCCAGGTGCGAGGGTTTGCGGTCGAGACGGCCGGGGATGATGTCGTCACCGTCGCGCTGCGCCTGGAAGAACTCGTTGGTGGCACGGACGAGCGGCGTGAAGAGCCGGTCCTTGGTGTCCACCCGGAACGTCGGCGACGTCGCCTTGGTCTCGCCGGTGACCTCGATCCGGTACTTGCCCGGCAGCCAGACCTTCGACAGGTCCAGCTGGTACACCGCCGAGTACTTCGCGTTCCACGCGCCGAGCGACTGCCCGGTCCGTCCACGATGGACGGTCCGGCCGCGTTCGTCGATCACCGAGAACGCACCCGGCGCGCTGGACAGGAGATAGGCGTACTTGGTCTCGGTGATGCCGTAGCCGACCTGATCGACCCGCACCTCACCTTGGACCGCCGCCGCGGCCGAAACCGCCGGAACCGTCAAACCCCCGAGGACCAGTGCCGAAACCGCGGCCACCGTCCGGGACCAGGAACTCACCATCATCGGCGCCCCGCTCATGGATTAGTTAAGAAAGTTTCCTTTTTATGGCGCAAGACGCTAGCGCCCGGGACGCCACCAGTCAATATGTCCGTTTCGCCGGTCGGAAGTCACCGGATCCGGCCGTTGTTGGCGGGTATCCGCCCAGCTCAGCCGGATACCCGCCGGGAAATCGTCTACCGTGGATCGGTGCCGTCCAGGGCAGAACCACTCGGCGCGCGGATCCGGCGGTTGCGCCGGGCACGCGGGCTGACTCAGCGTGAGCTCGCCGAGCCGCGCTACGACCGCGGTTTCCTCGCCAAGGTCGAGTCGGGCCGCCGTCTGCCCTCGGACGACGTGCTCTCCCACCTCGCGCGACGGCTCGGCCTCACCGCGGACGAACTCCGCTTCGACCGGCCACCGGGCGCCGCCGAGGAACTCACCGAGGCGCTCGAGACCGCGTACCGCGAGTTGCAGCAAGGCGGACTCGAGGCCGCCGAACGCGAGTTCACCCGGGTGGAACACCGAGCGGCGGAGTACCGGCTGCCGGACGTCCAATGCCACGCGCGCTTCCATCTCGGCGAAGTCCAGTGGCAGCGCTACGACATCCCGTTGGCGGACAAGGGATTCGCGCACGCCATGGAACTCGCCGACGCGGCGTCGCCCCGGCTGCGCGCGATGATCGTCAACCGCCTCGCCGCCTGCCGCGCGCTTTCGGGTGATCTGGGCGCTTCGGTCGCGCTCGTGGAAAACGCGCTCGCCGATCTCCGCGCCCCCGGCACGAGCGATCCCGACGCCGAGCTGGCGTTGGTGACCGCGTTGATCCATCCGCTGATCGAAATGGGCGCGCTCCGCCGCGCCCGTCGTGCCGCCGATGAAGGCCGGCGCGTCCTCCCTTCCGCTCACCGTGCGGACATCGCCGCGCGCTATCACCGGCAGGCCGCGCAACTGTGGCAGGCGATCGGCCTGGTCGACCGCGCGGAGAAGGACCTTTCGCGGGCACTGCGCCTGTTCACCTCCCTCGGCTACGACCGCGACGCCGCCCGGTGCCGCTGGGCGCGCGGCTTCCTTTGGCGGCGACTGGGCAAACTCGACGAGGCGCACGCCGAACTGCGGCTCGCGCGCGATCTCCTTGCCAAGGCGGGATCGCGGGAAGGTGTGCTCGGCGCGACCATCGAACTCGCCGATGTCCGCCGCCGCCAAGGGAAGCTCGACGAGGCCGCCGAACTCGCCGAAGGGATCCGCCCGCTTCTGGATCGATCCCCCGATATCGAGGCCAGGGCCGAGGTTCTCCGGTTACTGGGACTCATCGCCCGCGCGCGCGGCGACCTGTCCGAGGCGACCGCGCTACTCGAAGAAGCCGCCACCGCACAGGAAAAGTCCGAACTGCGCGGCGCGCTCGTCGCCACCTCACTGCATCTGGGCGACACGTTGCGCGCCCGCGGATTAATCGAAAAGGCCGCGGAGGCCTATCGGCGCGGTGTACGCGCGGCCGCTATGTCCGATTTCGGGCCGACCGGCTGAAAACCATACGAAAGTCGCCATATATCGCACATGGCGGGAAAACTCTTACTACACAGGCATTTCATTCCCTGCATGTCGATCTTCACCCGCTCCGCTAGGCCATCCGGCCCATTGACGCACCTTGTGACCGGCTCCTTTACTCGGACGTGTCCATCGGGATAACTCCAGTTATCCGAATGGGCACGCTCCCCGTCCCCCGCCGTGCGCCCGCCAGGTCGAATTCCCCGCCGCGCCTCTAGCCGGACGGGTACACGGTCCTGCCCATGGAAGGTTCACATGACCGTTCAGCGAGGGCTCAGAACAGGGTTGGCGGCCGTCGCCGGCCTTGCCCTGAGCATGACGTTTCCGGTGACCCCGGCGAACGCGACCACCGCCACCATCCAGCCCGCGAGCCCTGACGCCGTGGCCGCGAGCGCGGCCGACCGGGCCGCCGCGACCGGTGTAGACCAGCTGCGGAAGGGGGCGCAGGAAGACTTCCGCCGCGTCGGGCTGACCCCCGGTGGCGGAGGACTCTTCTACGCCGCTTACGAACGAACCTACCGTGGCCTGCCGGTCGTCGGCGGGGACGCGGTGGTGGTCGCCGACGGCGCCGGGCGCGTCCGCGGCACCAGCGCCGCGGAGACCGCGGCGATCTCGGTGGACACGAAGGCCAAGATCTCCGCGGCGAAGGCGACCGAGGTCGCGCGCGGCCAGCTATCCAAAGTGGACAGTGTCGCCGCGCCGAAGCTCGTCGTACTGGCGGGGAACTCCCCCAAGCTCGCCTACGAGGTCGTCGTCGCCGGTACCAAGGCGGCGAACCCGAGCAACCTGCACGTCTTCGTGGACGGCGTCACCGGCGCGGTGCTCGAAACCCGTGACGACGTCAAGATGTCCAACTTCCCGGCCGCCGCGCCGAAGGCGACGTCGAACGACGTCAGCACGCTGGGCGCCGGGAACAGCTACTACGTCGGCAACGTCACCATCGACACGACGAACTCCGGCGGCACGTACACGATGCGCGACCCGCAGCGCACCAACATCAGCTGCGCCCGCCAGAACGGCTCGCCCTACAGCGGACCGGACGACAACTGGGGCAACGGTTCCGGCACCGACCTGGAAACCGCCTGCGTCGACGCGCTCTTCGGCGTCCAGACCGAGTGGAAGATGCTGGGCGAATGGCTCGGCCGCAACGGCATCAACGGCAGCGGCGGCGGCTTCCCCGCCTACGTCGGCCTCAACCAGGCCAACGCCTACTGGAACGGCTCCTCGACCACCTACGGCCGCTCGCAGGACGGCCAGCGCCAGGCCACCCCGATGGACGTCGTCGCGCACGAGTACGGCCACGCCATCTTCCAGACCACGCCGGGCGGCGCGGGCAGCGGCAACGAGAACGGCGGCCTCAACGAGTCCACCGGCGACATCTTCGGTGCCGTCACCGAGCACTACGCCAACAACGCCAAGGACGTCCCCGACTACGACGTCGGCGAGGGCGTGAACCTGGTCGGCCGCGGCCCGATCCGCTACATGAACCAGCCGAGCAGGATCTCCGGCAACCCCGACTGCTACTCGTCGTCCATCCCGAACACCGAGGTGCACGCCGCCGCGGGCCCGCAGAACCACTGGTTCTACCTGCTCGCCGAGGGCACCGCGCCGGTCGGCAAACCGGCCAGCCCGACCTGCAACAACACCTCGATCACCGGGATCGGCATCCAGAAGGCCGCGAAGATCTTCTACAACGGCCTGCTGAAGAAGACCTCCAGCTGGAACCACCGCGCGGCCCGCAAGGCCACCCTGGAAGCGGCGCTCGCGCTGTACCCGGGTTCCTGCACCGAGTTCAACACCACCAAGGCGGCATGGAACGCCATCAGCGTTCCCGCGGCGACCGGTGAACCGGCCTCGTGTACCCCGCAGGGTGACGACTTCTCGGTCGGCGTCACCCCGGCGGCTGGTTCCGTCAAGCCGGGCGAGTCGGCCACGGTCACGGTGAACACCGCGACCACCAACGGTGCGGCACAGACGGTTTCGTTGAGCGCCAGCGGTCTTCCCACCGGGGCGACCGCGTCGTTCAACCCCGCTTCGGTGCAGTCGGGCGGTTCCTCGACGCTCACCATCGCGACGTCGGCGAGCACCCCTGACGGCACCAGCACGATCACGGTGACCGGCACCGCGGCGAGCGGCACGCACACCGCTCAGTACAAGCTGACCGTCGGCACCGGCGGCGACGTGCGCACCTACAGCAACGACACCGACTACGCGCTGAACGACTACGGCACGGTGAACAGCCCGATCACCTCGACCGCCACCGGCAACGCGGTTTCGCCGGTGAAGGTGACGGTGACCGGGACGCACACCTGCTCCGAGGACCTCCGGATCAGCCTGAAGGCCCCCGACGGCAGCACGTACTCGGTCAAACCCACCGGTTCCCTGCCCTGCACCGATCTGGGCACCCGGAACTACTCGGTGAACGTGACCAACGAAGTCGCGGCGGGCACGTGGACCCTCGTGGTCTACGACGCCTACGCGCAGGACACCGGCACGCTCGACAGCTGGTCGATCACCGTTTGATTCCCGTTCCGTGAAGGCCTCCTTCCCTACCTTCAGCGTAGGGAAGGAGGCCTTCACGGACCATTACCCAGAAAGGAAACCCCAGCATGAAGTGGGGAAAGCGAATAGGAGCGGCCGTCGTCGGCATGGCCGCCGTACTGGGTGTCGTCACGGCGCCCGCGCAGGCGGTCACGGCCGCCGCACCGGACATCTCGCTCGCCAACGTCAAGGCGCACTTGAGCGCGTTGCAGACCATCGCCAACCAGAACGGCGGCAACCGCGCCGCCGGACGGCCGGGCTACCCGGCGTCGGTGTCCTATGTGGCACAGAAACTGCGCGACGCCGGCTACAACGTCACGTTGCAGTCCTGCACGAGCTGCGCGGGTTCGAACCAGAACGTGATCGCGGAATGGCCGCAGGGTGACGCCAACCAGGTCATCATGCTCGGCGCGCACCTCGACAGCGTCAGCGCCGGCCCCGGCATCAACGACAACGGCTCGGGTTCGGCCTCGATCCTCGAAGTCGCGCTGACTCTGGCCCGCGAGAACCCGGCGATGGCGAAGCGGGTCCGCTTCGGCTGGTGGGCCGACGAGGAGTCCGGTCTGCGCGGGTCCAGGTTCTACGTCAACAGCCTGCCGCAGACCGAGCGCACGAAGATCAAGACCTACCTGAACTTCGACATGATCGGCTCCGACAACTGGGGCTACTTCGTCTACGACGACGTCGCTTCGGTCAAGGCCGTGTTCGACGAGTACTTCCGGACGATCGGCATCCAGACCGAGGGCGATACCGAAGGCGACGGCCGTTCGGACCACGCGTCGTTCAAGAGCGCGGGCATCCCGGTCGGCGGTCTCGCGACCGGTGCCGGGTACACGAAGAGCGCGGCGCAGCAACAGAAATGGGGCGGCACCGCCGGAAGGGCGTTCGACAGCTGCTACCACCGCGCGTGCGACACGCTGTCGAACATCCCGGACACCCCACTGGAGAAGAACAGCGACGCGATCGCGTACGCGCTCTGGAAGCTCGCCGTCGGCACGTCGACGGGGCCCGACTTCTCGCTCGGTCTCTCACCGTCCTCCGGCACCGTCCAAGCGGGACAGTCAGCGACCGTCACGGTCAACACCACGACGACTTCCGGTGCGGCACAAGCGGTTTCGCTGAGTGCCAGCGGTCTTCCCGCCGGGGCGACCGCGACGTTCAACCCCGCTTCGGTGCAGTCCGGCGGCTCCTCGACGCTCACCATCGCGACGTCGGCGAGCACCCCCAACGGCACCAGCACGATCACGGTGACCGGTGACGGGACCTCGGTGGACCGCACGGCGCAGTACACGCTCACCGTCGGCGACGTCAGCGTGCGCACGTTCACCAACGGCACCGACTACGCGCTGAACGACTACGCGACGGTCAACAGCCCGATCACGTCCACCGCGACAGGCACGGCGACCTCGCCGGTGAAGGTGTCGATCACCGGGACGCACACCTGCTCCGAGGACCTCCGCATCAGCCTGAAGGCCCCCGACGGCAGCACGTACTCGGTCAAACCCACCGGTTCCCTGCCCTGCACGGATCTCGGCACCAGGACGTACTCGGTCCCCGTGACCAACGAGGCCGCTTCCGGCACTTGGACGCTCGTGCTCTACGACGCCTACGCGCAGGACACCGGCACGCTCGACAGCTGGACCATCACCGTCTGACCATCCGAATGACGAAGGCCATCTCACGAGGACACCCGGCCTCGTGAGATGGCCTTCGCGCGTGAGGGAGATTTTCGGGCAACTCTTGGATATCTGGTCTAGACCACCCGATCGTCGGTAGCGCCACTCATGCGCGGCGACCTATGTTGAGCCGAACGGCCGCTTCCTGTTCGTTCAAACCGCTTTCGAGATGGGAGCTGGGTATGTTCGGTCGCGTCTCACGGCTGCTCGCAATCACCGGCGCGGCGGTACTCGCCGTCACCACACTCGTCGCCTTGGGCTCGGCGCAGGCGTCTCCCGACGCCGAGGTCTGCGCGGTCAAATCGAAGCCCGCGGGCAAGGTCCTGCAGGGCTATTGGGAGAACTGGGACGGCGCCTCGAACGGCGTCCATCCGCCGATGGGCTGGATCCCGATCACCGACGCCCGGATCAAGGCCAATGGGTACAACGTGATCAACGCGGCCTTTCCGGTCATCCTGTCCGACGGAACGGCAAAATGGGAGGATGGGATGGACGCGACTGTGAAGGTCGCGACCCCCTCCGAAATGTGCGCCGCGAAGGACGCCGGCGCGACCATCCTGATGTCCATCGGCGGCGCCACCGCGGGGATCGACCTGAATTCGGCCACCGTGGCGGACAAATTCGTCGCGACCATCGTGCCGATCCTGAAGAAGTACAACTTCGACGGGATCGACATCGACATCGAAACCGGCCTCACCGGCAGCGGGAACATCAACACGCTTTCCGCTTCGCAGAAGAACCTCATCCGCATCATCGACGGCGTTCTCGCCGCAATGCCGCCGAACTTCGGGCTCACCATGGCGCCCGAGACGGCGTACGTCACCGGCGGCAGCGTCGTCTACGGCTCGATCTGGGGCGCGTACCTGCCGATCATCAAGAAGTACGCGGACAACGGCAGGCTGTGGTGGCTGAACATGCAGTACTACAACGGAAGCATGTACGGCTGCTCCGGTGATTCGTACCAGGCCGGGACGGTCCAGGGCTTCGTCGCGCAGACCAACTGCCTCGACAAGGGCCTGGTGATCCAGGGCCAGACGATCCGCGTGCCCTACGACAAGCAGGCTCCGGGCTTGCCCGCGCAGGCCGGCGCCGGCGGTGGCTACATGTCGCCGAGCCTGGTTTCCCAGGCGTACCGCAGCATTCCGGCGCTGAAGGGCCTGATGACCTGGTCGATCAACTGGGACGGTTCACGGAACTGGACATTCGGGCAGAACGTGAAATCCCTGCAGGGCCGCTGAGTCGTCCGTCTGATCACGCGAGTCCCGCCTATGATCACGCGAGCTTGCTGTGCGGAACCGGCGAACTCGCGTGATCAGGGGGCGAACTCGCGTGATCGAACGGCGAACTCACGTCATCGGCGGGTTCGCCCGTATCGTTCTCGGTCATGGACGAGGAGGTCGGCGGACGGCTACGGCGGCTCCGCGCCGAACGCGGCCTCACCCAGCGCGAACTCGCCGAACCGCACTACACCGCCGCGTACGTCTCGTCCGTCGAGACGGGCGCGCGGACACCCTCCGGTGACGCGATGCGCCATTTCGCCGCGCGACTCGGCGTGGACACCGGCGAACTCCTCGGCGTGACGTCGCCCCGCGACGACGTCCGGCTCGATCTGGACATCGCGGCGGCCGCGGCGGATTTCCTGGCGGGGACCGGTTCGGCGCCGAAGATGCGGCGCCTGGCCCGGCGGGCCGAGAAGATCGGCCGTCACCGCCAGGCCGGACTCGCCTGGATGTGGCTCGCGCGGTTCACCGAGGGCGACGCCAGGGCACGGCCGGTGGCCGCCGCCGAAGCCGCGCTCGCCGACGACATCCCGCCGTATCGCGAACTGGCCGCCGCGCTGCGGGCGAACGTCCTGATCGGCCGGGGCGAGCCGCATCACGCGATGCACCTGCTCCGGACGGCGCTCGACGCGAGCCTCGTCCGCCATCCGCATCCGGTGCTCCTGCTGACCCTGCACGCGTACCTCGCCGACGGGCAGCTCCGCCTCGGCGAGAACGCCCAGGCCGCGCATCACGCGGGAGAGGCACTTCGGCTCGCTCGCGGCAGCGAGGAGATTCTGGCCGAACTCGCCGGGAACCAGCGACGGCTGGCCGAGTCCTATCTCGGCGAAGGACGGCTGGCCGACGCCGTCGCCGCCGTGTCGGCGCTGCACGATCTGCTCCACGAACGCGCCCTGCGGCCGGTGCTGGCCCGGTGCCTGTTCGCGCGAGCCCTGAACCGGCGTGCCGACGATCTCGAAGGCGCTCTGGCGGACCTTCGCGCGTCACGCGCGGCCGCACCCGATCACACCGTCACGCTGGAACTCGCCGACGTCTGCCGCGAACTCGGTCGTCTCGGCGACGCCTCCGCGCTACTCTCCGAAGCAACCGAAGCCATCCCTGAGGACTCGCCGCTGTCAGCTTCACTCACGTTCCAGCAGGGCTCACTGGCCCTGGCCCGTGGAGACCTCGAAGCAGCCGAAGCAGGCTTCGCGCATGCCATCGACGTAGCCGCCCTCCACGACACCCGCGGCGTCTTGGCCGCTTCAATCGACAAAGCTGGAGAGCTACTGCGCGATCAGGGGCGTTTCGAAGAGGCCGCGGACCTACTGCGGCATGGACTGCTCCTTCTCGGAGCCGAGGAGGACGTTTCCCAGTGACCGAAGTGGACTTGGAAGACATCAGAGCTCGTTTGGTGAGCCGATTCGGCGCCGACGCCGACGGATGGCTCGCCGGGGTCCCCGCACTCGCCGCGAGGCTGGCCTCTCGATGGGACTTCGAGCTCGGCGAGCTGTTCGAGAGCGGCGCCTCGTCCGTCGTCCTGCGCTGCCGTTGGTCCGATGGGATGCCGTCGGTGCTCAAACTCAGCCCGGACGGGGCGCTGCTGACCAAACAGCTCGAAATGCTGCGGGTGTTCGCGCCGTCGGGCCGGGTGCCCGCCGTCCTCGCCGCCGACGCGGACGCCGGTGCGATGGTGCTGGAAGAGATCCAGCCGGGCACCCCGGCCGAGGACCTGCCGCTGCCGACCCTGCCGGAACGTTGGGGAGACCTGCTCAGCGCGCTGCATTCCGTCGCCCCGCCGGCGGACTGGCCGTGGAGCCTGCGCGGCCGGTTCGAGGAATCCTTCGACCGGATCGGCAAGCGGATCACCGAACCGGCCATCGCCGCCAGGATCGGCCCGGAAAACTGGCGCCTGGCGATCGAGCGCTGCGAGAAGTTGCTGGACACCCAGGCCGGCGTCGTGTTGCTCCACGGCGATCTGCATCTCGGCAACGCCTTGGACGGCGGCTCGCGCGGCCTGATCGCGATCGACCCGAAGGCGTGCGTGGGTGATCCGTGCTTCGACGCCGTCGACTACGTGGTGAGCGGCGCCGGGCACGAAGGCGTCGAGGCCCGTTGCCATACGGTGGCGAACGCCTGCGGGCTCGACGGGGACAGGTTGTACACCTGGAGCCGGGTGGTCGCCCCCATGTTCGCCATCTCGCACCTGACCTATGGCGGCCCGGAGCAGGCGCTCGACGAGTTGCTCGCCCTGACTAGCTGAGGAATTCGCGCAGCACCGCGGCCACTTGCCGGATCTCGCCCGCTCGGACGTTCTCCTGGCGGGTGTGCGCCAGCGTCGGGTCGCCCGGACCGAAGTTCACCGCCGGGATCCCGAGTGCCGCGAAGCGCGCGACGTCGGTCCAGCCCAGCTTCGCGACCGCTTTGCCCCCGGCCGCGGCTACCAGCTCGGCCGCCGCGGGAGCGCTCAGGCCGGGCAATGCCCCTGGCGACAAGTCGACGATCTTGACGTCGTAGCCCTCGAAGACCTCGCGAAGGTGCGCCTCGGCATCCTCCGGGGAGCGGTCGGGAGCGAAGCGGTGGTTGATCGTGAGCACGGCTTCGTCCGGGACGACGTTGCCCGCGACGCCGCCGCCGATCTTCGTGGCCTGCAACCCTTCCCGGTAGGTCAGGCCGTCGATGTCGACCACCCGCGGCGTGTACTCGGCCAGCCTGCGCAGCGGTTCGGCGAGACCGTGGATCGCGTTGACGCCCATCCAGCCGCGCGCGGTGTGCGCCCGGACGCCGTCGACGCGGATCTCGATCCGCATCGTGCCCTGGCAACCGCCTTCGATCCCGCCGTTCGACGGCTCGCCGAGGATCGCGAGGTCGGCTCGCAGCCACTCGGGCAACTCACGCTCGATGCGCCCGAGACCGTTTTTCGTCGCTTCGATCTCTTCGCAGTCGTAGAACACGAAGGTGATGTCGTGCCTCGGCTCCCGGAGCGCGGCGGCGAGGTGCAGGAAGACGGCGTCACCGCTCTTCATGTCGACGGTGCCGAGACCGTGCAGGATCTCGTCGTCACCGGTCCCCTCGCGGCGCACGGGCAGGTTCTCGTTGACCGGAACGGTGTCGAGATGCCCGGCCAGCAGCACCCGCGAAGGGCGGCCGAGGTTCGTGCGGGCGAGGACCGCGTCGCCGTTGCGGATCACCTCGAGATGCGGCGCCTGCGCCTGGAGCGCGGCCTGCACGGTGTCCGCTATCACCTTCTCCTGCTCCGAGACGCTGAAGATGTCCACCAGCGCGGCGGTGAGGGCGACGGGATCGGCGTGCAAGTCGAGCGAAGGCATGCCCGCACCGTACCGCCGGGGGCCCGGGGCTACCGTGAAGGAGTGCGCATGCGAACGATCTTGGTCGCCCTCCTCCTGGTGCTCAGCGGGTGCGGATCGAGCGAAGTCCCGGTGAAGGTCCGGCCGACCCAGAGCACCGGCCCGGACGTGCTGCCGATCAAGCTCAAGGCGCTGACCACCGATCAGTGCTATCTGGCGCCGGGGACCGAATCGCCCAAGGGCTGCCAGAAGTACGTCACCGAGCTCTCGAGCGCCGCGGGCACCGTCCGCAAGCGCCGCCCGGACCTGTCGTCGCACGCCGACGTCCTCGATCGCCCGATCGCCGCCTTCCGCGCCGCGAACTGCCAGGCCCAGGCGGCTCCCGGGGGACCGTGCGGCCAGGCGCTCACCGATATGGCGACGGCGCTGACCAGTGTGAAGAGCCTCGTCGGCGGCTGAGGAGCGTCACTGGGTTACCGTTCAGGTCGTGAGCGAGCAGACCCCTGACCCCGAAACGACCGGCGCCACCGGCGTCGGACTGGCCACCGTCACGACCGACGGCACGGTACTGGACACCTGGTTCCCGCTGCCCAAGCTGACCGACGGCTCCGACAGCAAGGCCGGCACGGTGCGGCTGACCGCCGAAGAGGCCTCCGAAGCCCTCGGCGAGGCCGCGGCCGCCCAGCTCGGCCCGGACACCGATCGCGGTGTCGAGGTCGTCGCGGTCCGCACGACCATCGCCCGGCTGTCCGACGCCCCCGGCGACACGCACGACGTCTACCTGCGTCTTCACCTGCTGTCGCACCGTCTGGTCCGGCCGCACGGCGCGAGCCTCGACGGCATCTTCGGCCTGCTGGCGAACGTCGTGTGGACCAACCACGGACCGTGCCCCGTCGAGGGCTTCGAGGCGACCCGGCTGCGGCTGCGGGCGCGCGGCAACGTCACCGTCTACAGCGTGGACAAGTTCCCGCGGATGGTGGACTACGTCGTGCCGACCGGAGTCCGCATCGCCGACGCCGACCGCGCCCGCCTCGGCGCGCACCTCGCCAACGGCACCACGGTCATGCACGAGGGCTTCGTCAACTTCAACGCCGGCACGCTCGGCGCCTCCATGGTCGAAGGCCGGATCTCGGCGGGCGTCGTGGTCGGCGACGGCTCCGACGTCGGCGGCGGCGCGTCGATCATGGGCACGCTGTCCGGTGGTGGCAAGGAAACGATCTCGATCGGCGAGCGCTGCCTGATCGGCGCGAACGGCGGCGTCGGCATCTCGCTCGGCGACGACTCGGTCGTCGAAGCGGGCCTGTACGTCACGGCCGGCACGAAGGTGACCTTCGAGGGCAAGGTCGTGAAGGCGCTGGAACTGTCCGGCATCTCGGGCGCGGTGTTCCGGCGGAACTCGGGGACCGGCGCCGTCGAGGTCGTCGCGCGCACCGGCGTCGGCATCGAGCTGAACGCGGCCCTGCACGCGAACTGACCTGCGGAAAGAGAGCAAGGGACCTTTGCTACCACTCTCCCCGGAGGGCGGGAGGGTGTGTGGGAATAGGGACGTTGAGTGTCCCTATTTCCACACACCCCTCACCCCGCGTAGCGACACTGACCGACCGTGTGGGTTTTGGGACGTTAGATGTCCCGAAACCCACACAGTCATCTGAGGCGCCCGGGGCCGCTGCGCGCGCGGGGAGCAAGGGACCTTTGCTACCGCCTGAGTCTCTCGGGCGCCGCGAAGGCCACTTTCGCGACACCCTCGGCAGCACGAAAGGAGAGCAAGGGACCTTTGCTACCACTCTCCCCGGAGGGCGGGAGCAAAGGTCCCTTGCTTCTCTCACGGCCTGGACCACCTTGCCGGTTCACCTAGAATTCATCTTGTGACAGCCGAGACCCTGCCGCGCAAGAACGCCCCTTCGACCACTCCGGCCGCGCTCGGGCTCGGCGACCGTCCCGCGAAAGCCGGGCCCGGCGATCCGGCGGCCACCCATGTCCGGGTCAAACTCGACGTCGAGATCCGCGCGCTCCTCGCGCACGAGCCGGGCACCAAATCCGGCGCCGACCCCGAAGATCTGCACCAGATGCGGGTCGCGCTACGCCGCATGCGAAGCGTCCTCAAGCTCTCCGGTCGCCTCGTCGGCCCGGACGCCGAGCCGGTGCGCGCCGAGCTCGGCTGGCTCGGCCAGTCCCTCGGCGACGTCCGCGATTACGACGTCCTGATCGGGCATCTCCGTGAGGTCGTCGCCGAGTTCGAGGTGCGCGACCAGCCGGCCGCGCGCCGTCTGGTGTCGAAGTTCGTCACCGAGCGCGGCGTCGCGAAGCGGCGGCTCACCCGCGCGCTCGCCAGCCCCCGGTACGCCTCGATGCTGCAGGATATCGGCCGCCTCGCCCGGCAGCCCGCCGCCGAAGAACCCACTGCCGAGGCCGCCCCCACCTCGGCCGATCTCGTCGCCGGTCTCGCGAAGCCGCATCGAAAGCTCGCGAAGGCCGTGAAGGCTCTTCCCGCCGATCCTCCGGACGACGACCTTCACGCGCTTCGCATCTACGGCAAGAAACTCCGCTACGCCGCCGAGATGGCCAAGCCCGCCGCGAAGAAGAAGCAGGCGGAGCGGATCCAGCGGCTGATCAAGGCCACGAAGAACTTCCAGACCGTCCTCGGGGACCACCAGGACGCCTGCGTCGCCGCCGATCGGATGCGCGGCGTCGCAGCCTCCGTCGACTCCGAGGTCGCCTTCATCGCCGGCCGGATCGCGGAGAAGGAACTGCTGCGCCGCGCCGAGGTCCGTGCCGTGTGGCGCGACGTCTGGGCCGAAGTCGACGAAGCCGCTCAGGCGGTGAGCCCGCGGATATAGCCGTCCGGGCGAACCAGCACCTGCCGCCCGTTCTCGGCTTCATACGCGGCGAAGGCGTGCCCGCCGAAGTCCTCGAAGTCCGTGTCGGACAGCGCGCTGCCCGCGGGCAGGATCCGCCGCGCGCCTTCGGGCGCCGGGCCGTCGCCGAACACCAGCACCGTCGCCCGCGGGCCGCGCAGCACCTCGAACAGCCGGACGGTCTTGCCGTTCGCGTCCCTCAGCGGCGCGTCCGGCGCGCGGTCGCCGGGCCGGATCCGGCCGGTCGCCGCGGGCGCGAGCGGCCCGCCGCGATACCCGATGTCGAGCTGACGCGTGTTCTCCCCGCGCTCGTGCGCGTCTTCCGCGCCTTCCTTGTACTTCTCGAGGATTTCAGTGCTGATCTTCAGCACCCGCGCGGCGACCCCGCGCCGTTCGGGCTCGTAGCTGTCGAGCAGCTCCGGTGAACCGTCGGCGAGTTTCCAGCCCAGGTTGTACGCGTCCTGGACACCGGTGTTGAGGCCCTGCCCACCGGTCGGCGGGTGGACGTGCGCCGCGTCGCCGGCGAGGAACACGCGACCGTCACGGAACCGCTCGGCGAGCCGGATATTGGGCCGCCACACCGTCGACCAGGCGAGGTCGTGCAGCCGGACCCCGCCGCCGGACAGTTCGTCGAGCCGGGACTGCAAGGTGCCGAGCGACGCCTCGACCTCCTCCTCACCCAGTGGCGCGGCGAACTGGAAATGCGGCACCCCCGGCAGCGGCGTGAGCACGATCCCCGACATCGGGTCCTCGGGCTTCGCGAACCAATGCCCGTACGCGCGATCGAGTCCCTCGGCCTGGACGTCCCCCAGCAGCATGCGGACCGATTCGTCGGTGGTGCCCTCGAACGCGATCCCGAGCGCCTTGCGCACGAAGCTCTTCCCCCCGTCCGCGCCGACGAGGTGGCCGACCCGGACGCGCTCGCCCGGCAGTTCGGCGGTCACCCCGTCGGCGTCCTGCTCGAAGCCGAGCAGTGGCGTGCCGAGCTCGACCTGGACGCCGAATTCGGCGAGCCGCTCACGAAGGATCCCCTCGGTCCGCGACTGGCCGAGGAAGTGGCCGTTCGGGTATGGCACGTCCGGGGTCGGCTCGGCGAGTTCGGCCATCCTCCGCTCGCCGACGACCTCGCCACCCAGATGGATCTTCACCGCCACCGGCGGCTGCCCGGCGGCCAGGACCGCGTCCAGTACCCCGAGATCCTCGAAGACCTCGAGCGTGCGCGGTTGCAGGCCATCGCCGCGCGAGCCTTCGAAGAACGTCTCGGCCTTCTCCACGATCCGCACGGCGACGCCGCGGCGCGCGAGATCGATGGCCAGCGTGAGGCCGGTCGGTCCGGCTCCCGCGATCAGTACCTCGGTCATCTCCGCCTCCGGTGAATTGAGATTCAGTGAATTAGAATTCACTATGCTCGTTGCTAGCCTTCCGTGTCAAGGAGGTGCCGATGACGGCGATGAGCCGCAAGGAGAAGGCGGCGGAGACCGAGGCCGCGCTCAAGGAGGCGGCGAAGCGCGTTTTCGCGGCGAAGGGGTACCTGAACACCAAGATCACCGACATCACGGCGGAGGCCGGACGCGCGGCGGGCTCGTTCTACAACCACTTCGCGAGCAAGGAAGAGCTGCTCGAAGCGCTCCTCGAGGACCTCGCGGCGGCGAGCGACGTCAACGCGGCCTCACCGGAGCACATACCCGACTTCACCGACCCGCAAGCCGTGCGCTGGCACGTCTGCGAGTACTGGAACTTCCACCGCGACAACGCCGCGACGATGCTCGCGCTGCGCCAGGCCGCGATGGTCAGCGACGAGTTCGCACGCACCTATGCGCGCTTCGGCGCCGCTCAGGCGGCGGACATCCTCGACCACCTCGGGTACATCACCGCGGCGGGCATGGAACTCCCGGCGTCGGAGCGGGTCACGCTCGCGATGATGGCCGAACTGGTCAACGGTTTCGCGCACACGTGGCTGCTCGACCCGTCAGCGATCTCCGAAGAAGAAGCCGTCGAGGCGCTGACGCGGTTCGTCTACCGGGGTTTCACCGGCCGCGACGTGCCCTAGTCAGGAAGCGAGCCGCTCCACGGCCGCGTCGATCCGCTCGTCCGTCGCCGTCAGGGCGATCCGGACGTGCCGTCCACCGGTCGGCCCGTAGAAGGTGCCCGGAGCGGCGAGGATGCCGCGATCGGCCAGCCAATCGACCGTGTCGAGCGCGGATTCCCCGCGCGTGGACCAGAGATACAGCCCGGCCTCGGAATGCGAGATCTCGAAACCGCTGTCCAGCAACGCCTTACGCAGCACCAGCCGACGGCGCGCGTAGCGTTCCCGTTGCGCGGCAAGCGCTTCGTCGTCCTTCAGCGCGGCGACCATGGCCTCCTGCACCGGCCGCGGCACGATCAGCCCGGAGTGTTTGCGGATCTCCAGCAGCCCGGCGACGAGCTTCGGATCACCGGTGACGAATCCGGCGCGGTAGCTGGCGAGGTTCGCGGACTTCGACAGCGAGTGGACGGCCAGCAGGCCGTCGAGGGAGCCGCCGTGCACGGACGGGTGCAGGATCGACACGGGCTCGCTTTCCCAGCCCAGCGCCAGATAACACTCGTCGGAGACCACGACGACATCGCGTTCCCGCGCCCATTCGACGACCTTGCGCAGGTGGTCGACGCCGAGCACGCGCCCGGTCGGGTTGGACGGCGAGTTGATCCACAGCATGGACGGCCGCTGCGGACCGACCGCGAAGGTGCTGTCCGCGCGCAGCAGGGAAGCACCCGCCAGCAGCACTCCGACCTCGTAGGTCGGGTACGCCACCTCGGGGATCACGATGAGATCGCCGGGGCCGAACCCCAGCTGCCGCGGCAGCGAAGCGACCAGCTCCTTCGAACCGATCGTCGGCAGCACGGCCGCCTCGGGAACACCCTCGATGCCGTGCCGCCGCGAAAGCGCGTCGATCGCGGCGGCCCTGAGCTCGGGGATCCCGTGCGTGGTCGGGTACCCCGGGATCTCCGACACGGACGCGAGCGCCGCGCGAATGCTCTCGGGGACCGGGTCCACCGGCGTGCCGATCGACAGGTCGACGAGGCCGCCGGGATGCGCCTGGGCTTTCGCCTTCGCCTCGGCCAGGGAGTCCCAGGGGAAATCGGGAAGAGCGACCCGGCTCATTCGCCCTGCGGGGGAAGAGCCTTGATGAAGGCGGGGTCGTGACTGGTCTTGCCGACCTTGGAGGCGCCACCGGGCGAGCCGAGCTCGTCGAAGAAGTCGACGTTGGCCTTGGTGTAGTCGTTCCACTCGTCGGGGACGTCGTCCTCGTAGTAGATCGCCTCGACAGGGCAGACCGGCTCGCAGGCACCGCAGTCGACGCATTCGTCCGGGTGGATGTACAGCATGCGGTCACCCTCGTAGATGCAATCCACGGGGCACTCGTCGATACACGCCTTGTCGAGCACGTCGACGCAGGGCTCGGCGATCACGTAGGTCACTGCGCACTCCTGCTTTATCTCTGCTTCACCAGTCTGCAACGGACATTACGCGCCCACGGGCGCGACCGGCCCGCTTAGGCCACCCTTATCGGCACTACGGGGATGGGCGTTCAGCGGTCTTTCCGGCGAGGCGGCGGAGTGGCCCTGCTGTCCCCAGTGATGACGAACTTCGGCGCGGCGGGCTTCGCCGCTTCCGCGTCCTTCTCGACGGCCTTTTCCGCGCCCAATGCCCGGTTGAAGCCGTCCGAGATCTCGCGGACGAGGTCTTCGTTGTGCCTGTCGTCCTTGCGCGCGATGCTCATCGGGGTCCCTCCACTGCCTTCCTTGGCACAATCTAACCGTGAACAGTGCGGAAATGCTCGAGCTCACCTGTAGCCAGGCTTGGACTCCCCTGCTCGAGAGCCGGATCGGTGACTGGAGGCTCCGCTGGGCGGACGGGTTCACCGCGCGGGCCAACAGTGCCCTGGCGATCGGTGACCCGGGAAAACCGCTGCCAGACGCCCTGCGGACGGTCTGTGACTTCGCCCATGATCATGCCATCCCGCCCGTCGTTCAGGTGATCCAGAACACGTCTCTCGAAGACGCCATCGCCGCCCGCGGCTGGGTCCACTATGTGGAACACCGCCCCGCGCACGAGGTCCGCGTGCTGACCGGGCCGCTCTCGCACGGGACCTCGGCGGGAACGGTGATTCTGGACGAACCGACGTCCGGATGGTGGGAGATGACGGCGGGCGGTGCGGATCCGGCGGAGGCGCCAAGGCACGTCCTCGGCACCGGCAAGGTCGGCTTCGGGGTGGTCGAAATCGACGGCGTCACGGCGGGCGCGGTGCGCGGAGCGGTCGTCGGCGAGTGGCTGCACATCGCCCGTTTGGAGGTACGGCCGGAGTTCCGGCGGCGAGGGCTCGCACGCGGGCTGATGAACGCCGTGGGCGCCTGGGGCGCCGCTCAGGGCGCGACCGGGATGGTGCTGCAGGTCGCGGTGGCGAACTCCGGCGCGCTGAAGCTGTACGAAAGCCTGGGCTGTACGGAGCACCACAGGTACCGCTACTGGGCCCCGGCTCCGGGGGCGTGCGAGGATCGCCCGTCGTGAAGGTCGTCATTTTGGTCGGCGGAGTGGGCGGGGCCCGCTTCCTGCTGGGGGTCAAACAAGCACTGGGTCTGCCCGCGACCGGTTCCGCGCCGGAATCGCCGCATGAGGTGACCGCGCTGGTGAACACCGGGGACGACGTGTGGATGCACGGTCTGCGCATCTGCCCGGACCTGGACACCTGCATGTACACCCTCGGCGGGGGGATCGACGAGGAGCGCGGCTGGGGTCACTCCGGGGAGACCTGGACGGTCAAGGAGGAGCTCGCCGCCTATGGTGCCGAGCCGACCTGGTTCGGCCTGGGCGACAAGGACATCGCGACGCATCTGATCCGTTCGCGGATGCTGCGCGCGGGCTATCCGCTGTCGCAGGTCACCGAGGCGCTGTGCGATCGCTGGCAGCCGGGCGTACGCCTGCTGCCGATGTCGGACGACCGCGTCGAGACGCATGTCGTGATCGACGACCCCGAGGATCCGGACCAGCGCAAGGCGATCCACTTCCAGGAGTGGTGGGTGCGCTACCGCGCGGAGCCGAAGGCGCATTCGATCATCGCCGTCGGCGCCGACGAGGCCAAGCCGGCGCCCGGCGTGCTCGACGCGATCGCGGCCGCCGACATCGTGCTGTTCGCACCGTCCAACCCGGTGGTCTCGGTGGGCACGACGCTCGGTGTCCCGGGAATCCGCGACGCACTGCGGAAGACGCGTGCCAAGGTCGTCGGTGTCTCGCCGATCATCGGCGGTAAGCCGTTGCGCGGTATGGCCGACGCGTGCCTGAGCGCGATCGGCGTGGAGACCTCGGCCGAGGCCGTCGGACGGCATTACGGATCCCGCGAGCAATCCGACGGCGTGCTCGACGGCTGGCTGGTCTCCGAGGGGGAGACCGTCGACGTGCCGGGAGTCGCCGTCCGCGACGTACCCCTGCTGATGTCCGATGTGGACGCTACGGCGGCCATGGTGCGCGCCGCTTTCGATCTGGCGGGAGTTTCCGTTGAGTGACCACGCTTCCGCGAAGATCGAGATCCTGCCGGTCGAGGGCCTGCCGGAGTTCCGCCCCGGCGACGACCTGACCGGGGCGATCGTCGAGGCGGCCCCCTGGCTGCGGTCGGGCGACGTCCTGGTCGTGACGAGCAAGATCGTCTCCAAGGTCGAAGGCATGCTGATCCGGGTCCCGTCCGATCCGGAGGAGCGCGACGCCGCCCGGCGCAAGCTCGTCGAAGAGGAGTCCGTCCGCGTGATCGCGCGGATCAACCGGACGGTGATCACCGAGAACAAGCTCGGCATCGTGCAGGCCGCGTCCGGTGTGGACGCGTCGAACGTGGCCTCCGGCGAGGTCGCGCTGCTGCCGTCCGATCCCGACGCTTCCGCGCTCGCGCTGCGGAACGGGCTGCGTGAACGGCTCGGTGTCGAGGTCGCCGTCGTCGTCACCGACACGATGGGCCGTGCGTGGCGGGTCGGGCAGACCGACGCCGCGATCGGTGCGTCCGGCCTGCGGGTGCTGCACTCGTACGCGGGTGAGGTCGACAGCCAGGGCAACGAACTCGCGGTCACCGAGGTGGCGATCGCCGACGAACTCGCCGCCGCGGCGGATCTGGTCAAGGGCAAGCTCGGCGGGACCCCGGTCGCCGTCGTGCGCGGCCTCCGGCTGACCGACGACGGTTCGACCGCCCGCAAACTGCTCCGCCCGGTCGAAGAAGACCTGTTCCGCCTCGGTACCAACGAATCCATCGCCCAGGGCCGCCGGGAAGCCGTGCTCGCGCGGCGTTCGATCCGGTCGTTCACCGACGAACCGGTCGATCCCGAGGTGCTGCGCCGCGCGGTCGGGACGGCGCTCACGGCTCCCGCTCCGCATCACACGAAGCCGGTCCGGTTCGTGTGGCTGCGCGAGGAAGGCTTGCGCCGCAAGCTTCTCGACGCGATGAAGGTGTCGTGGCAGGCCGATCTCGAAGGCGACGATTTCACCGCCGAACAGGTCGCGAAGCGCCTCAGCCGCGGCGACATCCTGTACAACGCGCCCGAAGTCGTGGTGCCGTTCCTCGTCGCCGAGGGCGCGCACACCTACCGCGACGACCGGCGGAACGCTTGTGAGCACACGATGTTCACCGTCGCCGGTGGCGCCGCCGTGCAGGGCCTGCTGGTCGCGCTCGCCGCCGAAGACCTCGGCTCGTGCTGGATCGGGTCGACCATCTTCGCGGCGGACATCGTGCGTGACGTCCTCGGCCTGGACGAGCGCTGGGAACCGCTCGGCGCCGTCGCGATCGGGCATCCCGCCGTCCTCCCGCCCGCGCGCGGTCCCGTCGAACCCGGTGAAGGACTTCTCGAACTGTGACCCTGCACGACGACGTTGTGTCCACTTTGTCCGGTTGGCGACCGGGGGACGCGGCCCAGGAATCCTTGCGCCAGGCCTATCTCGGCTTCCTCGCCGCCCGCGACGACGTCTGCCGCCGCGAATGCGCGGCCGGGCATATCACCGCGTCGGCCGTCCTTCTCGACGCCGACGCGGAAAACGTGCTGCTCACCCTGCATCCGCGAGTCGGGCGCTGGTTGCAGCTCGGCGGGCATTGCGAACCAGGCGACGCGACGCTCGCGGACGCCGCGCTTCGTGAGGCACGAGAGGAATCCGGTATCGAGGACCTCGTGATCGACCCGGCCCCGGTGCATCTCGACGTCCACCCGATCACGTGCTCGCTCGGCGTGCCGACCCGGCATTTCGACGTGCGTTTCGTGGTGCGCGCGCCACGGGGAGCGCAACCGGTCCAAAGCGACGAATCGGACGATCTTCGTTGGTGGCCGGTGGATTCCCTGCCGGAAGGGTCGGAAGATCTCGCCGAACTGCTGGAAGCCGCCGTGCCCGCGGCGTCCGGCCGTTAGGGTGTCGGCTGACGTTCTTAAGGGGGAATGATGCTGACGACGCTGACGCCATACCTGGACCGGGTCCGGGTCCACAGCAGCGGTGACGGTGACGGCTTCGGCTGGTTTCTGCTGATCTTGGCGATCATCGTCATCATCATCGTGATCGTGGTGATCATCGTGAAGGTCAACCAGGCCAAGAAGCCGCCGATGACCTTCCCGCAGAACCCGAACTTCGGCGGTGGCGGCCCGGCCCCCGGCTTCCCGCCGCCTCCCCCGCCCGCCGGTGGCCCCGCCCCTCAGGGCAACTGGCAGCAGCAGCCCGGTTTCCCGCCGCCTCAGCCCGGTTACGGCCAGGCGCCCGGTTTCCCGCCGCCTCCGGGCCCGGCGGGGTTCCCGCCCCCGCCCGGCGCCCCCGCGGGTTTCGCGCCACCTCCGGGCGCCCCGGCACCCAATCCGTTCGGCGCGCCCGGCATGGCTCAGCCCGGTTTCCCGCCGCCTCCCCCGCAGCCGGGGCCGCCGATCGACGGCAGCGCGGACCGTACCCAGGTCGTGTCCCCGCAGCAGCAAGCGGATGCCGGCGCCGACCGCACCCAGGTGGTCTCCCCCGCGAGCGCCGACCGGACGCAGGTCGTCCCGCCCCGCCAGTAGTCCGACTGTCCGTGAAGGCCTCCTTCCCTACCCTCAAGGTAGGCAAGGAGGCCTTCACGGCATTTCCAGCAGGGAGAAAACCGCATGGTCAGGGTCGACCCGAACTCTCCGGTCCCACCTTTCGAACAGGTCCGCACCGCCTACGCGGAGCGGATCAACGACGGCACGCTGCCCGTCGGGGCGAAACTCCCGACTGTGCGGAAACTCGCCGAAGACCTCGGCATCGCCCCGAACACGGTCGCCAAGGCCTACCGAGAGCTCGAAGAAGCGGGCCTGATCGAGACCCGTGGCAGGGCCGGGACGTTCGTGAGCGCCGTCGGTGACGAGTCCCGCGAACGGGCGAGGCAGGCGGCCGCCGACTACGCCGCGCTGACCAGGAAGCTGGGTCTCGGCCGCGACGAGGCCAAGGCGATCATCGACGCCGCGCTGGGCTGATCCACCCCTCGCGACCGCTCACGGCGATCATCCACCGGCTAACCTCACCGCATGGGAGTCTCCGTGTTGATGCTGCTGATCATCTTCCTGGTCCTCGCCGGTGTCGGCGTCGGCATCTTCTTCCTGGTGAAAGCGCTCAGCAAGCCCAAGCCCCCGATGTACCCGCCGCAGCAGTACCCGCCCCACGTCCCGCACCAGCAGCATCCTCAGCAGCCGCCGCAGTACCCGAGCCAGCAGCCCTACCCGCCGCAGGGCTGGGGCAACTGACTCCCGCATTCAGAGGACCAAATGCGGCGGTAGCGCGATCACATCGCGCGGTAGTCGCGGAGTTCGATCTTCGGCCCGAACCTCGGGCGGCGGAAGCCGGCCGTCGACAGGTAGCGAACCGCGCGCTGCCGCTGCGGTGAGTACGGCGCCAGCACCTCGGACATCCCGGCGTCGTCGAGTTTCGTGCCGACCAGCGCGTGCCCGACCATCGACGGGATGTTGTAGTCACCGAAGCTCACCGCGTCCGGGTCGCCCCAGGCGCGCTGCGCGATCTCCGCCGCGGTCCACACTCCGATGCCCGGCACTTTCCGCAGCCAAGCCCGGCCTTCGACACCCTTCAGTTCGACGGCCTTCTCCAGCCGGGGCGCGACGCGGGCCGCCGCGATCAGCGTCGTCCGCCGTTTCAGGTCCACCCCGGCGCGATGCCATTTCCAGTCCACAATGGATCGGATGGCGACGGGCGTCGGCGGCACGCGCAGCCGTGCCGGTCCAGGCCCTGGCGCCTGCTCCCCGAACCAGCAGCACAGCTCGCCCCACGACCGCAGCGCCTCGGCACTGGTCACCTTCTGTTCCAGCACGGCGAGCACCAGCGCGTCCCACACCCGGCCGGTCGAGCCGAGGCGCAGCCCCGGGTTGCGGCGGCGCGCCGTCGCGATGACGTCGTGGTGCGCGACGAATTCGGAGTCGTCGTCGTGCGCGCCCAGCATCGCCGGAACGCCTTCGAGCAGCCTGTCCGCGCCGGGTCCCCAGGCCTCCGCCTCGATCTCGCCGTCCGTGCGCCGCAGCAGCGCGAGTGTGCCCGCGCCGTCCGCGGTGTTGGCGGCCAGCCAGGTGACCCCGCCCTCGGTGCGGACGACGTTGGGCGAACGCGATCCCCGGCTCAGCGGCCCCAGGACCGCGTCCAGATCAAGCGAGAACCCAGGACGGAACAGCACACGGTGAAACTACCCGGCACTCGGCTAGGGTGAGCGGGCCACCTGAAACCGTAAGCCTATGGAGGACTGGACGATGACCGAGCGACCGGCGAAGGCCTCGATCGTCAGTGGGTACTTCAACCCGCTCCACCAGGGCCATCTCGACCTGTTCGAGTCCGCGCAGGCGCGGTCCGGCTACCTGATCGTCATCGTCAACAACGATCACCAGCAAGTCCTCAAGAAGGGCAGGGTGATCCAGACCGAGGACGTCCGGGCCCGGATCGTCCGCGCGCTGCGCATCGTCGACGACGTGTACATCGCCGTCGAGCAGGGGCCGGGCATCGACGAATCGTTCGACCAGATCCGCGCGGCGTACCCCGACACGGAGCTCGAGTTCTGCAACGGTGGCGACAGGCGCAGCATCGAAGAGCTCCCTGCCGACGAAATCGAAGCCGGGGCGCGGAACAACATCACGATGGTCTACGGCATCGGCGGCACGGATAAGGCCGACTCCAGCACGCGGATCCTCTCGGACATGGAAGCCTGACACCGACATTTGTCGGAAGACGTTTGCGGGTCTGCTGACGGCAGCCGCACCTAGGGCCTACCCTAGACAACACACAGTCGGCCCTGAACCCAGAGGGCCCCAGGTCAGTCGGGAGGCCTAGGGGAATGGACCCCCGTGCTCGGGCGGACGCCTTGCTCGCACGCGCAAGCGCGCGTGGAGCCTTCGTCGTGACACCGGACAACGCGACGTCTCCGATGGACTCCGCGAACACTCAGCAGATCCCCCGATCGGTGGTCGCCGAGATCGACCGTTCCTCGGACCCGGATACGACCACTCAGCTACCGGCTTCGTTGATCGCCGAGAACGATCACCCGCTCGCGGGAGCCGAACCGACGACGCGGCTGGACCTGCCGCCGGCGCGGGGCGAAGGCTCGACTCAGCCGCAGCCGTACCCCCGCCGTCCCGGCGCTCCCCAGCAGACCAGGCCTCTGCCGCAGGCGACGACGCCGCTCACCCGGCGGCCGCCCGCCGCGCCGGTGCAGAGTCCCCTGATCGAGCAGCCGGAGCCGGAGACGGTCGAGAACGAGGTCGGCGGCCTGGTGCCGACGGTGAAGCAGAACCCCTCGGGCCGGTCGAACCTCTCGCGCCGCCTGGACGGCATCTAGCCCCCTTCATGCGCTATGAAAGGTCCTTTCCTTGCAAATTTTGCAAGGAAAGGACCTTTCATAGCATCCGGGGCACCCACCTCAGCCGGTTTGGATCACCCGGTCGATCTCCTTGATCGCCGCTCCCCCGCCGTACGTGGCGTTGGACAGCATCGCGACGTCCAGCCCTTCGGCCGGATAGTGCCGCATCAGCGAGCAGACGCCGACGTTCCCGCCGTCCTTGTAGTAGTGCCGCACCGAGCCGTCCGGCGCCAGGACGAATTCGAGGCCGAAGCCGTACCAGACGCCGCTGCTGTGAAGCACCTGTGGCGTGAGGAACTCCTTCGTGCGCGCAGGGCTCAGGAGTCGTTCTTCGCGGATCGCCCGCAGCAGCCGGACGAGGTCGCCGACGGTGCAGTACATGCCACCATCGGGTGACCCGATCGGCGGGTAGCTGAAGATGTTCTGCTTCCAGCCGGTGACCCGCTCACCGTCCAGGAGGGGATCCCAGCCCTCGGCGACTCTCGGCTCCGGATCGCGTCGGTCGAAGAAACCCGAATCGGTCATCCCCGCACGGTCGAGCACGATCTCCCGGACGTGGTCGCGATACGGCCTACCGGTGATCTCCTCGATCACCAGCCCGGCGAGGACGTAGCCCGAATTGCAGTACCGGCAGCCCGCGCCCGGCGCGAAATTCGGTACCCGGTAAGCGAAATTGGGCAGATGGTCCCGCGTGTCGACCACCGAGTACACCGGCTTGTCGACCCACAACGCCTCGTAACTCTCGCCCGCTTCCTCGTCGGCGTCGTCGGCGATCCCGGACGTATGCGTGAGCAGCTGCCGCGTCGTCGCCCCGGGCGCGATCGCAGTGCCATCGAGGTCGATGATCTCGCCGATCGGGCGATCGAGGTCCAGCCGCCCCTCGTCGGCGAGGCGTAACGCGGCGATCGCGGTGACGACCTTCGTGATCGACGCGGTGTCGTACCGGATGTCCGGCGCGTTCGGCACCGACCAGCGGCGGCTGGCCAGGCCATACCCGTGTTCGAACAGTGTCCCGTCTCCGCGCCGGATCAGCACGACCCCGGAGAAGCCGTCCTCCCCGGCGCGTTCCGTCAGCCAGGTGTCCAGTGCGACGAAGTCCATGCACCGACGGTAACGACGGCAGGGAGCAGAGTCGCGCGAATTCCGGTGGTCGGAACCGCTACTTCCGGCGCGTTTCGAGCTTGAGCCGCAGCGCGAGACCGGCCTTCACCGCGAGCATGACCGGCTTCCACAGGAGTCCGCGGTGACGGTCCGCGAGGTAGCGGTACGCACTTTCGTGGTGCACGCGCAGCATCTTCTCCGAAGCCTGCGAAGTCGAGTGCCCGCCGATGTGTATGACGCTGGCAGAAGGCGCGTACACGTTCAGCCAGCCCGCGCGGGTCAGCCGGTCACCGAGGTCGACGTCCTCGAAGTACATGAAGTAGCGCGTGTCGAACCCGTCGACCGAGTCGAAGGCCTCGCGGCGGAACAGCTGACAGGATCCGGAAAGCCAGCCCGCCGTGCGCTCGACCGGGGTGCCGGTCTCCTGCCGGTACTGCCGCGTCCACGGGTTGCCCGGCCAGATCTTGCCGAACGCCGCGTGCCCGATCCCGCGGCCGAACGACGGCAGCAGCCGGGCCGACGGGTAGACGGTGCCGTCGAGGTCGTGGATGAGCGGACCGAACGCGCCACCGCGCGGCCAGCGCTCGGCCGCCTCGAGCAACGCGTCGAGCGAACCGGGTTCCCATTCGACGTCCGGGTTCACCACGGCGACCCAGCCGTAACTGTTGTCGAGTTCCGCGACACCCCGGTTGGCGGCCGTGCCGTAACCGACGTTCTCGCCGATCCTGAGCAGCTCGACGTTGTCCCGGCGGGCGGCCTTGTCGAGCGCGTCGTCCGTGGAGTCGTTGTCGGCGACGACGACCTGGACGTCCCGGTCCGTCGCCTTCTCGAGCGTGTCGAGGAACTTCTCCAGGGTTTCGCCGGGGAAGTACGTCACGGTCACGACGGCGAGCCCGTCGCCGTAGCTGGGGTGCTCAGTCACGCGGCCATTGTCCACCCGTCACCGAACGCGACCACGCCGCACCCACCCCAACCCACGTCGTGAGTGGTAAGGACGGTTAGAGCCAACGGTGTCTTGCGTACCTACCGGAGGTGGCTGCCGGTCGATCGCGGGTCCGTGAAGGCCTCCTTCCCTACGCTCAAGGTAGGGAAGGAGGCCTTCACGGACACCAGAACGCCGGCAACGGCACGTTAAGGCTGGCCCAGGTCCCTCGTGAGTGGAAAGGACGGCTAGAACCGTCCTTACCACTCACGAGGCCAGGAGTGAGACTCAGCCGGCCCGCCGCTGCGCGTGCCGGTACCAAGCCTTCGCGTAAGCCTCCCGATGCCGCTCCGCGGTCATCGCCCACGAGAACTCCTTCGCCCGCCGAAGCGCGGCTTCGGCCAGCTCGGCCCGCCTCGCCGGGGCATCGAGCAGCTCCGAGATGGCCGCCGCGACGTCTCCGGCGCCGACCCCGCAGTAGGCGACGGCGTCCCCGCCGACCTCCGGCAGCGAAAGCCGCCGGGTCGTGAGCACGGCCGCGCCGCACGCCATCGCCTCCAGCACCGGCAGCCCGAATCCCTCGCCGAGGCTCGGGTACGCGACCAGTTCGGAGCCGCCGAGGAAGCCGGCGAGCGTGTCGAACGGCAGGTATCCGGCCCGGATCACGCGCAGCCGGTGAGGTACGGCGTCGAGTGCGCGTTCGACCTGCGAATCCCAGCCCGGCTGCCCCGCCAGCACCAGCGCCGGCGGGTTCGGCCTGCCGATCACGGCGTGCGCGAAGCCGCGGATCAGCGCGGGCACGTTCTTGCGCGGTTCCAGCGCGCCGAGGAAGGCGACGTACGGGGTCTTCCCGAGTCCGACGGCCTGCCGCGCGGCCTCGATCTCGGCGGGCGAGGGCGGATGGAACCGGTCCGGTTCGACGCCGTGATGGATGATCTCCAATTCCGTGGTACGCACCTGGCCGACGCGCTCCAGTTCGGCTGCCGTCGCGATGCTCGGCACGACGCACAGCGTCGCGCGGCGAAGCGCCGTCGCGGTCCAGGCGCGGAAGAAACGCGCTTTGACGGAAGAGTGCAGCACCGCGTCGGTGAAGAAGGTCGCGTCGTGCAGTGTCACCACCGAAGCGGCCGGGCTGGCCAGCGGCATCGTGTAGTGCGGTGAGTGGACGACGTCGGCGGCGAGCCGCCGGACCAGCCGGGGCAGGGTCGCCTGCTCCCAGGTCAGCCTGGCCGTCCTGGTCGAGGTCGACGGCGAGGTGGGCACGATCCGCGCGCCGGGCGCCAGCCGGTCGTACAGCACCGCGTCCCGCGGCTGGCAGACGACGGTGATCCGCGCGCCGTCCTCGTCCAGCGCCGCGACCAGCGAATCCACGTAACGTCCGACGCCACCCCGGTCCGCTGGGACGGCGGTCGCGTCGATCAGCACGCGAGGGTCATCGGTCACCCTAGGAGGGTACGGCGGCTCACCGGCTCCGCGGTGAGGAACCGACAAACTGATCGCGCTGGTGGAGACCCCAAACAGCCGAAGCGGCGCGCTGCCAGGTGAACTCACTCGAACGGCTGAGACCACGGTCACGCAGCGCAGCCGCATGCTCCGAATGGTCGAGTACGTCACGAAGGGCGTCCGCAAGCGCTTGCGCCTCGCCGGCAGGCACCGCCACGCCCGCTCCCCCGGCCACCTCGACCAGGGCCGGGACGTCCGAGTGCACCACCGGCACCCCGGCCGCCATCGCCTCGATCAGCGGCAACCCGAAACCCTCCGCCCGGCTCGGCATCGCCAGCACCGACGCGCCCCGCAACGTGAACGCCAGTTCCGCGTCGCTCACCTTCCCCAGCGCCCGGACGTCGGCGCCGTGCTCGCGTGCCAGCGCCACCGGGTCGATGCCACCCCAGCCCGGCTGGCCTGCCAGCACCAACGGCACCCCGATCCGGCCGACGGCGTCGATCAGCACGTCGATGCCCTTGCGCGGCTCGATCGTCCCGATCGCGAGCACGTACCGCTCCGGCAGCGGAACCTCGGCGAACCCGGCGGGCGGCCGCACACCGTGCGGGATCACGCGCAGCGGCACCGACACCGGCACCAGCGCGGTGAGCTCGTCCGCAATCGCTTGCGTCGGCACGGTCAGCGCGGTCGCCCGCGCCGCTGCCCTCGCGATCACCGCCTTGTGCCACGCGACGCCGCGCGGGGTCAGCGTCTCGGGATGCGTCCAGGGCACGGTGTCGTGCACCGCGACCGACAGCGTCCGCCCCTTCGGCACCCGGGCGGGCGCCAGCGGCGTCGGCGCGTGGACCGCGTCGCCACCAGGCCACCACGGCAGGCCCAGCTGCCAAGCGGCGATCAGCGCCCGTGGCGGGATCGGCAGCACGCGCGGGCCTTCGACACCTTCGACGACCGCGGCCCCGACAGCGTCGACACCGGCATGCCGGGCTACCACGCTCGACACCGTCCATCCCGGCGGCGCGGTCTCGGCGAGCGCCCGCAGCAGTTCACCGGTGTAGCGGCCGGTCCCGCCGGGGACCGGCGCCAGCAGCTGCTCGGCGAGCACGACCAGTTCGGGCATGGTCTCTATTCTCTCTGGAATGACCAGCACCACCGTCGTCGTGGTCACCTGGCGCGGCGCCGCGCACATCACCGCCTGCCTCGACGCCCTCGCCGCACAATCCCGCCCGCATCAGACGCTGGTCGTCGACAACGCCTCCAACGACGGGACGGCCGCCCTCCTCGCCGCCCATCCCTCGAAGCCCGCGGTGCTCCGGCTGCGGCGCAACACCGGTTACGCGGGCGCCATGGCCGCCGCACTCGACAAAGTGGACACTCCGCTGATGGCCTGGCTGAACGACGACGCCACGCCGACCTCGGAGTGGCTCGCGACCTGCGAAGACACTCTCGCCAAAGCTCCGCTCGCCGCCGCTGTGAGCGCCCGGCTGACGCTGGCCGACGGGACCGTCCAGTCGACCGGCGTCCGCCTGACCGCCGACGGCCACGGTGCCGACCTGCCGGAACCCGCGGACGAGGTCTTCGGTTTCTGCGGAGGCGCGGCCGTGCTGAACGTCGAGGCACTCCGTTCCGTCGGCGGCGTCCCGGCGTCCTACTTCTGTTACTACGAGGACACCGACACCGCGTGGCGGCTGCGGCTGGCGGGCTGGGACGTCGTGGGGGCCGAGGCCGAGGTCACCCATCGGCATGGCGCGAGCACCCGGCCGGGTTCGGTCCCGTTCCATCTGTGGAATGAACGCAACCGCCTGCTGACCCTCCTGCGGTGCGCTCCCCGCGCGGTGGCGATCCGCCAGCTGGTGAAGTTCGCGGTCCTGACCGCGGTACTCCCCCTTCGAGGGAAACCGGACGCGCCGAACTTCCGTCTGAGCCTCCGGTGCCGGGTACTGGGCGCGGTCGCCGCCCGCCTGCCGCGCACGCTGCTCGAGCGGCGGGCCATCGGGCGGCGGGCGACACTGGGCCGAGGCGCGGTCTGGGACGCGTGGGCGGGCAATTAAGCTTGCCCCAATCGAGAGCAGGGAGTACGGCTTTGGCGCAGGGGGAAACGCAACCGGTCGTCTCGGTGATCGTGGTGAACTACCGGGGAGCGGCCGACACCGTCACCTGCCTGCGCGCTCTCGCCGAACACGACTACCCGAACCTCGAGGTCATCTGCGTCGACAACGCCTCCGGCGGCACCGACGTGGCCGAGATCAGAGCCGCGGCCCCGGGCGTCAAGCTCGTCGAATCCCCGGTGAACTCCGGCTTCGCGGGAGGCTGCAACCTCGGCGCGCGGCACGCCACCGGCACCGTCCTCGCCTTCCTCAACAACGACGCCCGCCCGGCTCCTGGCTGGGTCGGCGCGGCAGTGGCCGAGCTGCGCGCGCAGCCGACGGTCGCCGCGGTGGCCAGCAAGGTCCTCGACTGGGACGGCACCGGCACCGACTTCGTCGACGCGGGCCTCACCTGGTTCGGCATGGGCTACAAGCGCCACGCGGGCAGCCCCCTGGCCGACGTCCCCGCCGCCGAACACGAGATCGCCAAGGACGTCCTGTTCGCGACGGGTTCGGCGATGTTCGTCCGCGCCGGGGTGTTCGCCGAACTCGGCGGCTTCGACGAGCGGTTCTTCATGTTCTACGAGGACGTCGACCTCGGTTGGCGCCTGAACCTGCGCGGCTGGCGCGTGCGCTACGTGCCGGAGTCGCTGACCTACCACCGGCACCACGCCACGATGTCCACAGTGGACGCACCGGACTCCGGACGCGAGACGTTCCTGCTGGAACGCAACGCCTTGGCGGCGCTGTACAAGAACCTTTCCGACGAAACGCTGGCGCGCGCGCTGCCCGCCGCGCTGGCGCTGGCCGTCCGCCGGGCGACGGCGCGCGGGGACCTCGACGCCACCCGGTTCGATCTCGCCCAGGGTGTCGGCCCGGCCGAAACCGGCCCGGTCGAGGTGCCGAGGACGACGCTGGCCGGCGTGCTGGCGATCGACCGGTTCGTCGAACTGCTGCCCTCGCTCACCGAGTCCCGCGCCACCGAACAGGCCGCCCGCGTCCGCACCGACGCCGATCTGCTTCCCTTGCTGCGCAAGGCGTTGGAGCCCGCGTATCCGCTGCCGCGCTATCTCGCCGCGCACGACGTCCTGGTCGAGACGTTCGGCATCGACGCGCTCTTCGGGCAGCGCCGGAAGGTACTGGTGATCACCGGCGACGCGATCACCGAACGGATGGCGGGCCCGGCGATCCGCGCGTGGAACATGGCCACGACGCTGGCCACCGAACACGACGTCCACCTGGTGACGGTCAATCCGCTCGCCGATCCGCCACCCGCGGCGTTCCGGGTCAGCGCGGCCACCCGGCGCGATCTGGAGACGCCGATCGCCTGGGCCGACATCATCGTCCTGCAGGGCCACGTGCTGGAACTCGCGCCCTCGCTGAAGAATCAGTACGCGCACAAGATCGTGGTCGCGGATCTGTACGACCCGATGCACCTCGAACTGCTCGAACAGGGCAAGGGCGTTCCCGACGACAAGCGGGCACTGGACCTCATCGGGGTCACCAAGGTCCTCGACGCGCAGCTGGAACGCGGCGACTTCTTCCTGTGCGCCTCGGAGCGTCAGCGGCACTTCTGGCTGGGCCATCTCGCCGCGATGGGCAGGCTGTCGCCGCGGCTGTACGATGCCGACCCGACCACCCAGTCGCTGCTGTCGATCGTCCCGTTCGGCCTGCCGCCGCAGGCACCGGTGCGCACCGGCCCCGGCCTCCGGTCCACTTTGGACGGTATCGGCGAGACCGACCACGTCGTGCTGTGGGCGGGCGGCGTCTACAGCTGGTTCGACCCGCTGACCCTGGTCCGGGCGATCGAACAGCTGCGACAGCGCCGCGGCGACGTCCGCCTGGTGTTCCTCGGGATGAAGCATCCCAACCCCGAGGTCACCGAGATGGACATCGGCGCGCGCACGATGCTGCTGTCCGACACGCTCGGGCTCACCGGCAAGCACGTGTTCTTCAACCAGCAGTGGGTGCCGTACGAGGAGCGCCAGAACTGGCTGCTCGACGCGAACTGCGGCGTCACCACGCATTACGAGCACGTCGAGACGACGTTCGCGTTCCGGACGCGGGTGCTGGACTACCTGTGGGCCGGGCTCCCGATCGTCACCACCGACGGTGACTCGTTCGCCGACCTGGTCCGCGAGGAACGGCTCGGCGTCGTCGTCCCGGCCGAAGACGTGGACGCGCTGGCCGACGCGCTCGAAAAGGCGTTGTACGACGAGGAGTTCGCCGCGGGCTGTGTCGAGCGAATGACCGCGGTCGCCCGGCGTTATGCCTGGCCGGAGGCCCTGAAACCGCTGGTGGAGTTCTGCCGGAACCCGCGGCCCGCCGCCGACCGGCTACCCGGCTCCGGCGACCTCGTGGTCGCCGAACCGGTGCGCGGCAAGGAAATGCTGCGCCGCGACGTCGGCCTGATCCGCGAGTACCTCGCCGACGGCGGCCCGAAGGAGCTCGCGCGGCGCGTCGGCGGCCGCGTGGTCAAGGTCGCCAAGCAGAGGCTCGGCCGTGGCTGACCGCCCCTTGCGCGTCCTGCTCGACGGGACCCCGCTTCTCGGTGCCAGGACGGGTATCGGCCGGTACACCGTCGCGCTGTCCGAAGAGCTCGCCTCGATGTCCGAAGTGGACACTCGTGCGGTCGCGTTCACGTTGCGCGGCTGGCGACGGCTGCGGCACGTGCTCCCGCACGGCGTCCGGGCGCGCGGCATGCCGGTGGCGGCGCGGCTCCTGCGCAAGGCGTGGCTGCGTTCGCAACTGCCGCCGGTGGAGCTGTTCGCCGGGCCGACGGATGTCGTGCACGGCACCAATTTCGTGCTGCCCGGCCGGTTCCGCGCCGCGGGTGTGGTGACCATCCACGATCTGGCCTTTTTGGACGCTCCCGAGGAGCTCGCGCCGAGCGATCACGAGCTGCCGCGGCTGGTGCGGCGCGGCGCCCGGCTCGCCGACGCGATCTGCACGCCCACCAACGCCGTCGCCGACCAGGTCGCCGAACGGCTCGACGTGGACCGCGGCAAGATCATCGTCACCCCGCTAGGCGTGAACCCGGCCTGGTTCACCGCCCGCCCGCCGGACCCGGAACGCCGCAAGGAACTCGGGCTCCCGGACAAGTACCTGCTCTTCGCCGGCGCCCCCGGGCCCAGGAAGGGCCTGCACTGGCTTCGGCAGGCGCACGAGGCCGCGCCGGATCTGCCGGACCTGGTGTTCGTCGGTCCCGGTTCGTTCGCGGTGGGCTCTCGTTCGCGGCACGTCGGCTACCTGTCGGACGTGAACCTCCGGCGGGTCGTCGCCGGGGCCAGCGCACTGGTGCTGCCGTCGCGCGACGAAGGCTTCGGGCTCCCGGTGCTGGAAGCGCTGGCGTCGGACGTCCCCGTGGTGTGCACGGACATCCCGGCGCTGCGCGAGGTCGCGGGGAACTGCGCGAGCCTGGTCCCCTACGAGGACGTCGACGGGCTCGTGGAGGCGCTGCGGATCGCCGTCAGCGACCCGCACGCCGTGGCCACTTCGGCCGCGCGCCGCGCGCACGTCGCGAACTTCACCTGGCGCGCGTGCGCCGAACTCACCGTCGCCGCGTACCGCCAGGCGAGCACGAAGCACTGACCTCCGTATTTCGTCCTCTGAATGCGAGCGGGGTCAGGAAGCGAAGTAGGCCTTCAGTGCGTCAGGCCAACCCCGAAGCGGCGTAAGACCCGCCTCGCGCCACGACGCGTTCGACAGCACCCCATATGCCGGGCGCGCCGCCGGACGCGGGAACTCCGCCGTCGTGCAAGGCTTCACGCGCGCCGGATCCGCGCCCAGCTCCGCGAAGATCGCCTTCGCGAACCCGCACCACGTCGTCGACCCGCCACCCGTGCAGTGCAGTACCCGCTGCGACGGCCCAGCACCGGCGGCGACCCGGCCCGCCAGCTCCAGCAGGCCCGCGGCGAGGTCACGGGACCAGGTCGGCGAACCGGTCTGATCGTCCACTACGGACAGTTCGTCGCGCTCCTTTTCCAGCCGTGCCATGGTTTCCACGAAGTTCGACCCGGCCTTGCCGTACACCCAGGACGTCCGCACGATCCACGAACGGGCACCCGAACCGAGCAGTGCGTCCTCCCCTGCCGCCTTCGTCCGGCCGTAGGCGTTGAGCGGGCCCAGCAGATCATCGGTCTCGTACGGCGAAGTCGCGTCGCCCGCGAACACGTAATCCGTCGACACGTGGATGAGCGGCACCCCGCGCGACGAGCACGCCGCGGCGAGTACCCGGGGACCGTCGGCGTTCACCGCGAACGCCCGCTCCTCATCGGTTTCCGCCGCGTCGACCGCGGTGTACGCCGCCGCGTTGATCACCACCGGCGACGTTCCCGCCGCCCGCGCCCGGCCGGCCAGCTCGGTCACCGCGGCGACGACCTGACCGGTGTCGCGCACGTCCAGCTCAGACGACGACGGGGTCGTGGCGTCGATGGAGTCCACAGCCAGTGCCGCGAGGTCCCGCCCCAGCTGCCCGGATCCGCCCGGTACGAGAATGCTCAGCACTTCTTCACTCCCCCGCGCGCTTCTTCAGCGGCTCCCACCAAGACCGATTCTCGTTGTACCAGGCGACAGTGTCGGCCAGACCGTCCTCAAAGGACTTCCGCGGCGCGTAACCGAGCTCCCGCGAGATCTTGGTGATGTCGACGGAGTACCGGCGGTCGTGTCCCTTGCGGTCCTCGACCGGCTCGACGCTGTCCCAGCCGGCGCCGACGGCGGCCAGGAGCCGCTCGGTCAGCTCGCGGTTGGTCAGTTCGGTGCCGCCGCCGATGTTGTAGACCTCGCCCGGCCTGCCGCCGTCGGCGACGAGCTGGATGCCGTTGCAGTGATCGTCCACGTGCAGCCAGTCACGCACGTTGAGCCCGTCGCCGTAGAGCGGGACCTTCTTGCCGTCGAGCAGGTTGGTCACGAAGAGCGGGATGACCTTTTCGGGGAATTGGTACGGACCGTAGTTGTTCGAGCACCTCGTGACACAGACGGGCAATCCGTGCGTACGGAAGAACGAACGGGCCAGCAGATCCGAGGACGCCTTCGACGCCGAGTACGGCGAATTCGGCTCCAGCGCGTGGTCCTCGCCCCAGGATCCGTTGTCGATCGAGCCGTAGACCTCGTCGGTGGACACGTGGACGAACTTCCCGACCTGCGCCTCGAGCGCGGCCTGCAACAGGGTCTGGGTACCGAGCACGTTCGTCAGCACGAAGTCGGCCGCGCCGGCGATCGAACGGTCCACATGGGACTCGGCGGCGAAGTGCACGACCAGGTCGATACCCCGCATCAGCTCACCGACCAGGGCGGCGTCACAGATGTCGCCCTTTTCGAACCGGTAGCGCGGGTTGTCGCGCACGGGCTCCAGGTTCGCTTCGTTGCCCGCGTAGGTAAGCTTGTCGAGCACGATTAGCTCGGCGCCGGCCATGCTCGGGTACGCACCCGTCAGCACCTGCCGGACGTAATGCGAACCGATGAACCCGGCGCCACCGGTGACCAGCACTCGCATGCCGCGATCCTCCCTCTGCTTCATCCCGACCGGCCGAGTGTGTCACGACCGGGGCAACCTTTCACCAGCCTACGGGCGTCTAACACGAGGATCAGTAGAGTTATGGACGAGGCACGCGTGTGCCCTGGGGAGATTCGTGGAGGACCGCACGTGACCGAGTGGCCCGGGCCACCCATTCCGGCGCGCCGTGGCGGCGTCGTGGTGTTCGCTCGCCGTGGCGTGAAGGTCGTGTTCAGCCTGGTCTCGATCACGATCCTGACGCTGACCTGGTGGGGCTGGCAGTCCATCGGCGACCTGTCGCAGGGCTTCGCGACCACGAACATCTTCGAGGACGACGGTCACCCGCCGGCGAAACCGCTGGACGGCGCGATCGACATCCTGCTCGTCGGCCAGGACAGCCGCACCGACGCGCAGGGTAACCCGCTGCCGCGAGAGGTCCTCGACATGCTGCACGCCGGTGTTTCGGACGGCGAGCGCCAGACAGACACGATGATCCTGGTGCACATCCCCCAGAACGGCAAGAAGGCGGTCGCGATCTCCTTCCCCCGCGACTCGTGGGTCGAGATCACCGGCGGTTTCGGCAAGCACAAGCTCAACAGCGCGTACGTGTACGCCTACAACGACACGTCGAAGACGCTGCAGCAGCAGGGCAACACCGACCTCAAGGACGTCGACGCCAAGGCCAAGGACGCCGGTCGCAAGAACCTGATCGCGACGCTGGAGAAGTTCATCGGCAAGCCGAAGATGATCGACCGGTACGCCGAGGTGAACCTGTCGAGCTTCTACGAGATCACCAAGGCGATCGGCGGCGTCGAGGTCTGCCTCAACAACGCGGTCAAGGAGAAGAAGTCCGGCGTGGACCTGCCCGCCGGGAAGTCGACCGTCGAAGGGGTCCAGGCGCTCGCGTTCGTCCGTCAGCGGTACGACCTGCAGAACGGTGACCTCGACCGGATCGCGCGGCAGCAGGCCTTCCTGTCCGGGCTGGCGAACAAGGTCCTCTCCTCGGACGTCCTGCTCAACCCGGCGAAGATCTCGGACCTGATCGGCGCGGTGAAGAAGTCGGTCGTGCTGTCGGCGGGCTGGGATCTGCCGGAGTTCGCCGCGCAGATGCGCGGGCTGACCAGCGGCAACGTCGAGTTCCACACGATCCCGACCCAGGGCGACGCGACCATCGGCGGGGCCGCCGTGCTCCGCGTGGACCCGGCTCAGGTGCAGGCCGAGGTCGCCCGCCTGACCGCTGATGGGGAGGCGGCGCCGTCCGAGACCCCGGCCACCCTGCCGGGCGCGGAAGCGGTGACCGTCGAGCTCTTCGACGGGACAGGCTCGCCCACGGTGGCCACCGAGACCCGGACTCTGTTGCAGGGCAAGGGTTTCAAACTCGCTGCCGACACCAAGCTCAGCACCCGGAACTCGACGGTCATCCGGCACGCGCCGGGTGACGACGCCGCGCTGGACCTGATCAAGCAGGTCTTCGGCACCGCGGTGCAGGCCGAGGCGGACCGTGACGTCGCGCCCGGCAAGGTGCGGGTACTGCTCGGCAAGGACTTCAAGGGCGCGTCCACCGGCGCGGCCACGCCGCCGGCGAAGACGTCGGCGCCCTCGAAGCCGGCTCAGCCGCCCTCCAGCGCTCCGGCGGCGCCCACCTCGAAGCCGATCGTCGCGGGCAATGTGCCCTGCGTCAATTAATTCCGGGTACTCAGCGTGGCCGCCCTCACGGTGGCTTAGCCTTCTCCTACGATCGGACCAGCTGCAGCGCCAGGGGAGGTGATCAGGGATGAGCGACGAGGACAAGAGCGTCAACGAACGTTCTGAGCACTTGGACGCCGAAGAGCCGAAGTCCGAAGAGGACGGCAATTCGGACACCGAGAGTGACGAAAAGCCCGTCCCGACGCCGTACCCGCGGAATCCGCCGCTCCCTCAGCCGTCGGCCCCCGCAGAGGACGAAGACGAACCGAGTGCGGGTGTGCTCGACGTGCCCGAGCGCCCGCTGCGCCGCGCCGGCCGGATCACCCGGCGGATCGCGGTCGGCCTCGTGTCCCTTCTCGCCCTCGGCACGACGGGCTACGCGTACGTCACCAAGGACCAGTTGCAGAACAACGTCCCCACGACGAACGCCCTGAGCAAGGCCGACGATCCCGCCGCACCGCCCGCCGACGACGGCGCGACCGACATCCTCCTGGTCGGCAGCGACGCGCGGACCGACGCACAGGGCAACCCGCTGCCTCTCCGCATGCTCAAGCAGCTGCGCACCGAGGACAAGGCCGGCGTCAACACCGACACCATCATCATCCTCCGCATTCCGAAGAACGGCGGGAAACCGTCCGGCGTCTCGATCCCGCGCGATACCTGGACCGAGATCCCCGGTCGCGGTCCGAACAAGATCAATTCGGCGTACGGCGTCGCGAAGAACAACTACGCGAACGCCCATCGGGGTGAAATCGATCAGGCGAAACTCGAACGTGATTCCGACCAGGAAGGCCGCAAGGCACTGGTCCAGACCGTTCAGGAACTGACGCAGATCCGCATCGACCACTACGCCGAGGTCAACCTGCTCGGGTTCTACCTCCTGACCGAGGCGCTGGGCGGCGTCAAGGTCTGCCTGAATCACGCGACCGAGGACAAGGACTCCGGCGCGAACTTCCGGCGCGGCGAACAGACCGTGTCGGGCGGCGAGGCGCTTTCCTTCGTGCGGCAGCGGAAGAACCTGCCGCGCGGCGACCTCGACCGCATCGTGCGGCAGCAGACGTTCCTGTCCTCGGCGCTGAATCAGGTGCTTTCGGCGGGGACGCTGACCAGCCCTTCGACGATGGCGGGACTGATGGACGTCGTGCGCCGCTCGATCGTCCTGGACGAAGGACTGGACCTGCTGGAGTTCGCGCAGCAGGCGAAGGGGATCGCGTCGGGCGACCTGACGTTCACGACCATCCCGGTGGTGAACATCAACGGCCGCAGTGCGGACGGCCAGAGCATCGTCGAGATCGACCCAGCCGCCGTGCGGAGCTTCGTCTCCGGTCTGGCGGGCAGGGGCGGCGGTGGCGGCGCTCCCGGCGCGGCTCCGGTGCTCGCCGCGTCGAGCGTTCCCTGCGTGAACTAACGTCGTGGCGTGAGCCTCACCGAATTGCTGCTGCGGCCCGTACTCGGGTCGCCCGCGAAACCGCTGATCACGCACTACGACGACAAGCAGGGCAGCCGGGTCGAACTGTCCGTGGCGACCACGGTGAACTGGGCGGCCAAGACGGCGAACTGGCTGGTCGACGAGTTCGACGTCGAACCCGGGGACGAGGTCGCCGTGGTACTGCCGTCGCATTGGCAGACCGCCGGTGTCCTGCTGGGCGCGTGGTGGTGCGGCGCCAGGGTGGTGACGGAGACCGCGGGCGCACGGGTGGCGTTCGTCGCGCCGGGCGGGGCGTCCGACGCGGCCGCCACGGCCGTCGTCTCGCTGCACCCGATGGGTCTCGGGCTGCCCGCCGGTTCCGTACCGGACGGCGCGCTGGACTACCTGACCGAAGCCCGGCTTTCGGGTGACCAGTTCAGCCCGCTGTTCCCCGTGCCCGGCGACACTCCGGCACTGGGTTCGTCCACTGTGGACGAAGTGCTCGCCGAAGCCCGCTCTCGCGCTTCCGCTGCGGGCCTGTCCGCCGAGGATCGCGTTCTGTCCACTGTGGAGTGGGAAGGCGAGGAAGGGATTCTCGCGGGCTTTCTCACGCCGTTGGCCGCGGGTGCGCATCTGGTCCAGGTCACCGACGCGGATCCGGCCAAACTCGCTTCCCGGCGCGAAGCCGAGCGGACGACGGCGGATCTACCCTCCTGAAATGCCATGAAGGGACCTTTCCTTGCGAAATTTGCAAGGAAAGGTCCCTTCATAGCATCCGGAGTCAGGCGTCCTGGAGCTGCTTCGCCTCACGCTTGCGCCCGAAAAGCGCGTGGTCGAGCGACAGCTTGCCGGCGTTGAAACCGAGCGCGAGCCCGGCGACCGCCAGGACGAGGACAAGTTCGTAACCGCCCTGACCGGTGAGGCCGTTGTCGAGGTGCACCGAGAGCAGAGCACCGACGGAGACCACGACGAAGCCGAGGCCCACCAGCGGCGTCAGGAAACCGACGATGAACAAGATCCCGCCCACGATCTCCACCGCGATCGCGAAGATCGCCGCGAGCGTCGGCAGCGGGATTCCGGTCTGCTCGAAGAACTTCGCGGTGCCGTCGATCCCGTTTTCCCACTTCTGCAGGCCGTGTGCGAGGAAGACCACACCGACCCCGATCCGGCCGAGCAGGAGGGCGACATCCTTGAAACGAGCGAACATCGGGTATCAGCTTTCTGGTCGGTGAATATTCAACTTACTCGGATCACGGTAAGGCACCGGGCGGCTCCGATGGCACCTCCGGAGCGTGATCGACAGGTACCCGACAGGAAGCGGACCCGGTCGTTTCCGGTACGGCAGACTCTCGTCCGTGACGGACGAACGGCTGGCCGGCCTGTGGTCGGATGAAATCCTGCATCCCGGCAGCGTCGAGTCCGTGGACCTGGTGTTCCGCCGCGACGGCTCCGGATGGCTCTACTGGTCGAGCTGGAGCACCGAGTTCGCGGTGTCCCGCTTCACCTGGGCGAGCGCGGGCGACCTGGTCTTGAAGTTCCATCGCACCCTCGAGGGCACGTGGTCGATCGACAACGGTGTCACCCGTCACGACGTCGAGTCCGACGAGAAGGAGGAGTCCGTCATCGAGCTGGGGTACGAAATCGCGCCTGGCCAAGACCCGTTCGGCACCCCCGTGACCCTGCTCTCACTGGACCGTCCGCTGATCGAGCACCTGGCGGGTTCGCAGTTCGCGTGGGTCGAGAAACCGCGGTCGCTCAGCGACCCGTCCGCCGATGCTCCGCGGCCAGACCCGTCCAGCCCCCACTGACGGCCAGCACCTCGAGCACCCGCTCGGCCTGCTCCGCGAATCCGGCCAGATCGGCGTGCAGCAACGCTATCCGCTCGGCGTCGAGCGGAACCTCGTCGTCGGCCCACAGTTCGATCACCGTGCTGACGGTCCACACGAGGAACTGGATGATCCGGATGAACCCCTCCGACGGCTCGTCGACAGCCTCGCGGTAGCCCGTCTCGATCTCGTCGCAGGCCGCGACCAGCTCACGCAACGGCCTGACGACGTCGGCCGCCGTCCCGTCCCACGCGGCCGACGGCCACATGCGATCCCCGAGTTCGAGCCACAACCGCCAGCCGGCGATCAGCTCGGCCTCGTCGTGCGGTGTCCACGACACCGGTGCGAACCAGAACATCTTTCGAGAGTGACATCGGCGGTCCATGATCGCCGTACTTCCGTGAAGCATCTCACCGAGGGGCGATCTCACCTGCGCATTTCGTCACCTGAATGCGAGCCCCGAAGCGCGTGAAGGCCCCCTCGGCTGAGCCGAGGAAGGGGGCCTTCACGCGGGAACGAATCAGCCCTTGAGCAGGGCGCGGGCCATGACCATGCGCTGGATCTGGTTGGTGCCTTCGTAGATCTGGGTGATCTTCGCGTCGCGCATCATGCGCTCCACCGGGAAGTCACGCGTGTAGCCCGCGCCACCGAAGAGCTGCACGGCGTCCGTCGTCACCGACATCGCGATGTCCGACGCGTACGCCTTCGCGGCCGCGGCCATGTAGCCGCCGCGCTTGTCGCCACGCTCGGTCGCCGCGGCGGAGGCGTAGACGAGGTTCCGGGCGGCTTCGATCTTGATGCCCATGTCGGCCAGCATGAACTGGACGCCCTGGAACTCCGAGATCGACTTGCCGAACTGCTTGCGCTCCTTGACGTACGCGATCGACGCGTCGAGCGCGCCCTGCGCGATGCCCAGCGCCTGCGCGCCGATGGTCGGGCGGGTGTGGTCGAGGGTGCGCAGCGCGGTCTTCAGGCCGGTGCCGGGCTCGCCGATGATGCGGTCGGCCGGGATGGTGCAGTTCTCGAAGTGGATTTCGCGGGTCGGCGAGCCCTTGATGCCGAGCTTCCGCTCCTTCGAGCCGACGGTGAAGCCGGGGTCGTCCTTGTGCACGACGAACGCGGAGATGCCGTTGGCCTTCTTTTCGGCGTTCGGGTCGGTCACCGCCATCACGGTGTACCAGGACGATTCACCCGCGTTGGTGATCCAGCACTTGGTGCCGTTCAGCACCCAGTGGTCGCCGTCGAGCTTCGCGCGGGTGCGCATCGACGCGGTGTCCGAGCCGGCTTCGCGCTCCGAAAGCGCGTACGACGCCGACGCTTCACCGGAGGCGATCGACGGCAGCACCAGCTTCTTGAGGTCTTCCGACGCCGAAAGAATGATCGGCACCGTGCCCAGCTTGTTCACCGCCGGGATCAACGACGCCGACGCGTCGACACGCGCGACCTCCTCGATCACGATGCAGGCGGCGATGGCGTCCGCGCCCTGACCGTCGTAGGCCTCACCGATGTGGACGGCGTTGAAACCCGACTTGACCAGCGCGTTGTACGCCTCGATCGGGTAGCGCTCGTCCTCGTCGACCTCGGCCGCGTACGGCTCGATCTCCTTCTCCGCGAGGGCACGCACCGCGGCCCGCAGCTCCTCGTGCTCTTCGGCAAGCTGGTACAGACCCGGGCCGTCAGACACCTTCGTCACCTCTTCTAACCGCGTTTGGGAGTTTGACCGATGTTAGCGCTCGTTCACATTGTGCGACATCGCGAGCGCTTGTGTCTTTGACCGCAAAGTCCGTACGTTCGAGTGATGGAGCTCACCCCGTTCCCCCGGTCGCTCGACTATCCCGAGGTCCCGGTCGGCTCGGTGCTCGCCGGCGCCGCTGCCCGCTGGGGCACCCGCACGGCCTTCGCCCACAGAGGCCAGAGCCTCACCTTCGCCGAGACGTACAGCGCGGCCTGCCGCTTCGCGAACGCCCTGCGCGCCGAGGGCGTCGGGCGAGGCGACGTCGTCGCGCTCCACCTGCCGAACTGCCTGGCGTACCCGGTCGCGTACTACGGGATACTGCTCGCCGGGGCCACCTTCAGCCCGGCGAACCCGCTGCTCCCGCCGGACGACCTCGCCTTCCAGCTGGCCGACGCCGGGGCGGTCGCCGCCGTCACCGTCGGCCCCGTCGCGCGGGTACTCGCTTCGCTCCGTGACCGGACATCGGTCCGGCTGAGCATCGTCGTTCACCCGCCCGAGGCATTGGGGCAGGGAGAGGTGGAGTTCACCGAGTTCTCCTCCGCTCACTCCGACGAGCGGCCGGACGTCGAGATCGACATCTACCGCGATCTCGCCCATCTGGCGTACACCGGCGGCACCACCGGACGCTCGAAGGGCGTGTGCCTGCCGCACCGGAACGTCGTGGTCAACAGCCTTCAGAGCTCTTGCTGGCGGCTGGGCGCGGTCCCGGCCCTCGACGCGTCAGGAGAGGTGATCGTCGAGCAGCTCGGCGGTCCGGACCAATGGCCGTCCCGGATCGGCACCGGCGTCGCCCTCAACCTGACGCCGTGGTTCCACGCCATGGGCACCATCGCCGCGCTCAACGTCCCGCTGCTCGACGGCGGCACCGTCGTCCTGCAAGACCGCTTCGACCCGGCGGCGTATGTGGCCGACGCCGAACTGCTGCGGGTCACCACGATCGGCGGAGCACCGGCGCTGTTCGCCGCCTTGCTCGCCTGCCCCGAGTTTCACACAGCCGACCTGTCTTCGGTACTGACCATCGGTTCCGGCGCGGCGCCGATGAACCACGAGATGATCCGCGCCCTGCAGAAACGCTTCCCCGGAGTGATCATCACCGAGGGCTACGGCCTCACCGAGGTCACCATGGGCGCCGTCATCGCGCCGTCGTATCGCTCCGCCACCCGGAAGGTGGGCTCGGTCGGCCTTCCGCTGCCCGACACCGAGATCAAGATCGTCCCGGCCGAAGGCGGCGAAGATCCGTTGCCCGCCGGGGAAAGCGGTGAGGTGTGCCTGCGCGGCCCGCAGGTGATGACCGGCTATCGCAACCGCCCCGAGGAGACCGCGGCCGCGCTCGTCGACGGCTGGCTGCACACCGGCGACATCGGCATCCTCGACGAGGACGGCTATTTGTCCATTGTGGACCGCAAGAAGGACATGCTGCTGTACAAGGGATACAACGTCTTCCCACGCGAACTCGAAGAGCTGCTGATCACCCTGCCCGGCGTCGCCGCGGCGGCCGTCGTCGGCAAACCGGACACCGAAGTCGGCGAGCTACCGGTCGCGTTCGTGGTGCGCAGCGACGAGAACGTCACCGCCGAGCAACTCCTGGAGGCCGTCGGCGCCCGCGTCCTGCCGTACAAGCGGCTGCGGGCGATCCACTTCGTCGACCAGATCCCGGTGTCGGCCGCCGGGAAGGTGCTCAAACGGGAACTGCGGAAGCAACTCGCCGACTGACGCTCAGCGGCCGCGGAGGTTGCCGATCACCAGCTCCGCGGCCTTGAGCGCCGCCGCGCACCGATCATCGCCCCAGTACTCGGACTTGCCGTCGTTGACCTGGGAGTAGCTGAACCCCAGCAGCTCGGTGTCCGTTGCTCCGACCTCGACGGTGCAGGCACTGAGGGTGGAGCCGTTGTACTCGAAGACCGACGGGTTCCCGACCTGTTCGACCGCGGGAAGACCGTGGATCGACAACTCGCGCCACCGTGAGAACTTCGATGGATCTCGCTTGTGCTGGTCCACCCGCTCGTCAAGACCGCCCGTGGCCGCCCGGGGGATCCCCACTGTCAACGAGCCCGCGCGGAACTGGTCCCACTTGCAGGCGCGGTCATATCCGACGGAGTACCGCTCCGCTTTCACCTTGTCCGGCGGATCAGCGATCAGCGCGGCGACTTCAGCACGACCGAGAACGCCGCAAGGGTCCACGGTGAAGGAATCCAGCGGCAACGGATCTTGTACCGGCACGACCGGAATCGCAGGCCCCGTCAGGGCAGGCGAAGGTCCGTTCTCGAGAATTCTCCCGCTGCCACAACCGGCAACCAGCAAGGTCAACAGGATGCAGCCGCCCAAGCACAAAGGTCGCAAACGCCGCCCTTCCGTCACTCGCCGCAGGTCAACGGCCACGCAGATTGCCGATCACGAGCTCTGCCGCCTTGAACACGGCCGCACACCGATCAGCACCCCAATACTGAGAACTGTCTTCACCGCCGACTCGGTAGCCGAACGTGAGCGCTGCGTCATCCGCCATACCGACCACCAGATCACAAGACTTCATGTCGCCGGATAAGCGGTACTGGGCTGCGGGCAGGCCGCCGATCGACAATTCTTGCCACCCGGGGTAGAGGCCAGGGTCTCGCTCACTGAGCGCCGCCAGCTCAACGAGGGTCTTTTCTTTCCCAGCGGGAAGGCGCACGCTCAGCAATGGCCCACGCCAGACGTACCACGAACATCCTGTCGGAGCCGAATCGGCTCGACTGGGATTGACCTGATCCGGCGGATCAATGATCAGAGCCGCGACATCCTCACGCTTCAACGAGCCACAAGGATCCGCTCGAAAAGACGTAAGATCCACAGGATCCTTCACAGGAGCGAGCGGGATCGCACCTCCCACCCGAGCCGGTACGGGCGGACCATCGAGGAGTGGGTCCGGCTGGCCCAGATCGCAACCGGCGACCAGCACGGCCACCGCGAACAAGACCATGAACGCCGGCCTCATGCTATTCCGGGAACGCATCCGGCTCAACCTTCCATTGCTTCTGCTCGTCAACTCCGGAACCCGCACGCAGGTCCGGAACCTCGACGAAATTCGCTTTGATCTGCTCGAGACCGACGGCGCTCCCCTTGAAACCATTGATCACCTTGACCGCTTCGGTGAACAAGGCGACGATTCTCGTCACGAGATTCCCGAGTGCCTCGATGACCGAATCGATGACATCGGCGAAGCCGATCAGATTCACCACTGGAATGACAGAGGCAAGAGCGGCGACAAGCGCCTTCAAATCAATCTTTGCCAGCTCTCCTGCACACTCACCCAAGAATCCGATGGCCGCCGCATAGGTTTCTATCACCTTGTTCGCGATATCAGTCATCACTCCGGAAACACTGGCCACCGCCTCTTGCTCCGCCTTGAGCGCATTGGTGACGTTGGCGGCGTGCGCGACGAACTGATCGGCGGCCCGGCCGGTCCAGGTTCCGGCCAAGGACTGGACAGCGGCACCGATGTCGTCGTGTGCATCCTGAATGGTGGTGTTTCTCGCGAACCGGGAAGCGATCTCCTGGACACCTACGGCGTTTCCGAGAAGCCTTGTCCGAATGTCGTCGAGCATCAAGAATACATCAGAACGACCGACAACCGGAAGTCCGGCGAAATCACGGATCTTCTGATCTGCGGCGACCGGGTACGGCGGCAATTCACCCACGATCATCCCCCATCCTTCTCGAGGTCACGGAGGCGCTTGTAGTATTCCTCGTCCTGTGCGTCGTAATAGTCGGCGGCCTTGTCCATGGCATCGCCCACTTTGAACAAACGTTCAAAGCCGCGAGTGCTCTTCTCCTGCAATTCGGCGATCATCCCGTTGAAGGCTTCGATGATGCCTGATTGCTCACCGAGCAGGCCGACGTCGTGAACGCCAAGCCGCAGTCCGTCGATATCGACATCGGCGAAATCACGAAGGCGACCCGCGGCATGAAAAACATCCTCGGTCGCCCTCCGAAGGGCTTCCGGGTAGACCTCATACCCCGAGCCTCCGGAGTCGAGTGGATCGAACGGACCACTCATCGAAGCCGCCCCCTTGCCGCTTCCTCGATCACCGAGTCACGCCTCGTGCGCACTTCACTCTCCGCGTCATTGATCGCCCGAAGGACGTGCCGGGCCAGGCTTGCCTCTGTCTGCGTCTCGACGGCATCGGGGTCCAAGTCGACTGAGGTCAACGTCCCCTTTCCGTCCACCGTGACCGTTCCGAGTCCCGCTGCGATACGCCAAGTCAGCATCGCCGTCCGGCCTGTTTCCGCGGCCTCCTCGATCGCGATTACTCTGGCATCGATCTCCTTGGCCAGGTGATACAACCTGTCGTGAGTGTTCACCGGTGTCCGCCCTGATCGTCGGGATCGTCATCGGAGAGAAAGTCGACCTGATCGAAACTCTCTTCGTAAGGCGCTTCGTCTCGCACGCTCCGAGAACGCCGAGGTCCAGCGGGCGCCGGCTGGGCTGAACCCGGTATCGCCCGGTCAGCAGGCAGGTATGCCGACGCCGGCTTGTTTCCGAGCAGGGCCGCCAGCTCTGGTGCCGCAGCCGAGTGCGCGACGCCACGCGCGGCCTGGACGGCCTGCACGATGCTGTTTCCGAGCAGCTGAGGGTGTGCGCGGTCCAGTGCGTGGTCCGAGATCCGCAGATCGACGAGTTCGCCGCGTCCGGTCACCGTCGCGGCCACCGCCTGATCCGCGGACCGTCCGATGTGCACGGTCCCCGTGAGTCGGGCTTCCATGGCCCGCACCCGATCGCGAAACACTCGCGGATCCTGCGGCGCCGTCATGACGGCATCACAAAGCAAAGCATCGTGCTCCCTCCTCCACCACCGGACCGTTCTGACCGGCAGTGCCCGCCTGACACCTTACTGTGACGACGGGTGCCCGCAAGCAGGTTCCAAAGAACCGGAGGAAATGGAGCAGATTCAGCCTTCGACGCGTTTACGCAGTGCGGCGTCCTTGTCGAGCACCAGCTGTTCCAGATCCGCCTGGAACCGCGCCATCTTCGCCTGAAGCTCCTCGTCGGACGCGGCGAGGATGCGCACCGCGAGCAGGCCCGCATTGCGCGCCCCGCCGACGGAGACCGTCGCGACCGGGACGCCCGCGGGCATCTGCACGATCGAGAGCAGCGAATCCATGCCGTCGAGGTACTTCAGCGGGACCGGCACGCCGATCACCGGCAGCACCGTCGCCGACGCGACCATGCCCGGCAGATGCGCGGCACCGCCGGCGCCCGCGATGATCACGCGCACACCGCGCGAAGCGGCCGAAGCCGCGTAGTCGAGCATCCGCTGCGGAGTGCGGTGCGCCGAGTAGACCCCGACCTCGTATTCGACGCCGAACTCGGCCAGCGCCTGCCCGGCCGCTTCCATCGTCGGCCAGTCCGAATCGCTGCCCATGATCAGGCCAACCTGCGGCGCCATTTCCTACTCCTAGTGAATTTCGTAGCCGTCGAGCCAGACGGCGTGGGAAAGCCAGTGCGCGGCGAGCAGCGCGCGGTCGCGCAGCTCCTCCATGCGGTCGCCGACGAGGTTGACGTGGCCGAGTTTGCGGCCGGGACGCTCGCCCTTGCCGTACAGGTGCACGCGGATGTCCGGGTACCGCGCGAACAGGTGGTGCAGCCGTTCGTCCGGGCCCATCTCCGGAGCCTCGGGGGCGCCGAGGACGTTCGCCATCACACAGGCGGGGGCGATCAGGTCGGTCACGCCGAGCGGGTAGTCGAGCACGGCACGCAGGTGCTGCTCGAACTGTGAGGTCTTCGAACCGTCCTGGGTCCAGTGTCCCGAGTTGTGCGGGCGCATGGCGAGTTCGTTGACCAGCAGGCCTTCGCCGGTCTCGAACAGCTCGACGGCGAGCAGGCCGGTCACGTTCAGCGTCGCGGCGATCCGCAGCGCCAGGTCCTGCGCTTCCTGCGTGCGCTCGACGCTCAGCCCCGGCGCCGGCGCGAGCACCTCGGTGTTGATCCCGCCGGACTGCACGGTCTCCACCACCGGCCACGCCGCCCCCTGTCCGAACGGCGACCGGGCCACGAGCGCGGACAGTTCGCGCCGCATGACGACCTTTTCCTCGACCAGCAAGGGGGTTCCGGCGTCGAGCAGTTCGGGGACGGTCTCGCGGGCGTGCTGCGCGGTGTCGAGCATCCAGACGCCGCGACCGTCGTAGCCGCCTTGCGCCGCCTTGAGCACCACCGGCCACGAGTGCTTGTCACCGAAGGTGATCACATCGTCCACAGAGGACACTTCGGCGAAGGCGGGTCCGGGGATCTCGAGCCCGGCCATCATCTCGCGCATGACGAGCTTGTTCTGCGCCATCGACAACGCGGCCGGGTCGGGCCGGATGGTGACGCCTTCCATCGCGAGCGTCAGCAGGTGCTCGCCGGGGACGTGCTCGTGGTCGAAGGTGAGCACGTCGACCCCGGCGGCGAACGAGCGCAGCGCTTCGAGGTCGGTGTGGTGCCCGTGCACGACCTCACCCGCGACGAGGCCGGCGGATTCGTTCTCCCCGGCGGCCAGCACGCGCAGGGACTGGCCGAGGGAGATCGCCGCCTGGTGGGTCATCCTGGCCAGCTGTCCGCCGCCCACCATGCCCACGATCGGAAGACCGGTTCGTTTGTCCATAACGACGGAGAGATTACTTGGCCGCCACCGCCACGACCTGGGCGGACCCGCGTCGCAGCTCCCGCACCGCCAGGCCTGTGATGGCGATCGCAGCCGTGAGGACGTAGACGTTCCCGAGCAGCGACCAGCCGAGGCCCCAGCCGAACTCGGTCTCCCCGCCATTGGGCACGAACATGATCAAGCCGCTCGCGAACAGCACCGCGACACCCGCGGCCGGCACCCACGATCGGCGGAGCACGAGCAGGACGAGCAACGGCACCGTCCACACCCAGTGGTGTGACCAGGACACCGGCGAAAGCAACAGCCCGTAGAACGCGGTCACCAGCAGCGCGCCGACCGGGTCGCCGCGGCGGTGCAGGCGCACGACCAGCCAGACGGCGGGTCCGGCCAAGACGGCGGCGATCGCGATGGCCACCGTCAACGACCACGGCGCGAGTTCCGAAGCCCGGTTCACCAGGCCGTTGAGCGACTGGTTGAAGATCCAGTGCACGGAGCCGACCCGGCTGGGGTCGGTCGCCGATTCGGTCCAGAACCGGACGGCGTCACCGGGGATCACCGCGAACATCACGGCTTCGAGCGCGACGAACGTGCCGAGCGCCCGCAGCGCGTCCTTCCAGCGGCCGGTGAACAGCAGATGCGGCACGAAGATCAACGGCGTCAGCTTGATCGCGGCCGAGATCCCGATCAGCACCCCGGCCCAGCGCGAACCGCGCGCCGAAAGCACGAGGATGTCGACGACGATCAGTGCCATCAGGATGAGGTTGATCTGGCCGAGGAAGATCGTCTTCCAGACCGGCTCCAGTGCCAGCGCGCCGGCCGTGGCCAGCGGCAACACCCACCACCGGGTGATGGGGGCGCCGCAGGCGCGGGCGACCACGGAGATCACGACGCTCAGGCAGACCAGGGAAAGCGCGCCGATGACGCCCCAGGTCAGCCCGTCCGGGACGATCGCGAGCGGCAGGAACAGCGGCGCCGCGGCCGGGGTGTAGGTGAACGGCAGCAGCACCCACGGAGGCAGCGTCGTCAGCGCCTCCCGGGTGTAGAGCGGTTCGCCCTTCAGCAGCGTGAGAGCGCCGGCCCGGTAGACGGCGCTGTCCGCGCCGAGGTGCCATTCGCCGAGCCACGCGACCACGCCCAGCGCGAGCATCGCCAGTGCGAGCGCACCCGCCAGCGTGATCCCGACAAGCCTGGCCTCAGCCGCCGGACGTGACTTCAGCATGCTCGTCGTTAATCCCCACAGCGGTGTGCCCCGTGCCCTGCTTCCGGCGCAGGTACCACCAGCGTCCGGCGAGTGCGAGCGCCAGCACCAGCGGCATGAAGATGTACGCGCTGCCGAGGATGTTCTGCCACACCTGCCAGTGGAGCTCGACGTTACGGCCGTTCGGCAGGATCAGCAGGACACAGCTGATGAAGACGAAGAACACCGCGAAGGTGCCGAGCCAGCGTTTCCACGCGGTGGCGGGCGTGGTCTTCGGCAGCCGCGAGACCAGGAGGACGACCAGCGGCGCCACCCACACCCAGTGATGGGTCCAGGAGATCGGCGAGATCAGCAGGATCCAGAACGCCGTCACCAGCATCGCCGCGAGCGCCTGGCCCTTGCGATGGAAGCGCAGCACCAGCCAGATCGCCGGGATCGCGAGCAGCGCGCCGATCCCCATCGCCGCTTTCGACGCCCAGGGCGCGAGCTCGGTGAAGCGGTTCATCAGCGCGTTCAGCGACTGGTTGCCGGCCCAGTGCACCGGGCCGATGCGGCCGGTGTCGGGCAGGGTGTAGGTCCAGTACCGCGCCGCGTCGTGCGGGATGATCAGGAACATCAGGCCCTGCATCACGACGAAGGTGACGAGCCCGCGGACGGCGTCCATCCGGCGGCCGGTGATGAACAGATGCCCCAGGAACACGATCGGGGTGAGCTTGACCGCGGCCGCGACGCCGACGAGCACGCCGCCCCAGCGGCTGCCCCTTGCCCCGATGACCAGGATGTCGAGCATCACCAGCGCCATCAGGATGATGTTGATCTGGCCGAGGAAGATCGTGCGCCACACCGGCTCGAGGCCGAGGAAGACCAGGAAGAACGCGATCGTCGACCGGGCGGGCGAGGCCCACCAGCGGGGGCCGTCGGTCGAGGGCTTCGGCAGCGCGCCGATGGCGATCCGGACGCACAGCGCCAGCGCGAGCAGCGAGACCGCGGTCAGGAGCCCCCAGGCGACCTGCGTCGGGACGATCGCGAGCGGGATGAACAGCAGCGCGGCGGTCGGCGGGTAGGTGAACGGCAGCAGCGCCCACCACGGTTCCACCGGAAGGGTGTTCGCGTCGTACAGCGGGTCGCCGTTCAACAGCGTCTCGGCACCGGCGCGGTAGACCGCGCTGTCCACGCCCAGCACCCATTCGTGCTGCCAGCCCCAGATACCGAAACCGATCGCGACCAGCGGGATCACGGACAGGATCAGGATCGATCTCGGCCGGACGGACAAGCGGGCGAGCGACTTCCGCAGCGACAGTCGATGCTGCGGGCGGCTCGCCGAAACGTCGCCGTTGGCGTCGGCGGGAACAGTCCGGGTCACGCGAACAGGAAATCATGAACCGGGTCGTCCCTGGTCGACAGGGTCGGCCGTGACCTGGAGAACGTCTTACGCTACCCCACGTCAGGAACGCGCGAGGGTGCCGAGGAGATCGCACGCGAGGTCGTAGGTCGCCGGGAGGCGGACCGCCGAAATCTGCGGGCGGCCGGTGTCACGCAACTGGGCGTCCACGGAAAGCCGCTCGTTGAGCGCCCTTCGCAGCGCGACGCCGGACGAAGCGAGCCGCACGTCCTTCGGTACGAGAGCGCCCGCGACGGACGGCCCGATCGAGGCGACGCTCTCCCCGCCGTCGAAAACCTGCTTCAACGCGTCCGCGACCAGGATCATCCCGGTCAGCCGGGGCCAGCCCGCGACCGAGCTGAAGTCCATCGAGACCACGAGCAGCGTGTGCGCCTCCGCGACCGGCCGCTCGTCACGGCGGGCCTGGCGGTACAGCTCACTCAACCGGGTCCTCAGGTACGCGGCGGTGGGCAGGCCGGTGAGGGGTTCGGTGACCTCGGTGTTCACCAGCTGGTCGGTCGCGACGTCCGCCCAGGCGAGCGCCGTCACCCGGAGCAACCGGGACGGTGTGGAGTCGACGTCCGGCGCGAGGAAACCGTCCACCGCGTCCGGGTCGGCGAGCACGGCGTGCAACGCCGCGAGGTCCGCGAGCGTCTCGGCCAGTCCCGCGCCCGCTGCGGCCCGTGCCCGGCCCAGCCCCGCGAGTGCGGTCTCCGCCACTTCCGCGGGAGCGACCCGGCCGTTCTTGATCACCGCCGCGCAGACGGCGTCGACCTCGGGCAGGCCCCAGTCGCTGGGGAAACGCCAGCCCGCGGCCAGGCTGGCCGTCCGCCAGCGGGCCCGCAGTGCGCGGAGCGTGCGATCTCGTTCGAACCGGTTCCAGGCGGCTTGCCCGTCGGATCCCCCGGACGGCGCACCGGTGGCCGGTACGTCCACTGCCCACCGCCCCTTTCCGTTCCGATCTTTTCGATCTTGCGATCGCTTCACGGTGGGGACGCCCGTCCACGCCGCGCGTGACGGCGTTTTTCAAGGATCTTTCCGAACTCTCCATCCATGCCCCCGCCACCGCCCTCAACGGACGCGCTGCGCGCGCGGCTCGAAATCAACCCGGGGCGGGTGAAGGTGTTGCGCTCTCCGGGTCATCGACGGGGCCGCGAGGTGACGTGCGTCGCCCAGTCCGTCACACTGAGCGGGTTCGGGCGTTTAAGACAGTAGACCCGCCGAACCAGCAGATGAAGGAGCCCCGTGTCCACCGTTCCCGCCGATCTCTCCGGTAAGAGTGACGCCGAGCTGATCGCCGAGGTGCGTGACGGGAAGATCGCGTCTTACGGAACCCTTTACGAGCGCCACGCCGGCGCGGCGCACAACCTCGCCCGCCAGCTCGCCCGCTCGAGTTCCGAGGCCGACGACCTCGTTTCGGAAGCCTTCGCGAAGGTGCTGGACACGCTGCGCGGCGGCAAAGGCCCCGACGCCGCGTTCCGCGCGTACCTGCTGACCGCGCTCCGGCACACCGCCTATGACAAGACGCGCAAGGACAAGCGCGTCGACCTGAACGAGGACATGTCCGACGTCGGCGGCGCCATCGGCGAAGCGCTGACTGTCCCTTTCTCCGACACCGCCGTCGCCGGGCTCGAGCGCACGCTCGCCGCGAAGGCGTTCGCCCGGCTACCCGAGCGGTGGCAGGCGGTGCTGTGGCACACCGAGATCGAGGGGCAGACGCCCGCCGAGGTCGCGCCGCTGCTGGGCCTGACCGCGAACGGTGTCTCCGCGCTCGCCTACCGCGCCCGTGAAGGACTGCGGCAGGCGTATCTGCAGGTCCACCTGGCCGAGAACTCCGCCGAACGCTGCCGCGCGAGCGCGGACAAGCTCGGCGCGTGGACCCGGGACGGGTTGTCCAAACGCGAACGGACCCAGGTGGAGAACCACCTGGACGAATGCGAGAAATGCCGCGCGCTGGCCGCGGAACTGGCCGACGTCAACACCGGTCTGCGCGGGATCATCGCGCCGATCGTGCTCGGTGGCGCGGCCCTCGGTTACCTGGCGACGACCGGGGCGGGCAAGGCGGGCGCGGTCACCGCGGCCGCGACGGCCGCAGCGGCGGGCTCGAGTTCGGGCGCCGCCGCCGGCGCAGCCGCGGCCGGACCGCGTCAATTCGCCGGAGTGGCCGGATCGAGCGCGGCCATCGTCGCCGCCGTCGCGGTGGCGCTCGCCGCCGGTGGCGGCACGCAGGAGATCCCGGCAGCCGCGGCGGTCCCGCCGCCCGCCGCGGCACCCGCCCCCAAACCGGCCGACCCGCCCCCGGCACCGCCTGCCGCCCCGCCGCCGGCGCAGCAGCCGGTGCCGCCCGCTCAGCAGGTGCCTCCTCCGGCGCCCGCTCCCGCGCCGACTCCGACGCCCGCCGAGCCGCCCGCGCCTTCGCCGGTGATCCCGGCGCCTCCGGTGATGACCGCGTCGACCCCGTCCGGTGGTGTCCAGCTCAAGCCCGGTGAGGCGGCCAACCTGCCGATCACCGTGCGCAACGACGGCGGAACGAAGTCCGAGCCCGTGGCGGTCTCGCTGAACCTGCCGAAGGGTGTGCGGGCCGTTCCCGCCGCCGGCGGCGGCGCGATGGGCACCAACGGCTTCCGTCAGCAGGCACCCTCCACGATCGCGGTGAGCTGCCCCGGCGGTACCGGTACGGTGACCTGCCGGACCGGTACCGGTCTCGAACCGGGACAGTCCGCGGTGCTGACCTTCCGGCTGCTCGCGGACGAAACGGCCGTGGACGGCAGCGTGGTCACCGGATCGGTGACGGCGGGCGCGCAGATCAAGGTTCAGGTCGAGGTGAAGGTCAAGGTGCCGGCGCCGCCCGCACCCGTGGACGGCCTCACGCTGACAGCCAAAAGCGTCGGGTTGTCCTCGTTCCCCTGGCACCGCAACCCGCTGCTGAACATCAGCGTGAAGAACACCGGCAAGTCGACGAAGCCGGTGACGATCACTATCGACCACCGCATTCTCTACTCGTCGAGCTTCTCCGGCATCCGATGCACTCCGACCGGCGAAGGTGCGTCGTGCACTTCGCGTGGCTCGCTGGCTCCGGGACGCCAGGCGAACCTGATGGTGACGCTGAAGGGCCGTCCGCCTGCCCATGTCCCGGTGACGGTGAACGCCACCCTCGGCACTGCCAAGGCGAAGCCGGTCGAGGTCTATTTCGGCTGCTGGCACCACTGGTGTGACGACAACGCACTGCTTCCGCCGACGACGGTGCCTTCGCTGCCTTCGGTCACTTCGAAGCCTCCGGCCAGCATCGACACGACGAAGCCTGGACGGCCAGGGTGGCCTGTTCCGTCGAAGAAGCCTTCGCCGTCCGTGACGCCTTCGGAGCCTTCGAATGAGGAGCCGTCCCAGCCGGGGACGACCACGACGACCACCAGCGCTCCGCCGAAGCCCGGGAAGTCCAAGCCGACCACGCGGCCCAACGGAGTGATCGACCGCATTTTCCAGTAGCGTCGCGCGCATGCGGGGAAAGCATCGCGAACTGCTGCGGTTCGTCTTGGTCGGCGGCGCGAGCTTCGTCATCACGATGACGATCACCTACGGGCTCAAGTTCACCGTGCTGACCGACAAACCGGTGACCGCGCTGATCATCGGCGTCCTGGTGGCGACCGTTTTCTCGTACGTCGCGAATCGTGAATGGTCCTTTCGCTCCCGCGGCGGGCGTGAGCGAGCCCACGAAGCCGCGCTCTTCTTCCTGCTCAGCGCGATCGCGCTCGGTCTCAACGCGCTTCCGCAGCTGGTTTCGCGGTATGTGTTCAAGCTGGAGCAGCCCTACGTCGGGCTGCTGGCCCAGGAGATCGCCGACTTCGTCAGCGGCGTGATCATCGGCACCCTGCTCGGCACGGCGTTCCGCTGGTGGTCGTTCAAGAAATGGGTCTTCCCGGAGGCCGGCGCGCGGCCGCGACTGCTGCGGGGCGGCGGGCAGGACATTTCCGCCATTCCCGACGATCCCGCCGCCTGATCCGCCCGCCGCGCGGCAGCAAAGGTCCCTTGCTCTCTTTTCGCAGGTCATCGCAACACCAGCGGAGGCAGGGCGAGTGGTCGTGAGTGGCGATTCGTGTTCTCACCCGAATCGCCACTCACGACCCGCCGCCGAATCGCCCAAAGCGCCCTATATCGCGCTGTCCATCCCCTGCCGACCCGTTCGGCGGCCGACGCGAATTAGACTGATCTGGTGACCGTGGTCGAATCCGTCCTTTCCAGGACGCCCGAGCCGCTCCGATCCGTGCTGATCAAGCACCGTGAGCTGTTGAAGTTCGCGATCGTGGGCGGCACGACGTTCCTGGTCGACAACGGCGTCTGGTACCTGCTGAAACTCAGCGTGCTGGAGTCGAAGCCGACCACGGCGAAGGCCATCGCGATCATCGTCGCGACGATCGTGTCCTACATCCTCAACCGCGAGTGGTCCTTCCGGACCCGCGGCGGCCGCGAACGGCATCACGAAGCCGCGCTCTTCTTCGTGATCAGCGGCATCGCCGTGGTGGTCAACCTGATCCCGCTGTACACGTCGCGCTACATCTTCGACCTCGAAGTGCCGCACGTGACGCGGTTCGTCCAGGAGCTGGCGGACTTCACCAGCGGGTCGATCATCGGCATGCTGCTGGCGATGTTCTTCCGCTTCTGGGGCTTCAAGAAGTGGGTCTTCCCGGATGAGCTGGGCAAACGCCGCCGGGACAGCGACGAGCCGGACGAGGACGTCATTCCGCTCCGCTAAGTACTTGCCAAAAGACATGTGATTGCCTAGGGTCATCCATGTCAACGTTCCTTCACTGATGACGCCGGCCGGGTTCGCACGGTCGCGCGGGACGAATTCGAGGTGATCGCCAAGCGCGAAGAGGACCGCATCCGGTTCGGATGACGGTTGAGCCTTTTCCCGTCTTGGCGGGGATCCGGGGCTGCTTTCGAGCACTGCTCCGCGTCCCTCGCGTTCCCTCGTTTCTTCCAGTGAATGGATCTCTTTCTTGAGCACCGCTCTCGGCGCGCCGCCGCGCGCCCGAAACACCCTTGCCCTCGTCGGGCTCTTCGCCGCCGCGTTCCTGGCGATGCTCGACGCCCAAGTCGTCGCGACCGCGCTGCCGCGCATGGTCGGTGAGCTCGGCGGCGCCGCGTCGTTCGCCTGGGTCACCACCGCCTACCTGCTGGCGGGCAGCGTCAGCGCGCCCGTCTACGGAAAACTCGGTGACCTCTTCGGCCGCAAGCGCGTCGTGCTCGTCGCGATCGCGCTGTTCGTCCTCGGCTCCCTCGCCTGCGCTCTCGCCCCGACGATGCCGCTGCTGATCGCCGCCCGCGTGCTGCAGGGCATCGGCTCCGGCGGCCTGTTCGTCGCCGTCGCCGCGATCATCGGCGAGCTGTTCCCGGGACGCGAAGGCGCCCGCTACTTCGCCTGGTTCTCGATCTGCTTCGCCGGGTCCTCGCTCGCGGGCCCTGTCGTCGGCGGCGTACTGACCGACCTCGCGGGCTGGCGGTCGATCTTCGGCCTCAACGTGCCGATCGGGCTGGCCGCGTTCGGCGTCGTCGCGAGCTACCTGAGCCTCGAACGACGCCGGACGACCGCACCGTTCGACTTCGCGGGCATCGTCGTCCTGTCGGGCGCGATCGTCGGCCTGACCCTGGCGACGCCGCTGTCGGCCTCGATCGGCGCGGCGCTGCTCGTCGCCTTCCTGCTCGTCGAACGCCGGGCGGCCGAACCGGTCATCCCGCTCCGGCTCTTCCGCTCCCGGATGTTCGGCCTCAGCGTGCTGGCCAGTGCCGCCGCCGGGTTCGTTTTTCTGGGTTCGGTCAACTACCTGGCGCTCTTCCTGCAGACCGCGGGCGACGCCGGGCCCGCGGAAGCCGGACTCCTGCTGCTGCCCATGACCCTCGCGGTCGCCGCGTCGTCGATGGTCGCGGGCCGGGTCATCGCCAAGACCGGCGCCTACCGCTGGGCACCGATCCTCAGCATGGCCCTCGGCCTCGCCGCCGCGCTCGCGATGTCCACGATGGACGAAACGACGCCGTTGCCGATCGTCGTCGCCTATCTCGTCGTGTTCGGCGCGGCGGCCGGGCTCAACATGCAGGTGCTTTCCATGGCGGCCCAGCAGAACGTCGCCAGGACCGATCTCGGCGCGGTTTCGGCGACCGTCGGTTTCCTGCGTTCTCTCGGCACCACGGCCGGGGTGACCGTTTTCGGCGCGGTGTTCACGAACGCCTTCGCCGATGACAGTCCCGCCGGCTACTCCTCCGCACTCAATGGCGTGTTCTGGGCGATGGTCCCCGCTTTGGCCGTCGGCCTCGCCGCTTCCCTCTTCCTGCCGCGCGTTTCGCTGCGGCGCAACCACTAGGGAGTCCTTCGATGATCCTCGTTCTCGGTTCCACCGGCAAAATCGGCCGCGAACTCGTCCCCGCGCTGCTGGGCAGGGGCGCTCGCGTGCGTGCGCTGACGCGCGACCCCGCCCGCGCCCGTATCGATCCGCGTGCCGAGGTCGCCGCCGGTGATCTCGACGCCTTCGATCCTTCGCTGCTCGACGGCGTCGACCGCGTGTTCGTCCTGACCTCCGGGCACGGCTCGGACCCCCTCGCCCAGGAGCGGGCCGTGCTCAAGGCCGCCACCGGCGTCTCGCACATCGTCAAACTCTCCACGACCGGCGTCCACTTCGGACAGACCGACCCCATCTCCCTCGTGCACGCCGAGGCCGAACGGGCCGTGCGCGAAGCCGGGCCGGACTGGACGATCCTGCGTCCCGGCACGTTCATGGACAACCGGTTCGCCTGGCTGCACGCCGTGCGCGGCGACGGGGTCGTCCGCGTCCCCGAAGGCGATCCGGCGTCCGCGCTGGTGCACGTCCGCGACATCGCCGAAGTCGCCGCGACCGTGCTGACCACCAACGGGCACGCGGGCAGGACGTACCCGATCACCGGCGGCGAAGCGCTCACAACGCGGCGGCAGGTCGAGATCCTCGGCGACGCGCTCGGGCGGCCGCTGACGTACGTCGAAGAGCCCGAAGCCGCTTCGCGAGCCAGGATGCTCGGGTACGGCTGGCCCGCTTCGGCGGTCGACGGGATCTTCGAGCTCAAGCGACAGTCGGCCGGGAACGAGGAGATCGTGTTCGGCACCGTCCGCGACCTGCTCGGGCGGGCGCCGCTGACGTTCGCGGACTGGGCTCGGGAGCACGCCGCCGCCTTCGCCTGACCTGCGGAAAGGGAGCAAGGGACCTTTGCTACCGCCTGGCTCCCTGTGAGTACATGAAGGCCCCCTTGGGGACCCAGAGTCCGTGAAGGCCTCCTTCCCTACCTTCAGGGTAGGGAAGGAGGCCTTCACGGACTTGAAACCCAAGCATGCGCCGAAAGGGTTAAGGACTTGGGACGGGCCCGGCGATACGCGATACTCATCAGGCGTTTAATTTTCGCCGGTCCGCTGTCCGGACCACGCGTTGTCCGCCGAGCGGCCCTCTCGCTAACGTGCCGCGTCGGGGAGACAGGGGGAACCGTATGAACGAACGCCTTCGCGTGCTCGTGGTCGACGACCATCCGCTGTTCCGGTTCGGGGTCTGCACCCTGCTCGCCAACGAACCGCTGGTCGACGTGGTCGGAGAGGCCGCGAGCGGCGCGCATGCGATCAGCGCGGCGAGCGCCCTCGATCCCGACGTCGTGGTCATGGACCTGCATTTGCCCGATATCAGCGGCGCCGAAGCGACCCGGCACATCGTCGCCGAACGGCCGGACGTCGGCGTGCTCATGCTGACGATGGCGGACGAGAGTGAATCCGTTTTCTCGGCGATGCGGGCCGGAGCCCGCGGATATCTGCTGAAGGACGCGGAGCCCGACGAAATCATTCGTGCCGTTCACGCCGTCGCGAGGCGCGAAGCGATCTTCGGGCCCGACATCGCGACGCGCGTTCTCGGCTTCTTCAACCACTCGCAGCCGAGAACGGACACGGTGTTCCCGGAACTCACCGTCCGCGAACGAGAGGTCCTCTCGCTCATCGCGGGCGGGCACAGCAACACCGCCATCGCCAGCACTCTCTGCCTCAGCCCGAAAACGGTGCGGAACCATATTTCGAACGTCTTCAGCAAGCTCCACGTCGCGGACCGCGCCGAAGCGATCGTGCGTGCCCGCGAAGCGGGGTTGGGTCGCTGAAAAAGCGACCCCGATAAGGGCGGCTTTTCGGGCAATTCCGGGACCGGAGTCCCATGCGCCCGGGACACCCCACCCGGCAGGGTGAGTAGCGCGGGGGGTGGGACCCTCGCACCGTTCGAGGGGAATGGGAATCACATGTTCGAACCGAACAGGACACCGGTGGTCGTCCGCGCCACCGATCCGATTTTGCACAACGGCGTCTGCATGACGCTCCGCTCCCGTGACGATGTCTGGCTGGTGGACGGGGAGGCCGCCGACCCGACGATGGTGGCCCTCCTGGTCACCGACCGCCTCGACGAGGCCATGACGCAACTGCTGTCCGCACTGCACCACCAAGGGTTCACCCGCATCGTGCTCATCGCGGGTGAAGTCGACGACAACGAGATCCTCAGCGCCATCGAACACGGCGTCTGCGCGGTCGCCCGGCGTTCCGAGGCGGGCGCCGACGTCCTGGTCCGGCTGATCAAGGCGGCCGCGGCCGGGGAAGGCGCGCTGCCGCCCGACCTGCTCGGCAGGCTGCTGCACCGGGTCTCGCGGCTGCAACGCCAGGTGCTGCAGCCGCGCGGCCTGCACTTCGGTGGCATGAGCAGCCGGGAGACCGAGGTGCTCAAGCTGGTCGCGTCGGGATTCTCGACGCAGGAGATCGCCGACCAGCTCTGTTATTCGCAGCGCACGGTGAAGAGCATCCTGCACGACGTGACCAACCGGTTCCAGCTCCGGAACCGCTCGCACGCGGTGGCTTACGCACTGCGTGAGGGATTGATCTGATCCCGTGATCAGCCAGGTCGACGAGGCGTTGTGCCTGCTCATCGCACCTCATCTGCCGGAGGGGACGGTGGTCCGGCTGGATCCGCCGAAACCCACCTGGCAGACCGAAACGCGGGTGTCGAGCGTCGATCTGTTCCTCTTCGCCCTGCACGGCGCCGGCCCGGGAACCGGCGCCGTGCGGGCGAACCGGTGCGAACTGTCCTATTTGGTCACTGCGCGGGCGGACAAGGTCCGAGACGAGCACACCCTGCTCGACCGTTCGCTGCGGATCCTGCTCGGGACGGAGTTCCTCCTGGTCGACGAGCAGCCGTTGCGGATGACTCTCGGGTGCACCGATCCGACCGGACTGTGGGTCAGCCTCGGCCTGCCCGCCCGGGCGGCGTTCGTCGTCACGGTCACGGCGGAGTACCGAGACTGAGCACCGAGGACCGCCGCAGGACCACCCCGCCGATGGACGACAGCTGCCCGCCGAAGAGCTCGCACCATTCGGAGGCCGTCTCGGGCGGGCCGCATTCGCCTGCCCGCCCGGCCCACCCCGCGCGGACTTCGAGGCGGTAGCCGAGGATGCCGGTCAGGGTCAGCCCGTTCCGGCTGGCGCCGACCCCGCACATGCCCCGGTAGAGCCGGGCGTCCGGCGGCCGGAACTCGGCGCTCTGCTGGACGAACCGGTGTCCCGCCGCCCCGGTCACGGTCGCGACCGGGGTGTCGAACCCGCTGACGAACAGCCCCTTCGACAGCAGGTCCAAGGCTTCCGCCTCCATCCGCTCCACCACTCCGGGCGGACGGCGGCACGCGTACAGGGCACCCTCGAAGGACAACCCCACGGTGACCGCCACCTTGCCGATCTCCAGGGTCGCCGCGGCCACCGGACTCACCGGCGGGTGGTACCGGAACGCCGTCGCACGCACCCCCCGACGGTAGGTCCGCGCACTTCCGTGGCCTTGCCCGATCGGGAGAACCTTGGGGGAGGTCTTAGCGAGGGACCCGCTCGGCCGGCCAGCGCACCTCGGCCACATCGCCCGGCCGGGGCACCTTCAGGAAGAGGCTGAACACCGCGGGCTGCTTGCTCGACAGCTCCAGCCGTCCACCGTCTGCCTCGATGAGCGCGCGAGCGAGCGCGAGCCCGACGCCGGTCGACCCGCCGCCGGAGAAGCCACGTTCGAAGATGTGCGGCGCCAGCTCGTCGGGCACCCCTGACCCGGTGTCGGCGACCTCGACGACGACAGTGCCTTCCGCGTCGCCGCGCCGGGCGGCGAGCGTGACCGTTCCCGCGCCGTGGCGCAGCGCGTTGTCGAGCAGGACGCCGACGACCTCGCGCAAGCGGCCGGGCGTCGCCCTCGCCCTCAGTCCGTCGGTGACGCGGATCCGCAGATGCCTGCCCTCGGCGCGAAGCAGCTGTCGCCATTCTTCGGAAACCTCGGGGAGCACTTCCGGCAGGTTCACCGGTTCCGCGCCGACCTCGCGCGCCGCCCGCGCGGCGGCCAGCAGTTCGTCGAGGGCCTCGGCGAGCCGGTCGGCCTGTTCCTGCGCGGCCTTCGCCTCGTCGACGACGTCTCGGTCGGAGTGGATGGTGAGCGGTTCGAGCCGCAGCTGCAACGCGGTCAACCGGCTCCGCAGCTGATGGGAGACGTCGCCGACGAGCTGCCGTTCCCGCTGGACGAGCTGGGCGAGCGCCGAACCGGACGCGTCGAGCGCCTCGGCGACCATGTCGAGTTCGCCGACGCCGTAGCGCTTGGGATCCGGCCGGAAGTCGCCGCCGCCGAGTTTGACCGCGCGATCCGCGACGTGTCGCAGCGGTTTCGCGAGCCTTCGCGCGGTCACCGTCGCGACCACCGTGCCGGTGCCGACCGACAGCACGACCAGCAGCACCACCAGTAGGGTGACCTGGGTCTGGCGGGTGCGCATCGGGCCGGCGGGCACGGACAGCTCGACCTCGCCGTGCAACGCGATCGGGGCCCGTTCGGACACCACGTCCGAGCCGGGATCGGAGCCGTAGCGCTTCTCGATCTGCCCTTGCGCGCGGACGGTCAGCAAGCCGCCCTGCGGCACGGCGACCCGGACCAGGTCGAGGTTGATCGGCTGGCCGACCGCGATCTCGCTGTCCAGCGTCGCCGCTATCCCACGGGCCGAGGAAGCGAGGTTCTCGCGGTTGAGGTTATCGACCAGCTGCCACGCGGTGATCCCCAGCGGGATGCCCAGCACCGCCGCGGTGACCGCGACGGCGAGCAGGATCGCCAGGAGGATGCGTCGGCGCATGCTATTCCGCGTTGAAGCGGAAGCCGACGCCGCGGACGGTGGCGATCCGCCGTTCGCCGTCGCCGTTCCCGCCGGGTTTGCCCGCCCTGCCCGCGGCTTCGTCGGCCGCGATCGCGAGCTTCCGCCTGAGCCACGACATGTGCATGTCGAGGGTCTTCGAGGTCTTCGATTCGAGGTCGTTCCACACCTCGGCGAGGATCTCGTCGCGGCTGACCACCTGACCGGCGCGGCTCATCAGCACCCGGAGCAGCTCGAACTCCTTGTTCGCCAGCTGCACCTCGTGCAGGTCCACGGTGACCATCCGGGCGCCGAGATCCATCCGCACTCCCCCGGCTTCGAGCACGTCGGGGGCCCGGCGGCGGAGCAGCGCGCGGATGCGGGCCAGCAGTTCGGCCAGCCGGAACGGCTTGGCGACGTAGTCGTCGGCGCCGGCGTCGAGCCCGACCACGAAATCGACCTCGTCCGTGCGCGCGGTGAGCATCAGCACCGGCACCTCGGTGCCGCTGGCGCGCAGGCGGCGGCACACTTCGAGCCCGTCCATCCCGGGCAGGCCGAGATCGAGGACCAGCAGGTCCACCCGGTCGCTCCCGGTCGCGTCGAGGGCTGCGGGCCCGTCGCCGACGACCCGCACGTCATAGCCCTCCCGCTGGAGTGCGCGGGAAAGCGGATCGGCGATGGCCGGGTCGTCCTCGGCGAGTAGCACCATGCTCACCTGGCCAACTCTACGACTGCCGGGCGTGAAACCATCGTCACCGTGCCTGGCTACGAGAATGATCTGGAACTCGCCACCCGGCTGGCCGACGCCGCCGACGCCATCACCACCGCCCGGTTCCGCGCGCTCGACCTGGCCGTGGAACGCAAACCCGACCGGACGCCGGTCACCGACGCGGACACCGCCGTCGAAGACGCCATCCGCGCGATCCTCGCCGCGGACCGGCCGGACGACACGGTGCTCGGCGAGGAACGCGGCGGCACCGCGGCGACCGGCCGCGCCTGGGTGCTCGACCCGATCGACGGGACCAAGAACTTCCTGCGCGGTGTCCCGGTCTGGGCGACGCTGATCGCGCTGGTCGAAGATGGCACGCCCGTGGTGGGCATGATCAGCGCGCCGCTGCTCGGCCGCCGCTGGTGGGCCGCCGCCGGCGACGGCGCCTGGATGAGCGACTCCGCCGGGGAACGCCGCATCTCGGTGTCGAAGGTCGCGTCGCTCGAAGACGCGTATCTGTCCACAACGGACCTGAACTCGTGGGTGGAGTACCACTCCCGCGAGAAGTACCTCGACCTCGTCAACGCGTGCTGGGAGAGCCGCGCGTTCGGCGATTTCTGGCACCACTGCCTGGTCGCCGAGGGCGCGCTCGACGTCACCGCGGAATGCATCGTGAACCCGTGGGACGTCGCCGCGGCCCAGGTGCTGATCACCGAAGCCGGTGGCCGGTTCAGCGATCTGAACGGCGAAGGGCGCTACGACAACGGCTCAGCGCTTTCGACGAACGGCCTGCTCCACGACGAAGTCTTGGCCATCCTGAAGCGCTGAACGCGGGGTGTCACTGCGCGCCGGGCAGAAGGCCGACGGCGCCGCGCGCGACCTGCGACCACGCGAGACGGCCGAAGAGGTAGTGGCAGGCGACCTGTTCGGTGGTGAACCGGGCCCAGTCGTACCGGTTGCCCTGCTCACGCCAGAAGACCTCCCAGGCGGGCTCGGCGCCTTCCTCCTCGGCACGCATGAGGCACCACGCGTTGTCCGTCTCCGCGCCGACCGACACCACTTCGGGTGGCACACCCAATGCGGCCAGCCACCGCAGGATCGTCCCCGTGTTCACCGAACCTCCCCCGTGACGTCCGCCAGGAAGCCCAGCGTGACGAGTTCATCGGCGCCCAGCACCGTGCGGAAGCGCACCCCGCCGCCGGGCTGGCCGAACCAGCCGGCGGTCACCGAGCGCCAGACCGGCAGCGCCCGCACGACGCGGTAACGCCGGTACGAGGTGACCTGATCAGATGGCAGCGAGCGCATCGAAAACAAGGTCGCGTCCTCGGCGAACACCCGGCCGTGCTGATCCCCGAAGCGGTCGAGATGGGTGCCCGCCTCGAGCATCACCGGCCTCGCCGGATCGGCGTCCTCCGGCCACAGGTAGCCCGTTCCGGTCACGAAACGCGCTTTCCAGTCCTCTTGGGACATTCCGCCCCACGGATCGTGGCCCCTGGTCAACTCCGCCGGGGGCGCGACGCCCGGAGCCGTCGGCGAACGCCGGAAACCGCTGCTGACGTGGGACAACGCGTCCAGGTCGTCGAGCACGTCCGCCTCGGGATGGTCCTGCGGGCCGGAACCGCCCTCGGGGAGCGGCAACTGGCGCGCGGGTTTCCCCATCGCGACCGGCAGATGACCGATGGGGAACATGTGCACCAGAAACAGCGCGATCACGCTCTCCCGCTCGGTCCGCAAAGCCCCCATGGGCGGCGGAGCGACGGGCTGGGGCGGAAACGGCACTCGCAGCGGCGCCACCGCGGGCGGCCACGGCGAAGGCGCGTACGGAGCGCGCACCCCGTGCGGCGGGGTCGGGGCGTCGTACTCGGCAGGCAGCCGGATCGGGCCCGTTCCGGCCTCGCTCGGATCGGTCACCGCACCTCCCCCAAGGAATCGGACCCCACCGGTGAACGGGGGAGGCAGCGGACAGGACGCGTTACGACCTTAGCGCCGACCGGCGTTCGACGAGTTCGAAACCCGCCTTCGCGAACGTGCTCACCGTGCCGTGGTACAGATCCGCGCCCGGTCGCTTCCCCAGTACCTCGACGGGGTAACCCTCGACGACGCGCGCCCCACGCCCGGCCGCGAAGTCGACCGCCGCCCACAGCAAGGCAGTGGAAAGGTCTCGTCCGTGAGTTCCGCGAACCTCATCCGGCGAGCGCGTTGACCACCCGGGACGGGCTCGGCCTGCCCAGTTTCCCGGCCATCCACTTGCTCGTCGCGACCAGCGCGTCGAGGTCGACACCGGTTTCGACGCCGAGACCGTCGAGCATCCACACGAGGTCTTCGGTGGCGAGGTTCCCGGTGGCGGATTCGGCGTACGGGCAGCCGCCGAGCCCACCGGCGGAGGAGTCCACAGTGGACACGCCGCAGCGGAGGGCGGCCAGCGTGTTGGCGAGCGCCTGGCCGTAGGTGTCGTGGAAATGGACGGCCAGGGTGCCCACGTCGGCGAACTGCCCGATCAGCGCCTCGACCTGGCCGGCGGTGGCGACGCCGATGGTGTCGCCGAGCGAGAGCTGCGAGCAGCCGAGGTCGAGGAGCCGTTTACCCACCCCGGCGACCTGCGCGGCCGGGACGGCGCCTTCCCACGGGTCGCCGAAGCACATCGACACGTACCCGCGGACGTCGAGACCTTCGGCCCGCGCCCTGGTGACGACCGGTTCGAACATCGCGAACTGGTCGTCCACCGTCGAGTTGAGGTTCTTCTTGGCGAAGGTTTCGGTGGCGCTGGCGAAGATCGCGATATGCGAGACCCCGGCTTCCAGCGCCCTGTCCAGTCCGCGTTCGTTCGGGACGAGCACTGGGTACCGGACGCCTTCGCGCTTTTCGAGCCCGGCCAGAAGCTGCTCGGCGTCGGCCAGCTGCGGCACCCATTTCGGGCTCACGAAACTGGTCGCCTCGAGCGTGGTCAGCCCGGCGCCCGCGAGCTTGTCCAGGAACTCGAGTTTGACCTCGACCGGGACGATCGACTTCTCGTTCTGGAGACCGTCACGCGGACCGACCTCCCAGATCGTCACCCGCTCCGGCAACGCGGCGGCCGACGGGACGCGGTCGGGCAGCCCCAGTTCTCGCGTGCCCATCAGCGGCGCCGGTTTCCGCGCGGCGGGTGCCCCTGCGGCGGAAGCGGCTCGGTCTGCTGCGGCGCACCCGGCGCGAAGTCGTCGTACGGGTTGTCGTTGACTTCGCGGTAGATGACCGTGTGCACCCGCTCGACCTTGGGGATGTCGTCGAACTTCAGCGGTTCGTCCGAAGCGGACTCGATCACCAGCGTGCCGCAGCCGAACACGCGGTCCAGCAGCCCATGCTCGAACTGGACGCTGTTGATCCGCGACAGCGGGATGTCGATCCCGGTCCGCTTCAGCACACCCTCGCGGGCGATCAGCCGGTCCGTGGTCACGATGAAATGCGTCGTGCGCCAGCGGACGAACGGCGCCAGGAAGAGCCAGACGACGAGACCGAGCCCGACCGCGGCGATCGCGATCTCGGAGATCAGGTCCCACGGGGCCGTCGCGTCCTTCGCGACGACGGCCAGCCAAATCCCCACGCCGAGCGTGATGATCAGCGCGAGGAACGGGAAGATCAGCATCTTGAAATGCGGGTGACTGTGCACCACGACGTGCTCGTTTTCGCTGAGCAAATCGTCCGGATAGGCCACGACGGACGCTCCCAAAGTGTGTTCGGCGCTGGTGAGCTCACCGTACCGGCGAACGGTCCCGGCGGAAGAGGAGACGCCGGAAATCGAGACGCACGGATCAGGCCTTGGCCGGGCGCACGTGGACGACGTCGCCGGCGAACACCGTGTACCGCTCACCACCCGGAACGTCGACCTGGAGCTGGCCGGCGGGATCGATGTCGGCGGCGCGTCCGGTCAGCGCCGAGCCGTCGGGCAGCTGGACCTCGACGTCCTGGCCCAGCGTGGCGCAGTGCCGTCGGTAGTCCCCGAGCAGACCGGCCTCGGCCAGTGACCCGCCGGCGAGCCGCCAGCGGCGTTCGAGTTCGTCGAAACCGGTGAGCAGCCGCGAGGCGATCTCGGCGCGATCGGTCTCCGTCGCGCCCTGCTCGGCCAGCGAGGTCGGGGGCAGACCGCCGGGCCCGGCCGGGATGTTCTCGCCGAGCGGCAGCACGTTCAGGCCGATGCCGAGGATCACGGTGGTGTCGTCGCCGGCGACGGCCTCCGCCAGGATGCCCGCGCATTTGGCGCGCTCAGGACCGGCGAGGACGTCGTTCGGCCACTTGAGGACGGCGTCGACGCCGAGGCCCGCGGCGACCTCCCGGACCGCGAGGCCCGCGACCACGGAAAGTGAACCCAAATTGGCGAACGGAACGCCGCCGGGACGCAGCAGGACACTGACGTAGAGGCCCGATCCCTTCGGCGAGGCCCACTGCCGCGCGCGGCGGCCGACCCCGGCCGTCTGCTCTTCGGCGATCAGCACGGTGCGGTCTTCGGCACCCTTCGCGGCGGCTTCCCGCAGGTCGGCGTTGGTGGACCCGGTGCTCGAAACGACCTGGATCGCGGTGTACCGGCCGGACAGCGTGGCACTCAGGCGCCCGGCGTCGAGCGCTCCCGTCTCACTCATTCGTCCAGAATATGAGAGTCCCCCTAACGTGCAAGGCGTTCGCTCGTTACGCAGAGGTGGTCTCCAATAACCTGGACGGCGTGACTGAGCCCGACCCGGCCCCGAGCGCGCCCGAAACCAGCCGGAAGAAGTCGTGGGCGCACGGCGTGGCGATGCGCGGCCTGGTCGCCCTCCCCCTGGTCGCGGGGCTCGCGACGGCGGGCTGGCTGCTCGCGGGCGGCAACGATCCCGCACCCGCCGACGGGCGCCAGCCGATTCCCGTTCCCGCCGCCAAGCAGGACCCGGCCACCGTCGGCGGCGGCGCGGGTCCGTCGGTGCTCGAAGTCAGCGCGCCGGTGAAGGCGCAGGAGACGCCGAAGGGCGCCCGGCCGCTCGAAGAGTGGGCCAACAAGCTCGCCGGGGCGCTCGACATCCCGGCGAAGTCGCTCATGGGGTACGCGAACGGCGAACTGGCGCTGCGCGGCGAGCAGCCGAAGTGTCACCTGTCCTGGGTCACCCTCGCCGGGATCGGCGCGGCGAGCTCGAACCACGGACGCGGCGGCGACAACCCCCTCGGCCTGTCGGCGCAGCAATGGAATAAGCACGGCGCGTCGATCCCCGGTATCGCGAAACCCGCGCTCACCGATCCCGACTCCGCCTCGGTCGCCGCCGGCCGCGCCCTGTGCGCTTCCGGGGCCGACCTCGGCGGCGGCAACGGCTGGTGGAAGGCCATCGCCGGCTACCAGGGCGGCAAGGGCAACGACGCCGAACTGTTCCGCCAGCGCGTCCTGGGCAACGCCCAGCTGTACGCGACCCTGTCCCTCGACCCGGCACGTTCCGGCAGCCCCGCCGTGAAGGCGACCCGGTTCGCCCTCGGCCAGCTGGGCCTCCCGTACGTGTGGGGCGGCAACGGCCCCGAGGCGGGCGCGGCGGGCTTCGACTGCTCCGGCCTGACCAAGAAGTCCTACGACGAAGCCGGGATCTCGCTCCCGCGGACCGCGGACACCCAGTTCCGGGCGCTGCCGCAGGTGTCCGGCGAGCCGAAGCTCGGGGACCTCGTGTTCTACGGGAACCCGGCGACGCGCATCCACCACGTCGGGCTGTACCTCGGGAACGGGCTGATGATCAACGCGCCCACCGAGGGCCAGGCGATCCAGATCCACACGTATCGCTCGAAGGGCGACGACTACACCGGCGCCGGACGGCCCGCGGCCTGAACCGGCCAAACCACCCCTGGCCCCGGCACCGACGGTTACCGTGGCGACCATGCGTTCGATCGAGTTCCGCAGGATCTCCACGAGACCGGCCGAGCGGGAAACGTCGCTTCGATTCCTGATCGACGGCGTTTCTTTTCTGGAGCTGGTGCGCGAAGCCGAACTTCCCGGCGCGCTCGCGGAACAGAAGGAGCGCATCGAGGAATTCCCGTCGGAGCCCGCCCCCTTGCTCGCCGGGGATTACGCTCCCTCGACGAGCCTTTCCGCCGAGCACCTACTCGGCGGAGCGCCGGATCGCGTTCCGCACGGCGTCGAAGACGACGAGCACCTCTTGCTGGGGTGCACCTGCGGTATCGACGACTGCTGGGCGCTGGTGGCGAAGATCGCGACCGGCGAGGACACGGTGACGTGGTCGGATCTGCGTAATACGTACCGGGACTGGGACTACGGCAGCATCGGTGATCTGACGTTCTCGCGGCAGGACTACGAGAGGTCGCTTCGCGCCGCTTTCGGCGCCGGATGATGCTCGTGGGGCCAGCGCAGCCGGTGGACGGCGGGCATCGGCATGTCCCGGGAGAACGGCCAGCCGATCCCCTGCCGCACCCCGGCCAGCAGGCGGGACACGAAGGTTCCGTGACTGCCCACCAGCACGACACCGCCGTCATACTCCTCCGCGAGCCGAGCGACGGCGGCCATCGCGCGTGCCGTCAGCTGCCGCAGGCTCTCGGCGCCCGGCCGCGCGAAATCCGGATCCGCCCAGCTGCGCTCGTAGTGCCCGGCGTAGTCCGGTGTCGGCTCCAAGCCCGAGTCCCACTCGCGTAGCTCCCAGCGTGTCGTGACTTCGAGCCCGGCCTTCCTTGCCGCGGGCTCGACCGTCGCGACCGCTCGCCGGTACGGACTCGACACGACCGCCGTCGGCTTCATCGCGGCGAGCTCGTGCGCGAGCAGTTCCGCGGCCGCCACGCCCGCCGCGGTCAGTGACCGCTCCGGGTCGTCGGGCTTTCCCGGCGAAGGCGGAACGGACTCGGCGTGCCGGATCAGGACGACGTCGCAGCTCACGCGCGCTCGGCCAGCCAGTCGAGCGCGGCCTCCCCGTGACGGAGGACCGAGACGTGCCCGTCCTCGGGAAAGACGCGCGACTCGGCCGTGGCGCACTGCCGGGTCAGCCATTCGCCGTGCGCGACCGGCACGATCCGATCCGCGCCACCGTGCAGGTTCAGAACGGGGGCCTGGACGTCGGACGGCCGGAAGCCCCACGGCGCGACGTACGCGAGATCGTCGTCGATCAACGCGCCGGGTCCGCCCTCGACCGCGGGACCGACCACGTCGAGCACCCAGTTCCAGTCACCCGCCAGGGCCGCGTGATCCGCCGGGGTGAACATCTCGGCGTCGTATTCGGCGGTCGCCTCGTACCGCTCCTTTTCCTCCCGGCCGGCCACGGCTGCCCTCAAGGAGCCGGCTCCCGCCGCGCCCATCCCCGCGAACCAGTCCAGCCCCTCGGCGTCGTACGGAGCCAGACTCGCGACACAGACCATCGCCGTCACCCGTTCCGGCAACAGGGCCGCGCACGCGAACGCGTGCGGTCCGCCTCCGGAATGCCCGAAGACCGCGAACCGCTCGATCTCCAGGGCGTCGGCGATCTTCTCGACGTCCGACGCCGCCGACGCGACGTCCCGGCCGGGCCGCGGCGAGGAACCGCCGTAACCGGGCCGGTCGTAGGAGACCCACCGCAGCCCGAGCCGCTCGGCCGCCGCGAACAGCGGGACCGGCGGGGCGCCGATGTTCGGGGTGCCGTGGTGCCAGAAGACCACCGGACCGGCCCCGCCCGTGTCGTAGGTGTGCAGTGTGGTCCCGTCCCCCAGGTCCACGTCGGACTCGTTCACCATGGTCCGAGCGTAGGGCACCCTGGAACCATGTCCCGCTATCACGAGATCAAGCACCGCGTGGCCACCACCTTTCAACGCCACGTCGGCAACCCGATCCTCGTCCGCCTGCCCGCCCAGCCGATCCTGGAGACCACCGGCCGCAGGTCCGGGGAGCCCCGGCGGACGCCGATCGGTGGCCGCCGGGTGGGCCGCTCGTTCTGGATCGTCTCGGAGTTCGGCGAGAAGTCGCAGTACGTCCGCAACATCCAGGCCGATCCGCGGGTGCGGGTCCGGATCAAGGGCCGGTGGCACACCGGCACGGCGCGCCTGCTCCCCGACGACGACCCCCGCGCCCGGCTGAAGACCCTGCCTACGGTCAACAGCGCCGCCGTGCGGGCGATCGGCACGGACCTCCTCACCATCCGGGTCGATCTCGACGACTGAACGTTTGCCTTGACGCCAAGGGCAAGGTTTACGCTCGCTCCATGCGGATCGGCGAACTCGCCGCGCGCACCGGAACCACCACCCGCGCGCTGCGTTTCTATGAATCACAAGGGCTTCTCGACGCACGGCGCGCGTCGAACGGCTACCGGGAGTACGACGAGGACGACTACCGCCTGGTGAACGAGATCCTGACCCTGCAGGCGGTCGGGCTCAGCCTCGAAGACACCAGGCCGTTCGTCGAATGCCTGCGCGCCGGGCACGAGACCGGCGACTCGTGCGCCGATTCGATCGAGGTCTACCAACGCAAACTCGCCGAGGTGGACGCCTGTCTGGCCAGGCTCAACGACGTGCGGGAAAGCCTGCTGACCAAGCTGGCGGGCGCGCTGAAAACGCCGCCGGGACCGTGCGTCGTCGTGCCGCGAAACGAGGAGGCCTGAATGTCCCTGTCCGTCGTCACCGACGAAACCTTCCCAGAGCTCGTCCTGGATCAGGACACGCCCGTCCTGGTGGACTTCTGGGCGCAATGGTGCCCGCCCTGCCACATGATCGCGCCGGTGCTCGAGCAGATCGCCGAAGAGCGAGCGGGCTCGCTGCTCATCCGCAAGCTCAATTCCGACGAAAACCCGCTCACGGCTAGGAATTATCAGGTCATGTCGCTGCCGACGCTGATCCTCTTCCGGGGCGGGAGTCCAGTGTGGACGACCGTCGGGGCACGGCCGAAGGCCAAGCTGCTGGCCGACCTGGACGCCGCTCTGCAGCCCGCCCTCTCTTGAGTGGTGCGGCAGGGCAAATGTGGCGGGTCGGCAGCGTGCCACCTCGCCACGGGTATCAGGCGCGCACATAACGGTCCACAAGGGACTCCTTGACCGGGTTCCGACGCCCGTTTTGGGTACTTTGCGTAGTATCGCGCGGTGGCCGTGAGTGGCAAGGGTCGTTCTATTGAGGGGCAAGGCAAACGTGGCGGGTTGTGGACGCCTGCCGCGCAGGCCTTTCGCTGACTTCAAGGCAAGCTTCTCGACCGGCCGGGTCTTTGATGTCCACATAGGTCACCGTTCGGTCAGCGCACGCCTGCTTCATTCCTGTATGTCCGGTTTCGCAGGGAGTCGTGAGTGATAAAGAGGGTTAGAACGACACTTGCCACTCACGACTGCGTAAAGTACTCAAATCGAGCAGCGGAATCCGACTCGTCGTCCCTTGTGGACAGTCATTGGCCGCACCTGATCCTCGCGGTGAGCGGCCGCCGACCCACCACGTTCGCCTTACCCTCAGTAACGCTCTCTACCACTCGACCCCCCGCGTACAGGCATCAAACAGGCGTGCACTGCCCGAAAAGGGACCTATGCGGACACCAAAGGCCCGGACGGTAGAGAACTTGCCGTGAAGTCAGCGAAAAGGCTGCGCGGCAGGCGTCCACAACCCGCTACGTTTGCCTTACCCCCAACTCACGAGCCCCATCGCGAACCGAGCGGTAATTGTGTTGCGCGAGCGGCCGCCCGTTCGCATCCTTCTCCCATGACTTCGACCCTCGCCTTCCTGACCCCGTCCTCCGTCGTCCGACGGGTGCGGGTGCAGCAGCAGGCCGGGTCCTGGCGGAGGCCGACACCAGTCCGGCCGTGAGCGCCGCGCTCGTCGCGGGCCTGCTCGCCGGGTATGGCATCGCCATCCCGGTGGGCGCGGTCGCGACCTATCTCGTTGTGCTGACGGCCAGATCGGGGCTCAGGATCGGCGCGTACGCCGCGCTCGGTGTGGCCACGGCCGACGGGTTGTACGCGCTGGTCGCGGTTCTCGGCGGCGGGCGGCTCATCCCCGTCATCGAGCCGATCGCCGTGCCGCTGCGCTGGACATCGGTGGTGGTGCTGCTCGCGCTGGCCGTCCACATCGGACTCAGCGGGATCCGGACCTTCCGCGACTCCGCGAAAGCCGAGATGACGCAGCCGGTCGCGATCGGGCCGGTGAAGGCGTACGTGAGCCTGCTCGGGATCACCCTGCTGAACCCGACGACGGTGGTCTACTTCGCGGCGCTCGTACTCGGCAGCGAGGACATGGCCGCGGCGAGCGGAGCGGAACACGTGGTCTTCGTGGCCGCGGCGTTCGCGGCTTCGGCCAGCTGGCAATTGTTCCTCGCGGGTGGCGGCGCCGTGCTCGGCAAAGCGTTGACCGGACGCCGGGGACGGCTGGTGACCGCGCTGACGTCGAGCGCGCTCATCACCGTGCTCGGTCTGCGGCTGCTCTGGTGAAGAAACCGCCGGGAATCGAGGACCATGGTTGTCCGCATCGGTTGCGAGGCTGTGCCCATGACCGAAACCCAGGAACGCACCGCCTCCCTCCACTCCTACCTCGCCTACAGCGACGCCCCCAAGGCCCTTCGCTGGCTCGAACGCGCCTTCGGCTTCGAAACCGTCATGGAGTTCCCCGACGACAAAGGCTTGATCCTGCATGCGGAACTGCGGCTCGGCGGAGTCGGGATCGTCGTGTTCAGCGCGGAAGAGGACTACGACCGCCCGGCGCGCAAGGGCGAAACCGTCGGCCACGGCCTCTACGTGAGCCTTCCGACGCAGGAGGCCGTGGACGCCGTTTTCGCCTCGGCCATCGAGGCCGGCGCGACACCGGTCTGGGAACCGGTGAATACCGAATGGGGCAACTACCGCTGCCGCGTCGACGATCTCGAAGGCTACGAATGGACCTTCGGCACGTACGTCTTCGGAGCCCCGCAGAGCTAAAGCAACCGCGCGAACCACTCGCGAGTGCGGCGGAGCAGGTCCAGCTGGTGATCACGTCCGCGGAACGAATGCCCTTCGCCGGGATACACGACGAGGTCGTGTTCGACGCCGAAGTGGCGTAGCGCGCGGTGGAAGAATTCCGCCTGGGACAAGGGGACGTTGGTGTCGTCCGCACCGTGCACGATCAGTACGGGGGTCTCGATCTTCGACGCGTAGGAGATCGGGCTGAGCTGATCGTGCCGGTGCGGACCTGTTCCTTCCCAGCCGATACTTCCGCTATGCGCGGATTCCACCAGCGGACCGAGTTCACCGGTCGCGGCGAGCATTCCCCAGTCACAGATCCCGGCGACCATCAGCGCCGCCTTGAACCGGCGGGTCTGCCCGACGGCCCAGGCCGTCATATATCCGCCGTGACTCCCGCCCACGATCCCGAGCCGCTCCGGATCGGCCACTCCTTCGGCGACGAGGAGATCGATCCCGGTCTCGATATCGCTCCATTCCTCCATGCCTACCCGTCCCGCGACGGAAGCGGCGAATTCATGCCCATGGCCTTGTCCCCCACGGGGATTCGGCAGGAAGACGGCGTGCCCTGCCAGGGCCAGCCACTGCGCAGACGGGTACCAGTTGAGCATGAAGCGGTCCGCGTGCCGGTCGTACGGTCCGCCGTGAACCCGCGTGACCAGCGAGAAAGGTCCGTCGGCGCGAGTCTTTCCCGGCGGCAGAACGAGCAGGCCGTCCAACGCGAGGCCGTCGGACGCCTTGTAGGACAACCGTTCCTGGGAGCCCCACGAAATCCCGGCGAACTCCGGCGCCGTGTCACTGATTCGCGTCAACGCTCCGCCCACCGGTCCACAGTGGATATCTTTCGGATGATGAGCGGTGCTCAGCACGGTGACCACGATCTCGCCGTTCGAGGCCAGCGCGTCGGCTTGCCCGCGCCAGAACGACACTTCGCCGGCGCCGAGCCGATGGAGAGCCGTGTCGAGCCCGTCGGCGACGAGCACCAGAGGAGCACCGGAATCGACCTGCGCGAGCTTGATCGGACAGGTCGATTCCTCGGTCAGGTTCCGATGTTCCCCGGTTTCCACGGGAACGTCGAAGACGGCCCGGCCACCCACCAGTTCCGGAGTCCCGAGGTACGCGATGTGCCAGCCGCCCTCCTCCCGCCACCAAACGGGGCTGGCGGCTTCAACCGCGACCCGGCCGAGATCACGCCGCTCCCCGGTTTCCAGGTCCAGCAAGGAAAGCCGGGGTTCGAGCCCGCCGGGGTCGACTTCCGGCGTCGGCCAGGTGACGACGGCGAGCGCCTTGTCGTCCTGGCGGCAGGCGACGTCGACGACGTGGTCTTCGATCAGTGTCGTGATCTCGCCGGTTCGAAGATCGAAGCTCCGCAGCCGCGCCGGGCGAAGACTTTCACTCCAGACCCAGATTTCCGCGGCAGGCGTCTCGTCTTCGGCGATGAACACGATCCGGTCGCGCAGCGGAAGGAAGCCGGTGATCTCACTCTCCCAAGCGAACAGCTCCTCGTCCCGCGAACAGACACGGCCGTCCCGGAGGAAATAGAGGGCATCCGTGGACCACCGGGGCGAGGACCCTTCGGCCAGCTTCCGCGGCTTTTCGCTGCCGTCCACAGCGGCGAGCCACATCTCGGGGACGCCTTTCGTGATGGTCGAGACCTGGTAGGCCACCCATTTCCCATCGGGGGAAAGCGCGGGTTCCGACGGGAAATGGCTGTCGACGATCAGCTCAGCGGTCAGCATGTCCCCCATCCTGCCGGAAGTTATCGCGACAGTGTTTCGCCCAGTTTGTCGAGCCAGTCGCCCGTGCCTTGCTCCCGCCAGCTCGGTTCCTCGTGGCCGTCGAGGAAGGTGCCCTGCTCGATCAACGTCAGCCGGGTGCCGCCTTCCTCTGCTTCGAGCAGGATCGTCGTGACCGAAACGGTGGCGAGGACGTCGTCCGCGGAGAGCTTCCCCGCGTAGACGATCCGCTCGTTTTCCGCGATGTCCTCATAGCGGGCTTCGAAGAGCATCTCCTTGCCGCCGGGGGGACCGCTGATGACCTCGCGGCCGCCGACCCGGAAGTCGAGGGAGTGCCCGCCGCCGGGCACGGTGATCCAACCGGCCTTCGCGGCCGGATCCGACCAAGCGGCGAAAACGCGTTCCGGCGCCACGGGGTAGACGCGCTCGAGGGTGAAAGTGGCGTGTTTGACGGTCATGACCTTTTCCCTTCGTCGGAGTCCAGAAAGCCGCCAAGGCGATCGAGCCGGTGTTCCCAGCCGGTGCGCTGCCCGCCGAGCCAGTCCTCGGCCATCCGCAGCCCGTCCGGTTCGAGGTGGCAGGTACGGACGCGCCCCGCCTTCTCCGACCGGACGAGCCCGCCGGCCTCCAGCACCTGGAGGTGCTGCATCACGGCGGGCAGCGACATCGACAACGGCTGCGCGAGCTCCCCCACCGAGGCGGGGCCCCGGGTGAGGCGCTCGATCATTTCGCGGCGCGTCCCGTCGGACAGCGCCTTGAACACCTGGTCCATGCGTTGGTTAGGCACATGCTTAACTATCCGCCCACGCCGTACGATAGTCAAGTAGATGCTTAACTTTCCGCGGTCATGCCTTCGACGAGCAGCCACTGCGACGCGAGGTACGAAGTCAGCACGAAGGTTTCGAGGTTGGCCCGCACCCGCTCGCTGGTGACGAAGTTGCGGCGGATCAGGATCGCCAGATCCGACGCGGAGAACAGCAGCGCGCCGGCGGCGATCCAGGTGCGGCGGTCACCCGACGGGACCACCATCCCGCCCGAGACCCTGGCCTTCGGCGCCAGCACCGGGTCGGCCGCCAGGGTCGACGTCGTGCTCAGCAGGCCCCCGTAGACCGAAAGCACCGAAGAGACCGGCGAGGGCTTCGGCAACGCCATCGCGACCGCGGCCGCCGCCCACGCCGCCAGCCGGGGCGGCGCGGTCGCCGCGCGCGGCCGAGCACCGCGGCGCCACAACAGCGCGGAGTACAGCACCTGCATGACACCGAACGAAGTCGCACCCCTGATCAGCTGGCCGTCCTCGTCGGACCTGCCCATGAAGTGGTCGCCCGCTCCCGCCGCGATCAACGCGGCGACGAGCAGGCCCTTCTCCCCCGGCGCGAGCCCCCGCGAACGCGCGACCCTGGCGGCGAGCACCGGGACCGCGGCGGGCTTGGTCGCGAGTCGCAGTTTCCGATTGCCTGTCCTCGCGGAGTACACCGTGCCGATCGCGGCGCTCGCGAACAACACCCGTTCGGCGATTTTCAGGGCCTTCACTGACCACCTCCGGAACTTATCCCAGGGTAAGTTACCAGGCGGTCAGCTGCTTTCAGACGGCTTCGCGGAAGGTGTTCCGATACGCGCTCGGCGAGACCCCCAACGCCGCCTGCAGATGCTGGCGCAGCGACGCGGCGGTGCCGAACCCCGCTTCGGTGGCGACCTTGTCCACCGGCAGGTCGGTCTCTTCGAGCAGCTGACGGGCCCGTTCGATCCGCTGCTGGGTCAGCCACTGCAACGCCGAAATCCCGACTTCGTCGCGGAACCGCCGCGTGAACGTCCTCGTGCTCATCGCCTCTTTCGCCGCGAGTTCGCGCAACGTCAACGGCCGGTCGAGGTTCTCGAGCGCCCAAGCCCGCGCCGCCGCGGTCGAGGAGGACTGCGGCTCCGGCACCGGCCGCCGGATGAACTGCGCCTGCCCGCCCTCGCGGTGCGGTGAGACGACCGTGCCGCGCGCGACCTCGTTCGCGACCGCGGCACCGTGATCACAGCGGATCATGTGCAGGCAGAGGTCGATCCCGGACGCGACGCCCGCCGCGGTCAGCACGTTCCCCTCGTCGGTGTAAAGCACGTTGGGATCCAGGTCGACCTTCGGGAACTTCGCCTGGAAGTCCAGCGCCGAACGCCAGTGCGTGGTCGCCTTCCGGCCGTCGAGCAGGCCGGCGGCGGCGAGCACGAAGGCACCCGTGCAGATCGACGCGATCCTGGCCTCCGGCCGGATCAGCTCCAGTGCCCGCGCGAGCGGCTCGGTGAGGTCGTGCCCCGACGGTTCGTATTCGGTGGACGACGCCGGGATGACGACGGTGTCTGCCTCGGCCAGCACCTCCGGCCCGAGCGCGACCGAGATCGTGACGTCGGCGTCGGTCCGGATCTGCCCCGGTTCCGGCGTGCAGGTGACGACCTCGTAGAGCGGCTCGCCGTCGGCGGACTTGGCCGTGCCGAACAGCCGGGTGACGATCCCCAGCTCCATCACCAGCATTCCGTGGCGGACCAGCACGGCGACCCGATGACGGCCGGGATGCACGAAGAAGCCCATGGCTCGATTCTTGCACATGTTGTCCATCAGGCCACTCGTCCCCGGCCGGGAGAACACGCGACGGTGGGACCATGAACGTGCTGTGGATCTTCGCTCACCCCGAACCCCGTTCCCTCGGCGGCTCGCTGCGCGACGAGGGGTTGAGCGCCCTCCGCGCGCAGGGCGCCGACGTCCGGGAATCCGATCTGTACGCGATGAAGTGGAAGGCCGTCGTCGACGCCGACGACTTCGGCCGGGCCGCTTCCCCGGACCGGCTCGTCGTCGGCTCGACGTCGAAGTACGCCTTCGAGACCGGCGAGCTCGGCGAGGACATCCGCGCCGAACACGAAAAACTGGCGTGGGCGGACACCGTGATCATCCAATTCCCGCTGTGGTGGTACGGAATGCCCGCCATCCTCAAGGGCTGGTTCGACCGCGTCTTCGTCAAGGGTTTCGCCTACGGCGTCCAGCGCCCCGACGGCCGGACGGCGCGCTACGGCGAAGGCGCGCTGGCCGGGAAGCGCGCCATGGTCGTGCTGACCGCGGGGGCGCCGGAGGCCACGATCGGCCCGCGCGGGGTGAACGGCGACATCGGTGACCTGCTGTTCCCGTTGCAGCACGGGACACTTTGGTACGCGGGCATGTCGGTCCTGCCCCCGCTGACGATCTGCGGCGCCGACCGCGTCTCGCCAGGGCAATACGAAGCCGCGGCCGCGGCGCTGCGCGAACGGCTGCGGACGCTGGCCATTCAGGACCCGATCCCGTTCCGCCACCAGAACGGGGGTGATTACGACGAGGATCTGGTCCTGCGTGAGGAACTCGCGCCGGGGCTGAGCGGGATCGGCGTCCACCTCGACGCTTGACCGAATATTAGCCCGTGGTTATATTAGCGCCAAAGCACATAAGGAGGTCACCGTGAACTCTCGCGCCCGGCTGGAGACCGCCGGGGAACGTCCGGCGCTACGGATGGAACGTCGTCTCGCAGACCGGCCGGAGCGTGTCTGGCAGGCGATCACCGAACCGTCGAAGCTCGCGAAATGGTTTCCCGCGGCGGTCACAGTCGACCTGCGACCGGGCGGAAAGATCGAATTCAGCTTCGAGGGCGAAGAGGCCCCGACCGCGGGCGAAGTCCTCGAAGCCGACGAACCCCGCGTGTTCGTGTTCAGCTGGAACGACGACGTGCTGCGCTGGGAGATCACTCCGGACGGCGACGGCAGCCGTCTGCTCTTCACGCATACGTTCGGCCGTGGTGAACCCGCCATCGCCAAGATCGCGGCGCCCCGCACGGCCGCTGGCTGGGATAGCTGCCTCGTGGCGCTCGTCGCCCTGCTCGACGGCGTGGACCATGAGCCGTCGGCCGACTGGATCGGCCCGATCGAGGCCTACACCGAGGAGTTCGGGCTCGCCGAGGGCGAAGTTCTGGAAACCGGCGACGGCAAGGTGATCCGCTTCCGTCGCGACCTGGTCTGGAAACCGCTCGATGAGGTCTGGGCCCGTCTCTCCGCCGAACCGGCCGAGGGCACGGTCATCCGCGAGGAGCCGCCGCGGCTGCTGGAGTTTTCGCTGCCACGGGGCGGGATCGTCCGCTGGGAGTTCAGCCATTCCGAACTCGACGGCACCATGGTCGAGGTGACCCAGACCGTCCCCGCCGGACAGGACGACATCGTGCCCGAGGCGCTACGAAGCCGGCGCGAGAAGCTGAAAGAGTTCTTCGCGGCGACTCAGGGAAGCTGATCTCCACCCTGGGGATGACCTCCGCCGGACGGACGCGCACGCACCACATGTCCGGTTAAGTTCGCCGTATGAAACAGCCGTCGGCGCTCCCCCAGCGGGTGGCGTACACGATCGACGCGCTCCTCGCGCTGGTGCTCGTCGTGGCCGTCGGCGGGAACCTGGCCGCGAAGACCTGGACGTTCCTCATCGCCATCCCGATGTGGCTCGCCTGGGCGACGGTCGCCGCCAGCGGGATCGCGATCGCGCTGCGACGCCACCGGCCATTGGTCGCGTACGGCCTCGGCCTCGGCAGCCTGGTCCCGGCCCTGCTCGCCGGCAACGGGCTGGGCCCGGCCGCGCTCCTGGCCACCGCGTGCGCCCTGTACACCGTGGCGCTGGAACACCCGCGCGCCCGCTCGCTGATCGCGATGGGCCTCGGCCTGGTCGTCGTCATGATCTTCGAGTTCCTGCGGCTGGGCCCGAACACGATCGCGTCGACGGCCTTCGCGGGCGGCGGGGTGGTGGGCTCGTGGGCACTCGGCTGGATGACGCGGCAACGGCGCGCGAACCTGGCCCAGCTCGCGGAAACCCAAGCCGATCAGGCGGTTTCCGACGAACGGCTGCGTATCGCGCGCGAGATGCACGACGTCGTCGCGCACAGCATGAGCCTGATCGCGGTCAAGGCGGCCGTCGGCAACCACGTCGCGCGAGAACAGCCGGAAGAAGCACGCGAAGCGTTGCGAGTCATCGAACTCACCAGCCGCGAGACGCTCGTCGAACTCCGGCGGATGCTCGGCGTCCTCCGTTCCGGTGACGGGACGCCCGAGGCCGCGCTCGGCCCCGCGCCGAAACTCGCCGACCTGCGCACCCTGGCCGAACGCGCCGGACAGGCCGGGGTGCGCGTCGAGCTGACCGGCGAGGCGGTGGACGACCTCCCGGAAGGTGTCGCGCTTTCGGTCTACCGCATCACGCAGGAGGCGGTGACCAACGTCGTGAAGCACGCGGGACCGTCGGCCTGCCGGGTCACGATCACCGAAGGCCCCGGCGAGGTCAGCGTCGAAATCGTCGACGACGGGCGCGGCGAAGGTTCGCCGTCGACGCCCGGCGGGCACGGTTTGATCGGCATGCGCGAACGCGTCGCCGTCTACGGTGGTGACTTCGAAGCGGGCCCGCTGCCCGCCGGGGGATTCCGGGTGTTCGCGCGGCTGCCGTACGCCGCCAAGGAAGTGGGGACACGATGATCCGCGTACTGATCGCCGACGACCAGGCGTTGCTGCGCGGCAGCTTCCGCGTGCTCGTCGACAGCGCGCCGGACCTCGAGGTCGTCGGCGAGGCGAGCGACGGCGCGGAGGCCGCGGAACTCGCCGAGAAGGAGCGCCCCGACGTCGTCCTGATGGACGTCCGCATGCCCGAACTGGACGGGATCGAAGCCACCCGGCGGATCTGCGCGTCGGCCGCCACCGAAGGCGTCCACGTGCTGATGCTGACGACCTTCGACCTCGACGCCTACGTGTATTCGGCCCTGCGCGCGGGCGCGAGCGGATTCCTGCTGAAGGACACCCCGCCCGCCGAGCTGCTGACCGCGATCCGGGTCGTCGCGGCGGGCGAAGGACTGCTGGCCCCGTCGATCACGCGGCGGCTCATCGCCGAGTTCGCCCGGCTGCCCGAACCCGGGCAGCGCGTCGCGGCTTCGCTGGACAACATCACCACCCGCGAACGCGAGGTCTTGAGCCTGATCGCGCGCGGCCTGTCGAACGACGAGATCGCCGGGACCCTGCATCTCGGGCTGGCGACGGTGAAGACGCACATCGGCCACCTCCTGCACAAACTCGCGGCGCGGGACCGGGCGCAGCTGGTGATCGCGGCCTACGAGTCCGGTCTGGTGCGCGCCTCCGTCCAGTGAGGGATGGGTCGGGGTGGTCGTGAATGGCGATTCGGGCTAGGGCCAAGAGCGTCTTGGGCGCCTACTGGATTTGGCTGGGGCTGATCATGTGTCCGTGAAGGCCTCCTTGCCTACCCTGAAGGTAGTGAAGGAGGCCTTCACGGACCTTCAGGGTCGCCGCTCTCGTCCCAGGTACACCAGCGACCACAGCAGGCACAGCTGCCGCGCGTGAAGGGCCCCTTCCCTCGGCTCAGCCGAGGAAACTCGACCTTCACACCTTGCCGAAGTACATGAAGGCCCTTTCCTTGCACCTAGGTACAGGTAGGCGGCCTTCATGTACTCCAACCGGGCCCGGTCCGCCGATACCGAGCCGGGTCACCGAGGGCGGCCGAGGTCGTGCGCGACCACCCACCCGCCGCCGCTGACGGACGTTGCCTACGCCACACGCGAAGTGACCGTCGAGTAGCTAGGCTGCGCTTTCATGAGCAGTGCGACGGAGCCGCTCGGGACGCCGCCCGAGGACGAACCGGACATCCACACCACGGCCGGCAAGCTGGCCGACCTGTACCGCCGATACGACGAGGCGGTGCACGCGGGTTCCGCGAGGGCGGTGGAGAAACAGCACGCCAAGGGCAAGAAGACCGCCCGCGAGCGGATCGACCTGCTGCTGGACGAGGGCTCGTTCGTCGAACTCGACGAACTGGCGAAGCACCGCTCGGTCAACTTCGGCCAGGAGAAGAACCGGCCCTACGGCGACGGCGTCGTCACCGGGTACGGCACCGTCGACGGTCGTCCGGTGTGCGTGTTCAGCCAGGACGTCACGGTCTTCGGCGGCTCACTCGGTGAGGTGTACGGCGAGAAGATCGTCAAGGTGATGGACCTGGCGATCAAGACCGGCCGCCCGATCATCGGCATCAACGAGGGCGGCGGCGCGCGGATCCAGGAAGGCGTCGTCTCGCTCGGGCTCTACGGCGAGATCTTCAACCGCAACGTCAAGGCGTCCGGCGTCATCCCCCAGATCTCGCTGATCATGGGCGCCAACGCGGGCGGGCACGTCTACTCGCCGGCGCTGACCGACTTCGTGGTGATGGTCGACAAGACCTCGCACATGTTCATCACCGGCCCCGACGTCGTCAAGACCGTGACCGGCGAAGAGGTCTCCTTCGAGGAGCTCGGCGGCGGGCGCACGCACAACACCCGTTCGGGCAACGCGCACTACCTCGGCTCCGACGACGAGGACGCGATCGCCTACGTCAAGGAACTGCTCTCGTTCCTCCCGGCGAACAACCTTTCCGAGGCTCCCGTCTTCGAGACCGACGCGGCCCCCGGCGGGTTCTTCGACGACGTCACCGAGTCCGACCGCGAGCTCGACACGCTGATCCCGGACTCGCCGAACCAGCCGTACGACATGCACGAGGTCATCACCCGCATCGTCGACGACAGCGACTTCCTCGAGGTGCACGAGCTGTTCGCGCCCAACATCCTGGTCGGCTTCGGCCGGGTGGACGGGCGCAGCGTCGGCATCGTGGCGAACCAGCCGACCCAGTTCGCCGGCTGCCTCGACATCGACGCTTCCGAGAAGGCCGCGCGGTTCGTGCGCACCTGCGACGCGTTCAACATCCCGGTGCTGACCTTCGTCGACGTCCCCGGCTTCCTGCCCGGCACCGACCAGGAGTGGAACGGCATCATCCGGCGCGGCGCGAAGCTGATCTACGCCTACGCCGAAGCGACCGTCCCGCTCGTCACCGTCATCACCCGCAAGGCGTACGGCGGCGCGTACGACGTCATGGGTTCGAAGCACCTCGGCGCGGACATCAACCTGGCCTGGCCGACGGCGCAGGTCGCGGTCATGGGCGCGCAGGGCGCGGCGAACATCGTGCACCGCAAGACCCTCGCCGCGGCCGCCGCCGAAGGCAAGGACGTCGACGCGCTGCGCGCCGAGCTGATTCAGGAGTACGAGGACACGCTCCTGAACCCGTACGCGGCGGCCGAGCGCGGCTACGTCGACTCGGTGATCGTGCCCGCGCACACCCGCGGCCACATCGCGAAGGCGCTCTCGCTGCTCCAGGGCAAGCGGGAGACGCTGCCGCCCAAGAAGCACGGGAACATCCCGCTGTGACCGCGCCCGAAACCCCGCTGCTGCGTGTCGTCCGGGGCAACCCGGACGACACCGAACTCGCCGCCCTGACCGCCGTCGTCGCTGCGGCGGCCAGTGCGCGGGCACCGGAACCGGCGCCGAAACGGGATTCGTGGTGGGCGGACAAGGCTTCGCTCGTGCGAGCCCCGCTCGCGCCCGGCGAGGGAGCCTGGCGGGCTTCGGCGCTTCCTCGCTGAAGGCGGCTTCGCGGGTTATCGTGACGGATCCGCCGACCGCGATCGCCCCAGAAAGCCGTGCGTGACGAACCAGGACCACCTCTCCACCGAATTGCGCCGTCTGCGCAAAGCCGCCGGGTTGTCCGGTACCGAAGCGGCCAGGCTCACCGGCCTCAGTCAGTCGAAGGTCTCGCGGGTCGAAACCGGCGCGTTCATGCCGACCGAGGAACAGGTCGTCGCGCTGTGCCGCGTCTACCGCGCGCCCGCGAAGGTCCGGCGGGCGCTCGTCGCGATCACCCGGGACCTCCGTGAAGAGGCGTCGTCCGCCCGCGTCGTCCTCCAGCGCGGTGCCTGGCGGATGCAGCAGCGCATCGGCAAGATCGAGACGGCGTCCGCCCGTATCCGGAGTTTCCAGCCCACCATCGTGTTCGGCCTGCTCCAGACCCGCGACTACATCACCGCCCTGTTCGGTGATTCGCTGCCTGCCGACGAACGCGACCAGACGGTCGATGCCAGGCTGGAACGCCAGCGGATCCTCGACTCGAACCGCGAGTTCCACTTCGTGCTCACCGAAGGCGCCCTGCGCTGGAACATGGGCGGTGCGGCGACGATGCTGGCCCAGCTCGGCCACCTCATCGAGGTGTCCCGGCGCGGCCGGGTGCGGCTGGGCGTGATCCCGTGGACCGCGCCGGTTTCGGTCCCGGTCCTCCACGGTTTCGACATCTACGACTCGCGCGCGGTGCTCCTCGGGACTCAGACGGCCACGGCGCTCGTCACGGACGAACGCGAAGTGGCCGACTACGAGAAGAGCTTCACCGAAGTCGAGCACTACGCCACCTACGGCGACATCGCCTGCTCACATCTGACGCGGATCGCCGCCGACTACCGACAGCTCGCGGCCGATTCACTTCGGTGACCTAAGACCCTTTGCGCTATGCACTCCGAGAGTGCATCGTGAGTAAGGCAGCTGTCGGTGAAGGTCCCCTTTCGTGCGCCGAACGCGATCACCGAAGCCGTTCACCGACCAACGGGCGCAGATCACCCGATCTCGCCAACCTTGCTGCCGCGCAACCCGTCTACTTGCCGAAACAGTCACTGGGGAAAGGGCCTCCGATGACCACCTGGCACGAGAACATGACCGGCTGGCACAAGTCGACCTACACGCACTGGGAAGAGAACGCCTGCGTCGAGGTCGGCGCCGCGCCCGGCCTGGTCGGCATCCGGGACACCAAACAGTGGGCGATGCCGGACGAGACCCGGCCGATCCTGGTGCTCCCGGCCGAGTCCTTCGCCGCGCTCCTCGAGCACCTCGGGCGATGAACGACGTCGCCGAGCCGTACATGGTCCACGATCCGCGGGAGATGGCGGGACAGCTGATCAACGGCAACTGGATCGTCGCGCGATGGGAGCACCTCGGCGAGGACGAGGACCTCGACCACTGGACCGCGGTCCTGCGGAGCCACTGCGTAGAACTCGACGTCGATCCGTACGTCATCAACATCCCGCGCAAGAGCCTCACCATCGTCTTCAACGGCGCGCTCCCCGCCCCGACGTTCGAACAGCTGGAGAACTCCATCGCGGCCATCGAGTACCACCGATTCCTCGAACGCGAAATCGGGCCGAGACCCCTGAACTGACACGCGAGTTCCGCCTCCGAGCACGCGAGTCACGCCTTCAAGCACGCGAGTCACGCCTTCAAGCACGCGAACCCCGTACTTGAGCCCGGACCGGTCCTGCCATATAGTCCACTCGGAATAATCAGCAAGGAATCTTCCGAGGGGATCATCCATGGCCTCGAAGCTCACCCCACTCGCCATGGCGGTGCTGGAACTCCTTCACGAACGGGCCATGCATCCGTACGAGATGGCGCAGCTGATGCGGGAGCGCTTCGTCAACACGCGCGTCAAGGTGAAGGCGGGCTCGCTCTACCACACGGTGGATCGCCTGGTGCAGAACGGCTTCGTCGAGGTCGTCGAGACACAGCGCGACGGGAAGCGCCCCGAGCGCACCGTGTACGCGATGACGGACGCCGGTCGAGACGAGTTCGTCGACCGGGCGCATGACATGCTGGCCAACCCCGCCGAGGAGTACCCCGAGTACCTCAGCGCGCTCGCCGTCATCGACGAGCTCGGCCCGGAAATGTCGCTCACCCACCTCAAGCACCGTGTGCTGCGGCTTCAGGCCGCCATCGCCTCCGACCAGGTCGTTCTCGAAAACCTCGTCAACGAGCACAAGCTTCCCGAGATCTACTGGCTCGACTGGTCCTACGCCACCGCGCGGCGGGCCTTCGAACTCGAGTGGACCAAGAAGCTGGTCGAAGACCTGGAATCCGGCCGCATCCGGTTCCAGGAGCACTGCACCCCGCACCTGAACCTGGTCACCGAGGACGACAGCGATGAACGCGCGACAAGCTGACCCCTGGGCGGCGCTTTCCGCGCTGTGCCTGGGTTTCTTCATGATCCTGCTGGACACCACGATCGTTTCGACCGCGATTCCCGCGATGCTGCGCGAACTCGGCGCGGGCCTGAACGCGATCGTCTGGGTGATCAGCGTCTACCTGCTCGCCTACGCGGTGCCGATGCTGTTCGCCAGCAGGCTCGGCGACCGTTTCGGCCCGAAACGCGTCTACCTGGCCGGGCTCGTGGTGTTCACGCTGGCCTCGCTGTGGTGCGGCCTGTCCGGTTCGGTCGAAATGCTGATCGCGGCCCGCGCGGTGCAGGGACTCGGCGCCGCCTTGATGACACCGCAGACCCTCGCGTTCATCAGCCATCTGTTCCCGCCGTCGAAACGCGGCCCCGCGATGGGGCTCTGGAGCGGCGTCGCCGGGATCGCCGCCATCGTCGGTCCGCTGCTCGGCGGTGTGCTCGTCGACCATCTCGGCTGGGAATGGATCTTCTTCGTCAACCTGCCGGTCGGTGTGGTCGCGCTCGCGCTGGCACTGCTCAAGGTGCCGGACTGGCAGCCGAAGCACTCACATTCCTTCGACGTCCCCGGCATCCTGCTGTCGGGAGCCGGCCTGTTCTGCGTCGTCTACGGTGTCCAAAATGGACAGCAGTACGACTGGGGCCGCGTCTTCGGGCCGATCACCGTGTTCGAGATCATCGGCGCCGGTGTCGCCCTGCTGGTCGCTTTCGTGGTGTGGCAGCGGCTCAACCGCAAGGAACCCTTGTTGCCGCTGGGCGTTTTCGCGAACCGTAACTTCTCGGCCGGAGCGCTGACCGCGGTCACCGTCGGCTTCGCGATGACCGGCATGTTCCTTCCGCTGGTGATCTACCTCCAGGCCGTGCTCGGCGAGTCGCCGACGATGTCCGGCCTGCTGTTCGCGCCGATGTCGCTGCTGGGCGGCTTGATCGGCCCGTTCGTCGGCCGCGCTTCGGACAAGGTGAACGGCAAGGTCCTGCTGATCATCGGGCTGGCCGCGCTGGGCGCGGGGCTGGCACTGGCGGCGCTGACCGCACGGGCGGGCGCGAACGCCTGGGCGCTCACCCCGGCGTTGCTGGTGGCGGGCTTCGGGATCGGGTTCATCTTCGCGCCGATGGGCAACCTGGCGATGAGTTCGGTCGAGCCGCGGCTCATCGGGACCGCGTCGGGCATCTTCAACACCGCGCGCCAGGTCGGCGGCGTGCTCGGCAGCGCCGCCGTCGGCGTGCTGCTGCAGGCACGGATCAGCGTTTCGATCGCCGACGAGGCCGCGGTGGCCGCGAGCGCCTTGCCGGAGCAGTACCGGGCCCCGTTCGCGGAAGGTGTCGCGAAGGCCGCGGAATCGACCGGGGAGTTCGGTTCCTCCGGGACGGCGGCGTTCCCCGGCCTGCCGTCCGGCGTCGCCGAGCAGGCCCAGCGGCTCGCGCTCGACGCCGTCCACAATGGACTGACCGATGCGGCAAGGGTGACACTGCTGCTCCCGGCCGCGGTACTGGTGCTGGGCGTGCTCGCCGCGCTCACCATGCGCCGTCCGGCTCCGCGGGCGCCTCGCTCCCCTGCCCCCGAACCCGCCGCCAGCGCCGCCTGACCCCTTGCCGCATTTAGTCCTCTGAATGCGGCTCGTGGGCCCGCCGCCAGTGCGATGAACGGTCCTTTCCTTGCGAATTTCGCAAGGAAAGGACCGTTCATCTCATCCGCGGGAGGGCGGAAGCTACCGGCGGTACCGCAGGCCGTAGCCGTACGGGTACAGCGCCTTCTTGCCGTCACCGACGTTCACCGGTTCCTGCGCCGCGCTGGTCGGCCAGCTGAACGTCAGCTTCCCGGTCGGGTTGTAGTCGCCGTACAGGACATCGGCGACACCGACGCCTTCGCTGCCCGGGAGCCAGGCGGCGAGAAGCCCGTCGAACTGCGGCAGTTGCGGAGCGATGTCGAGCGGGCGCCCGGACACGGTCACCGCGACGACCGGGACCCCGGAAGCCTTCAATTTGGCGATCGTGGCGAGGTCTTCCGCGTCGAGCCCGAAGCCGTTCGGACGATCTCCCTGCCCTTCGGCGTACGGCGTTTCGCCCACCACGGCGACGGCGACCTGGTAGCTGCCGTCGATTCCGTTACCCGCACGGTCATAGGTCACCGTGGTTCCCTTCCCCGCCCCCGACTTGATCCCGTCGAGGATGGTCGTGCCCGGGATCACCGGGCCGCTCTGGCCTTGCCAGGTGAGCGTCCAGCCGCCCGCCTGGTTTCCAATATCGTTCGCGTTCTTGCCCGCGACGAAGATCTTGTTGTTCTTCTTCGCCAGTGGCAGCACACCGTCGTTCTTCAGCAGCACCTGGGATTCGCGGACGGCCTGCCGGGCCAGTTCACGGTGTTCCTTGCTGCCGAACGTCTTCTGGAGCGAACGGTCGGTGTACGGGCGCTCGAACAGGCCGAGCTTGAACTTCTGCGCCAGGATGCGCCGGTTCGCGTCGTCGATCCGGTCGCGGGAGACGCGGCCCGCTTCGACTTCGGCCTTGAGATAGGAGATGAACTGCGGCGCGTCCCACGGGACCATGAACATGTCGATGCCCGCGTTGACCGAGAGCCGCACCTCTTCGGGGGTGAAGCCTTCCTTGCCGTCGATCTGGTTGATCGCGTTGTAGTCCGAGATCACCAGGCCGGAGAACCGCAGCTCCCGCTTGAGAACGTCGGTGATCAGGTACTTCTGGGCGTGCATGCGCACTCCCTGGAAGCTGGAGAACGAGATCATCACCGAGCCCACGCCGCGGTCGATCGCCTCCCGAAACGGCGGCAGGTGGATCTGACGCAGTTCGCGTTCGCCGATCTCGGTATTGCCCTGGTCGACGCCGTTCGTCGTACCGCCGTCGCCGACGTAGTGCTTCGCCGTCGCGAGCACCGATCCCGGTTTCTCGCCGAGTCTGCGCCCTTGGAGACCGGTGATGGCCGAGGCGTTCGCGATGGCGTCGCGCGGGGATTCGCCGAAGGATTCGTAGGTCCGGCCCCAGCGATCATCACGGGCGACGCACAGGCACGGCGAAAAGTCCCACTGCGGGCCGGTTCCGGCGACTTCCAGCGCCGTCGCGCGGCCGATCTTCTCGACCAGGCGCGGATTGTTGGCCGCACCGAGGCCGATGTTGTGCGGGAAGATCGTCGCGCCGTAGACATTGTTGTGGCCGTGCACGGCGTCGACACCGTAGAGCGTGGGGATGCCGAGCGGCGTCGAAATCGCCGCCTTCTGGTACGAGTCGACCATGTCGGCCCACCCGTTCGGTGTGTTGCTGGCGGGTACCGAGCCGCCGCCGGAGAGCAGGGACCCCAGTTTGAGCGCGGCGGCCTGTTCGGGGGTGACCGCGCCGCGTTCGGCCTGGGTCATCTGGCCGATCTTGTCGTCGAGGCTCATCCGCTTGAGCAGGTCGTTCACCCGCGCGGACGTCGATGCGTGGGGATTCTTGTAGACCGGCCCCGGGGCGGCGGACGCCACCGGCGACAGGGCCGAGCCAGCCAGGAGCAGTACTGCGAGCACTGTGGTTTGCGTCGTGCGAAGTGATCTTCTGACGCGGAGGCGGGACGACATTGGTTCCTCCGTAGCTCGAACAATCCATATGTTGCGCGCCACAACAAACTAGCTCCACGTTCGGGTGTCCCAGGTCACAATCAGGCAACGGCGGGCCGTCGAGTACCTTCCTCAAGTGCGTTTCGTCCTCGCTTCCCAGTCCCCCGCCCGCCTCGGTGTCCTGCGTTCCGCCGGCTTCGACCCGAGCGTCGTCGTGTCCGGCGTCGACGAGGACGCCGTCGCCGCGTCCCTGACCGATCCGGCTCCCGAGGAGCTGGTCCGCGCGCTCGCCGCCGCGAAAGCCGAAACGGTTTTCGAGACGCTCGGCGGGCACGGCGACATGGTCATCGTGGGTTGCGACTCGATGCTGTCGATCAACGGTGAGATGGTCGGGAAACCGATCACGCCGGAAGCCGCGCGCGAGCGCTGGGCGTCAATGGCGGGCAAAACCGGCGAACTCCTGACCGGCCACGCGATCATTCGCGTCGAAAACGGCGTGAAGACGAAAGAAGCGTCTGGAACCGAAGGCACCACTGTTCGCTTCGGTACACCTTCACAAGAAGAGATCGAGGCGTACATCGCTTCCGGTGAGCCGCTTCAGGTGGCCGGCGGCTTCACGCTCGACGGGCTCGGCGGCTGGTTCATCGAGGGAATCGACGGCGATTTCTCGAGCGTCATCGGGATCAGCCTGCCGCTGACCCGGCGTTTGCTGGCCGAGGTCGGCGTGAGCGTCATCGAGCTGTGGACGCGTCCCGCATCCTGAGACGACTCCCACACGATCGGGTGATCCGGAAGAGTCCTGCTTCGCCGAACGTTCTTCACGTTCGGGAAATCAGGAAACCTTCACGCACCGGAGTCGCCCCGTGTCTTTCATTCGGACCTACAAAAGGCCAAAGGTCTTCGCGGCGGCGGTCCTCGGCTCGCTCGTCGTGGGCGCCCTGCTCGGCGTGCTCGCCAGGACGACCGAGGCGAGCTGGCTGACCGACCTGCTCGACCAGATCGGCACGATCTTCACGACGCTGCTGCAGATCGCGGTGATCCCGCTGGTCTTCACGGCGATCGTGGTCGGCATCAACAGCCTGCGCAATCTCGGCGGCGGCAAGAAGGCCGCGCGGCTGGGCGGCAAGACCGTCCTGTGGTTCGCGATCACCTCGTTCATCGCGTCGCTGATCGGCATCGCGGTCGCGAAACTGTTCAACCCCGGCAGCGGCGGCCTCGGCGAAGGCGTCGCCGCGACGGCGAAGAACGCGGACAAGGCCACCAAGAGCGTCGACAACTGGGGCTCCTGGAGTGCCTTCATCGAAGGCTTCCTGCCGAAGAACTTCTTCGCGGCCTTCACCGAGGGCTCGACACTTCAGGTGCTGTTCCTCGCCGTGATCATCGGCGCGGCCGCCTACAGCCTCGGCGACAAGGCCAAGCCGTTCGTCGACTTCACCACCAGCGTCTTCGAGATCATCCAGCGCTACCTCGGCTGGGTTGTCCGGCTTGCCCCGATCGGCATCATCGGCCTGATCGGCGCCGCCGTCTCGAACTACGGTGACGCCCTGTTCCGGCCGCTGCTGTCCACCACTCTCGCGGTGTACGTCGGCTGCTTGCTGGTGCTGCTGGTGGTCTACCCGATCCTGCTGCAGTTCGTGGCGAAGGTCAGCCCGCTGACGTTCTTCTCCAAGGCAGGCACGGCGATCCAGTTCGCGTTCGCTTCGCAGTCTTCGGCGGCGACGCTGCCCCTCACCCGGCAGTCCGCGGTGAACCTGGGCGTCCAGCCCGCGTACGCCGCCTTCGCGACTCCGCTGGGCAGCGCCACGAAGATGGACGGCTGCGCCGCGGTGTTCCCCGCGATCGGCGCCATCTTCATCGCGAACCTCTCCGGTGTCTCGCTGAACATCTGGCAGTACGTCGGGATCGTCGTGGTCGCCGTGCTCGGCGCGCTGGCCACCGCGGGCACCACCGGTTGGCTGACCGCGCTGACCCTGACCACCGCGTTCATCGGGCTCGACGCGCAGCAGGTGGCGCTCGGGATCGCGCTGATCTACTCGGTGAACCCGATCATGGACATGATGCGGACCGCGACCAACGTCGCGGGCCAGATCGTCGTGCCGGTGGTCGTCGCGCGCGGCGAAGGCCTGCTGGACGACGACGTGCTCAACTCGCCGACGGACCCTTCGCCCACCCCCGACGGCGAAGCGGCTACTACCACCGCGAAGGAGCCTGCTGCCGCGGGTGCTTGAGGTTCTTTAAGTCCGTGAAGGCCTCCTTCCCTACCCTCACGGTAGTGAAGGAGGCCTTCACGGACTTCATGCTCCGAGGACCGGCAGCCACCTGCGAAAAGTGAGCAAGGGACCTTTGCTACCACTTCTCTCAACGTCAAGAGAAGTGGTAGCAAAGGTCCCTTGCTCCCCCTCAGGGGCAGGCCCTCAGATCCGCCTTCGTCAGCCGCACATCCGGCCATCCCCTCAGCTCCGACGGCGCGGTGTACCGGCGCGTGCAGCCCACCGAGCCGCGAGCGACGTCGTAGACCTCCGCGAGCACCGGCGCCGCCTGGCACCGCGCCGAGCCGGACTGCGCGCCGGGGCATTCGTGCCGCACGACGATGACGTCCGCGATCCCGTCGGCGGTCACATCGTGCAGGGCGACCGTCCCGGCGTCGGAGAAATAAGGCTTCCCGGTGTCCCGCCAGATCTCGCCGCGCGCGACGAACAACTCGCCCGCCGAGCCACCGCCCACTTCGCCACGCACCAGGCACACCGGCGTCGTGCCGTCGACACAGCGCAGAGAATCGCTCTTCAGGGTGACCCCCATGTCGTTGACGATCAGCGGGTACACGGTGTCCGACCCGATCCGGACCACACCCTGCTTCCCCGCGTCGTCGGCCAGCAGCACGACGGGCAGCCCGCCGACGGTCATCGCGCTGATCTCCCGGCAGGCGGCGTCGCCGCAGTTGACGCCGGGCGCGCTCGGGGCGGCATCGGACACCGGAGGCACGCCGGGGTCACCGGTGGGCACGGGAGCGGCGGGGCGGAGCAGGATCACGGCCACGATCACGCCTGCCGTCACCACCACCGCCAGCAGCGCGGTGAGCAGCACGGATCGCGGCGCCCGTGCTTCCTGAGTCCGCATATCCGAGAGCGTAAGTGATCTAGCGCAGAGTGCACGTCTATGTTGTTCCTGTGACGAACCCCGGACTGCCCACCGCACTGTTCCTCCCCACGGCGAAAAAGCCGAAGGACTACACGAGCGCGGAGATCGAACTCCGCCCGACCAAGGACGGCCGGATGGCGCTGATCGCCTTCAGTTCCGTGCAGCGACTGGTCGAGTGCTGCGGTCCGCACCAGCCGTGGGCACTGGTCAAATCCGAGCACCTCGGCCGGGTCCACCAGGCCCAGCCGTACGACCTGATCATGCTCGATTCCGACCTTCCAGAAGAACTGCGGCACCGCCCCGCGCTGGTATAAACGAAGGTCACTGGGTGGCCTTGCTCTCACTAATCGGGGCGGGAACTTCCGTAAACTGCTGCGGAGCCGCATCGGGGCGGCCCGACGTGCGAACGCAGGAGGTACGGCGTGACCGAGCAGGCCGGCACAGGTGGTCCGGTGACCAAGATCCTGATCGCGAACCGCGGGGAGATCGCGGTACGGGTGATCAGGGCGGCGAAGGACGCCGGGCTGACCAGCGTGGCCGTCTACGCCGACCCGGACCGCGACGCACCCCACGTCCGTCTCGCGGACGAGGCCTTCGCCCTCGGCGGCACCACCGCGGCCGAGAGCTACCTCGTCTTCGACAAGCTGCTCGACGCCGCCAAGAGGTCGGGCGCGGACTCGGTCCACCCCGGCTACGGGTTCCTTTCCGAGAACGCGGACTTCGCCCAAGCCGTGATCGACGCCGGGCTCACCTGGATCGGGCCGAGCCCGCAGTCCATTCGCGACCTCGGCGACAAGGTCACCGCACGCCATATCGCGCTGCGCGCCGGGGCTCCGCTCGTGCCCGGTACGAAGGACCCCGTCGCGAACGCCGACGAGATCGTCGCCTTCGCCGACGAGCACGGCCTGCCGGTCGCGATCAAGGCCGCGTTCGGCGGCGGCGGCCGCGGTCTGAAGGTCGCCCGCACCCGCGAGGAGATCCCGGAGCTCTTCGAATCCGCGACGCGCGAGGCGATCTCCGCCTTCGGCCGCGGCGAATGCTTCGTCGAGCGCTACCTGGACAAGCCGCGCCACGTCGAGGCGCAGGTCCTCGCCGACCAGCACGGCAACGCCATCGTCGTCGGCACCCGCGACTGTTCGCTGCAGCGCCGCCACCAGAAGCTGGTCGAGGAGGCACCCGCGCCGTACCTGACCGACGAGCAGCGCAAGCGCATCCACGAATCCGCGAAGGCGATCTGCAAGGAAGCCGGCTACTACGGCGCCGGGACCGTCGAGTACCTCGTCGCCGTCGACGGCACGATTTCGTTCCTCGAGGTCAACACGCGGCTGCAGGTCGAGCACCCGGTGTCCGAGGAGACCACGGGCCTCGACCTCGTGCGCGAGATGTTCCGTATCGCGCGCGGCGAGAAGCTGCGCATCACCGAGGACCCGGAACCGCGCGGCCACTCGATCGAGTTCCGCATCAACGGTGAGGACGCCGGCCGCGGTTTCCTGCCGGCGCCCGGCACTGTGACGAAGTTCGTCGCACCGAGCGGCCCCGGCGTCCGTGTCGACTCGGGTGTCGAGTCCGGCAGCGTGATCGGCGGCCAGTTCGACTCGATGCTCGCGAAGCTGATCGTCACCGGCTCGGACCGGCAGAACGCGCTCGAGCGCAGCCGCCGCGCGCTGGCCGAGATGGTCGCCGACGGGATGGCGACGGTCCTGCCGTTCCACCGCGTGATCGTGAACGACCCGGCCTTCGTCGGCGACGAGAACGGGTTCAGCGTACACACCCGCTGGATCGAGACCGAGTTCGAGAACACCATCGAGCCGTTCGTCGCGCCGGAAGCGGCCGAGGCCGAGGAAGAGCCGCCGCGTCAGAACGTCGTCGTCGAGGTCGGCGGCCGCCGTCTCGAAGTGTCGCTCCCCGGCGGTTTCTCGCTCGACGCCGGTGGCGGCGGGACGGCCGTGAAGGCCAAGCCGCGCAAGCGCGCGGGCGGCACCAAGGCGGCGGTGAGCGGCGACGCGGTCACCGCGCCGATGCAGGGCACCATCGTCAAGGTCGCCGTCGAAGAGGGCCAGCACGTCGAAGCGGGCGAGCTGGTCGTCGTGCTCGAAGCGATGAAGATGGAGAACCCGGTCACCGCGCACAAGGCGGGCACGGTCACCGGCCTCGCGGTCGAGGTCGGCGCCGCGGTGACGCAGGGCACCCAGCTGTTCGAACTGAAGGACTGACCGCGTTCCCGGTGAGTCCACTGTGGACTCACCGGGACCGGCGGATCAGCAGTACTGCTTCTCCACGTGGATGTCCTGGTCGGTACTGATCTTGTACCACCAGCCCGCCTTGCCCTTCCAGTCCTCGTCCCACCAGAATCCGGGGAAGGTCCAGGTGGACAGCGTGCCCTTGGCCTTGCACTCGACGTAGACGCCGTCCCAGTCCTGGTTCTTCGGGGTCTTCTGGCCGGGCTTGAGCCGCCGCCACTCGGTGCCGGGCTTCGGCCCGTTCGAGTCGAACGTGCGGATCGCCCAGATGTCGTGGCCGGACTTGTTGAGCACCGTGCCGCAGATCTTGCCCAAGCAGCCGCCGCGCACCTCGGCATCGCCCCCCGGCGAGTTCGTGGCGCTTGCCGACGCCACGCCGACCGGCAGCGCGGCGACCGCGATCCCGGCCACCAGCGCGACCTTGGTGATGAACTTCCGCATGAGGTCCCCCCTCTCTCGATCACGCCCGATTCCCGGACGCGTGACCAGGGTGAAGGGCACGGCACGACCGCTACAACACCTTTGCGCCAGTGCGAAAAGACTGACGGATGTCGTGGTTGACGAGGCCTCGCCCGGCCTACCATCGGAGGGGTGAGCGAGGTTCCGTCTCCGCGGCTGCGGATCAGTGATCAGGATCGCGAGTCCGCGCTGACCGCGCTCGGCGAGCACATGAGCGCCGGCAGGATCGACATCGACGAGTTCGGCGAGCGGTCCGCCCGGATCACCGCCGCCAAGACACGCGGCGACCTGGCCGAGGTCTTCGCCGACCTGCCGGAACCGCATCCGCGCTACGACACGCCCAGGACCGCCGTGAGCGAACCGGAGAAACCGGCGTCGCCGTGGGCGGGCATCTCCCCGGTGCAGCGCGTCATGAGCGCGCTCCTGCCGATCCTGTTCATCGCCACCATCGTGCTCATCGTCACCACCGACCTCACCTGGTGGTTCATCCTCGTCCCGATCGGGATCAGCGCCGTCGGCGAGAGCATCTGGGGCAAAGGCTGGGAGAACTCCCACAAGAAGCTCGGCAAGCAGCGCCGACGGGAGCTGGACGGCTGATCCGCCCGTAGACTCGGGACGTGAGTGCCGAGAGACCGGACATGCGGCTGAGCGACGCCGAACGCCAAGACGCGCTCGAAGCGCTGGAGGAGCATGTCCGCACCGGCAGACTCGACCTCGACGAGTTCGGGACGCGGTCGGCGAAGATCAGCGCGGCGAGGATGGCCAGCGAGCTCGAACCGCTGTTCACCGACCTGCCCTCGCCCCGCCCCAGCGCGCTGCTCCCCCTGCCCCCGATGCCCGGTGTCGCGCAGGCGTCCGCGAAGAACGAGGTCCAGCCGTCCAAATGGCTGACGGCCAGCGCGGTACCGATAGCCGCGGCGGTCGCGATCGCGCTGTTCTTCTTCACCCGCGGGACGTTCCTCGTCTTCCTGCTGCCGCTGGCGGTCGCGCTGATCATGAGCCGTCGCCGCTAGGCAACCGAAAGCCCGGTTCGCGCGTTCCCTCGGTACAGATCTGGGGAAATGGGGACGAACATGATCGTCAAGTCCAGAATGCGCGCGGGGTCCTTCTCGCCGCCACCACCATCGGGATGACCGCGTTGGGCGCCGTGCCCGCGAACGCGGCGGAAGGGCACTGGGAGGCCACCTTCCTGACATTGCCCGCGGGCAGCGAACTTTCGCGGGGCTTCGTCACCGGAGCGGACGGGCACGGTGGCTACGCGGGCGCCTTCCCCATCGGCGGGACCTCGCAGATCGTCACCTGGAAGAACGGCGCGCCGACCGTCCACGGGGTACCGGCCGGATACGAATGGGCGATGGCCTGGGACCAGAACGGGTCCGGCACGGTGGTGGGCGACGCGTCCGACTACGACACCGGGGAGACCAGGCCGTTCGTCCTCGACGCGAACGGGTTCCGGGTCCTCCCGGTCCCGGCGGGGTTCTCCTACGTCTACGGCGTGGCCGTCAACGACCAGGGTGACGTGGTCGGCAACGCCCACAAGAAGGACGATCCGGACGGCACCCGCGCGGTGCTGTGGCGGGCCACCGCCACCTCGTCCGGTCCCGAGCTGCTCCCGGCCGGCCTGCTGGCGACCGACATCGACGACGACGGCACGGTCCTGCTGAGCCGTCTCTACAACGGCGGATTCGTGTGGAGGAACGGCGACCTCACCGAGGTCACCGCTCCCGCCGGATACGATTCCGTGACCGTGAGGGCCATCGAGGACGGCCGGATCGCCGGTAGCGCCTACGACCCGGCGATCCAGGATTCGCAGGCGTTCGTGTGGAGCACGCCGACCACCGCCGAGGCGCTGCCCGGTGGCGTGTACGGCGTCGATCTCAACTCGCACGGGCTCACGACCGGGCTGGAGCCTGCCCCCGAGCCGATCATGAACCGCTCGGTGACCTGGCAGGGCACCGAGCGGTCCGGGGCGTTGCCGACCCCGGCGGGTTTCGGACGGGCGCAGAGCCGGGTCGTCTCGGACGACGGGACGATCGCGGGAATCACGTCGAACAAGCCGCTGGACGAGGGCGGCACGCCGGTGGTCTGGCGCTACGTGCGGTGATCTCCGGCCGGGGTGGTCCGTATGCGGGCCACCCCGGTCTGGCTACCCTCGAAGGGTGGAACCGGTGGAGATCAACGCGGGCGAGTACTACCTGCGGCAGCTGCGGGCGGACAAGGCCCTCGACGACCGTCCGGCGCTGGTCGCGGCCTTCGCCGATCCGACGCACCGTAAGTACGTCCTGAACTATCGCTTGCGGGACCTCGACGAGGCGACCGAGTACGTCGCGCTGCGCGCCGCCCAGTGGGCGGGTGACGAGCGCTGTTCGTGGGCGGTGGCCGAGCCGACGACCGGGGATCTGCTGGGCGAGGTCGGCCTGCGGGACCTGGATCTCGACGCCGGGTACGCGGAGGCGTCGGTCTGGGTGCGCGCGGCGTCGCGGGGCAAGGGGGTCGCGAGCACCGCGCTCAACGCGGCCCTGCGCTTCGGCTTCGGCGGGCTCGGCCTGCGCGAGGTCAGCTACCGCTACGAAGAGACCAACGAGGTGTCCGCTTCGGTCGCCCGCAAATGCGGGTTCACCCTGGTCGGGCCCGAACTCGAGCCGGCCCCGACCGGGGAACGCCTCATCCGCTGGCGCCGCACCGCCTGAGCCTCCCCCACATTTCGTCCTCTGAATGCGGCAGTACGCGACACGAACTACCGCATTCAGAGGACGAAATGCGGTCGTTGGCAATCCGAACTACCGCATCCAGAGGACTGAATGCGGGCGGGTCAGAAGGGGTAGGTGGGCGGCGGGTTCCGGACGGTGACCCACCGCGTCTCGGTGAACGCCTCGATGTTCGCCGCCGCGCCGCCGAAGCGGCTTCCGGTGCCCGAAGCGGCGACGCCGCCGAAGGGGCTGTTCGCCTCGTCGCTGACCGTCTGGTCGTTGATGTGCACGATCCCGGTCGGGACGCGGTCGGCCAGCTCCAGTCCTTTGAGGACATCGCGCGTGACGATCCCCAGCGACAGCCCGTACTCGCTCGCCGTCGCGAGACGGACGGCCTCCTCCGCGTCGGAGAACCGCACGACCGGCGCGACCGGGCCGAAGATCTCCTCGGCGACCGCGGGCGCCGTCGACGGCACGTCGGCGAGCACCGTCGCGGCGTAGAACAGCCGGTCGTACTCGGCGCCGGCGGCGACCCGCGCCCCCGCCGCGACGCTGGCCGTGACCAGCTCGTGGATCTTGTCCCGCTGCCCGGCGTCGATGATCGGCCCGAGCGCGACCTCGTCCCGCGCCGGGTCGCCCACCCGCAACGCCGCCGCCTTCGCCGCCAGCCGCTCGACGAAGTCGTCGTAGAGCCGCTCGTGCACCAGGTGCCGTCCGGTGGTCATGCAGATCTGGCCCTGGTGGAAGAACGAGCCGAACGCGGCGACCCCGGCGGCCTCGTCGACGTCCGCGTCGTCGAGCACGATGAGCGCGGAGTTCCCGCCCAGCTCCAGATGTGCCCGCTTCAGGTGCTTCCCGGCGAGTTCGCCGACCTTGCGCCCGGCGCCGGTCGACCCGGTGAACGAGATGACCCGGACGGCCGGATGCGTCACCAGCGTCTCGCCGACGTCCGCGCCGCCCGGCAGCATCTGGAGCACCCCCGGCGGCAGGCCGGCTTCCTCGAAGATCCGCGCGAGGACCACGCCACCGGTGACGGCGGTACGCGGATCCGGCTTCAGGATGACCGCGTTCCCCAGCGCGAGCGCCGGTGCGACCGAGCGGATGCCGAGGATGATCGGCATGTTGAACGGCGAGATCACCGTGACCACACCGGCCGGCACGCGGCGCGCCATCGAGAGGCGCGGCTCTTCGCTCGGCAGGAGTTCGCCGTACGGGCGTCCGGGCAGAGCCGCCGCTTCGTAGCACTCCTGCTCTGCGACGTGCAGCGAAAAGCCCGCGACTCCCGGCACGGCGCCGACCTCGCGGACGTTCCACCAGCGGATCTCGTCGGCGTACTCCGACCACAGCCGGGCGGCCTTGCGCAGGACGGCGGCCCGCTGGACGTGCGGTGTCGCCGCCCAAGCCCGCTGCGCCTCGGCCGCCGTTTCCGCCGCCTTCGCGGCGTCTTCGGCCGAGGCGATCCCAATGCTTCCCAGCACCGCTCCGGTCGCGGGCTCCGTGACCTTCCGGGTGCCGCCGGTGCCGGGCACCCAGGCACCGCCGGCGAAGATCCGGTCCGTCCACGTCGACGAGTCGAGAAACACCACAAGGCCGCCTTCCGTCTCTGTGCCTGATCAAAGAGCCCTCGGCCGCGATCGACGTCGGCAGGGCGCTGATCAAACTTTTCCCGTTCGCGGACAAGGGCCCTGCCACCGCGATAGCGGGGCCTTCGGCCGCGCGGGCTGGGACGGCCGACGCTATGCCAGATTCACCGGATCAGGCAACGATCTCTGCGCGCGTGGCACACCACGCGGCAGGGACGATCAACTCACCGGTTCGATGATCCCCGAGCGCGCTTCCGGCGCGGCCGAGCGCAACGCGTCGGCGGCCTCGTCGCTCGGCTGCGACTGGGACTTCCGTTCCGCGTCGACCCGCGCCTTGTACACCTCGACTTCGCGTTTCTCCTCGTCCTTCGACCAGCCGAGCACTTCGCCCACCAGCGTGGCGACCTGCGCGGCGCAGTCGACGCCGCGGTGCGCGTACTCGATCGAGATCCGCGTCCGGCGCGCGAGCACGTCTTCCAGGTGAAGCGCGCCCTCGTGGCTGGCCGCGTAGACGACCTCGACACCGAGGTAGTCCGGAGCGTGCTCCAGCGGCTTCAGCAGTTCCGGACGTCCTTCGCCGAGTGCGAGGACCTCGTGCACCATCGAGCCGTACCGGTCGAGCAGATGACGCACGCGGTACGGGTGCAGCCCGTGCTCGCCGGCCAGGTGGTCGGCCTGGTTCACCAGCGCGTGGTACCCGTCCGCGCCCAGCAGCGGCACCTTGTCCGTGATGGACGACTGCGGCCTGCCGGGAAGATCGACGGCCGCGGCGTCGACGGCGTCGGCCGCCATCACCCGGTACGTCGTGTACTTGCCGCCCGCGATCGCGACCAGCCCCGGCGCGACACGCGCGACCGCGTGCTCACGCGAAAGCTTCGACGTCTCTTCGCTTTCCCCTGCGAGCAAAGGCCGCAGCCCCGCGTAAACGCCTTCGATGTCGTCGTGCGTCAGCGGTGTCGCGAGCACGGTGTTGACGTGTTCCAGGAGGTAGTCGATGTCGTGCTTCGTCGCGGCGGGATGCGCGAGGTCGAGGTTCCAGTCGGTGTCGGTGGTCCCGACGATCCAGTGGTTGCGCCACGGGATGACGAACAGCACGGATTTCTCGGTGCGCAGGATCATGCCCGATTCCGAGACGATCCGGTCGCGCGGGACGACGATGTGCACACCCTTGCTCGCCCGCACCCGGAACCGGCCGCGGCCACCGGAAAGGCGCTGCAGCTCGTCGGTCCACACGCCGGTGCAGTTGACCACCGCGGAGGCGTGGATCTCGGTCTCGCGGCCGTCCTCGACGTCGCGCACGCGAACCCCGGAAATGCGGTCCGCCTCGCGGAGGAAACCGACCACCTGGGTGGAGGTGCGCACCACGGCGCCGTAGTGCGCGGCGGTGCGGGCGACGGTCATCGTGTGGCGCGCGTCGTCGGCTTGCGCGTCGTAGTAACGGATCCCGCCGATCAACGCGGACCGCTTCAGCGCCGGGACCATCCGCAGCGCGCCCGCGCGGCTCAGGTGTTTCTGGCCGGGGACCGACCGCGCACCGCCCATCGTGTCGTACATCAGCAGACCGGCCGCGGTGTACGGACGCTCCCAGACCCGGTGGGTCAGTGGGTACAGGAAGCTGACCGGCTTCACCAGATGCGGGGCGATCGTGGTCAGCATCAGCTCGCGTTCCCGCAGAGCTTCCCGCACCAGACCGAATTCCAGCTGTTCGAGGTAACGGAGCCCGCCGTGGAAGAGCTTGCTGGAGCGGCTCGACGTGCCCGAGGCGAGGTCGCGCGCTTCGACGAGGGCGACCCGCAGGCCGCGTGTCGCGGCGTCGAGCGCCGTGCCCGCCCCGACCACTCCGCCGCCGATGACGACGAGGTCGAACTTGTCCTCACCCAGCCGCTGCCAAGACTCTTCCCGCTTGAGCGGTCCCAGCCTGGCGGGGCTGTTTTCGGCTTCGCGCTGAGAGCTTGCCACGTGACATTCCTCCTTGGTGCCGCTGTGGCTCCAGCATCGCACGATCGGCCGCGACCGGTCCGTTATGCGGGTGACACGTGTGGCGTAACCCTCGTCGATCTTGGAAGGATTGGTTCCCGCGACGCCTGGAAGGAACAAATACGCGACGGTAACGTGCCACGGACGTGGGTCGGCAAGGGCGCCGTAGCACACCGTGTTCGACCCTGCGCGGAATGTCCAAAGTGGAGGTCAAGCGGTGAGTGCAGGAGCCATATTCGTCTGGGAACTGCTGGGAACGGCGGTCCTGATCCTGTTGGGTAACGGCGTGGTCGCCAACCACGTGTTGCGGAAGAACAACGGCCACAACGGTGGCGTCGTGATGATCACCTTCGGGTGGGCGTTCGCGGTCTTCGCCGGTGCCAGCATCGCCGCGCCGAGCGGCGCGCACCTGAACCCCGCGGTGACACTGGGCCTCGCCATCGCGGACAAGACGAAGTGGGCGGACGTCCCGATCTACTTCGCCGGGCAGCTGGTCGGCGCGATCCTCGGCGCCGTGCTCTGCTGGGCCGCCTACAAGCTGCAGTTCGACGACCACCCGCAGCGCGACGAGACGCTCGGCATCTTCTCGACCGCGCCGCAGATCCCGAACAAGGTGTGGAACCTCGTCACCGAGATCATCGGCACCTTCGTGCTGGTCGCGTGGATCCTGCTCAGCCCGGTCTACGCCAACGCCACGGCTGAGGGCGGCACGCCGAACTTCGGCAACTCCGCGCTCGGCTACGCGGGTGTAGCGTTCGTCGTGCTGGTCATCGGCCAGTCCCTCGGTGGTCCGACCGGTTACGCCATCAACCCGGCCCGAGACCTCGGCCCCCGCATCGCGTACGCGTTCCTGCTGCCCATCAAGAACAAGGCCAACCCGAACTGGGGCTACTCCTGGGTCCCGGTCGCCGGCCCGCTGGTCGGCGGTGCCCTGGCCGCCCTGCTCTTCCTCGCCGTCCACAACCTCACCTGAGACTGGAGTTTTCGATGACTTCGTACGTAGCCGCGATCGACCAGGGCACCACGTCGACCCGCTGCATGATCTTCGACCACTCCGGCCGGGTGGTCGCCGTCGACCAGCGGGAACACGAGCAGATCTTCCCGAAGGCGGGCTGGGTCGAGCACAACGCCGAAGAGATCTGGGAGAACACGCGGGCCGTCGCCGCGGGCGCGCTGGCCAAGGGGGACCTGGTCGCGAGCGACATCGTCGCGGTCGGCATCACCAACCAGCGCGAGACCACGCTGGTCTGGGACCGCACCACCGGCAAGCCGGTGTACAACGCGATCGTGTGGCAGGACACCCGCACCGACAAGATCGTCAGCGACCTGGGCGCGCTCGGCGGCGGGCAGGAGCGTTACCGCGCGAAGGTGGGCCTGCCGCTGGCGACCTACTTCTCCGGCCCGAAGATCAAGTGGATCCTCGACAACGTTGACGGCGCCCGCGCGAAGGCCGAAGCCGGCGACTTGATCTTCGGCAACATGGACACCTGGGTGCTGTGGAACATGACCGGCGGGGTCGACGGCGGCGTCCATGTCACCGATCCGACCAACGCGTCGCGGACCATGCTGATGGACCTCGACACGCTGACCTGGGACGCCGAGATCGCCGAAGAGATGACGATCCCGCTGTCGATGCTGCCGGAGATCCGGTCGTCGTCGGAGACCTACGGCAAGGTCCGGGAGAAGGGGGCGCTGGCCGGAGTTCCGATCTCGGGCATCCTGGGCGACCAGCAGGCGGCGACCTTCGGGCAGGCGTGCCTCTCGCCGGGTGAAGCGAAGAACACCTACGGCACCGGCAACTTCATGCTGCTCAACACCGGCACCGAGAAGGTCATGTCGGACAACGGGCTGCTCACCACGGTCTGCTACAAGATCGGCTCGAACGACACGGTGTACGCGCTCGAAGGCTCGATCGCGGTCACCGGTTCGCTCGTGCAGTGGCTGCGCGACAACCTCGGCCTGATCGGTTCGGCGGCCGAGGTCGAGCAGCACGCCCGCACCGTCGAGGACAACGGTGGCGCGTACTTCGTACCGGCGTTCTCGGGTCTCTTCGCGCCGTACTGGCGCTCCGACGCCCGCGGCGCGATCGTCGGACTCACCCGGTTCGTCAACAAGGGGCACATCTCGCGGGCGGTCCTGGAGGCGACGGCGTTCCAGTCGCGCGAGGTGATCGACGCGATGAACGCCGACTCCGGCGTCCCGCTGAAGTCGCTGAAGGTCGACGGCGGGATGGTCGTCAACGAACTGCTCATGCAGTTCCAGGCCGACATCCTCGGCGTGCCCGTGATCCGGCCGGTGGTCAACGAGACCACCGCGCTCGGCGCCGCCTACGCGGCCGGGCTCGCCGTGGGGTTCTGGGAGAGCGAGGACGACATCCGCAACAACTGGGCGCAGGACAAGCAGTGGGACCCGTCGATGGACGAGGCCCGCCGCGAATCCGAGTACCGGAACTGGAAGAAGGCGGTCACGAAGACCTTCGACTGGGTCGACGAAGACTGACCCGCCGCTTTGCGCGTGAAGGCCCCTTCCCAAGCGGTTGGGGGCCTTCACGCGCTACGGGGACGAGATCATCCGGGCGAACACGATGACGTTGTCGAGGTAGTTGCGCGACGCCTTGTCGAAGACCCCGCCGCAGGTGATGAGCCGCAGTTCCGGCTCGGTTGTGTCGCCGTAGACGGCGTCGGTGGGGAACTCGTCCTTCGCCACCCGCTCGACCCTCGTGACCGCGAACTCGACCGTCACGCCGTCCTTGCGGGTGATCGAGACCTTGTCGCCGGGCGTCAGTTCCTTCAGCCGGAAGAAGATGCCCTTCTGCTTGTTCCCGTCCACGTGCCCGAGGATCACCGAAGGCCCGATTTCCCCCGGTGTCGGCCCGTGCACGTACCAGCCCGCCTGCATCGGCCGGGTCACCGGCGGCACCTCGATGGTGTCGTCCCCGTTGAGCCCCAGCGGGATCAGGCTGGACCGCGCTTCGATCTTCGGCACGTCGATCGACACCGGATCGGCCTTCGGCAGTCCTCGGGTGACGGCCCCCGCGGCCCGCTCCGGGACTCGCGGCGGAACGACCTCGTCCTGTCCGGACTGGACGAACGCCAAGACGGCCGCCAGAACCACCGCGAGCACCAGCGGTGCCCATCGCACCTTCATGCTCACCCCTTTCGGGAAGCGGTCAGGAGGCCATGCTGCCGTCGCCCGCGTGAGCGGCACCGGAAGGCACCGCGCTCACCTGCCGGGGAGGAACGGTGAATGTTGCCGTATAAGACTTTCCGTTGCAGTTGACGGTCAGCGGGTAGCTGCCGGGCGCGGTGCCGTCTTTGAGTTCGACGTCGGCGCTGACGTTCGCCGGCACCCCGATGAGCGGGCCGTAGTCGTACTTCCCGATGCTCAGCACCGGCGAAGAGAACGTCGTCGACGACGGCGCCTTCAGCCCGTCGCCGCCGGGGCATCGCGCCAGCGCCACGTTGGAGTCACCGTGCACAAACTTGTTGACGAGCCCGAGTTCGTAGGCGGTGTCGTCGTTGAGCTGCACCGTGACACCGGGATCCGGCTCGGGTTGCTGTGCGAAACCGGCTGACGCCCCCGCCAGCACCGCCGCACCGATCGCCACCACTCCGGCGAGAACCCTGCGAATCACGGAAAACCCCTAGCTGTCAACGAAACACCGACACGCGCTAGACGCGGCCGCCCCCGCGAGGGTTGCTTCGCCGGAGGCGATCAGTCCAAGTCGTCGTGGCGCATCAACTGGCGGCCCGCCTCGGTGATCGACCCCGACAGCGACGGGTACACCGAAAATGTCAGTGCCAGATGTTCCACTGTGAGCTGGTTCTGGACGGCGAGCGCGATGGGAAGGATGAGTTCGCTCGCCGTCGGCGCCACGACCACCCCACCGACGACCACACCGGTGGCGGGGCGGCAGAACAGCTTCACGAAACCGCGTCGCAGGCCTTCCATCTTCGCGCGGGCGTTCGTCGCGAGCGGGAGCATGATGGTGCGGGCGGGCACCTCACCCGAGTCGATCGCCTGCTGGCTGATGCCGACGGTCGCGATCTCGGGGTGGGTGAACACGTTGGCGGCGACGGTCTTGAGTTTGATCGGCGCGACACCCTCGCCGAGCGCGTGCCACATCGCGATGCGGCCCTGCATGCTGGCCACGGAAGCCAGCATGAGCACCCCGGTGCAGTCGCCGGCGGCGTAGATCCCGGGCGCGCTGGTGCGGGAAACCCGGTCGACGCCGATGAAGCCGCCGGGGCCGGGCTCGATGCCGACCTTCTCCAGGCCGATGTCGGTGGTGTTGGGCACCGAACCGACGGTCATCAACGCGTGGCTGGCTTCGATCACGCGGCCGTCGGCGAGGTGGATCTCGACGCCCTTTTCGGTGCGCTCCACCTTGTCGGCGCGGGCCTGCTTGACGACCGTGGTGCCGCGCTGCGAGAAGACCTCTTCGAGCACGGCGGCGGCGTCGGCGTCCTCGTGCGGGAGCACGCGGTCGCGGCTGGACACGACGGTGACCTTGACACCCATCTCGGTGTAGGCCGAGGCGAATTCGGCGCCGGTGACACCCGAACCGATGACGGCCAGGTGCTCGGGCAGCTCGCGCAGGTCGTAGAGCTGGCGCCAGTCGAGGATGCGCTCGCCGTCCGGCACGGCGCCGGGCAGCACGCGCGGGGTGGCACCGGTGGAGATGAGGACGACGTCGGCGTCGAGCACCTCGGTCGAGCCGTCGGGGGCGGTGACGGCGACCTTGTGCGTGGCGAGCCCGGCCTCTTCGTCGTCGAAGCGGGCCTGGCCGATGACGACGCGGACGCCCTCGCGCTGGACGCGGGCGCGGATGTCGGCGGACTGCGCGAGCGCGAGACCCTTCACCCGGCCGTGGACGGTCGGCAGGTCGACGCTGGTGTCGGCCATGTCGGTGTTGATGCCGAGCTCGCGAAGGTCGTGCATGTTCGCCAGCGCGCCGGAGGAGGCGATGAACGTCTTCGACGGGACACAGTCGTAGAGCACGCACGCGCCGCCCAGGCCGTCACGCTCGACGATGGTGACGTCGGCTCCGTGCTGGGCCGCGACCAGTGCCGCTTCGTAACCGGCGGGGCCTCCGCCCATGATCACGATCTTGGTCACTGGTCTCCTCCTCGCAGCGGTGTCTGTGACTGCGTTTACCGTACGCGGGCGACCGTTGGGCGGATTGAGTGGCCGGACACGGCATGTGCGTCCAGCCGGGTGACCGCCGGGTCGCTAGGCTGTGGCCGTGCCGTTGTATGCCGCGTATGGATCCAATATGGAGCCCTCCCAGATGTTGGAGCGCGCTCCCCACTCGCCCATGGCCGGCACCGGCTGGCTGGAGGGCTGGAGGCTGACCTTCGGGGGCGAAGACCTCGGCTGGGAAGGCGCGCTGGCGACCATCGTCGAAGACCCGGGCTCCCGGGTCTTCGTGGTGCTGTACGACGTCACCTCGCTGGACGAACCCAACCTCGACCGCTGGGAAGGCGGCGAGCTGGGCATTCACTCCAAGATCCGGCTCCGCGTGCAGACCATGGACGGCTCCGTGCTGGCGTGGCTGTACGTCCTGGACGCCTACGAGGGCGGCCTCCCGTCCGCGCGCTACCTCGGCGTCCTGGCCGATGCGGCCGAGGCCGCCGGCGCCCCCGCCGACTACGTCGACGCCCTCCGCACCCGCCCCTGCCAGGGCATCTCCGGCTGACCCGCGAGTTCCGCCCCCAAGCACGCGAGTTCCGCCCCCAAGCACGCGAGTCACGGCTTCAATCACGCGAGTCGCGCCGTACGACGCTCGAACGCTCCCCGCAACTCCGCCAGTAACCGTCGCGGATCCCGCAGGTCGGCCGCCGTCGCGCGAACCGTGATCCATCCGCGCGCCGCCATCCGGGCATCCCGCTCGGCGTCATAGTCCTGCCTGCCCTCATGGGCGGCATAGCCGTCGTACTCCAGGGCGATACGCAGTTCAGGCCACGCGAGGTCGAGGACGTACAGCTTCCGTCCGTCGATGGTGCCGATCTCGTACTGGGCGACCGGTACCGGCAGCCCGGCCTCCACGACGATCAAGCGAAGGATGCTCTCCGACGGCGATTCGGCCTCGCCCGTCGCGAGCGCGAGCAGCATCTGCGCCCTGTGGATACCTCGCCGGTCGCGACGGTCGAGAAGGCGATCCCGGACGTTGGTGTGAAGGACCGCCCGATGGTTCGGCGCGAGGTTGTGCATGGCCTCTTCGAGTGCGGCGAACGCTGTTCGCTTGTCGCCGTCGCAGAGGTGGTCGGCCAGCGCGCGATCCAACGAGAACACGGGAAGTTCGTCCAGTTCGACGATATCGGACGGGTGAAATTCTGCCCGGTGCACCACGAGCCCCGACCTCGATTCGACCCGTCTCGAGTACGGGACGGTCAGGTGGACCGTGGTGCCTTCCGCAGCCGAAATCCCATGCAGGGCAAGAGAAGTGACGCCGGACAGCACCGCGGGCGGCCCGATCGCGAGCAGTGCCGCCTGCGCCAGAGTCGGCAGCTTGAGCAGATCCGCGGCGTGGACGACCACGCCTCGCCACGGCTGCGCCAGCGCACCGCGCGCCATCCCTTCGCGGACGGCCCTCCGCCCCAAGATCCTGTCGGCCTCACTACGCGAGACCACCCCATGACGTCCTCCCCAGTTGATCACGTCTTCGAGAATCGAAGATCAGATCGGCCTTGGGAAGACCTGTTTTCCCAAGCTGTGGATAACTCGCCCAGGCTGTGGATAACCCTGTGCGCGGATGTTCGGACCCGTTAGGGCGAACATCCGTGCACAGGGGCGGAACTCGCGTGCTTGAAGACGGAACTCGCGTGCTTGGAGGCGGAACTCAGGCCAGGGTGGCCAGGGCCGTGTGGACCAGCGTGCGGACTCCGCACAGGAGCGAACGCTCGTCGAGGGTGAAGGTCGGGCGGTGGATGTCGGCCATCGGGCCTTCACCGGACCAAACGCCGAGGCGAGCGAAGGCGCCCTGGACGTGCTCCAGGTACCACCCGAAGTCTTCGCCACCGGACGACTGTTCGGTCCCGGCGACGGCGGCCTCGCCCAGCGCGGCCTCGACGCCGGCCCGCATCAGGGCGTGCGACTCCGGATCGGAGACGACCGGCGGCACGCCGCGGCGGTAGTCGAGGGAGAACCCGACCCCGGTCGGCGCGAGCAGCGACTCCACCGAAGCCGCGACGAGCGGCTCCAGCATCGTCCAGACCTCGTGGTCCGCGGTGCGGAGCGTGCCGCGCAGCACCCCGTCCTGCGGGACGGCGTTGGCGGCCTGCCCGGCGTGCACCGCTCCCCAGACCAGCACGGTCCCGGAGCGCGGGTCGACCCGCCGCGAGAGCACCGCGGGCAGCGACGTGATCACGGTGCCCAGCGCGTGCACCAGGTCCGCGGTCAGGTGCGGCCGCGAGGTGTGCCCGCCCGGCGAGGTGAGCCGCAGCTCGATGAGGTCGGCGGCCGACGTCAGCGCGCCTTCGCGCAGGCCGACCTTGCCGACCTCGAGCCGCGGGTCGCAGTGCAGCCCGTAGATCCGCTCGACGCCTTCCATCGCGCCCGCGGCGATCATGTCCAGCGCGCCGCCGGGCATGACCTCCTCGGCCGGCTGGAAGATCAGCCGCACGCGGCCGGGCAGCTCCGGCGCGCCCGCCAGCGCCCGAGCCGCGCCCAGCAGGATCGCGGTGTGCGCGTCGTGCCCGCACATGTGCGCGGCGCCGTCGGTCTTGGAGGCGTACGGGAGGCCGGTGGCCTCGGTCAGCGGCAGGGCGTCCATGTCGGCGCGCAGCGCGACGCAGCGGTCGCCGCTGCCGATGTCGCAGACCACGCCGGTGCCCGTGGGGAGCACCCATGGCTTGAGCCCGACCGAGCGGAGCAGCGACATGACCATTTCGGTCGTGGCGAACTCGTGGCGGGAGAGCTCCGGGTGCGCGTGGATGTGACGGCGCCACGCGACGACGTCGGTGGCGTTCGCGCGGAGCCAGTCGTCGAGCCAGAAAGGGCCGCGTCCGGCACCAAGGTCATGCACAGGTGCCATGCTGACGCCGGCCTCGGAGATCAGCGCGGTGGGCGCCTCCATAGGGGCAACGACGCGACCCTCGGGGTCACCTGGAATGTCCGGACGTGAATCGAGCACCGTCACGCCGCACCTCCTCCCGCGACACAGTCACCTTCGTCTACCACCGTACGAGTGGTCGCTGAAGGCACGCTGGGTGCCGTTCGATCTGTGATACGCATTTGCGATAGATCGTGCACCATGCAGATGACAAGCCGCTCGTCGAGTGATCGAGCCGGAGACGGCCGGTAGTGGATCTGCGATGAACGGCTGTGAGAGTTCGGCCCAGGCTAAGCGGAGAGTCCTTCTACTTACCGGTAGCGGTTCAGGACTTCTTCTTGGAACGGGCGCGGCGGCCGAGGATCACCAGGCCGAGCAGGACGGCCGCGGCGACGCCCGCGATGATCTTCCGCTTGGTCTCCTGGCTGTTGGCCTTGTCGGTCTCGGCGGGGTCGAGCACCGGCCCCGGAGGCGCCTGCGACGGCACCTCGTGCACCGCCGCTGCCTGCGCGATCACCGGCGCGGGCGCCTGGATCTCCACGGCCTGCGCGACAGGCGCGCAGACGACCAGCCCGGCGGCGACGAGTCCGGCAAGCTGCCCGAGACGAGACCTTTTCGGCATGATTCCCTTTCGACGGCGTGGCGCGAACCCGATTCTGCACTCTGCCGGGTTCCCGCGTCAGCCGCCACGCGGAGGACCGGAGAACGCCTCCAGAATCCGTTGCGCGGCCAGCGTCGGGGTCAGCTCACCGTCCCGGACCGCCCGTTCGACGTCCGGGACGACCGCTCGCACGTCCGGATGCGAAGCGAGCCGTCCGAGGAGCTGTTCCCGGACCATCGACCAGGTCCACTCCACCTGCTGCCGTCGTCGCCGTCCGTCCAGTTCACCCGAAGCGGTCAATACGTCGCGGTGACGGCTGATTTCGGCCCACACGTCGTCGAGTCCGACGTCGGTGAGCGCGCTGCAGGTCAGCACCGGGGGCGTCCACTCGGCGTCCCGTCCGTAGATCATCCGCAGCGCGCCGGCGAGTTCGCGGGCCGCGCGTTTCGCGTCGCGTTCGTGGTCGCCGTCGGCCTTGTTGACCGCGATGACGTCCGCCAGTTCGAGGACACCCTTCTTGATGCCCTGCAACTGGTCGCCGGTGCGGGCCAGGGTCAGGAACAGGAAGTGGTCGACCATGTTCGCCACGGTCACCTCGGACTGCCCGACACCGACGGTCTCGACCAGCACGATGTCGTACCCGGCCGCTTCCATCAGCACGATCGTCTCGCGGGTCGCCCGCGCGACGCCGCCGAGCGTGCCCGAAGTCGGCGAAGGGCGGATGAACGCCCTCGGGTCCACGGCGAGGCGCGCCATCCGGGTCTTGTCGCCCAGGATCGAGCCGCCGGTCCGCGTCGACGACGGGTCGACGGCCAGTACGGCGACCTTGTGCCCGGCCTCGGTCAGATCCGTGCCGAGCTGGTCGATGAAGGTCGACTTGCCGACACCGGGAACGCCGGTGATGCCGACGCGCCGTGCGCCGCCCGCGTGCGGGAGCATCTCGACCAGCAGTTCCTGCGCCTGCGCCCGGTGGTCCTCCCGGTTGGACTCGACGAGCGTGATCGCCCGCGACAGCAGGCCGCGGTCACCCGCGAGGACCCCTTTGGCGAGCGCCCCGACGTCGATCTTGCGCGGCAAGGTTCAGGACTCCTGGGCGGTCAGCTGTCCGATGAGATCGATCGCCGCTTCCGCGATCACCGTGCCGGGGCCGAAGATCGCCGCCGCGCCCGCCGCGCGCAGCTCTTCGTAGTCCTGCGGCGGGATGACGCCGCCGACCACGACGATGATGTCCTCACGGCCCTGTTCGGCGAGTTCGGCGCGCAGCGCGGGGACCAGCGAAAGGTGCCCCGCCGCGAGCGACGAAACGCCGATGACGTGCACGTCGGCCTCGATCGCCTGCCGCGCGACCTCGCCGGGGGTGGAGAACAGCGGGCCGACGTCGACGTCGAAGCCGATGTCGGCGAAGCCGGTCGCGATCACCTTCTGGCCGCGGTCGTGGCCGTCCTGGCCCATCTTCGCGACCAGGATCCGGGGACGGCGGCCCTCTTCCTGGGCGAAACTCTCGACCAGTTCACGGGCCCTCTCGACGTTCTCGGCCTTGCCGACCTCCTCGCGGTACACACCGGAGATGGTACGAATCTGGCCGGAGTGCCGCCCCCAGATCTTCTCCAGCGAGTCGGAGATCTCGCCGACGGTGGCCTTCGCCCTGGCGGCGTCGATGGCCAGGGCGAGCAGGTTCCCGTCGGACTCGGCGCCCGCGGTGAGCCGCCGCAGCGCGTCCTGTGTGGCGTCCTCGTCCCGCTCCTCGCGCAGCCGGCGCAGTTTCTCCAGCTGCTGCGCGCGCACCCCGGCGTTGTCGACCTTGAGCACGTCGATCTGCTCGTCGTCGGTGACCTGGTACTTGTTGACGCCGATCACCGGCTGGCGACCGGAGTCGATCCGCGCCTGCGTCCGCGCCGCGGCCTCTTCGATGCGCAGCTTCGGGATGCCGGCGTCGATCGCCTTCGCCATCCCGCCCGCCTGCTCGACCTCGGTGATGTGGCCCCACGCCTTGCGCGCGAGGTCGTAGGTCAGCTTCTCGACGAACGCGCTGCCGCCCCACGGGTCGATGACGCGCGTGGTGCCGGATTCCTGTTGCAGCAGCAGCTGCGTGTTCCGCGCGATGCGCGCGGAGAAGTCGGTCGGCAGCGCCAGCGCCTCGTCGAGGGCGTTGGTGTGCAACGACTGCGTGTGGCCCTGGGTCGCCGCCATCGCCTCGACGCAGGTGCGGACGACGTTGTTGTAGACGTCCTGGGCGGTCAAGGACCAGCCGGAGGTCTGCGAGTGGGTCCGCAGGCTCAGAGACTTGGAACTCTTGGGGTCGAAGCCCTTCACCAGCTTCGCCCAGAGGAGTCGCGCCGCGCGGAGTTTCGCGACCTCCATGAAGAAGTTCATCCCGATCGCCCAGAAGAAGGACAGGCGCGGCGCGAACTTGTCGACGTCCAGCCCGGCTTCGACTCCGGCGCGGATGTACTCGACGCCGTCCGCGAGCGTGTACGCCAGCTCCAGGTCGGCGGTCGCCCCGGCTTCTTGCATGTGGTAGCCGGAGATGGAGATCGAGTTGTACTTCGGCATGTTCCGCGAGGTGAACGAGAAGATGTCCGAGATGATCCGCATCGACGGCTGCGGCGGGTAGATGTAGGTGTTGCGGACCATGAACTCCTTGAGGATGTCGTTCTGGATGGTCCCGGCCAGTTTGTCCGGCGTGACACCCTGTTCCTCGGCCGCGACGACGTACAGCGCGAGTACCGGCAGGACGGCGCCGTTCATGGTCATCGAAACGCTCATCTTGTCGAGCGGGATGCCGTCGAAGAGCTGGCGCATGTCGTAGATCGAGTCGATCGCGACGCCCGCCATGCCGACGTCACCGGCGACGCGCGGGTGGTCCGAGTCGTAGCCGCGGTGCGTCGCGAGGTCGAAGGCGACCGAAAGGCCCTTCTGCCCGGCCGCGAGGTTGCGGCGGTAGAAGGCGTTCGATTCCTCCGCGGTGGAGAAACCCGCGTACTGGCGGATGGTCCACGGCTGGTTGACGTACATCGTCGGGTAAGGGCCGCGCAGATACGGCGCGATACCCGGATACGTGCCGAGGAAGTCCACTCCGGACAGATCGTCGGCGGTGTAGACCGGTTTGACGCCGATGCCTTCAGGTGTCTCCCACGCGAGCGCGTCGGGCCCCTTGCCGGTGGCGGCGTGCAGTGCTTCAGTCCACTGAGGACGGTCGGCGGGGTCGGGGCCGCCGAGCTCGATTCCGGCGAAGTTCGGGATGGTCATCACTGCACTCCGAGCTCGTTCAACGTGCCGGTCAGGATTTCCAGGGCGTCGCAGCCCGTGTAGAGGTAGCCCGTGACGTCCGGGTGGTCGCCGGGCTTTCCGGCGAGCAGCACCGACGTGGCGCCGGCTTCCTTCAGGGCCTTCGCAACGCTGTCGGCTTCCTCCGCGTAGGAAGTGTTGCTTCCGCAGAGACAGGCGATCTTCGTGCCGCTGGCCCGGAATTCCGCTACGACGTCCTCGGGCGCGCCGGGGTTCACGGCCTCGATCCCGCCCGCTTGGAACAGGTTCGCCGCGAAACTCGCCCGTACGGTGTGCGCCGCGACCGGGCCGAGCGTGGCGAGGAAGACGCGGGGACGGTTCGGATGCGCGTCCGCCCGGTCCCGCAGGGCCTCGAACGCTTCGGCGTACCGGTGCCGGGGCAGGCCGCCGCCCGGCAGGTCTTCGACGGCGTCGCGAACGACCGCTTTTTCCGTCAGATTGGGGAATTCGCTGACACCGGTGATCGGATCACGCCGGGTCGCGAGCCGCTTCGACCGCTTCTCCCAGGTTTCGGCGAGCCGCGCGGCGAGCGCTCCGGAGGCCAGCTCGGCCTCGATCCCACCGGCCGCCTCGATGGCGGTGAACTCGCGCCACGCGGCCTTGGCCAGGTCTTCGGTGAGGTTCTCGACGTACCAGGAACCACCCGCCGGGTCGATGACACCGGCCAGTTTGGACTCCTCCAGCAGCACGGCGTGCGTGTTGCGCGCGATCCGCGCGGAGAACGCGTCCGGCTGGCCGATCGCGGCGTCGAACGGGAGCACGGTGATCGCGTCCGCGCCGCCGACCCCGGCGCCGAAGCAGGCGAGCGTGGTCCGCAGCATGTTCACCCACGGGTCACGCTGGGTCAGCATCGCGGGCGAAGTGACCGCGTGCTGCCGCATGCCCGCACCCTTGCCACCGGACACTTCGGTGACCCGGGCCCACAGACGCCGCGCGGCGCGGAACTTGGCGATCGTGAGGAACTGGTCGGCCGTGGCGGCGAGCCGGAATTCGATCTGCCCGGCCGCGGTGTCGACGTCCAGCCCCGCTTCGGTGAGCGCCCGCAGGTAGGCGACACCCGCAGCGATGGCCGCGCCGAGTTCCTGCGCGTCCGAGCCGCCGGCCTCGTGGAACGGCAGGCCGTCGGCGACGATCGTCCGCACCTTCGGGTGACTGACGGCGACCCGCGCCGCCAATTCCGCGGCGGGGGCGAGCGGACGCGCCGAACCGGTGCGCGCGGCCGCCCCGATCGGGTCGGCGCCGAGGGTCGCGGTGACCGCGCTCGCCGGAATCTCGCGTTCGGCGAAAAGGGCGAACAACTCGTTCGCGGCGGCCTCGTACTCGTCGCCCGCGTCGAGGATGACGGGTGCGAGGTCGATGTAGACCTCGTTCAGCGCGTCGCCCAGATCGGTGACGGGGACGCCGGTCGCGCCGGCGCGCAGCCAGATGGAGCCGACGCCGCCTTCGAGGTCGGCGAGGATCGCGGCGTTCGTGGCCTTGGCGTCACGGCGCGCGTACCGGGCACGGATGTCCCAGCCGGTCGTCACCGCTCCTTCGGGCCGGGCGCTTCTCACGAACGGCGGAAGGCCGGGGAAACCTGTCCCCTCGACGGCGTCTTCGGCGGTGTAGAGCGGCTGGATCTCCAGGCCGTCGTACGTCCGGGTGACGAGCTTGCTTTCGGGCAGGCCGTCGAACGACTCGTCGATGGCGCCGCTCTTGCGCAGCACTCCGGCCACGAGTTCCCGCCACTGCTCCCGGCTCGCTTCCGGGAACTCCGCCGCGAGCTTCAGCTCTTCGGGCGCGTCGGGCTCGCCTGGGGTCGGCACTGACTCCGTCTCGGCCACTTCCGTCATAACCATCGATGCTAACGGCCCTCAAGTGGCGTTACCTGTGACGCTAGTCGCGCCGAAGGGGTGACTGGGCGGCGGTGGCGAGGTTGGGGCGCGCTGGTCGTGAGTGGCGATCTTGAAAGGTAGTGAAGGCCTGACCCGAATCACCGTTCTCGCTGCACCGACGACCTGTTCCCAGTGACGTGTTCACTCCGACAGGGCACGGCGCATGGGTCCGTCACACGGGCATACGACACAATTGGGCCGTGCCGTCCGACACCACCGAGCCCAGCGAGAGTCCCGGCGACGAGAAGCGTGTGGTCGCCGGTCGATATCGGTTGCGCTCGGTCATCGGATCAGGGTCGATGGGCACGGTCTGGTCGGCCTACGACGAGTTCCTGCACCGTCCCGTCGCGGTCAAAGAGGTCCGCCTCCCGCCCGGCGTGCCGGCGGCGCAAGCCGACGAGCTGCGCGAGCGGACCCTGCGCGAAGCCCGCGCGATCGCCGTCCTGAGTCACCCGAACGTGATCATCCTGCACGACGTCGCGCGCGAGAACGACGAACCGTTCGTGGTCATGGAGCTGCTGCCGTCGCGAAGCCTCGCGCACATCCTGCGCGACCACGGGCCGCTGACGGTCGAGCAGGCGGCGGCGGTCGGCATCGCGGTGGCGTCCGCGCTCGAAGCCGCGCACGCCGCCGGCATCACCCACCGTGACGTCAAACCGGGCAATGTCCTCGTCGCGGGTGACGGCCGCATCAAGCTCACCGACTTCGGCATCGCGCGCAACGTCTCCGAAGCCACCATGACCCGGACCGGGATGATGCTGGGTTCGCCCGCCTACATCGCGCCCGAGGTCGCCTCCGGCGGCGCCGTCGTCCCCGCCGCCGACCTGTGGGGCCTCGGCGCGACGCTGTTCGCCGCCATCGAGGGCTCGCCGCCCTACGACGCCGACGGCGACCCGCTCGAAACGGTCGGCAAGGTCGTCAACGGGAAGGTGCCGAAGCCCGGTCCCGGTCCGCTGGCCGACGTGATCGGCGCGCTCATGAAGAAGGAGCCGTCGAAGCGGATCACCCTGCGCGAGGTGCGCCGCCGCCTGTATCCGTTGCAGGCCAAGACACTCATCGACCTCTTCCCCGCCGAGCTGTTCCACACGCCCGACGGCAAGAAGACCACCGCGCACCTCGACGCGACCGACACCCAGGTGATCAAGCAGGTCGGGCCGGAAAAGCCGGGCGAGGGCACGAGTTCCGAACTCGCCGCCGACCCCGGCCCGCTGCCGTTCCTGAATCAGCCCGCGCCGGCGCCTCCCGTCGAACTCGCGCCGATGCCGACCGTCACGCCGCCGCAGCCCCGCCCGCAGGGCCGGTCCACGGTGGGCACGGTGGTGCTGGCGCTCACGTCGGTCGTCCTCTTTCTGCTGGCCGCGGGAGGCGGGTTCGTGCTGGCCAGGGCCGTCGGCGGGCAGGATCTGCGGCCACCGGAGAAGGTGCAGCAGGGCGACACGATCATCACTCAGCCGCCGCCGAAACTGATCACGCAGCAGGGTGACGCCAGCACGGTGAACGGCCTCAAGGGCGGCCGGTTCAGCATCGGTGTCCCGGAAGGCTGGCAGAAGTTCGTCGCGCCGCATGTCACCCGCGGGGTGCCGAGCACCGTGGTCCAGTACGTCTCGCCCGACGGCCGCCAGGTCATCCGGGTCGAGCGGCTGACCGGTTTCCTGGCCGACAGCCCGCCGTCCGCCTACTTCAGCTGGCTGAAGAGCCAGCATCCGGAGATCGCCCCCATCGGTGACCCCACCACCGTGCCCGGCCGGGGCGACAACAGCCAGCGGTACACCTATCGGACGACCGAGCGCGCCGCCGGGAGCCGGGACGCGGTGAACGAGAGCATCACGCGCACGACGTACATGGACCTGTTCAGCGGCGGCACGGATCTGTGGATCCTCTCGGTGACTTCGACGATCGAGCAGGAGAACTCGGCGAAGACCGGGATCTTCCAACCGGTGGCGCTTTCGTTCATCGTCGACGGTTAGCCGGGCGGGATTCCCCGCCGGGGGCGTTCCGTTGAGAGGTAAGGCGAACGTGCCGTGGAGGCTGTTCCCGCCGACTGCCAAGCAGGCTCTTCGTGGCGCAAGCCGAGCACGACGCCGATCGTCCGTAAAGGACGCCAAGACCCACTGAGTGTCCGATCTGAGCACTTTGCGCGGGGGGTCGTGAGTGGCAATGGTCGTTCTAACCCAATGCCACGTAGCTTAAGTTGATCTTGGATGGGGGTCTTGATCGTAAGCGGTGAGGATTGCCGCAGGTCACGCGCTCGGTTGCCGTGGCCGACAGGAGCCGACCGCGCCCTGAGTGTCCACCAAGAACACTCTTCGCTGACTCAATGTCCGATCGATGTCCGGAGGGCGATTGCACGAGGGGGTCGTGAGTGGCGTTTCGGGTTAGAACCCGAAACGCCACTCACGACCAACCCGACCCACGACCAGCCCTTCGTCGCATCAGGCGCAGCGAAGGGAGCCTTCACCCCACCCGTCAATCCCGCCCAAGATCAACTTAAGCTACGTGACATTGGGCTCCAACCCCCTTTACCACTCACAATCCCAGCGCGAAGCTGCGCAAAGTACCCGAATCGGGCCCCGAAAACCGATCTCAAGTCCCTTATGGACAGTCGTAGCGCGTCGGATCTTTGCGACGACCGGGTCGAGGCTTTCGGGACCTGACACGTTGACTTACCCCTCCCCGCGAAGTGCTCAAATCGGGCGCGCAAGAAAGTCTCGGTGCCTCACGGCCCCTGTACCGACACGCGAGAAAGCGGCTTTAGCCCTCCTGGGCGAAATAGGCCTTCGAGGCACGCTGCTGCGCCAGCCTCCGCAACACCGAGAGCAGCCTGTCCCCGAGCACCGTCTCCACGACGGCGATCTCGATGATCTGCTCCAGCGACTCGATCCCGGCGATGCCTTCGAGGTCCAGATCGGCGGTCCGGTCGGCGATCTCGGCGTAGGCGTCGAGTTTGTCGAGGTACCAGCCGTGCCCGACCTCGCGGATCGTGCACAGGACGCCGACCAGGGCCTGGATGACCAGGTCGTCGTCGGCCTTGCAGGGCCAGCCTCGGCGTTCGGCGAGGTCACGGACCGTGGCGAGCGCCCATGCCCTGGCTTCGTCGTCGGCGACCTGCCGGGAGGTGGTGATGCCCTGCTGGGCGATGCCGAGGACGTGGTGGGGGCTGGCTTCCCCGGCATCGACGGCGGCGAGCACCTCGCCGACCGTCGCGAGCGAAAGGCCGCCGACCTCCATCAGCGCCCTGATCAGCTTGATCCGCTGAACGTGCCCGTCGTCGTACTTCGCCTGGTTGGGGCTGGTCCGCTCACCCGGCGGGAGCAGCCCTTCCCGCAGGTAGTACTTGATCGTGGCGACCGGAAGCCCGGCTTTTTCGCTCAGTTCGGCCATCCGCACGCGTGCGTTCTCCGATCTCGGGGACGGTTCCAGGGTCATCCCTGAAGAATTCTCAGGATGGATAGTTTAGCTTCCCGTAATGGAGAGTATGACTATCCGTTATGGGAGGGATCCATGACCATCTTGACCGATCTCCAGGAGAGAACCCGCACCTGGCACCGGGGTTCCTATCGGCTGGCCCAGGCGTTCGCCGTGATCACCGTGCTGTGCGTCCTGGCCATGCTGATCGACCAGCGGACGCTGAACGGCGCGCCGCTCTGGGCGAAACCGTTCAAATTCGCCGTCTCCGCCATGCTGTACTTCTTCACCTGGAGCTGGCTCGTCTCGCTGCTGCCGAAGTTCCGGCGGACCGCGGACTGGCTGGCGAACGCGCTCGTCGTGATCTTCGCGGCCGAGTACGCGCTGGTGGTGTTCCAGGCCGCCCGCGTCCGCGCGAGCCACTTCAACAACGCGACCCCACTGGACAACACGATCTTCCAGGTCATGGGCGGGATGATCGCCGTGCTGTGGATGGTCAACCTCGTGCTGACGATCGCCGTCCTGTTCACCCGGATCCCCGACCGCGCGACGGCGTGGGCGGCCAGGATCGGCGCGATCCTCGGCATGATCGGGATCTCGCTGGCGACGCTGATGAGCGGCCCTACCTCGGACCAGCAGGCCCTGCTCGACGCGACCGGCCAGTCCGCGATGATCGGCGCGCATACCGTCGGTCTCCCCGACGGCGGCCCCGGCCTGCCGGTCCTCGGCTGGAGCACGGTCGGCGGCGACCTGCGGATCCCGCATTTCCTCGGCCTGCATGGTCTTCAGGCGCTTCCGCTGCTCGCGCTCGCCCTCGGTGTCCTGGCCGCGCGCTACCCGCGGCTTCGCGACGACGTCCTCCGGCTGCGGCTCGTGGTGATCGCCGGTGTCGGCTACGCAGGCCTTCTCGCGCTGCTGACTTGGCAGGCGCTGCGCGGCCAGTCGATCGTCGCCCCCGATTCCCAGACCCTCACCGCCTTCGCCCTGCTCGTGGCGGGCGTCGCCTTTAGCGGGCTAATCGCGATCGGGCGGCCGTCGCGGGAGCTGGAGGTCTCGCTGCGATGAGCGTCGAGACGCTGTTCACCTGGACCTTCCCGCTGGCGACGCCGTTCTGGCTGCTGATGATCTTCCTGCCGGGCTGGTCCTGGACCCGCCGGATCATGTCCTCGCCCTGGACGCCGCTGCTGCCGCTGATTCCGTACTTCGTGCTCGCCATCGCGCATCTCGGCGAACTCTGGACGGCGGTCAGCAGGCCGGACCTCGACGTGCTCAGCGCGTTCACCGGCACGCCGTACGGGGCGGCCACGATCTGGGCCCATTTGATCGCCTTCGACCTGTTCGTCGCCCGCTGGATGTACCTCGAATCCCGCGAGCACCGGATCCACCCGCTGGTGACCGGCCCGATCCTGGCGCTCACGATCTTCCTGTCCCCGTTCGGGCTGGTGGCGTTCCTGCTCGTGAGAACCGTCCGGATACGCTCGTCGCATGAGTGAGAACGAGGTCGCGGCGGCCGCCGCCATCGCCGAACGCACCGGCGTCGAGAAGCACGACATCGCCGTCGTGCTCGGTTCGGGCTGGCGCCCGGCGGCGGACGTCATCGGGGAGCCCGAAGCGGAGATCCCGCTGGGCGAGCTGCCCGGATTCGTCGCGCCGGGCGCGGTCGGGCACGGGGGGACAGTCCGGTCGGTCCGCGTCGGCGACAAGCGCGCGCTGATCCTGCTGGGCCGCACGCATTTCTACGAGGGCAAGGGCATCGACCCGGTCGTGCACAACGTGCGCACCGCCGCGGCGGCGGGCGCCAGGACGGTGCTGCTGACCAACGCCGCGGGCGGCCTGCGCGAGGGCTTCCGGGTCGGGCAGCCGGTGCTGATCTCCGACCACCTGAACCTGACCGCGCGCTCGCCGATCGTCGGCGCGAACTTCGTCGACCTGACGGATCTCTACGCGAAACGGCTGCGCGACATCGCACGCGAGATCGACCCCTCGCTGGAAGAAGGCGTCTACGCGGGGCTGACCGGGCCGCATTTCGAGACGCCTGCGGAGATCCACATGCTGCGGACACTCGGCGCCGATCTCGTCGGCATGTCGACGGTGCTGGAGGCCATCGCCGCCCGCGCCGCCGGGGTCGAGGTGTTCGGCCTTTCGCTGGTGACCAACCTGGCGGCCGGGATGACCGGGGAACCGCTGAACCACGAAGAGGTCCTCGAGGCGGGCCGGCAGTCCGCGACCCGCATGGGCACGCTGCTCAAGGAACTCGTCGCTCGCGCCTGACGCTTTGCGCGTGAAGGCCCCCTTCCCTCGGCTGAGCCGAGGGAAGGGGGCCTTCACGCGCTTCTCAGCCGGCGAACTCGGGAAGCCGCTGAGCGACCTCCGCGGGTGACGGCATCGCGGCGACCTCGTCGGCGAGTTTCCGCGCCGCGCCGAACACCGTTTCGTCCGTGAGCAGCTTTCGCGCCTGCTCGGAGATGGCGTCCTCGACGACGCCGGCGCCGATCAGCTGCGTACCGACTCCAGCGGCGACGACGGCTTCGGCGTTCGTGAACTGATCCGCACCCTGCGGCAGCACCAGTTGCGGCAGCCCGGCGCCGAAGGCCCCGAGCGTCGTCCCGCTGCCGCCGTGGTGGACCACGAGGTCGACGTGCGGCAGGAGGTCGACCTGCGGCACCCAAGCCTCGACACGGACATTGCCGGGGACGTCGCCCAGCGCCGCCGGATCCACCGTCGGACCCGCCGCGACGATGACGTCCACGTCGAGCCGCGCCAGACCGCCGATCGCTCGCTTCAACACGTTTTCGTCGCCGAACGCGGTCCCGAGGGTGAGGTAGACCAGCGGACGGCTCTTGTCCCGGCCGACCACGCCCGCCGGGAGATCTCCCGGCTCGGCCCAGCCGACGGGACGCAACGGGATCCTGTTCGCTTCCGCCAGGAAATCGGGCGCCTGCACCGATTCCGGGCAGATGTCGACGACAGGGTCGCCGAAGGACGGCACGTTCACGCCGTCGAGACCGACCTCCGCGGCGAATTCCGCGAGGCGGCCGAAAATGACGTCCATGACGTCATCCCGCGAGAACCGGCCGAAGCCGTGCCCGATCGCGGGGATGCCGGCGAGGTGGGCGGCGATGGCGCCCCCCGCGTTGCCGCTTTCGTAGACGACGAGATCCGGCCGGTGCCGCTCCAGCAACGGCGTGAGATCGGCGACGAACCGCCGAGGCATCACATTTCCGAACACTTCGCCGATAACGGGATGGAACGACTCGGGCGGAGCATCGGAGGCGTTGGGTTTGGGAGCATCGGGTCCGGCGACCGACTCGAACGCCTCCCGCATCCCGAATCCGGCGCTTTCCGCGGCCAGCCCGGCCTTTTCGACCACCGGCAGCATGTCGTCACCCGTGGCGAAGAGGACTTCGTGCCCGGCGTCGCGAGCGGCGACGGCGAGCGGTAGTAGGGGATAGAGATGACCATGACTCACCAGAGAAGTGAAGATCAATCGCACCCTCCCCAACGTACCCGTAGGCTGACTCGGTGACGACTTCCTTGACCTCGGAGCTGCGGGATCGGGCGTTCCGCTGGATCGCCGACGACCCGGACGACGATTCCCGTGTCGAGCTGCAGAACATCCTCGCGCGCGCGATGGGCGGCGAAGCGGGCGCGGCGGACGAGCTCGCGGACCGGATGGCGGGCCCGCTCGAATTCGGCACCGCCGGGTTGCGCGGCCCGGTGCGCGCCGGCCCCAACGGGATGAACGTCGCGGTCGTGACCCGGACCACGGCCGGGGTCGCGGCCTGGCTGAGCTCGCGAGGACACGCGGGCGGGGTCGTGGTGGTCGGCCGCGACGCACGGCACGGTTCGGAAGCCTTCGCCGAGGCCGCCGCCGAGGTGCTGACCGCCGCCGGGTTCGAGGTGAAGACGCTGCCCGGCCCGCTGCCCACCCCGGTGCTCGCGTTCGCCGTGCTGGAACTCGGCGCGGTCGCGGGCATCCAGATCACCGCGTCGCACAATCCCCCGGCCGACAACGGTTACAAGCTTTACGACGCGTCGGGCGGCCAGATCGTCCCACCTTCGGACGGTCAGATCGAGCGGGCCATCGAAACCGCTCCCCCGGCGATCAGCGTGCCGCGCGAGCCGGGCGCCGAGGTGCTGGGCGACGAACTCCTGGACGCGTACCTCGCGAAGGTCGCGCTTCTGCCGCGTGGCCCGGAGCGCGAGGTCAAGGTCGCCGCGACGGCGCTGCACGGCGTCGGCGCGGACACCCTGCGCGCGGCGTTCGAGCGCGCGGGTTTCGGCGATCTCCATCTGGTGGCCGAGCAGGCCACACCCGATCCCGGCTTCCCGACGGTCGCCTTCCCGAATCCGGAAGAACCGGGCGCGACGGACCTTTTGCTGGCGCTGGCGTCCGAAGTGGACGCGGACCTGGCGATCGCGCTCGACCCCGACGCCGACCGCTGCGCGCTGGGTGTGCGTGAACGGGACGGTTCGTGGCGGATGCTGCGCGGCGACGAAACCGGCGTGCTCCTCGGGTGGCATGTTCTGTCCACTGTGGATAGTGCTGATCCGCTCGTGGCCACGACGATCGTGTCGTCGTCGATGCTCGGCGAGGTCGCGGGGGAATTCGGGGCGCGCTACGCGGAGACCCTGACCGGGTTCAAATGGCTGGTCCGCGCGGGCGAAGGGCTCGTCTTCGCCTACGAAGAGGCCCTCGGCCTCTGCGTGAACCCCGGTTTCGTACGGGACAAAGACGGCATCGCCGCCGCCGTGCTCGCCGCGTCGTTGACCGCTTCCCTGCGTGCGGCGGGACGCGGGCCGCTGGACGTCCTCGACGAACTGTCCGTGAAGCACGGGGTGCACGTGACGGATCAGGTCTCATTGCGGGTCACCGATCTGTCGGTGCGGGAGCGGCTGATGGCGGGCCTGCGCGCCACTCCCCCGGCGTCGCTGGGCGGCACCGGCGTCACGATGGAGGACCTCCTGCCCGACGCCGACGTCCTGCGCCTGACCGGCGAGGGCCTGCGCGTGGTCATCAGGCCGTCCGGGACCGAGCCGAAACTGAAGGCGTATTTGCAGGTGAAGGAGCCGGTCTCCGGCGATCTCGCCGAGGCACGCACCGCGGCGCACGCGCGGCTGGCCGCGCTGCGGGCCGACATCGAGTCCCGGCTGGCCTGACATGCCGAAGCTGCTGATCGTCCACCACACGCCGTCGCCCTCGACGCAGGCGATGTTCGAGGCCGTGCTTTCCGGCGCGAATCATCCGGACATCGAGGGCGTCGACGTCGTGCGCCGCGCGGCGCTGGGCGCGACCGTGCCCGACGTCCTGGACGCCGACGGCTACCTGCTCGGCACCCCGGCGAATCTGGGGTACATGTCCGGCGCGCTGAAGCATTTCTTCGACACCGTCTACTACCCGTGCCTGGATTCCACGCGAGGACGGCCGTTCGGGTTCTTCGTGCACGGCAACAACGACACCTCCGGCACCGTGCGCGGGATCGAGAGCATCACCACCGGACTCGGCTGGGAGAGCGCGGCTTCTCCGGTGCTCGTCACCGGAGAACCGGGCAAAGCGGATTTGGAAGCCTGTTTCGAACTGGGTGGCACCCTGGCCGCCACGCTGATGCCCTGACCCCTTCGCCGCATTTCGTCCTCTGAATGCGGTAGTTGGCCATACGAACGACCGCATTCAGAGGACTAAACGCGGGAGAAAGTAAAGGGGCCTGTCACCGGAAGCCCTGGGGGTCGACCTCCGGCAACAGGCCGAGACCAAGGGTTCGCCGTGACGGCGATCAACCTTGGCTGCCTCAGCGTACTACATCCGGCACGATCTTGTGCACCCACCGGGAAAACGGCTCTCACTCCGGCGTCCGTACACCCCCAGGGCACGGATTCCGGAGTGAGAGACCGGACACGGCACGAAACCGCTTGACAACTGTAAACCACTGCATACAGGAGCTGTCAACAGCCGCGGACAGGCTGTATCGCGTTACACTCCCACTACGGAACGGGACCAGTGAACGGATGGGGGGTCATGTCGCCGTACCAGACCTTCGCCCAGAAGCTGAGCGCGCTGATCGATTCGGCACGCGCGAACGAAGGCGCCCCGCACAGCTATCGCGAGCTGTCCGCGGCGATCGATCGCGCCGGCGGGCCCACCATGTCGCCCGCGTACCTCCAGCAGCTCGCCACGGGCAAGCGCGTCAACCCGAAGATCCACTACGTCGAGGCGCTGGCGAAGCTGTTCGGGGTTCCGATCACCTACTTCTTCGAAGACCAGGAACCGCAGCCCGTCGGAGAGGCGAAGCTCATGGCCATGCGCGCGCAGGAGCTTTCCCCGCAAGGCCGTCGCCAGGTCATGGACCTGCTGGAGCTCGTCGAGCGATACGAACGGGCCGAGCGCGACCAGCCGGACGAAAGCCGATGAAGGAACGGGAGCTCCGCAAACGCTGCCGCAAGATGCTGAACAAGCTCGACATCGAGCCACCGCTCGACGTCGGCGTGCTCTGCGAGCGGCTCGGCGAACAGCGTGGCAGGCCGATCCGGCTGATGCCGTATCCGCTCGAGGTACCCGGTCCTTTCGGCTGCTGGATCGCCACCGGTTCGGCGGACTACATCTTCTTCCAGCAAGAGACCACGAAGTCCCACCAGGATCACATCATCCTGCACGAACTCGGGCATATGCTCGCCGATCACCATCCCGGCGGCGACGCCGAACCCGCCGACTTCCTGCGCGGCCCCGCGCCCGGGCTCGACGGCGACGCGGTACACCGCGCTTTACGCCGCACCTCCTACGATGAGGCGCACGAATGGGAAGCCGAGACCGTGGCGACCATCATCCTCGAATGGGCGTCGGTCTTGAACTACACGATTCCCCGTCGCGCCGACGACGATGACGTCCGCCGTGTCCAAGGCGCGCTGGGCGACCATCAAGGGTGGCTGTGAACTCGCTGTTCTCCCCTCTCAACGTCGTGGCGATGGCGCTGTTCGCGACCGCGCTCGCCTGGCGGATCTACCAGACGTACCGGGCGCCCCGGCTGCTGCCGAACTGGGCGATCACCATCACGATCGTCTGCGTCGCCGGATCCTTCCTCGCCCAGCAGAAGGTCATCTCCGGCTGGCTCGACGGCCTGACCGGCAAGGGCACGGGGCGCCTGGTCAACAACATCATGCTCGCCATCGGGGTATGCGCGCTGTTGATCGTTTTCCTCGGCTCCGCGCTGGGCCCGCGCAGGCCACGGCGCGTCCTGTTCGAGCTCGTCCCGCTGTCCGGCGCGATCGCGCTCATGCTGGTCGCGATGGCCCTCACCCCGCCGGAGGTACGCGGGCTCGCGCTGAGCCCGAAGCTCGTGCACGTGCCCGGGGTGGCGCTGTTCTACCTCGGCGCCGGGATCTACCTGATCTACGGCCTCGCCGCGTGCGCTTGGTGGATCTTCCGCTACATCCGCACCGCGGACCGCCATCTGAAGACCGGGCTGAAACTCAGCGCCGCCGGGCTGATCTGCCTTTCCGCCGGCAGTGTGTTCCGCGCGCTCTACATCGTGATCGCATGGGCGTTCGGACCGTCGGTCCGGCTTCTGCTCACCGTCGCCGTCCCGCTGGTGATCCTCGGGATCGCGCTCTTCCTCGCCGGGATCACCTATCCCGGCGTCCGCGCGCGGTTCGCCGCGCTGCGGCGCCGCCGCCAGCACCGGCGCCACCACGACGAGCTCACCCCGTTGTGGACCGCACTGGCCGGGATCTACCCGAACATCGTGCTCCGGACCACGCCGCAGGGCAGGTGGGAGCGGTGGCGCCCGCGCACGGTCCACCGCCGGTACTACCGCCGCGTGATCGAGATCCGGGACGGGCTCGTACAGCTGAGCCCCTATCTGGAAACCGACCTCACCGCGCTCGCCACCGACGACCCGCGGGCGGCGGCGGAAGCGCTGAAGACGGCGATCGCCAGGCAGACCGCGGGCGAGGAGACCGACGGGCGGGCGAAGCTCGTGCTCCCGGGCGGCGCCTCCGACATCGAATCCGACGTGCGCCCCCTGCTCGCCCTGTCCGCCGCCGTCTCCAGGAGCGAAGCATGACCGCACAACTGCTGCTGACGGCCGGCCGCGTCCTGCCGCGTCCGAGCACACCGGTCGAGGACGGCGCCGTGCTCGTGGAGGGCGGCCGGATTCTCGCGGCGGGCCCTCGCGCCGAGGTCGTGGCTCAGGCGTCGCCGGACGCCGAAAGGCTCGGCTTCCCCGAAGCGACGCTGCTGCCCGGCCTGTTCAACGCCCACGTGCACCTGGCGTTCGACGCCTCCCGCGAGATGTTGCCGAACTTCCTGGCGAGCGAAGACGAAGCGCTGCGCGCAGGCGCCAAGGAACGCTTGGGACAGCTGCTGCGCAGCGGCGTCACGACGGTGCGGGATCTCGGCGATCGCGACGCGCTGGGCGCACGGGTCCGCGCGGAACTCGACGCCGAAGGCGCCGCCGCTCCGCGCCTACTGACCGCGGGGTCACCTCTGACCGTCCTCAAAGGACACTGCCATTTCTTCGGCGGCGAGGTCGCGGACGACGACACGATCCGGGCACTGATCGACGCCAACGCGGCCGCCGGCGCGGACGTGATCAAGGTGATGGCCAGCGGCGGCCAGATCACCGAGGGCGGCGCGGACATGTGGGAGTCCCAGTTCGACGTCAAGGCGCTGCGCCTGATCGTCGAGCACGCGGCACGCCACGGGCTCCCGGTCGCGGCGCACGCCCATGGCTCCGACGCGATCGAGGCGTCGGTCGAGGCGGGCGTCCGCACGATCGAGCATTGCACCTGGATGACCGGGCCCCAGCGTCAGGACAGGCGCGAAGGCGTCGCCAAGCGCATGGCGGCCGAGGGTATCGCGGCGTGTTCGACGAGCAGCCGCAACTGGCGGATGCTGGCCGAGCGCATGGGCGAGGAGCTCGCGAAGACCGTCTACGGACGGCTGTCCTGGCTGGAGGAGCTGGGTGTCCCGCTGCTGTCGGGGACGGACGCCGGGCTGCCCGGTTCGGTCTTCGACGATCCCGTCGGCGCCCTCGAACTCTACGAATGGCTGGGTTTCGGCAGGCGCCGGATCCTCGAGATCGCGACCGAGGACTCCGCCGCCGGGCTCGGCCTCGGCGACGTCACCGGGCGGCTCGCCCCCGGTCTGAGCGCCGACGTCCTGGTGGTCGACGGCGATCCGCTCGCCGATCTTTCCGCGCTCCGGAACGTTCGCCTGATCCTTTCGCGGGGCGTCCGAGCCTGACTCCCGAAAGTGGGACGCCAACTTTGGTGACACTGTTTTAAAACGGTGTTATCGTTGTCGTCGCTCCCCACCCGCCGCGAAAGGAACCACCATGGAAGGCCCGATCAGGCTCTTCACCGTCATCGCGCTCGTCTCGCTGCCGACGGTGATGTACGGCGGTTACGCACTGATGGGTGTCCTGCGCGAGAAGAAGCTGACCGAACACCAGCGCGGGATGTTCCGCGCCGGCCACGCGCACGCCGGTGTCCTGCTGGTTCTCGCGCTGGTCGCGCTGCAGATCCTCGGGCAGACCGGGCTCCCGTCCGCCGCGCTGTGGATCGTCTGCTTCCTGCTGCTGTTCGGTGTGCTCGCTCAGTCCGGCGGCTTCTTCCTGCACCTGGCGCCGGGCAAGGGCAAGCTCGGCGGGCGGGTCACCAGCGCCGGGGCGGTGCTGCTCGGGGCGGCGATCCTGACCACCGCGTACGGCGTGGCCTTCGCTGGTTAAGCTGGTTGACGTGCCTGAATACCTGCCGACAGCCCCCGCCAAGGGGACCCGCGACTTCCTGCCCGCCGAGATGTCCGTCCGGACGCAGGTGTTCGGCCATCTCTACGACGTGCTCGAACTGCGCGGTTTCCTCCGCTACGACGGGCCGATCCTCGAACCCGCCGAGATCTACGAGCGGAAATCCGGGCAGGAGATCGCGGACCAGCAGCTGTACACGCTGACCACCAAGGGCGGCGAGCGGCTGGCGCTGCGCCCGGAGATGACGCCGTCGGTCGCCAGGATGATCGCGGGCAACGCGAAGTCGCTGCAGTTCCCGGTGCGCTGGTACAGCCACCCGAACTGCCACCGCTACGAGCGGCCGCAGCGTGGCCGGGTCCGCGAGCACTGGCAGATCAACGCGGACATCTTCGGTTCGGACAGCGCGAACTGCGAGATCGAGATCTTCGAGCTCGTCCACGACATGATGAGCGCGCTCGGCGCGACCCCGGACATGTTCCAGGTGCGGGCCAACGACCGGAACCTGCTCTCTTCGGCGCTCACCGACATCGTCGGCGTGACCGCGGAGCAGCTGCCGCAGGTGTTCACCCTGGTGGACCGCTGGGAGAAGTCGGACCGGACGAAGCTGAGCGACACCGCGAGCGAGATCGGGCTGACCGACAAGCAGTTCGAGAAGCTGACCGAGATCCTGACTTCCGGCGCCGCCTTGCTCGACGAGCTGCCGGACCAGGTCAAGGAGAACTCGAACCTGGTCAAGGTGCTGAACAGCGGCGCCGCGGACCTGATCACGTTCGACCCGATGATCGTGCGCGGGCTCGCGTACTACACGTCGACCGTGTTCGAGGTCTTCGACACCTCTCCGGAGAACCGTCGCGCCCTCTTCGGCGGCGGCCGGTACAGCGACCTGGCGTCGCTGTTCACGTCGCAGCAGATCCCCGGGATCGGCTTCGGCATGGGCGACGTCACGCTGATCGACTTCCTCGACACGCACGGCCTCACCCCGAAGCCGCGCAGCGAGGTCGACGTCGTGGTGATCCCGGTGACCGAAGAACTCACCGACGCCTCGCGCGAGGTCGCGGGACTGCTTCGGAAGGCCGGGCTGCGCACGTCCACGCCCGTCGAACTCCGCAAGCTGGGCAAGGAGCTCACCCGCGCGGACAAGGCCGGGGCGCGGGCCGTGGTGATCGTCGGCCAGGAAGACTGGGACGCCGGGAACGTGACCGTGCGCGGGCTCGCGACCCGTGAGCAGCAGACCGTGGCCGTCGACGGTGTGGTCGACGCGGTCAACTCCCTGCTCTGACAACGAGAAAGCCGGCGCCCTTCGATCGGGCGCCGGCTTTGTCGTGTTCAGCGGGACAACAGGCGCATGGCCGCTTCGGGATAGCGCTCCCCCGCGACCGCGTCGGCCGGGACCGCCGCCTCGATGGCGGCGATGTCCTCGGCGGTCAGCTTCAGGCCGACGGACGCCACGTTCTCTTCGAGGTACTTGCGGCGCTTGGTGCCCGGGATCGGCACGACGTCGTCACCCTGCGCCTGCACCCAGGCCAGCGCGAGCTGTCCGGCGGTGACGCCCTTCTGCTCCGCCAGCGAACGCAACGCGTCGACGATCGCCATGTTGCGCTCGAAGTTGCCCTCGGCGAACCGCGGCTGGGTCGTCTGACGGAAGTCACCCTCCGCGAAGTCCTCTTTGGACTTGAAGCGGCCGGTGAGGAAACCACGGCCCAGCGGGGAATACGGCACCAGTCCGATGCCGAGCTCCCGGCAGACCGGGACGACCTCGTTCTCGATGTCGCGCGACCACAGCGACCACTCGGTCTGCACGGCCGTCACCGGATGCACGGCGTGTGCCCGGCGGATCGTCTCCGGGCCGGCCTCGGACAACCCGATGTGCCGGATCTTCCCCTGCTCGACCAGCGAGGACAGCGCGCCCGCGGTCTCTTCGATCGGCACATTCGGATCGACGCGGTGCTGGTAGTAGAGGTCGATGTGATCGACGTTCAACCGGCGAAGCGAAGCCTCGACCTGTTGGCGCACATAGAATTCGTCACCTCGGATCCCGCGCTTCGAGGGGTCTGCCTCGTCGCGCACGATGCCGAACTTGGTCGCCAGCACCACCTGATCCCGCTTGCCCGCGAGGGCGCGGCCGACCAGTTCCTCGTTGCGGCCGAAGCCGTACATGTCGGCGGTGTCGATCAGGGTGACGCCCAGTTCGATCGCGCGGTGGACCGTCGCGATCGATTCGGTGTCGTCACCCTGGCCGTAGAACTCGCTCATGCCCATGCAGCCGAGCCCCTGCGCGCCGACTTCCAGCGTGCCGAGCCCGCGGGTGGGCAGGGTGGAACCCGTCATGATTTCTCCGCGATTCTCTGGGGTTTACTTTCCGGCGGCGCGGGCGAGCCGCTCCGGGTAACGCTCACCGGCGATCGCCTCGGCGGGCGCGGCCTTTTCGATGGCCTCCATGTCCACTTCGGACAGTTTCAGGTCCGCGGCGACGGCGTTCTCTTCGAGGTACTCGCGGCGTTTGGTGCCCGGGATCGGCACGACGTCGTCGCCCTGCGCCTGCACCCAGGCCAGCGCGAGCTGTCCCGCGGTGACGCCCTTCTGCTCGGCCAGCTCGCGCAGCGCCTCGACGATGGCCATGTTGCGCTCGAAGTTGCCCTCGGCGAACCGGGGCAGCCCGCGGCGCAGGTCGTCCGCCGGAAGGTCCTTCACCGACGTCACGCTGCCGGTGAGGAAACCGCGGCCGAGCGGCGAGAACGGCACGACGCCGATGCCCAGCTCGCGAACGGTCGAGAGGATCTCGCCTTCGATGCCGCGGGTCCAGAGGGACCACTCGCTCTGCAGCGCGGTCACCGGGTGGACGGCGTGCGCGCGACGGATCGTCTCGGCACTGGCCTCGGAGATCCCGGCGAACCGGATCTTCCCCTCGCTCACCAGCTCCGCGAGCGCACCCCAGGTCTCCTCGACCGGCGTGTTCGGGTCGACACGGTGCTGGTAGTAGAGGTCGATGTGGTCGACGTTCAGCCGGCGAAGGGACTCTTCGCAGCTCTGCCTGACGTACGCCGCGTCGCCGCGAGCGGACATGCCGCCGTCCTGATCCCAGACGATGCCGAACTTGGTCGCCAGCACCACCTGGTCCCGCTTGCCCGCGATCGCCCGGCCGACCAGCTCTTCGTTCGCTCCGGCGCCGTAGACGTTCGCGGTGTCGATCAGGGTCACGCCCAGTTCGAGCGCGCGGTGGACGGTGGCGATCGACTCCGTGTCGTCGTCGCGGACGCCGTAGGCCTGGCTCATCCCCATGCAGCCGAGCCCCTGCGCCCCGACCTCCAGACCGCCGAGCCTCCTGGTGCTGATCACGCTGAAATTCCCTCCACGGTGGCTCCGGTGCCGAGCACCTTCCGCTCCACCTGGTCGTAGTGGTCGATCTTGTAGTCGAGGATGTCGAGGCAGGTCTGCAACTCGGCGATCCGGTCGGCGACCGATTTACGCTGGTCGACAAGGATCGCCTTGCGCCTTCCCGCGCTCGCCGCCCCGTGGTGGCGCAGGGAGGCGTACTCCCGCATCCGCTTGATGGGCATGCCGGTCAGGCGGAGCTTGGTCAGGAACCCCAGCCACCCGAGGTCGTCGTCGCTGTAGGCGCGGCGGCCTGCGGCGTCCCGCGCCGGCGGCTCGACGAGTTTGATGCGCTCGTAGTACCGGAGAGTGTCGATGGACAGTCCGCTACGTCGCGCGGCTTCCGCTATCGAGTAGCTCATGCGAACGACACTACGACCTGGAGTGCGCTCCAGGTCAACTCCGAATCCGAGCGATTGATAACAGCGTTGCGATACCCTCTGCGCATGCCCCGCCCCAGGACGCACGACGAGAACCTCCGGCTGAAACTGCTGGACCGCGCCGGTGAACTCATCTCGGCCGACGGCCCCAAGGCGCTGAGCCTCCGCAAACTGGCCGCCGACGTCGGCACGTCCACCACCGCGGTCTATTCGCTCTTCGGCGGCAAGACGGACCTCGTCAGCGCCCTCTTCACCGAGGGCTTCCGCCGCTTCGGCCGCCGGATGTCCGGGGTCACGCTGAGCGGTGACCCGGTCGAGGATCTGGTGCGGCTCGGCGTCGTGTACCGGGAAAGCGCGCTGGCCGACCCGCATCTCTACGCGATCATGTTCACGAAGTCGGTGCCGGGTTTCGAACCGGCGGAGGAGACGTCCGAGCAGGCTCGCGCCACGATGGCGCCGCTGGAGGGAACGATCCGCAAGGCCGTCGCCGACGGCGTCTTCCTCGACGTGCCGCCCGAGGTCGTCACGGTGGCGTGCTGGGGGTTCGTGCACGGGCTCGTGTCGCTGGAGCTGAACGGGAACCTTCCGGAGCAGTACACCGTGAGCACGGCTTACGAGACCGCGCTGCGGGTGAACGCCGCGGGCTGGCTGCGCCGGTGACCTGCGTTCAGCGGGCTAAACGCGATCCGGGGGACTTCGGGACTGGGGTGCGCCGGGCGCGCAAGTCCGTGAAGGCCTCCTTGCCTACCTTCAGAGTAAGGAAGGAGGCCTTCACTACCTCGTCGATCCGGCAAGTACATGAAGGTCCTTCAGGTACTTCCTCATAACGCGCCCAAGCCCCGGATCGCGTTTAGCGGGCTAAACGCGATCCGGGTACTCAGTAGAGCGCGAGGGGGCCCTCATGGAGCGTCTTCCCTGCGGCATCGAGGACGACAACGCCCACCTGCGCGTTCGGGTCCATAGCCCCGGGAAGCTCCGGTCGCCAGACCGCGAAAGTCCCGTCGGTGACCGCCGCCTCGACCTTCTTGCCCGCCCCGAAATCGAGCTTCACCGTGGTCGCGGTCCGCGGCACGATCCCGATGAACGGATTCTTCGCGCTGCCGACCCCGCCCTGCTCGGAGCCGCCGAGCGTTTCGGTCGACAGTTTGCCCACTGATCGCGGATCGGCGTCCGGGCCGGCGAAGACGCGGTAGTACTCGCTCGTGCCGTCGTGATACCCGAGCCCGCCCTGGCAGACGACGAACCTGTCGCCGAGCCGGGCGACGACCACCTTGACGTCATCGCCTTCGAGCAGTGTCCCGGTCTCGTACGCGTCCACGTCGGACAGCGGTTCGGTCGCTCCCTCCACACAGGTCTGGAAGAACTTCCCCGCCGGTGTGCCCCGGTCCGGCACCACGGGCGGGACGCGATCGATGTCCGTCACAGCCGGTTCGGGCGCGGGCCGAAGGCCGTGCGGCGCGACGGTGACGCCGTCGCCCGGCTCCCCGGTGTACGGCCCGACCGAGTACGTGGTCCGCGAAGGTTTGGACTGCGAAAGCACCACGAACAGGTTCCCGTTCCGGAAGATCGGCACATCGGACGAGGCCGTCGAATCGGCGGTCCGGCTGAAGAGCTCCATCTTCTCCCAGCCGGGGTCGGCCACCCCGGCGACCGTTCCGGCGCGGCTCATCAGCAGTGCCGCGGCCTTGGTCCCCGTGGCGTAGGACGGGGCGTCCGGGTCGGACACCGTCACCGTGATCGACGTGGTTTCACAGAAGAAGACCTTGCCGCCCGCGCGCACCGCGACGACCGTCACGGACGTCCAGGAAGGGGCGACGGTGAACTGCGGCACCCATTCGTCACGGGCGGGGAAACCGGCGGCCCTGCCGCGGGTCTGGAGCGCCGCCCAGCACCGATCCATGGCCGGGACGGCCTTCGGCAGGTCAAGAGCGAAATCAGGGTCGCTCGCGACGGCGGGTCCCGGCCCGTCCGGCTCCCGGATGAGCACGGTCGTGACCAGAGCTCCCGCGAGGATCAGGACCACGGCGGCCGCGGCGACGGCGATCGGCCATCGCCGCCGCTCGGGTTTTCCCATGCCCTCCCGCAAGGACATCCGCAGGTTGTCGAGCACTTCCGGAGGGAGTTCGCGCCTGCCGGGCAGGCCGAGGTCGTCGGTCATTTCTCCTCCAGGGCGGCCCGCAGCTGCGTACGGGCCCGCGAGATGTGGGCGCGAACGGTCACCTCGGCGACACCGAGCAGTTCGGCGGCGTCGGCGAAGGAGAGATCTCCGAGCAGGCAGAGTTCGACGGCTTGCCGCTGCGATTTCGGCAGCTTCGCGACCAAGGCGAGCACCTGCCGGAGGCGGTCTTCGCCGTCGAGCTGGTCGACGACGGTGTCGGCGTGGTCGGATACCGACCGGGGCTCCGGCAACCGCCGGACGAGCCGGAGCCGCCGCCCGGTGCTGCGGTGTTCGCTGCGCGCGAGGTTCCCCGCGACGGTGTACAGCCACGGCAGCGCGCTGTCGCGGATGAGCGTGATGTCCGCCCGGCGCCGCCAGGCGGTGAGAAACGTCGTCGACGTCAGGTCTTCGGCCGACGCCCACGACCCGGTGAGCCGGTAGGCGTGGTTCCACACCGACTGGACATGCCGTTCGAACAGCTCGGTGAACGCCGGGTGATCACCGCCCGCGGCCGCCCGCCAAAGCTCCGTGTCGCTCCTGTCGGGAGGAGGTTCGCACGAGTCCACCGGCACCCCCACCGTTCCGGTCACTGTTCTGGTCACACCTGTCAGTGACCGGCAACGGCGGAGTTGTTGCGAACCGGGTCAGACGGCCCCGTACTGCCGGTCCCCCGCGTCCCCGAGGCCGGGCACGATGAACCCGGAGTCGTTCAGCCGCTCGTCGATGCTCGCGGTCACCACGCGCAGCGGCAGCCCGGTCTTCTCCAGGTGCTCGATGCCCTCGGGCGCGGCGAGCGCGCAGATCGCGGTGACGTCGGTGGCGCCCCGGTCGGTGAGCAACCGGATCGTGTACTCCATCGAGCCGCCGGTCGCGAGCATCGGGTCGAGCACCATCACCGGCCGGTCGGCGAGCGATTCGGGCAGCGACTCGAGGTACGGCGTCGGTTTGAGCGTCTCTTCGTCGCGGGCGAGGCCGACGAAACCCATTTGGGCGTCCGGGATCAGCTTGTGCGCCTGGTCCGCCATCCCGAGCCCGGCCCGCAGCACCGGTACGAGCAGCGGCGGGCTCGCCAGCGCGTAACCGTCGGTGCGCGCCACCGGCGTGTGGATCCGCTCGATCCGCACGGGCATGTCGCGGGTGGCTTCGTAGACCAGCATGACGGTCAGTTCGTGCAGTGCCGCGCGGAAGGCGGCGCTGTCGGTGCGCGCGTCGCGCATGGTGGAGAGCCTGGCTTTGGCCAGCGGGTGATCAACGACGTGCACATCCATGCCGGTCAATTTAGCCCGTCACGCCTGCCGCGCGAACCAGCCGACCCAGCGGCGCTGCCAGGGCGTCTCCACCGAACGCTTGTCGTGGTTGGCCCGCGCCCATGCCACCGCCTCGCCGGCGCTCAGCCCGGAAAGGGTGGCGAGACAGGACAGCACCGTGCCGGTTCGCCCCACTCCGCCGTAACAGGCGACCTCGACGCCTTCGCCCGCCGCCGCCCGGGTGTGCAGGTCGACGATCCGGCGCCGCGCGTCCGACCAGTCCGTCGGTAGCAGGAAGTCGGGCCAGCGGATCCACGCCCGCTCCCAGTCCATTTTGTGATCGTGCTTCCGGCGCAGTTTCGCGCCGCCCAAATACAGTCCGAAATCCGGTGAGGGCCCGTCTGGCCAGGGACGACCCAGGCCCCGCCCGCGCACCTTGATCCCGTCCGGCAGCTCGACGGCGCCGGGTAGTGAGTTCCCCATCACGGGAGGATGCCACTGTCGACCAGAAGATGGACGCTTGGCCCTCTCGTCGGCGCTAGGCTCCTCCAGGTGAGTGAAGAGCCGGCCCTGCCGGGCCCCGAACAGATGCGCATCTCCGACGCCGATCGCGAGCAGGTCGCGCAGGTGCTGCACGCGGCGATGTCCGAAGGGCGCATCACCATCAACGAGCTGGAAGAGCGGCTCACCACCGTCTACGCGGCCAAGACCGTCGGCGACCTCAAGCCGGTCACCGCGGATCTGCCCCAGTCGAGCACGGCGATCCAGCCGGCGACCTCGCGCGCGCTCGGCCTGCCCGACGACCGCATCGGCGGGCATCCTGGCTCCGGCGCCTCGATCGCCGTCATGTCGGGCGCGTCGCGCAAGGGCAGCTGGGTGGTCCCGCCGCAGCACAACAGTTTCGCGTTCTGGGGCGGCGCCGATCTCGACCTGCGGCACGCGCGGTTCGCCGAGAAGCACTCGACGATCACCGCGGTCGCGATCATGGGCGGGATCGACATCGTCGTGCCTGACGACATCAACGTGGACGTCACCGGAATCGGCTTCATGGGCGCCTTCGAACTGGAGGATCGCGCCGGGACTCCCCCGGCGCCGCCGACGGCGCCGACGGTGAAGATCACCGGCCTGGCTTTCTGGGGCGGAGTCACCGTCATACGGAAGCCACGTAAGAAGGACGTACCCGAACTGGAAGCCTGACCTGGACTGGGGGGTTCACCACATGCGCCGAAGTTTCGTCGCGATCGCTTGTGCCGCACTGCTTTCGGCCACCGCGTTTCCGGCGGTGGCCGCCGAGAAGACCGATCCGCGCCAAGCCGCGATGGACGCGGCGGTCGCCGCGGGCATCCCCGGCATGGTCGCCGTCTCAGACGATTTCCGCGGTGTCAGCGGCGTCGCGAACATCGAACGGCCGGGCAAACCCGACGCGTCGGGCCGCTGGCGGATCGCGAGTGTGTCGAAGGTGTTCGTCGCGACGCTGGTCCTGCAGCTCGCGGCGGAAAAGCGCGTCGGGCTCGACGAGCCCGTACAGCGTTACCTGCCTGGGCTGTTGCCGTATCCGGAGCCGATCACCGTCCGCCAGCTGCTGCAACACACCAGCGGGCTCCCGCGTGACCTCGCCCCCGAGGACTCCTGGGCGACGGGGCCGGAGGTCGACACCGAACGCTTCGAGCACTTCGACAGCGACGACCAGATCCGTCTGAGCGTGTCGAAGCAGCCGCTGCAATTCAAGCCCGGCACGAGCTGGGCGTACTCGAACACCGGCTACAACGTCCTCGGCCTGTTGGTCGAGAAGATCACGCGGAAGCCGCTGGAACGTGCGCTCGCGGAGCGTGTCACCGGGCCGCTGCACCTGCGAGACACGTCGCTCCCCCGCGATTTCCCGTTCCTGATCCGCCCTGCCGCCCGCGGCTACGAGCAGCTGTACGACGCGCCGCGCGGCCTCACCGACGTCACCACCTACAACTACTCGCGCTACTTCGGCGCGGGCGGCATGGTGTCCTCGGGCAAGGACCTCAACCGGTTCTTCGAGGCGTTGTTCGGCGGGCGCCTGCTGCCCGCCGATCTGGTGACGCAGATGAAGAAGACCGTCCCGGTGGGCGGCGGTATGGAGTACGGGCTCGGCCTGATGAAGCTGAATCTCAAGGCGGCGGGCGCCTGTGCCGAGGACATCTCGATCTGGGGGCACGGCGGCGACCTTCCGGGGTTCGCCACCCTCAGCTTCCACGACGACTCCGGCAAGAACATCTCCACGCTGGCCACCGTGGACATCACCGCGTCGCCGGACGCCGCGCTCAAGCGTCAGCTGCCGATGATCTCCGAGTTCTGCGCCCCGGCGGTGCCCTCGACCAGGGCGGTCGCCCAGGCCCCGGTGCCCAGCTTGTAGGCCGCTTACACTCACCCGTATGACAGCTACGACCAGCTCGTCAGCGGCGACGGCCACCCCGTCGCCGCTGGCGGACGCGACTCGCGACGAGGCGAGCCTGCGCCGGTTCCTGCACGGGCTGCCTGGTGTCGACCAGGTCGGCGTCGAGCAGCGGGCGGCGGGACTCGGCACGCGCAGCATCAAGAAGGCCGCCAAGCTCTGGGCGATCGACACCGCCATTTCGATGGTCGACCTGACGACCCTCGAAGGCGCCGACACCCGGGGCAAGGTCCGCGCGCTCGCCGCGAAGGCCATGCGGCCGGATCCGGAACGCCCGGACACTCCGCAGGTCGCGGCCGTCTGCGTGTACCCGGACATGGTCGAGACGGCTGTCGAGGCGCTTCGCGGCACCGGCATCCACGTCGCGAGTGTCGCGACCGGCTTCCCGGCAGGCCGCACGAGCCGCGAGATCAAGCTGGCCGACACCAAGATCGCCGTCGACGCCGGCGCCGCCGAGATCGACATGGTGATCGATCGCGGCGCGTTCCTGGAAGGCCGCTACCTGGAGGTCTTCGAGGAGATCCAGGCCATCAAGGCCGCCTGTGGCAGTGCTCACCTCAAGGTCATCCTCGAGACCGGTGAGCTCGCCACCTACGACAACGTCCGCCGCGCGTCCTGGCTCGCGCTGCTGGCGGGTGGCGACTTCATCAAGACCTCCACCGGCAAGGTCTCACCCGCCGCGACGCTGCCGGTCACCCACGTGATGCTGCAGGCCGTCCGCGACTGGTTCGTCCAGACCGGTGAACTGCGCGGCGTCAAACCGGCCGGTGGCATCCGGACGACCAAGGACGCGATCAAGTACCTGGTCGCGGTGCACGAGGTCGCCGGCGAGCAGTGGCTGAACCCGGACCTGTTCCGGTTCGGGGCGTCCAGCCTGCTCAACGACCTCCTGCTGCAGCGCCGCACCCAGGCCGACGGCCACTACAGCGGTCCCGACTACGTGACGGTGGACTGATCCATGGGCATCTTCGAGTACGCGCCCGCGCCCGAATCGCGCGACCTCGCGAACCTCAAACCGCATTACCGTCCGTTCGTGAACGGCGAATTCGTCGACGGCTCGGGTGAGCCGCTCAAGACGATCAACCCGGCCACCGAAGAGGTGCTCGCCGAGGTCGGCACCGCATCGGTGTCCGATGTGGACACCGCGGTGAAGGCCGCGCGCAAGGCGTACAACGGTGTCTGGTCCAAGATGCCGGGCTCCGAACGCGCCAAATACCTGTTCCGTATCGCGCGGCTGATCCAGGAACGGTCGCGCGAGCTGGCCGTGCTGGAAAGCCTCGACAACGGCAAGCCGATCAAGGAATCGCGCGATTCCGACGTGCCGACGGCGGCCGCGCACTTCTTCTACCACGCGGGCTGGGCCGACAAGCTCGACTACGCGGGCTACGGTCCGAACCCGAAGCCGCTCGGGGTCGCGGGCCAGGTCATCCCATGGAACTTCCCGCTGCTGATGCTGGCGTGGAAGATCGCGCCCGCGCTGGCCACCGGCAACACCGTGGTGCTCAAACCCGCGGAGACCACGCCGCTGACCGCGCTGGTGTTCGCGGAGATCTGCCAGCAGGCCGAACTCCCGCCCGGCGTGGTGAACATCCTGCCCGGCGCCGGGGACATCGGCGCCGCGCTCGTGGGCCACGGCGACGTGAACAAGGTCGCCTTCACCGGATCGACCGAGGTCGGCAAGGCCATCCAGCGTCAGATCGCGGGCACCGCGAAGAAGCTGACGCTGGAGCTGGGCGGCAAGGCGGCGAACGTCGTCTTCGATGACGCTCCGCTGGACCAGGCTGTCGAGGGGATCGTCAACGGGATCTTCTTCAACCAGGGCCACGTGTGCTGCGCGGGCTCGCGCCTGCTGGTGCAGGAGTCCATCGCCGAGGAGCTGCTCGAGAAGCTGCGCTACCGCGTTTCGACGCTGCGGCTGGGCGACCCGCTGGACAAGAACACCGACATCGGCGCGATCAACTCCGCCGAGCAGCTCGCGAAGATCAAGGGCCTCGTGGAGTCCGGCGACGCCGAGGGCGCGCAGCGCTGGACCAGCCCGTGCCCGGTGCCGGAACGCGGTTTCTTCTTCGCCCCCACCGTGTTCTCCGATGTCCAGCAGTCGATGCGCATCGCCCGCGAAGAGATCTTCGGGCCGGTGCTTTCGGTGCTGACCTTCCGCACGCCGGACGAGGCCGTCACCAAGGCGAACAACACGCCGTACGGACTCTCCGCCGGAATCTGGACCGAGAAGGGTTCGCGCATTCTCTGGATGGCGAACCAGCTCCGGGCCGGCGTCGTCTGGGCCAACACGTTCAACCGCTTCGATCCCGCCGCGCCGTTCGGCGGCTACCAGGAGTCGGGTTTCGGCCGCGAAGGCGGACGCACCGGACTGGAGGCCTACCTCGATGTCTGACCGTATTTCGGTGGCGAAGACCTACAAGCTCTACATCGGCGGCAAGTTCCCGCGCTCGGAATCCGGCCGCGTGTACCCGGTCACCGACACCAAGGGCAAGTTCCTGGCGAACGCCTCGCACGCGTCCCGCAAGGACGTCCGTGACGCGGTTTCCGCCGCCCGCAAGGCTTTCGGCGGCTGGTCGGCGGCGACCGCGTACAACCGCGGCCAGGTGCTGTACCGGGTGGCGGAGATGCTGGAGGGCCGCCGCGAACAGTTCGTCGCGGAGGTTTCGGCGTCCGAAGGCGTCGCGGCGAAGAAGGCACAGTCCCTTGTGGACGCTTCGATCGACCGCTGGGTCTGGTACGCGGGCTGGACGGACAAGATCGCGACCGTGCTCGGCGCGGCCAATCCGGTCGCGGGCCCGTACTTCTCCTTCACCGTGCCGGAGCCGACCGGTGTCGTGGGAGTGCTGGCGCCGCAGCAGTCGTCGTTGCTGGGCCTGGTGAGCGTGCTGGCCCCGGTGCTGGCGACCGGCTCGACCGCGGTGGTCGTCTCCAGTGCGGACCGGCCGCTGCCCGCGATCACGCTTTCGGAGGTGCTGGCGACATCCGACCTGCCCGGCGGGGTCGCGAACATCCTGACCGGCCGCGCGTCGGAGCTGGGCTCGTGGCTCGCGTCGCACGGGGACGTCAACGCCCTCGACCCGACCGGCGCCGAGCCGTCCGCTCGGGCGGACCTGGCGCGCGAGGCCGCAGGGACCGTGAAGCGGGTCCTGACCGTTCCGGACACAGAGCCGGACTGGACCGCCGACGCCGACATCTCGCGGCTGCGGCGGTACCTGGAGGCGAAGACCGTCTGGCATCCGCTGGGTGTCTGACCCGCCCGGTTTGCGCAGTTGGACACCTGAAGTCCGTGAAGGCCTCCTTCCCTACCCTGAATCCAGGCTGCGCGCGCAGCGCGTCCGTTGAGGGCGGCGGCGGGGGGCATGGATGGAGTAGGGAAGGAGGCCTTCACGGACTCACGGGTCCAGGTCGGCCCCGGTCAGCGCCCGGCCCGGCAGCGGCTCGTGCGTGCCGACGGCCCGCAGGCCGTCGATCATGATCCCGATGCACCGCCTCGTCGCCATCCGCGCGACCTCCTCGCTCTTGCCCGGCATCTGCCGCAGCAGCGTCGCGAACAGGATCGCGACGTCACCGGTGGCGACGTCCGTCCGGAGCCGGCCTTCCGCCTGCGCGCCCCGGACGAAGGCGTCCATCACCAGGAGCAACTCGTCCCGCAGGGCCTTGATCGCGGGATCACTCTTCAAGATCGCCAATGCCCGTGGCGACACCATCGCGAGCTGGATGCTCAGCTGCAGCTCCATCGACTGGTGCAGCAGCCGGACCAGCGCCTCCCAGTCCGAGGCCTCTTGATCCCTCGCCGCCTTCGCGTCCCTGAGGACTCGGTCGAAGTTGTCGACGGCGACCGCCCTGATCAACGCGTCGCGGTCCGGGAACCGCCGGTACAGGGTGCCGACGCCGACACCGGCCGAGCGCGCGATCTCCTCCATCGGGACCTCGGCGCCTTGGGCGGCGAAGATGGCTCTCGCGGCGGCCAGGATCTGATCCCGGTTCCGGCGCGCGTCGGCGCGCAAGCGGGTCTCGGGGTCGGCTGTCATGATCCTCGCCTCTCGAAAGGTCCTTCAGGGCCGTGATTCTCGCACGTAAGGGCGTGCCCTTCACGCCTCCCGCGAAACCACCCCTTCGCGAGTGGACGGCCCGTCTCCACTTGAGTACCTTGGTGACATAAGCGGAATGAAACCATCCGCATACGTTCTTTTGGGGCCCCCTGTCCGCTATCGCCCGAACCACCCGACATCTGGGGAAGGACAACCCGATGACTGACGTCGAGGAAACCACCGCGACCTTGCCGCTGGCCCGGAAATGCCCGTTTTCACCACCGCCCGAATACGAGCGGCTTCGCCGGGAAAGTCCGGTTTCCCGGGTCGGTCTCCCTTCCGGCCAAACGGCTTGGGCGCTCACCCGGCTCGAAGACATCCGCGAAATGCTGAGCAGCCCGCATTTCAGTTCCGACCGGCAGAGCCCGTCGTTCCCGCTGATGGTCGCGCGGCAGATCCGCCGCGAGGACAAGCCGTTCCGCCCGTCTCTCATCGCGATGGACCCGCCGGAACACAGCCAGGCCAGGCGTGACGTCGTCGGGGAATTCACCGTCAAGCGCATGAAGGCGCTCCAGCCGCGTATTCAGCAGATCGTCGACGAACATCTCGACGCACTGCTCGCGGGCCCCAAACCCGCCGATCTCGTCCAGGCGCTTTCCCTGCCGGTTCCGTCCTTGGTGATCTGCGAACTGCTCGGCGTCCCCTACGCGGACCACGAGTTCTTCCAGTCCTGCAGTTCGAGGATGCTCAGCCGGGAGGTCACCGCCGAAGAACGGATGACCGCGTTCGAGCAGCTCGAAAACTATCTCGACGAACTCGTCACCAAGAAGGAGGCGGACGCCACCGAGGACGACCTCCTCGGCCGTCAGATCCTGAAGCAGCGGGAGACGGGCGAGGCCGACCACGGCGAGCTGGTCGGGCTGGCGTTCCTGCTGCTCATCGCCGGACACGAGACCACGGCGAACATGATCTCGCTCGGCACGGTGACCCTGCTGGAGAATCCCGATCAGCTGGCGAAGATCAAGGCGGATCCGGGCAAGACCCTCGCCGCCATCGAGGAACTCCTGCGGGTCTTCACGATCGCGGAAACGGCGACCTCACGCTTCGCCACCGCCGACGTCGAGATCGGCGGAACACTCATCCGCGCGGGGGAAGGCGTCGTCGGCCTGAGCAACGCGGGCAACCACGATCCGGACGGCTTCGAGAACCCGGACACCTTCGACATCGAACGCGGCGCGCGGCATCACGTCGCCTTCGGATTCGGGGTGCACCAATGCCTCGGCCAGAACTTGGCGAGGTTGGAACTCCAGATCGTCTTCGATACGTTGTTCCGGCGAGTACCGGGCCTCCGGATCGCCGTTCCGGTCGACGAACTGCCGTTCAAGCACGATTCGACGATCTACGGCCTCCACGCCCTTCCGGTCACCTGGTAGGAGGAGCCATGAAGATCATCGCGGACACCGGGAAATGTGTGGGCGCGGGCCAGTGCGTGCTCACCGATCCCGATCTGTTCGATCAGAGCGAGGACGACGGGACGGTCCTCGTGCTGAACGCCGAGCCCGAAGGCGAAGAGGCGGAAGAGAACGCCCGCACCGCCGTGCATATTTGTCCTGGGCAGGCATTGTCGCTCGCGTGAGGCGCGGGCGTCGTGAGTGGTAAGGACGGTTAGAACCGTCCTTACCACTCACGAGGCCGTTACTTGACCGCGCCCATCGACAGGCCGCGGACCAGGTGGTTCTGCGCGATCCAGCCGACGATCATCACCGGCAGCGACGCGAGCAGCGCGGCCGCGGAGAGCTGCGCCCAGTACAGGCCCTCGCTGGTGATGAACCCGACGAGGAACACCGGCACCGTCCCGGCGCGCGCGGCGGTGAGGTTGACCGAGTAGAAGAACTCGGTCCACGAGAAGATCACGCAGATCAGCGCGGTCGCGGCCACCCCTGGCGCGACCACCGGCATGATGATCTTCCGCAGCAGGATCGGCAGGGTGGCCCCGTCGATCCGGCCCGCCTCGATCATCTCGTGCGGCACCTCCAGGAAGAACGACCGCATCATCCAGATCGCCAGCGGCAGGTTCATCGAGGTGTACAGGATGATCAGCGCCCACACGTTGTCCAGCAGCTGGGTGTTCTGCGAGATCACGTAGAGCGGGATGATCGCCGCCACGATCGGCAGCATCTTCGTCGACAGGAAGAAGCCGAGCGCGTTACTCGTCCCCTTCACCGGCGCCAGCGAAAGCGCGTACGCCGCCGGGATTCCCAGCAGCAGCACGAAAAGCGTCGAAACGACGGTCACGAACGCCGAGTTCGACAGGTACGGCAGGAAGCCGCGTTCGAGCACGCCCGCGAACTGGTCGAGGGTCGGGGTGAAGAATAGTCGCGGCGGATCGGTGTAGGCGTCGGCCTCCTGTTTGAAGGCCGTGAGGATCATCCACAGCAGCGGGAACACGAACAGGATCGCGATCACCCAGGTCGCGACCGTCAGCGCGCCGGGGCCGAAGCGGCTTTTCATTTCGCGCCTCCCTGGACCGAGAACGTGCGGAACATCAGCCGCAGCGCGAAGGTCGCGACGATCATCGTCAGGATCACGACGATCACGCCCATCGCGGACGACTGCCCGATGTCGAAACCTTGGAACGCCCGCTGGTAGATGTAGAACGGCAGGTTCGTGCTGGCCGTCCCCGGACCGCCTTGCGTCATCAGGAAGATCGCGTCGAAGCTGTTGACGATGTAGATCGCGCCGAGCAGTGTCGCCAACTGCAGGAACCGGCTCAGATGCGGCAGCGTGATCGCGGTGAACGTCCGCCAGCGGCCGGCGCCGTCGACCGACGCGGCCTCCAGCACGTCCTTCGGCTGACTCTGCAACCCGGCCAGGATCAGCAGCATCATGAACGGCGTCCACTGCCAGACGACCTGGGCCATCACGGCTGCCAGCGGGAACTCCGAAAGCCAGTCGACGTCGGTACCGAACACGAAGTGCAGCAGCCCGTAGGTCGGGTCGAACATCGTCGTCTTCCACAGCAGCGCGCCCGCCGCGGGCAGGATCAGGAACGGCGTGATCAGCAGGGTGCGGACCACACCGCGGCCGAGGAACTTACGGTCCAGCAGGATCGCCAGCCCGAGGCCGAGCAACAGCGAGAAGAACACGCACACGACCGTCAGCACCACGGTGTTCAGCAGCGCCCCGAGGAACGTCGAGTCGGCGAAGACGTCGATGTAGTTCCGCAGCCCGACGAAATGCCGCGAGCCAGGGCGCACCAGGTTCCACGACTGGAACGAGTAGAACACCGTCAGCACGAAGGGCAACTGCGTCACGGCGACGACGAACAGCAGGGCGGGCAGGAGCGGCAGCCGTCGTTTGAACGGCGTATCGGTGCCGCGCTTCGGAGCCGCCTTCTTCGCGTGGGCGGGCTCGGTGCGGGCGGGAGCGGAGATCGTGGCCATCACTGCACCTCCTGATACGACTTGCCGACGGTCTGCGCGTACTCCTGTGACTGCTCCAGTGCTTCGTCCACGGTGATCTGGCCCGCGATCGCCGCCGAAAGCTGCTGGCTCACCCGGGTGCCGAGATCCTGGAACTCGGGGATGCCGACGAACTGGATCCCGGGGTAGGGCACCGGATTCACCATCGCCTTGCGCTGGTCGGCGTCCGCGATCCCGTCCAGCGTCGGCTGCGCGTAGGCCTTCGCGGCCTCGCGGTACTGCGGGATGTCGTAGGTCGACTTACGCACGCCCGGCGGGACCCGGTTCCAGTCGCCGAACTCCTGGGCGACCCGCTGCACGTAGGCCTTGTCGGTCATCCAGGACATGAACTTGAAGGCGGCTTCCTTGTCCTTGGCGACCTTCGGGATCGCCAGCGCCCAGGTGTAGAGCCAGCCGCTCGCCTGCGTCTTCTCCACCGGCGCCGGGGCGTAGCCGGACTTCCCGACGACCTTGCTGGCCGACGGGTCCTCGTTCGTCCCCGCCATGACCGTCGCGTCGTACCACATCGCGGCCTGGCCCTGCGTGTAGCGCGTGCCGCATTCGGAGAAGCCCGCGCTCGACGCGCCGACCTCGCCGTGGTTCCGCACGAGGTTCACATAGAACTCCGCGGCGGCCTTGAACTCGGGGCTGGTCAGCTTCGCGTTCCAGTCCTTGTCGAACCACTGCGCGCCGAAGGTGTTGGCGACCGTGGTGAACGGCGCGAGACTCTCGCCCCAGCCCGGCTTGCCACGCAGGCAGATCCCGGCGATGCCCTTGGCCTTGTCGTCGAGTTTCGCGGCGTACTCGGCGATCTGTGTCCACGTCGGCTTGGCGGGCATGGTGATCCCGGCCTGCTCGAACAGATCCTTCCGATAGGCCAGGAACGACGACTCGCCGTAGAACGGCACCGCGTAGAGCGATCCGTTGTGCGACAAGGACTCCTTGATGCTGGGGATGAAATCGTCCGCGTCGTAGGAGGGGTTCGCCGCGATATGCGGTCCGAGGTTCTCCAGCCAGCCGTTCGCGGCCCACTGCGGCGCCTCGTAGTTGCTGATCATGACGACGTCGAACTCGCCGCCTTCGGTGGCCGTCGACGCGGTGATCTTCGCGCGTGCCTGGTTTTCGGGCAGTGACACGAATTTGAGGCTGACGCCGGGATTCGCCTTCTCGAACTCGCCGGAAAGCTCGATGGCGTCCTTCATCTGCGGGTTCGCGACGATCGCGACGACGAGCGTCCGGTCACCGGTCCCGAGCGCGCCCGCACCGGCGCAACCGGTGAGGGTCAGCAGAAGGACCGCGAGCAGAGCGGCTGCTTTACGCACCTTCGCCTCCCGGTATGACCTGCACCTTCAGGCCGGCGCCGCTGCGCATGAGGGCGAGAGCGTCGGGGTACTGCTCCAGCGGCAGGGTGTCGGTGAGCAGCGCGGCGGTGTCGACGGCGCCGTCGGCGACCAGATCGAGCGCGGCACCGAAACTGTTCATGACGGCCATCGAGCCGACGACGGTGATCTCGTCGTTGTAGATCCGGAACGGCGAAAGCGCGACGCGTGCTTCGGCGGGCGCGACGCCGAAGACCAGCAGGCGGCCTCCGCGCTGAAGCGAGTCGAAAGCGGCTTCGATGGCGGGCGCGGCGCCGGTGCAGTCCGCCGCGGCGTCGAACTTCTCGTCGTCGAGGTCCTTCACGTCACCCGCGACCGCGGCCGCGCCGAGGTCCATGGCGCGGCCGAGCCGCGAGGTGTTGCGGTCGACCACCGTGACGTGGGCGCCCGCGCGCTGCAGCAACTGCTGCATGATCAGCCCCATCGTGCCCGCGCCGACGACGAGGAACCGCTCCCCCGCCTCGACGCCGATCCGGCGCACGCCGTGGACCGCGCAGGAGACCGGCTCGACGAGGGCGCCCTGTTCCCAGGTCATCGTGTCCGGCATGCGGTAACAGTTCGCGGACGGGACGGCGACGTACTCGGCGAAAGCGCCGTTCACGGTGTCGCCGGTGGCGTTCCAGTTCTCGCAGAGGTTGCCGCGGCCGGACCGGCAAGGCTTGCAGTAGCCGCAGAACAGCGACGGGTCGACGGCCACCCGGTCGCCGACCTTCCAGCCGCCCGGCACGTCCGCGCCGAGTTCGACGATCTCGCCGGCGAACTCGTGGCCGGGGACGATCGGATAGGGCGTCGGCGGGAAGTGCCCGTCGGCGATGTGGAGGTCGGTCCCGCAGATCCCGCAGGCACCCACCTTGACGACGACCTGGCGATCCCCCGGTTGGGGATCGGGTACCTCGCCGACCCTGATCTCCCCGGGCTTGTCCACGATCGCGGCACGCATGCCAGCTCCTCTTCTCTCCGCTCAGATGAGCGGGATGGGCCTATGCTTCGGACTGCAGGTTCAGGCATGGTGAACTTTTCCCTGGTGTTACGTCAACCTTTCGGGTTGATTTCGCGGTATAGTGCTCATATGAGCGGGAAGAAGCAGGGTCCCGGCCTGGTGGAGTCGCTTCACCTGGCCGCGGTGGCCCGGCGGTTCTACGAACAGGGCGCCTCGAAACTGGAGATCGCCGAGGAGTTCGGGATCAGCCGGTTCAAGGTCGCGCGGATGCTGGACACGGCCAGGGAAACCGGCATCGTCCGGGTCGAGTTCCGGCTACCGGCGCCGGTCGATCTCGTGCTGTCCGAGGAGATCCGCGCGGCGTACCGGCTCGACCGGGTCCTCGTGCTCGAACGAGCGCCGGAACCGGAATCCCGCGAAGTGGCGCGGCGCAAGATCGGCACGCTCGCCGCCCGCCTCCTGACCGAAATCGTCACTCCCGGCGACGTCCTCGGCCTGTCGTGGGCACGTTCGGTGAACGCGATGACCGACGCGATCGAGTCACTGCCGAAATGCCCGATCGTGCAACTGTGCGGGGTGCAGGCGGGGATGGACATGCGCGACCGGTCGGTGGAGACGGTCAGCCGGGTCGCGTCGGTGTCCGGCGGCGAGCCGTACCCGATCTTCGGCCCGCTCGTGCTCCCCGACCGCCGCACCACCGAAACGCTGCGCAGGCAGCCTGGCATCGCGGAGACCTTCGGGCAGTTCAAGAACCTGACCAAGGCCGTCGTCAGCATCGGCGCCTGGAAGGCCGAGGAATCGACGGTCTACGACGCGCTCGACGAGGCCGAGCGCGGCGCCATAGCGAAACGCGGGGCCAAAGCCGAGGTTTCCGCGCGCCTGTTCGACGCCGACGGGACCCCGATGTCCACCGGCCTCGCCCACCACGTGCTGGCCATCAGCGCCGAGGACCTCCTGGCCGTCCCCGAAGTGATCGCGCTGGGCTACACGGAACCGAAGGCCGAAGCGATCGACGCCGTCTTGCGCTCGGGCATGGTCTCGACGCTGATCACCGACGCCGCCGCGGCCGTCCCGCTGCTCAAGCTGGCCGAGGCCCGCCCGCTCCCCTAGCCGCCCTCACGTGTTCGCCGCCCAATCACGCGAGTTCGCGTAAACGGGACGCCTCGTCCTGCGCCTCCATCACCTCGTCGCCATGCCTGAACGCCCACTCCCCGAAGGCTTCGATGGGCGCCAGCAGCGTGGTCCCGAGTTCCGTCAGCGAGTACTCGACCTTCGCCGTCCGGCCACAGTCACGCCTGCTGACCAGGCCGTTGAACTCCAGCCGCCGGACCGTCTCAGTGAGCACCTTCGTGCTGATCCCGCCCAGCCGTCGCCGCAGTTCCGCCGGCCGCAGTGGTCCTTCGCGCAGGGCCCACAGGACGACCGGGTTCCACGTGTTCGCCATCAGGTCGAAGGCCAGCCGGGCACGGCAATCGGCGAGGAAGACGTCGTTCATCGGACCTCCGGTAACCATTCGGTACCCGCGCGGCTTTCTACCGTCGTGTTGTCCACTCGATCTTAGGGAGCAGCACATGCGTATCGGTATTTTCGGCGCGGGCGGGATGGCGGAGGCGCTCGGCGGCCAGTGGGCCGAGGCCGGGCACGAGGTGATGGTCGCCGCCCGCGACCTGGCCAAGGCCGCCGAAATCTCCCCGCGAGTGGGGACCTGGGAGGAGACCGCCCGCGCCAGTGACGTGATCCTCCTCGCCGTTCCCGCCGCGTCGGTGACGGAAATCCTTGCCGCCGCGGGGGATCTTGCCGGAAAGGTCTTGATCGACTGCACCAACGCGGTCGGCCCGGGCGCCGCGCTCACGATCCCCGACCAGGCCGCCCGGATCGCCGCCGCCGCACCGGACGCGCACGTGGTCAAGGCGTTCAACCTGTGCCATGTGGACGTCTGGCGGATGACTCCGCCGGTGTTCGGCGGCCGTCCGCTCGCGGTCCCGATCTGCGGCGACAAGGTCGGCGAAGTGAGCGAACTGGTCCGCGACATCGGGTGCGTTCCGCTGGTCGCGGGCGGCCTCGACCGGGCCGCGCTCATGGAGGCGACGATGGCGTTCATGGTCGGGCTCTGGTTCGACGGCCACGACGCCCAGGCCTGCTTTCCGCCCCTTCCGGTGTGATTTCAGGGTCGTCCCCGATGTGCCGGGCCGGGCGGACACGCGAGCCTGTGCGGCATGCGGACGAAGACCTGGCGGCAGCTGACCGTGTGGCTGCACGTCGTCACTTCGGTGGGCTGGATGGGGCAGGCCCTGGCGCTGTTCACCCTCCTGGCGATCAGCCGGGCGAGTGAGGACGGCGCGGTCCGCGTCGCGGCGACATCGATGGCGCACGAAATCGACACGATCCTGCTGGCCCCACTTGCCAACGCCTCGGCCTTCACCGGCTTCATGCTCGCCGCGGCGACGGCCTGGGGGTTCACCCGGCACTGGTGGGTGCTGGCGAAGTTCGTGATCACGCTCGTCCAGCTCTACGCCGGGATCTTCCTGCTGTCGGGGGCTTTACGGGATTCCGTGGGCGGTGATCCGGCACCGGTGGCGCTGGTCGCCGGGACCGCGCTGATGGCGAGCGCGCTCGCGTTCCAGGCGTGGCTTTCGGTGGCGAAGCCGTGGGGCAAGGTCCGCTCGGGCGCGAAACTGCCGACAGCGCCGACGTGGGTGTTCGTCGCCGCTGTCCTCGCGCCGCTCACCGACATCACGGTGGGCTTGATGCTCGGCTATCCGTTGCCGGCGTTGTCGCTGATCGTGCTGATCGTGCAGCTGGTCCGCCGCCGCGCCGTCACCCGGCCGAAAGTCCCAGCTGGTCCACCGCCGTGATCCGGATGACCGCCGAGCCCGCCTCGTCCGAAGCCGCCAGGTCGACCTCGGCGCTGATACCCCAGTCGTGGTCGCCCGCCGGATCGTCGAAGATCTGCCGCACCCGCCAGATCTCCTTCTCCTGCTCGATGATCAGCAGCTTCGGTCCGCGTGCGTCCGGCCCGATGCCGAGCGTTTCGTGCTCGTCGAAATAGTCCTCGATGGCGTCTTCCCACGCGTCCGCGTTCCAGCCCGACGCGGCGTCCAGTTCGCCGAGCGTCCCGTAGGCACGCCGCGACGCCAGCTCCACCCGGCGGAACAGTTCGTTGCGCACGAGCACCCGGAACGCCCGCTCGTTCCGCGTGACCGCGGGCGGCTCGGACGGCGGCCGCGTCGAGACCGGGCCTTCCTCTTCGGGATGGCGCAAGGCTTCCCATTCGTCGAGGAGGCTGGAGTCGACCTGGCGCACCAGTTCGCCGAGCCACTCGATGAGGTCCTGCAACCCCTCGGTCTTGGCCTCGTCCGGAACCGTGTGCCGCAACGAGTCGTACGTGTCGGTGAGGTACCGCAGCACCAGCCCTTCCGAGCGGGCCAGCTGGTAGAAACCGATGTACTCCACGAAGTTCATCGCGCGCTCGTACATGTCGCGCACGACCGACTTCGGCTTGAGCTCGTAGTCCTCGACCCACGGATGCCCTTGCCGGTAGCGGGAGTACGCCGCTTCCAGCAGTTCCTCCAGCGGCTTCGGGTACGTGACGTTTTCGAGCAGTTCCATCCGCTCGTCGTACTCGATGCCCTCGGCCTTCATCGCCTGCACGGCCTCACCGCGCGCCTTGAACTGCTGCTGCGACAGGACCGGACGCGGATTGTCCACAGTAGATTCCACAATGGACACGACGTCGAGCGGATAGGACGGCGACTCGACGTCGAGGAGCTCGATCGCCGCCAGCGCGAACGGCGAAAGCGGCTGGTTCAGCGCGAAGTCGAACTGCAGGTCCACGGTGAGCCGGACGATGCGGCCCTGCTCGTCGGGCTCGTCGAGCCGTTCCACGACACCCGCCGCGAGCAGCGCGCGATAGATCGCGATCGCGCGCAGGATCAGTTTCCGCTGGGCGGGACGGTCGGAGTGGTTGTCCTCCAGCAGATGCCGCATCGAGTCGAAGGCGTTGCCCGGCCGGGAGATGACGTTCAGCAGCATCGAGTGACTGACGTGGAAACTCGACGTCAGCGGCTCCGGCTCGGCCGCGATCAGCCGGTCGAAGGTGCTCTCCGTCCAGTTGACGAACCCCTCGGGCGCCTTCTTGCGGACGATCTTCTTTTTCTTCTTCGGATCGTCGCCCGCCTTCTCCAGCGCCTTGGCGTTTTCGACGACGTGGTCCGGCGCCTGAACGACGACGTAACCGTCGGTGTCGTAGCCCGCACGGCCCGCGCGGCCGGCGATCTGATGGAACTCGCGCGCCTTGAGATGCCGTTGCCGCACACCGTCGTATTTCGTCAGCGCCGAAAAGACCACTGTGCGGATTGGTACGTTGATGCCGACGCCGAGCGTGTCGGTCCCGCAGATCACCTTCAGCAACCCGGCCTGCGCGAGCTGCTCGACCAGGCGCCGGTACTTCGGCAGCATGCCGGCGTGGTGCACGCCGATCCCGTGCCGGACCAGCCTCGACAGCGTCTTCCCGAACCCGGCCGAGAAGCGGAAGTCGCCGAGCATCTCGGCGATGGCCTCCTTCTCCGCCTTCGAGGTGACGTTGATGCTCATCAGCGTCTGCGCGCGCTCGATCGCCGCGGCCTGCGAGAAGTGCACGACGTAGACCGGCGACTGCCCGCCGTGGAGCAGCTCGGACATCGTCTCGTGCAACGGCGTCAGCGCGTAGCGGAAGGTGAGCGGCACCGGCCGCTGCGCCGAGGTGACCACCGCGGTCGGACGGCCGGTCCGGCGGGTGAGATCTTTTTCGAAGAACGAGACGTCGCCCAGCGTCGCCGACATGAGCACGAACTGCGCGTTCGGCAGCTCCAGCAGCGGCACCTGCCACGCCCAGCCGCGATCCGGCTCCGAGTAGAAATGGAACTCGTCGGCGACGACCTGGCCCACCGGCGCGTCGGCACCGAAGCGCAACGCCATGTTCGCCAGGATTTCCGCCGTGCAGCAGATGATCGGCGCGTCGGCGTTCACCGCCGAGTCACCGGTCATCATGCCGACGTTCTCCGGGCCGAAGATCTCGATCAGCTGGAAGAACTTCTCCGAGACGAGCGCCTTGATCGGGGCCGTGTAGTAGCTGCGGCGGCCGTGCGCGAGCGCGGTGAAGTGCGCCCCGACCGCGACCAGGCTCTTTCCCGAGCCCGTCGGCGTCGACAGGATCAGGTTCGCTCCGGAGACCACCTCGATGATGGCCTCTTCCTGCGCGGGGTACAGCTCCAACCCGCGCTCGGCCGTCCAGGTGGAGAAGGCTTCGAACAGCGAGTCGGGATCGGGATCCGCAGGCAGGAGGTCTGTAAGTGTCATCAGAGGACCTATCGTGCCATCCGTTGGTCGCTTCTTGCCCAGGGGTGATCGCGCCCTCCGCCGGAAACCCGTAGGCTTCGCGGTACCGCGCACCTTCCGGGCACCATCACCCGGCCGCGCACACAGGCGGTAATCCGAGAGGGCTAAAGGAATGGCACAGGACATCATCCCGATCGAACTCGGCCTGCCACAGGGTGACGTCGTCACTCTCTGGGCGCCGCGCTGGCGGGAAGACGGCGAGGAGTGGGAAGCCTTCCTCGGCGACGAGGAAGACCTGTACGCCTTCCCGGACGCCGCGCATCTCGCCGCTTTCGTACGGACCTCCGAGCAGCACGACCTGCTCGACCACCCCGCGTGGGAGGTCGTCCCGGCGCTGAACGTGCCCGAGCTCATCCCGGACGACGACCACACCTACGACCTGGTGGGCGTCCCCGAGCTGGTCGCCGAGAAGCCGGACCAGTGGACTCTCGGCGAGCTGGCCGAGATCATCGGCATCGTGCGTTCGCTCGCGGACGTGTGCGAGCTCGAAGAGGTCCACGAAGTCCTCGACGCGCACGAGAGCTTCTCGCTGCTGGACCAGGGCACGCTGCCCTTCTCCGGCCGTGACGGCGAGCGCCTCTGGGCGGACCTGTCGCAGGCGGTCTCCGAGAAGTGGGACACCGTGCTCGACGCGATCGACGGTCTCGTGACCGTCCCCGACGTCGACGAGAAGGTGCTGGAGCAGACCGCGGAGGAACTCGCGACCTTCCTCGCGGAGTCCGCCGAGGCCGAAGCGGCCGCCGTCGACGCGGACCTGGTGGACGACGCGGACGAGGACGACGACGAAGACGACGAGCCCGTCGGCTTCTGGGGCGAGGTCGGCATCGACCCGATCAAGATCATCACCTCCGGCGCCGAGTACTACACGCTGCGCTGCTACCTCGACGACAAGCCGATCTTCCTCGGCAGCGAAGGCGAGATCGACGTCTTCACCTCCGAGAAGGCCCTGATCCGCGCGATCGCGGACGGCAAGGACCTGGCGGACAACGACCTCGCCCAAGTGTCCACTTGGGACGAGGTGGCCACGAAGGCCACCGCCGGTGAGCTCGAGATCGAGGTCGACGCCGAGAACACGTACGTGCTGAACGGCATCGCCGAGGACATCGCCGAAGGCCCGGAGTCGATCGACCCGACCCAGCTGGAGCTGGCCGTCGAGCTGATCACCGACGCCGCCGAGTGGGCCGACGACGACAGCGTCGAAACCGCGCTGGCCGCCAACGAAAGCCTCGGTTGGCTGGTGTCGTTCGTGCTGCGGCCGGACCCCTCGCGCCTCGAGCCGAGCGCTCCGTTCGACGCCGAGCAGTCGGAGTGGCGCAAACTCGTCGAGACCTTCGAGAACAGGCTGGCTGTCGCGCGCTGACTGTGTTGGTTGTCGCGCGCTGACGAAAGAGGGCGCGCGAGGTGAAGTCTCTCGTCGCGCTGGCGCGCTTCGAGAGACGGTCTGCCGGTCACTTGGTGGGGCGCGCTGGTCTTGGGGCCGTGGCCATGGTCGCTTCGTGGTTGACGGGGACCAGGGCCACGGCGAGTGCGGGGAAGATCGCGGCCACGCAGAACGCCAGGGCGTACCGCGAATCACCGATCACGAGCCCCAGCATCGGCGGTGTCAGGGCCGCGGCGATGTTCTGGCCGGTGTTCTGCGTGCCCATCGCCCGCCCCGCCCACGCGAGCCCGGCCATCTCCGCCGACGCGGTGAACCCGAGCCCGTTGTCGGACACGGTGATCACCGCGGCCAGGACCAGCGCGAGCAGCACCAGCCACGGCCACGTCGCGTCCCCGAGCGCGACCAGCAGCATCACCGCGGCGCTCGCGACCGCCAGCCGCCGCATCGGCCGCAGCCTGCTGCCGGCGCGGTCGGACCAGTAGCCCGACGCGATCCTGCCCAGCGCGCCGAGGATCTGGACGGCGCCGACGAACCAGCCCGCGGACGCCGCCGTCCAGCCGTGCATGGTCACCAGGTACACGGGGGTGAACGCGGAGACCGCGAACTGCGGGACGACGAGCAGCGCGCTCGCGCCGTGGACCCGCCACAACGCCGGCTTCCGGTACGGCGACGGCGGTTTCTCCACCTTGCCCGCTTCGGCCTCCGGGCGCGGCGGATCGACCAGGAGCCAGGCGACCAGGAGCGCGACACCGATCGCGGTCAGCGCGGGCAGCAGGAGCGAGACCTGGAAGCCCCAGCGGTCCGCGAGCGGCGGGAGCCCGAAGGCGGCGACACCCACCCCGAGCGGCTGGGCCATCTGGCGGATGCCCATCGCGAGGCCGCGTTCGGCCGGGCCGAACCAGCCGAGGACGGCCCGGCCGCTCGCGGCGTTCACTGACGCGGTGCTCGCGCCGGCGAGCAGGAACACCCCAAAGAGGGTCCCGAGCGAGTGGTCGCCGACGGCGGCGTACACGAGGAGTAACCCCGAGACGCCGAGCCCGATGGCCATTACCAAACGCTCTCCGTAACGGTCCGCCGCCGCACCCCACAAGATCAAGGTGAACAACAGGCCAAGGCTCGGCGCCGCGACCACAGTCCCCGCTTCGGCGAGCGAGAGCCCCTCCGCACTCTGCATCGACGGCACCAGGAACGGGATCCCGTAGAGGAACGAACAGCTCGCGGTCTGCGCGGCGAGACCGAGCGTGAGGATGAGCCAGCGTCGTTTGCCGCCATTCCTCACGTCCACGACCTGCGCCACCTTCGCCACCGTTTCACTATATGGGAACCAACTCCTACATAGTGAACAATAGTTGGCTATGCTAACGAACGCAAGGACGCATACCCCGGCTTGATGACCGTGTTGATGATGTCGAGCCGCTGGTCGAAATCGAGGAAGGCGGATTTCATCGCATTGATCGTGAACCACTCGAGATCGGCCACCCCGTAGCCGAACGCGTCGCTCAGTGCCGCGAATTCGCTGGTCATCGAGCAGCCGCTCATCAGCCGGTTGTCGGTGTTGACGGTGACCCGGAACCGCAGCCTGGCGAGCAGGCCGATCGGATGCTCGGCGATCGAGCGCGCCGCTCCCGTCTGGACATTGGACGTGGGACAGATCTCGAGCGGGATGCGCCGGTCGCGGACGTAGGCGGCCAACCGTCCCAAATGGACCGTGCCGTCGCTGTCGGTCTTGATGTCGTCGACGATGCGCACGCCGTGACCGAGCCGCTCCGCGCCACAATGCTGAATCGCCTCCCAAATGGACGCGAGCCCGAACGCCTCACCGGCATGAATGGTGAAATGCGCATTATTCGTCCGCAGGAACTCGAATGCGTCGAGATTTCTGGTAGGCGGAAAACCGTCTTCCGGTCCGGCGATGTCGAACCCGACCACACCGGCGTCGCGGTAGCGGACGGCGAGGCCGGCGATCTCGAGCGCCCTGGCGTGCTGGCGCATCGCGCAGAGCAACGTCCCGACGCGGATCCGGCCGCCGCCGGCCGCCACTCTCCGTTCACCTTCGGCGAACCCGGCCTGAATGGCCTCGACCACCGCATCGAGTGACAGTCCGCGTTCGACGAAGAGTTCTGGGGCGTAACGCACCTCGGCGTAGACGACGCCGTCGACCGCGAGGTCTTCCACCGCCTCGGCGGCCACTCTGACCAGCGCTTCCTCGGTCTGCATGACGCCACAGGTATGCGCGAACGTCTCAAGGTACGAGACGAGGGAGCCGGAATCGGCCGCGTCGCGGAACCACCGGCCGAGTTCGACGGGATCGCTGGTCGGCAAGGCCCGATACCCGGTCTGTTCGGCGAGTTCGGCGACCGTGGCGGGCCGCAATCCGCCGTCCAGGTGGTCGTGGAGGAGAACCTTGGGAGCGCGGGCCAGTACCGCCTCCGGGATGCTGGGTCTGCTGCTTTCAGAGGACATACGTAACGGTAACCAGCCTGTCATTCCCCTACATGGTGGTAACTTCCGCGAGCCGGTTAACCCTCGGCTTTGTCGATCACGGGCTGAATCGGCCATCAGGGGCAGAGCTCGGCATTGTCCGATACCCGGGGGCCATACGCAGAGCAATTTCGCAATGGATAAGCTTCACGTCACGTCCCTCCCATTTCCCCGCCCACGAAGGACACCGCAGTGACCACTGACAACCACATTGCAGCCCCGTCCTTCGACCGGATGCGCAACATGCTGGTGCGCGCGGCCGAAGTGCGTGAGAGCGAACAGCAGCAGATCTTCGACGCGCTCGACGACATCTACGCACGTCTGGCCCCCGTCGACTCGCTCGGCGCGGTGCGCAAGCGGCTCTCGGAGATGCCCGACCGCACCGAGACCAGCGTGCTCGCCGAACGTCTCGACGAGACCATGTCGCGGCTCGAAGCGCAGGACACCGCGATCGCCGCGCTGACCCGCGCCGTCGAAAGCATCGTCGACAAGCTGGCCAAGCCGTTCGCTCAGCTCGACGGCCGCCTCGACGGCATGGCCGCGCGTCTGGAAGGCGTCGGGGGCCGGATGGACGGGCTCGAGGACAAGCTCCAGAACATCCACCGCCGCCTCGACGAGCTCGGCGCGCACCTCGACAAGCAGGACGTGAGGACCGACGCGCTGCCGCAGTCGGTGATCGGGCCGGTGCGCGAGCGCGTCGAGCAGGCCGAGTCCACCTTGCGGGACCGCGTCGACACCGTCGACCGCGAGCTGCGCACCCGCGTCGAGAACCTCGACAAGGCGACCAAGGAAAGCCTCACCGCGAACACCGAGGCGCTGAAGACCGCGCTGACCGAGACCGGCGAGATGATCGACGCCTCGGAGCGCCTCGACGGCCTCGGCGACCGCCTCGAGAAGGTCACCTCGCGACTGGACGACCTGGCCGAGCGGCTCGACAAGGTCGAGGACGGCTTCACCGGGCGCCTCGGCGACCTCGACGGCTCGATCCGCTCCGGCCTGTCGAAGGTCGAGAGCACGCTGCAGAAGCAGCCGGACACCGACTCGGTCGACTCGCTGGTGCGCAAGAGCAACGACGAGTCCGTGCGCCGCATCGGCGGCCAGCTGGACGAGGCCATGGCGACCTTCGCGGAGCTGATGCTCGGCGGCGGACCGGCCGTGCAGCAGATCGCCCCGCCGCCGCCCGCCCCGCGTCAGCCGCGCCGCAGCTCGCGCAACGGCCGGGCGCCCAAGGCGGCCGACGCCAAGGCGAAGGCCGACGGCGCCGACGAGACCACCGACTGACGCTCTCTTAACGCGTGAAGGCCCCCTTCCTCCGGCTCCGCCGAGGGAAGGGGGCCTTCACGCTTCTCCGGCCACGACCTGCGTTTAGCGGGCTAATCGCGATCCGCCCACCCTCAGGCATTTCGTCCTCTGGATGCGGTAGTTGCACGCGCAAGTACCGCATCCAGAGGACTAAATGCGGGCCTTCAGGACACAGGGATCGCGACCAGGGCCGGCACCACCGACAGATCGCGATTAGGGGGCTAAACGCAGGTCAGGGCCGCACGGTCTCCAGGACGAGCGGAGCGGAGGCCGAGGCCTCCGAGGAGATGGCGTAGGCGTCTTCGAGCGCAGCGAGAGCCGAAGGAACAGCCTCCGGCGTATCGGTGTGCAGCTCCAGCAGCGGCTGCCCCGCCGACACCGTGTCGCCCGGCTTCGCCAGGCACAGGACACCCGCCGCGGCCTGCACCGGATCCTCCTTGCGCGCCCGTCCGGCCCCGAGCCGCCAAGCGGCGACCCCGACCGAGTACGCGTCCAAAGACGTCAAGACACCATCCGAAGGCGCCGAGACGACGTGGACGTGCTTAGGCCGCGGCAGCTCCGCCTCGGGATCCCCGCCCTGAGCGGCGATCATCCGGCACCACGTCTCGTAGGCCTTCCCCGACGCGAGCACCGCCGCCGGGTCCACATCGGACAATCCGGCCAGCGCCAGCATCTCCCTGGCCAAAGCCACGGTCAGCTCGACGACGTCGGCCGGGCCGCCGCCGCGCAGCACCTCGACCGACTCCGCGACCTCGATCGCGTTGCCGACGGCATGGCCCAACGGCACGTTCATGTCCGTGATCAGCGCCGTCGTCGCGACGCCGTGCGCGGTCCCGATCTCCACCAGCGTCCGCGCGAGTTCGCGGGCCTGCGGAAGCGTCTTCATGAACGCGCCCGAACCGGTCTTCACATCGAGGACCAGCCCGGCCGAGCCCTCGGCGATCTTCTTGCTCATGATCGAGCTCGCGATCAGCGGGATCGACTCCACCGTCGAAGTCACATCCCGCAGCGCGTACAGCTTCTTGTCCGCCGGAGCCAGCCCGGAGGTCGCCGCGCAGACCACCGCGCCGACCTCGTCGAGCTGCCGGATGATCTCCGATGTCGACAAAGAGGCACGCCAGCCCGGAATCGACTCCAGTTTGTCCAGCGTCCCGCCGGTGTGCCCGAGCCCGCGCCCGGACAGCTGCGGCACGGCCGCGCCGCAGGCCGCGACGAGCGGCGCCAGCGGCAGCGTGATCTTGTCGCCGACCCCGCCCGTCGAGTGCTTGTCGATCGTCGGGCGGCTGACCTTCAGCTCCAGCCGCTCCCCCGACGAGATCATCGCGCCGGTCCAGCGCGCGATCTCGCCGGAGTCCATCCCCCGCAGGAAGATGGCCATCGCGAGCGCGGCCATCTGTTCCTCGGCGATGTCGCCGCGCGTGTACGCGTCGATCGTCCAGTCGATCTGCTCATCGGTGAGCCGTCCACCGTCCCGCTTCGCGCGGATGACGTCGACGGCGGCGAACGCGCTCATGGCAGGTCATCCGGCCCGAACGCGTCCGGCAGCACCTCGGACATCGGCAGGATGCCACTCGGGGTGTCCACCAGGCAGTCGGATCCGCCGTGCTCGAACAGGATCTGACGGCAGCGCCCGCACGGCATCAGCAGATCACCGGCGCCGCTGCGGCAGGCGACGGCGACGAGCTTGCCGCCGCCGGTCAGCCGCAGCTGCCCCGCCATCGTGCATTCCGCGCACATTCCCAAGCCGTACGAAGCGTTTTCGACGTTGCAGCCGACGACGATCCGGCCGTCGTCCACCACGCCCGCCACACCGACGTGCAGACCCGAGTAAGGCGCGTACGCCGACTTCGCCGCCTCGACGGCCTTAGCCCTCAAGGCTTCCCAGTCGTACTCCGCCATGTCAGTCCTCACCTCGCCGATAGGTGGCGCCGATCGCCTTGGGCGGCCGCAGCCGTTGCGAAGCCACCGCCAGCACGATCAGCGTCACGAAGTGCGCGGTGTACGGGATGAGGTCGCTGGGCAGGTCGTCGTTGGTCCAGTAGATCGCGTACAGCGCGACGGCGCCGACGACACCGAGCGCGGAAGCGATCCACTGACGGCGGAACAACTGCACCGCCACGATCACGGCCAGCAGGATCACCGCGCCGTACAGCAGCGCGAGCACCGCGGTGCCGCCACCGGCGAGCTGGAGGCCGTCCGCGTAACCGAACAGCGCCGCGCCGCCGAGCAGGCCGCCCGGCCGCCAGTTGCCGAAGATCATCGCCGCGAGGCCGATGTACCCGCGGTTGTTGGTCTGGTTCTCCAGATAGTCCGCGCCGCCGGCGAGCAGCACGAGCGACGCGCCACCCATCCCGGCGAGCCCGCCGGAGATGATCATGGCGACGTACTTGTGCAGGTAGACCTTCACGCCGAGGGACTCGGCCGCGACCGGGTTCTCACCGCAGGACCGCAGCCGCAGGCCGAACCGCGTCCGCCACAGCACGAAGTAGCTGATCGGGACCAGCGCGATCGCGATCATCGTCAGCGGCGCGACCTCGGTGACCAGGCCGTTGAGGATGCCGGCGAGGTCGGAGATGAAGACGCGCTGCATCTTCTCCAGATCCGAAAGCCAGTCCGAGAGGAACGTCGCCGAATAGGTGTCGAACTTCGGGACCGGCGGTGACTGGCGCGGGTTCCCCGAAAGCGGGGTGAACACCAGGTTCGCCAGGTACTTCGCGACCCCGAGACCGAGCAGGTTGATCGCCACACCGGAGACGATGTGGTTGACGTTGAAGGTCACCGTCGCGACGGCGTGCAGCAGGCCGCCGAGCGCGCCGAACACGACCGCCGCGATCAGCCCGGCCCAGACACCGCCGTGGTACGCGCCCCAAGCGGCGCCCCAGGTGCCCAGGATCATCATGCCTTCGAGGCCGATGTTGATCACGCCCGCGCGTTCGGCCCAGAGGCCGCCGAGCGCGCAGAGCAGGATCGGCAGCGCCAGCCGCAACGCGGTGTGCGCGGTGTTGGTCGAGGTCAGTGTGTTGACGCCGGTGGCGTACGACGCGATCGCGAGCACACCGACCGCCAGCAGCCCCCAGATGGCTCCCTTGAGCCAGCCGGGCATGCGCCGCTTCGGCGGCTTCACCGGCATGGTGGTCCCACCCGTGTTGGGCGAAAGAACGTCCGCGGTGGTCACACCGCACCTCCCTCGGACACGCTGGAACCCTTGCGGCCGTTGCCTGCCAGCGCGCGACCGACACGACGCTGTTCGGCGGCCAGGTCCGCGCGGCGCACGATCTCGTACGCGATGACGACCGACAGCACGATCACGCCCTGCATGATCGTGGCGATCTCTTTGGACACGTTGATCTGCTCCAGCGACACCGCGGACCGGTCGAGGAACGCCCACAGCAGGGCGCCCAGCGCGATGCCCGCCGGGTGGTTGCGGCCGAGCAGGGCGACCGCGATACCGGTGAAGCCGTACATCTGGGTCGAGGTGATGCCGTAGCTGAAGTCGCGGCCGAGCAGTTCCGGCATCGCGACCAGGCCGGCGACGCCACCGGAAAGCAGCATCGCGATCAGCGTCATCTTCTTGGCGTTCACGCCACCGGCGGCGGCCGCCGTCGTCGATTCGCCGGAGGCCTTCAGCTCGAACCCGAACCGGGTCCGGTTGAGCATGAACCAGTAGGCCGCGCCGATCAGCGCCGCGATGAACACGAAGCCGAACAGCTCACCGGAAAGGATCGGGATCCCCGGGATCCGGCCGGTCTCGGCGATCTCGCGGGTGGCGATGTTGTTGCCGGTCTGCACGCCGAACTGGTCCGCGTTGACCAGGAACGCCACGATGCCGCCGACGATCGCGTTCAGCATGATCGTCGAGATGACCTCGGAAACACCGCGGGTCACCTTCAGCACGGCCGGGATGGCCGCGTACAGCATGCCGCTGGCCACCGCGACGACCAGGATCGCCAGCACGTGGATCACCGGCGGCAGCTGCAGCGCCCCGCCGATGATGGCGGTGACGATGGCGGCGAACCGGTACTGACCTTCGACACCGATGTTGAAGAGGTTCATCTGGAAGCCGATGGCCACCGCGAGCCCGGACAGGTAGTAGACCGTCGCGAGGTTCACCGTGTCGACGGCGGTCGAGCCCTTGAAGAGCTGGCCGATCATCGTGCCGTAGGCCTGGAGCGGGTCGGCGCCCGAGATGATCAGCGCGATGGCCGTCAGGATGACCGCGAATACGATCGCGAGCAGAGGCGGCAGCAGCCTCGTACGCCAGCTACTCACGTTGCACCTTCTTCAGTGTCTTCGGAGGCACCCGTCATCGCGGAGCCCAGTTCCTGCGGGGTCACGGTCGCGGGGTCGGCCTCGCCGACCAGTCGTCCGCGCAGCATGACCTGAATGGTGTCGGAAAGCCCGATCAGCTCGTCGAGGTCGGCCGAAACCAGCAGCACGGCCAGCCCGGCCGCGCGCGCCTGGCGGATCTGTTCCCAGATCAACGCCTGCGCGCCGACGTCGACACCGCGCGTGGGATGCGACGCGATCAGCAGCACCGGGTTGCCGGAAAGCTCGCGCCCGACGATCAGCTTCTGCTGGTTACCACCCGAAAGCGCGGCGGCGGGGACATCGATGCCCGGCGTGCGGACGTCGTACTCCTCGACGATGCGGCGGGTGTCCTCCCGCGCGCCGTCGATGTCGAGCAACTGTCCTTTCGCGACCGGCTTGCGGGTCTGGTAGCCGAGGATCCGGTTGACCCACAAGGGTTGCCTGAGCAGAAGGCTGTGCCGTGTGCGGTCTTCGGCGATGTAGCCGATCCCGGCCTCGCGGCGGGCGAGCGTCCCCAGTTTGTGCAGTTCGACGGTCTTGCCGTCGGCCCCGGTCAGTTCGATCCGGCCGCCGCCCTTGCGCATGCCCATGATCGTCTCGACGAGTTCGGTCTGGCCGTTGCCTTCGACGCCGGCGATCCCGAGCACTTCACCCGCGTGCACGGTGAAGGAGATGTGGTCGAGCACGTTGCGCTCGGAGCCCTCGACGCTCAAGCAGACGTCGTCCAGGCGGAGGACCGGCCGATCGGTCACAGTGGACTCACGGGTCTCCGGACTGGGCAGCTCCGTGCCGACCATCATCTCGGCCAGCTGACGTGAGGTGATCGTCTTCGGATCCGCCGTGCCGACGGTGGTGCCGCGCCGGATCACGGTGACCGTGTCGGCGATCGCGCGCACCTCGTCGAGCTTGTGCGAGATGAAGATGAAGGTGAAGCCGTCCTTCTGCATGGCGCGGACGGTCTCGAACAGCGCGTCGACCTCCTGCGGGACGAGCACCGCGGTGGGCTCGTCGAGGATGATGATCCGGGCGCCGCGGTAGAGCACCTTCACGATCTCCACGCGCTGGCGGTCGGCGACGCCGAGTTCTTCGAGCAGCGCGTCCGGCCGGGCGTGCAGGCCGACGCGTTCGGCCAGCTCCGCCAGCTTCGCCCTGGCCGCGCGGCCGATGCCGTGCAGGTTCTCCGCGCCGAGGAAGACGTTCTCCCCGACGGTCAGGTTGTCGGCCAGCATGAAGTGCTGGTGGACCATCCCGATCCCGGCCTTGATGGCGTCCTGCGGGTTGCGCAGTTTCACCGGTTCGCCGTTGATCGCGATGTCGCCCTCGTCCGGCTGCTGCATGCCGTAGAGGATCTTCATCAGGGTCGATTTGCCCGCGCCGTTTTCGCCGCAGACAGCGTGCACCTCGCCCTTGGTGACGGTGAGGTTGACGTCGGAGTTGGCGACGACACCGGGGAACCGCTTCGTGATCCCGGTCAGCTGCACGGCCGGTTCACCCCGGTCGGGGGCGTCGGTGACCTCGGCCTGGGGAGCGCTCATGAAAAGCCATCCAGTTCTGGGTAAACAGGTTGGGGCTCGGAAGGGGTTACCCTCCCGAGCCCCGTACCTGGTGAAGCTTACTTCTGCGGCTTGTCCGAGACGGTGATCGCCCCGGAGACGATCTGCGCCTTGTACCCGTCGAGGACGTCCTTGATGTCGTCGACCTTGCCACCGGAGGTGGCGTAGCCGATGCCGTCGACCTTGAGGTCGAACCGCTTCGGCAGCGACGTCAGGTCGCCCTTCGCCAGCGCGCGCAGGTAGTCGAACACCGCCACGTCGACGCGCTTGAGCATCGAGGTGATGATGACGTCCTTCGACGCCTCGACCGTCTTCTGGTTGTACTGGTCGGAGTCGACGCCGATGGCGAACGCGTTGTTCGACTTCGCGGCCTCGAAAACGCCCTTACCGGAGGCGCCGGCGGCGTGATAGATCACGTCCGCGCCCTTGGCGATCTGGGCGGCGGCCTTCACGTTGCCCTTCGCCGGGTCCTGGAACCCGGAGAAGTCACCGGCCGGGGTGAGGTACTCGTCCTCGATCTTGGCCTTGGTCGAAGCGGCCTTCACCCCCTGGAGGAAGCCGGCCTCGAACTTCTGGATCAGCGGCGTGTTCACGCCACCGACGAAGCCGACGTGGCACTTCTTCGACTTGTAGGCGGCGGCGACACCGGCCAGGAACGAGCCCTGCTCCTCGGCGAAGACGAGCGAGGTGACGTTCGGGGCCTTGACGGAGTCGTCGTCGACGATCGCGAACTGGGTGTTCGGGTACTTCGGCGCGATGGCGCCGACGGCCTTGGCGTAGGCGAAGCCGACCGCGATGATCGGGCTGAAGCCCTGCGAAGCGAGCTGGTCGAGACGCTGCGACTTGGCGGCCTCGTCCTCGGTCGCGGCGGCGGTGCTTTCGGTGACCGTCGTGACGCCGAGCTCGGCCTTCGCCTTGTCGGTACCGGCGGCGGCGGAGTCGTTGAACGACGCGTCGCCGCGGCCGCCGACGTCGAAGGCCAGCGCGACCTTGAGCTTGCTGCCGTCGACCTTCTCGGTCGACTGCGCGGAGCTGCTCGACGCGGCCGGCGCGGCGGGCGGCTTCGGCGCCGTCACGCAGCTGGCGGACTGGTCCCCAGAGCCCGCGTTGTTGTTGTTCCCCGCACCTGAATCCTTCGCGCATCCGGCCAGTACCAGAGCACCGGCCATGGCGGCGGCGGCCAGCGCGGTTCCACGCATGCGACGCAACGTGTGTCTCCCTCCCCGCTGATCCAGCGGATGGTCCGAAGAAAGCGACCCGGCGACGCTGCCGGGTTCGACCGAGAGACGGTACCTAACGGCCGCTTTGCCGCCATAGGAAAGGCACGCTACGTAACACAAACGTTTACTCATGAGTCGTACGCGCGACGAATGGAGTACTCACCGTGATCACAACGGAGTAATCGCAGGCAGCACTCGGCCCACCGGCCGCGGGGAAGACCCAAGATCGTCACGCACCGTTCAGGGTGCCCCCCGACAACCCTCGCGTCCACAGTGGACGAACCGGTGAGTTACCGGCCCGCATCACCCGATCGGGCAAGGGTCCCGATGTCTGGTCCATCACACAGAGGAACCCGGAGGTGAGCCCACCGTGAGGTGCGGGTCTAGCATTCCTGGTATCCACGCTCGATGACCATGATCTCGGCACCGTCGCCGGAGCCGTCCCCAGGTGGACGTCCCGGCGGCAGGCGCGGAAACCAGCGGTCAGCGGGCCCAAGCCATGACGTTGGAGGCCGTTCACCGATGTCCACCACGGCTAGCACCGCCACCGAGGCGGCCGCGAGCGATCGGGCGGGTGCCTCACGCCGGCAAGGGACCTTCTACCGGGGCGACCCCGGTATGTGGTCCTGGGTGCTGCACCGCATCACCGGCGTGCTGACATTCTTCTTCCTTTTCGTGCACGTGCTCGACACCGCGCTCGTGCGCGTGTCGCCCGACACGTACAACGAGGTCATCGAGACCTACAAGACCCCGCTGGTCAACCTCCTCGAGGTCGGCCTGGTCGGCGCGGTGCTGTTCCACGCGCTCAACGGCATCCGGGTCATGCTGGTCGACTTCTGGGAGAAGGGACCGAAGTTCCAGAAGCCGATGCTCTGGACCATCCTGGCCATCTGGGTCGTGGTGATGATTCCCGGTGCCTTCTTCATGATGAAGCGCACCGTCGAAGTTATGTTCGGGGGGCACTGACCATGGCAACCGAAGTTCTCGCACTCGACAAGCCGCGTTCGCCGAAGCGCCCGGCCGCCCGCCGCAGCAACTTCGAGCTCTACAGCTGGCTGTTCATGCGCATCTCGGGCCTCGCGCTGGTCGTGCTGGTGCTCGGCCACCTGTTCATCATGAACATCCTCGACGGTGGCGTGCACCGCATCAACTGGGGCTTCGTCGCCGGCCGCTGGGCCTCGCCGTTCTGGCAGTTCTGGGACCTGTCGATGCTCTGGCTCGCCGAGATCCACGGCGGCAACGGGCTGCGGACGATCATCGACGACTACGCCCGCAAGGACAGCACCCGGTTCTGGCTGAAGATCGTGCTCTACGTCTCGATGGTGCTGATCCTCGCCGTCGGCACGATGGTGATCTTCACCTTCGATCCCGGCATCTCGGCCAACTGACGGCCCCACCACACACGTAAAGCGGAGTTCTCAATGCAGTTCCACAAGTACGACGTGGTGATCGTCGGCGCCGGTGGCGCCGGCATGCGCGCGGCCATCGAATCCGGCCAGCGTGCCCGCACCGCGGTCCTCACCAAGCTCTACCCGACGCGTTCGCACACCGGCGCCGCCCAGGGCGGTATGTGCGCCGCGCTGGCGAACGTCGAAGAGGACAACTGGGAGTGGCACACCTTCGACACGATCAAGGGCGGCGACTACCTGGTCGACCAGGACGCCGCCGAGATCATGGCGAAGGAAGCCATCGACGCGGTCCTCGACCTCGAGAAGATGGGCCTGCCGTTCAACCGGACGCCCGAGGGCAAGATCGACCAGCGCCGTTTCGGCGGGCACACCCGTGACCACGGCAAGGCCGCGGTGCGCCGCGCCTGCTACGCCGCGGACCGCACCGGGCACATGATCCTGCAGACGCTCTACCAGAACTGCGTCAAGCACGGCACCGAGTTCTTCAACGAGTTCTACGTGCTCGACCTGGTGCTGACCCCGGACGAGGACGGCAACCCGATCGCGTCCGGCGTCGTCGCCTACGAGCTGGCGACCGGTGAGCTGCACGTCTTCCAGGCGAAGTCGATCGTGTTCGCCACCGGCGGCGCGGGCAAGATCTTCAAGACGACGTCGAACGCGCACACCCTCACCGGTGACGGCCTCGGCATCATCTTCCGCAAGGGCCTGCCGCTGGAGGACATGGAGTTCTTCCAGTTCCACCCGACAGGTCTGGCCGGGCTCGGCATCCTCATCTCCGAGGCCGTGCGCGGTGAGGGCGGCATCCTCCGCAACGCCGATGGCGAGCGGTTCATGGAGCGCTACGCCCCCACCATCAAGGACCTCGCGCCGCGCGACATCGTCGCCCGGTCGATGGTGCAGGAAGTGCTGCAGGGCCGCGGTTGCGGGCCGAACAAGGACTACGTCGTCCTCGATGTCACACACATCCCGGAAGAGACGCTGAACGCGAAACTGCCGGACATCATGGAGTTCTCGCGGACGTACCTGGGCGTCGACCCGGTGACCGAACCGGTGCCGGTGTTCCCGACCTGCCACTACGTGATGGGCGGTATCCCGACCAACGTCCACGGCGAGGCGTTGCGGGACAACGAGAACGTCATCCCCGGCCTGTACGCCGCGGGTGAGGTGGCGTGTGTGTCCGTGCACGGCTCGAACCGGCTGGGCACCAACTCGCTGCTCGACATCAACGTGTTCGGCCGCCGCGCCGGCATCGCCGCCGCGGAGTACGCGTTGGCGCACGAGCACATCGAGCTGCCGGAGAACCCGACTCGCGTGGTGGAAGACCAGCTCGCGCTGCTGCTTTCGGAACACGGTGACGAGCGCGTCGCCGACATCCGCACCGAGCTGCAGCGGACCATGGACTCGCACGCCTCGGTGTACCGCACGGAGGACACGCTCAAGCAGGCGCTGACCGACGTGCAGGCGCTGAAGGAGCGGTACAGCCGGATCACCGTGTCGGACAAGGGGAAGCGGTACAACACCGACGTCCTCGAGGCCGTCGAGCTGGGCTTCCTGCTCGAACTGGCCGAGGTCCTCGTCGTCGGCGCCCTGGCGCGCAAGGAATCCCGCGGCGGGCACGCGCGCGAGGACTACCCGAACCGCGACGACACGAACTTCATGCGGCACACCATGGCCTACAAGCAGGGTGAAGGCCTGACGGCCGACGTCCGCCTCGACTACAAGCCGGTGACCTTCACCCGCTACGAACCGATGGAGCGGAAGTACTGATGACCACGGCCACCCCCGAGAAGTCGGAGGCCGTGTCCTCCGACCACACGCCGATCACCGTCACGCTGAAGATCCTCCGGTTCAACCCCGAAGTCGACACCGAGCCGCACTGGGAGTCCTACGACGTCCCGGCGCAGCGCACCGACCGGCTGCTGAACCTGCTCTTCTACGTGAAGGACTACATCGACGGGACGTTCTCGTTCCGGCGCTCGTGCGCACACGGCGTCTGCGGTTCCGACGCGATGCAGATCAACGGCATCAACCGGCTGGCGTGCAAGGTCCTGATGAAGGACCTGCTGGAGACCAACGGCAAGAAGACGACCATCACCATCGCGCCGATCAAGGGTCTGACCACGCTCAAGGACCTTTACGTCGACATGGACCCGTTCTTCGAGGCGTACAAGGCCGTCAAGCCGTACCTCATCGCCTACGGGAACGAGCCCACGCGCGAGCGGATCCAGTCGCAGGCCGACCGCGACCGGTTCGACGACACGACCAAGTGCATCCTGTGCGCCTGCTGCACGTCCTCGTGCCCGGTGTACTGGAACGACGGCTCGTACTTCGGCCCGGCCGCGATCGTCAACGCGCACCGGTTCATCTTCGACTCGCGTGACGAAGGCGCCGAAGAGCGTTTGGACATCCTGAACGACTCCGAAGGTGTCTGGCGCTGCCGGACGACGTTCAACTGCACCGATGCCTGCCCGCGCGGTATCCAGGTCACCAAAGCAATCCAGGAAGTCAAACGCGCCCTGCTCTTCAAGCGCGTCTGACGGAGCGGTCCGTGAAGGCCTCCTTCCCTACCCTCAAGGTAGGGAAGGAGGCCTTCACGGCGTTCGGGGGGTTATCCACAAGACCCCAGTTATCCACAGGTTCGCGAAGTGAGGCTGTCGCGGACGGCGACCGGCGGTCAGGCTGGCCACGTGGTCAAAAGAGGAAGATGGGCCCAGCATCCCGAACTGCTGCTGGCACGGAGCCACAATGGCGTCGTCCGGGTCGCCGACCTGGAATCACTGGAGATGCCCAGCAAGACCATCTACCACCGATGCTTGCCCGGTGGGCCATGGCAGCGGCTCCTTCCCGGAATCGTCCTGTTGCATGATCAGCAGCCGACCTCGTCGGAGTTGGTGACGGCAGCGCTGCTCTATTCTGGCGCGAAGGCGATGCTCACTGGCGTCGAAGCCTGCAGGCTCCACGGCCTGCGCCCGTCCGCCCTTCCGGACGATCAGGGGCTGCACCTGCTGATCCCGCACGAGCGGAAGATCCGAAGCGTCGGGTTCGTAACCACGGAACGCACTTTGCGATTGCCGCCGCCGACGACACGGAACGGGGTACCGCTCGCGCCTGTGATCCGTGCCACAACTGACGCGGTGCGGCGATTCACTGATCCGCACACGTCGGAAGAGCTGCTCATCGAGGCGATCCAGCAGGGCAGGTGTCATCCGAAGGCGCTACTGGGGGAACTGAATCACGGCACACAGCGAGGAACCGCTGTGCCCAGGCGGCTCTTGAACGACTGGGTGGACATCCGCTCAATGGCCGAATCACGGGCGAAGGTGCTCAGCCGTCGGCTGGAAAACCCTCCAAGTCATTGGAATGCCGAGCTCTTCGACGTTTCCGGCAAGTATCTGGGACGGCCTGACGCGTGGTGGGACGATGTCGGCCTCGTCTGGGAAATCGACTCGTTCGAATTCCATTTCCGCCGAGCTGGATATCAGCGGACTGTGGACCGGAACACCCGATACGCGACTTCCGGGCTCGTCGTCGTGCAGACGCTGCCTTCGCAACTGCTGAACGATCCGGCCGCCGTGGTCTCGGATCTGGAGACAGCGTGGCAGGTCGCTGCTTCCCGCCCACGCCCCCAGGTCCATCTCGCTACGGCTGCCTGATGGTCCGTGAAGGCCCCCTTCCCTACTCTCAGGGTAGGGAAGGAGGCCTTCACGGAAAGCCGCTACTCCAGCACCCGAGCGAGAGCGGCCGAGTCGGCTGTACCCGGCAGCCGGTCGAAGTCCTCCGGGTCGATGTACCCGACAGCGCCCGTGCTCACGTCCCGCAGCATGTTGTACAGCCCCGCCATCACCGCGCGCGTGAACCGCTCCCGGTGCTGCTGCCCGAGCGTCTGCGTCTGCCCGCGTACCTCGAACAGCACCGTCCCCGTCCCGTTCAGCGCGAACGAACACCGCGCCTGCCCCGGCAGATCCCGGTCCGGCGCGTGCGGATACCGCGCCCCGACGAAACCGCGCGACGTCATCCCGTTGAACGCGCTGATCGCCAGCTGCCGCGATTCGTCCTTTGTGTACACATCGCGGTACTTCGCGTACTTCTGGCCGGGCTCGAAGAACTTGTCGGGCAGCGGCGGGTAGTCGATGCCGACGTCGAGCAGCCGGTTGCTGCCTTCCTGCCGGACGCAGGCGCCTTGATGGTGCAGATCGACATAGACGTCGGGCACCTTCCCCCGCGAAGCGGTCAGCTCCAGGTACACCGAACGCAGCGCCCGCGCCTCGGGCGTGACGAACCACCCCGGCTGGTCCGGCGCGCCCGGGAAGTCCTCCGCGCGCGGGACGTAGGCCAGGTCCGGGTTGAAGTCGCGGTTGACGTCGAATCCCGGCCGCTTGCGGTAGTCGTCGCCTTGGAGGACGCCGCTGAGGTAGTTCCAGGCGGGCGGGCGGTCCTTCAGCTGAGGGAACTTCCGCTGCACCTCCGCCCACGAAAGGTCGTTGCCGCGCCGGTCGAGTTCGGCGCCGTCCGGGTTCAGTTTCGGCACCGCGACGAAGGTGATGGTCTTCCGCAGCCGCTCGGCGTCCCGCGACTCCGACGTGCCGAGGTAGTCGAGGATGCGCAGCAGGGCGTCGGTGCCGGTCTTCTCGTTTCCGTGGATCTCGCTGGAGACCACGAAGACCTCCGGCCCGGTCCCGACCATCGCCTGGTGAATCACCCGGCCGCGGTTCGACCGCCCGGCCTCCTTGACCGTCACCCGCCCTTTGCTCACCCGTTCGAGCCTGCCGAGTTCCCGCACCATCTCGCGATAGTCGGTGAACTCGTCGATGGGGAGTTCCCGCGGCTCGTCGCTGCAGGGCGCCACCGGAGCCGCCACCGCCGCGGGCGCGCTCACGAGCGGGAGCATCGCCAGCCCCAGCACCACGGGAACCAACCGACCGGACAACGACATCGTGAACTCCCCACTGTCGAAGGTGCTCACAACGTAGCGAGGACACCATCGGAAGGGCCAGGAAAACGAAACCGGGGCCGTCCCACGAACGTGGACCGGCCCCGGCGATCGCGCGAAACTACTTCACCGCGTCCAGAGCGTTGACGCGGCCGTGGCCGTAGTACGAGTTGTCCTTCTCCGGACCTTCACAGACCGGCGCCGCAGTCCCGCACGGAACCGCATCCGCCTGGTGCTCCAGCAGCCACCTCAGCGCCGCGGGCGGAGCGTGCCGGAAACGGGACGCCAGCAGCGCGGCGACACCGGCGACGTGCGGAGACGCCATCGAGGTGCCGCACTTGGCGCCGTACCCGCCGTTGAAGATGGTCGACAGCGGGCAACCCACCCCCTGGCCGACGGGCGGCAGCTGGGCGCGGTCGCCGCCGGGGGCGGTGACCGAAACGTCGTCACCGTAGTTGCTGTACGACGACTTCGTGCCCGCGTAGCCGATGGCCGAGACGTTGACGACGCCGTCGATGGCCTTGGGCAGGATGCCGCAGCTCTCGTCGACCGGGTGCGGACGGTTCGGGTCGGTGGTCTGCTCGTCCGGGTCGAAACCGCTGTTGCCGGCGGCGGCGACGTTCAGCACGCCGCGGCCGGTCGAGTAGGACACCGCGCGGCGGACGGCCTCGTACGCGGCCGCGTCGCCCGGCTCCTTCGAGCAGTAGAACATGCCCGGGTCGATGTAGTAGCTGTTGTTCGTGACCGGGAAGCGGTGCTTCGCCGCCCACATGAACCCGCACACCGCGGCCTCGGGGAGGATCAGGCCGTCGTCGTTCACGACCTTCACCGACGCCAGCTTGACACCGGGCGCGACACCGGTGAAGCCGCGTGCGGCGTCCTTGCCCGCGATCGTGCCGGCGACGTGCGTGCCGTGGTCGGAGTTCGTGGGTGCCCAGGCGGCGGGCGTGGTGTCGGGCGCGCCGCTGTTGCAGCCTGCCGACACCTTCGGGTCGAGGGCCGCCTTCAGCGCGGGGTGGGTGGGCTCGATGCCCGAGTCCAGCACGCCGACGGTCACCGACCGGCTGCCACCGGAGATCTTGTTCGCCTCGGGAGCCTGGATCGCCCGCATGTCCCACTGCTGGGCCGACAGGTCCTCTTCGAGGGCGACGCTGGTGGTCTCTTCGTTTTCCTTGGTGTCGACCACGGCGGAGCGGGTCGAGCGGGTGGTGGCCGCGGGCGGGAACGCGACGTCACGGCCGCCCGAGTAGGCGCGGAAGACGCCGATCTTCGCCTGGAAGTCGGCGTTGCGCGAGGTCGCGACCGCGACCCCGATCTCCGGGTAGTACGCGACCTTCTCGCCGCACTTGGCGCGCAGTTCGTTGTCGACCTTGCGCTCCGGGGTGCGCGGGTCGTAGAGCACCACGTAGTTGAACGGGGCGCTCGCGGTGTCGCACTGCGGCGCGGGCGCGGCGCTCGCCGACGGAGCCGCGAACACGCTTCCCGCCGCCGCCGCGACGAGCGCGGGGACGAGCAGGCGTCTGATCCGGGACATTCCACCTCCATGATTCGGTGGAGTGAACGTAAGGGAGCCGAAGGCCGTCCACCACCGTCAAAAGGACGACAAACCTGATCAGGCGTCAGCCTTTTCCGCGTCCCGTGACTCGGCGCCACGCAGCGTGCGCAGACCGATGAGCCCGATGATGGTGCCGAGCACGAACGAGACGACCGTCAGCACGGCGTGCACGATGAAGTAGGCGGTGGGCGAGCCGTCCGCGGCCCAGGCGCGGTCACTGTCCCAGAGGTTCTTGGCGAACGTGATCCAGATGATCCACGACCACACGCCGAAACCCAGCAGGAACATCGAAGTACCTCGCGAAATGCGCATGCCCCTGAGTATGCAGCGAGCCCGGCGACGCTACATTGCTCGGGTGCACAGCGCTATCTCCCGGTCGCTCCTGGTCCTCGTTTCCGGTGTGCTCGCCCTCGCGGTGACGCCGGTGGCCACAGCCGCCCCGAAGCCACCAGCCCAGGCGCAGCCGTGCGCGAACAAGGTGACGCCTCCACCGCCCGTCGACACCTCCGAGAAACCGCGCCCCGGCGAGGCCGCTCCGGCGCCGCTGCCGGTGCCGCCGGTTCCGGTGGGTGGCGACCGGATGGCCGAATGCGGGCTCGTGCTCCCGAAGCGTGCGCTGAACCCGCCCGAGGGGAACACCTCCGCGTCGTGGGTGCTGCAGGATCTCGACACCGGCGACGTCATCGCGGCGAAGGATCCGCACGCCCGTCAGCGGCCGGCGTCGCTGATCAAGGTCCTGCTCGGGCTGGTCGTGGTCACCGAGCTCCCGCCCGCCAAGATCGTCGTGCCGACCAAGGAGGACGCCGAGCAGGAGTGCACCTGCATGGGCATCGCCGCGGGCGGTCAGTACACAGTGGACCAGCTGTTGCACGGACTGCTGATGCACTCGGGTAACGACGCGGCGCACGCGCTCTCCACCGTGCTCGGCGGCCTGGACGCGACCCTCGCGAAGATGAACGCGCTGGCCACCCGGATCGGTGCCACGGACACCCGGGCCGCCACACCGTCCGGGCTCGACGGCCCCGGTATGTCGACCTCCGCCTACGACATGAGCCTGATCTTCCACTACGCGATGAAGAACCCCGAATTCGCCAAGGTGGTCAAGACCAAGAGCTTCGAAGTCCCGGCCACCGCGGGAAAACCGGTCGTCACGATCTACAACGACAACAAGCTCCTCGGCAGCTATCCCGGGTTCACCGGCGGGAAGACCGGCTTCACCGACGACGCGCGCCACACCTACGCCGGCAGCGCGGTCCAGAACGGTCACCGGGTCGGGGTCGTGATGCTGCGCGCCGAGCAGCGTCCGACCCGGGTCACCGAGCAGGCCGCGAAGCTCCTCGACTACGGCATCGCGCTGCGCGAGTCCAAGGCCGAATCGGTGGGACGCATCGAATACCGGTCACCGGAAACGGTGAACGCGGACCCGGCCAACGCCGCGCCGAACGCCGATGGCGCGTCGAACAGCGGAGCGGCGGCCGCGGCCGAAGACCCGTTCGGCGTGACGGGCTGGATCATCACGCTGGTCGTCTTCCTGATCATCGTGGCGTCGTTCGTCGTCGGCCACCAGCGCAAGAAGGCCATGGCCGGCGAATAACGTCAGGACTTGCGACGGCCGAACCAGCCCAGGAGCGCGCCGGTCGCGAAAGCCCCGCCGACGGCGCCGAGCCCGGGCCCCTGCTGAACGGTCACCCGCGGGTGGATCAGCACCGGGGCAGGTGGCTCGATGACCGTCTTCAGGTTCTCTTTCGCCGTCGCCGTCCACGCGGTGACGAACAGCAGGAACCGCGAAACGAGGTTCGCGAACACGAGCAGGCCGATCACCGGGCCGAACAAGGTGAACGCCGGTGATTTCGTGACGCTGCCGAGGTAAACGGTCGCGGCCTGCTGGAGCACGACGAAACCGACCGCGGCGAAGATCGCGCCTTTGACCGCGCTGCGCAGCGCGACATGCTCACGCGGAAGCCTCGCGATGACCCACAGGAAGACCAGGGTGTTCGCGAGCAGGCCGAGCAGGATCGTCGCGGCCTTCAACAGGAACACGGCCCAGCCCTGGTTCTCGAGGCCGACCAGTTCGAGCAGGAACCGCCCGACGCCGCTGCCCGCGGCGGTGAGCCCGAACGAGATCACCAGCGCGACCCCGAGCCCGACGAGGGACAGCAGATCCTTGATGGTGGTCGAAACCAGCGGGAGCTTCTGCTTTTCCTGCCCCCATTGGGCGGTCAGCGCGTCACGCAGATTCGACATCCAGCCGACCCCCGAGTACAGGGCTAGCAGCAGGCCGAACACCCCGATACCGCCGCCGGAGTCCAGCGCCGCCTTGATGATGCTGCCGACGAGATCGCTCAGCCCTTCCGGGACCGACTTCTTGATGCCGTCGACGAGCTGGTTCGTCACCACCTGGTCACCGGCGAGCACGATCTTGATGATCGCGAAGGCGACCATCAAGATCGGGATCACCGAAAGCACGCTGAAGTAGGTGATGGCGGCGGCATAGTGATTGCCGTAGCGCTCGGTGAAGGCGTCGTTGGCCCGGATGAGGTGATCGAGCCAGCCGTACTTCCGCCTCAGGCGCGGTAACAGCTTGTCCTGTTCCGGCTTCGCGCCGTCATCATTCGCCACCGTCAAACGCTAACCACACCGCGACGACATCGCAGCGCGAATCAGCCCGCCGGGGGAAGGAACCCGATGTTCTCGTAGACGTTCCGCAAAGTCACCGAAGCGACTTCCCTGGCTCGTTGCGCACCGAGCGCCAATGCCTTGTCGAGCTCGGCGACGTCGTCCAGATAGGACTGGACGCGTTCCTGCACCGGCGTGACCCAGTCGACGAACGCCTCCGCGACACCCTTCTTCAGGTCGCCGTAACCCTTGCCCTCGTACGAGTTCTCGAGTTCGGCGACCGGCTGGTCGGTCAGCGCGGAGAGGATCGTCAGCAGGTTCGAGACGCCCGGCTTGTTCTCGGCGTCGAAGACGATCTCGCGGCCGGTGTCCGTGACCGCCGAGCGCACCTTCTTCGCCGACTTCTTCGGTTCTTCGAGCAGCTCGATGAGGCCGTTGCCGGTCGACGAGGACTTGCTCATCTTCGCGGTCGGGTCCTGCAGGTCGTAGATCTTCGCCGTGTCCTTGACGATATGCGGCTCCGGCACGGTGAACGTCTTGCCGTAGCGGTTGTTGAACCGCTGCGCGAGGTTGCGCGTCAGCTCCAGGTGCTGCCGCTGGTCCTCGCCGACGGGGACCTCGTTCGCCTGGTACAGCAGGATGTCGGCGGCCTGCAGGACCGGGTACGTGAACAGGCCGACACTGGCGCGATCCGTGCCCTGCTTCGCGGCCTTGTCCTTGAACTGCGTCATCCGGCTCGCTTCGCCGAACCCGGTCTGGCACTCCAGCACCCAGCCCAGCTGGGCGTGCTCGGGCACGTGGCTCTGGACGAACAGCGCGCTGCGGGCCGGGTCGACCCCGAGCGCGAGCAGCTGCGCGGCCGAGCGGCGCGTGCGATCGCGCAGCACCTTCGGATCCTGCTCGACGGTGATCGCGTGCAGGTCGACGACCATGTAGAAGGTGTCATGGGTGTCCTGCAGCCGCACCCATTGCCGCAGCGCGCCCAGGTAGTTGCCCAGGTGGAACGAGTCGGCGGTCGGCTGGATCCCGGAGAGCACGCGCGGGCGCTTCTGTTCGTCGGACACGCCCGGATTCTCTCAGGCCACGCCGCGGCGGGTCATCCGGCCTCGTCCCGGCCGAACGGTCTAAACGGTTAAACGCCACATACTTCCGACGGTTCTGGGCACGGTGCCCGATTCCTAGCGTTCAAGGCACCGGATCTTCCGGCCACACCGAAGGAGAACCCAGATGAAGGCACGATCCCTACTGATGGGCTTGGCCATGGCGGCCGCGGCCGTCTTCTCGCTTTCCGGCGTCGCGGCGGCGGCCGAGCCCACCGGAGGCGTCCAGCCGAACATCGTCGGCGGCGGCAACGCGACCCAGGTCTACTCGTTCATGGTGTCCCAGCAGTCGAGCTCCGGCGGCCACCAGTGTGGTGGCTCACTGATCAGCTCGACCTGGGTGGTCACCGCGGCGCACTGCGGCACGCCGTACCAGGTGCGCGTCGGCACCACGAACCGCACCAGCGGCGGCACCGTCGCCCGCGTGGCCCAGCGCATCGCCCACCCGAGCGCCGACCTGGCGCTGCTGCGTCTCTCGACGGCGGTGTCGCAGGCGCCGGTCACGATCGCCGCTTCGTCCGGGGCCGTTGGCACCGCGACGCGGATCATCGGCTGGGGCCAGACCTGCCCCGTCCGCGGTGGTTGTGGCGCCCCGATCAACCTCCAGGAGCTGAACACCTCGATCGTCGCCGACAGCCGATGCAGCGGCATCAGGGCCGCCAGCGAGATCTGCACCAACAACCCCAACGGCAACTCGGGTGCCTGCTACGGCGACTCGGGCGGCCCGCAGGTCAAGCAGGTCAGCGGTGTCTGGCAGCTGGTCGGCGCCACCAGCCGCGCCGGGAACAACAGCAGCACCTGCGCGACCGGGCCGTCGATCTACGTGGACGTCCCCTACTTCCGCAGCTGGATCCGCACCAACTCCGGCGTCTGATCCGGTCCCCGCGTCACCCCACCGTCCCCGGGGGCGACGCGGGCCCAGCCGGTTCAGCAAGGAACCGTGCGGAAGTTCGAAGAGCCGCTCCAGCAGCGCGACCGCCTTCAGGGAGTCGCATCGCTCGGGGCGGCTTCTTCCTGTCCGCCAGTAGCTCAAGGTCGCGACGCTGACCCGGACACCCTCCAGGGCGAGCCGGTGCCGGATCCGGTCGAGGCCGAGGCCGCTGTCCATGATCGCCCGGTCCAGGGCGCGGGGGAAGGGGTCACCGGGCCGGCTGCGACGCCGTGTCACCGTCATGGACCCGAGCGTGGCGATCAGCGAGCGGCTAAACAATCCGGGCCGGACTAGGTGTACCTACCCAAGAAATCCGCCGACCTGCGTTTAGCCCCCTAATCGCGATCTGCCTGGCCCAGGGCACCGACCTGCGTTTAGCCCCCTAATCGCGATCCGGGGCCGGGAGGCGCAGGTCAGGGGCGCTGCTGGCGAGTGAGGGCGTCGTCCGCGAGCACGGCTTCGGCCATCGCGGCGACGTGCGGGGTGGCGGGCTGCGCCGGGGCGGGAGCGGGGGCGACGGCGGCCGCGCGGGCCTTCCGGCGCTGGCGGAACACCCCGAAGGCCATCCCGACGATGCCGAGCGCGACGGCGATCAAGCCGACCGGGCCCAGAAGACCGAACGCCATCTCCGACCGCGACGTCGTGTCCGCGGCCGATGCCGGTACCGCGCCCGCGACGAGCAGCGCGACCGGGATCGCGACGACCGCCGCGGCCCTCGCCGCGGGCATGGCCGATCGCACCAGGAGATGAACTGGGTTCCGCACCGGAGTGCCTCCCGTGACGTGACTTTGCCGAACCGGAACGATAACCCGAACGAGTGAGCATTTCCAGGCTGCTGGTCAAAAAACTACCGAGCGTGTCAAGACCTGTGGGTTCTGATCAACTCGGGGCACGAGAGTAACCCCTCACAGGGGGGATGTTTCGAGCACCCCTCTTCTCAGAGTTGTCGAGCTCAAGATCGGTTTCCGACAAAACCGGACAGGGTTGGACCATTCGACTGTCACACGCGGCCGAACAGGCGGTATCCGGCTTTCCGCGGTTGGTTTCTTGTCCGCAATGGTTTATACCTGTTGGCCATACCCCTTAAAAGGTATAGACCAATCTCCCTGCATGGTCCCCTCGCACGAAGGAGCCACCGATGTCTCTTCGACGTATTCTCGCGGCGGTCGCCGCCACCTTCGCCGCCACCACGGTCGCCGTGGTCGTCCCGGCCCAGTCCGCCTCCGCCGCGGACTGCGTGGCGCCGTGGAACGCGAGCTCGGTCTACTGGGGCGGCAACACCGCCTCCCACAACGGGCACAACTGGTCCGCGAAGTGGTGGACGCAGAACGAAACCCCTGGTAGCGCGCAGGTCTGGGCCGATCAGGGCGCCTGCGGTGGCGGCACGACCAACCCGCCGAACCCGTCCGGCTTCGTGGTCAGCGAGGCCCAGTTCAACCAGATGTTCCCGAGCCGGAACCCCTTCTACACCTACAACGGCCTGGTCACCGCCCTGAGCGCATACCCGGCCTTCGCGGGCACGGGCAGCGACACCGTGAAGAAGCAGGAAGCGGCGGCCTTCCTGGCGAACGTCAGCCACGAGACCGGCGGCCTGGTCCACATCGTCGAACAGAACGAGGCCAACTACCCGCACTACTGCGACACGAGCCAGTCCTACGGCTGCCCGGCGGGCAACGCCGCGTACTACGGCCGCGGCCCGATCCAGCTGAGCTGGAACTTCAACTACAAGGCCGCCGGCGACGCGCTGGGCCTGCCACTGCTGACCAACCCGTGGCTGGTGCAGAACGACGCGGCGGTCGCTTGGAAGACCGGCATCTGGTACTGGATGACCCAGAACGGTCCCGGCACGATGACCCCGCACAACGCGATGGTCAACAGCCGCGGCTTCGGCGAGACCATCCGCAGCATCAACGGCAGCATCGAGTGCAACGGCGGCAACCCCGCCCAGGTGCAGAGCCGCGTGAACAAGTACCAGCAGTTCACCGGCATCCTCGGCGTGAGCCCGGGCGGCAACCTGTACTGCTGATCCATCCAGGGTGCTGAAGGGGCCCTTCGCCGCATGTGACGCGGCGAAGGGCCCCTTCAGCTTTCGAGGGACGTCAGCAGTCGTCGCAGCGAAGCGTCCAGGACGCCGAGGTCGTCACCAAGCGGCGCGAGCAGCTTCGCGACGTTCGCCGTGTGCTCGGTCATCGCGGCGTCGACGACTTCGAACCCGCGCCCGGTCAGCGTGACCCGGAAGCTGCGCCGGTCTTCCGGATCCAGCGCCCGTTCCACCAGCCCCGCCGACTCGAGCCGGTCGATCCTGCTGGTCATCCCGGCCCTGGACATCATCAGCGTCGCGGAAAGCTCGGACGGGATCAGCGTGTACGGCTTCCCGGATCGCCTGAGCGCCGCGAGCACGTCGAACTCCCCTTGCTTCAAGCCGTGCTTCGCGAACACGGCTTCCACCATGGGAGTGGTCAGCATCGCCACGCGACCGAGTCGCCCGGCGACCCCGATCGCGGTCAAGTCCAGCTCCGGCCGCTCGCGGCGCCACGCGCCGACGACCGCGTCGATCGCGTCCGTGTTTCGTTCTTCGCTCACGGACGCAGTCTATTCGACAGGAGATAGTTTGACAGCGAACTATCAGTGATGGAACTATCGCAGGCATGACCCAGCGCATCGAAACCCGTGAAGCCGTCCTCGTCCGCGCCGCCGAAGCCGAAACCGTCGGTGCGACCCCCACCCTTGTCACCCTGCTCGCCGACGTCTCGACCACAGGCGGAGTCATGAGCAGCGCGCGAACACGGCTAGGCGTCGGCGCCGATGGGGCCGCGCCGCACTACCACACCGACTCCTCCGAGATGTTCTTCATACTCGGCGGAAAGCTGGAAGTCCTTGTGGGAGAAGAAATCGTCACCGTTTCCGAAGGCGACATGCTGGTCGTCCCGCCACTGACCACACACGCGTTCCGCGCGGCCGTCGACTCGTCGGCGGACGTCCTGATCGTGTTCATCCCCGGCGTGGAACGGTTCGGCTACTTCCGCCTACTGGAGAAGGTCGGACACGGCGAAGCGACCGTCCAGGATCTCTTGGACAGCCAGGAAAAGTTCGACAACCACTTCGTCGAGAGTCCAGTGTGGACGGAGAGCGCGAAGTCCCGTCAGTAGCCGCGCGGCGGGTACCCCGGCGGCGGATACCCGGGCTGCGGGTACTGCGGTGGCGGGTAGTGCGGCGGCGGATAACCGTGATGCCGCGGCGGATACGGCTGCTGTCCGTACTGCGGCGGAGGCGGGTACTGCTGCGGATAGCCGGGGTTCTGCGGCGGATACGGCTGGTGCGGGTACTGGGGCTGCTGCGGGGCGGGCTGACCGCCGCCGAGGTGGAACGGCAGCAGCGACACGAGTTGCGCGAGACGCCCCAGCGTCGAGAGCACGTCATCCGGCTTGGTCCGGCCGAAGGTCGGATTCTCGACGTAAACCAGTTCCGCACCCACCAGCGACCAGGTGTGCAGCTTCAAGGACCGCATCGTGGCGGCGACCTGCGGCGTCAGCACGCCGACCGCGACGTTCGGGTCGGTGTCGATCAGCTTGTACCAGCGGTTGAACTTCCGGTCCGCGGTGGCGGGCTCCGGATACTGCTCGACGTCCCAGGCGGACTCGATGCTCGACACGATCTGGAAGTTCGGCATCGGCGCGGGCAGGGTGACGGCCCAGACCGTGTCGATCGAGATCGTGTCGAGCTCGTTGACCTTCTTGTTGGTCCACCGCGTGTGCACACTCGTGACCGTCGGGCGGCGGTGGTAGTCGAAGACGCTGAACCGCAGCCCTTGATACATGCCGCTCAGCGCGCCGAACGCCATCCGCTTGTCGCCGCGCTGGTTGAACGGCAGCACCGTCCACCGTTCCAGCATGTTCGGCGCGTCCGGGCTGAACTCCCACCCGTACTGGCCGGACATCGCGTAGCGCTCGGCGTTCGTCGCCTCGATGCGCCTGGCTTCGTTCGTCTCCATCGCGACCCCCGATTCTCCCGGCGTGCAGCCTATCCGGAGTACATCGGCGTTACGGGCGCGCGTGGTCGGACCTACGCGTCTTGCCACCGCCGCAGGACGCCGATCAGCCCAGGAAGCCGCTCTGTGAGCACCTGCCGCACCAAGGCATCGTCGACCGTCACGTAACCATGGATGAGGATGTTACGGAAGATCCGGCACTTGCGCCGCCAAGTCGCTATCCGCTTCGGACAGCTGGTTCAGCACCTCACCGATGATTTCGCACCGACGCTCGACAGCCCTCGCCTTTGCTGAACTCACTCAGCAGTTCCGCTGCCCTCAAGGCGTCCCAAAGGTAAGCCCGAGCATCACGCTGTATAGAGCAGCTCCCGAGTCTCCAGCACCTGATGCTTGAAGTACGGATTGCGAATGCTGGTCACACTGATGAGGTCCACGGGACGACCCAGGACCCGCTCAAGGCCTTCCTTCCGAACGAAGTAGTCGAACCCCGGCCCAGCATCGAACTCGACAAACACGTCGACGCCGCTGGACCGCAGGTCGAACCTGTCACTCACGGCTGAGCCGAACAGATCGAGGCGGCGCACTGAGTGCCCGGATCCCGGAGGTCACGGCGAACAGCCGGGATCCGGAATTGCCTGCCGGCTGCTCAGCCTGAGTAGGTGGCCGTCACCGGCGCGTGGTCGGACCAGCGCCGGTCATAGGACTCGGCGCGCTCGACCACGACGGAGGTGCACCGCTCGGCCAGGCCGGGGGTGGCGATCTGGCAGTCGATGCGCCAGCCGGTGTCGTTGTCGAACGCCTTCCCGCGGTACGACCACCAGGTGTACGGGCCGGGGCCTTCCGGGTCGAGCTTGCGCTGTACATCGACGTAGCCGGCCTCGCTGAACACGCGGCCGAGCCAGTCCCGCTCCTCCGGCAGGAAGCCCGAGCTCTTCTGGTTTCCCCGCCAGTTCTTCAGGTCGATCTTGTCGTAAGCGATGTTCCAGTCGCCCACGACGACGACCTCACGGCCGCCGGCCTCGGCCTTGGCGCGCAGGTCGACGAGGTACGGCAGGAACGCCGTCATGAAGCGCTCCTTTTCGTCCTGGCGCGGGGTCCCGACGTCGCCGCTGGGCAGGTACAGGCTCGCGACCACGACATTCGGCAGGTGGATCTCGGCGTAGCGGCCGCTGTCTTCGAATTCGGGCTCGCCGAAACCGATGCGGACCTCTTCCGGCTCCGCCCGGCTGAAGAGCATGACGCCGTTGCGCCCCTTCTGCGCCGACGGCGCGTGCACCACGTGCCAGCCTTCGGGCGCGGCGGCACCGGCCGGGAGCTCCTTGAGCTCGGCCCGGACCTCCTGGCAGGCGACGACATCGGCCTTCGTCGAGCCCAGCCACTCGACGAAGCCCTTTTTCGCGGCGGCACGAAGGCCGTTGACATTCACAGTGGAGACGGTCAGCACCCGTCGCACGCTACCCGGGGGGTCCGACAGAACCGGCAGGGCGTTCGCTCTGCGAGACTGCGCGCATGAGCGAGCTGACCGTGCTGGGCAGCTGCGGCGCCTGGCCGGAACCTGGCCGGGCCTGCGCCGGCTTCCTCCTGGTCCACGAGGGTTTCAAGGTCGTTCTCGACCTCGGCTACGGCGCCGCGTCACGGCTGTTCGAACACTGCCCGGGCGGCCGGATCGACGCCGTGGTGGTGACGCACGAGCATCCCGATCACTGCGCAGATGTGAGCGCGCTCGGCCGGGCCCGTGCCTATGGGCTGCCGGACGAGCCGAAGATCCCGCTGCACTGCACGCCGGGCACGGTGCGCCGGCTCGAAGCGCTGGAGCCGCGACCGCATCCGACGACGATCTTCGACGTGCGCGAACTCGGCCCGCCGCGCGAGGTCGGCCCGTTCCGGATGACCACGTTCCTGCTTCCGCACCATGTGCCGAACTACGGAGTCCGCCTGACCGCGCCCGAGCTCACCGTCGCCTACACCGGCGACAGTGGGCCAAGCCCGATCCTCGCGGAACTGGCGCGCGACGCCGACCTCCTCATCGCCGACGCCACGCTTCAGGGACCGTCGCCCGACGAGACGCCGCGTCTGGTGTCCACGGCGGGCGAGGCCGGGTACTGGGCCGAGCGAGGCGGCGCCCGGCGGCTGCTGCTGACCCACTTCTGGCCCGGTTCCGACCGCGGGATCTCGGTGGCCGAAGCGCGGAAGGAGTTCAGCGGCGAGGTGCTGGCGGCCGAGGAAGGCACCCACTTGCGTTTCGCGGGCTAAACGCGAACCCCCAGGCCAGGGCCCAACCTGCGTTTCGCGGGCAAAACGCGAACCCCCAGGTCACGGGCCGCATTTCGCGCCTTCGACAGGGGGCGCGAACTCGGCGGAGACCCACTTGCCCTCGGCGATCTTGCGGAAGCCCTTCTCGACCACCGGCTGCGCGTCGATCTTCGTGTCCTTGACGTACTTGCCGACGATCTTCTGCCCACCGGGGGTGTCGCGCGCGTTGAGCACGTCGGCCGTCACCACGACCTGGCAACCGGTCGGGCTCGACGCGCTCGACTCCCTGTCCTGCCCCGAGATGGCGACGACGACGATCAGCGCCAGTCCGCCGCCGATGAACAAGACCGGTTTCGAGATGGCCATGATGGTCACTCCTCGAACAAGGGAATCGTTTTCTGTCCGGTCCAGAGTGGCAGAAGCCGGGGCGGTCGCCCAGATCCCGGATTGCCAACCACCCGGAGGCGCCAACCCCGGCCGGTCACGGGCTACCCACCGTCACCACGCGAAAAGGCCCCCTTCCGCGAGGGAAGGGGGCCTTCAAGCGTTCACGAGACTCAGCCCTGGGCGATCTTCTCGGCCAGGTTGGCGTCCAGCGTCGCGAGGAACTCCTCGGTGGTCTGGAACGGCTGGTCCTTGCTGATCAGCAGCGCGAGGTCCTTGGTCATCTTGCCGCTCTCGACGGTCTCGACGACGACCTGCTCCAGCTTGTTCGCGAAGCCGATCAGCTCCGGGTTCGAGTCCAGCTTGCCGCGGTGCTCGAGCCCACGAGTCCACGCGAAGATGGACGCGATCGGGTTGGTCGAGGTCGGCTTGCCCTGCTGGTGCTGGCGGTAGTGCCGGGTCACCGTGCCGTGCGCGGCCTCGGCCTCGACGGTCTTGCCGTCCGGGGTGCGCAGCACCGAGGTCATCAGGCCCAGCGAGCCGAAGCCCTGCGCGACCGTGTCGGACTGCACGTCACCGTCGTAGTTCTTGCAGGCCCAGACGTAGCCGCCCTCCCACTTCATCGCCGCGGCGACCATGTCGTCGATCAGGCGGTGCTCGTAGGAGATGCCCTTGGCGTCGAAGTCGGCCTTGAACTCGGCCTGGTAGATCTCCTCGAACACGTCCTTGAACATGCCGTCGTAGGCCTTCAGGATGGTGTTCTTGGTCGACATGTAGACCGGGTACTCACGGTCGAGGCCGTACTGCAGCGAGGCGCGCGCGAAGTCCTCGATGGACTTGCGGAAGTTGAACATGCCCATGGCGACGCCGCCGCCCTCGGGGTACTGCGCGACCTGGAACTCCATCGGCTCGGAACCGTCGGCCGGGGTGTAGGTCATCGTCAGCGTGCCGGGGCCGGGGACCTTGAAGTTGGTCGCCTTGTACTGGTCACCGTGCGCGTGACGGCCGATGATGATCGGCTTGGTCCAGCCCGGCACCAGGCGCGGGATGTTCTGGATGACGATCGGCTCGCGGAAGATCACGCCGCCGAGGATGTTGCGGATCGTCCCGTTGGGCGAGAGCCACATCTTCTTCAGGCCGAATTCTTCGACGCGCGCCTCGTCCGGCGTGATCGTGGCGCACTTGACGCCGACGCCGTGCTTCTTGATCGCGTTGGCGGAGTCGATGGTGATCTGGTCGTCGGTGCGGTCCCGCTCCTCGATGCCCAGGTCGTAGTACTCCAGGTTCACGTCCAGGTACGGGTGGATCAGCCTGTCCTTGATGAACTGCCAAATGATGCGGGTCATCTCATCGCCGTCGAGCTCGACGACGGTGCCCTGGACCTTGATCTTGGCCATGAGCAGCGGTGCTCCTTCCGCGGATCTTCGCGTTCTACTTCAGTCTCCGGTAGCGGTACAAGCGTACTGCTTAACGGTGCTGGATGGTTCCAGTAGTGGCCGGTATCAAGTCTCCACGAGGCGAATGTGTCCGACGTCACTCGGTCGTACGACGGTCATCCGGCCGTCACGGGAACGACGGCGACCGCGTCATCATCGAACAACACTCCTCCGCCAGCCCACCGGAAAGGGCGATCCCATGTCGACCAACCCCTACGCCGTGCCTCCGTACGAGCAGCCTCAGGCGCCGGAGCCCTACGCCCAGCCTAGGCAAAGCGGTCGCGCGGTGCCCCGGGTGCTCAGCGGGCTCGGCGGTGTCCTGCTCACGCCGGTCGCGCTCGGCCTGACGATCTACGGCGGCTCGCTGCTCCAGCGGGGTTTCTCGCGCTCCTTGTCCATCAGCGAGGACCCGCTCGGCATCGTCCTCCTGATCCTGGGCGGCCTGCTCCTGCTCGGCGTCGCGTTCCTCGGGGCGCTGTCCGGGCTCGGGCCGGTACTGGGCGGGCTGCTGTGGGGAGTACTGCCGGGCCTGGCGTTCCTCCTGAGCCCGCGCGATGCCATGAGCCTCGTCTACGACGTCGGCGGCAGCGGCCTCGGCGTCGGCCTGGTGACCTGGCTCGTGATGGGCGCGCTGGTCGGGAGTGGTTTCCTGCTGATCGGGGCCGGTTTGGTCGGCACCCTCTCGCGGCGCCGCTCAAATCGCGTTTAGGGGGCTAAACGCGATCCGCCGGAGATCGAAGTGAACCGAAGGGGGCCGGCGTCCGTAGTCCGGTGCAGGGAGGTGACCCGCCCATGTCAACGCACCGGTACGTCGCGGAGTACGACGACGAGGACTACCAGGAGTACGGCGAGTACGAGCAACCCAAGGACCCGCGCAGGCCGTACGAGGACGTCGAGTCGTATGAACCGTACGAGCCCTTCGACGACGACCTGGGATCCGAAGACCCGCGCGCGGGCCGAGGCGTGCGTCGCGTCCTCAGCGGCGCGGGTGGGCTGATCCTGACGCCGGTCGCCCTCGGCCTGCTGGCTTGGGGCGGCCTGCGGCAGCAGATGCTCGTCCAGGCGACGCTCAGCACCCAGCGTGACGTCCTCAGCATCGTTCTCCTGGTGGGCGGCGGGGTCCTCCTGCTGTCGGTCGGACTGCTCGGCGCGCTCTCGGCGACCGGCCCGATCCTCGGCGGCCTCGTCTGGGGTGTCGCCCCCGGCGTGGCCACGATCGCGGTCCCGGAATGGGGATTCCGGCTGGTGAAGTATCTGCCGCAGAACGACGTCACCTACGGCGTCACGAGCTGGCTGTTCATCGGCGGACTGCTCGCGACGGGCTTCCTCCTGACCGGCGCGGGCCTCGCGTCGAGACTCGCCCGGCGGCGCCGCTGAGCGGGCTGGGACCATCGGCGCATGGGTTTGTTCACCGTTCCCGAAGCCCGCGCCGAGCTCGCCCGGCTACGCCCCGTGCTCGACGAACTGGTCCGGCTCCGCGCCGACGCGGCCGAACTCGCCGCGTCCCTGCGCCCCGGCGGCCGCGAGACCTCGCTCGGCGGGATGCCGGAATGGAAGGCCGCGCAGGCCCGGCTGGACGACCTGATGACCACCGTCCAGAGGACGGGCGCGGAGCTGAAGGGATTCGCCCCGCTCCTGATCGACTTCCCCGCCGAACTCGACGGCGCCGACGTCCTGCTCTGCTGGCTCGAAGGCGACGCCGAGCTGTCCTGGTATCACCGCGCCGACCTGGGTTTCGCCGGACGCCGCCGTCTCCCGGATAAGATCGCGGTCGTGAGCGAGGAGATCGCGGCCGGGCTGTTCGACGGCATCGCCGCGCGCTACGACGAAGACACCTTTCACGGCTTGGTCGCCGACGCGCTCGTCGACGGCCTCGGCTGCACGGCACCCGAGCGTGTTCTCGACGTCGCGACCGGGACGGGGGTGGCCGCGTTCGCCGCGCTGCGCCTGGAGCCGGGTGAAGTGCTCGCGATCGACATCTCGCCGGGCATGATCGCCCAGGCCGAGACGAAGGCGGCGACGCACGATCCCGGCAAGCGCATCACCTGGCAGGTGGCTTCCGCGGTTCCGTCGCCGGTGGAGGACGAGGGCGCGGACGCCGTGCTGTGCGCGTCTTCGCTGCACTTCCTCGGCGCGGCCGCCCTGCGCGACTGGCTGCGCGCGCTGCGCCCCGGCGGACGCGTCGGCTTCAGCCTGCCGATCGCGTCGGCGTTCCGGCCGTCGGAGGCGTTCGCCGCGATCGTCCCCACCGACCTGAAGCTGCCGGAAACCGAGGACGACGCGGCGGAACTGGCCTCCGGAGCCGGCTTCACCGAGGTGACCGTGAAACGGCTCGACGTCGAAACCGAGGATCGGGTCCGGTCGGTGTTCGTGGTGCACGCGACCAGGCCCTGACCCCTACAGCGGCGCGAAGAACGGCACACACTTCGGCGCGGGCGCGTTCTCCGGGTCGAGCGCCTTGAGGATCAGGCTCGTCACGTTCGGATCGATCGCCTGGCTCAGGTGCCCTGAAACGTCGGAGCCGCATTTGTCCTGCAGCACGATGTCGGTCGCGCCCGGCTCGTCCAGCACACCGCTGGTGTACGGCGTGACCACTCGATCGTGGCGGCTCACGATGCTCGTGTAGGTCGGCCCCGGCACGGTCACGCCGTCACGGGCGAGGTCGTCGAGGAAGTCCGATGGCGCCAGGTATTCGCGGCACGCCCCGCAGACGCCGTCAGCGAGGAGATCGATACCGGGCAACGACAGCACGGCCTTGGCGAGGCCGGAGAGGCCGTTGAGCGACGTGCCCTTGAAGTTCGAGCCGAACCCGACGAAATGCTTCACCTTCTCCGCACCTCCCTCGAATTTGAGGTAGTACGCCGGCATCGTCGTGCCCTCGGAATGCCCGACGATGTCGACCTTGTCCGCGCCGGTACTCGCTCGCACGCGATCGACGAACACGCCGAGTTCGACGGCACTCTTCCGCATGGAGGCGAGCCCGCCGAACAACTGTCCACCCAGGACGGTCGCACCATAGGTCAGCGAATAAACGCAGTAGCCGGCGTTCTTGAGCTTCGGCGCGTGGTGGAACCAGTTGGTCGTCGCGTTGCCGCCGAGACCGTGCACCAGCACGACGGGCTCGGGATGGTTCGCGCTCGGCTTGCACGACCAGTCGTTCCAGCCGCTCGACGGCGCCGCGCTCGCCACCGCCGGGACGGCGATCGTGAACGTCAAGGCCGCGATCAGCGTGGTGAGGATCCGAGCCCGCATCCCTGCCTCCGGTTACTCGTCAGTATGTGATGCGAGTCATCCTGCGTCACAAAGCGACGAGCTGAACCAGGAGAACGACCAGACTTGCCTGTCAGTTCTTGTGATGGATCACAAGGGCAGGAGCACTCGTCGTTCGATCGGGCTGGACATGACGATCGACGTCGTCGTGGCGCCCAGCACGGAGAGGTCCTCCAGCAACTCCTCCAGGTGGGTGGTGTCGCGCACGGCGATCTTCAGGATCCAGCAGTCCTCGCCCACCACATGGTGCAGCTCGAGGATTTCGGGGCGGTCCATGATCTTCCGCGTGCGCGGATGGCGGACGGTGAACCCGCTGTGCGGCGCCATCCGCACGAACGCCCGCAGCCCCAGTCCGATCCCGGCGGGCGAAACGAGCGCCGCGTAACCGGTGATCGTGCCGTCGGCTTCGAGCCGTTTGACCCGCTCGCCGACGGCGGCGGGACTCAGCGAAACGCGGCGCCCGAGCTCGCTCAGAGTGATGCGGCCTTCCTCCTGGAGGAGTTCCAGGAGTCGCCGGTCGATCACGTCCAGTGAGCTTTCAGCGAACCCGCGATTCGACCGAGATTCTTTCAGCGATTCCGCCGATTCACCCATGTTCTCCCCTTCAAATGCCCGGATCGCCACCGTAACACTGGTGGACATGAAGCTCGTGCACATGAAGAGAGTGCTCGTTCTCGGCGGAAGCCGGTACTTCGGCCGCGGGGTGGTCGAGCGGCTGCGGGACGCCGGCTCGGACGTCACCGTCCTCAACCGTGGCTCCGCACCTGCCCCGTCCGGCGTCGCTCACCTGCTCGCCGACCGCGACGACGAAGCCGGCCTGAAGGCCGCTCTGCGGTCTCGTTCCTTCGACGTCGTGCTCGACCAGGTCTGCTACACGCCGGTCCAGGCGGAAATCGCGCGCCGTGTGCTCCGCACGGACCGCTACGTCATGACGTCCACGATCGAGGTCTACGACCAGGTCAGGACGGAGACGCCGATGACCGAATCGCTGGTCTCCTCCGTGCCGGTCGACCTCGGGGCACCTTCGTACGACTACGGCGAAGGCAAGCGGCAGGCCGAGACGGTCTTCGCGGCGGGAGAACCACCGTTCGCGTCGGTGCGCGTCGCGCACGTCCTCGGCGGAAAGGATTTCACCGGGCGGCTGCGCCATTACGTCGAACGGCTGGACGCGGGGGACGCCGTGGACATCCACGCGGGACCGCGGCCGTCGACGTTCATCCACGCGAGTGAGATCGCGGACTTCCTGACCTGGGCCACGCTCGCGGACTTCACGGGTCCGGTCAACGCCGGCTCCCACGGCGGACTTTCCGCCGTGGACATCGCCCGCGCGATCTCGATCGAGCCCCGGTTCCGGGTCGTCGAGCGGGACGCCTCGCCGTTCTCGTTCGACCGGTACGCCGTCCTGGACACCTCGCGCGCGACCGGCCTCGGCTTTTCCTTCTCCTCCACCACCGATTGGCTCGGCGCAGCCATCGAAGACGCCAGAAAGGCATGACCCCCATGCGTTACCGCAACATCGGAGACGTCGAAGTGAGCGCGATCGGGCTGGGCGCGATGCCCCTGTCGATCGAGGGCCGTCCTGATCGGGACCGCGCGATCGCCACGATCCACGCCGCGCTCGACGCCGGTGTCACGCTGATCGACACGGCCGACTCCTACCACTGGCACGCGGGCGAAACCGGCCACAACGAGATGCTCATCGCCGACGCGCTGGCCGTCCGCGGCGACTCGGACGGGGTCCTCGTCGCGACCAAGGGCGGCCGTGGCCGTCCCGGTGACGGTTCGTGGACCGTCACCGGGACTCCCGCGCACCTCAGGAACGCCTGCGAGGGGTCGCTGAAACGCCTCGGCGTCGACGCCATCGGGCTCTATCAGCTGCACAAGCCCGATGAGAACGTGCCGTGGGCGGATTCCGTGGGTGCGATCAAGGAGCTGGCCGACGAAGGCAAGATCCGGCTCGCCGGGATATCCAACGTGTCCCGCGCGCAGATCCTCGAAGCGCGGGACATCCTCGGCGAGACACTGGTTTCGGTGCAGAACGAGCACGCGCCCGCGAATCTGTCGCACGAACCGGAACTGGCCCTGTGCACCGAGCTCGGGCTCGCCTACCTGCCCTGGGGCCCGCTCCGCGGCATCGGCGGGGAATTCCTTTCCGTGGCCGAAGATCTCGGGGTCAGCCCGCAACGGGTATGCCTGTCCTGGCTGCTCGCGAAGTCGCCGTCGATGATCGCGATCCCCGGCTCGACGAGGCCCGCGACCATCCGCGATTCGGCGGCCGCGGCCGATCTGGTGCTCACCGCCGAAATGCTGGCTCGCCTGCCGTGATCAGGCCCCGGCCACCAGCGCCACGCCCAGGCCGATCATCGTCGCGGCGACCAGCCCGTCCAGCACCCGCCACGACGACGGCTTGCGGAAGAACCCGCTGAGCAGCCGCGCGCCGAACCCGAGCGCGAGGAACCAGATCACGCTGGCCGACACCGCACCCACGCCGAACGCCCACCGATCGCTGCCGTGTCCGGCCGCGATGGCGCCGAGCAGGAGAAGGGTGTCGAGGTAGACGTGCGGATTCAGCCAGGTGATCGCCAGCGTGGTCAGCACGATGCGGCGCAACGATCCGCCGGTCTCCGGGCCGCCGGTCTCCAGCGCGGACGGCTTGAACGCGCGACGGGCCGCGAGGGCGCCGTAGCAGAGCAGGAAAGCGCCGCCGACCAGCGCGACGATGGTGAGCGCTTCCGGTGACGTCCCCACCAGCGCTCCGACCCCGCCGACGCCGAGGCTGACCAGGATGGCGTCCGAGAAGATGCAGATCAGCACCACGACGAGTACGGCTTCGCGCCGGATGCCCTGGCGCAGCACGAAGGCGTTCTGCGCGCCGATCGCGACGATGAGGGCCATGGTGGCGCCGAACCCGGCGACCGCGCTGAACAGAACGTCTCCCATGCGGACAACACTAGGAAGCCACTCGTCAACAGTACAACTAAAGATTCTTACGTAAGATTAGCGTTCGTGATGACAGATCTGCCCCTCGACCTGGTCCGCACGCTGCTGGTGGTCGCCGACGAAGGCACGTTCGACGCGGCGGCCTCGGCACTGCACGTGACCCCGTCGGCGATCAGCCAGCGCGTCAAGGCGCTCGAACAGCGCACCGGCCGTGTCCTGCTGATCCGCACGAAACCGGTACGCCTGACCGAATCCGGGCAGGCGGTGGTGCGGTTCGGCCGTCAGGTGGCGCTGCTGGAGGCCGACACCCGGGCCGAACTCGGCCTGACCACCGGCGACGAGCCGGTCCGGCTGCCGATCGCGGTGAACGCCGATTCGCTGGCGACCTGGTTCCTGCCCGCCCTCACGAGGGTGCCGTCCGAGCAGAAGATCTGCTTCGAACTGCATCGCGAGGACCAGGACCACACCACGACCCTGCTGCGGGAGGGCCTGGTGATGGCCGCCGTGACGTCGTCACCCGATCCGGTCGCGGGGTGTTCGGTGCAGCGGCTCGGGCACATGCGCTACCTCGCCGTCGTGAGCCCGGCACTCGGCACCGACCTCGACCTCGCCGAAGCACCCGTCGTCGTCTTCGACCGCCGTGACGACCTCCAAGACCGCTTCGCTCGCGAGCGCGGCACGATCGCGAGCCGGCTGCGGCACTACGTCCCGTCGTCCGAAGGGTTCTTCGACGCCGTCGCGGCCGGGATGGGCTGGGGCATGGTGCCACTCGCGCAGATCGGCGACCGGCTGCGCGACGGCAGTTTCGTCTGCCTCGACCCCGATCACCCGATCGACGTACCGCTGTTCTGGCAGCAGTGGAAACTCGACTCCCCCGCGCTGGCGGCGGTTTCGGCCGCCATCACCACGGCGGCCGCGGACCTGCTGGTCGACCCACAAGGATGAAGACGCGCGGATCGGCCGGGTCGTGAGATCCTGGGCGCGGGACGCGCATCGCGGGTAGCCGCCGTGCCACCTCTGATCCGGGAAGATGAGGCCATGCCGAACGAGCTCCGACTGACCGGCGACGCCGACGCCGACAAGCTGCTCAACGACGATCCGTTCGCCCTGGTGACCGGTCTCCTGCTTGATCAGCAATACCCCATGGAACACGCTTTCCGCGGGCCGAAGAAGATCGCCGACCGGATGGACGGCTTCGACATCCGCAAAATCGCCGAAGCCGACACCGAGACCTTCGTCGAACTCTGCGTCACCCCACCGGCCATCCACCGCTATGGCGGCTCCATGGCCCGGCGCGTCCAAACCCTCGCCCAGTACGTCATCGAGCACTACGACGGCGACACCGCCGCGCTCTGGACGGCCGGGCGGCCGAAACCCAACGGCGAAGAGGTCCTCAAACGCCTCAAAGCCCTCCCCGGTTACGGCGAACAAAAAGCCAAAATCCTCCTCGCGCTCCTCGGCAAACAACTCGGCGTCCAGCCCAAAGGCTGGCGCGCCCTCGCCGGCGCCTACGGCGACCGCGGCTCCCGCCGTTCCATCGCCGACGTCACCAGCCCCGAAAGCCTCGCCGAAGTCCGTGCCTTCAAGAAAGCGGCCAAAGAAGCCGCCAAGGCGACCGCTGAATAACCACCGAGCACCACGGCGGTCTGACCCCACTCTGCTGACGAACTTCCGGGACGGTCGCTTGCCCGGGCGAACATCGATCCAGCACGACTATCGCCGCTGAAGCGGTGGAGGACACTTCCTATGACGATGGAGACTTCGCGTATCGCTGTAGTGACCGGAGCCGGAAGGGGGATCGGCCTGGCGATCGTTCGCGCGCTGGTCGAAGACGGATTCACGGTCGTTGCGGCAAGCCGCACCGTCACCGCCGGATTGAAGGAGCTGACGCCGGACGCGCTCGAAGCCGATCTGGGCCACCCCGACGAGCCCGCCCGCGTCGTGCGGCACGCTCTCGACCAGCACGGCGGGATCGACCTGCTGGTCAACAATGTCGCGGGCACGTCCACGCCGCCCGGCGGATTCCTCGCGCTCGACGACGAGGCATTCCTGCACACCTTCAACGTGACTTTCATGTCGAACGTCCGTGCCACGCGGGCCGCGCTGCCGAGCCTTCTGGAGCGCCGCGGCGCGGTGATCAACATCAGTTCCGTCAACGCGAAGCTGCCCCAACCACGGCTGGTCGCGCAATCCGCGGTCAAGGCCTCGGTGTCGAACCTCGGTAAGGCGCTCGCCGAAGAGTTCGGCGGCCGCGGTCTGCGGGTGAACACGATTTCGCCCGGCCCGGTGTGGACCGACCTGTGGACGTCGCCCGGCGGTCCCGGCGACATGATCGCCAAGCGAGCGGGTGCCACGCTGGACACGTTCAAGGACCAGCTGCCCGCCACCGTCGGCACCTCGACCGGCGAGTTCGCCGACCCTGACGAGATCGCGGCGCTCGTGGTGTTCCTCGCCTCCGGCAAGGTGGCCAATATGAGCGGTGCGGATTTGGTGATCGACGGCGGGATGATGAAGACGGTCTGAGCCGGTGGCTACTTCCTCCCCGCTCCCGGCCACGGTCCCGGTGTCTCGGCGGGCAGTTCGGCCTGCTCGACCTCGGTGCGGAACAGCCGGAAGCCGCGTGCCTGATAGTTCTTGAGCGCGGCCGGGCCGTCCGTGGTGCAGGTGTGGACCGTGACGCGGCGCGTCGTCGCCTTGCCCGGCCAGCGCTCCGCGAGCGCCCAGGCCTCCCGCAGTGCGACGGTCAGCAGGTGCCCGCCGACGCCCTTGCCGACGAAGGACGACATCAGGCCGAAGTACGCGAGCTCGACTTCGCCGTCCACAGTGCCGTCGAGTTCGAAGTAGCCGCACGGCGTCCCCTGCGCGTAGGCCACCCAGGTCTCGACCCCCGGCCTGTCCAGCCACTCGACCCACTGCGCCCACGTCCAGCCGAGCCGGTCGATCCAGAACCAGTCGCCGCCGACGGCGGTGTAGAGGTAGCGGTTCAGTTCCGGGCTGACCAGCTCGGCACGGGTGACCGTCACCGGGACGGCCGGCGGTTTCGCGGCGCTCAGATCGTCCGGTGAGGTCTGCTCGAGGTGCCAGGTCGTGATCTCCATACGGCGATCATTTCAGCCAGACCCGCAGCGGCCCCAGGGCCGTGTAGCCGTTGCGGAGGGCGGCGTCGAGATCTTCGCCGTGCTCGTAGCCGGTGATCGGCAAGCCGGGGAAGCTCGCCGCGACGGCCGAGGTCGCACCGCGCCAGGCTTCGTCCAGATCGCCCTGGGTGTACAAATTGGACAGTCCGGCGAAGTCGCCGTCCCGGTTGGCCGTCACCCCGGCGACCCCGTTCGACCACAGGGCGACGGACGGGTCGTCGAACCGGTCGCCGACCCGGGCCCAGCCCGGTTGGAGCGGCAGCCGAACCGTGCGGGTGATCCAGGTGGCCTCGAAGAGCACCTCGAAGCCCGCCTGCGAAAGATCCAGGCAGCCGAAACTGTCCTTGACCGCGCAGCCCGGCGAGGTGTCGATCCCGTCCAGCACCTCCGCCGCCGTCGCGTCCGGCGTCAGGGTCATCGCGTCGGGGTACAGCGGTGGTGTCCGGCTCGCCGACTTCCAGACGCGGGTGGTGAAAGTGCCCGTCCGGCACACCGTGTCGCACCAGCGGGCGTTGACCCGCACGGCGTCCGCTACACCCGCGCGAACCACAGCACGTCCGGTTCCCCTTGCGGCACTGGGATCTTCAGCTCGCGCACCTCACCGAAACGCGCCCGGAGCCGCTTCGCGAACGACGACACCGACTCGGCGCTCCACACCCCGAGCACGCCGCCGGGCCGCAGCCGTGCGGCGAGCATGTCGAGGCCTTCGTCCCGGTAGAGCTTCGCGTTCCCGTCGGTGACCGTCCACTCAGGACCGTTGTCGATGTCGAGGCACAGCGCGTCGAACCGTTCTTCCGTCCGGCGCAACCACTTCACCAGATCGGCCTCGACGACGGTGACCCGGTCGTCGGACAGGGCGTCGTCGTGGACGTCCCTGAGCGGGCCCTCGCGGTTCCAGCCGATCACGGCGGGCTCGCGCTCGACGACCACGACCTCTCCGACCCCGGGATGGTCCAGCGCGGCGCGCAGCGAATAGCCGACGCCGAGGCCTCCGATCAGCATGCGTGCCTTGCCCGGCACCAGGTCCGCCGCCACCGACACGAGCAACCGTTCGGATTCACCGTTCCGGGTGTCCATCAGGAAGACGCCGTTGGCGATGACCTCGAAGTCGGCTCCGGCCCGGCGGAGCACCAGTTCGCCGCTTTTCCCGGCGACTTTGTCGAGTACGTCGGTCATCCGGGCAGCTTATCGGCGACGGTCACAGCAGTCCCGCCAATTTGTACAGGACGAGGCTGCCGGCGACGGCGACGTTGAGACTCGCGCCGGTGCCCACCATGGGTATTTCGACGACGTTGTCGAGAAGGTCGAGCGCGTCCGGCGGAATGCCCTGCTGCTCATGGCCGAGCACGGCGATCGTCCGCCCCCGTGCGGGCGCGAGATCGGCGAGACGCACGGCCTCGTCGGCGAGTTCGACACCGACGATCGCCGTGCCCGCCGCCCGTTCCCGCTCCAGCCAGCCCGGCGGATCGTGCACCCAGTGCACACAAGCCGGACGGCGCAACGTGTTCCCCCGGCGCGGCGACGAGATGTCCCCAACAGGAGTGGGCTTTGCTTCTTCTGGCCGCACGCAATTCCGAAGGCGTGCGGACCCGGATCGACGGGCTCACCGGACGTGAGGCGTCGCGCCTCCAAGGATTTCGAGGATCATGAGGACACTGTAGCGAGAATCACCCCGACGCTCCTAACCTTGTAAGCGTCGGAGGTGATTTCTCATGCAGGCGACCGTCGGAGACGAGATCCACGTGCACGGGCGCACGGTCGGCTCGGCAGAGCAACACGGTGAGATCCTCGAGGTCCGCGGCGAGCACGGTGCTCCGCCGTACCTCGTCCGGTTCGCGGACGGACACGAAGGGCTGGTGTTCCCCGGCCCCGACTGCGAAGTCCAGACCCGCGCCGAGTAGTCGTCACTCGGCCAACGCGGGCCGCGGCACGCGGTTCCGCCAGCCCGCCACGACCACGGCCGCGCCGAGCGCGGTCAGCACCGCCGCGATCTCGGGCAGCAGGAGCGGCCCGCCGCCGCTCAGCACCGCTCCGCCGACCAGGCCGGAAAGGCCGACGCCGAGATAGATCGCGGAGGCGTTGAGCGAGAGGACGAGCCCGGCGTTGTGTTTGGACAGCTCGATCAGCCGGTGCTGGATCGGCGGGTTGACCGACCAGGTGGCCAGACCCCACAGGAAGAGGACGACGGCCGCGCCCGCGACGGTGGTCGCCACCAGCGGCAGCAGCGCGAGCACCACGGTGATCCCGCCGAACACGACCAGCAGCGGTCCCCTGGCGCCCCAGCGGTCGGTCGCGCGGCCGCCGAGGACGTTGCCGAGCGCGCCGCCCGCGCCGTACACGAACAGCAGCAGGCTGACCGTCGTGCCGTGGACACCCGCGGTGGCGGACAGGACCGGCGAGATGAAGGTGTAGACGGAGAACGCGGCCAGGCAGCCGAGCACGGTCGCGCCGAGCATGGCGAGGACGCGCGGATCCTTGGCGACGGTGAACCGTTCGGCCAGCCGGACCGGGGGTGGCGCCGGGACGGCGGGCAGGACCAGCCGGACCGCGAAGGCACCGAGAAGCGAGAAGGCCGCGACGAGTGCGAAGACGGCCTGGTAGCCGACGCTCTGCGAAAGGACGCTGCCGAGCGGCACGCCCAGGATCGTCGCGACGGTGAGTCCGCCGAAGACGAGGGCGACCGCGCGGCCCCGGCGTTCCGGCGAGGTGAGTTCGGCGGCGACGGCGCTCGCGGCCGGGGTGAAGACCGCCGCGCCGATCGCGGTGACGACCCGGGCGAGGAGCAGGGTCACGTAGCCGGGCGCGAGGGCGGCGAGGGCGTTGCCGATGGCGGTGACGACGAGGGCGGCGACCAGGAGCGTGCGCCGCTCCCAGCGGCCGGTGACCGCGGCGAACAGCGGTGAGCCGACCGCGTACGCGATGGCGAAGGCGGTGACCAGCTGCGCGGCGGCCGTCTCGGAGACCGCGAGTTCGCCGGTCAGCGCCGGCAGCAGCCCGGCGACGACGTAGCCGCTGGTGCCGACCGCGAACGTGCCGAGCGCCAGCACCGCGGTCCTGGGTGGTGCGAAAGTCATGACTCCCCAGCTCCAGACCCCTCAGATCGCGATTAGCCCGCGAAACGCAGGTCGGCGCCGGATCGCGATTAGGCCGCTAAAGGCGACATGAGGGTCGTTGTTCGATGGTTGTCGTAGTTCGATGGAGACCGTACTACGAACTCGCCGGAAGTTCGAGGGACGTCGTACTATGGACGGATGGCCGCGACGCAGCAGTACGTCTATCCCGATCAGGACGAGATCCGGATCGAGGCGGTCCTCGCCGCGCTCGCGGACCCGGTCCGGCTCGATATGGTCCGCCAGCTGGCCGAACCCGGCACCGAGATCTCGTGCAGCGGATTCGACGTCGCCGTGACCAAGTCCACACTCACCCATCACCTGCGCACGCTGCGCGAAGCGGGCATCATCATGGGCCGCCAGCAGGGCACCGCCCGCTACAACTCGTTGCGCCGCAAGGATCTCGACGAACTCTTCCCCGGCCTGCTCCAGGGCGTGCTCGCCGCCCGCCGCTGAGGGTGGTCAGCCTCACCCGAAACCGGGATGACAAAGGCACCCTCGATCGGTTGAACTGGACGCAGGACAGCGGGGCCGCACGCGCTGTCTTCTTTTTGTGCCTGAGACCTAAATCGATTCAGCTCCCCATCCGCGACGCTGGGCGAGTAATCGTTTACCCAAGTACGACCCCCGGAAGGAGAGCCGTGCCCGTCGCGCTGCTCGCGCTCGCCATCGGTGCCTTCGGCATCGGGACCACCGAATTCGTCATGATGGGCGTGCTGCCCGAAACCGCCGCGGACTTCGGCGTGTCGATCCCGTCCGCCGGTTACCTCATCTCCGGCTACGCGCTGGGCGTCGTGGTCGGCGCCCCGCTGCTCACCGCCGCCGCCGTCCGCCTGCCGCGCAAGACGATGCTGCTGGCGATGATGGGGCTGTTCACGCTGGGCAACGCCCTCTTCGCGCTCTCACCGAACCAGGAGTTCGGCGTCGCCTTCCGCTTCCTCGCCGGCCTGCCGCACGGCGCGTTCTTCGGCGCCGGCGCGGTCGTCGCGTCCAGCCTGGCCAAGCCGGGCGAACGCGCGAAGGCCGTCTCGATGATGTTCATGGGCCTGACCCTGGCCAACGTCGTCGGCGTGCCGCTGGGGACGCTGCTCGGCCAGAAGGTCGGCTGGCGCGCGACCTTCGGCGTCGTCGCCGTGATCGGCCTGCTCGCCATGGCCGCGATCGCGAAACTGGTCCCCCACCAGGGCAAACCGGTCGAGCCGTCGCTGCGTGGCGAACTCGGCGCCTTCCGCCGCCCGCAGGTGTGGCTCGCGCTCGCGATCGTCACCTTCGGCCTCGGCGGCGTGTTCGCCTGCCTGTCCTACATCGCGCCGATGCTGACCGACGTCACCGGCTACTCGCCGTCCGACGTCACGCTGCTGCTCTCCCTGGCCGGGGTCGGCATGACGATCGGCAACTACCTCGGCGGCAGGCTCGCCGACAAGGCGCTGATGCCGAGCCTCTACGTCTCGCTGATCGGGCTCGCTTCGGTGCTGGCGATCTTCACCTTCACCGCGAACGGCAAGGTCGGCGCGGCGGTGACGATCTTCTTCGTCGGCCTCGCCGGGTTCATGATCGGCCCGATGATGCAGGCCCGGATCATGGAGAAGGCAGGCGGGACGCCGTCGCTGGTCTCCGCCGCCGTGCAGTCGGCGTTCAACATCGCGAACTCCATCGGCGCGTACCTGGGCGGCCTGGTGATCGCGGGCGGGCTCGGCCTGGTCGCGCCCAACTGGGTCGGTGCGTCGCTGGCCGTGCTGGGGCTCTCGCTGGCCGTGGTGTCCGGCGGCATGGACCGCCGCGAGGCCCGGCTCGCCCCCGCCATGGCTTCCTGACCTCATCAACGCGCGTGAAGGCCCCCTTCCCTCGGCTCAGTCGAGGGGGAAGGGGGCCTTCACGCGCGTCAGGACAGAGGTCCGCCGGTGATCGTGAAGGCGATGAACAGGATCAAGACGGAAAGCGCGCCGTAGGTCAGGACGTCGACCGGTTTGCCCCGGATCGCCAGCAGTCCGGCCTTCGCCTCGGGCAGCACCGCCCGGAGCAGGCCGGCGAGCAGCAACGCGCCGCCGATCAGCGCGGCCCCCTGCCGCCAGTGGTACTGGCCGATCCGGAGGGCGGCGACCGCCACCACCAGCATCACCAGCAGGAACGGCAGGTGATGGAGCAGTGCCCCACGGTCACGCCGTTGTCCGGCCACCGCCATCAGTCCTCGTCCTTCAGGGTCGCGTCGGCGATTCGGTTCACTCGGTAAGTATCCCGGGTGAGTGACCCGGCACCAGGTCAGGGCGTCTTCCGGGGAGTCAATAGCGGCAAAACCCACATGCGGGGTGCACGCGAGCGCGGATACGGTCAAAATGTGACCGTGGCACAACCGACGACTCAGTTGAACGCGACCGAGCAGGACACCCTGGTCAAACAGATCGGCCTCGCCCTGCTGCGGGCCGCTCCGCGTGATTGGCGGAAGGTGACCGCCGAGTACCGAGCCGTCGGCAGGTACCACGAGATGACCGGGGAGATCATCACCGAGGACGGCAGCTCGCACGAATGGGTCGCGACGCACGACATCGCGACACTGTTCGGCAGGCTCCGTGCCGGGATGTATCGCGACGGGCGCGGCACCTGGTTCAACGCCCGCTACCAGCTCGACCACCCGTCCAGCTACAACCTCGAATACAACCGCGACGAGCCGCAGTGGCGCCTCGCGCCGCCTCCGCAGGCGCTCTCCGACGAACTGCGCATGTTCCCCCGTTCCGAGGAGAACGTGCCCGAATGGCTGATCCGGCGCATGTCCGGCCTCGGCCCCGAGCAGCCCGGACCGCATTTCCGCATCGCCCGCATCTTCGACACGATCGGCCCGGCCGGGCGTCCGGTGATCAACCGGCCCGACCTGGAGATCGAGGAGCAGGACAGGCTGCTCGAGTACCTCGACCACGCGCCGCTGGTGGTCACCGAACGCGGCTACGACATCGACCGGCTCGCGCAGACCCCCGAGGCCACCGTCCCGGTCGCCTTCCACAGCGACGGGCAGTGGATCTGGCCCGCCGCCGTGAACTTCTACCTGCGCCAGTACGGCGTCTCCCCGGAGCTCGACCTGATCGAGCACGTCCGGCAGAACGACTTCACGCTGCCCGAGGTCGACGGCCCGACGCTGCAGGCCGCGGCGGGGTACCTCACCCGGGGGAATCAGCCTCCGCAGCAGCGCCCCAACGGTCCGGGTGGGCCCGGCGGGCCTAGTGGGCCCAACAACGGCTCGCCCGCGGGCCCGCCTCCGCAGGGTCCGCCGCAGAACGGCCCGGTGCCGCCCCCGCAGCAGGCCGCGCCCGGTCAGGCCGGACCCGGTGGTCCCGCGGGCCCCGGTCCGAACCAGGCCGCCGCCCAGCCGCCCGTCCCGCCGCCGCACCAGCAGGGTCCGGACCAGGCAGCGGTGGCCGCCGCGGCCGCCGCTCCGGTCGCCGCGGCCGCGGCCGTCCCCTCCGCGGAGACAGGTGTCCCGGACCAGGCCGAGCAGGCCCAGCGGTACGAAGACGACTACGACACCCAGGACTACCAGGCGCAGGACTTCCACGAAGCCGCCGCCGAGCAGCAGTACGAAGCCGGTTACGAAGACCCGTACGCGCACGACGAGGCGCGGTTCCACGAGTCCGAACAGGACGTCTTCGCCGACGAGGACCGGCAGGGCACCGATCCCGAGCCGGAACCTCGGGCCGACCCGGAGGCCACCACGTACGCGCGGGTCCCGCAGGTCGACGCCTATGAGCGGCCGCCGGTCGAGGAAGAGCAGGACGCGTACGCCCGGCAGGAGGAAGACCAGCCGTACGCGCCCCCCGAAGAGGAGACGACGACCGGTTACACGCCGGTCGAGCAGGCCGACGCCGGTCCCGAGCTGCCTCTCCTCACGCACGACGCGGGGCCGAACGTGGCACCCCCGCCGTCGGACACCGAGGTCACGCGGGTCGACGCCCCGCCGCCCGCGCCCGAGGTCCGCCCCGAGCCCGAACCGCGCCGCGTCGAGCACACCGAGCCGGCGCTGAACGAGTTGCAGGCGAAGTTCGACGAACTCGACGTGCCCGGCGACGTCTACCGCATCGGCTCGCCCGCCGAGCACGGCTGGAGCGTCGAGCAGGTCGACGGCGGCGGCTGGCGGGTCGGCTGGTACGACGGGAAGCTGACCAATCCGGCGGTGTTCGGTGACGCCGAGGACGCGGCCGCGTTCATGCTCGGCAAGGTCCTGCTGAACCCGAACGGCGCTCCGCCTCCCGCGGAGCAGCCCGCCGTCGAAGAGGAACCCGTCGAGGAGCCTCCGGCGCCGCCCGTGCTGGCGACGCTGTCCCCCGAGATCGCCACCGGTTCGCATCCGGTGCCGCCGCGGGAGTCGATCCCGGCACAGGAACAGACCGCGTTCACGACGGCCGAAGAGCTGCTCGGGGACGATTTGGACGACGAGCCCGCCCCCGCGCCGGTCCCGCCCGCACCCCCGGCGCGGCCGAACCCGGTGCTGGCGAGCCCGCCGCCCGCGCCGCCGCGGCGCGAGCCGCCGGTGACGCCGCCTCCGCCGCCGATGCGGCGCGAGGAACTGGCCCGTCCGCCCGCGGCGGCGAACGCCGCCGGGGCGCCAGACGCCAAGCAGAACTGGCCGATCTCGCCGCTCAACGGTGAGCCGCCGCTGACGCTGTTCCGCGGCAAGGAGCTGCGTGAGCTGCCCGCGGGCAGCGAGCTGGACCGCTTCGGCGGCCCGAACGGCAACCTGACCTACGCGGCCGGGACGCCGTTCGAGGAGCGCTCGCTCGTGCCGGAGTGGGTGAACCGGCCGTACCACGTCTATCGCGTGCAGCGTCCGCTCGAAGCCCTCGCCGGTGTCGCGATCCCGTGGTTCAACCAGCCCGGCGGCGGGTCCGCGTACCTGCTGCCGGCGTCCATCGAGGAGCTGCTCGCCGAGGGCGACCTCATCGAGCTGGACCCGGGCGAACCGCCGATCGACTAGTCCGTTCTGCAATGAAGGGGCCTTTCATCGCAAATTTTGCGATGAAAGGCCCCTTCATTGCATCTGGGGTCAGTGGATGACGAGGCCGTGCGCGGCGGCGTAGGCGATCGCGGTCTCGGTGTCCACGTGGACACCGGAGAGGTTCGCCTGCACCAGGCCGTTGGCGTCGAGCCGCGCGCCGCGCAGGTCCGCGCCCTCGAGTTTCGCGCCCGCCAGCCGGGCGCCGGTGAGGTCCGCACCGCGCAGGTCGGCGCCGGTCAGGTCCGCTTCGAGCAGGTTCGCCTCGCGCAGCCGCAGGCCACCTAGGTCCACTTTGGACAATCGCGCCTTGCTGAGCGAGACCAGCGAGAGATCGCATTCGGTGAAGGCGACCTTCTGGAATCGGCAGTCCACAAAGGACGATCCGAGCATCGAGCAGGAGCTCCACCGCGTGCTCGCCAGCACACTGCGATCGAAGGTGCACGAGCGGAACGCGGACGCCTCGTGGCGCGAGCCTTCGAAGTCGACCTTGGTGAAGTCGCACTGGTCGAAGGTGCAGCCCTGGGTACGCAGCCCGCGCAGGTCGGCTTCGGTGAAATCACATCCGACGAAACTGCGTTTTTCCCACCACTGCTTGGAAAGAACGGCTTCTCGGTAGTCCTCCGCGGTCTCGATCACCCGTCCAGGATCGCATACCCGCTCACGTCCAGGTGATGCCGTCGAGCAAGTCGCGCAGCTTTGCCGCCCGGCGCTCGGACGACGCGGCGATCCAGCCGATCCGGCCGAGCAGATGGGCGCGGAAGTCCGGATGACCGGCCCGGTTCTGCTCCTCCGGGCCGGTCCGGGCGCAGTTGTGGAGCAGCGCGCGCAGGGCGTCGTAGTCGGCCCGCGTCGCGGCGGGCGCGCTGTTGACCACCAGTCCCGCGACCCGTTGCCGCTGGTGCGCGGCGGCGATCGACGTCTTGTCGTCCCTGAGCCGGAACCCCTCGTCGGTCACGATCCGCCGGACCCCTGGCAGCAACCGGTGCAGCGGCAGGGAATCCCCGGAGAACGCCAGATCGTCGGCGTACCGCGTGTAGACCGCGCCCAGCGCACGGGCGAGGCCGTCGAGCCGGCGGTCCAGATGGTGCGTGACCGCGTTCGCGACCGCGGGCGACGATGGCGCGCCCTGCGGAAGATGCGTGGCCGCCAGGTTGTTCAGCAGCCGCACGCGCGCCGGGTCCCGCCGTCCCCCCGACACGGTGGCGAGGACATCCGGCGGAACGGCCGTGGTGAGCACGCCCGCCAGTGCTTCCGCCACGGCGGGCGGATAGCCGGCGAGCGCGAGCAGCGCCGAGATCCGGCGCGCGGACACCGCCGGGAAGAACCCTTCGAGGTCCATCCTGACCACGGTCTCGCGGCCGGCGTGGGATGCCGCGCACGACAGCGGCGACCGGCCGCGCCGGAATCCGTGCGCGGCCTCGTGCACCGGCAGCGCGTCGACGACGTGCCGCACGATCCGGCGTTGCAGTTCGGCGATCCGCGGCTTCGGCCGCTCGATGAGCCGCACGCCGCCCGAAGCGGTCGGGATCCAGCGGTAGGTGTAGTGCCGGATCGGATCGGCCGCACGCCTGTTCCAGCTCCTCGCGTCGGCGAACCACGAGAGTTCGCCGGGCGTCAGGTCGAGGGCGGTGGCGCAATCGTCGAAGGTCGCCCAACGGGCCACCTGGAATCGCCAGGCCGGCATGGGTTCGAGGAGCGACGCGGAGGTGACTCTTTCTCCTGTCATCCGCGCGGACTCGCACGCGGAGCGTGCCGCCCTCGCGCGGGGCGCCTTGTCTCGCTGTCTTCGTGCTCCCCGGGGTTGCCCCGGAGTGGGTGGCGATCCACCGGCTCACCTCCGCGTCGCTATCGCCACCCTACCGACTTCAGCGACTGGGGATGATCTCCGTGCCGGAGACGTAGCGCATGGCCTCGATGAACTTCGGGTCGTTCATCCGGCGCTCCATCTCCGGATAGTCGAGGTCGACCAGCCGGGTCTGGATCCACCACAGGTTGCCGAACGGGTCGCGGACCCGACCGACACGGTCGCCGAAGAAGAGTTCGGTCTGCCTCGTCACCTCTTCGGCGCCCGCCTCGACCGCCCGGCGCTGCGTCTCCACGCTGTCCTCCACGTAGAGCCGCAGATACGCCGGGGTGTCGACCCAGTCGTCACGCGAGTCGAACAGCATGACGACCGAGTCGCCGATCCGGACCTCGGCGTGCCCGATCTTCCCGCCTTCGACGTACACCGGTTCACCGATCGGCTCCGCATCGAAGACCCGCTTCAAGAAGTCGATCACGCTCGCGGTGTCGCGCGAGATGATCCACGGGGTGACCGAGTGGTAGCCATCGGGGATCGGGTTGCTCATCGGGGTTCTCCTCAGTCGTCGTGTGCGATGAGAAGAACGCTAGAGCCCGTATAGGACAGATCGTGTCCTAATGCGATTTCAGCAGGAAAGGCGGCTTCGGCTCCTGCCACTCCGGCATGTCCAGCGAGTTGAGCACCTCGACGATCCGCTTCTCTTCGTAGCGGAAATGCGTCTCCATGATCGCCGTGAGGCCGTCCAGTTCCCGTTGGACGTGCAGGATCTCGGCCTCACTCGACCCGGGGCCGACACCGGCGACCAGCTCTTCGAGCCGTTCGATGATCCCGGTCATGACCTCGTGGTCGTGCGCGAGCTCTTCGAGCGACGGCCGCAATTCGGGGAATTTCTCCGCCAGCACAAGGAAAGCGCCACCGTCTTCCCCGGCGTGATGCCTGGTCAGCGCCGAGCAGAAGGTGAGGCAATGAGCCCGGAGATCGCGCAGCCGCTCCGCGCGCCCGACCGCGACCGATTCGAGGTCGTCGTGCAGTGCGGCCAGCTCTTTACGCAGCCAGTTGTGAACCTGAACGAGTTGATTTCCGAACGCCGTCAACCGGCCGTCCGTTCGAGAAGGGGTTTCCATGATTTCCCATGGTCCGGCGCCTCCATGCCCGCGACGGTCTCTTTGCCGGGTGCACTGCGACGCTGGAAACACTTCAGCACGACCGCCAGGTGATCGTCAAGGGACTTCAGTGGAAGTCGCGGGACTTGGCGGTGATCCGCAGCGGCAGGTGCCGGATCTGTTCGGCGAGGACGTTCACCACCTCGCCTGTGCGCTCGACCACGCCCCGGACCAGCAGCGCGGGACTGCCACGGGCGACCCGGTGATAGCGCTGCCACACCCCCATCGTGCAGATGACGTTGATCATCCCCGTCTCGTCCTCGAGGTTCATGAAGGTGACGCCGCCCGCGGTCGCCGGCCGCTGGCGATGGGTCACCGCGCCGCCGGTCAGCACCCGCGCGCCGTGCGGGATCCCGCGCAGGCCCGCCGCCGTGACGACGCCGAGTTCGTCGAGGTGCTCCCGGATGAACTGGGTCGGGAAGCTGTCCGGCGACACCCCGGTGGCCCAGACGTCCGCGGCCGCGATGTCGATTTCGTCCATCCCCGGCAACATCGGCGCCTTGGCCCCGGTGATGAGTCCCGGCAGTTTCTCCGGGCTTTCGTCGGCGACCGCGCCCGCCGCCCAGAGCGCGCTTCGCCTGTTCTCGCCGAAACACCCGAAGGCACCGGCCGCGGCCAGCGCCTCGACCTGCGGTTTGGTCAGCCGCACCCGACGGGCGACCTCGGACAGATCCGCGAACGGGCCGCCGCGTTCTCGCTCCTCGACGATCTTCTTCGCCAGGTTCTCGCCGATCATCCGCACGGTGGACAACCCGCCTCGCACGGCGAGCAGTTCTCCCCCTTCCGGCAAGGGTTCCAGCGTCGCGTGCGGAAGACTCGCGTTGATGTCCGGGCCGAGCACCCGCACCCCGTGCCGCCGCGCGTCGGCCACCAGCGACTGCGGCGAGTAGAACCCCATCGGCTGCGCGCGCAGCAAACCCGCCAGGAACGCGTCCGGATGGTAGTACTTGAAGTACGCGCTCGCGAACACCAGCAGGGCGAAACTCAGCGCGTGACTCTCCGGGAAGCCGAAATTCGCGAACGCCTTGAGCTTGCCGAAGATCTTCTCGGCCAGCTCGTCCTCGATGTCGTTCTTCGCGGCGCCTTCGAGGAAGCGCCGTTTGAGCCGCTCCATCTTCTGTTCGGAACGTTTCGCCCCCATGGCATGGCGCAACTGATCCGCCTCCGCCGGCGTGAAATCGGCGATATCGAGGGCGATCTGCATCATCTGTTCCTGGAACAACGGGACACCGAGGGTCTTTCCCAGCGCGTTGGCCAGTTTCGGATGGTCGAAATCCCATTTCTCCTGGCCGTTCTTTCGCCGGATGTAGGGATGCACCGAACCACCCTGGATCGGGCCGGGGCGGATGAGCGCGACCTCGACCGCCAGATCGTAGAACGTCTTGGGAAGTAAGCGAGGCAGCGTGGCCAGCTGCGCACGGCTCTCCACCTGGAAGACACCGATCGCATCGGCGCGGCAGAGCATTTCGTAGATGTTATGATCCTTGAGATCCAATTCGGAGATGTCGACCTCTTCCCCTTTGTGGTCACGAACCAGATCGATCATATAATGCAGGGCCGACAACATTCCGAGGCCGAGCAGATCGAATTTGACCAGCCCCGCCGCAGCACAGTCGTCCTTCTCCCACTGCACGACACTGCGGTTCTCCATGCGGGCCCATTCGATCGGGACGACCTCGCTCACCGGCTGACGGCAGATCACCATCCCGCCGGAATGGATGCCCAGATGCCGTGGGAAGTCTTCGAGCGCGCAGGCGAGTTCCACGACCTCCTCGGGGATGTCGTGATCGTGGTCCTTCTCCGTGGCGCGCAACGCACCCCAGCGGTCGATCTGCTTGCTCCACGCGTCCTGCTGGCCTGGCGAGTACCCGAGTGCCCGCGCCGCGTCCCGGACCGCGGACCGGGCCCGGTAGGTGATCACGTTCGCGACCTGCGCGGTGTTCAGCCGCCCGTATTTCTCGTAGACGTACTGGATCGCCTCCTCGCGGCGATCGGATTCGATGTCGAGGTCGATGTCCGGGTAACCGTCGCGATCCGGGGCGAGGAAGCGTTCGAAGAGCAGGCCGTAGCGCACGGCGTCGACCTTGGTGATGCCGAGCGCGTAACAGACCGCCGAATTCGCGGCCGATCCCCGGCCCTGGCAGAGGATCTTGTTGGCCCGGCAGAAGTTCACGATGTCCCAGACGATCAGGAAGTAGCCGGGAAAGCCCAGTTCTTCGATGATGTCCAGTTCGTGGTCGATCAGCTTCCTGGCTTTTTCGCGGTACTCCTCGTCCTTGTTCTTCTCGTGCTCCTCCGCGCCTTTCTCGGTGAGGTACCGCAAGTAGGACGCTTCGGTGTGGCCTTCCGGAACGTCGAACGGCGGCAGCTTCGGCTCGATGTGGTGGAGTTCGAACGCGCATTCCCGGCCGAGCAGCGCCGCCCGCTGCACCGCGCCCGGGTACCGCGCGAAGATCTCGGCCATCTCCTCCCCCGACCGCAGGAACGCCGTCCCCGCGGCGGGCAGCCAGCCCTCCATGTCCTCCAAGCCTCGCCGGGCGCGGATGGCGCTGAGCGCGTCGGCGAGCGGAGCCCGCTCCGGCCGGGCGTAGTGCGCGGCCGTGGTCGCCACCGTCGGCAGGCCGAACTCGTCGGCCATCTCGCTCAGCAGATCATTGTGCGTGCTGTCCAAGGGAAGGCTGTGGTCGATGAGTTCGACGTAGACGTTCTCCCGGCCGAAGCAGTCGATGAGTTCCTTCAGCCGCACGACGGCCGCTGCGGGGCCTTCGGTGACGAGCGCCTTGCGCACCGCGCCCTTGCGGCAACCGGTGAGCACCACGCACTTCCCGCGTACCTCTTCGGCGACCGCGCGCAGGTCGTAGACCGGCCTGCCCTTCTCCGCCCTTTCCTTGGGGGACAACGACTGCCTGTCGAAGCCGTACAGCTGGCCGGCGGTGATCGCCCGGTTCAGGCTCAGGTACCCGTCCTGTTGCTTGGCCAGCAGGAGCAGATGCTCGCCCTCGGGGTCGGCGGACCCGTTCTGCGGCCCCGAAAGGCCGAAACTGAGCTCCGTGCCGAAGACGGTGTGCACGCCCAGCTCCCTCGCCGCTTCGGCGAAGCGCACCACTCCGTACATGCCGTCGTGATCGGTGAGCGCGATCGCGTCCAGGCCCAGCCTCGCCGCTTCCTCCACCAGCTCCTCGGGATGACTCGCCCCGTCCAGGAAGCTGAAGTTCGAATGGCAGTGCAGTTCGGCGTACGGTACCCGGTGCGCGGTGGCGCCGTCGTCGTCACCGATCAGCCCGGTCAGATCCGCGGGCGGCTGATAACCCTGCCGTTTGGCACTCCAGGCGGGGCTGTCCCCGCCGTCGCCGGACGGCACCTCGCCCGCGAGCTCGCGGGCGAGGTCCTTCCATGGCCGCGGAGGGTTGTTCCAGCCCATCGGTCACCGGTTCTCGGTCGAGATTCTCGGCGCGGGGACGAACACTTCCGCGCGCGGGACGCAGGCCGCCCAGGCGGTGTCCAACTCGGCACGTTGCACCGGGATGGCCGGTTCCTCCAGCCAGCGTCGCACCAGCCGCGTGTACTCCTCGTCCATGGTCAGTCGTACTTCCCTTCCAGTGTCCACATCGGATTCTTGTGGTGCTCGAAGCGCAGCAGCACCGCCTCTTCGGCGTCCTGCCCGTCGGCCAGCAGCACCTGCACCCGCATCCGGGTCCCCGACCGGGCGTGCCCCGCGCCGGCCCGGACACCGACGAACCACGGCCCCGCCCAGGCGATCACCTCGCGCGGCTCACCACCCTCGAAACTCACGAGGAACGGAGCGGCGGTCACCCGGCGCCGCGCGGTGATCTCCACGACGCGTCCATTCTCGTCCAGCACCTGAGCGGATACCGGGCGGGCGAACACCGTCGCCGGTGAGGGCGACGGGAGCCGCCCTGCCCAGTTCGCGTCCGCCTGCGCCGATTCCTCGCGCCGGTCTCCCCACGGCACCAGCCGGACTCGCTCGGCGGGATCGCGACCTCCGTCGAGCACCGCGGTGAAGACGCTCTCCGGGCCGAGCAATCCCTGCACCCGCACCAGCGCGCGGCCGGCACGTTCACCGGACAGGTCTTCGTCCTCTGTGGACGGACGCAGCACACCCGTCGCGCCCGCCTGCCACAACCCGAGCTGCAGCAACCGCCCTTCGACCGTCTCCTCCGGCTCCAGCCGCAACCGCACGACGCCGGAACTGGGGCGCTCCTTGGCCTTCAGCCAGCCTTCGAACTGCCAGCGCACCCTGTCCGCGACACCGAGCGGGGTCAGCGGTTCGGCGCAGCGCCACACCCGGCCGAGTTGTTCGCCGGTCTCGGTGGTGGCGTAGATGCCGAGCCGGGTGCAGGCCAGCCCGTGCGCGGCGAGCCCGGCGTGGAAGCGTTCGCCGAGTCCTTTCGCCACGAAAGCGGCGGCGTCGACCCGGTCGATCGGCGGGTCGAACGCCTTCGCCAGGGAGAGTTCCGGTGGCGGCCGTCGACGCGACGGCGGACGTTCGGACCGTCCTCGCGCCAGCCGATGCGCGAGCACACCCTCCGCCCCGAAGCGCGCGGAGACGTCGCTTTCGTCGAGCGCCGCGAAGGCGCCCAGCGTGTGCAGGCCGAGCTGTTTGAGCAAGGTGACCAGCTCGGCGCGGCCCGCCTCGGGCTGATCGAGCTCGCGGATGGGCAACGGGGCCAGGAATTCCGCCGTGCCACCGGGTTCGACCAGCGTCGAACGGCGGGCGGCGAGCGTCGCGGCGAACAGGCCGTCGGCGACGCCGACCTGACTTTCCACTCCCGCCGCCACGGACACCTCGTCCACGAGTCTTTCGAGAAGGCCGTGCTCACCACCGAAGTAACCGGCCGCGCCGTCGACCGGGACGGCGACGATCCCCGGGCGTACCACCTCGACACCGACGGCCAGCTCCTCCACCGCCCGTGCGACGGACTCGAAGAGCCGGGCGTCACGACCGTCGTCCTCGCCGAAGACCGCCAGCTCCGGACAGCAGGACTGGGCCTCGCGTCGCCGCATCCCGCGGCGGACGCCGTATCCCCTGGCCACCGCGGTGCAGGCGACCACGCGGTTCGCCGAGAAGACCGCGGCGGGGCGGCCGACGGGTTCGCCCGCGACGGCCGCGGCGGCGACCGCGGGCCAGTCCGGGCACCACAGCACCAGCATGCGCACGGGTGGGTTCACGCCGTCCCCCACCTGGTCGCGGGGAAGTCGGCCCGCTCGACCTCGCCCTGGCCGGGAAATCGCAGCAAGGCCGACATCGGCCGGGCGGCCGCACCCCGGCCACCCGCCCGTACCTCCACCTCACGGGTGCGCAGGTAGCCCGCGCCACCGCCCTCGAAGCCCGTCCAGCGCGAGCGACGGCAGCTCAGTTCGACCTCCGCACCGGGCCAGGAGCCCAGCGAAAGCAGCACCGAACCACGGTTGCGCGCGCGGGCGGACAGCTTTCTCGCCACCTCGGGCCGGGCGAGCCCCGGACCGACGACCACGAGGTCGAAGCCGTCGAGCAGGGCCGCGGTCACCGCCGGGAACTCGGCACCGGGACGGGGGACCAGCGCCAGCCTGCCCACCTCGACCCCGAGTTCCGCGGCGGCGACCACCCCGAGCGCGGGCAGGCCGACCGCGACCGCCCACGCACCGCCGGCGGTCGCGGCGGCCAGCAGGGTGAGCATCAGTGACGTGGACCCCAGCACCGAAACGGTGCTCCCGCGCCGGAGCCCCGCGGCGGGCAGCAGACCGGACAACGCCGGGGACACCGGGAGCACCCTTCCCGTCGTCCTCGCGTGTTCGGCCGCGGAAGCCACGCCACTGGCCGTGCTCACACCTGGCAAAGCCGCCAGCCTCGCCAACGGCAAGGCCCGCGCCTCGACCACCTCCGCTGTCACCGGACCTCGCCTCCCCACGACACCTAGACCGTCCTTTGTGGACGGCACCGGCGTGCCACGGGGAAGGCGGCACTTCGAACGCTTGTTCGATGACTCCAGTAGACCGGGTGGCGCAGCGGTTGTCAAGCGAGCCGGGGTCGGCCGCCGGGCGGACAGCCCTGTCTCTCCGTGAACCGCGCCGCGTGTCCGACGATAGGCCCATGTACCCGGAGATCGAGCCCCACGCGTCAGGCCACCTGGACACCAGAGACGGCAACCTCGTGTACTGGGAGGAATGCGGGAACCCCGACGGCAAGCCCGTGGTGTTCCTGCACGGCGGGCCCGGCGGCGGCTGCTCACCGTCGCACCGCCGGCTGTTCGACCCGTCCGCCTATCGGATCATCCTGTTCGACCAGCGCGGGTGCGGGCGGTCGCTGCCGCACGCTTCGGTGTCGGGTGATCTTTCGTCGAACACGACCTGGCATCTCGTCGACGACATGGAACGCCTGCGGGAGTCGCTGGACATCTCGCGGTGGCAAGTGTTCGGCGGGTCCTGGGGGTCGACGCTGGCGTTGGCGTACGCCGAGAAGCATCCGGAACGGGTGTCGGAACTGGTGCTGCGCGGGGTCTTCACCCTGCGTTCGTCCGAAGTGGACTGGTACTACCGGGGTGGCGCGGCGAACGTCTTCCCGGATCTGTGGGAGAAGTTCACGGCGCCGATCGCCGGGCTCGACGGCGATCCCGTCGAGCTGTACGCGAAGCTGCTCGCCGACCCCGACCCCGCGGTGCACGGGCCCGCCGCCGTCGCGTGGAGTACCTGGGAGGGCGCGACGGGGACGCTGCTCCCCCGGCCCGAACTGGTGGCGGATTTCGCCGTGCCGGAGTACGCGCTGGCGTTCGCGCGCATCGAGAACCACTATTTCGTGCACAACGGGTGGCTCGAAGAGGGACAGCTGATCCGAAACGCCGCCGTGCTGAAGGACATTCCCGGCGTGATCGTGCAGGGGCGGTACGACCTCGCCACGCCCGCGGTTTCCGCGTGGGACCTGCACAAGGCGTGGCCGGAGTCGGAACTGGTGATCGTGCCGGATGCCGGGCACGTGTACGACGAGCCCGGCATCCTGGCCGCGTTGCTGGCGGCGACGGACCGGTTCCGCGCTCAGCCCTAGCGAGGAAGCGGAGCCGGGTGGTACCGCCGGAACGCGGGTGCGGCAGTGCCCCCTTCACCGTGCAGCCAGTCATAGAGGAAGCGGAACTCCGGGCCGAACCGGTTCGCCTCGGCGTTCAACCGCTCGGGTGACATCGACGGCCAGCGGCCGGTCTCGACGCGGTCCCGCAGCACGCGCAACGCCGTCAGTTCCTCGGCGGCGGTGTGCTGGCAGTGGCCGCCCCGGTTCACGAACAGCTGCCGGATCAGGCCGGAATCGACACGGTCGCCGTAGGTCCGCTCGTGTTCGGGGGCGACGCCGTCGCCGATCGGATGCAGCGTGACGACGGGCGGACGGCCACGTCCTGTCGGCGTCCCGACGCGGGTGAGCCATCGGGAGGCGGCGTTGTCGGCCTTGACCCGGGGCGCTTCGGCAAGCGCGGCCAAGTCGGCGCCGAGGTCCAGGCCGGCCTCACGGTAAGCCTGTTTCACCAGGTCACGTTCACTGGACCGGGCGAGCATGTCGCGGTAGTCCACTCCGGTGTTCCCGGTCGGGTTCCCGCCCGCCCGCACCTCCAGATCAGCTCGGTGCGCGCCCCAGGACAGCTGGTCGTAGACGGCCAGAACGAATTCCGTCTGCTGGCGGATCTGTGCGGCGACATCGGTGGATCGGGGATGATGCGCCGTCGACCAGCCGGGGACGTCGGCGAACGCGTTGGCGAGGGCGAGCCGCGCCCGTCCATCGGGTGATTCCAGCGCCGTCGCGACCACCTGACGGGCTTTCGCGAGGTTCGCCCGCGGGTCGGCGATGCGGGCGACCTCCAGTTCCGGCGCCAGCAGCGTCCGGACCGCGAACCCCAGGTCGAGCGCCTGGCCGAACACCGCGGACCCGCCCGCGACGGGACCGCACATCGCCAGCACGCCGTCGATCCGGTGCGGAAGCCGCTCGGACAACAGGACCGCGTTGAGCCCGCCGCCGGAAGCTCCCCAGGTGAGCACCTGCTCCGGACGTCCGAAGGCGTGGTCGAACCAGGACAGCAGCGCCGTCTGGTCGTGAACGGCTTCGCGGGCCGAGAAACCGTGCGGCTTGCTGTAGAGCGACGCGGCCAGCGCATAACCCTCGCCGAGGAGAACGGGTTTCGCCTCCTCCCGGTTGGCGAGCTCGATCTCCTCGGGCACGTAGCCCGGCGGGTAGATGCCGTGGTTGTACAGCAGCAATTTGCCGTTCCAGTTCGACGGCACCTCGACCCGGTACCGGGCGCCGTCGATCGCCCCGGTGCGCACGCGGACGTCGTCCGTCACGATGGCGGGCGCGCCGGTGACGATCAGCGCGGCGGCCAGGATTCCTGTCAAGGTCATGGTGGAAATGCTGACAGCGCAAGGCTTCGCGGGAATCCGTCGAGACGCGGCTTCTCGTCTACGCTTCCCGGCGTACGAGCTCTTCCGCCAGCTCGACGACGATCCCCTCCGGACCGCGGACGTAGCAGAGCCGGTAGCTGTCCTCGTACCGCACCAGCTCGCCGACGAGCGTGCCGCCATGCGGCCGCAAGCGATCGAGGACGTCGTCGATGTCCTCCACCGAGAACACGAAGTGGCGGATGCCGGGTGTGTTCATCGGCGCGCGCGGATCGGCTTCCGGCCCCTCCGGCGTGTGGTACTTGATCAGTTCCAGGCCGCCGTGACCGTCCGGCGACCGTGTCGCCCTTGAGCGACGCTTCGCCTTCCAGTTCGAGACCGAGCGCGGTGAAGAACGCCTTGGCCGCGTCGAGATCGTGGACCACGACACCGACGTGTTCCAGCTTCTTGAGTGTCATGTTCAGGCACTCTTCCGGCGGATGAGCTCCTCGACGGCGGAAGGCAGGGCGGTCTCGAAGTCGATGAGCTTGACCCAGGTCGGGGTCAGCACGATGCGGACCATGCCGTCGTAGAGCGACCGCACGTTTTCCTCCCATTCGACCCGCTGCTCGGGCGTCATCTCGTAGGTGCCGTTCCACTGGAGGTACTCATCGGGGATGCCGTCGACGTAATCCCAGTTCGACGGTGCCACGCAGGAGCAGGATCTTCGGCGGGTGCGATTCGGTGTCGATCGTCAGCGCGACGGCGGGGCTGCGGCGCAGCGCCGGCAGCTTCGTGGCGTTCGTCGAGGTGCACATGACGATCTCCGTGCCGTTCCAGTGGATGCCGATCGGGATCGCGCGCGGCGTGCCGTCGAGCGCGGTGTAGGCCAGGCGGGCCAGGTCATGGGCCAGGAGTTCCTGGCTGAGTGTGCGGTTCAGGATCTCGTCGATCGTGTTCTGCCGCATGTCGCTCTCCTCGGGCCGTTGTCTTCGCGGACTCCCCAGGGACGTCGCTGCCCGGCGCATTTCGACACTCCAGAATGTGACATGCATCACATCGACTTTAGCGGGCTAAACGCGATCCGGTTGTCGAAAGCGCCCCTGGCCAGGCGTCGCTCTTGTAAAGGCAGCGAGAGAGGGACAGAAATGGCGAAGGAATCCGAGGTCCGCTTCGAGGGCTTCCTCCCCACCACACCCGCGGACACCTGGGCCGCGATCACCACGGGCAGCGGCGGCTGGCTCTGGCCGATCCAGTACGAACCCCGCGACGGCGGCGCCGAGTCCGGCCTCACCCCCGACGGCGGCATGGTCACCGTCTGGAAGCCGTCACAGCGCTTCGTCACCTACGCGGAAGACGAGAGCGGCTGGTTCAACACGCTCGAATACGTCCTCGAACCGAAGGACGGGGGCACGTATCTGCGCTACGAACACACCACCGTCCTCGACGACTGGGACGTCGAATACGACGCGTGCCGGCAGCACACATCGTTCTACTACCACTCGCTGGGCGAGTACCTGAAGCACTTCAACCGGCGTCAGGCGAAGTACTTCAAGGCCGACGCCCCCGAAGCGTCGAAGGCTCCGAAGGCGTTCGAGGCGGTCCGGGCGGTGATAGGCGCGAAGGCCGTGGGCGACCGGGTGTATCTCGATGTCCCCGGCGTCGAGGGCGTCGTCGACTACCTGACACCGGCCTTCATCGGCGTCCGGACCGAAGACGCGCTGTACCGCTTCTACGGCCGGAACGTCTGGGGCTGGCCTGTCGGCATCGGGCACCACCTGTTCGCCGAAGACGCCGACGCGGACGAGGCCGCGAAGGCGTGGACGGCCTGGCTGAACGACCTGTACGCCTAGCGGGGCAGGTTCTTCACGAGCTCGGCGCCCACGGACTTCGCCACTTCGGCGGACTCCGCGGGCGGGATCGGCGAGTTCGTGAAGAACCCTTTGTCCCATCCTTTGTAGGTGACGATGACGACGTACACGCCCTGGGTGACCCGCAGCTCCGCGCCGCTGAAGGCGCTGTCGGTGTCGAGGGAGACGAGAACCGCCTTCTCCCCGATGCCCTGCACCTGCTGCTGACGCTCGGACGGCGCGGCCGACCCGGTGGAAGACTCCGACGCGCGCTTCTCGGCGTCCGGCCCCTCGTAGCGGTACACCATGACCTGGAGGGCGCGGTCGTGGACGTTGTCGCTCTCCGGCGGCAGCCAGGAACAGCCTTGCTGCTTGGTGACTATCTCGCCCGCTTTGAACTCGTTGTCGCGGACGCCCTGGAAGCTGCTGGTGAACGTCTTGTTCAGGGTCTCCGGGGAGAGGGAGCACTCGGCGGGCGGCTGCTGCGAGACCGGTGCCTTGCCGACCGACGAGTAGTACTCGGACGCGAAGATGCCGCCAGGGATGCCCAGCCCGAGTAGCACGACGCCGCCCACGATCAGGCCGACGATCAGCCCGGTCTTTTTCTTCTTGGGCGGCGGCCCGTAGCCGGGCGGACCGTACCCGGGCGGCGGCCCGTACCCCGGCTGCTGCCCGTAGCCCGGCTGGCCTCCCTGCCCAGGTGGCGGGCCGTAACCCGGCCCCTGGCCGTACCCCTGCGGCGGCTGGTGCACCGATCCTCCCCCTACCGATTCGCGTACGTCCGCATCGCGTTTAGCCCGCTAAAGGCGACACGCGCCCGGACCTGCGTTTCGCGGGCTAAACGCGATCTGCGGCCAGCATGGCACGACGGCCGGGGCCGGGCACCGGGAATGCCGTGGTCCCGTCGCGGGCACCCGGATCGCGATTAGGGGGCTAAACGCAGGTCCGTGGCCGGATCGCGATTAGCCCGCTAAACGCAGGTCTGCGTCAGTGGGCGAAGTGGCGTGTGCCGGTCAGGTAAAGGGTGACCCCGGCGGCCTCGGCGGCGGCGATGACCTCGGCGTCGCGGATCGAGCCACCCGGCTGGACGACGGCGCGGACGCCGGCCTCCAGCAGGACCTCGAGCCCGTCCGGGAACGGGAAGAAGGCGTCCGACGCGGCGACGGAGCCCTTCGCCCGCTCTCCCGCACGCGACACCGCGAGCCTCGAGGAATCGACCCGGTTCACCTGGCCCATGCCGACGCCGACAGTCGCGCCGTCGTTCGCCAGCAGGATCGCGTTCGACTTCACCGCGCGCAGCGAACGCCACGCGAACTCGAGGTCGGCCAGCGTCCGCTCGTCGGCGGGCGCGCCGGTCGCCAGGGTCCAGTTCGCCGGGTCGTCGCCCTCGGCGGCGATCGTGTCGACGGTCTGCACCAGCATGCCGCCGGAGATCGGCCGGAACTCGATCGGATCCGGCGACGTGATCGCGGGCAGTTTCAGCAGCCGCACGTTCTTCTTGCGCTGCAGGATCTCCAGCGCCTCGGCGTCGAAGTCCGGCGCCAGGACGACCTCGGTGAACACCTCGGAGATCTGCTCGGCGGCCTCGCGGCTCACCGGCCGGTTGGTCGCGATCACCCCGCCGTAGGCCGAAACCGGGTCGCACGCGTGCGCCTTCCGGTGCGCCTCGGCGATGTCCTCGCCAACCGCGATCCCGCACGGGTTGGCGTGCTTGATGATCGCGACGGCCGGGGCCTCGAAGTCGTAGGCGGCACGGCGCGCGGCGTCGGTGTCGACGTAGTTGTTGTACGACATGGCCTTGCCGTGCAGCTGTTCCGCGTGCGCGAGGCCCGGCCGCCAGTGCTTGTACAGCGCGGCCTTCTGGTGCGGGTTCTCGCCGTAGCGCAGCACGTCGCCGCGCTCCCACGAAGCGCCGGTGAAGTCCGGGAAACCGGAGTCGTCCGCGGGCGCGTAGACGTTCGCGAACCACGATGCGACTGCGGTGTCGTAGGCCGCGGTGTGCGCGTAGGCCTGCGCGGCGAGCCGCTTGCGGTCGGCCAGCTCGAAACCACCGGCGGCGACGCACTCCAGCACCCACGCGTAACGGGAGGGGTCGACCACGACGGCGACGCTGTTGTGGTTCTTCGCCGCGGCGCGCACCATCGCCGGGCCGCCGATGTCGATGTTCTCGACACAGTCCTCGGGGCTCGCACCTGACGCGACGGTCTGCGTGAACGGGTACAGGTTGACCACGAGCAGGTCGAACGGCGCGATGTCGAGCTGCTTGAGCTGCTCGACGTGCTCCGGGCGCTCACGGTCGGCGAGCAGGCCCGCGTGCACGCGCGGGTGCAGCGTCTTGACCCGGCCGTCGAGGGACTCCGGGAACCCGGTGACCTCTTCGACCGGCGTCACCGGCACCCCGGCGTTCGCGATGACCTTCGCCGTGCCGCCGGTCGACACGATCTCGACACCCGCCGCGTGCAGCCCGGTGGCGAGTTCGAGCAGGCCGGCCTTGTCGGAGACGCCGATCAGCGCGCGCCGGACGGGACGCTGTCCCTGTGCGGTACTCACGAAAACCTCACCTTTCGTCCCTCGACCGCGCACCCGCTCCGGCCGAGTTTTTCGATCGTTTCCACCAGGAGCCTGCGTTCCACGGCCTTGATCCGCTCGTGCAGGACGTGCTCGTCGTCGTCGGGCTCCACGATCACCGGCTCCTGCGCGATGATCGGCCCGGTGTCGACTCCGGCGTCGACGAAATGGACCGTCGACCCAGTGACCTTGACGGCCATCGCCAGCGCGTCGGCCACGGCGTGCGCGCCGGGGAACGATGGCAGCAACGCCGGATGTGTGTTGATCACGCGGCCGGGGAACCGCGCGAGGAATTCGGCGCCGAGGATCTTCATGAATCCGGCCGAGACGACCAGGTCCGGCTGGTAGGCGGCGACGGATTCGGTGATCGCCTTGTCCCACGCCGAGCGGTCCGGGTGATCGGCCATCCGCACGGCGAACGACGGCACGCCGGCGCGTTCGGCCCGGGTGAGCGCCTCGATCCCGGCGCGGTCCGCTCCGACGGCGACCACCTTCGCCGGGAAGTTCGGCTTTTCGACCGCGTCGAGCACGGCTTGCAGCAGCGTGCCGGAACCGGACGCGAGGACGACGAGCTTCACCGGAGTGGGCAGGTCCAACCGACTAGCCAGAACGGGCTCCTTGCCACGGCGGTACGCACTCGGGCGTACGGCGCTTCACCTGGTCGCGACAACCCTAACGGTCGTCACCGGGGGCGCTTTCGTCGACGGACCCCTCGGTGGAGTCGGTCACAGCGACGTCCTGCTCGGGCTCGTCTTCCGGCTCCGCGTCCGGCTCGTCTTCGGCAGGAGTCTCGTCGACGTCCTCCGCCGGCTCTTCGGCTTCGGGCTCGGTTTCTTCCTCCGCCGGTTCATCCTCTTCCGGCTCGACGAGGTCTTCCTCGACCTCGGGTTCGCCCGGCGGTTCGGGGGCGTCGTGCGCTCCGGCGAAGAACGCGACGAACCCACCGGGGACGACGATCCAGCAGAAGGCGATCACCGACGCGACCCCGACCGGCACGCTGACCGGATCGAACGGCCCGTCTCCCAGCCTGCCACCGGAAAGGGTCCCGAGGATGACACAGCCGAACGCGACGAACGCGCCCGCGACGGCGACCGCCCTCATCCGCAGCATCGGATCCTCGTCGATCGCGCGGATCCGCCAGCCGACCAGCGCGCCGACCAGCGCGGGCAGGAGCAGCAACGCCGGCCACCAGACCGCGTGGTGCGACGGGATCCCCGCCAGCAGCGGCACCCCGGGCAGCTTGCCTTCCTGGTAGCCGAACATGCCGACGGTCAGCGAACCGACCGAGAACCCCGGCCCGGTGGTGAACGACAGCGCGGCGACGACCGCGTTCGGCAGGTAGGCGACGGAAAGCACCAACAGGCCGAAGCTCGCACCGAATCCCGGCTCGAACAGACTGTCCACAGTGGACCAAGAAAGCGCGGTGGCCGCGGTGAACACCACGGCGCCGCAGGCGATCAACGCGGCGAGCCCGAGCGCGCCCGCCCGCAGGCCTTGGACCGCCACCGGATCGAACCGGTCCCGCACCGCGGCAGGCAGCCCGCAGGCCTTGGCGACCCCCGCGATGGCGGCGAGTCCGGCGAGGAGGCCCGGTACGCAGAAAGCGGTCAGCGGGTTCACGTCGACCGGCGATCCGCCCGCCAGCAGGGCGACGAGCACACCGAACAGGGCGTGGGCGCCGGCGATCACCGTCACCACGGGAATGGCGTCCGCCGGGGTCCGGCCGCCGCTCCGGCGGGCGGCGCGCGCGGCCGCCCTCGCCACGAGCCAGCCGACGACGAGCGTCGGCAGCAGCGGCAGCACGCCGAGCGGATGACCACCGAGGTCGAGTTCCACCTGCCACGAGGCGAGCCAGCCGGGGCCGGCGGCGAGCAGGGCGCCGGTGGCGGAGAACCGGGACCGGTCGGCGGCGAACGAAACCACCGCGAGGACGGCCGCGATGGCGGTGAAGGAGAACAACAGGGGCGCGCAGGCCGCCGCGAGCAACACACGAACCCGCTTCGCCCTGGAGACCTCCAGCTCGGGGACGAGGTCGCTCACCGGCTCTTCGCCCGGCGGGCGTTCGTCGCGGGTGAGCAGCTTCATGAACCGCACCATGACATCCGGACTGGGCCGTCCGGGTGAGGCACGCCGCCGCCGGTCGGCGCACGTGGCCCAACCCACCCGGTCGGGTAACCCGGAAAAGAAAAGCACCCGCTGTGACACAGAGAGTCACAGCGGGTGCTTTTTCGTGCGAGAGGTCAGCTCTGCTGACCGAAACCGCCGGGCGGCGTGCCCGGGTTCTGACCCGACTCCGACGAGGAGGACGGCGGCTGCTGGAAGAACTGGCCCTGCTGCGGCGCGTACGTCGTGGCCTGCTGGCCCGGCGGCTGCGTGACCGGCGGCTGGAACCCGCCCGGCTGCGAGTACGGACCGGACTGCTCACCCTGCTGCTGCCCCTGCTGGCCCGAACCGGGGAACGGCTGGACCTGCGTGGCGGCCGGGCCCTGCTGACCCTGCTGGCCGAACGGACCCTGCGGGCCCTGCTGCGGGAACTGCTGGCTGTACGGGGCCTGCGGCGCCTGCTGCTGCGGCTTCGCGACGGGCAGCTTGATGACGTCGTGCTCGAACAGCAGCGCGGCGACCGCGACCAGCATCTGCAGGATGCCGAGGATCAGCACCACGGTGAGGATGCCGGGGACCGAGACATCCTCACGACCACTCCCGTAGCCGATGACCAGATCCAGCGCTCCGAACGCGCCGAGGACGCTGAACAACGCGGCGAACGGCAGTGTCTTCGGACCGCGCGGCAGCGCGTGCAAGGCCGCGAGCAGACCGCTGACCAGGAGGAAGACCGAGATCTGCCCGGCGGCGTCGGCCTCGTCGGAGAAACCGATGAAGAACTGCACCAGGCCGAGAACGGTCACGGCGAGCGCGAGCAGCAACGCCAGGTTCAGCGGAGTCGCCTGCGACGGCGCCTGCTGCTGAGGAAAGGCTCCCGAGCCGGGGTTGGGGTGTTGCTGGCCGCCACCCTGCTGGGGGTAGCCGGGCCCACCGCTGGGATAGGACATCCGAATGCTCTCCTGTCGTTCGACCGGCACCCCGGGGCGCGCGGGACTCCCGGGACAAACGAGGCGGCTGTGATGCTCGAACGCTAGCGCACACGCGGACACCCCACGCCTCGGGCTCTGAGACGTCTCTACACCCGGTCGGGTTCCGTGCGGAACCCCTCGGCGACGACCGGATCGCGATTAGGGGGCTAAACGCGACGCGGCCGCCGGATCGCGATTAGGGGGCTAAACGCAGGTCCGCCCCGACGTGCGTTCAGCGGGCTAAACGCGATCCGGGCGCAAAGAGGCGGGCCGGGCACCGGTGAAGGTGCCCGGCCCGCCGGGGAAAGCTCAGTCTCCGAAGGATCAGAGGCTGTTGTACAGCTCCCGCGCCAGGACTGCGGTCTCGCTCGGGGTCTTCCCGACCTTGACGCCGGCGGCCTCGAGGGCCTCCTTCTTGGCGGCGGCCGTGCCGGAGGAACCGGAGACGATGGCGCCGGCGTGGCCCATGGTCTTGCCCTCGGGCGCGGTGAAGCCCGCGACGTAGCCGACGACCGGCTTGGTCACGTTGTCCTTGATGTAGGCCGCGGCACGCTCTTCGGCGTCGCCACCGATCTCGCCGATCATCACGATGACCTTGGTCTCGGGGTCGGCCTCGAACGCCTCGAGGGCGTCGATGTGCGTCGTGCCGATGACCGGGTCGCCGCCGATGCCGACACCGGTCGAGAAACCGATGTCACGCAGCTCGTACATCATCTGGTAGGTCAGCGTGCCCGACTTCGACACGAGACCGATCGGGCCGGCACCGGTGATGTCGGCCGGGATGATGCCCGCGTTCGACTTGCCGGGGCTGATCACGCCGGGGCAGTTCGGCCCGATGATGCGGGTCTTGTTGCCCGTCGCGACCGCGTGCGCCCAGAAGTAGGCCGAGTCGTGCACCGGGATGCCCTCGGTGATCACCACGGCGAGCGGGATCTCGGCGTCGATCGCCTCGATGACCGCGTCCTTGGCGAACTTCGGCGGCACGAAGATGACCGAAACGTCGGCGCCGGTCTCCTTGATGGCCTCCTCGACCGTGCCGAACACGGTGAGGTCCTTGCCCTCGATGGAGACGGTCTGGCCTGCCTTGCGGGCGTTGACGCCACCCACGATGTTCGTGCCGGACTTCAGCATCTTGGTCGCGTGCTTCATGCCCTCGGAGCCGGTGAGCCCCTGGACGATGACCTTGCTGTTCTCGTTGATGAAGATCGACATCTCACGCACCTGCCGCGGCGAGCTCGGCGGCCTTGTCGGCCGCGTTGTCCATTGTGTCCACCACGGTGACGAGCGGGTGGTTCGCGTCGGCCAGGATCTGACGTCCCTCGACGACGTTGTTGCCGTCCAGCCGCACGACGAGCGGCTTGGTGGCCTCGTCGCCCAGGATCTTCAGCGCTTCGACGATGCCGTTCGCGACCGCGTCGCAAGCGGTGATGCCACCGAAGACGTTGACGAAGACGCTCTTCACGTCGGTGTCGTTGAGGATGACGTCCAGACCGGCCGCCATGACCTCGGCCGAAGCGCCGCCACCGATGTCGAGGAAGTTGGCGGGCTTGACGCCGCCGTGCTTCTCGCCCGCGTACGCCACGACGTCCAGCGTGGACATCACGAGGCCCGCGCCGTTGCCGATGATGCCGACCTCGCCGTCGAGCTTGACGTAGTTGAGGTCCTTGGCCTTGGCCTTCGCCTCGAGCGGGTTCTCCGCGTCCTTGTCGACCAGGGCCTCGTGGCCCGGCTGACGGAACGAGGCGTTCTCGTCGAGGGTGACCTTGCCGTCGAGGGCGATGATCTTGTCCTGCGGGTCACGGACCAGCGGGTTGACCTCGACCAGCGTGGCGTCCTCGGAGACGAAGGTCTCCCAGAGCTTCACGACGACGTCGGCGGCCTCGTCGACGACCTTCTCCGGGAACTTGCCCGCGGTCAGGATCTCGACGGCCTTCGCCTTGTCGACACCGGCGATCGCGTCGACCGGGATCTTCGCGAGCGCTTCGGGACGCTCGACGGCCAGCTGCTCGATCTCCACGCCGCCTTCGGCGGAAGCCATCGCGAGGAAGGTGCGGTTCGCACGGTCCAGCAGGAAGGAGAAGTAGTACTCCTCGGAAATGTCCGAGGCTTCGGCCACCAGCACGCGACGCGTGATGTGGCCCTTGATGTCCAGGCCGAGGATCGCCTCGGCCTTCTCGGCGGCCTCATCCGGCGTCTGGGCCAGCTTGACGCCGCCCGCCTTGCCGCGGCCGCCGGTCTTGACCTGCGCCTTGATGACGACCTGGTTGCCGATCTTCTCGGCGGTGGCCTTGGCTTCTTCGGGGGTGTTTGCCACGGCACCCGGCAGAACCGGTACTCCGTGGGCGGCGAAGAGATCCCTCGCCTGGTATTCGTAGAGGTCCACTACTCCAGTCTCCTGACGACACGCCACTGTGGTGGTCCGTTGCCGGACCGCGCTGTCGGACCAGTCGAGGTTAGCGACCTGCGCAGAAGCAGGGGACTCCGCACCTGGTGAAGTCGGTCACCGTACGCGGTCAGACGGTGTTTCCACGGTGTGAGACCGCACACCGGAGACCCAGTTCGCCGCGTTTTCCAGGCTTTCGAAGGCGTTCTCGAACCCGCTCGGGCCGTTACCGACCGCGAAGAGGAGAACGCCCGGCACGGCTTCGGCCAATCCTTCCGGTTCGTTCGCGCCGCACAGGACGCCGAGGATGTCCGGGTCCTCCTGTTCGACCGTCCTGGCCATTTGGTCGACTGTGTCGAGGCGACCGACGTAGACCACCTCGACGCCGTCGTCACGCAGCAACCGCCCGAGAGCGACCGCGGCACCTTCCTCCACGTCGAACTCGGCCAGCACGACCCGAAGAAGACGGCGCGTCATCCGGCCCGCCGTGCGCCCGCGACGGCCATCCCGGCCGTGACGAGGGTGACGACGGCGCCGGCCAGCGCGAGCCAAAACCCGATCCCGGCCGAGGAGCCGTCGTACTCCGAGCCGACGAGCGGAAGTTCCGCCGCACGCAGGCCGAGCACCAGCGCGGCCCCGGTCAAGGCGGACGCCGCCGCGGCCGGCCGTGAACGCGGGACGAGCGCGTACAGGCCGAGGACGACCGCGAGCGCGCCGAGCAGGCCCCACGACGCCGCGCCGAAGTCCGACCACAGCCCGGGGGCGGCGTAGCCGGGCGCGGTGAACACCGGCGTGCCGAACGCGGCGATCGCCAGTACCGCCGCCGCGACGAGCGGGGTGAGCACGTTCCCCCTCGCCCGCGTTCCGTCCAGGCCGGTGTCCAGTTCCGCGTCGTCGTCGGAGACGTCACGCTCCACGACGCCGGTGATCACCGCCGCGAGCGCGGCCACGGCCGCCAGCACGAGCGCGATGAACGTCCACGTGACCCCGGGACCCGCCGAGAAGCCGACCTTGTCCGGCAGCGGTAACGGCAGATCGACTCCGAACAGCGCCGGGTCCACGGCCTTGTCCTCGGTCACGGACAAGGCCGCGCTCAGCACCGCCGCGCCCGCGAGGACGACACCCGCCCACGTGGCCGCGACGACTCCCCTCGCGAACGCCGAGAGCCGCGGCACGAAGACGAACAGCGCGGGCACGGCGAGCACGACCGCGGCGCCGAGCAGCAGCCAGCGCGCCGGAGTCTCGGGTACCGGCGTCGGACCGTTGGCCTTCAGTACCGGGGCCAGCGCCCCCGCGACCGCGGCCGCGGCGGCGAGCAGCGCCAGCCCACCGGTGGCCAGCCGCCACCAGAACAGCCCCGGCAGCTTGGCCTCGCCCGCCAGGTCGCCGGTGACGGCCTCGCCCGCTTCCGCGACGTCGAACCGCGTGAAGGCAAGGCCCACGAGCGCCAGGCCCGCGACGGTCACGACCACCGAACCCGGCGCGACCGAAAGCCGGTCCACGACCAGCCCCGCGATCACGGGCGGGACACCGACCGCGAGCACCGCCAGCCCCGCTCCGGCGAATCCGCCCTTGCCGACCCCGGCCGAGGGCGAACTCACCGCCACGAGCACGGTCAGCGGGAGCAAGGCCGCGAGCAACAGGTACCCGGCCATCGCGACGGTCGGGCCTTCGAAGGCGTTCTTGGCCAGGAGGTAAGCGTTGCCCGAACCGAGCGGCGCGAGCAGCAAGCCGACCCCGCCCGCCACGCCGAGTACGGGGCCGAGCAGCCGCCAGCGGCGCCGTCCGTCGAGTTCACCCGCCAGTTCCGCCTCGTCGCGAGCGGCCCCGGCGGCGAACGCCCCGGCCGCGAGCGTGAGCAGATGACCCGCCACCAGCGGCCACAGCCCCGGCCCCGCCGGAGGCAGCGCGAGCAGCCTGTCGGCGAGGAACAGTTCCGGACGCGCGGCGAGGGACCCGTCGGCGAGCAGCTGCAGGTCCAGCAGCAGCCGTCCGGGCGCGAGCGCGGTGAGCCCGAGCACCAGACCCGCCGTGAGCCCGGAGCGGCCGGTGACCACCGCGTAGAGCACGGCCGCCGCGGGCGCCAAGGCCAGCACGACCAGCAGGGGAGCGGCGGTGAAACCAGGCGAACCGCCCTGGATGACGGGCAGCAGCGCGCCGGCGGCCAGCGCGACCGCACCGGCCGACACCAACCCCGCCGACAGCAGGAGCGCTCGCGGGCGGGAGCCCGGTTCGCTCCGGAGAAGTTCGGCGGACGCGGTACCGGGGTCGGCTTGCCCGGCGGAGTCGCCAGGGTGCCGTGAGCGCGAAGTCATCGACGGCGACGCTAGCAAGCCAGGGTCGGCGGGGCCCCGCAGCAGGGGCGCCCCAGGTCTCATCGGCGCTCGACCAGGCCAGTGAAGGGCCGGGTCCGGGTAAACCTGCTTCAACACCGTCGTGCAACCACTTATTTCCCTCGTTTGCCTCCTTTCCGGCCCTCCGGTACCCCCGAACGGCCCTCTGATCTTGTAACGCAAGTCACACGGTTGTGAGTAAACCTGGTCTAACTTTGGGTAATCCTCACTGGACAACGGCCAGATCACCGTCGCCCGATCGGCCGAGAGCGCCGCCAGATCTTGCTGATCGGGGTGCCGCTTCGTTACTGTCCCGGGGTCCCCATTACAGTCAGATCACGAATGAGAGCATCGAACGAACCACCCCCGAGGTCGTTCACCGGGATCCCCCGCCCGGGCTCTTGATCCGACTCCCCGAACACGGAAGGCCCCGTCTTGGCTTCACACCGCTCCCCCGGCGGCCAAGCTCCTTCCCCGGCGCTCGAGAACGCACTCGATGGTGCGGTCGTTCGCGTCCGGGGCTCGCACCGCCTGTCGCCCCCGTCCTCGGCCCTTCGCGGTCGTGTCGTGGTCGCAGCCGTCGCTGCCGGCGCCTTCGCGGCCGCCGCTGCCGGGCAGACCCTGAAGTCCGTTTCGGAATCCTCCGACGCCGCCGTCACCCCGCTGGCCAGCACTCAGGACGCGAGCGCCTCGTTCGCCCTCGGCGGCGGAGCCGGTGGTGGCGCCCCCGAGCTGCTGCCGACGAGCCAGTCGACGAACGCCTCCGCCGAAGCCCAGAAGCTCTCGGAGAACAACAGCATCACCCAGGCCCGCGTCAAGCGCGAGGCCGAAGCGGCCCGCAAGGCCGAAGAAGAGGCCAAGCGGCCCAAGACCTGCATGCCGACCAAGGGCACTTTCACCTCGGGCTTCGGTGCCCGGTGGGGCACGAGCCACCTCGGCATCGACATCGCGGCCCCGATCGGCACGCCGATCGTCGCGGCCTCCGACGGCACGGTCGTCGAAGCGGGCCCGGCCAGCGGTTTCGGCCTCTGGGTCAAGGTTCAGCTCGCCGACGGCACCATCCACGTCTACGGCCACATGAACTCGTTCTCCGTCCGCGAAGGCCAGAAGGTCAAGTGCGGCGAGGAGATCGCCGAGGTCGGCAACCGTGGTCAGAGCACCGGCCCGCACCTGCACTTCGAGGTGTGGCAGAACGGCACGAAGAAGATCGACCCGCGCCCGTGGCTCGCCGCCCGTGGCGTGAGCGTCGGCTGATCCTGCCGCAGTCCCCTTCACCACACCGGTGACCCCGCCCGCGACAAGGGCGCGCCGGACAACGACGCTCTGGCGCGCCTTCAAGGCCTCCGCTTCCCCCTTCGAAGACATCGGGAAGCGTCGCAGGCCATCCACCGCGGAGCGCGTGCCCTCTTTCGGGCCCTCAATGCCCTCAAGCGACGCCGTCGGCCGACTTCCGGACGAAGTACCCCACGGCGATCTGCCAGACCGTGCAGAGACCGGCCGGGCGCCGTTCGATCGGCCGCCATCCGGCGAAAAGTCCCCGGAAAAAAGTTCGGCACCCGGCTGGCCGCGGCCCGAACAGCCATCGCCGCGCGTGACCGCATACGACGCACCGTCCGGCCCCGTCCGGTTCGTGTGTCCGCAGTAACGCGCGCCAGGCCGCGACCAGCCTGAGCACTTCCGGCGGTTCCGGACCCCGATCCGTCCCCGCCCCTTCTTCAACACCCCGCAAGTACTCGAGTACCCCACTCGAGAGAACCCCAAACAAGACCCCGTCCACACCGTGTGCCCCCTCCTTCTGATCGGGGGCACACCGGCTCATCCAGCCTACCCCAGCGCATCGAACTCGTGTTCGATGACACAGGTATACGGGAGGGGTCCGACAGTTTTCGTGCGCGGCGAAGAAACCTCAGGTCAGGGCTAGAGTTTGACCATCGGGACGCTGCCGATGAGCATCAGCCGGACCTTGCCGGCGGCGCCGAAGTCGATCGTCGCCGTGGCCCGCGGGCCCGCGCCGTCGCAGGCGACGACGGTCCCGAGCCCGTACTTGTCGTGGCTGACCCTGTCGCCGACGTCCAGTTTGAGCGCGACGGTGTCCTTCCAACCCTTGCCGAACGGGCTCGTGCTCGCCGACCTCGAAGGCGACGAGCCACCGCCGCGGCTCCCCCAGGTCGTCGCGGCACGCGGCGATCCACCCGACGAACCGAAACCGCCGGAGGACGAGGAAGGCGCGAGCCTGCGCCAATCGACCAGGTCCGCGGGAAGCTCGTCGAGGAACCGCGAGGCCGGGTTCATCTGCGGCTGGCCCCAGGCGGAGCGCACCATCGAACGGGAGACGTACAGCCTCTTCCTCGCCCGCGTGATCGCGACGTAGGCGAGCCGTCGCTCTTCGGCGAGTTCGGTCGTGTCACCGAGCGCGCGCATATGCGGGAAGATTCCGTCTTCCCAGCCCGTTCCGAAGACGACCGGGTATTCGAGGCCCTTCGCGGTGTGCACGGTCATCAGCGTGACCACGCCGGCGTCGTGCCCCTCGCCGCTATCGTCGCCGCCGTCGGGCGACGGGACCGAATCCGCGTCCGCCACCAGCGAGACCCGCTCCAGGAAGGCGGGCAGCGAACCCGGCTCCGGCACACCGGGGTCCGCGGTGTCGATTTCGGGGAGTTCGCCGTCCGGACCGGCGACCTCCGTGGTGAATTCGGTGAACTCCCGCGCGACGGTGACGAGTTCCGTCAGGTTCTCCACCCGCGACGCGTCCTGCGGGTCTTCGGACTCCTCGAGTTCCGTGCGGTAGCCCGTGCGCTCCAGGACCGCTTCGAGGATGTCGGCGACTTCCGCGCCGCTCTCGACGACCTCGCCGAGCTCGTCCATCAACTCGACGAAACCGGTGATCGCCTTGGCGGAGCGCGGGTTCAGCAGCGGCACCTCGCCGTTGACCGCGCCGCGCAACGCCTGCGCGAACGAGATCCGCTCGCGCTCGGCGTACGTCGCGATGACCGCTTCGGCGCGGTCGCCGATGCCTCGTTTGGGGACGTTGAGGATGCGGCGCAGGCTGACCGTGTCCTCCGGGTTCGCCAGCACCCTCAGGTACGCGAGCATGTCGCGGACCTCGCGCCGTTCGTAGAACCGCACCCCGCCGACGACCTTGTACGGCAGGCCCAAGCGGATGAAGATCTCTTCGAAGACACGGGACTGGTTGTTGGTGCGATAGAAGACCGCGACGTCGGAATAGTCCGCTTCGCCCTTGTCCGCCAGCGCGTCGATCTCGCCCGCGACGAACGCCGCTTCGTCGTGCTCGTTGTCCGCCACGTAGCCGACGATCTTCTCGCCGTCACCGGAATCGGTCCACAGCCGCTTCGCGCGCCTGTTGGGGTTTCGCGCGATGACCGCGTTCGCCGCGTTCAGGATCGTCTGGGTCGAGCGGTAGTTCTGTTCCAGCAGCACGGTCCGCGCGTTCGGGAAGTCGCGTTCGAATTCCTCGATGTTGCGGATCGTCGCGCCGCGGAAGGCGTAGATCGACTGGTCCGCGTCACCCACGACGCAGAGTTCGGCCGGCTCGATCCCGGCCTCGTTCGCCTCGGTGCCCACCAGCTCGCGGACCAGCGTGTACTGCGCGTGGTTCGTGTCCTGGTACTCGTCGACCAGCACGTGCCGGAACCGCCGCCGGTAGTACTCGGCGACGTCCGGATACCGCTGCAGGAGTTCGACCGTCCGCATGATGAGGTCGTCGAAGTCGAACGCGTTGGCCTGGTTCAGCCGCCGCTGGTACTCGACGTAGACCTCGGCGACGCGGCGTTCGAGGTCGTTGCCCGCGTCGGCGACCGCCGTCTCCGGATCGATCAGCTCGTTCTTGAGGTTCGAGATGTGCACGGCCAGCGTGCGCGCCGCGTACTTCTTCGGGTCGATGTCGAGATCGCGGGCGACGAGGGTGATGAGCCGCTTCGTGTCGTCCGAGTCGTAGATGGAGAAACTCGACGACATCTCCAGCGTTTTGGCCTCACGGCGCAGGATCCGCACGCACATGGAGTGGAACGTCGACACCCACATGGCGCGCGCGCCAGAACCGACGAGGTCGCTCACCCGCTCCCGCATCTCCGCGGCCGCCTTGTTGGTGAACGTGATCGCCATGATCTGGCCGGGGTGCACGTCCCGTTCGGCCAGCAGGTACGCGATCCGCCGGGTCAGCACCCGGGTCTTGCCGGAACCCGCGCCCGCGACGACCAGCAGCGGCGAGCCCGCATGGGTCACGGCCTCGCGCTGTGCCGGGTTCAGGTCGTCGAGCAGGTCCGAGTGCCGGGACTTGGCCGGACCGTCCGCTGGGAGATCGAAGAGGGTGTTCATCGCCGGTCCACGCTACAGCGCCGGGCGTAGGCGGTGTTGACGCCTGCCGTCCGACGCGCGAGCGGTGTTCGCGGCGGAGGATCGGATGCCATGGACACCAACGGAATTCCCTCCCGGCTCAGGGCCGCCGACATCGACAGGGAGCGGGTCGCGACCCGTATCCAGGCCGCCGGCGCTGAAGGCCGTCTCACTCTCGAAGAAGTGGAAGACCGGCTGAGCGCTGTGTATTCCGCCGAATACACGGACGATCTCGTCGCGCTCACTTCGGATCTGCCGAAACCCGTGCCGAAGCGGCGCCTGGTCGCCTTCGGGCATCCAGCGGTGCGGATCCATCTCGCGGTCGCCGTCGTGCTTTCGGTGCTGCTGATCGTCCGATGGACGGCCTCGGGGGCGCCGTTCTTCTGGCCCGCGATGCCGATGTTCTGGCTGGCCATGAGCGTCCTCGTGCACGCCCGTGTCCGCGGAGCGCGCCGCCGCTTCAAGCCGGAGGACGGCATCGCTGTGGCATAATGACCGGCATGCGGCACCACGCGACGCGATTTTTTTACGGGACCCGGACTCCGGCTCCCGTGATCGCATAGTGCCGCGAATGCCATCACCCGAAGCCCCGGAGTCCACGGACCCCGGGGCTTTACGCTGTTCCGGGGGCCAGCAGGGAATCCGGACCGAAGAAAGGTCCCGATGAGCACCACACAGAAGCCGGACGCCGAAGAACCCACCGCCACCGCCGAAGAGATCGGCGAGCTCCGCAAGGAGATCGACTTCCTCGACGGCGAGATCCTGCGGCTGGTCAAACGCCGCGTCGAAGTCTCCAAGACGATCGGTGCGGCCAGGATGGCCGCGGGCGGCACCAGGATCGTCTACAACCGCGAGATGGACGTGCTCGCGCGCTACCGCGAGCTCGGGCCGGAGGGGCGGCAGCTGGCGATGGCGCTGCTCAACCTCGGGCGGGGCAGGCTGGGACGGTAAGTGGTAGCAAAGGTCCCTTGCTCCCGCGACGCACCCGGATCGCGTTTAGCGGGCTAAACGCGATCCGGCCACGTCACGATCCAGTGCCGTGAGGCGGAACTCAGGGTGTTCCCCGAGCCACGACGGCCCGGGACAGGGCAAACTGGACACATGATTAACCTCATCGCCGTCGTGATCGCGATCGCCGGTGTGCTCGCCGCGCTGGGCCATCTGGGCTATCTCGCCATGCTGAACAACGCGGCGGGTAAGCGCGCGGGCGGCACCCCCATCGCCCAGTACGTCAAGACGCGCTGGCCGATCGCGGCGGGTACCACCGCCGCGTCGCTTTTCGCCTGGCTGCTCACGAGTGGGGGAACGACGCTCGACGTCATCGCCATTTTGCTTGCAGCGGGTAGCGGGATCACGGCCACGAAAGCCTTGCAGTCGACCCAGCAGAAGTACCGCAGCGGCAACTGAACGGCCTCACCAGCGCCGATAGCACTCCGTAACGTCACCGAGGCCCGTTCGGCCGCGCCCGACCGAGTGAAACATCTGCAACTTGCAGAGCGGGTGAAGACTTGCGGGTGTCGAACTTTTAGTGTGGTCCTCGTGTGGACCCTTGCGTCTGGGTCGGGCGATGCCCGTATGGCGCGCGGGGGCGATGGCCCCGCGCGCCCCCAGTCGTATGCGCGTGCATTTGCTCACGAGACTGCTTGGGAGTCTGCAAGCGAGGGATCCCGTGAACCCGCTGCTCCGTTCGGCTTAACCGGTGTCACATCGCCGTCAGGGCCGGCCTGCGAGGGGGTCGCTCGGACATGAACGGCTGGGCGGAACACCAGGGACGGAACGGCGCCACGCAAGCGGGCCGCCACCGGGCGGGCGGTACCGAAGGCTGGACTCCCGCCGTGCCGCCGCGGGGGCAGCGCGCAGGCGGGCACGGGCATCACGCGCACCGCGAGTTCGCCCCGCCCGCCACCGGTTCCCTTCCCCTGCCGCCGCCGCGGGACAGGAGGGCGCCGGGCCCCGGCTACGCCCCATCGAGCGGCCGTCTGCCGCTCCCCCAGCCCGCTCGCGAGGTCCCCGTAGAGCCCCCAGTCCGCCCGGCCCGCGTCGAGGTCTCGTTCACCGAACCCGTCCCGCCTCCCGCCGAGGAACGGCGCGCGAAGGCCGCCCAGCGCACGAAGGTGACGCTGACCGCCCCCGCTCCCCGCCGTCCCGAGCCGGTGGAGGTCGACGACAACGAAGACGTCCGTGTCTACCTAGCCCCGCCTGTCGACGGTCTGAGCACCTTCGACCTCGGTTCGGTGCCCGCTTCGGTGACTCCGCCCAAGACCTGGCGCAAGGCCGCCTGGTTCGCGGCGGCGGCGTCCGCGCTGGTCGTGGTCGGCCTGCTCTTCGCCGGTTCGTACCTGGTCGGCAAACCCCTCCCGGAGCAGCAGAGCCAGGGCGGCTGGCCCGGATACCGCGGTGGCAGCCCGCTGACCCAGGACGGTCTCGCCGGCCATCCGGCCACGCCGCCGCAGGGTGGCGCGGCGGGCAACCCGTCTGAATCCGAGAAGGAGTCCTCCACCAGGGACGACCGCAGTGCCGCAAATTCCGGCACCCCCTCGGACAGCGAAAGCGCCGGGACCGGCTCGTCGCGGCCCGACTCGAGCGGGCCGGCGACGTCCGGGCGGCCCGCGCCGCCGTCGAGCGATCGGCCGCAGAAGCCGCCGGTCGTCCCGGCCAACCGCACCACCACGCCGGCCCCCTGGTACGCGTCGCAGCCGGACGCGCAGGCGATGGGCGACAACACCGAGCTCTTCCTCAACTCGGTTACCACGAACCCCCAAGAGGCGTCCTCGGTGACCTCCGGCGGCCTGCGCGAAGAAGGCGCGGAGGGCCTCCGGGACCGCTACCGCGATGTCGCCTACTTCGAGGTGAAGAAGGTCAGCATCGACCAGCGCCGCGGCGTCACGGTCAACACCGTCGAGGTCACTCACAAAGACGGAACGAAGACCATGGAGCAGCGTACGTTCACCTTCGGCGACGACGACAAGATCGTCGACGACGGCATGTAGGCGACCGCGCACGTGCAAGTGTCCTGTTCCTCTGCACGTGCGGTGCGCCGAGCGGTCATCCCTGGTCCGGGTGGGTGACCTAAGCTGCCGTTCGTCGTATCGCGACGGCATTCCGGCGATGGAGTCTGGCCGTGGACCGTCCGCACAGGGTTACCTGACGACGGCAGGGTCCGCACCGTTCAGAAGACGGCCGCGCGGACCAGAGGCGTCGGGCCGAACGGCCCAGCGCCTGCCCCGGACCAGAGCGAGGAATTTCGTGCTTGATCGACAGCGCATACGGCGGGAGGACGCCGTACGTGTCGAGGACGTCATCCCGGAAGAGATCCTGAACGACACCCGCGTCGACCGCGAGTACCTCGAGCAGGTCTTCCGCGAGCCGCAGAAGTTCGTTCCCGCGCGTGCCCGCGAAGAGCGGTCACCGCGGCCTGAACCCGAGGTGGACGAGCCGGAAAGCCGCGCCATCCGGCGGGCGAAGCTGGCAGGCCTGGTCGCCGCCGGGCTCCTGGTCGCGGGCGCCGTCGTCACCGCGGGCGTGCTCGCGGGCACACAGCCGCAGGGCACCGTGCCGGCTGCCGCCGTACCCGAGGTGATGAGCGGAGCAGCCGCGCTCGGCGGGCTCGCCGTCCCGGACTCCACCGAGCCGCAGCGGAAGCAGGAGACGCCGACGTCGTCGGGCAGCAGCGCGAGGCCCCAGCCGTCCTCAGGCACCGGCTCGGGCTCGCTCCCGCCGCAGGGCTCGTCGTCCAGCAGCACCAGCTCGCAGCCTGCCGCCAAGCCCGCCGCGGTCAGCACGGCCGAGGACAAGATCGACGCGGTCCGGAAGTTCTACCAGACCGTCGACGCCGATCCGTACGGCGCGATGTCGCTGATCACGCCGGTGCTGGCCGAATCCGAAGCGGGCAAGCTGATCGAGGCGTGGAGCGCCATGGACGCCATCCAGATCCAGGACGTCCGGGAACAGGCCGACGGCACCATCCTCGCCGTCGTGACCATGCGCAACCCGGACGGCGGCCTGCTGCGGGTCACGCAGGTGCTGGAATTCGCCGACGAGACCTCCGGCCTGATCACCGACGCGCGCCTGCTGTCCGCGCAGCACATGTGACGGACACCGCGCGTGTAACAGCCCTCCACCCAGGGCGATCAGAGTGTGCCGCGTGTGTGTGCGCAGAGTGAGCGCCTAGCCTTATCACGAGTCGGTCTCGGAAAAGCCGGCACACAGACCACTACATGTGCATACGCTCCAACGCTGTGGCGTGCTGAAGGCCGCACCGCGTACGCGGACGATTCCGCGTCGTGAAGACGGAGCCCAAAGGGAGGTCGCGTGAGCGACGAGGGTCGCCTGGTCGCCGGTCGATATCGCATCGCCGGGCGGATCGGCACGGGCGCGATGGGGGCCGTGTGGCAAGCGCACGACGAGGTACTCGGCCGCACGGTGGCGATCAAGCAGTTGCTTCTGCAACCCGGACTTGAGGCTCACGACGCCGAAGACGCCCGTCAGCGCACGATGCGCGAGGGGCGTATCGCCGCCAGACTGCACCACCCGAACGCCATCTCGGTGTTCGACGTCGTCACCGACGACAACGGCCAGCCGTGCCTGATCATGGAGTACCTGAACTCCACCAGCCTCGCCCAGGTGCTGCAGGAGGAGCGCACGCTGCCGCCGACGGAGGTCGCGCGGATCGGCGCGCAGGTCGCGGCGGCGCTGACCGAAGCGCACGCGGTCGGCATCGTGCACCGGGACATCAAGCCGGGCAACATCCTGCTGGCGCCCAACGGCACGGTGAAGATCACCGACTTCGGCATCTCGCGGGCCAAGGACGACGTGACGGTCACGAAGACCGGGATGATCGCCGGGACCCCCGCCTATCTGGCGCCCGAGGTGGCCATCGGCGGCGACCCCGGCCCGGAGTCGGACGTCTTTTCGCTCGGCTCGACGCTCTACGCGGCCTGCGAAGGCCAGCCGCCGTTCGGCCTCAGCGAGAACACGCTGAGCCTGCTGCACGCGGTCGCGGCCGGGCAGATCATCCCGCCGCGCCAGTCCGGCCCGCTCGCCAGCGTGCTGGCCGTGCTGCTGCACCCAGAGGTGCGGCACCGCCCCACCGCCGAAGAGTGCGAAGAGCTCCTCGCCGCCGTCGCGCGGGGTGAAACGCCGCTGGGTGGCCCCGCGGACGACACCGTGCTCGCCGCCCCGATCGCGGGTGCGCTCGCCGGCGGTGGCGTGACCCAGGCGCTCGACAGCGAGGCCGCCGGTCACTCGGGCTCGCTCCTCGACGACCAGGACGCGGCCGGGTCGTACTACGACGACGAGGACGACTACCACCAGCCGCCCGCGTCGGGCTACCCGGAAGACGACTACGACGGGTACGACAACTACGACGAGACGGCGTTGCTGGCCGAACGCGGCCACCCCGGCGGCGGCCCCGCGCCCACGCGCGCCGTCCCGATCCCCGCGGGCGACTACGACGACGATCCCTACGACGACGATTACGACAACCCGCCCCCGCCGCCGCCCACCCGCGCGCAGACCAGCCCGGTGGACGAGGACGACGACGAAAAGCCGGGCGCGTGGAAGAAGCCCGCGATCATCGGCGGTGTCGTGGTGGTGGCGCTGGCCGCGCTGGGGTTCTGGCTGCTGACCCCGAACAACCCGGAGACGCCCGCGCAGGTGGGGAACTCGTCGTCGAAGCCGGCACCCAGTTCGTCGGCGCAGACATCGGCTCCGGAGACGACGGACACGCCGACGGAGACGGAGTCCGCCGAGCCGCCCAAGGAGACGAGCGCGTCGAAGAGGACGTCGACCAAGGCGAGTCAGACGGACGAGCCCGACCCGACGACACCGTCCAAGACGCCCAGCAAGACTCCGACGAAGACGCCGACTCCCACGACACCGACCACGACGCCTACGCCGACGACCCCGACCAGCCAGACGGGCGAGCCCGGCGGAGCATGATCCGAGGCTGCAATTGAGTTCTGAGGGTTCCATCGTCGGCGGCCGGTACCGCCTGGACCAGCCCATCGGGCGAGGCCGGGCGGGCATCGTGTGGCTGGCGTTCGACACACGCCTGCTGCGCACGGTCGCGATGAAGCGCATGTACCTGCCCGTCGGGCTGCCGCCGGACCGGGCGGAGCAGGCCAAGGCCGTCGTCGTCCAAGAAGGCAAGGACGCGGCCAAGTTCGAGCACGCCACCGCCATCAAGGTGTACGACGTGCTGCCCGACGGGCCGGACGTGTGGCTGGTGATGGAGTACATCCCGTCCCGCGGGATGGCGACCTTCCTCGCCGAGCACGGCAGGCTGACCGCGGAACAGGCCGCCGGGCTGGGCATCGTGCTCGGCCGCGCGCTGGCCGCGATGCACGAGGCCGGGGTGGTGCACCGGACCGTCGAGCCGGGCACGGTCCTGCTGGCCGACGACGGCGGAGTGAAGCTCACCGACATCGGCATCACCGGCGGCGGCCCGAGCCCCGCGTACCGGGCGCCCGAGGTGGCGCGCGGCGAACCGGCGACTTCGGCGTCCGACGTGTTCTCGCTGGGCGCGACGCTGTACACGGCCGTCGAGGGGGTGCCGCCGTTCGGTGAGGACGGCGAGTCCTCGGAACGGCCGCCGCAGACCGCCGGGCCGCTGGCGGGCGCGCTGCGCAAGATGCTGCGGGCGGAGCCGGACGCGCGGCCGACGATGGCCGACACGGTGCGCTCCCTGAACGCGATCACCGAAGGGCGGCAGACGGCGTTCATCCCGCCGACCGCGCCCGCCATGCCGACGGTCCCGGCCTCGATGCCGGTGCCCATGCAGCAGCAGGCGCCGCAGTTTCCCCAGCACCAGCCGCAGCAGTATCAGCCGCCGCAGCCGCAGTACGCGCCGCCGGCGCAGCAGTACGCGCCCGCCGCGCCCGCCGCGCCGGTGGCGGCGAAGTCGCCGAACACCCGGAAATGGCTGATCGTCGCTGGCGCCGTGGTGGCGGCGATCCTCGTCGGTGTGCTGTTCGCGGAGCTGTTCCTGATCTGAGCTAGAGCCGCTCGAGGACCAGCGTCGCCAACTCGACAGGACGGCTGAGATACGGGCTGTGGCCGGCCCGCCAGGTCACCGTCGTGTCGCACCGGGCGGCGAAGTGGACGACCATTTCCGGGACGAGCGCCCGGTCTTCGGTGCAGGTGATGTAGGTGGTCGGGGTGTCCTTCCACGCCGAGCCTTCCGGTGACTCGTCGAAGATCGTGACGGGCTCGGAACGCAGCAGGGCCGTGGCGCGCTCGGCGACGGCGTCCGTGCAGTCGGCGTACATGGCCTCGCGGACGGCGGCGAGGTCGAGGTGGGTCAGGCCTTGGTCGTCGAAGGTCAAGGGCAACTGCTGGGGCTCGCGTCCGGTTTCTTCTCTGGTCCGCTCGATCCAGTACTGGGCGGTTTCCCCCGGTTCACTGACGATCGCGGCCAGGTAGACCAGGTGCGCGGCCCCCCGGAGGCCGCTGGCGGTCAGCCCGCCGAAGGAGTGCGCGAGCACCACCGGTGGCTCGGTCGCCTTGTCGACGATTTCCTGGACGGTCCGGGTGGTTTCGGCGATCGGACGCCCGCCCAGGTCGGGGACGGTGACCACGGCGCCTTCCCGGCGCAGGCGTTCGGCGAGGTCGTCGAAATGGGCGGGCTGGTGCCAAGAGCCGTGCAGGACGATCAGGGGGCGCACCGGGGTCCTTTCGCTGGCAGGTTCCCTGCCAGGTTGTCGACCGCCAGTGCGGCTGTTCAAGCTCAGCCGGTTTTCGTGCCCACTCGGCCAGTCCCGCTTACCTGTCCGGCCCCTTCGCGGATCGCGAGGAGGAACCGTCGCACCGCGGGGTGTTCCCTGGCGTGCGCGGCCACGGCGGCGTGGATGGACCGCACCGGATCCGGCCGCCGGACCTTGCGGATGGCGACGCCGGGATGCGGGGCGCCGAGGCCGAGCTCCGGGATCAGCGCGACACCGAGCCCGGCGGCCACGAACCCTTGTGCCGTCTGGTAATCCTCGGATTCGACGACGTGGTTCGGGGCGAATCCGGCCGCGCCGCAGGCGTCGAGCAGGATGTCGCGGCAGGCGCCGGGAAGACCGTCGACGCCGACCCACGGATCCTCCGCGAGCTCGCCGAGATCGAGGACGCGTTTGCGGGCGAGCCGGTGGTTCTTCGGCAGGATCGCGCGGTACGGATCGTCGAGGAGGTGGATGTACTCGACGCCTTTGATCCGGGGAGTGCTGCTGGGGAGCACGATCATCGCGACGTCGGCCTTGCCCGACTCGATCTCGGGCATCGAATCGTCGGGCTCGACCAGTTTCAGGTCGAGGCGGACACCCGGGAAGTCACGGCGCAGCGCGGCGACGGCCAAGGGCACCAGCGACGCGCCCGCGGTGGCGAAATAGCGGATCGCGAGCCTGCCCGTGCGGCCTTCCTTGAGTTCGGTGAGCGCGGCTTCGGCCTTGGCGAGCTGCGTGCTCAGCGTTTCCGCGTGTTCGGACAGCAGCGAACCGGCTGGCGTCGGCCGCACGCCGCGGCCGACGCGTTCGAGCAGTTCGACGCCCGCTTCCCTTTCCAGGGTGGACAATTGCTGGCTGATCGCGGAAGGTGTGTAGCCGAGGTTCCGGGCGGCGGCGGTGATCGAACCGCTGCTGATGACGGCTCGGAGGACCTGCATGCGGCGGACGTCCAGCATGCTCCGATCGTACAGTTCTTCTTAAGGCTCCCTGCAGTTATTTTCGCTTGTCCTTACGCGTCGGCGCGGCGAAGCTGGGCCAGGCACTTAAGGAGGACTGGGGTGGGCGAGACGAAGACCCTGCTGCGGATCGGCGCGCTGGCGCTCATGTGGGGATCGAGTTTCTTCTGGATCAAACTGGGGCTCGGCGCGTTCTCGCCGGTGCAGCTGGTGCTGGCGCGGGTGGCGCTCGGCGCGGCGGTGCTGATCGGGCTCTGCTACCTCGGCCGGGACCGGCTGCCGTCGGGACGGCGGATCTGGGGGCACCTGGCCGTCGCGGCGTTCTTCCACAACGCGCTGCCGTTCCTGCTGTTCGCGTGGGGTGAGCTGACCGTCGACTCCGGGATCACCGGGGTGCTGAACTCGACGACACCCCTGTGGGTGTTGCTGGCCGCGCCGATGATGGGCGCGCGGACGAAGATGACCGCGGTGCGGGTCACCGGACTCGTCGTCGGGCTCGCCGGGATCCTGCTGATCTTCGCGCCGTGGGAGGCCTCCGGCCTGCTCAGCTGGGGCGCGTTGGCGTGCCTCGCGGCGGCCGCGAGCTACGGGTTCGCGTTCGTCTACGAGGGCAAGTACCTCACCGGTACCGGTGACTCGCCGCTGTCGCTGGCCGGCGGGCAGATGCTGCTGGCGACCGGGTTCCTGCTGCTCGCGATGCCGATGGGCGGGTTCGAACCGGTGAACCTGAGCACCGGCGCGATCGTCGCGGTCGTGATCCTGGGGATCGGGTCGACCGGGATCGCGTTCGCGCTGAACTACCAGCTCCTCGCGAGCGAGGGCGCCGTCGCGGCGTCGATCGTCGGCTACCTGCTGCCGGTGGTTTCGGTACTGCTGGGGGCGGTGTTCCTGGCCGAGCCGCTGAACCTGCGGGTGATCGCCGGAATGGTCGTCGTGCTGGGCGGGGTCGCGCTGACCCGGCTCCGCCCGAGGGAGCAAGGGACCTTTGCTACCACTCCGCAGGTCGAGCGCCCTCTCGCCGCCGCCGGGGAGGCCGCGCCGTGACCGCCACGACGACGTTGTGGCGGCCGACGGGCCCGGCCGAGCTCGACCTCGTCCGCGAGTCGGGCTGGCGCGAGTGGCCGCCGCGGCTGCCGGAGCAGCCGATCTTCTACCCGGTGCTGAACGAGGACTACGCGATCAAGATCGCCCGCGACTGGAACGTGCGGTACGACGGCGCCGGGTTCGTGACGCGGTTCGAGGTCGAGATCGCGTTCGTCGAGCGGTACCCCGTCCAGCAGGCGGGCGGGAAGACGATCCTGGAGCTCTGGGTCCCGGCCGAGGACCTCGCCGAGTTCAACGCGCACATCGTCGGGAAGATCGAGGTCACCCACGAATTCCGCTGACCTGCGTTTAGCGGGCAAAACGCGACGCGGTGGGGCCTGGGGGCTCGCCGGATCGCGATTAGCCCGCTAAACGCAGGTCAGGGCGTCAGAGGGTCGCGAGGATGAGCAGGGTGGCGAGGACGATCTCGACCCAGAAGTAGAGCCAGCTCGGATAGAACCGCTCCGGCCGCTCCGCGAACCGCGCGACCAGCCGTCCGAAGGCCATCCCGGCGAGCGCGACGGCCACCGCGATCGCGGCGCCCCGCTGTATCCCGCCGACGTCGAAAGCCGCGAACCCGAGCAGCACCGCGACAGCCACCCCGAAGCCGCCGTACACCGCGCGCACTTCGGTCCGCGCCGTCGCCGACTCCAGCGAGATGCCGAACGGCCGGATCAGCCGTTTCGGCGCGACGAGCCCGAGCAGCCCCATGCCCAGGAAGAACACGGCCACCAGGCCGATGAGAACAGGCGCCACCTAGACGAGACGCCGGTCGGAAGCCCAGCGCGAAAGCTCGTACCGGTTCGAAAGCTGCGTCTTCCGCAGCACGCTCGACACATGCGTCTCGACGGTCTTCACCGAGATGAACAGCTCCGACGCGATCTCCTTGTACGCGTACCCGCGCGCGAGCAGCCGCAGCACGTCACGCTCACGCGGGGTCAGCAGGTCGAGATCCGGGTCGCTGATCGGCGCGGAACCCGGCCGGTCGGCGAAGGCGTCGAGCACGAATCCGGCCAGCCGCGGCGAGAACACCGCGTCCCCCTCCGAGACCCGCACGACGGCACGGACGAGTTCCTTCGACGAGATCGTCTTCGTGACGTAGCCCCGCGCCCCCGCGCGGATCACGGCGATCACGTCCTCCGCGGCGTCGGAGACCGACAGCGCGAGGAACACGACGTCCGGCAGTTCCGGCCGGACCCGGCGCAGCACCTCGGCGCCGCCGCCGTCCGGCATGTGCACGTCGAGCAGCACGACCTGCGGTTTGGTCCGGGCGATGCCCGCGACCGCTTCGGCGACCGAGCCCGCCTCGCCGACCACGCGGACGTCGTCGGTGATCGAGTCCAGTTCGGTGCGCACACCCGCGCGGAAGAGCGCGTGGTCGTCGACGAGGAAGACCTTGACCGGCTCCCGCGTCTGCTGGTTCTCCGTCACGATGCTCCCTCGCTCGCCCTGTCCCGTGAGCATAGCGACCTCACGCCGCGCCCTTCCCCGCCTTGACCGGCATCTCCAGCTGGACCTCGGTTCCTTCACCCGGTGCGGTACGCAGCTTGCACTTGCCCCCGTGCCGTTCCATCCGCCCCCGGATGGAATCGGCGAGACCGTGCCGGTCGCTCGGCACGACGTCGGGGTCGAACCCCTTGCCCCTGTCCCGCACGAAGACCGTCACCGCTGTCGGCTCGACCTCGGCGTACACACTTACCTCGTCGACACCCGCGTGCTTGGCGGCGTTGACGATCGCTTCGCGTGCCGCCTGGACCAGCGCGGTCAGCGGCTCGTTCAGCGTGGCCTCCCCCACGACGACCTGCTGCACCGAAATCGCGAACGCGTCCTCGACCTCGCCGCACGCGGCGGCGAGCACTTCGGACAGCTGACCGCTGACGGCCTCTTCCTCGGTCTTCTTGCTCTTGCCGTACCCCGACGGCCCGTACAGCCAGCCACGCAGCTCGCGTTCCTGACCGCGCGCGAGCCTCGCGACCTCACGCGGCGATTCCGCCTGCTTCTGGATCAGCGCGAGGGTCTGGAGGACCGAGTCGTGCAGATGCGCGGCGATCTCGGCGCGTTCGTCGGTGCGGATGCGCGCCATCCGCTCGTCGGACAGGTCGCGGACCAGGCGCAGCCAGAACGGGACGGTCAGCACGGCGACCCCGAACAGCGTCGCGATCACGGCGACCAGCGCGAACTTGACCTGGTCGATGCTGCCGCTCTCCAGGACGACGACGCCGATGCCGGTCATCACCAGGGCGACACCGGCGACCACGCGGATCGCGGCCGACCAGCCTCCGCCGCCGAGGAACGCCGTGGCGACACCGCCCTTGGCACTGACGCGCCAGCGCCGTCGTTGCGACTCGTCGGCCTCCCGCCAGACGACGGCCGCACCGATCATCGCCAGCGCCAGCGGGATGGCCACCCAGCCGCTGATCAGGCCGGTCAACGTGCCGCTGGCGACGGCGAGACCGACACCCAGCGCCATCAGGCCGAACGCCTGCTGTTTCTCCTTCGGCGCTGATTTCTCCGGCTCGACCTCGCCGGATTGCTGCTGGACGAACACCCAGAGCAGGCCGTACGCGAGCAGTCCGGCGCCGTTCAGGGCGGCCAGCAACGCGAACGCGGTCCGGACCCAGAGCACCTTGACGCCGAGGTGGTCGGCGAGACCGCCGGCGACACCCGCGATGGCGCGGCCGGAGCGGCGGCGGTACATCTTGGGCGGCTCGAACGGTGCCGGGGACAGGCTGCCGGGAACGGGCACCGGAGGGCGCTCGATGATCGTCGGCTTCACCTGTTCGGCGAGGTCGTTGGGGGCGGATTCCTGCACGTTCTCCATGGTCACACGGAGTGGGGTACTGATCCATCGGGGAAACCCCTGACTCTTCCCGCTGGGGAAACCTCAGGGACGTTCCCGGATGTGGCGGGGGCCGCCGGGGCGCATTCTTTGTGGCATGAGTGGGAGTGAGACACAGGTTCCGAAGCGCGGCCCCGCGGCCGGCTTCGAGGAGACCGTCAAGGATTTCTGGCGGAGCAGGCCGGTCCGCCCGGTGGCGGGCCGCAAGTTCGCCGGTGTGGCCGCCGGCATCGGCTACCGGTACGGCATCGACCCGACCGTGGTCCGTGTCGCGCTGGTCGCGGCGACCGTGTTCGGCGGTTTCGGCGTCTTCGTCTATCTGCTGGGCTGGCTGTTCCTGCCGCAGGAGGGCGACCGCGTTTCCGCTTTCGAGGGTCTGATCGGACGGGGCCGCGCGTCGAGTTCGCCCGCGTTCGCGGTGCTGCTGCTGATCCTGCTGTTCCCCGGTCTCACCTGGACCTTGAGCGGCGGCTGGATGACCGACGGCACCGGGCTGATCGGGTTCGCGCTGATGGCCGTCGCGCTGTATCTGCTGCACCGCAACCGCGGTCAGTTCAACCGGCCGTCGATGCCCGCCCCGGCTCAGCCTGCCGCCGCGTTCTCGATGGCGTCGGCCTCGGCCGCCTCTACCTCGACGGCGACCGAGGGCGGCTGGGACCCGCTCGCGGCCGACCCGTCCGCTTGGGATCTGCCGAACGCTTCACCGTCCGGCGGAATGCCGCCGCAGCCCCCTCCGCCGCCTCCCGCGCCGCCGATGCCCCGTCGCCGCAAGTCGAAGATCGGCGCCGCGACCTTCGGGATCGCCGTGCTGGTCGGCGGGATCGGCACCGTCCTCGGCCTGGACGGCGAGGCGTGGTTCACACCGCAGCACGTCATCGGGCTCACCCTGGGTGTGGTCGGTATCGGTCTGGTGGCCGGTTCGTTCGTTCGGGGTGGTCGCGGGCTGATCGGGCTCGCGGTGCCGCTGGCGATCGTCGGGATGGCGCTGACCACGGTGCCGTTCGAGAACTTCTCCGTGAAGGGCGGCGTCGGCGACCTGACGGCGACGCCGAGCCAGGTGTCCGAGGTACTGCCGGAGTACCACCGCTCGGCGGGCAACATCGACGTCGACCTGACCAAGCTGCCAGCGGGCGCTTCGGTGACCACGAAGGTCTCCAACGGGGCGGGCAACTCGACGGTGCTCGTGCCGGCGGGTGCCGAAGTGAAGGTCTCCTGCGAGACGGGCGCGGGCGAGGTCGACTGCCTCGGTCAGTCCCGCTCGGGGGTCGGCGAGGACGCCGTCGACTTCACCGCGCCTGGCGACAACGGGCAGAAGATCACTTTGCAGGTCAAGAACGGTGTCGGGAACGTGGAGGTGCGTCGTGGCTGAGTACGACTACGACAACACGCAGACCCAGTCGGCTCAGCCGTCGAAGCGCGGGGTGGACGTCTTCACCCTGATCATCGGCATCGCGACGCTGCTGGTGTCGGGTTACGTCCTCTCGGACGGCTCCTCGTGGCTGCCGCAGTTCGACTTCCGGTGGGTCATGGCGGGTGGGGCGATCTTCGTCGGCGTCCTGCTGCTCGCCGCTTCGCTGCGCAAGAGCCGCCGCTAGCGGCGCCGCTCACGCTCCACCCCACTCCGAAGGCCCCGGCCCCTCGCCGGGGCCTTCGCCTTGCTCCCACCCCGGCGCCCGACCTGCGTTTAGCCCCCTAATCGCGATCTGGGCGGCGCTGGGTGCCCACGGCCACCGACCTGCGTTTCGCGGGCTAATCGCGATCCGGGCCGCGGCCGGCGCCCAAGACCCCAGAGCGCAGTTAGCGGGCTAAACGCGATCCGGTCGCCTGGGGTGCCCAGAGTCGTCAGATCGCGATTAGGGGGCTAAACGCAGGTCCGGGCGGGGCCGGTCACTCCCACTCGATGGTGCCCGGCGGCTTGGACGTGACGTCCAGGACCACCCGGTTCACCTCGGCGACCTCGTTGGTGATGCGGGTCGAGATCCGCTCCAGCACCTCGTAGGGCAGCCGCGTCCAGTCCGCGGTCATCGCGTCCTCGGACGACACGGGTCGCAGCACGATCGGGTGCCCATAGGTCCGCCCGTCGCCCTGGACGCCGACGCTGCGGACGTCGGCCAGCAGCACCACCGGGCACTGCCAGATCTCGCCGTCCAGCCCGGCCGCGGTGAGCTCCTCGCGCGCGATGGCGTCCGCCGCGCGCAGCGTCTCGAGCCGCTCGGCGTCGACGGCGCCGATGATCCGGATGCCGAGCCCCGGGCCGGGGAACGGCTGCCGCTGCACGATCGTCTCCGGCAGCCCGAGCTCCAGCCCGACGCGGCGCACCTCGTCCTTGAACAGCAGGCGCAGCGGCTCGACGAGCTCGAACTGCAGGTCGTCGGGCAGTCCGCCGACGTTGTGGTGGCTCTTGATGTTCGCCGCGCCCTCACCGCCGCCGGACTCGACGACGTCCGGGTACAGCGTGCCCTGGACCAAGAACTTGTAGTCGCCCTTGGCCTTGAGGTCGCGCTCGGCCTGCTCGAACACGCGGATGAACTCGCGCCCGATGATCTTGCGCTTCTCCTCGGGATCAGTGACCCCGGCCAGCGCGTCGAGGAACCGGTCGCGCGCGTCGACGGTCACCAGGTTGACCCCGGTCGCGGCGACGAAATCGCGTTCGACCTGGGTGCGCTCGCCGGAGCGGAGCAGACCGTGGTCGACGAACACGCAGGTCAGCCGGTCGCCGATGGCCCGCTGGACCAGCGCGGCGGCCACGGCGGAGTCGACGCCGCCGGAGAGCCCGCAGATCGCCCGGCCGTCGCCGACCTGCTCGGCGATGCGCTTGACCTGGTCGTCGACGATGGACGACGTCGTCCACTGCGGCTTGATGCCCGCGATGTCGTGCAGGAAGCGGCGAAGCACCTCCTGGCCGTGCGGCGAGTGGTGCACCTCGGGGTGGTACTGGACACCGGCGAAGCGGCGCTTGACGTCTTCGAACCCGGCGACGGCGGCGCCGTCACTCGAAGCGGTCACGGTGGCGCCCTCGGGAGCCTTGGTGACGCTGTCGTTGTGGCTCATCCAGGCGGGCTGGTTGCTCGGGAGGCCGGCGTGCAGGACACCGCCCTCACCGGCGACGCGGACCTCGGTGCGGCCGAACTCGCGGATCCCGGTCGGCTCGACCGTCCCGCCGAGGGCCTGAGCGAGCACCTGGTGGCCGTAGCAGATGCCGAGGATCGGCACGCCCGCGTCGACCAGTCCGGGGGCGAGGGCGGGGGCGTTCTCCGCGTACACGCTGGAAGGACCACCGGAAAGAATGATCGCGGCGGGGTCCTTGGCGAGGATGTCCTCGGCGGTGGCGGTGTGCGGGACGACCTCGGAGTAGACCTGCGCCTCACGCACGCGCCGCGCGATCAGTTGCGCGTACTGCGCCCCGAAGTCCACGACGAGTACCGGACCGGTGGGACTGGGCACCTGAAACCTCCAGATCAGAGCAGTACGCTTCCCCACCATCGTCCCAGGTGGGCCGGGTCACCTCGCCGCCAACCCCCTCACGATTCAGGACAGCGGATGACCGCGAGGCGTCCTAACGTCCGAGACATGGAAATCGACTGGAGCAAGGAACTCTCCGAACAGCTCGACTGGCATTGGACACAGCATCTCCGGCCCCGGCTGGACACCCTCGGCGACGACGAATACCTCTGGGAACCCGTCGAAGACTGCTGGACGATCCGGCCGGGCGAGAACGGCGCTTTCACGATCGACTGGGCGTATCCGGAGCCGTCTCCGCCGCCGGTGACGACGATCGCGTGGCGCCTCGCCCACATCATCATCGGCGTGTTCGCGATGCGAAACGCGTCGCATTTCGGCGGACCGCCCGTCGACTACCAGACCTTCCCCTACGCGGGCTCCGCCAAAGAAGCGCTGAAGCAGCTCGACGACGCCTACGCGCGCTGGCGTGACGGCGTCCGCGGCCTCATCGCCGAGGACCTCGCGCACCCCTGCGGCGAGGCTGAAGGCCCGTACGCGGAGTACCCGCTCGCGACCCTCGTCCTGCACATCAACCGGGAGGCCATCCACCACGGCGCCGAGGTCCTGCTGCTCCGCGACCTCTATCGGTCCCGTCCCCGAACAGATCGCGTTTAGCGGGCTAAACGCGACGCGCCCATACTGGGGCCAGCCGAGGAAAGGACCCGTCTTGCGAGCGACTCTCATCTACGGCGCCGGCGACGTACGCGTCGAGACCGTCCCGGACCCGAAGCTGAGCGAACCGACCGACGCCCTCCTCCGCGTCGTCCGCTCCTGCATCTGCGGCAGTGACCTCTGGCCGTACGGCAGCATGCCCGCGCGCGAGCGCGGCGTCCGGATCGGGCACGAGTTCCTCGGCGTCGTCGAGGCCGTCGGCTCCGACGTCACCACGCTCAAACCGGGAGACCTGGCCGTAGCGCCTTTCGTCTACTCCGACAACACGTGCCAGTTCTGCCGCGAAGGCCTCCACACCTCCTGCCTGCACGGTGGCAACTGGGGTGCGAAGGGCGTCGACGCCGGCCAGGGCGAGGCCGTCCGCGTCCCCCAGGCCGACGGCACGCTCGTGAAACTGCCGCACACCGAGGACGACGACCTCCTCGCCTCGTTCCTCACGCTTTCCGACGTGTTCGCGACCGGCCACCACGCGGCGGTCAAAGCGGGCGTGAACGAGCGCGCCACCGTCACTGTCATCGGTGACGGCGCCGTAGGTCTCTCCGCGGTTCTCGCGGCGAAGCGCCTCGGAGCCGAGCGCATCATCCTGATGGGCCGCCACCGGACCCGCACGGACCTCGGCCGCGAGTTCGGCGCGACAGACGTCGTAGCCGAGCGCGGCGACGAAGGCATCGAGAAGGTCCGAGAGCTGACGAACGGCGAAGGCACGCACACCGTCCTCGAATGCGTCGGCACGAAGCCCGCCTTCGAGATGGGCGTCGGCGCGGTCCGCCCCGGCGGCACACTCAGCCGCGTCGGCGTGCCGCAGTACGCCGAGGGCCCGATCGGCCCCGCGCTCTTCCGCCGCAACATCACCGTCACCGGTGGCGTCGCCCCGGCCCGCCACTACATCCCCGAGCTGCTCGAAGACGTCGTCGAGGGCAAGTACCAGCCGGGCAAGGTCTTCGACCGGACCATCGGGCTCGAAGAGGTCCCCGACGGTTACCGTGCGATGGCGGACCGCGAAGCGCTCAAGGTGCTCGTCAAACCCTGACTGGAATACCTTGTCCCCATGGACATGATCACCCCGGAGCCGCGCCCCGCCTGGATCGCCGGACGCCCCGAGCAGGGCGCTTCGACGATCACCGTGCATCACCCCTACGACGGCAGCGAAGTCGCCACCGTCGCGGTGCCCGGACCGGAGCAGGTCGAACGAGCGGTGAGCGCTGCGGCGAGCGTCGCGAAGGAGTTCCGGCGTTCCTCGGCGCACAGCCGCGCCGCGGCGCTCGACCACGTTTCGCGGGTCCTCGCCGGCCGGGCCGAGGAGATCGCCGAGGTCATCACCGCCGAGAACGGCAAGCCGCTCAAGTGGGCCGACGCGGAGGTCCGGCGCGCGGTGTCGGTGTTCCGGATCGCGGCCGAAGAGGCCCGCCGGTTCAGCGGCGACCTGCAGCGCCTGGACACCGACCCCGCGGGCGAGGGCAGGCTGGCACTGACCCGGCGTATCCCGCGCGGCCCGGTGCTGGGCATCGCGCCGTTCAACTTCCCCTTGAACCTGGTGGCGCACAAGGTCGCGCCGTCGCTCGCGGTCGGCGCGCCGATCATCGTCAAACCCGCGCCGCGCACGCCGTTGTCCGCGCTGATCCTCGGCGAGATCCTGGCCGAGACGGACCTGCCGGAAGGCGCGTTCTCGGTACTGCCGCTCGGCAACGAGGAGACTTCGGCGCTGGTCGCGGATCCTCGGCTCCCGGTCGTGTCGTTCACCGGTTCGGGTCCGGTCGGCTGGTCGATCGCGGATGCCGCGCCGCGCAAGCATGTCGTGCTCGAACTCGGCGGCAACGCGGCCGCCGTCGTGCTCCGCGACTGGCCGGATCCGGAAGGTGCCGCGGAGCGCATCGCGACCTTCGGCAACTACCAGGCCGGGCAGTCCTGCATCGCCGTGCAGCGCGTGATCGTCGAACGCGAGGTCGCCGAGGAATTCGTGCCCGCCTTGGTGGAAGCCGTACGGGCACAGCGAACCGGTGACCCGTACGACAAGAACACCGACGTCGGCCCGGTCGTCGACGAAGCCGCCGCGGAGCGGATCGTCGCCTGGATCGACGAGGCCGTCGCCGCGGGGGCGAAGATCCTCACCGGCGGCAAGCGAGAGGGCGCGACGGTGCAGCCGACCGTGCTCACCGACGTGCCACCGTCCACAAAGGCCTGGGCGGAGGAGATCTTCGGGCCGGTACTCGCAGTATCCCTTGTGGACGGTGTCGACGAGGCTTTCGCGTCGGTCAACGAATCCGCCTACGGCTTGCAGGCCGGAGTGTTCACCCGCGACGTGCATCTCGCCTTCTACGCGTCGACGGAACTCGAAGTGGGCGGCGTGATCATCGGCGACGTCCCGAGCTACCGCGCGGACCAGATGCCCTACGGCGGCGTCAAGGGATCGGGCGTCGGCAGGGAAGGCGTCCTGGCCGCGATGCACGACCTCACCGAGGAACGGGTCACCGTCTTCACCGGCATCGACCTCTAGTCCGGGGTGATGGCCTGCGCGAATCCGAACACCTTGTCCGGGTCGTAGGTCTTCGCCACCTGCTTGAGGCGGGTGGCGTTGCCGCCGTAGTAGGCCGTCATCCAGTCGGGCAGGGCGGGGTCGATGTAGTTGACGTAGCCCCCGTCCAGCCCGATCCCCGTCACCACCTCCGCGACGGAATCCGTTGCCGCGGAACGGTTACGCGCGTCCGCCTGACTGTAGATCTGGACGCTGCCGAGCGCTTTCCGGTGCCAGAACGCGGTGGCGTCCGGGGCGATGTCGGCGACAGCGCCACCGAGACCGTCGACCAGCAGGTCCATTCCGCGCCTGCCCTTGAGGATCGACGTCAGTTTCGCGGGATCCGCCGGTTCGCCGAGAATCCGCGATGAGGCCACAAAGGACTGACGATTCTCGCTGCCGGAGAAGTACTTCATCGCGCCGAGATAGTCGAACTGCTTGACCGAACGCGTCGCACCGGAGAATCCGTCCAGCAGCTTACCCAAGGAAGCGGAATCGCCGACGTAGCAACCGGAAATACGCGCACCGACCGGAGACCCGCCGGACAGCACGACGTTCGCCCACAGCTCAGGCGGTGCTTCGGGAAGCCAACGCTGCCACTCGGCGACGACATCGTCCGCGCTGCCCGCCGGGAAATGCAAGGAGAACACCGAAACGGCCGACGGCGCGGGATCCGTGCGGAAGGTGAACGAGGTGACGACACCGAAGTTGCCACCTCCCCCACCGCGCAACGCCCAGAACAGCTCCGGCTCGGAATCCGCCGACACCGTCCGGAGTTCCCCGTCCGCCGTGACGACCTGCGCGGACACCAGATGGTCACAGGTGAGACCGTATTTGCGGGCCAGGACACCGATTCCGCCGCCGAGCGTCAGACCGGCGATCCCGACGCTGGGGCACGAACCCGCCGGCAGGCAACGGCCCGCGCCGCCGAGTGTCGCGTAGACGTCCTTCAGTTTCGCGCCCGCGCCGATCACGACCTGATCACCTTGGACGTCCACTGAGGACATTCCGCTGAGGTCGATCATCAAGCCACCGTCGGGAACCGAGTAGCCGGCGTAGCTGTGGCCTCCACTGCGCGCGGCGATAGGAACCCGTCTCGCGGCAGCGGAAACGGCCGCCTGCACGTCTTCGGGCTTGGCGCATTTCGCGATGGCAGCGGGATTGAGGCCGTCGAAGGCCGGATTGAACACACGCTTGGCGCTGCCATAACCGGAATCCCCGGGCAGGAGGAGGGAGACCTTGTTCCGCAACGCGGCCCAATCCGGCGGACCGGGCGGCGGCGTGACGCCGGTGCTCGGCGGCAACGACGTGCCTGGAGCCGAGCTGGGCGCTTGCGCGGGAGGGGCGGCGGAACACGCCGTCGCGGCCGCCCCGGCCACGGTCGCGCCGGCGAGCTTGAGGAACGCCCTTCTCTCCATGCCCGTTAGACGCCCAGCGGACGGGCAGGTTGCGGCCCTACCCCCGAAGGTGTGCGCTCACCGGCACGACGAGCGGCGTACCGGACACCGGATCGGCCATGACCTTAGCCGTCAGACCGAAGATCTCCTCGAGCAGCGGCTCGGTGAGCACCTCGGCGGGCGGGCCCTGCGCGACGATCCTGCCGTCGCGCATCGCCACCAGCTTGTCGGCGTACCTGGCGGCGAGGTTCAGGTCGTGCAGCACCATCACCACGGTGGTCCCGCGTTCGTCGTGCAGCCGGTACACCAGGTCCAGCACGTCGATCTGGTGCGCCAGGTCGAGATACGTGATCGGCTCGTCGAGCAGGAGCAGGCCGGTCTCCTGCGCCAGCGTCATCGAGATCCACGCCCGCTGCCGCTGCCCGCCGGAGAGCTGGTCGACGACCCGGCCGGCGTGCTCCTCCATCCCGGTCAGCCGCAGCGCCCGCTCGATCGCCTCGTCGTCGGAGGAAGACCACTGCCGGTACCAGCTCTGATGCGGATGCCGCCCCCGCCGGACCAGATCCGAGACGGTCAGCCCTTCGGGTGCGGACGGCGTCTGCGGCAGCAGGCCGATGATCTTGGCGACCTCGCGGGTCGGCAGCTTGTCGATGCGCTCACCGTCGAGCAGCACCGCGCCCTGCCGTGGCTTGAGCAACCGCGCCAGCGCACGCAGCAGGGTCGACTTTCCGCAGCCGTTGGGGCCGATGATCGCGGTGACGGTCCCGTCGAGGACGTCGAGGTCCAGCCCGGTCACGACGGGCGTTTCGCCGTAGCCGAGTTCCAATTCCCGGGCACGCAGTCTGGCGTTCACGCGCGCTCCTCCTTACGGCTGCGGATGAACAGGAAGATCAGGTACGGCGCACCGAGGATCGCCGTGAGCACGCCGACCGGGAGCCCGGACAGGCCGGGCGTCACCCGCACCACGAAATCCGCGCCGACGGTCAGCAACGCGCCAAGGACCATCGAGCCGAACAGCGGCGGCTGCGCGGAGCGGACCAGCCTCAAGGCGATCTGCGGGGTGGCCAACGCGACGAAGGTGATCGGGCCCGCGGCCGCGGTGGCGACGGCGGCCAAGGCCGCTCCGAGCAGCAGCAGGGTCCCGCGGGCGGCGTCGACCCGGATACCGAGGCCGCGCGCGGTGTCGTCGCCGAACTGGAGGCCGCCGATGGTGTGCCCGGCGACCAGCGTGATCGGCGCGAGCACGGCCAGCGCGAGCAGGACCGGGGCGACCGACTCCCAGCCGACGTCGGCGAGACTGCCGACGATCCACGTCGTCGCCCGCGCGGCGTTGTCGACGTCTCCGATGGTCAGCAGCCAGTACACGAGGTTGTAGCCGACGGCCGAAAGCGCGATACCGATCAGCACGAGCCGGTAGCCGTCGATCCCGCGCCGCCACGAAAGCGCGTACAGCAGGATTCCCGCGATCACGCCGCCCACCAGTCCGGCGAGGGGGACGCCCAGCGTGCTCGCCAGGCCGCTGACCTGGCCGCCGGTGCCGCCCGCGACGATCACGCCGACCGCGCCGACGCCCGCGCCCCAGGTGATGCCGAGGATGTCCGGGCTGGCCAGCGGATTCCTGGCGATGGTCTGGAACAACGCGCCGGACAGCCCGAGGGCCGCGCCGACGCCGATCGCGGTCAAGGTGCGCGGCATCCGCAGGTCGAAGATGATCCCGCGTTCCCGCGCGGTGCCGCCGCCGAACAACGTCTTCAGGACGTCGCCGAGGCCGATGTGGGAGGTGCCGATACCGATGTTCAGCGCCGCGACCAGCACCAGCGCGACCGTCGCGAAGAGCACGACGGCGAGCGTCCTCGGCCGGACGGTCCAGGCCGCCGGGCCGAGCGAGATCGCCTTGGGAGCCGTCATATCCGTGCCAGGCCCTTCTTGCGGACGAGGTGGACGAACACCGGCACGCCGAGCACCGCCAGCATGATGCCGACCTCCAGGTTGTCCGACGCGACGACGCGGCCGAGCAGGTCCGCCGCCAGCAGCAGGATCGCGCCGAGCACGGCCGAGAACGGCACCAGCCACCGGTAGTCGGGTCCGCTGATCTCCCGCGCGAAATGCGGGACCAGCAGGCCCAGGAACGCGATCGGGCCGCAGGCGGCGACGGCGGCACCGGTCAGCAGCGTGATCGCGACGACCCCGAGCAGCCGCGTCCGGCCGACCCGCCGTCCGAGCGCGACGGCGACGTCGTCCCCGAGCGCGAGCGTGTTCATCCCAGGGGTGTTGATCACCGCGAGAAGCAGGCCCGCGGCCACGAACGGGGCGATCTGGCCGATCATCGCGGGATCCCGGCCCGCGATCGAACCGACGTGCCAGAACCGGTAGGTCTCCATCCCGCGGTCGTCGCCGAGAACGATCGCGGAGATGACGCCGTTGAGCAGGGCGCTCACCGCGGCTCCGGCCAGTGCGAGCGTCACCGGCGTGGCGCCGCGGCCGCCGACCGCGCCGAGCAGGAACACCACGGCACTCGCGACGAGGGCACCGGCGAAGCCGAACCAGATGAACGCGTACAGGTCGTCGATGCCGAGCACGACGACGGCGAGCACCACCGCGAACGCCGCGCCCTGCGTGACGCCGAGCAGACCGGGGTCCGCGAGCGGATTGCGGGTGTGGCCCTGCATGAGCGCCCCGGCCGCGCCGAGCGCGAGCCCTGCGAGGACACCGAGCAGTGTGCGCGGGACCCGCAACGAACGGACGATCAGGTGGTCCGGCACGCCCGTGGGATGGAAGATCGCGTCCCAGACGACACCCAAAGGAATCGAACGCGCACCCAGGGCGATGCTCGCGACGCAGATCACAGCCAGAAAGGTGACGAGCAGAGCGCCTACTGTCGCCTTTCCAACACGAACTTCCACTGTGGACATCCGCCATCCTATGCTCCGGTTAGGAAAGCCTAACCGCACAGAAAGAGTGGCCCATGACCCCACCCCGGCGCGCAGTCCTCGCCATCGCCGTGACAGCCTGCCTGGCACTCTCCGCATGCGGTGGCGGTGAACAGGAATCCGCTTCCACCGGCACCGGCCAAAGTGGATTCCCGCGCACCGTCGAACACGTGATGGGGTCCGCCCAGATCGAGAAGCAGCCCGCCACCGTCGCGGCGCTCGACTCCAGCTACGTCGATACCACGCTCGCGCTCGAGACGAAACTGGTGGCGTACACCAAATATCGCAACTACGACAAGCTGCCGGACTACCTGGGCGACGACCGCAAGTACGCCGAGGGCGCCAAGGAGATCGGCGCGCTCGAGAGTCCGGACATCGAGCAGCTGTACGACATCAAGCCGGATTTGATCGTGTCCGCGAAGGTGCGCCACGAGAAGTTCTACGCGGAGTTCAGCAAGGTCGCACCCACGGTGTTCAGCCAGACCACCGGTGCCACCTGGAAGGACAACATCCGGATGCTCGGCAAGGCGCTGGGCAAGGAGGCGTTGGCAGAGCAGAAGATCAAGTCCTACGAGGAGCGGGCCCGCAAGGTCGGCGACGCGATCAAGGCGAAGCTCGGCAAGCCCGCGGCCGTCTCCGTGGTCCGCTTCATCGAGGGGGAGCCGACGGTGCGGCTCTACAGCAGCGCGTCGTTCCCCGGGACCGTGATGGCCGACGCCGGGCTCCAGCGCCCCGCGGGCCAGCCGGACAACAAGACGAAGATCTCCAACGACCTGAGCCAGGAGGAGATCGGGAAGCTCGACGCCGAAGCCATCTTCATCGCCAGCTACACCGATGAGACCAAGCAGGCCGAAAACCCCATGACGAAGTTCCAGTCGAACCCGCTTTGGGGAACCCTCAAGGGAAAGAAGATCGACGTCAACGACACCACCTGGTTCACGTCGGTGAGCCTGCAGGGCGCGCACGCCATGCTCGACGACCTCGCCAAGCAGTTCGGCGTGGACGCGTTCCGAAGCTGACCCTGTCCTCTTCGGACGGTGCCATCACAGCCAGCGCGGCAGCGCAGGCACGTCACCGTCCAAAGAGGAACCATCGCTGCGGCCGGTGACCCAGGCCAATACCTCGCCGCGGGTCCCGGTCAGCGTCGTCAGTTCCCCTTCGCTCATCCGCCACTCGTGGCGATAGCCGTTCTCTTCGGCGGCGACCAGGAGTACGGCGGGCAGTTCGCCGCCGTACATCCCGATGGCGTTGCCGACGACGGTGTCGAACTCGTCACCGAGCAGATCGGCGACGCGGGCGAAGTCGTAGCCGAGGTCCAGATCGGCGAGATGGATCGAGGTCTCGGAGAGCCGAAGCCAAAGCACGAACTCCGCCAGGATCTCGCGTCCCTGCCGGGCGCGCACGCGGACCTGCCACGCGCTGTCCGGCATGCTCTCCGCGACCTCGACCAAGCGCGCCGCGGAGCCGATGACGTCGTCGGCGATCTCCTCGACGGACCGGTACGCGCCCTTCTCGATGTCGTGGTCCCTGGCCGCCTCGCCGGCGTACATCGGTGTCTCGACGCCGGATTTCGCCCAGGTGAGCAGGTTGACCAGGCCGTCGGCGTTCCGCGCGAGGTGGGACAGCAGATGCGCTCGCGTCCAGCCGGGCAGCGCGCTGGGGCCGCGCACGGCCTCCTCGTCCATCCCGCGCACGACGCGCTCCCATTCGCCGTGCAGGGCACGGACGCGGTTCAGCAGGGCGTGTGCGCGTTCAGATGCTGTCACACTCCCAAGTTACCGCCGAAGCGCCGCGGGCGCGTCCGCCGGAACAGCCGGGTTCTTCGGCGCGATCGGTTCGAGCCGCGTGTACGGCGAATCCTGCGGCGGCCTGCTGTCCTGCTCACCCTTGTTGGGCCAGAACGAGAAGGCCCGCTCGGCCTGCGCGGTGATGGTGAGCGAGGGGTTCACACCGAGGTTCGCCGTGATCGCCGAACCATCCACAATGGACAATCCCGGATAGTTGAACACCCGGTGGTACGGGTCGATCACGCCGTTGTCGGGCGCCGTGCCGATCGGGGCGCCACCGATGAAATGCGCCGTGAGCGGGATGTCGAAGATCTCGCCCCAGGTGCCGCCCGCCATGCCGCCGATGCGCTCGGCGGTGCGGAGGTTGGCCTCGTGCCCGGCGGGGATGAAGCTCGGGTTCGGCTCGCCGTGGCCCTGTTTGGACGTGTACTTGCGGCGGCCGAAGAGCCCGCGTTTGGTGTACGTGGTGATGGAGTTGTCGAGGCTCTGCATCACCAGCAGGATCACCGTGCGCTCGCTCCAGCGGTATCCGTTGAGCAGCTTCACCGTCTGGACCGGGTGCTTGAGCATGAAGTTCACGGCCTGGCGCCAGCGCGGGACCGCCGAATCGCCTTCGGTGGCGATGGTCTGGAGCAGGCTCATCGCGTTGCTGCCCTTGCCGTAGCGGACGGGCTCGATATGCGTGTTCTCGTCGGGGTGGATCGACGACGTGATCGCGACGCCGCGGCTGAAGTTCCGCTCCTCGTCGACCGAGGTCCGGGCGGCGCCGATGATGGCCTCGGAGTTCGTGCGGGTCAGTTCGCCGAGACGCGGCGAGAGCTTCGGCAGTTTGGCGGTGTCGCGCATGCTGTGGAGCAGGTTCTGCGTGCCCCACGTGCCGGCGGCGAGCACCACCTGCGCGGCCGTGAGCTTGTGCCGGAACTTGCGAGAGGTGGTCCCGGTCTTCTTGATGCTCACCTCGTACCCACCTGCGTTCAGCGGGCTAATCGCGCTCACGGTGGTGAGCGGGATGACCTTCGCGCCGTCCTTCTCCGCGAGGTACAGGTAATTCTTGACCAGCGTGTTCTTGGCGCCGACGCGGCAGCCGGTCATGCAGGAGCCGCATTCGGTGCAGCCAGTGCGCGCCGGGCCCGCGCCGCCGAAGTACGGGTCCTCGGCTCGCTCCCCCGGCTTGCCGAAGTACACGCCGACGGGCGTCGGATGGTACGAGTCCGGCACGCCCATGTCCTCGGCGACGCCCTTCATGACCACGTCCGACGGCGTGACGCTGGGGTTGGTGACGACGCCCAGCATGCGGCTGGCCTGGTCGTAGTGCGGGCCGAGCTCGGATTCCCAGTCGGTGATGTGGGACCACTGCGGGTCCACGTAGAACGGCCTCAACGGCCGGTACAGCGTGTTCGCGTAGACCAGCGAGCCGCCACCGACGCCCGCGCCGGCGAGCACCATGACGTCCTTGAGCATGTGGATGCGCTGGATGCCGAAGCAGCCGACTTGAGGCGCCCAGACGTAGCGGCGAAGGTCCCAGGACGTCTTCGCGAACTCGTCGTCGGCGAAGCGGCGGCCCGCCTCGATGACGGCGACGCGGTAGCCCTTCTCGGTCAGCCGGAGAGCGGCGACACTGCCGCCGAACCCGGAGCCGACGACGATCACGTCGTAGTCGAAGTCGTCTTCAGTGGTGGTGTTACTCGCAGTCACACCCTCGACTGTAACCCCGGCCACCCCTTCTGACCAGAGGTAAGTTACTGGCCGGTTACCTTCCAGCCGAATGCACGAACGCGGCTGGGGCATCATCGACCGGTGGATACGGATGCACTGCTGACGATCGACCTGACGCGTGACGAGCGCACGGTACTGCGCTGTGGCCTGGCGGAATGGGGTGGACCGGCCGCGTGCACCGACGACCTCGCCATCGCGATGGGCTTCAAGGACGTGCCCGACCTCTTCGAACAAGCGCGAAGGTTGCGCGGGGCGCTGGCCGACGAAAAACCACTAAGCGCCTCGGACTGGCGCAGGGCCCTCGTGGCCACCGAAATCGTGTTCGCCAGCGACGTCTTCGGCTCCGGGATGGACTGGTCGATCACCACGGGCTTCGCGGACGACGAAACCCTCCCGATCCTGCGGGACCTACAGCGGAAGATCGCCCGGGCTCTCGGCTCGTCCCACTACCGCCCCCGGCCGCCGGAGCGCCTTTAGCAGGCTAAACGCGACACAGGAGGGACGCATGGGGCTGATGGGGCTCCAGAACACGAAGACGGCCCGGATCGCGTTTAGCGGGCTAAACGCGATCCGGGCCGGGAGCGAGCGTCAGCGGCGGACGGTCAGGCCGACCCGCTGGAACTCCTTCAGGTCCGAGTAGCCCGTCTTCGCCATCGCGCGGCGAAGCGCGCCGAAGAGGTTCACGACGCCCTCGGCGTCCGAGGACGGCCCGAAGAGCAGCGTCTTCAGGTCGACGGCGTAGTCCGGCCCCAGCGCCACGCGCGAACGCGGGAGCGACGGGTGCGCGGCGGCCGACGTCCAGTAGAGCCCCTGCCCCGGCGCCTCGGAGGCGGCGGCCAGCGGCGCGCCCAGCATGACCGCGTCGGCACCGCAGGCGATGGCCTTGGCGATGTCGCCGGACGTGCTCATCCCGCCGTCGGCGAGCACGTGGACGTACCGGCCGCCGGTCTCGTCGAGGTAGTCACGGCGAGCGGCCGCGGCGTCGACGATCGCGGTCGCCATCGGCGTCCCGATCCCCAGCACGCTGTCGGTGCTCGTCACGCCGCGGCTGGCCCCGTGCCCGACTATGACGCCGGCCGCGCCGGTGCGCATCAGGTGCATCGCGGTGCGGTAGTCGCTGACGCCGCCCGCGATCACCGGGACGTCGAGCCGTCCGATGAAGTCCTTCAGGTCCAGCGGCTCGGCGTCGCGCTGGACGTGCTCGGCGGAGATGATCGTGCCCTGCACGACTAGGATCTCGACGCCCGCCGCGAGCAGGTCCGGCGTCAGCTCGGCGGCGTGCTGCGGGCTGACCCGCGCGGCCACGGTGACCCCGGACTCGCGGACGGTCTTGATCGCCTCGGTCAGCAGGTCCAGCCGGATCGGGGCGGAGTGCAGTTCCTGCAGCTCACGCACGATCGCGGTCGGATCCTCGGTGTCCTCCGCGGCCCGGACGAGGCGGAAGATCGCGTCCTCGACGTTCGGGTGCCGCGCCCACAGCCCTTCGGCGTTGAGGACGCCCAGCCCGCCGAGTTCGCCGACGGCCACCGCGGTTCCCGGCGACACGATCGCGTCGGTGGGGTGGGTGACCAGCGGCAGCTCGAACCGGTACGCGTCGATCTGCCAGGCGGTGGACACGACCGAAGACGACCGGGTGCGCCGCGACGGCACGATCTCCACGTCATCGAGGTCATACGCCCGCCGCGCGGTGCGGCCCATGCCGATCTCGACCAGATCCCGCACGTCAAGTCCCTTCTCACCGACGACCGTTACACCTCATTGTCGCTAGGCCGCGTGGGTGACCTGCGCACGGGGCACCCGAACCGGGCCGGAGGTCACACCAGCCCCATGCGCCCCACCCGTTTCGCGTTTAGCCCGCTAAAGGCGCCCCCGGGCGTTGGGGTCAGAAGGAGACCTTCTCCACGGAGTCGGTCCGGAGGACGGATTCCTGCGCGAAGGCCTTCTTGTAGTCGGTCCGGATCTGTTCGATCTCGCGGTTCGCGTCGCGGTCGCTGAACGGGTACACGACGACGACCACCTTCGACTTCTCTCGCGAGATCACGCCGTCCGAACCGCGCCACTGGCCGCGTCCGGTCAGCTCGGTGAACCCGTCCGGGAACCTCGGCGTGACGACCTTGTCGGTGAACGCGGCGAACTCGGCGTCGGTCAGCTCTCCGCCGCCCGGCTTCGTTGTCCCGAAGTACAGCTCGGTGCGCTTCCACAGCTCACCCGGTGACGCCTGGAAGGCGACGGCCTCGGACGTGGAAGGTGCGGCGGAAGCGGCCACCCCTCCGCCGAGCCCGAGGGCCGCGGCGGCGAAGACGGCCAGAGCGGTCCGGCGCGACGTGAAAGACATCGGTTCCTCCCGGGAGACTTGATCAGCGAGCCAAGTCTCCCGGGAACGGAACCGGATGGGTAAGTGTCCTGAGGGGCGGACTAACGGGTGGTGTAGTTCGGCGCCTCGACGGTCATCGTGATGTCGTGCGGGTGGCTCTCCTTGAGGCCGGCCGCGGTGATCCGCACCAGCTGCGCCTCCTGCAGCTCGGGGATCGTCGACGCGCCCGCGTAGCCCATGCCCGACCGCAGCCCGCCCACCAGCTGGTGGACGACGTTCGCCAGCGGCCCGCGGAACGGGATCCGCCCCTCGATGCCCTCGGGGACCAGCTTGTCCTCGCTCAGCACGTCATCCTGGGCGTAGCGGTCCTTCGAGTAGGACTTCGCCTGGCCGCGCGACTGCATGGCGCCCAGCGAGCCCATCCCGCGGTAGGTCTTGAACTGCTTGCCGTTGACCAGGATCAGGTCGCCGGGCGATTCGGCGGTGCCCGCGAGCAGGCTGCCGAGCATCACCGTGGACGCGCCGGACGCGATCGCCTTCGCGATGTCGCCCGAGTACTGGATACCGCCGTCACCGATCACCGGGATGCCGGCCGGACGCGCCGCCTGGTCGGCCTCGTAGATCGCGGAGATCTGCGGCACGCCGACCCCGGCGACGATGCGGGTGGTGCAGATCGAGCCGGGGCCGACACCGACCTTGATCCCGTCCGCGCCCGCCTCCACCAGCGCCTGCGCGCCGGCCCGGGTCGCGACGTTGCCACCGACGATGTCGACGGTGTCGCCCAGTTCCTTCTTCAACAGCGCGACGGTCTCGACGACGGCGCGGGAGTGCCCGTGCGCGGTGTCCACCATCAGCACGTCGACCCCGGCGTCGGCCAGCGCCATCGCGCGCTTGTGCCCGTCCGGGCCGACCCCGACGGCGGCACCGACGATCAGGCGGCCGTTGGTGTCCTTGGAGGCGTTCGGGTACTGCTCGGTCTTGACGAAGTCCTTGACCGTGATCAGCCCGCGCAGCTTGCCCGCGCCGTCGACGATCGGCAGCTTCTCGATCTTGTGGCGGCGCAGCAGCCCGAGCGCGGCCTCCGCGGTGACGCCGACCTGCGCGGTGACCAGCGGCGGCTTCGTCATCACCTCGTGCACCGCGCGAGTGTGGTCGACTTCGAACCGCATGTCGCGGTTGGTGATGATGCCCACCAGCGACCCGGCGGCGTCCGTGACCGGCACACCGGAGATCCGGAACCGCGCGCACAGGGCGTCGACCTCGGCGAGGGTGTCCTCGGGCGAGCACGTGACCGGATCGGTCACCATGCCCGCTTCGGAGCGCTTCACGACCTCGACGGCGGCCGCCTGGTCGTCGATCGGCAGGTTGCGCTGCAGCACGCCCATCCCGCCCTGGCGGGCCATCGCGATGGCCATCCGGCCCTCGGTGACGGTGTCCATGGCGGCGGAGACCAGCGGGATGTTCAGGGTGACGTTGCGGGAGAGCCGGGTGCGGGTGCTGACCGCACTGGGCACCACGTCGGACTCGGCCGGCAGCAGCAGCACGTCGTCGAAGGTCAGCCCGAGCATGGCGAACTTGCTCGGGACGGGGGCGGTGACGCTGTCGCTGGTCATAGCAGGCGAAGGGCCTTCCTAGCGGTGATGAACGTGTCGCTGTGGCGACGCGAGGGCCTGCCCCTCATGATATCCGGGCCGGGCGGCCGCCCGGCCCGGGTGGGCGCCCGGTAGCGTGCAGGCGTGCCGCAAGATGCGTTGCCCCCAGACCCGTTCGCGGATGACCCGGACGACCCGGCCCGCGCGTTCATCGATGACGCTGACCGGCTCGACGAGCCGATCAGCGACGAAGAACGCACCGAGTTGCTGGCCGACCTCTCCGATCTCGCCGTCTACCAGGCGCTCCTAGAGCCGCGCGGGGTGCGCGGGATCGTGGTCGACTGCGGTGAATGCGACGAGCCCCACTACCACGACTGGCATCTGCTGCGCGCCAGTCTCGAGCAGCTGCTCGCCGACGGCCGCATGCGGCCGCACGAGCCCGCGTTCGACCCCAACCCCGGTGACTACGTGAGCTGGGACTACTGCCGCGGGTTCGCGGACGGTGTCACCGCCAACGAAAGCGCCTACTGATCGCGTTTAGCCCGCTAAAGGCGAAGGGCCCGGTGAGAGAGATCTCACCAGGCCCTTCGGCGTTTCCGGGGTGCTACGTCGTCTCGCCCGCGGCGGGAGCCTGCGCTCCGGCGCCCGGCGTCGGCTCATTCCGCGAGCCACCGGGGTCGTTGCCCGAGGCCGGCGGCGTCGTGGACGTCGTGGGCGGCGGCGGCTCGCTGGTCGTGGTCGGCGGAGTCGGCGAGGGAGTCGTGGTGCCCGGCAGACTCGTGCCGGGGTTGCCGCCTCCGGGCAGTGACGTCGGCGGAGCGGTCGGCTGCGGAGTGGGCTGCGGTGTGGTCGCGACCGGGGTCTGCGACGGCTGCTGCTGATCCGGCGGCAAAGGCTGCTGGCCGGGGTTCTGCAGCTGAGCACTCAACTGGCGGTGCTGTTCGAGCAGCTGATCGCGGTTCTCTTCGTCGGTCACCTGGCTCAGCGCGGCCTGGGCCTCGTCGAGCGCCTTGCGGGCATCGTCGAGGCGCCCGCCGGCGAGCGCGAGGTTGGCCTTCTCGAGATCGAGTTTGGCCGCCGCGGCGGCCTCGACCGACCGGGCGTGGTCGGCGTAAAGCACCTTGGTCAGGCCCCAGAGCGTGTCACCAGGCTGCGCCTCCTTCGCGGCGAGACCGGTACCGGCGAAGGCGATGGCCAGGACGGCCGCCGCGGCGGCCACCGGGACCAGCAGCCGGCGTCTTCCCCCGTGTTTGCGGGCGAGCGCGGCTGTCTTCACGGTGACGACGGCGGTGTCGACGTCGACTAGTTCCGCGAGCGGCTCGCTGTCGATGTCACGCCGCCAGGCCAGCAGCAGCGCGTTGAGTTCCTGATCGCCGAGGTCGTCGGCCATCTTCGGGTCCGAGCCACCGAGTGCGTCGAGCAGCGCGTCATCGGCCTGGACGGCCGACAGATCCGCGGCGAACTCGGCCTCCGAGGGCGTCAGCCCTCTTTCGAAGGCCGTCAGTTCACGATCGGTCTCAGGGGAGAACCGATGGTCGCGATCGGTCACTCAGATCACCTCCTCAGCGGCCAGAACCTTACGTAGGCGCGCGAGGGCCCGATGCTGGGCCACCCGGACGGCGCCGGGGGTGGACCCCACGGCCTCGGCCGTCTCTTCGGCGGACAATCCCACGACCACCCGCAGGACCACGATCTCACGTTGTTTGTCGGGAAGGACGCGCAGCAGCTGCGACATGCGCTCGTTCAACTCGCCTTGAAGGGCACGCTGCTCGGGACCGACGCCGCCCTCGATCTCATCGGGGACTTCGGCGACCGGCTCGGCGCGGTTGCGGGCCGCGGCGCGATGCGCGTCGGCCACCTTGTGCTGGGCGATCCCGTAGACGAAGGCCAGGAACGGGCGGCCCTGATCACGGTACGAAGGCAATGCCGTGAGCACCGCGAGACACACCTCCTGAGCAACGTCGTCTGCGGAAGCGAACGAACGCTCCTGCCTGCCAACTCGAGCGCGGCAGTACCGCACTACCAAAGGACGGATGGCCGCCAGCAACCGCTCGACCGCTTGAGGATCACCCTCAACAGCAGCGGCGACCGGCTCATCCAGTCCGTCCCCCACATTGGCCATCGCAGACAACAGTCCCAGTGTTACGTATAGGCGTGCAAAGAGTCCGGCGTGTGACTTCGGAATCCACTACCGGTGACAGTTACCGTACCGCCCGGGCTCGCCGCCTTCGTTGACGGCCGCCATCGGCGCGCCGACCTGCCGGCGAGCACGCTGAACCCGGATCTTCCTGGTCCCTTTCGCTCGTAGTCGAACTTTCAACGAGCCGGGACACAGTGGAGTACGACGGTCCACCCGGAGGCGGACTCGCTCGGGCAAGGGTGCCCGAGCGGTGAACATAAATGCGCGAAGCGTGACAGGGAACACAGGTACGGGCCAGGGGTACGCCCCCGGCCCGTTCGTCACCCGTTGTGCGATCTCGCCGTTGAAATCAAGAAAGCGTTGTCAGGAAACAAGTCCACGGCGGAATCCGTGGGCGACCGCCTGAGCGCGGTCTCGCACGCCGAGCTTGCGGAACAAGCGGCGCGCGTGGGTCTTCACGGTGTCTTCGGACAGATACAGCTCGCGGCCGATCTGCCCGTTGCTCTTGCCCTGGCTCATCCCGCGAAGCACCTGAAGCTCTCGCTCGGTGAGCTGGACGCCAGGGTCGGACGGCTGACGCGGCGCCGGCACCGAGGTGCTGGCGAGCGTGTGCGCCAGTGCGGCGACCAGCTCGGGACGCGAGGCGTCCCAGCGCAGGTAGCCGCGGGCGCCGCCGGCGATGGCGGCGGCGATGCTGCCCGCGTCGTCCGGGGCGCCGAACACGATCACGTTCGCTTGAGGGTTCGCCGAGACGAGCCGCCGGGTGGCTTCGACGCCGGTCGGGACGGCGCGCTGGGTACCGACCAGCACGACGTCGACCGGCTGACGGGAGTACCGGGCCAGCAGCTCGTCACCGTGCGCTACGCAGTCGATGCGACTGACCCCTGGGACCGCGGACATCACTCGAGTGAGCCCTTCGCGGACACTGCGTCGGTCGTCGCAGATCAAGACCGTCGTCACGGGGTTTCCTTCCTGCAGCCGGGTGACATTCCACTTCCCCTATCGGACGCTTTAGCCCGAACCTTGACACGATCCGGTGGCTTTTTTTGAAAGTTCTTAGCCCGGTTGCCGGAATGGGCCCTCCAACAGGCTAGACGCCATCAGAGGGGTACCCACGGAGATTCCCGGGCGAGCCACCTCCCGCAAGGATCCGCATGCCGTAACACTGCGTGCAACACTTCCGCGCCTCTGAATCGATACTCATCGGCGTGTCCTGCCCCGAAGTCCGCCTCGACCAGGCATGCGACCCACAGAAGTGAATTGAATTCGTATTTCTCGGCGGTTTCGCGCGCGCTCTCGACCAGCGCTTTCGCGCGCTCCCGCTCAGCGGAACCGGCATTCGCGATCGTCACGCCGAGTACAAGCTGTGATTTGACGACATGTCGGCACGCACCCCTGGCACGCGCGGTTTCCCACGCCATTTCCGCAGGTGCGATCGCCGCGGCGGAAATGTTACTCGCCAGTTCGATTTCCGCGCCGACCCAGCCCGCCCTCGTCCGGGTCCGCCAGTTGCCGGTGTGCACTTCCGCGCGGGCGAGCAACCTCCGAGCGGCGGCCAGCCTGCCGCGCCCCAGGTTGTCCGCCGCGAGGCCGAGGAGTGCGTCCGCCCGCGCGCCCTCGGCGTCCAGACCGTCGGGGTCGGGTTCGCCTCGCGGCTCCGTGATCACCCGTGCGAGCGCCTCGCCGTCGAGGACGAGGGCCGCCGCGTGCCCGCCCAGCTGCCGCCGGTGCGACGCCAGCGTGCTCGCGGCCAGTGACGCGACCACCGGATCCTTGCCCGTGCGCAAACCGTTCAGCAGCGTGGCCGCCGCCGCGTACCGGCCGCGGGCGCCGAGCCCGATCGCGGCGAGCAACCGTCCGCGAGGCGACGCGGGCACCGCGAAGAAGCTCGGCGGCGGCACGCCGTCACCGAACGCGGCGGACCGCAAGGACGATTCCATGCGTCCTTTCTATCGCCTCGCACCGACAAGAACGTGCTCTATCCGGTCGGCGGCGGTCGTCAGTTCGCCGAGCAGTTCGATCTTGTCCGGGAGGGTGGCGGGATCCCAGCCGGGGCCGCACGCGAAGAGCCTGCTGCGCTGACGGCCGCGGGAGATCCTGGCGAACAGGCGAGGGTCCGCGGTCGCACGCCGTCCCGACCACAGGACCACGGCGGCCGGGACGCTGCGGCGCACGGTCACGGCGAGCACTTCGGCGGGCAGGGACGCCCCGAACAGCTGGGCGCCGATCCGGCGTCCCGCCAGCGCCGCGGCGAGCGCGTACATGGGCAGGTTGTCGCGCTCGTCCGGGACGCAGGTCAGCAGGACTGGGCGCTGGTTACGCGGTTCGCGCAGCACCGGCGTGGCGCGGACGAGCGCGGCGTACACGCACTCGGCGAGCAGGTATTCGACCTCCGCGCCGGCGCTGACACCGCGCCAGCGCGCGCCGAGCGCGGTCAGGACCGGCGACACGACACCGGTCCAGGCCGGCAGGACGCCGAGTTCGCGGATCGCGTCGGCGAGCATGCGCTGGACCGCGCCGAAATCCATCGCGAGCGCGGCGGTGCTCAAACGCCTGGCGAGACGGGAAGGAACGTCATGATCGTCGGCGGGCGGCGCGGTGGCCCGCTCCTCCACTTGGACCACGACGGCTTCCGGCTGCTCCGTCGCCGTCCGGGGCATCTGCTCCAGCGCGTACTTCGCCGCTTCAGCCGTCGAGGCGCCCCGAAGCAACGCGCGCTGCATCAGTTCGAGGCGGCCGATGTCGGAGCTGCCGTAGCGACGGTGACGGCCGTTGGTGTGGCGGCTCGGTCCTACGCCGTATCTGCGGTCCCAGGTGCGCAGGGTGGACGGCGCGACCCCGAGCCGGCGAGCGACCGAGGCCACCGGCAGGGTGGGTTCTTCACTGCTGATCCGAGATCCCACTCGACCCAATATCCAGGCAGGCAGGGACCGGGGCAACCGGAACGGAAAGTACCGCTCACACATCCGGGGGATGCCTAACGGCTGAATCGTCTTGAATCTCTTGAACAAGTATTGGCGCGCTTCTAACGTTACCGCCGTTGCACCGAATGGAGTATCCGCAGCGCAGCAGAGCAGGTAAACGCTTCGACCGGATGACGGAGGCGGTCAGGATGGCGGACACACGCAGGCTCCCGGGGCCCAACGCGGATGTATGGGACTGGCAGCTCGAAGGGTCGTGCCGAGGCATGGACAGCGCGTCCTTCTTTCACCCTGACGGCGAGCGCGGGCCGGCCAGAGCCCGCCGCGAGGCGAGGGCCAAAGCCGTGTGCCTGGCCTGCCCGGTACTGGCCATGTGCCGGAACCACGCGCTCGCCGTGCACGAGCCGTACGGCATCTGGGGCGGACTGTCGGAATCGGAACGCGAGCACATCATCAAGGCGGACAAGCGCACACTGAGCATGTCGAACGGCTGAACCGGCCGAGTCGGCGACGCGGAAGGGCGGCATCCGGGTGGGGTGCCGCCCTTCCGCGTCTCCCGCCCCGGATCGCGATTAGGGGGCTGAACGCAGGTCGGTGCGGCCCTGGGCACCCGCGCCACCCAGATCGCGTTTAGCCCGCGAAACGCAGGTCGGCCTCGGACGCCGCTTCCCGACCGCCGGATCGCGTTTAGCCCGCGAAACGCAGGTCCACGGCGCGGCACCGCAGAGCGCGCCGGATCGCGATTAGGGGGCTAAACGCAGGTCGGCGGCGGGCACGAAAACGGGGCGGCACTCCGGATGGAGTACCGCCCCGCTTCAGGGGTGGAACTAGTGCGCGTGGCCGTGACCGGCCGCGGCGGGCTCCTCCTCGACCGGCTTCTCGACGATGGAGCTCTCCGTCGTGAGCACGAGCCGGGCGATGGAAGCGGCGTTCGCCACCGCGGACCGGGTCACCTTGACCGGGTCGACGATGCCGGCGGCCAGCAGGTCGGTGAGCTCACCGGTGGCGGCGTTGAAGCCGTGCCCCCAGCTCTGCTCCTGGACCTTGTTCACGATGACCGCGCCCTCATGGCCCGCGTTGGTCGCGATCCAGAACAGCGGGGCGGACAGCGCGTCGCGGACGATGCGCACACCGGTCGCTTCGTCGCCCTCGAGGCCGAGGCCGCCGTCGAGCTCCTTGACCGCGTGCACCAGCGCCGAGCCACCGCCGGGCAGGATGCCCTCTTCGACGGCCGCCTTGGTCGAAGCCACGGCGTCCTCGATGCGGTGCTTGCGCTCGTTCAGCTCGGTCTCGGTGGCCGCGCCGACCTTGATCACCGCGACACCGCCGCCGAGCTTCGCCAGCCGCTCCTGCAGCTTCTCGCGGTCCCAGTCGGAGTCGGTGTTCTCGATCTCCTTGCGGATCTGCGCGACGCGGGCCGCGATGTCGTCCTTGGTGCCGGCACCGTCGACGAGCGTGGTGTCGTCCTTGGTGACGACGATCCGGCGGGCGTTGCCCAGCTGGGCCAGCGTGGTCTCGGACAGCTTGTGCCCGATCTCGGCCGAGATGACCTCGCCGCCGGTGACGACCGCGAGGTCATCCAGGAACGCCTTGCGGCGGTCGCCGAAGAACGGCGCCTTGACCGCGACGGCGGTGATCGTCTTGCGCAGCGAGTTCACGACGAGGGTCGACAGCGCTTCACCGTCGACGTCCTCGGCGATGATCAGCAGCGGCTTCTTGGCCTCGACGACCTTCTCCAGCACCGGGAGCAGGTCGGCCAGCGCCGAGATCTTCTCGCGGACCAGCAGGATGTAGGCGTCCTCGAGGATCGCCTTCTGCTCCTCCGGGTTGGTCGCGAAGTGCGCCGACAGGAAACCCTTGTCGAACTGCACACCCTCGGTGATCACGAGCTCGGTCGCCAGTGTGGACGACTCCTCGATCGTGATGACACCGTCTTCGCCGACCCGCTCGACGGCCTCGCCGAGCAGGGCGCCGATGGCCGCGTCACGCGAGGTGACGGTGCCGACCTGGGCGATGTTGTCGCGACCCTTGACCGGGGTCGCCTTCTCCTTGAGGACCGCGATGACCTTCTCCGCGGCGGCCTCGATGCCACGGCCGACGGCGGTCGGGTTGGCACCGGCGGCGACGTTGCGCAGGCCGACCTTCACCAGCGACTGCGCGAGCACGGTCGCGGTCGTGGTGCCGTCACCGGCGACGTCGTTGGTCTTGGTGGCGACGCTCTTGGCGAGCTGGGCGCCGAGGTTCTCGAACGGGTCGTCGAGCTCGATCTCACGAGCGACGGTGACGCCGTCGAGGGTGATGGTCGGGCCACCGAACTTCTTGTCGAGCACGACGTGGCGACCGCGCGGGCCGAGGGTGACCTTGACCGCGTCGGCGAGCTTGTTCACCCCGCGCTCGAGCGCGCGACGAGCGTCCTCGTCGAAACTGATCTGCTTGGGCATGGCCTGTTCCGCTTACCTTCCAGTTCTAAAGCTCGGAAAACACGAACGCCCCGTTCCCCGGCAATGCGGGGCCCGGGGCGTCATGCGCTGAGAGCGGACGTCAGTTGATGACGGCCAGCACGTCGCGAGCGGAAAGGATCAAGTAGTCCTCACCGTTGTACTTCACTTCGGTGCCGCCGTACTTGGAGTAGATGACGACGTCGCCGACGGAAACGTCGAGCGGGACGCGGTTGCCCTTGTCGTCGATGCGGCCCGGGCCCACGGCCAGAACCTTGCCCTCCTGGGGCTTCTCCTTGGCGGTGTCGGGGATGACGAGGCCGGAAGCGGTCGTCTCCTCGGCCTCACTCGTCTGGACAACGATCTTGTCCTCGAGCGGCTTGATGTTCACGCTCACCGGGTTGACCTCCACGGTCGTCGAAAGCGTTGGCAGGATGAGTTACGGCTCCTACCACCCCCGCCGTCGCGGGTGCCGGGGCGTGTTCGGGCCGTGCAATTAGCACTCTAGCCATGTGAGTGCCAGCTTCGCAAGGAGGGTCCGCTCACCCCGTGAAAACTCGGCCTCCGAGCCCGTGACCGGCCGTTTTGTTGAGCCCGGTACCACCGGATCGCGATTAGGGGGCTAAACGCAAGTCCGCGAGGTCGGTCACCAGGGCATCGGGGTCGAGAGCCGCGAGGGCCCTGCGCTTCGCAGGCGTCTTCGCCAGAGCGATCGAAGCGACGCCCGCGGCGCGGGCGGCCAGGATGTCCGCGGCCGAGTCGCCGACCATGACACACTGCCCCGGCGACGTGCCCAGGGCCTTCACCGCGGCGTCGAGGAGCGCCGGCCCTGGCTTCAGCAGCGCGGGATCGCTCGTCGTCCGCGCGCTGATTCCGCGGATGTGCACGGCGAGTTCGTGCAGCCCCAGGAAGGACCTGATCGCGTCGACGGAGTTGTTGCTGACGATCGTCACCGTGAACCCCTGCGCGCGCCATTCGCGGAGCACTTCCGCGATACCGGGAGCCGGCGAGATCAGGGCGACGGCCTCCCCCTCGAAGCGGTTGAACTGCCGCTCGACGACGTGCGCGGCGTTCGGTCCGCACGAGGCGGCGTACCGGAGCACGTCGAACGGATCGGACGAGGCGATCACCTCCGGCTCGATGAGGCGTTTGAGCCTGTCCGCCACCTCGCTCGCCGGAAGCCTGGCGAACCCGTCGCACACCGGACCGTCGAAGTCGAGGAAGACGTGGTCCTTCTCCTGCAGAAGCTCCTTCACCCCAGTCATGCCCCCACCTTGCCACCGACCTGCGTTTAGCCCCCTAATCGCGATCTGGAGGGACCTTACGGACGAAGCCGGTTTCTGGTTAGGTTTCGACCATTGGGGTCGGTCCTGTTCAGCAGACCTAGTCACTGGGGGTATACGCCCATGCCGCGTCCCTTCCGTCCCGTAACCCTCGAGCCGCTCCGACGCCGGTCCAAACGGACCGCCGGGCTCGCCGTCCTCGCCCTCGCAGCAGGCCTCCTCGCCGCTGTCCCCGCCGAAGCCGCCCCTGCGGACCAGCAGCGTCAGCGGGACTTCGCGGCCGCCGCGCGGGAGTTCGGCGTCCCGGAGAACGTCCTGCTCGGCGTCTCCTTCCTGGAGTCGCGCTGGGATTTCAACGCCGGCACCCCGAGCACGTCCGCGGGGTACGGCCCGATGCACCTGACCGACCTCCGCGAGGCGGGCACGGGCACGCATCACGACGAAGGCGAGGAGGACCCGCGCGGCGACGACGCCCGCCCGGCGAAGCTCCCGGTGACTCCGGCGCCGAAGCCTCCCCCGCCCGGCCTCCAGACCATCGACGAGGCGGCCGCGCTCATCGGCCAGGACGTAGCGACGCTGCGCACGAACACCACGCAGAACATCCGCGGTGGCGCCGCTCTGCTGGCGAAGTACCAGCGCGAGACCGGCGACTGGAGGGCCGCCGTCGCGCGCTACAGCGGCGCGAAGGACGCGGAGGGAGCGCAGGTCTTCGCCGACGAAGTCTTCGACACCATCTCCAAGGGCGTCAGCCGCAGGACCGACGACGGCCAGAACGTCACCCTCGCCGCGTCACCGGTGAGCCCGGCGCGCGCCCAGGCCGGAGCCCCGAAGATCGAGTGCCCGAAGAAGGTCTCGTGCCTTTCCGTGCCGGCGCCGTACCAGGAGTTGCCGGACAACGACTACGGCAACCACGACAAAGCGGACCGGCCGAAGAGCCAGAAGGTCGAATACATCATCATCCACGACACCGAGGGCTACTGGGACACGGCGATGGACCTTGTCACCGACCCGACGTACGTGAGCTGGCACTACACGATCCGCTCGTCCGACGGCCAGATCGCGCAGCACGTGCCGACCAAGGACGTCGCCTGGCACGCGGGCAACTGGTACGTCAACGCGAAGTCCGTCGGCATCGAGCACGAGGGCTTCGCCGCGAAGGGCACTTGGTACACGGAGGCGATGTACCGCACCTCCGCGAAGCTCGTCGCCTACCTCGCGCGGAAGTACGACATCCCACTCGACCGCGCGCATATCCTCGGCCACGACAACGTCCCCGGCACGATCCCCTCGACCATCAGGGGCATGCACTGGGATCCGGGCCCGTACTGGGACTGGGCGCACTACTTCGAGCTGATGGGCGCGCCGCTTTCCGGCTTCGGCCGTCCCGGCTCACCGCTGGTGACCATCACCCCGGACTTCGCCACGAACCAGCCCGCGTTCACCGGCTGCGAGACGGCCGGGAAGCCTTGCCCGGCAAGGGGTTCCGGTTCGGTCGTGCTGCGCAGCGAGCCGAGCGACTCGGCGCCGCTGCTCAAGGACATCGGCCTGCGCCCGGACGGTTCGGCGAGCACGATGGCCGTTTCCGACATCGGCAGCCGGGCGGAGACCGGCCAGCGGTACGTGGTCGCCGAGCGGCGTGACGGCTGGACGGCTATCTGGTACCTCGGTCAGAAGGGCTGGTTCCGCGACCAGCGCACGACGAGTCCGGCGTTCGGCCTGGTCGTCACGCCGAAGCCCGGCCTGGCGACCGTGCCGGTGTTCGGGCGGGCGTATCCCGAAGCCGAGGCCTATCCGGCGAACGTGCCGGTGCAGCAGGTCGTCCCGCTGCCGTACACGTTCTCGGCGGGACAGCGGTACTCGCTCGGCAACGTCCTCGGTTCCGAGTACTACTCGGCGACGACGTTCGACCCGGCGAACCACGTGGTCGTCAAGGGCAAGACGAAGTACGTGCAGATCCAGTTCGGACACCGCATCGCCTTCGTGAAGGCGGACGACGTCCGGATCCTGCCCGCGCTCTGAAACCGTCCCCGGGGTCAGGAGTCCAGCGCGACCTTGACCCCGGGGGCGTGCTCGGTGTTCCGCCGCGTCTTCGACCAGCCGTTGCGGCCGCGCACCAGCCGGAACAGCGCCCGCCACGACGTGATGTAGAACGTGTAGATGTACAGCGCGTAGGCGAAGCCCATCCCCAGTCCACGCAGGACATTGCGGCTTTTCAGGCATTTGAACTGGTAGATCGGGCCCCACACGATGAACGGCAGCAGCCCGAACGAGCCGTAGATGGCGAACAGGATCCACGCGCCGTCGTCGGCGAACCAGGTCCACACCTGCGCCGGATCACCCGCGGTGCTGAAGAGCAGCAGGATGAACGGGATCGGGTACAGCAGCGAGCCGAGCAGCTGCATCCACGGCTGCGCGAGGTAGTACATCATCTCCGCCGCACCCAGCGTGCTCACATGCGGCGAATCCCAGATCCGCCGGAGATACCGCGAACACTGCATCGTGCCCTGGCCCCAGCGCGTGCGCTGCACCAGGAACCGCCGGAGGCTGTACAGACCTTCTTGCTTCACATGGGAATCCGGGGTGTAGCCGGTCCGCCAGCCCGCGGTCAGCAGGTGCACGCCGAGTTCGAAATCCTCCAGCAGCGAACCGCGCCACGGCTGCTCGTCCGGTCCGGCGATCGAGTCCAATGCGGACAGTCGCGTGAACTGACCGTTGCCGCCCATGGAAATCGTGCCGGTGAACCCGCGCGAGGTCTGGATGGCCGCGATGGCCGTGCGGAACTCGAGATCCTGCATCTGGGCCAGCTTCAGCCCGAAAGCGCGCGAAAACCAGTTCTTCCCCGGCGGGCGGGTGTCGGCGTTGCCCATCCAGACGTCCAGTTGCACGGCGCCGATCGTTTCGTCGCCGAAGAGATGGTCCGCGGCGCACACCTCGAGACAGTTCGCCGCCGGCCGCCCGTCCGCGTCGACGACCACGACGACCACGTCGTCACGGCTCGCGTCCGGTCCCATCCAGTCGTTGAGCGCCTGATAGGCCGCGTTGAGCGCGTCCCCCTTGCCCGTCCGCGCCTCCGGACGACGCCGGGGAACGAGGTGCAGGTACGGGTCGTAGCCGCCGTTGCGGCGCCAGATCGACCTCACCACCCGCGCCGTGCGGTCCTCGGAGTCGTCGTCGACGACCCAGACGTGCGCGTGCCGGAACGTCGACCGCAGGTACCGCACGGTTTCCCGGATGACGGTCTGTTCGTCCCGGCACGGAACGAAGAAGTGCCAGGTGAAGTCGGCGGCGTCACCGACGGGAGCGGGTTTGCGCCGCAGGTACGGCACGACGATCACGACCACGTACACGATGAACGCCACGCTCATGGTGAGCGCGAAGGCCTGCGTGATCGCGAGAAGGATCTTGATCGAGCCGCCGCCCATCAGGCGGCCCCTCGTTCGGCACGCGGCTTGCGGGTGCCCAGCCAGACGAACAGCACGAGGGCGACCGCGCCGCCGAGGACACTGACCATCGAACCGAGCAGGGTGTGACCCCAGTAATAGCCTTCGTCGATACCTATCACGTTCACGAGCCCGACAATGGCCAAAACCCTCATCTGATTGACAAGAATGACGACGATCGCGGAAATGGCCAGCGAAACGAAGAGCCTCTTCGCATTTCCCGGACGGAAATACAACATGACGGCGGTCACCAGCAACAGAGGCAGCAACATGAATGCCGACGAGCATTCCGGAGTCATTCTTAACCCGAGTGGAGTATCGCCCGACAACCCAAAGTAGACAGTCTCGCGTTCACCGGCGACGAAGACACCCGATGTGGTGATGACCCTCAGTATCAGGCCGGAGAGCTGGACTTCGAAAACCCGGTACAGACGTTCGGCCAGCACCAGGCCGACCGCGACGGCGAGCACCGCCAGTACCGCCATACGCAGCGGAAACCGGCTGGAACTCGGCAAGGGAGCGCTCGCAACGGCCACGGTGACCCTCTCAGGAAAGACGCAGCAGACGACGGGATCCGGCGCAGCGGACAGGAACTCGCCGACGAGAGTAAGTCAGCGGGAACCGGCCCTTTCGACCGGGGTTCGCATTTCAACGTGATCATGGGGCCTTTCGGCACGATCGTGCAGAAACTGACTAGGCCGAAAGGGTGAACCCTTCGGCGACCTGCGGGAAATGTTCGCAAGACCACCTGATCCGGTGATCCTCGCAGTTTTTTGTTCAATTTAAGAAACACTCGGCGATAGACGATCCGCGAGCCGAGTCAGGCCAGCTGAGGATTCGTCCGCGACGGTTGCGCCCTCGCGCCGACCGCAGATCAAGAGAAACTCCCCACGAATCAATTCGGAGGACCAGTTGAAGAACACGCACCTCTTGCGACGAGGCGGACTGCTCGCCGCTGTGGTGGCGAGTGTGGCCATCGCCGGTGCGGCGCCCGCCTCGGCGGCCCCCGGTGACGGCTCCGCGTATGGCGTCAAGGTCGATGTGAAACTCCTCGGCCTCGACGCGGTGAAGGCCGGGCCGCTCGCCGAAGCGAAGACCTCCGGGCCGACCACCAACAGCCTCGCGAAGGCCAACCTCACCGGTGTGCTGACCGCGGGCGCGATCAACACCGAAGCCAAGCGCGACGACAACTCCGGTGCCGTGACCGCCAAGGCCAGCACCGCCGATGTCGGCTTGCCGCTGCTGAAGAGCGCACTCGGTAATGTCGGCGTCAAGGTCGTCGAAGCCACCTGCACCGCGACCCAGAAGGGTGTGCAGGGTGCGACGAACCTGGTCGGTGCGAACCTCGGCAGCGCGGGCGCCGTCGACTCGACGCCGGCACCGAACACACAGGTCAAGGTCGGTCTCGGCGACGCCAACGTCGCGACGATCATCCTCAACGAGCAGATCAAGAACGGTGACGGCAGCCTCACGGTCAACGCCATCCACGTGAAGCTGCTGGGACAGGCGCTCAACCCGCTCGGTTCCGGCGACGTGATCGTCTCGTCGGCCACCTGTGGTCCGGCCGGTCTGCCGGTGCCGCTCGCTTCGGGCGCCGGACTGTGGATCGGTCTCGGCCTGCTCGGCGCCGTCGCCATCCCGGTCGGTATCCGCGTCGTCCGCAACCGGCGTCCGGCGACCACCGCCTGACCTGGGTGAAGTGAGGTCGAAATGTACAAGTTGCCTGGCGCCGGAGTCGGCGTCGCCGGTGGCGGGGTGGGTGCCCTCGCCGCCACCGGGGCCGATGTCGGCTGGTGGCTGGCCGTCGGGGTGATCCTGCTGGTTCTCGGAACCATCGCGGTCATCGCGGGCTATCGCCGCACGAAACGGCTCGGCGAGATGGGGAGCTGACGCTCCCCCGGACGAAACGGCCGCCGGCGTGGGCCCCTCGCACGCCGGCGGCCAACCCCCGCGTTTTGCGGGACACTCGAAACGTGGATGAGGAGCGCGAACGCGTGGATGTGATGTTGCTGGCCGGAACGCGGCCGGAGGCGGTCAAACTCGCGCCGCTGGCGTTGGCGCTGGCGGAGCACCCGCACCTACGGCCCTTCGTCGTCCACAGCGGACAGCATCAGGGCATGGTCGAACAGGCGCTGATCCCGTTCGGACTGCCGGTCGACGCCTGGCTCGACACCCCGCCCCGGACCACCGGCACCCAGGCGGAACTCGTTTCCGGGCTGCTGCCCGCGCTCGACGATGTGCTGCGACGCGTCGCCCCGGCCGCGGTCGTCGTCCAGGGTGACACCACGACGGGGCTGGCCGGCGCGCTCGCCGCGTTCTGGCTGGGCATCCCGGTCGTGCATCTGGAGGCGGGCCTGCGCACGCACGACCTCGCCGCGCCGTTCCCCGAAGAGGGGACGCGGCAGATGATCTCGCGTATCGCCGCCCTGCATCTCGCGCCGACACCGGCCGCCGCGGCCGCTCTGCGCACGGAAGGTGTTCCGCGCCAACGGATCGCCGTCACCGGCAACACCGTCGTCGACGCCGTGATCGCGATCGCCGAGCGGGATCTCCCGGCGAGGGACACCGCGCTCGCCTTGCTGGAGATGGAAATCGCCGAGGCGGGCGAACGCCTCGTCCTCGTGACGTCGCATCGGCGCGAGTCTTGGGGCGAGCCGCTGAGCCGCACGCTCGCGGCCATCGAGCTGATCGTCGCGGAGCACAGCGACGTCCAAGTTCTGTTCCCGGTGCATCCCAATCCGGCGGTGCGGGATCAGGTGACGGCCGCGCTCGGCGGGACCCCGCGGGTGACGATCACCGAACCGCTCGAATATCCCGACCTCGTGCGCGCGCTGCGGCTCGCCGAGCTCGTCCTGACCGATTCCGGTGGTATCCAAGAGGAAGCGCCGACTTTCGGCACACCCGTCCTCGTGCTCCGCGACGTCACCGAACGACGCGAAGCCGTCGAGGCCGGCTGCGCCTGGCTGGTCGGGACGGACACCGGCCTCATCGCGGACACCGCGGCGAAGATCCTGTGTGGCGACCTCCATCCGACACATGCCGGAAACCCTTACGGCGACGGCAATGCCGCCGCGTTGTCGGTGGCCGCGCTGGAGGAAATGCTCGACCTCGCCCCGGCGCCACGCACCGCCGCCGAATCGCGCTAGATCGAGACGATCTGCACGGGCAGCGCCGGATTCGCGGAGAAGTCGAGTGATGCCCGCGGCCGTCCGGCGGCGACCACGTGCGCGCCGAGCGCGGCGATCATCGCGCCGTTGTCGGTGCACAGCCGCGGCCGCGGAACCCGCAGGGTGATCCCGGCTTCGGCGCAACGCTCGGCGGCGAGTTCGGACAGTCGCGAATTCGCCGCCACGCCGCCGGAGATCACCAGCGTGTCCACGCCGTGTTCCTTTGCGGCACGGATGGCTTTCATGGTGAGCACGTCGGCGACGGCCTCCTGGAACGACGCGGCGACGTCGTCGACGGGAATGTCCTCACCGCGGCGTTCGGCGCCTTCGACCCAGCGCGCGACGGCGGTTTTCAGGCCGGAGAAGGAGAAGTCGAACTTCGCGTCGCGCGGCCCGGTCATCCCCCGGGGGAACGCGATGGCCGCGCCGTCACCGTTCTTGGCGGCCTTGTCGATGGGCGGGCCGCCGGGGTACGGCAGGCCGAGTACGCGGGCGACCTTGTCGTAGGCCTCGCCCGCCGCGTCGTCCACAGTGGACCCGAGTTCGGTGATCTCGGACGCGATGTCGTCCACCAGCAGCAATTGCGTGTGCCCGCCCGAAACGAGCAGGGCGAGACAGCGGTCGGGCAGCGGGCCGTGCTGGAGCGTGTCGACGGCGATGTGCCCGGCCAGGTGATTGACGCCGTAGAGCGGGATGTCGAGCGCGGCGGCGTAGGCCTTGGCCGCGGCGACGCCGACCAGGAGCGCGCCGGCAAGCCCGGGTCCCGCGGTGACCGCGATTGCGTCCACATCGGACAGTTGGAGCCCGGCTTTTTCGAAGGCCCGCTCGACCGTCGGGACCATCGCCTCCAGGTGCGCGCGGCTGGCGACCTCGGGCACGACGCCACCGAAGCGGGCGTGCTGGTCGACGCTGGAGGCGACCTCGTCGGCGAGGAGTTCGACCGTGTTGTCGTCGTGCAGGCGGACGAGGCCGACACCGGTCTCGTCGCACGAACTCTCGATGCCCATGATGATGCGCGGCATCAGCCCGCCACCTCGTCTCGGACCTGGGCCCGCGGGCGGGCCATCGTGTAGGCGTCGGCGCCGGAAGGCTGGTAGTAGCGCTTCCGGAGGCCGACGCGTTCGAAACCGTGCCGCTCGTAGAGCGTGATCGCCGCGTCGTTGTCGGTGCGGACTTCGAGGAAGACCGGCGCGGCGAGTTCGTCCGCGCGGTCGAGGAGCGCCTTCAGCAGCGTGGTGCCGATGCCCTTGCGCTGGTGGCCGGGGTCGACGCCGATCGTGTGGATGCTCGCCTCGTAGTCGCCGCGGCGGCCTACGACGGCGAGCCCGGCGTAACCGATGACCTCGTCGCTTTCGTCCGGACGGGCGACCAGGTAGTAGCCGCCAACGTCGAGTTCGGCGTGAAAGGCGTAGGCGCTCCACGGCGAATCGCCGGGGAAAAGGATCTTCTCTATCTCGACACAGCGGGGGATGTCCTTGCGGCGTAAGGGTTCCAGCCTCACGGCGTGGTCACCTTCTTGCGCGCGGCCGGTTCGACGGCGTCCGGGCGGCGGAGATACAGCGGGGTAAGTGGGCTTGGCTTCTTGTTGAAGTCCTCGCGGGCGGCCTTGACCAGTCCGACGGGTGACGGGAAGCGCGGCTCGATCGGCTGGACACCCAGGGTGTCCGCGTAGAGGAGCGCGCCGTCACCCGCCGCGACCTTGATGGTGGTCTCGAGGTCGGCGGGCCGCTCGACGTGGGGGCCGTCGGTGCGGGAGCCGTCGGCGGCGTACGCGGCCCAGTAGACCTCGCGACGCCTCGCGTCGGTGAGGACGAGGAAGGGCGCTTCGCCGGGGGCGACGTCGGCGGCGATCGCGTCGAGGCTGCACACCGGGTACGCGGGGATGCCGAGGGCGTGGGCGAGCGACGCGGCGGTGGCCATGCCGGCGCGAAGGCCGGTGAAGGGGCCGGGGCCGACGCCGCAGACGATGGCGTCGAGGTCGCGAAGCGTGACGCCCGCGGCCTTGACGGCTTCGAGGGCGTGGGGCGTGATCAGCTCGCCGTGCGCGCGCGGGTCAACCGTGACGCGGTCGCCGCGCGACTCGAGGACGTCGCCGTCCAGGGCGACGAGGCCCGCGGTGACCGCCGGGGTCGAGGTGTCGATGGCCAGTACCAGCACGGTTACCCAGCCTACGACCAGCGTCCCGGGTCGCGTTTAGCGGGCTGAACGCGATCGGGTGGCGTCGCCGCTCCCCTGACGCCGGATCGCGTTTAGGGGGCTAAAGTCGCTCCCGCTCTCCGCCCGCAGATCGCGTTTAGCCCGCCAAACGCGATCCGGTGGAGCTTGGCGCCTCAGGCCCGCAGATCGCGATTAGGGGGCTAAACGCGATCCCGCCGCGGGTGTGAAGCTGGTCGCAGGGGTGCGGGTGGGCAGCGCGGTACGGTCCTGCGAGGGCCACGTGCCCGGCCGGCGGAATCGAGCAGGAGGTCACACGGTGCCCGATCGGTTGTTCCCCACGCTGGCGAGCGGCTCGGCCAAGGAGGCGCTGCGCTTCGGCGACATCTCCCTCACCTACGACGACGTCGCGGCCATCGCCGGCACACTCGCCCGCGACCTGCCGCGCGACCGCGTCGCCGTCTGGGCGACGCCGTCGGTGCACACCAGCGTCGCCGTCATCGCCGCCCTGCTCGCCGGCGTCCCCGCCATCCCGCTCAACCCGAAGATCGGCGAGCGCGAACTCGCGCACATCCTCACCGACAGCGAGCCCGTCCTCGTACTCGCCGAACCGGGCGTCGACCTGCCCGCGGGGCTCAGCGGCCTGCCGCGCCGCGACGTCGTCCTCGAAGGCACGCCTGTCGATCTCCCCGCCGAACCGGACGCCGAAGCCCCGGCGCTGATCGTCTACACCTCCGGCACCACCGGCCCGCCCAAGGGCGTCGTCCTCCCCCGGCGCGCCATCTCGACGACTCTCGACGCGCTCGAAGACGCCTGGGAATGGACCGCCGACGACGTCCTGGTCCACGGTCTGCCGCTGTTCCACGTGCACGGCCTGATCCTCGGCATCCTCGGGCCGCTCCGGCGCGGCGGCTCGGTCCGGCGTCTCGGTCGTTTCTCCACCGAAGGCGTCGCACGCGAACTCGCCTCCGGAGCGACGATGATGTTCGGCGTCCCGACCATGTACCACCGCATCGCGGGCGAAGTCGGTGAAGACCCGTCGCTCGCCGAAGCCCTCGGCGGCGCCCGGCTGCTCGTCTCCGGATCGGCCGCGCTGCCCGTCCACGATCACCAGCGCATCACCGCGGCGACCGGCCGGCGCGTGATCGAGCGCTACGGGATGACCGAGACCCTCATGAACACCAGCATTCGCGCCGACGGCGAACACGTGCCCGGCACAGTCGGTGTCCCGCTGCGCGGCGTCGATCTCCGGCTGGTCGACGAAGCGGGCAAGCCCGTCGAGGAGATCGAGACCGTCGGCGAGATCCAGGTCCGTGGGCCGAACCTGTTCACCGAGTACCTCAACCGCCCCGACGCCACCGAAACCGCCTTCGACGACGGCTGGTTCCGGACCGGCGACATGGCGACCCGCGACGGGGCCGGATACGTGAAGATCGTCGGCCGGAAGGCGACGGATCTGATCAAAAGCGGCGGCTACAAGATCGGCGCGGGCGAGATCGAGAACGCGCTCATGGAGCATCCCGGCGTCGCGGAGGTGGCGGTGACCGGCGAGCCCGACGACGACCTCGGCGAGCGCATCGTGGCCTGGGTGGTGCCCGAAGGAGAACGCCCGGCGGAGTCGGAACTCGCCGACCACGTCTCGCGCCTGTTGTCGCCGCACAAACGGCCTCGGGTGGTCCGCTATCTGGAAGCGTTGCCGCGCAACGACATGGGCAAGGTCATGAAGCGGGCGCTCGGATGAGAAGGCCCTCGGCGCGGTCCGTCATCAAGGGAATCGCGACCGGTTTCGAGGATCTGGACGTCCCGCGTTCCGAGGAGCCAGACGACGGGCCGATCGGCTGGCCGGGTTACCGCTCGGCACGCGAGACCGCCGAAGAGCGAACTGGAGAAGACGAGTCCGTGGTCTGCGGGACCGCCAGGATCGGCGCCGTCGAAGCGGTCGTGATCGCCTTCGAGTTCGGCTTCCTGGGCGGGTCGATCGGTCTGCGGACCGGTGACCGCGTCGAAGCGGCGTTCGCGCGGGCGGTCGAATCCCGGTTGCCCGTGGTGTCACTGATCGCGACCGGCGGCAGCCGCATGCAGCACGGGATGCGGGCCCTTTCGCAGTTGCAGCGCATCGCGCGGGCGGCGGCCGGAGCCCGGTCGGTGCCGCAGATCTCGGTGCTGCGCGATCCGACCACGGGCGGCGGCTGGGCGACCCTCGGCGCGAGCGCCGACGTCGTTCTCGCGCTGCCCGAGGCACAGGTCGGTTTCGCCGGTTCCCGCGTGCGGCCCGTCGGCGCACCCGCGGAGGCGTACACGGCCGAAGCGAAGCTCGCGTGGGGCCAAGTCGATCAGATCGTGGCGTCTGCCGACCTTCCCGCCGCACTGGAACGGTGGCTGGGCCTCCTGACTTCGCCGACGCCGGAAGCCGCGGAGCCGCCTGGCGCGCTCGGGGTGACGGACTTGCCCGACAGCGGATGGGACGCGGTCCAAGCCGCGCGCTCCGCCGAGCGGCCGAGGGCAGCGGAGTACCTCGACGCGTACTTCGACTGGCGTGAGGAGGTCTCGGGCGACAGGTGCGGCGGAGTCGACTCCGGTGTCTTATGCGGCTTCGGCTGGCGAGGCGGCCGAGCGATCGCGTACGCCGCGCAGTGCGGAACGCCGACGTCGCCCGCGGGTTTTCGGACGGCGGCGCGTCTGGTGCGGCTCGCGTCGAGGCTCGGAATCCCGGTCCTCACCCTCGTCGACACCCCGGGCGCGGCGAACGACGAGGCGGCCGAGCGGGCCGGGGCCGGCGCGGCGATCGCGGAGTTGTTCGAGGCGGTCGCGAGCGCGGCCGTGCCGATCACGACTCTGGTGATCGGGGAAGGTGGGTCCGGAGGCGCGCTCGCGTTCGCGGCGCCGGGGTCGACGTGGGTGACGCCCAGCGCGTACTTCTCGGTGACCTCGCCGGAAGCGGCCGCGGCGATCCTCAAGCTGTCCGCCGACGAAGCCCCCGCCCTCGCGGACCGGCTGCGGCTACGCCCCCAAGACCTTGTCGACCTGGGGATCGCGCGCTCCGTCGTCGGCCCGGCGGATCGCGTTTAGCCCGCGAAACGCAAGTCGGACAGCACAGATCGCGATTAGGGGCCTAAACGCAGGTCGGCCCGCAGATCGCGATTAGCCCGCGAAACGCAGGTCGCCCTGCCCACGCCCGCAGATCGCGATTAGCCCGCTAAACGCAGGTCTGGCGTGCGGGACGTCCAGGTGCCGTGCGGCTCCAGGGTGACCAAGCGGACATCGTCCTCACGGCGCTCAAGCCGCACGACGAGGTAGTCGTCCGACAGGCGTTCAGCGGACCCTTCGCCCCATTCGACGACCAGCGCGGATCGCTCCAGTTCGGTGTCGAGGTCCAGGTCGTCCAGCTGCGAGAGATCCCCACCGAGCCGGTACGCGTCCACGTGTACCAGCGCGACCCCGGAAGCCCCCGCCGGATGCACCCTGGCCAGTACGAACGTCGGCGAGCTGACCCGCCCTCCGACCCCGAGACCGTCCGCGATCCCGCGGGTCAGCGTCGTCTTGCCCGCCCCGAGCGGCCCGGCGAGCAGCACCAGATCGCCCGCGCGCAGCGAGCGTCCGAGCTCACGCCCGAAGTCCATCGTCGACTCGGGAGTCGGGAAAGCGAAATTCATCAGCGTTGCCACCACCAGGTCCGCCGTTCGGAAGTCTCACCATCGGTGCCCGTGCATCGTTGCACCAAGTCGATCAGGTGGCTGTTCACCAGTTCGGGTTGTTCCAGCTGCACCATGTGCCCCGCGCCGCGGACGCGCACCAGCTCCGCGTCCGGCAGCTCCGCCGCGATCCGCTCGGCGTGCGCGATCGGCGTGAACCGGTCGGAATCCCCGCCGACGACCAGCACGTGCGCGTGCTTCAACCCGGCGAGCGCGGCGTACCGGTTGTGGCTGCCGAGCGTGTCGACGAAGTTCACGAGCCCGCGCACCGGCGTGACTTCGAGCATTTCCAGCATGAAGTCGACGAGTCGCGGCGACACGTCACGGCTGCCGAACGCCAGCCTGCGCACGGCCTGCCGGGTCAGCTGCCCACCCGCCGCGCGCACGAACTCGACGAGCCCCGGCTGCCAGCCAGCCAGCCCGCCGACGCCTCGTGTGAGCGGGTTGTACTTCGAGAGCAGTGATCTCGGCAGTCCCCGAGCGCCGACTTCACCCGCCGCGGTCGCGATGAACGCGACTCCGCAGACACGGTCGTCGAACAGCTCGGGATGCTCCGAGGCGAGCTCCATGATCACCATGCCGCCCATCGAGTGCCCCATGAGCACGATGGGCCCCTCCGGCACCACCGAGCGCAGGACCATGTCGAGGTCGCGCGCCAGCTGCTCGATGGTGCTGGTCTCGGCGGTCGCGGCGCCGGATTGCCCGTGCCCGCGATGGTCGAAGTACACCTGTCGCACGCGCGGCAGCTTCAGCGACGCGAGGTCTCGCCGCTGGAAGTGCCAGCAGCGCTTCGACAACGCGAAACCGTGCACGCCGACGACGGTCAGCTCCGGTTCTCCTCCATCGGCCGGATCGATCTCCTCGACCGCGAGCGGCGTGCCGTCCTCCGCCGCCACTGTCGATGTCCGATCCGGTGCGAGATCCCCCAACGGCTCGTCCACGAACGGATCCTCACTCTGCCGCCGCTGCTGTGCGGCGACGGCGATCGCGGCGGCGGTGCCGGTGGCCACCGCCCCGACACCGCCGACGATGGCCAGCAGTCTTCGTGAAGGTGTCACGAGCCTGCCTCCAGATACGTCCGGTGGATACGCGGGCGGTACATCGAAGTCACGATCTCGTAGTCGATCGTCCCCAGCTTGTCGGCCCATTCCCGGGCCGTCGGCTCGCCGGAAGCGCCTTGGCCGAAGAGGATCACTTCGCTGCCGATGGACGGCTCGTCGTCTCCGCAGTCGACGATGAGCTGGTCCATGCAGACGCGGCCGACGACCGGCCGCCGCTTCCTGGCGAGCAGGACGTCCATCCGCCCGGACAGCGACCGCGGCACGCCGTCGGCGTATCCGACGGGAACCAGCGCGAGCGTGGTGTCGCGTTCGGCCGTCCAGCTGTGGCCGTACGAGACCGATTCGCCGGCCGGGATCCGCTTCGTGAGCACGACCGACGATTTGAAGGTCATCGCCGGGCGCAGATCGTCGCCGGTCGGCACCGGGTTCAGCCCGTAGATCGCGATCCCGGGGCGCACGAGGTCGAAGTGCAGGTCGGGCCTGGTCAGCACGGCGGCGGAGTTCGCGATATGCCGCATCGGGTCCAGGCCGGCGGCGCGAGCGATGTCGTAGGCCTCGTCGAACCGCTTCGCCTGCGCGTCGATGGAGGGGTGGCCGGGCTCGTCGGCGCAGGCGAGGTGCGACCAGATCGCGACGACGTCGATGAGCGGCTTGGCGGCCGCCGCGGCCTTGACCAGCGCCGGCCATTCCGCAGGTGGGCAGCCGTTTCGGGACAGCCCGGTGTCGATCTTGAGGTGCACCCGGCAGATCGCGTTTAGGGGGCTAAAGTCGCGTGCCCGGCGCGCGCCATCGGCCACGCGGGCCAGCTCGTCGAGGGAGCTGACGGCGACGTCGATGTCTTCGGCGACCGCGGGCGCGAAGTCGGCTTCGGGAGTGTCGAGCCAGCTGAAGAGGCGAACACCGATCCCCGCCCGGCGCAGCGCGAGCGCCTCGCCGAGAGAGCAGGTGCCCAGCCAGGTGGCCCCACCCTCGACGGCGGCACGGGCGACCTCGAGGGCTCCGTGCCCGTAGCCGTCCGCCTTGACCACGGCCATGGTCTGGGCCGAGGGAGCGCGGGATGCGAGCAGGGCGACGTTGTGCCGGATGGCGGACAGGTCGATGACGACCTCGGCACGCGGGAAACTGGCGGTCATAACGACCACCAGTTTCCCACGAACCGGCTCAGGACAGGCGCGCCCCGTCGGTGGCGGAGAACACGTGCAGCTCGTCGGGACGGATCCGCAGGTGCAGGGTGTCACCCATGGCCGGCGGCTTGCGCGGGTCGACACGGGTGACGACGTTCGACTTCGTGCCTTCGGCGTCGGTCTCGGCCAGCTTGCCGTACACGTACGCGTCCGAGCCGAGTTCCTCGACGAGGTCGACCTTGACCGGCACGGTGCCGTCCTCGCTGGTGGTCACCTCGAGCGACTCCGGGCGGAAGCCGAGGGTGACCGTGTCGCCGTCGGCCTTGGCGAGGATCTCACGCGTCAGCGGCACCCGCGCGCCACCCAGCTCGGCACCGTCTTCGGTGAGCTTCGCGGTGACGAGGTTCATCGCGGGCGAGCCGATGAACCCGGCGACGAAAGCGTTTGCGGGCCGGTCGTACAAGGCGCGCGGGGTGTCGCACTGCTGCAGGAGACCGTCCGAAAGGACCGCGACCCGGTCACCCATCGTCATGGCCTCGACCTGGTCGTGCGTGACGTACACGGTGGTGACGCCGAGGCGGCGCTGCAGCGCGGCGATCTGCGTACGGGTGGAGACACGCAGCTTCGCGTCGAGGTTCGACAGCGGCTCGTCCATGAGGAAGACCTGCGGCTCACGCACGATGGCGCGGCCCATCGCGACACGCTGGCGCTGACCACCGGAGAGCGCTTTCGGCTTGCGGTCGAGGTACTGCTCGATGTCGAGCAGCTTGGCCGCGTCGAGCACCTTCTGCTTGATCTCCGACGCCGGACGGCCAGCGATCTTCAGCGCGAAGCCCATGTTCTGGCCCACGGTCATATGCGGGTACAGCGCGTAGTTCTGGAACACCATCGCGATGTCGCGGGCGCGCGGCGGCAGCTGCGTGACGTCGCGGTCGCCGATCCACACGGCGCCTTCGTCGATGTCCTCGAGGCCGGCGAGCATCCGCAGGCTGGTGGACTTGCCACAGCCGGAAGGCCCGACCAGCACGAGGAACTCGCCGTCGGCGATCTCGAGGTCGAGTGCGTCCACGGCGGGCCGCTCGGAGCCCGCGTAGCGCCGGGTCGCCTTGTCGTAGGTGATCGTGGCCATCGGTTCAGTCCTCTTTCGGTTTCGCGGAAATGCCGTGCCCGAGTTCGCGGGCTTCGAGATGCCGTCGCCGGATCCGGCGCCCCTCGGCGCTGTCCGCCTCGGTCGGCTCGAGTGGGGTGTAGCCGTGCTGTTCCTGCCAGCGGGGAGGTTCCGTGCTGGAAGCGAGGGCCCAGGCCGCCTGCCGCGCGGCACCGACCGCGACGTACTCGGCGACTTCGGGGATGACGACGGGCACGCCGAACACGATCGGCGCGACCGCGCGGACGGCGGCCGACTGCGCGCCGCCACCGATCAGGAGCACGCGGCGGACTTCGAGTCCCTGCTCGCGCAGGGCGTCGAGACCGGCGGCGAGACCGCACAGCATGCCTTCGACGGCGGCGCGGGCGAGGTTCTCGGGCGTCATGTTCGCGCGAGTCAGGCCGAACAGCGTGCCGTTGGCGTCCGGGAGGTTCGGCGTCCGCTCACCGTCGAGGTACGGCAGGAAGGTGAGGCCACCGGAGCCGGGCCCGGCCGTCAGCGCCAGCTTGTCGAACTCCGCGAGTTCGACGCCGAGCATCGCGGACGTGGCCGTGAGCACGCGGGCCGCGTTGAGGGTGCAGGCCAGCGGGAGGAAGCGACCGGTGGCGTCGGCGAATCCCGCGACGATGCCGGAGGGGTCGGCGCTCGCGGTTTCGGAGACGCCGAAGACGGTGCCGCTGGTGCCCAGCGAGACGACGACGTCGCCGGGGACGAGTTCGAGACCGAACGCGGCGGCCATGTTGTCACCGGTTCCGGCCGAGACCAGGATCCCGTCCGGGGTGTGGCCCGCGGCTTCGGCGGGTCCGATGACCTTGGGCAGTTCGGGAGTGCGGCCGCCGAAGGCGTGCGCGAGGAGGTCTTGGCGGTATTCGCCGGTGGCGGGCGAGAAGTAACCGGTGCCGGAAGCGTCGCCGCGATCGGTGACCGGCTCGGCGCCGGAGCCCAGCAACCGCCAGGTCAGCCAGTCGTGCGGGAGCAGAACGCGGGCGACGCGATCGGCCAGCGCCGGCTCGTTCTCCGCCATCCAGCGCAGCTTCGTGACGGTGAAGCTGGCGACCGGCACCGAGCCGACGGACTTCGCCCAGCTCTCCGGACCGAGCTCGCCGCTGAGGTCTTCGGCCGCCTTCGCGGACCGGGTGTCGTTCCACAGCAACGCGGGCCGGACGACCTCGCCCGCCTCGTCGAGGGTGACCATGCCGTGCTGCTGACCGCCGATGCCGATGGCGCCGACGCCGTCGAGCAGGCCGTCCGTGGCCTCGCGGAGCGCGTCCCACCAGGCGGCGGGGGCGACCTCCGTGCCGTCGGGATGCGAGGCGCGGCCGGTGCGGACGATCTCGCCGGTGTTCGCGTCGCAGACGACGACCTTCGTCGACTGGGTCGACGAGTCGATTCCGGCGACCAGTTCAGAACTCATATTCCGGGCCCTCCGGTGCGCACTCGACCTGCTCGATGGCGGTTCCCGCGGTCAGCGCCGCCTCGATCTCCTCGGTCGGCGCCTCTTCGTCGGTGATCAGGAGGTCGTAGTCGCCGATGTCGCCGTACGCGTAGGTGGCGGTGCGGCCGAACTTGGAGTTGTCGACGACCAGGACGTTGCGGTCGGCGGTGCGCAGCGCGGCCTTCTTGAGCTCGGCGTAGTCCTGGACAGGGTGGAACAGGCGGCCGACCGCGACCGCGGCGACCGAGACGAACGCGATGTCGGCGTGCGTGCGGTCGAGGAACGCGACGACGTCCGGGCCGGCGCACGAGTCGAACTCGTGGTGGTAGCGGCCGCCCGCCAGTACGACCTCGACGCTCTTGGCCGGGCCGAGGATGCGGGCGGCTTCGAGCGAGTTGGTGAGGACGGTGAGGTCTTCGACCTGGCCGAGGCGGCGGACGAGCGGGAAGAGCGTCGTCGAGTCGTCGACGAAGACCGTCTGACCGGAGTGGACGTGCGCCGCGGCGGCTTCGCCCAGCGCGTCCTTCGTGGCCTGGTTGAAGGTGTCGCGGAAGCGGGCTGCGGACTCCATGGTCGTCGCGGGGTAGGCCTCGACCTTGCCGCGGAGTTTGCGGAGGAGGCGGCGCTCGGCGAGGTCGTCGAGGTCGCGGTGCATCGTCATCAGGCTGACGCCGAAGCGGGCGGTGAGGTCGTCGATGCGGACCTCGCCGGTGGCGATGACGTGGTCGAGGATCTCCTGGCGTCGTTGCTCGACCGCGGCGTCCGATGGCCTGGTCTTAGACATGGGCGACACCGTTCACGACCCGGACCGTCGCGGTCTCGGCGGGGTGGGTGTCGGCGCTCACACCTGCTTTTTACCAGATTATTCGCCCGGAGTTAACACGTAACTCGATAACTCTCGCATTTCTTGCCACCTTCCCCTCCGGCCCACGGACCTGCGTTTAGCCCCCTAATCGCGCTCTGAGGGCACCCGCCCGCAGAGCGCGATTAGGGGGCTAAACGCAGGTCGGGGCTCTGGTCAGGAGGTCAGCGCGCGGACCGACCGGATGGCGTCCGGGACCGCCGCGAGGATGCCGGAAGCCGAGGTGGGAGCGCCGTCGGCGGCGAGGGATCCGGCGAGGGAATGCACGTGCGCGGCCGCGCCGGCCGCCAGCCACGGGTCGAGCCCCGAAGCGAGCAACGCGCCGACCAGACCGGACAGCACGTCCCCCGAACCGGCCGTCGCGAGCCACGACCCCCGCGGCGTGTTCACCAGCGCACGCCCGTCCGGCGCCGCGACCACCGTGCAATGCCCCTTCAAGAGCACGACGGCGTCGTACTTCCGCGCGGCCGAACGCGCCGCCGCGACCCGGTCCGCCCCCGGCGGCGCCCCCATCAGCCGTTCGAACTCCCCCGCGTGCGGGGTCAGCACGAGCGGCGTGTCCGGATCGCGCGCGTCCAGCACGTCGGGCGAACGCGCGATGATCGTCGTCGCGTCGGCGTCCACGCACACCGGCACGCCGCGGCCGAGTACGAACCGCAGCACGTCCCGCCCCTCGTTCCCCGTGCCGATCCCCGGCCCGACGACCCACGCCTGGACCCGGCCCGCGTCGGTCACCGAACCCGTCGCGATGATCTCGGGCCAATGCCCGCGCACCACGTCCGCGGCATGGCCGGCGTACCGCACCAGCCCGGAAGTCGCCCGCACCGCCGCACCGGCCGCGAGCACGGCCGCCCCCGGATACGTCGCCGATCCGGCGGCCACCCCGACCACGCCCTGGCTGTACTTGTCGTCGGCCGGACCGGGCATCGGCCACGCGGCGGCGACGTCCGCCGTATCGAGTCGCTGCAGATCGGGATCGGTTAGCCGCAGTCCGATGTCCACCAGCGAGACCTCGCCGCAGGAAGCGGGTGCGAGGGCGTGCACCGGCTTGAGCGCGCCGAAGGTGACGGTCCGATCCGCCACGACCGCCGGGCCGTCGACGGCGCCTGTGTCCGGGTCCACCCCACTCGGCAGATCGACCGCGAGCACCGGCGAACTCACGTGCTCCAGCAACGCCGCGGCATCCGGCCGCAGCGGCCCGCGCGCCGAAATACCGACGATCCCATCGACGACGAGGTCGGCCCGCCGGATCCACTGTGGACCGTCCTCAAGGGACACGACCTTGCCGCCGGATCGCTTCAGAGCGGCCAAACCCGGGCCGTGCGCGCGTTCGGGCTTCAGCAGGATCGCCGATACGGCCACATTGCGGCGGCGCAGGAACGCACCCGCCCACAAGGCGTCACCGCCGTTGTTGCCCGACCCGACGAGCAGCGTCACGCGCCGCCCGGACACCGAACCTGTGTGCTCGGCCAGCATGTCGGCGGCGTGCACCGCGAGACCGAAAGCCGCGCGCCGCATGAGCTCGCCGTCCGGAGTGACGGCGAGCAACCGGTCCTCCGCCGCGCGAATCCGTTCCGTGGTCCAGATTCCCTGCACGACGCCTCCGGTCTGTTACTCGACGGTGACCGACTTCGCCAGGTTACGCGGCTTGTCGACGTCGTACCCGCGCGTGCGGGCGATCTCGGCGGCCAGCACCTGCAGCGGCACCGTGGAGACCAGCGGCTGCAGCAGCGTCGGCACGGCCGGGATCTCGATCAGTTCGTCGGCGAACGGGCGGACGGTCTCGTCTCCCTCCTCCGCGATCACGATCGTGCGGGCGCCGCGAGCCTGGATCTCACTGATGTTCGACACCAGCTTCGAGTGCAGCACCGCCCGTCCCTTGGGCGAGGGCATCACCACGACGACGGGCAGGCCTTCTTCGATCAGCGCGATCGGGCCGTGCTTGAGCTCGCCCGCGGCGAAGCCCTCGGCGTGCATGTATGCCAGTTCCTTGAGCTTCAGCGCGCCTTCGAGGGCGACCGGGAAACCGACGTGACGGCCGAGGAACAGCACGGCCTTCGAGTCGGCGATCCGACGGCCGAGATCGCGGACCTGGTCCACAGTGGACAGGACCTTCTGTACCGCGGCGGGCATGGCCTCGAGTTCGGCGAACTCACGGGCGACCTCGTCCGGGTACTTGGTGCCGCGGGCCTGCGCGAGCGCCAGGCCGACCAGGTAGTTGGCCGCGATCTGCGCGAGGAAGGCCTTCGTCGACGCGACACCGATCTCCGGACCGGCGTGCGTGTAGAGGACGGCGTCGGACTCACGCGGGATCTGCGCGCCGTTGGTGTTGCAGACGGCCAGAACGCGGGCCTTCTGCTCGCGCGCGTGGCGGACGGCTTCGAGGGTGTCCGCGGTCTCTCCCGACTGGGAGACGGCGACGACCAGCGTCGCGCGGTCCAGCACCGGGTCGCGGTAGCGGAACTCGCTGGCCAGCTCGACCTCGACCGGCAGGCGGCACCAGTGCTCGATGGCGTACTTGGCGACGAGGCCAGAGTGGTACGCGGAACCACAGGCGACGACGAAGACCTTGTCGACGTCACGCAGGTCCTGGTCGGAGATGCGCTGCTCGTCGAGGATGATCCGGCCGCCGTCGAAGTGGCCGCGCAGCGTGTTCGCCAGCGCCTCCGGCTGCTCCTCGATCTCCTTGAGCATGAAGTACTCGTGGCCGCCCTTTTCCGCGGCCGAGAGGTCCCAGTCGACGGTGAACGGCTTGGCCTGGGCGGCGTCGCCGTGGAAGTCGGCGACCTCGTAACCGTCGCGGGTGATCACGACGAGCTGATCCTGACCGAGCTCGACCGCCTCACGGGTGTGCTCGATGAACGCGGCGACGTCGGAGGCGACGAAGTGCTCGCCCTCGCCGACACCGACGACCAGCGGCGACGAACGACGGGCGGCGACGATGGTGTCCGGCTGGTCGGCGATGCTCACGACCAGGGTGAACGCGCCTTCGAGCCGACGACAGACCGCGGCGACGCTGGCCGGGAAGTCGCCCTTCGTGTCGCCCTCGGTGTACGCGCGGGCGATCAGGTGCGCGGCGGTCTCGGAGTCGGTGTCGCTCGCCATCTCGACGCCTTCGGCCTCGAGCTCGGCGCGCAGGGCGGCGAAGTTCTCGATGATGCCGTTGTGCACGACGGCGACGCGCTGGGAGGCGTCGCGGTGCGGGTGCGAGTTGCGGTCGACCGGGGCGCCGTGGGTGGCCCAGCGGGTGTGACCCATCCCGGCGGTACCGGTGAAGGCGTCCCTGCCGACGGTGTCGAGCTGGGTCTCCAGGTTGGCCAGGCGGCCCGCTTTGCGCTCGACGTTCAGCGCACCGACGCCGTCGAGGACGGCGACGCCCGCCGAGTCATAGCCGCGGTACTCCATCCGGCGAAGCCCGCCGATGACGACGTCCAGAGCCGGGCGGTGTCCGACGTATCCCACGATTCCACACACGGCCACCAGCCTAACGACGGAAATTCGGCCCCTTCGCCCGGGCGCCCGCACCTGCGTTCAGCGGGCTAAACGCGACGCTTAGGCACGCTAAGCAGCGCAGTTAGCCCGCGAAAGGCGAACGCCGGGGCGGCGCGCGGGCCGGACGGAAGCGCGGGCAGTAAGGTCACGAGCATGGCCAGCAAGCCCAAGCAGCTGCTCGCGGAGCTGTCCCACCCAGGTCCGCACGAGGTTCTGCGCGGCAACCTCGCCCTGGTCGGACTGCCCGGCGTCGTGTTCACCCCCCGTTCGGGACTCGGTCTGCCCGCGATCGCGTTCGGGCACGGCTGGTTGCAGCCGACCGGAAGCTACCGGCACCTGCTCCGGCACCTCGCGAGCTGGGGCATCGTCGCGGCGGCCCCGGCCACCCAGCGCGGCCCGCTGCCTTCGCACCGGCTGCTGGCAGGCGATCTGCTCACGACGCTCGACCTGATCACGACCGTCCGCCTCGGACCGGACGGCATCAGCGTCGACCCGGCGAAACTCGGCCTGGCCGGGCATTCGACCGGCGGCGGTTCGGCGGTACTGGCCGCCGCACAGGCCGCCGAGAACGACGAGCGACCCGAGATCCGCGCGGTCGCGACCATCACCCCCGCGCAGACGCTGCCGCCGGCGACGGTGTCGGCCCGATCGGTGACCGCGCCCGGCCTGCACCTCGCGGCGGGCGAAGACCTGGTCGCGCCGCCCGTCGGACATGCCGAGGCGATCGCGGACGCGTGGGGCGGGCCGGTGCAGCTCCGGAAGCTCGGGAAGTCGTCGCACCTCGGTGTCACCGAGGGCAGGCACTGGAGCCAGCTGCTGCTGCACGGGAAGCCGCACCGCGGGACCCAGCAGCTGACGCGGGCGCTGTTCACCGCGTTCTTCCTCACCCACCTGACGGGGACGACGAAGTACCAGCCCCTGCTGGACGCCGACGTCAAACGCGCCCCCATCGAACTCCAGGACGAACCCGCCGCCTGACCCGCCCGGATCGCGTTTAGCGGGCTAAACGCGATCCGGGGGTGAAGCCGGTCAGTCGACCATCCACGAGTTGTTCGAGAAGTCGTCGTCGTCGAATCCCTTGTCGTCACGGGCGTGACGACCGCGGCGACGCGCGGGCGTGCCAGGCGCTTCGGGCGCCGCGGCGCTGGGAGCGGGCGTCGGCGCCGCGGGCGGGACGTCCACCGTCGCCGGCATTCCGGGCACCCCCGGCGCGACCGGGAGCGGGGGCGGCGGAGGAGGAGGCGCTACCGGCCGCGACGCGTCAGGACGGGCACCGAACTCGGCGAACCGGGCGTCCGGCTTGTCATCGTCCTCGATGTCGAAGCCGATCGTGTGGCTGCGGTCGGCGGTCGTCTTGCCGGTCAGCCAGCCGCCCGCCTCCTTGCTCCGCTTCCCCAGCTCCTGCATGTGCGCGGCGTACTTGTCGTGGACGGCGGCGTCCTTCTGCATGGTCTCCACCGCCTGGGCCTTGGCGTCGGCGAGATGCCGCTCCCGCAGCCCGCGCTGCTCCAACTGCTCCGTGATGGCGGCGTCCTGCCTGGACATGGCGGCCGCCAGCCGGTCAACAGCGCTCATCGGTCCTCCCTCGTTCCCCGGCTACCGATCATCGCTCGTAACTGATCGAACGGTCGCCACCCTCGTCGTCGAGCGAGCCGCTGATCCGGCCGCCCGCGCCACTGGTCTCGAAAATGCCGCCTTCGACGCGGTACTGACTCGACCCGCGCTGCGTGTCACCCCCGCCACCACCGGCCGCGCCGCCCATGGCGCCCATGCCACCCATCATGCCGCCCATTCCGGCGGGCGAGCTCGCGGCACCGGCGTTCGCGGGCGCCGGGTCCATCCCGCCCGGAGCCATCCCGAGACCGCCCTCGGCCCCGGCCGGCTGCGCGCCGCCTCCGGACTGCATGCCCGCTTCCAGCGAACCGGCTTCGTTCAGCGACCCCGACGAAGCACCTTCGAGGGGGCTGCCGATCGCGCCTTCGAAGCTGCCGCCGCCTCCCGCGGTCGGCACGGTGCCATCGCCGCCGGAACCCGACGCGCCGCCCGCGGCCGCTTCGGCCCCCGCGGACACCGAAGCGGTCCCTTCGGCGCCGACGCCAACCTCGACTCCGCCTGGAGCGCTGAAGCCACTACCGCCGCCGCCACCGGGCGCCATCCCGCCGTCGGCGGGGGCGGGCATGGGACGAACATCTTCGACCTTGCCGGGCTGCGGGTTGCCGGGGTTCCGGTCGTCGAGGCCGTTCTTGATGTCGTCGGTCTCGAGGACGTCGCCGGTCTTGAGTTCCTTCTTCTCACCCTTTTCGTCGAGGGTGTAGGTGGTCGGCTCGCCCTTGCCGTCGTCGACGGTCACCACGGTCGGGCCGTTCGGGCCGTCCGGCTGCTCGGCGGTGATCTTGAGGTTGCCGTCCTGGATGTGGATCTTGCCGTCCGGGCCGGGCCGGTAGACGCCGTCGGGGCCGGGCTCGCCCTCCTTGACCGTGCCCTTCGGCCCGAACTCGCCGTCCTTGCCCTCTTCGCCCTTCGGGTCGTCGAAGTCGAGCTTGTAGTCCTTCTCGTTGCCCTTGCCGTCGTCGACCTTGATGTCCATTTTGCCGTCTTTATCCGGCTCGGTCATCTCGATCTTGTTGTCGCCCTTTTGGACGGTCATGGTGTCCTGACCGTCGATGCCGTCCTTGATCGCCTCACCCGTCGCAGGGTCGATCGGGTACGGCTTGCCGGTCTCGGGGTCCAGCTCGAGCGGCTTGCCGGTGACCGGGTTCATGCCCTCGGCGGGCTTGTCCTCCGGCTTCGGCGCTTCGGGAACCGACGCGGCGGGCGGCGTGCCGGCGCCACCGCCACTCCCGCTTCCGCCGCCAGTACCGCTTCCACCGCCAGTACCGCCGCCGGTGTTCCCGCCGCCGTTGTCGTTGCCCTTGCCCTTGCCGTCGTCGGCGGGCGGCTTCTCGGATCCGGGCGCGGGGAACGGGTTCGTGTAGTCCTCCATGAACCGCGACAGCTCGTGATACTGCGTGTTGATCGTCTCGGTCGCGTTCTTGCAGAGCTTCTTGAAGTTCTCGAAACGCTCACCGAACTCGGTGGCGAACGAGCCCTTCAGCCACTGCTTCGCGGCCCCGATCGCGTAGTCCTTGTTCTCGTCGTTCAGATCGCAATCGTCGTGACGCAGCCGTTCGGCGAGGTTGTTGCCCGGGCACGCGGAGTCGAGCCAGTACGCGACGTCCATGAGCTTTTCTTTGGAATCGACCTTGCCGTTCGCGATCTCGACGACCTGCTTCGCGATGTACAGCGGCGCCGTGGCGACCTTGTCGACTCGGAGCTTCAGCGTTTCGTCGACCTTCAGCTTGAGCGCGCTGTAGATCTTGTCGATGGTCGACGGCACCAGTTTGATGGCGCCGTCCATCTGCGCGATGAGTTCCTTCGCGTCGGGCTGGATTCGCTGCTCGTACTTGACCTTCGCGGCTGTCGCGCCCTCGCCCTTCCAGTCGTGGAAGAGCGTGGTCAGCGCGGCCGTGGCGTCCTTCTGGGTCTGCTCGACGGCCTTCTTCGCGTCGCCGAGATCTTCGACCTCGTCGAACATCTTCTGGAAATTGATCTCACGGTTCTCGTGGAACCGGTCCCAGATGTCGGTCTTGTAGCTGATCTCGTACGACTTCTCCGGCATCTTGTTCCAGACCTGCTCAGCCCAGTCGGAAAAGAAGTCCAGCGCCGGCTTTCCGAGGTCGAGCACCTGGTCGGACTTGGTGGTGGAACCACCCGCGGCCGGCCGGGACATGGAGTCGAGATCCTTGTCGGCCTGTTTCGTGGCGGCCGCCTGCTTCTTGTCCCCGGCGGCGTTCGAGTCGCGTTCGGCGACGGCCTTCTTGTAAGCCTCTTCCCTGTTGACGAACGGGTTCAGCAAAGCGTCTTTGGTGCCCTGCGTGATGTAGGGGTCGTTCAGGATTTCCCGTACCTGGGCGGGCGTCGGTTCACTCATTACTGGGCTCCCGCCTTGTTGGCAGCCGCGGCGTTCGCCTGGTCGGATGAGGTGTAGCGGGTCGACGCGGTGCTGACTCCGCCGGCGAGCTGGGTGAGCTGGCCCGCGTACCCCTTCATCGCGTCGGAAATGGCGAGGATCCCGGTGGCGTAGCCCTTTTGGTAATCCTTGTGGACCCGGCCGAAGTCCGCGGGCTGAACCTGCGTCGGCCCCACCTTCCCCGCCTCGGACGTCGTGTTCTCAGCTGCGCGCTCCAACGACGTCGACGCCGTGAGCATCGCCTCTGAATCGGCTTTGTAGCCCCCGTCCGGCATGACCGGTGCCCCCTTCGTCCCGCTGTATCCGCCTCGTTGTCCTACCTACGACGCACGCCGGCGGCATCAGGTGCCATCGCATATGCACACAGAATGTACCCACCGGTCATCCGGGCCGCAGGGACATTCACACCTTTGCTAACTCAAACGATTTCGGCGCAAGAAGCCTGGTAGACCGCGTTTCCGGGGTTTCGCACCCGCCTCGACCGCCTCGGCGAGCACGGTGGCCGCGCCGCGGATGTCGACCAGGCGATCCAGCTCGTCGAGGTCGATGTCGATGCCGAACTCCACCTCGACCGTCGCCAGGAGCCGGACGCGGCGCCGGGAGTCGACGCCCATCTCGGCGAAGGGTGTGTTCTCGTCGATGGTGTCCGGATCGACGTCGAAGGTCTCGCAGACGAGGGCCTTGATCTCGTCGACGTACTCGCTCCCGTCAGCTGCCATGGGGGGATTCTGTCCCATCCGCGGTCCAGTACCGCGTTCTGGCCGCGGAACGCGCGACCTTGCCGCTGGAGGTCCTCGGCAGTCCGCCGGGTTTGACCAGGAAGAAAGCACGAAACCGCACGTCGTGCCGCTCGGCGACGGCACGGGTGGCGGCCCGCGCGATCTCGGCTTCGTCGAAGTCCGGGGCCTTCCGAGCGCGCTCGGCGACGACGACGACACCCTCGCCTTCATCACCGTCGACCGAGAACGCGGCGACTCGTTCGGGCGCGAGAAGAGGATGCGCGGCGGCGACCGTCTCCTCGATGTCGTGGGGGCTGTGATTGCGGCCGTCGATGATGATCAGGTCCTTGATCCGGCCGGTCACCGACAGCCTGCCGTCGCGGATCATGCCCAGGTCGCCGGTGCGGAGCCAGCCGCCTTCCCCGTCGAGTTCGGCGCCGAACACCTCGGCGGTCAACTCCGGACGGCGCCAATACCCGGCGGCCACGTTGGGCCCCTTGACCCAGATCTCGCCCATGTCGACTTTAGCGGGCAAAACGCGATCCGGCGGGGGCACGACGCGGACCCGCTGCCCCCTGGGCCAGCCGATCTCGACGATTTCGCGGCCGTCCACCTCGGTCACCACCGGGCCGCCGGAATCGCCGCTGGCGACGTAGACCGTGGCTTCGGCCAGACCGTAGGACGGCCGGAACGCGCCCCTCGGAAAGCCATGGGGTTCATAAGCGGCGAGGAACTCCCGGACGGTCGCCGCCCGGACCGGTTCACTGCCGCTGAGCGCGATCGACACCGTCGAGAGGTCGTACTCGGCGCGCTTCAGCTCGGGCACGGCCTCGGTCACCAGGTCGTACGCGAAGTTCGGGGCCGCGGTGAGCGTGTTCGGATACGACGACATCAGCAGCAGCCAGCGCTCCGGGCGCCGGATGAACTCCAGCGGCGCGATGAACACCGTCCGGCCGCCGCAGTGCATCGTCCCCGCGAGCAACTGCGCCAGCCCCATGTCGTGGAAGAACGGGATCCAGCCGACGCATGTGGTGCGCTCGTCGACGTCGTAGGCGTCGCAGATCTGCCAGCAGGCGGCCGACAACGCCCGATGCGTGATGATCACGCCGGCGGGTGATCGCGTCGTGCCGGAGGTGTACTGCAGGTAGGCGGGGTCTTCGGGGGAGACCGGCGACGGCGGTGACTGGTCGGCCGGATCCAGCGGCAGGGTGTCGACGGCGATGATCTCGCGGGGCGCCGGAACCGCCTCGGCCCTGGCGAACTCGGTCAACCGCTCGACCAAGGACTCCGACGTGAGCCAGATGTCGGCGTCGCAATCGTTGAGGACCCCGACGAGCCGTTCGCGGTGAGCGCGGACGTCCGGTGCGGACAGTGGCACCGCGACAGCCCCGGCGTACAGCGCGCCGAAGAAGGCGACGACGTAAGAGAGGTCTTGCCGCGCCGTGATCGCCACGCGGTCTCCCGGCTGGATCACCTCACGCAGCTTCGCCGCGACAGCGCGGACGTGGACGAGCAGTTCGGCCCAGGTCAGCGTGTCCTCGACAGGCTCGTGCCGGTTCGAGCAGTCGAGGTGCGTGTACGCCGGACGATCGGCGTCGGCGCGTTCGAGCAGGCGGCGCACGAGCGGGGTCCGCAACACTTCGTCGGGCACTTCTGGTGACACTGGCACATCCTCCGGCCGCGCATGGGCATCATACGAACGTGGACGACTTCTTCGTGCTGGACGATCCGGCGGATCGCGCCAAGGCCCTGCGCGACCGCGAGCTCAGCTCGAACCCGGGCGGTGCCGCGGCCGAGACGCCGAACCTCCTGCTGATGGACGGCGCCGGCCACCGGCGGCTCCGCGCGGTTGTCAAGGAGGTCATCGCCCTCGTGGAGCCCCTCCCGGATGCCCTGCTCACAGACCTCCGCGTCACGATTAGCCCGCTAAAGTCGAGTGCGCGGTTCGACCTGGTCGCCGATTTCGCCAGGCCGGTGGCGGCCAGGGTGACGGAGGCGGTGCTGGGCACGGCCGAGCCACTCGGCGAGAAGCTGCTGACGAACCTTTCGGAGACCGCCGCGAATCTGGACGTCTGGGCGGGCGGGCCCGCCGGGGCCGACACCGCCGCGCTCAGGGTCGCGATGTTCTTCCTCAAAGCGACGGCTGTCGAAGGCGGCGGGCTGGCGCTGCTCCGCGAAGCGCACGAAGCAGGCCGGATCACCGAAGACGAGCTGATGATCACGCCGGTGATGCTCGCCCACGCGGCGTACGAGAACTCCATGAACTTCCTCGCCCTCGCCGGTCTCGAACTCCTACGCCGCCCGGACGTCCTCGACGACGTACGCGGCCTGATCCACGAAATCGCCCCGACTCGCTTCGCCGCCCGCCGCGTGACCGCGCCGTTCTCCTTGAAGGGCAAGGACTTCGCGGCCGGGGACAAACTGGCCATCCCGCTGGGCCCCGGCGACGAACTCGCCTTCGGCCTCGGCCGGCACACCTGCCCCGGCTCGCGAGTCGCGGTCGCCGAGGGCGAAGCCGCGCTTCGCGCCCTTGCCGAGATCCTGACTCCCGACCACGTCGCCGAGGAGGTGCGGTACAAGACGCACGCCGTCTTCCACGGCGTCGAGCGGGCCATCGTGGCGCTGCGAACCTGACCGCTCAGGTCGCCAGCCAGTCGGTGTTGGCGAAGTCGTCGTCGTCGCCCCGCGCGGCGGCCGCCCGCCGGTGCCGCCCGGCCGGACGCTCCTCCGCCACAGGCGCTGGAGGTGGCGGGGGCTGCGGCGGCGCGGGAACGGCCGGAGCAGGCGGCCGGTACGCGATCGGCGGCTCCTCGGCCGTCCGATACCCGGCGCGGCGCTCGTTCTCGGTCTCGTCCTCCTCGAACCCGAAGTCGCCGTCGTCCTCGACCTTCTCGCTGAGCGTCGACTCGGTCGCCCAGCCACCCGCGGCCGCCGTGCGCCGCTTCTGCTCGCTTCGGGCCGCAAGTGCCGCGCCGGTCTCCTGCTTGAGCTGGTCGCCCGCGGTCCGGCTGTCCTCGATCGCCTTGGTCACCCGGTTGTCGACCAGGTACATCCGGTCGCCGTTCTCGCGCTCCAGCCCGGCCAGCTTGTGCCGGAGTCTGGCGAGATCCTCCTCAGGATTCACTGACCCCTCCCCTAGCGGAAGCCGATGACGCCGTCGTCGTCGAGCGAACCGCTGATCCGGCTGCCCGTCGTCGTCGCGGTGTCGAACAGGCCGCCGTCGACCCGGTATCCGCTGGACGTGCGCTGCTGGTCTTCACCGGCCCCTTGCCCGCCTCCGGCCGCGCCGCCCATCATGCCCATGCCACCCATCATCCCCGCACCGGCCGCGGCCGGATCCTGGGTGCCCCCTCCCGGAGCGGAACCGAGCCCGGACGACGTCGAGGGAGCGGCCGCGCCGCCGCCGGTTCCGGCCGGATCCGACGTGTCACCGAGACCGTTGTCCCCGCCCTCGAACGGGTCGCTCAGCGACTGGGCCGTCGTCGATTCGGAATCGCCGTCCCCTGCCGCCGCCACCGGTTCGGCCTGCTGACCAGGCACGGGTGCTCCGCCGCCGGCCCCACCGGACGTGCCGTCGTGCGAGCGAACAGCCGCCTCTTCGACAGGCTGCGCCGCGGCGTGTCTTCCGGCCGCCTGCGGCGTGGCGTCCGGGCTCGCGTGACGGCCACCCGCGGATTCGTCCTCGCCCAAGGTGTATTTCGACGGCTGTCCCGAACCGTCGTCAACGGTCACCAGCGTCGGCCCGTCGGGACCGTTCGGCCGTTCCGCGGTGATCTTCAGGCCGCCGTCTTCGATATGGATCTTGCCATCGGGGCCCGGAGTCGCCGGTGGACGCGAGGCAGGCTGCTCGGCCCCGTCCCGGTGCGCGGGGCCGCCCGCCGCGTCCGACGTGGCCTTGCCGTCACCGAAGTCGAGGTCGTAGTCCTTGGCCTGGCCGGTGCCGTCCTGGACGGAGATGCCCATCTTCCCGTCGACACCGGGCTCGGCCATGGAGATCTTGCGGTCGCCCTGTTCGACCGTCACCGTTTCAGGCCGCGCGCCGTCGGTGCCGGTCTTGATCGCCTCACCCGTACGGGGGTCGATCGGATACGGCTCGCCCGTGGCCGGATCGATGTCGAGCGGCTTGTCCGTGACCGGGTTCTTCTCCTGGCCCGGAACTTCGGGCTTTTCCGGTTCCGGGAGTACGGTGTTGCTCGGCGTCATGTGCCCAGCGCCGCCACCAGCACCGGACGACGGGCCACCGCCACCGCTGGCGGGCGGGCCGCCACCGCCCTTCTCGACAGGTTTTTCGACCGGTTTCTCGCCGCCCGTTTCCGGGGTCTTGCCCAGATCCGCGAACGGATTCTCGACCACCTGGCCCAGCGAATCGAAGTACGCCTTCCACGCGCCGTTGATCGCGTCACGCGTGTTCTTGCACACCAGCTGGAAGTTCTCGATGTGCTTGCCGAACCAGCCGACGAAGACCTTTCCGAGCCATTCCACCGCTTGAGGTTTGAGGACCTCGTCGATGGTGCTCTGGTCGATGTCGCCGGCGTCGTCGTTGAACGCGTCCTTGGCTTCGATGCTCAGGAATTTGATGCAGTGGATGATGTCGTTCTGGCTGCACGAACCGTCGGCGATGCGGATGATCCGCTCGATGTCCTGCGCCGTGGCACCGTCGATGTTGTCGGTGTACCACTTCTGCAGCCACTCGACCTTCTCGCGGCAGAACTTGCCCACCGAGGCGTTGGTCCGCAGAAGCCCGTCACCCGCGGCTTTGAACGCCTCGGCGACCAGACCGGTCTTGTCCGAATAGGCCTTCTGGTAGGCCCTTGCCTGCTCGGCCGCGGCGCCTTCCCAGGTGCCGAGCGAATTACCCAGCTTTCCGGAGACGTCCTGCGCCGAACCGGCGATGGCCGTGCTGACCGCGGTCAGCTCATCCGCGCTCGCCTTGAAGAGGTTGAACGGGATGTTGTCCTGCTCGTGGTAAGCCGTTCGCAGGGTCTCGATCGCCACGACAGCGCCACCGGCCTTGGACAGGCTCACGGCGCGGACGTAGAGCGGATGGAAGACCTCGTAGACCTTGAAGCCCGACAGGCCGGGGACCATGATGTCGTTCGAATTGGCGCAGCCCGGGTCGGTCTCGGTGGCGCGTCCGGCGATCTCCTGGGTCTTCGCCGCGTCCCGGTTCAGGCCGTCGCGATCACCCTGTCGCCCCGCGGCCTGGTTCGCGTCGTACTTCTCGTGCGCGGTCTTGTAAGCCGCCTGGACCTCTTCCAGGGAACCGTCATTGAAGTTGAGGTCGCCCTCGGTGATCCAGTCACCGTTCATCGATTTGATGTAGTCCCGGAAGCCGTTCCGCTCGGCTTCGCTGGCGAACCCGCAGCTTTCCGGCGTCTCGTCCTCGATGTAGTCGATGTAGTTGAGGGCGAGCTCGCGTTTGGTGTCGCGATCGATGTTCGGGTCGTTGAGGATCTTCTCCACTTCGGCCCGGCTGGGAATGTCGTGTCCGGTGTCGCCACCGACGTCCGCGAGAGGCATCAGTGCTTCCTCATCTCGGCGGCGTTGGAGTCCTCATTGGACTGGTAGAGGTCCTTGGACGCCGCGAGTTTGCGGCCGAACTCGTCCGAAGCCGCGAGATAGCTGCGCGCGCACTTCGCCAGGCGCTGGATGCTCGCGGAGTACCCGCTGAAGCAATCCCCGTGCGCCGGGCCGAAACTCGCGGCGCTCAGGTTGATCTGCTCGACCGCTCCGATCGGCCCTTCGCAAGCCTGCTTGGGCAGGTCCTGCAGGACCTTGGCTGCCTCGTTCAGCTGCGCTGGATCGACCTTGTGCCCTTGACCGGCCACCGTCACCCTCCCCTAGGTATCCGCACACGGAATGTACCGGGCCGGTAACCCCAGCGCAGCGACTTGGAGAGATCGTGAGAGGGGTTACGAGGCGGAGGAGACGACTCCGGCGAGCCGGTCGGCGGCCGCCTGTGCGGTGTCGTGCGCGGGGGCCTCGACCATGACGCGGACCAGTTGCTCGGTGCCCGACGGGCGCAGCAGGACACGGCCTTCTTCGCCGAGTTCGGCCTCGACGGCGCCGACAGCGTCGCGGACCGCGGCCGAGACGGCGACCGCCGCCTTGTCCGCCACCGGGACGTTCACCAGCACCTGCGGCAGGCGGTTCATGACCGCGGCGAGCTCGGCGAGCGATTTGCCGGTCGACGCCATGCGGCTCATCACACACAGCGCGGTGAGGAGGCCGTCGCCGGTGGTCGCGTAGGCGGGAAGGACGACGTGGCCCGACTGCTCGCCGCCGAGCGCGAACCCGCTCGCGCGGAGCTCCTCGAGGACGTAGCGGTCGCCGACGGCGGTGGTGACGAGGTTGATGTCGTGCGCGCGCATCGCCAGGTGCAGGCCGAGGTTGCTCATCACGGTGGCGACCAGGGTGTTCTTGGTCAGCTCGCCGGTCTCGGCGAGGGCGAGCGCGAGGACGGCCATGATCTGGTCGCCGTCGACGAGTTCGCCCGAGGCGTCGACCGCGACACAGCGGTCGGCGTCACCGTCGTGCGCGATCCCGAGGTCGGCGCCGTGCTCGACGACGGCGGCACGCAACGCTTCCGGGTGATTCGACCCACAGTGCTCGTTGATGTTCACGCCGTCCGGGTCGGCGTGGATCGCGATGACCTCGGCACCGGCCTTGCGGTACACCTCGGGAGCGGCGAAGGAGGACGCGCCGTTCGCGCAGTCGACGACGACGCGCAGGCCCGCGAGCGGGTGCGGGGTGGCCGACAGCAGGTGCTGGATGTAGCGGTCACCCGCGTCGGGGACGTCCTTCACCCGGCCGACGCCGATGCCGGTCGGGCGGGTGACGGGAGCGGCGAGACCGGCTTCGATCTCGTCCTCGATTCCGTCGGGCAGTTTGTGGCCACCCGCCGCGAAGAGCTTGATGCCGTTGTCGGGCATGGGGTTGTGGGAGGCGGAGATCATCACGCCGAGATCCGCTTCGAGCGCGCCGACCAGGTACGCGACGGCGGGCGTCGGGAGGACGCCGAGACGGAGCACGTCGGCACCCGCGGACGTGAGGCCCGCCACGACGGCGGCCTCGAGCATCTCGCCACTGGCGCGCGGGTCACGGCCGACGACCGCGACCGGGCGGTGCGAACGGTCGTGGGCGGCCAGGACGCGGGCGGCGCTGGCGGCGAGCGAGAGCGCCAGCTCCGGGGTCAGCTCCTCGTTGGCGAGGCCACGTACGCCGTCGGTACCGAATAGACGAGCCATCTGTCGACCTCCTTGAAAAACCACCACGACAACCTAGCCAGTCCCCCTGCCTGCCCACCCGCACCCCCGTCTCGCCTTTAGCGGGCTAAACGCGACGCGCGCGACTTTAGCGGGCTAAACGTGACACGGGTGGGGCGCATGGGGCGGATGTGACTTGTGGGACTGGGGGCGAGCGGGGACCGAGGGACCCCGGAAACACGGAAGCGCCCATCCGAGAGACGGATGGGCGCTTCCGCGGGTTGCGCCAGAGGCGCGATCAGCGCTTGCTGTACTGCGGAGCCTTACGGGCCTTCTTGAGGCCGTACTTCTTCCGCTCCGTGGCGCGAGCGTCACGGGTCAGGAAGCCGGCCTTCTTCAGGGCCGGGCGGTCGTCGGCGTCGACCTCGACGAGCGCACGGGCGATCGCGAGACGGAGCGCGCCGGCCTGGCCCGAGATCCCGCCACCGTGCAGGTTGGCGAAGATGTCGAACGAGTCGGGCTTGTCGACCGTCACCAGCGGCTCACGGATGAGCTGCTGGTGCACCTTGTTCGGGAAGTACTCTTCGAGCGTGCGGCCGTTGAGCTTGAACTCACCGGTACCGGGAACGACGCGCACCCGGACGACGGCTTCCTTGCGACGGCCGACGGTCTGGGCGTTGCCACCGGCGGCACGCGACGGGCGCGGGGCGGCTGGGGTCTCGCTGGTCGCGACGGCGTCGCCGACCGGAGCGGTCTCCGTGGTCGCGACAGCCTCGACGGCCTCGGTCTCGGTGCTGGTCACAGACTGTTCCTCACTCACTGCGCGACCTGCGCGATCTTGGTGATCTCGCGCGCCTGCGGCTGCTGCGCGGCGTGCGGGTGCTCGGCACCGGCGTAGACCTTGAGCTTCTTCGCCTGGGCGCGGCCGAGCTTGTTCTTCGGGAGCATGCCCTTGACGACCTTCTCGAGCAGGTGCTCGGGCTTGGTGTCGAGCAGTTCGCCGAAGGAGCGCTTACGCAGACCACCGGGGTAACCGCTGTGCCGGTACGCGAACTTCTGCTCGCGCTTGTTACCGGTGAGCGCCACCTTCTCGGCGTTGACGATGATGACGAAGTCACCGGTGTCCACGTGCGGGGCGTAGGTCGGCTTGTGCTTGCCGCGCAGCAGCGTGGCGACCTCGGTCGCGAGCCGGCCGAGCACGACATCCTCGGCGTCGATCACGTGCCAGGCACGAGTGACGTCGCCGGGCTTGGGGCTGTACGTGGGCAAGGGTCTACCTCGTCGTCAACATTGCGTGTGGGTTCTGTGCGGGCCTAGCGCTTACGCGCCGCAGCGCACAACGACATATGAAGATACCCCCACGCCCGACCCTACTGCGAAGCGGGGGTCGGTCCGGGGTCCCATACTAGGACCGGCGCCCGGCGGGCGCCCCGCAACTGTACCTCGCCGGTGTGGCGGAACCGCCCACGGCATCGTCCTTCGCGGGAGAGGATGAGACGATCCGGACGCGCACCGCGCGCGGGGGACTCGATCAGGGGAACGGCGATGAACAAACGTCCAACGACCATCTTGTGCGTGCTGAGCGCCGTGCTGGCGCTCACGACCGCCTGCGGCCAGGGGCGGGCGGGCACCGCCGTGCCGAAGGGTGACGACGCGGCGTCCTACGTCGGCACGAAGTTCGAGACGGCGATGAACAAGCTCCAGGACACCATCGGCCAGCAGCGCGACGTCACCAGCGAGTCGGGCGCCTACTTCCGGTTCGACGAGAAGTACATCCGCAGCACGATCTCCTCGGCCCGCACCGGTTCGCCGGAAGGCCGGGTCAGCCGTCAGCGCTCGCAGAAGAACCCGGACGACAGCATCGACTGGTACACGCCCGCCGACGGGACCGTCGAGTACGTGTACCTCGGCCCCGTCTACAAGAGCCTCGCCCCGACACCGTGGGTCTCGATGCCGAAGTCGGAGGCCGGGCTGGCGATCCCGTGCGCCTGGGTCGGGATCATCACCGCCTGCAAGATGGCCGACGCGATCGCCGTGTCCTACAACGCGGACAAGAAGATCGTGAAGGGCGCCAAAAGCCTTCCGGAGAACCGGATCGAGCTGACCGCCGACATCCCGTTCGGGAAGTTCATGGAACGGCGGGTGGAGATCCTGCCGCCGTCGATCAGCGGGGCGGTCACGGCCGAGATGAAGAAGGCGCCGGTACGCACCACCGTCTCCCTCAACTCGGACGGGACGCTGAACCAGATCGTCATGGACGCCAAGATCGAGGGCGGCGGGCACAAGATCGAGCTGCGCTACGACTTCCGCTTTACCGGCAAGGCGAGTGCGCAGGACCTGCCACGGCTGCCCGACGCCTCGCAGATCACCGTGCTGCCGGACAAGGCGGCCAAGGACGACTTCAACCGCCGCTTCAGCGAGTTGAAGGGCGTCTGAGGCATGGCCCCCTTCCGTCCCGACGCCGTGAAGTTCCCGAAGTCCCGAGGTGACCACCGATGAGCCAGCCCCCCGAACAGCAGCCGCAGCAGTGGTGGCAGCCGCCCGCGAATCCCGCGAACCAGCAGCAGGGCTGGCAGCAGGAAGGCCAGGCCACCGGACCGCATGCCGGGCAGTGGCAGCAGAACGACCCGAACGCGGCGACCACCGGTTCCTACACGGGACAGTGGCAGCAGCAGCCCGGCGTCACCGGCTCCTTTTCCGGGCCATGGCAGCAAAGCGGCACTCCCACACCGGGGACGGCGTGGCAGCAACCGCAGCAGCAGCCAGCGCCGCAGCAGCAGGATTGGCAGGCACCGCAACAGGTTCCGCAGGGACAGTACGGCGGAGGGTTCCAGCCCGCCCAGCAGACACAGTCTTCTCAGTACGGCGGGCTCGGCGCTTTCGGGGCAGAGCCGGCGAAGAAGCCCAAGGCTTCCAAGAAGACCTTGCTGATCGGCGGGATCGCGGCGGCCGTCGTGATCGCGGGTGGCGTCGGCGCTTGGCTGCTCGGCGCGTTCGCGGGTGACACGCTCGACCAGAAGTCGGTCCAGGACGGTGTCGTCCGGGTGCTCAACGAGCACTACGGGGAGCCGGACGTGAAGAACGTGTCCTGTCCTTCCGGCCAGCCGGTGGAGAACGGCACCACGTTCGACTGCTCGATCGATCTTTCGGGGCAGCAGAAGAAAGTCACCGTCCGGGTGCTGAACACCACCCCGGAATTCGAGGTCGGCTCGCCGCACTGATCCCGCTGCCGGACAAGAAAAGCCGCGACGGTCCCCGTCGCGGCTTTTCCTTTGACACGAACGAAACGGCGGGCTCGGCATCCGAAGATGCCTGCCCGCCGTTGCTCGTTCGGAGCCGGAAGACTCAGAACAGGCCGGTGACGCCCTGTTCCGTGGCCTGGTAACCGTCGGCCAGCTGCGGCAGCACGCCGGCGACCTGCGCGAGCAGCTGCTTGAGCTCCTCGAACTTGTTGTCCCACTCGGTCTGCGCGGCGATGTACGCGGTCTGCGCGTCACCCTGCCAGGTGTTGACCAGCGGAGCGAGGTCGCTCTTCAGCTGTCCGAAGAGGGACTCCAGCTCGCCGCCGGTGTTCTTGCAGTCGTCGGCCGCCGCGTGGATCGTGGCGTAATCGACCTTCATCTCGCCCATGAATTCCTCCAGTGATTAAGAAAAGTCTTGGATTTTGCGGGGTGGAGCCAGATCAGCCGAGGACGCCGAAGCCCTTGTTGACCGAGTTGATGAGTTCCTGCTGCTGCTGCTCGGAAGCGTTGTACTTCGAGCCGGCCTGCTCGAGCAGGTCACCGATGTTCTGGAGGGCCTGGTTGAGCCCACGGCCCGCCTCGTCGAAGCGCTTCATCACGTTGTTGAACGCGATCGAGGCGTCGCCGGTCCAGCCGGCGCGGGTGGCCTCGATGTTGTCGCGAAGCTTGCTCAGGTTCTGGTCCATCGAAACGCGAACCTCGGTCACCCGCTTCTCAGCCTGGGTGAACTGCTCGACATTCCCCTGAAAACCGCCAGCCATGGGAGCTACCCCCTTCGTTCGTGGTTATCCGTACTTGGTGAAGTTCGTTCGGTACGGACCTACGACGGAGACACTGCCACGTCTGGTTCCCTCTTGTCGCTCGTTGGTTTCAAGTAGTTGCTTGCGTTAACGCTCCCGGCGGGAACCGGACGCGGGAACTCGGCGCGCACGCTGCGTTTCGCGCGGGGAAAATGGCCTTCACCATGCGATTTAGCGAATGCACACAGGCCGTTCAATCGCCACGGCTCATGATTCGCGACTGCGAAAAGTCCTCGTCGTCGTCACCCACACGTGGCCGTCTGGGCGCCGGTTCTGGCCGAAGGGGAACCAAGTCCGCCGCCGAGGGCAAAGCGGGGACCGGAAGACCGGCGCCCACACGGAACCGTTTCGCCGCGTTCCGGACGACGGCGGGAGTCGGCGCGGTCTCGCCGCCCGCGAGCCGTCCCTTGCCGAATTGCTTCGCCAGTTCGGCGTTCTCACCCCGGCGGCGTTCGTAGCGCGCCTTGGCCATGCGGGCGACCTGCCGCGCATAAGTGACCGCGTCGCGCCCTGTACGCGCGAAGTGTTCGGCGGCGGTCTCGGGTTCGGGTGGCATGTGCCTCCCCCTTCAGTTGATGACCACCATCGTCTTGACGACCTGCTCGCAGGCCGCGCTCACGCGTTGTTCGAGTGGCGAGCCGGTGCCGTACTGGCACCCGATGTGGACGCGAGTCTTTCCCTGCACGACGACGTACCAGTCGACGCGCGCGCTCGGCTTGGTCTCGCGGTAGTAGATGACGGTCTTCCCGGCGTACTGCGCGGCGCCGTTGAAGCCGCTGTACTTGTCCGGCTCTCGCCGCGCCAGCGCGGCGAGTTCGTCGACGAGCTTCTGTCTGTCGGCCGTCGCGTCGTAGTCCATCACGTTCTCCTGGGCGACCACGAGGTCGTCGCCCGTGAGGGATTCGCTGGGGTGGATCACCACCTGACGCTTGGCGACACGGTCGTCGGTCTGTGTCCAGTCCGGCGGCGCGATGAAGCGGTAGTCGTACTGGGCGAGCGTGCGGCCCTCCGGCTCGGCCTCCCCGCTGTTGACCGCGAAGAGGATGCCTCCGACGACCGCCGCGACGGCCACCACGGCCCCGGCGATGATCCAGGGCAGCTTCTTGTTCTTCCCGCCGCCCTCGGTGGCCTTGGGCTCCCGGGCGGGCTCACCCGGCCGCCACGGCGGCGGGGGTGCCGCTATCCCCTGCTGTCCCATCGGAGGCGACGGCGGCCCCTGCCGCGTCGCGTTTAGCGGGCTAAACGCGCTCTGCGGGGGTGGGCCGGGCGGGAACGGGGGCCGCGGGGCGTCGGGACGCCGGTCGGTGGGGACGGGCGCGGGGCCGCCCCCGGCACGGGAGACCGCGGAGCCCGCGAGCGAACCCGTCCGGTCCGGGTCGATCAGCACCGCACGCAGGGCACCGCGGGCGACCACGGTCTCCGGCTGGTCCAGGGTCGTCGGTACGACACCGGTCCGCTCGTGCACCAGCCGGGACACCATCGGGATCCGGCTCGACCCGCCGACGAGGAAGATCGCCGTCAGCTGCTTCGGCCGCAGCCCGGAATCGCCGATCGCGGCCACGGTCAGCTCGACCGCGCGGCCGAGCGGGCCCGCGATGAGCCGCTCGAGGTCTTCCCGGGTCACGTGGGCGTCGGCGAACGGCGGTGGCATGGGGACGTCGGTGTACGCGTGCCGGGAAAGCGTCTCCTTCGCGCCGCGCACGTCCTGCCGCAGGACGCGCCGCCGCCGTCTGTCCGTGAGCTCGCGGCCCTCGACGAGCTTCCGCCATTCCGGCGGATCGGCCGACGACACCAGCGAACCCACGTGCTCCAGGAGCGCCTGATCGACATCCGCTCCCCCGAAGCTCGGGTCACCCCGGGTGGCCAGCACCTGGAACCCGGCGCGTTTAGCGGGCAAACTGCGATCCGCAGGGCTGCCGGGCATGCGCTGCACCACGGAGACGTCGACGGTGCCACCGCCGAGGTCGAGTACCGCCAGCGCGTCGCCGGGACGGCCGCTGAACTCGACGGTGCGCTCGGAATTGAGGTCGGCAGGGGCGAACGTCGCCGCGTGATAGACCGCCGCGGCGACCGGCTCCGGCACGAGCGCGACCTGACGCGCGAGCCCGCCCGCCGCCTGCCGGAGCAGCCGGGTGCGGGTCGCGCCCCAATCGGCGGGATGGGTCAGGACGAGCAGCTCGACCTCGGCGTCGCCGGCGAGCCGGCGCGCCTCGGTCACCGCGCGCTTCAGCACGGCGTGGACGACGTCGGTCACGCGCAGGACGTTGTCGCCCAGCAGCAGGTCGCCTTCGTCGATCCGGCGCTTCGGGTTCGGCTCGTAGCGCGACGGATCCACCGCCGCCTGCCGCTCCGCCTCCTGGCCGACGAACAGCGTCCCGTCCGGCGCGGCGTAGACCGCCGACGACATCAAGGGCTGCCCGTCCACCACGACGACCTGCGGCTCGCGGCCGTTGATCGAAGCGACTACGCAGGTGCTCGATGTCCCGAAGTCCACCGCTACCCGCACTGTCACAAGCCACTCCCGCAGATCGTCGTCGTCACCCCACGCCCGGCCCTTGCCTCACCTGGTTCCGCGGGAGGTCAGTCCGGCTGGATCCACGAGACCTGCATGAGCTGCTTGCCGTGCTTCCGGGTCACGAGGTTGCCTCGGCCAGGCGGCATCTGGCTCGGCTTCACGTTGGCGACCAGGTTGCCCTCGTCCCGCGAGCCGTTCATGACCATACCGGGCGCCGCGATCTCCCTGAGCTTGCCGAGGATCGGGTCGAACATCGCCCGGCTCGCGCCACCACTGCGGCGCACGACGACGATGTGCAGACCGACGTCCTTCGCCTGCGCGAGGAATTCGGCGAGCGGCTTCAGCGGGTTACTCGTCTGCGTGGCGACCAGGTCGTAGTCGTCGACGATGACGAACAGCTCGGGACCGGTCCACCAGGACCGGGTCTTGAGCTGTTCCTGCGTGACGTCCGGACCGGGGAGGCGCCGGGTCATCGACCCGTGCACGTCCTTGACCATGCTCTCCAGCTGCGCGGCGGACACCGCGTAGCCGAGCAGCTGGTCCCCGCCGATGAAGCCGAGCATCGTGCGCCGGTAGTCGACGAGGATGATGACCGCTTCCTGCGTCGTGTACCGCTCGGTGATGCCCCTGGTGATCTGGCGCAGCAGGTTCGTCTTGCCCGACTCGCCGTCCGCGAACGCGTAGAAGTGCGAATCGGCCGCGAAGTCGAGGTAGATCGGCTGGAGGTCTTCCTCGTTGACGCCGATCGGCACCAGCTTCGTGTTGCGCTTGGTGTCGATGCTGAGGACCTCGTCGTAGGTGACCATCTCGGGCAGCAGGCGGACCTGCGGCGCCGGGCGGCCCTTCCACGCGGCCTTGATCTTCGCGACCGCGTCGGCGACGCCGGCGGCGACGTCGTCCGGGTTGCTCGATCCGTCGATACGCGGAAGACCGGTCAGCAGGTGGAGCTTGTCCCTGGTGAGACCACGGCCGGGGCGTCCGGCCGGGACGTTCACCGCGACCCGGCGGTCGATGTCCGACTCGCTCGGGTCACCGAGGCGGAGCTCGAACCGGGTACCGATCATGTCCTTGATCGCCGGGCGGATGTCCGCCCACCGGTTCGCCGCGATGATGACGTGCACACCGTAGGAAAGACCCTGGGTGGCGAGCTTGGTGATCGAGGTCTCCAGCTCGTCGAAGTCGTCCCGCAGCGCCTTCCAGTTGTCGACGATCAGGAAGGCGTCACCGAAGGCGTCTTCCTCGGGCTTGATCTCGCCCCGCCGTTTGCGGTTGCGGAACTCGTTCATCGAGTCGATGCCCATCGCACCGAACCGGCCTTCCCGCTCGGTGAGCAGGGTGGTCAGCTCGGCCACGATCCGGCGGGCCTTGTCCGGCTCGCGCCGGGCGACGGCCACGCCACCGACGTGCGGCAGGCCCTGGAGACCGGCCAACGTACCGCCACCGAGGTCGAGCGCGTAGAACTGCGCTTCCTCGGGGGTGTGGGTCAGCGCCATCGACATGATCAGCGTCCGGAGCATGGTCGACTTGCCCGACTGCGGACCGCCGACGATCACACCGTGCCCGGCGCCACCGGAGAAGTCGGCCCACAGCAGGTCACGACGCTGCTCGTACGGGCGGTCGACGATACCCATCGGCACCTGGAGCCGTCCGTTGCCGAAGAACCCGACCGGGGAAAGACCGCGGTCGTCGGTGGGGTTCAGGTTCGGCAGCAGGGTGTCGAGCGAGTTCGGCTCCTTGAGCGGCGGCAGCCAGACCTCGTGCGCGGGCGGGCCCTGGCCGATCAGCCGGGACACGATCACGTCGAGCTCACTGGGCTCGACGGCCTCCTCCGACTTGGCCTCTTCCACCGGCGCGGCCTCGATCTGCTGCGGCTCCGGTTCCTTCGGCAGTTCGACGAAGTCCGGGACGAACAGCTGCGGGCGCTTGTCCGCGCGGACCACGGTCGCGACCGGGCCGGCGGCCTTGATGCCCGCGGGCCGGTACGGACCCGAGACGTACGAGGCCTTGAACCGCACCAGCGTCGAGGTGTCGTACTTGAGGTAACCGCCACCGGGCACGGACGGCAGCTCGAACGCGTCGGGCACGCCGATCGCGGCACGGGATTCCGCGGCGGAGAAGGTCTTCAGACCGATGCGGTAGGAAAGGTGCGAGTCGAGACCGCGCAGCTTGCCCTCTTCCAGCCGCTGCGACGCGAGGAGCATGTGCATCTGCAGCGACCGGCCCAGACGGCCGATGGCGACGAACAGATCGATGAAGTCCGGCTTGGCGGCCAGCAGCTCGGAGAACTCGTCACAGACGATGAAGAGCGCGGGCAGCGGGTCGAGGTCGGCGCCGTTCTCGCGGGCCTTCTCGTACTCCCAGACGTTCTTGAAGTTACCGCCGTTCTTCAGCGCCTCCTGGCGCCTGTTCATCTCGCCCGCCAGCGCGTCCTTCATCCGGTCGACCAGCGTGACCTCGTCCGCGAGGTTGGTGATGACCGCGGAGACGTGCGGGGCGGCGTCCAGGCCGAGGAACGTCGCACCACCCTTGAAGTCGACGAGGACGAAGTTCAGCGTGCTCGACGAGTGCGTGGCGAGCATGCCCAGCACCAGGGTGCGGAGGAACTCCGACTTACCGGAACCGGTCGCCCCGATGCACAGGCCGTGCGGGCCCATGCCCTCCATCGCGGCTTCCTTGATGTCCAGCTCGACCGGCTGGCCGTACTCGCCGACGCCGAACGGGACGCGGTAGCGGTCTCGCACCGGACGCGGCCGCCAGGCCTGCTGGACGTCGAAGGTCATCGGGTCGCCGGGGATGCCCAGCAGCTCCAGAAGACCGGGGTTGGACAGCAGCGGCTCTTCCTCGGCGGCGTCCTGCGCGGCGGTGCCGACGCGGTACGGGGCGAGGAGCCGGGCCAGCGCTTCGGCCTCGACCACGCTGAGCGTGTCCGGACGGCCGAACCATTCGACGCCGCCGGCGCTGCGCGCGCCGAGGCGGTCTTCCTCGACGACCAGCCGCAGACCACGACGGGCCGCGAGGTTGCCGATGGAGTCGGAAAGGTCGATCAGGGTGACGCCGACCAGACCCTCTTCGAGGATGATCTGCTCCTCGCGGGTGACCTCGGCGTCGTCGACGATGATGACGACGTGCGGCTGGTCCGGGGCGGGCGTCGCGTTGCGGGAGAACCGCTGGCGGTCACGGAGTTCCTCGTCGAGCCACTGCTCGATCTGCGCGAGGGAGCCCGCCATCATCCGCAGCTGGCCGATACCGTCGGCGAGCGCCGGGTGCTGGGCGTGCGGCAGCCACTTCGCCCACTCCCATTCCTCCTTGGCACGGCCCGCCGTGGCGACCGCGATGAGGACGTCGTCGGGGCTGTGGAAGGTGACCAGCTGGGCCAGCATCGCGCGGGTGAGGCCGCGGGTCAGACCGCGGTCGCCCTGCATACTGACCGCGGCGAACCCGCGGAGGGTGATCTGGGTCGGCAGGTCCGGGACGATCGAGTGCGCGCGGACGAACCGGCGCAGGGCGAGCGTGGCGATCGGCTCCAGCTCGTCGACCGGGCCGGTCTGCGGCGGCACCAGCCGCGTCGCGAGGCGGTGCGAGCTGCGGCCGACGCGGAGGTGGAGGAAGTCCTGGTCGTTCTGGCGGCGTTCCCACATGCGGCGGCTCGCGGCCAGCGACCACATGGTCTGCGGGTCGGGGTGGACCCATTCGAGAGCGGCGCGCTGGTCGACCATGGCCTCGCGGGCCCTGTCGCGCATCTGGCCGAGGTAGCGCAGGTAGTCCTTGCGGTCCTCGTCCATCTCGGCCTTTTTGGCGCCGCCGCCCTTGCCCGCGCCGCCGGCCATCATGCCGACGGTGCTGAGCACCATCATGCCGCCCATCATCATCATCATGGGATTACGTCCACCGGTGGTGAACATGAAGATCATCATCCCGATGGAGGCGACGATCATCACCGCGGGAAGCAGCTTCATGACGATGTTGCCCGGGATGGTGCGCGGCACCTCAGGCGGCGGTTCGAGATGCACCTCGCCGCCCGGCGGCCGCGGCGCCGCCAGACGCGGTGACTTCTTGAACTGCAGCGTGCTCATCGAAGGACCCCTCTTCAAACTCGACGATGGCGGCCACCGTTGGTGCGCGTACTGGTGCGCGAGACAACCTATCGAACGTGGCCGGTGAAATCCGGACAACGCCGAGAACGGCCCCGGCCGGGGCCGTACGCATGTCGGGAGTGTAGGGCTCCGGCTCCGCCGACATGCGTTTAGCGGCCTAACTGCGATCCGGCGGCCCAGAGGCCCGACGTGCGTTTAGCCCCCTAATCGCGATCTGGCGGTCGGGGCCCGCTCAAGTGCCCAGGGCTCTGGCGCGTCACGATTAGGGGGCTAAAGTCGACGCGCCGGCAGCTGATCTGAGGGGCTCGGAGGTCGCCTCTCCTACTTTTGCCGGTCTTTTTCCGACAGTCGATGATGTGGGCACCCGGGTTCGGTATAGGTTCCCCCGGGAGCAGACTCTCAGGGCAGGGGGAAGGCAGTGGCAACGGGCACGACGGTATTCAGCAGGGTGACGGTGGTCGCGCCACGCACCCGGATCGACGTGGCTTTGCCGGCTGACGTCGCGGTGGCGGACCTGCTGCCCATGCTGTTGGAGATGGCGAAGGAGGCGACGCCGGACGGCGGCGCCCGCCACGGCGGCTGGGCGCTGGCGAAGCTGGGCGACGCACCGCTAGACCCGAGCCGGACCCTCGCGTCCCTCGGTGTGGTCGACGGCGAGCTGCTGCAGCTGCGCAAGCGCAACGAGAACCCGCCGCCTCCGCTCTACGACGACGTCGTCGACGCGATCGCGGAGTCGTCTCCGGACAGCTTCCGTCCGTGGACCAAGGAGACGGCACGCCGCTTCGGGCACATCGCGGGCGGCCTCGCGCTGTTCTTCGCGGCCCTCGCGCTCTTCACCAGTGGCTCTTTCTACGGCGGTAACGCGCTCGCCGCCGCGATCGCCGGCGGTGTCGGCGCGATCGCGTGCGTCGCGATCGGCGCGACACTGGCCAAGGCGTACCAGGCCGAGGCGACCGGCGTCCTGATCGCCGCCGCGGGCGGTCTGCCGCTGGCTTTCGTCAGCGGGTTCTACATCGTGCCGGGGCTGTCCCTGTGGGCGAACCTGCTGCTCGCGAGCACTCTGGTGATCATCGTGGCGGCGGTCTGCATTCTCGTCATCGGACACGGGATCACCACCTTCATCGCGGCCGCGACGACGGCCACGATCTCGGCGCTGACGTTCCTGGCCGCGACGCTCATCGACACCCCGATCGCCGGGATCGCCGCCGGCGCCACCGCGTTCTCGCTGGCCTGCATCTCGATCCTGCCGCGCGCGACGATCAAGCTCGCCGCCCTTCCGACGCCGCACGTTCCCGGCAGCGCCGAAGAGCTCAAGGAAGACTCGGGCTTCCCGGACTACCGCGCCATCGAACGCCGCACCGCGGTCGCCCACGAGTACATGACCGGTCTGCTGACCGGCTGCGGCGCGGCCACGGCGTTGTTCGCGATCATCGCCTCGACTTCGCCGACGGTCTTCGGGCCGATCCTCGGTGTGATCGCCACGCTGGTCCTGCTCCTCAGGGCGCGGGCGTACGCGAACGGCGCGCAGGCCATCGCCCTGCTGACCACCGGCATGGTGTCCGGCGCGGGCATTCTGCTCGGCTGGATGTGGTCGGCGAGCCCGCTGAACCGCGTCCTTTTCGTGTTCGGCGCGCTGCTGCTGATCGGCGCGGGCGCGCTCGTGGTCGGCGTGATCTTCCCGAACCAGCGCTTCTCGCCACCGCTGCGGCGGACGGTGGAGATCTTCGAGGCCGTCTTCATCGCGACGGTGCTCCCGCTGGCGCTCGGCGTCATGGATCTCTACACGACGCTGCGCCACCTCAACTTCAAGTGACGACCCGATCGGATGATGTTCTGATGGCCGTAGCGCGGAAGTCCAGGGGGACGCGCGTCCGCCACCTCGGCCTCGCCGGACGTACCGGAACGGTGCTGCTGGCGGCCGGTATCGGTGTTCTCTCGCCGGCGTCGGTGGCTCTTCCCGCGTGGGCGCAGCAAAGCAGCGTCGCGCCGGACGCCGGCGGCTACTACGCGACCCCGCCTCCGGTGGACACGTCCAAGAAGCCGGTCGACTCGGGCAAGCCGGACAAGACTTACGAGAAGAAGACCGAGTGCGTCCAGCGCAGCAAGCTCGGCGGCGACCAGGTCGACATCAAGAACCGGCCTTGGGGCCAGGAGTACCTGCAGATCGAAAAGGTCCACCAGCTGATGCGCGGCGCCGAGAAGTCGGTCGGCGGCGGCATCAAGGTCGCCGTGATCGACACCGGTGTCTCCGCGCACCCGTACTTCGGGGGCCGTGTCGAGTCGGGTGGCGACTACGTCGCGACTCCCGGCGGTGGCAAGGCACCGGGACTCGAAGACTGTGACGGCCACGGCACCGAGGTGGCGGGGATCATCGCCGCGAACCCGCCCGACCCGAGCATCGGCTTCCGCGGGGTCGCGCCGGACGCCACGATCCTGTCGATCCGCCAGTCCAGCCAGAACTACGAGGAAGCGGAGAAGAAGGCCGAGCCGCCACCCGCGTCCAATTCTGCTCCGCCGCCTTCGTCGAACAATCCGGGTTCGCAGCTACCGCCGTCCTCCCAGGGGAACGGTGCTGTCGGCGGAACCTCACCGGGCCAGGACAAGGGTGGACGGCAACAGGAACAGGGCAAGACCGCCGGCACGCTGACCACGCTCGCGCAAGCGGTGGTCCGGGCCGTCGATCAGGGTTCCAATGTCATCAACATGTCGGTCGACAACTGCCGCGCGGCCAGCGGCAGCATCACCAAGGGCGAGCAGGAGCTTCAGGCGGCGGTGAACTACGCCGTCAATCGCAATGTGGTCGTCGTCGCGGCAGCGGGCAACGTCGGCGACAAGTGCCCGCAGAACGATCAACCGGATCCCAAGGCCCCCAAGACGATCGTCACTCCGCCTTGGTTCTCCGAAGACGTGTTGTCGGTCGCGGCGATCGACGAGACCGGCGGTGTCGCGGAGTTCAGCGTCCACGGGCCGTGGGTCAGTGTCGCCGCGCCGGGCACCAAGATCATCTCGCTGGACCCCGCGGAGGGGTCCAGCAGCCTGGCCAACCTGACCATCGAGGGTGGCAAGGACCCCGGCCCCATCCAGGGGACCAGCTTCGCCGCCCCGTACGTCGCCGGCGTGGCCGCGCTCGTGCGCCAGAAGTTCCCGGAGCTGACAGCGCGTGAAGTGATGAACCGGATCATGGCGACGGCGCAGCACCCTGCGGCTCCGGGCGGGCGGGACAACTTCGTCGGCTTCGGCGTCATCGACCCGATCGCGGCGCTTACGGCGATCGTGCCGGCGGAGGCGGACAAGGCCAAGCCGGTCCAGCTGCCCGCGAACCTGCCGCCCGCGAACGACCGCGACCCGGCCCCGATGATCGTCGCGCTCGCCGGAACCGGCGGGGGTCTGGTTGCGCTGCTCGTCACGCTGTTCGTCGTGCACTCGGTCCGCCGCAACCGGCCGACCACCACCCCAGGCCGCAAGACCCCGTAGGACCTGCGTTTCGCGGGCTAATCGCGATCCCGACCACCCAAATCGCAGTTAGCCCGCGAAAGTCGCTCTGCCTACTGGGCGGGCTTGGGTTTCGGAGCGGGCTTCGCCGGCTTCTCGTCCTCACCGATCACGGGCGGGACGACCTGGCCGGGCTCACCGACCACATCGGACGGCTTCGAGGCGGGCCGCGTCTTGGACTGGTGAGCCGTCTGGCCTCCGCCCATGCCGCCCATCCCCATCATCGGCGCCATCCCCATCGGCATCATCGCCGATCCGGCCCCGGCGACCCCCTGCCCATGAACCGGAGCGGCCTGAACGGGCGCGACCTCCGGGACCAGTGCCTGCCCCTGCTCGATCAGCGGCTCCTGCGACCCGGTCTGCCTGCCGTCGGCCGCGGACGGCGACGTCGACTGCTCTTCAGCCGCCGCGCCGGAATCCACCTCAGCGGAAGCCTTCTCAGGCACCGGCGCACCCTGCGCCTCGGAATCGTCGTGAAGCTTGAATTCGTCCTGCGGGTACCGGTGCGCGATCGAAATGCTCCGCGAGCCGGCGTCAGGATCGTCGACGCCGTCGCAAAACCGCACGAAGCCTTCGAGGACATTGCGTGCGGCTTCGTAGAGCGCCTTGGCCGACTCCTGCGCCTCCTCCAGCTGGGTCCGCGCCCGCCGGACGCCGCCGACCGGCAGCATCGCGGTCTCGGAGGTCAGTTCCGCCGTGTCGACCAGGACCTCGACGAGGTCGGTCAGGATGCGGCGGATCGACAGCACCAGTTCGTCGAGCGAGCTCGCCAGCGTGGTGAGGGCGTCTTCGACGTCGGAGCCTGCGGCGTTGATGTCCACGATGTACGCGACGAAGGCGTCAGCGTCCTTGCCGGACCACCCGGCGTCGAGACGTCCGAGGTCCTCCGACAGTTCTTTCGAGACGTTGCCCGCGGTCTTCGCCGCTTTCCGGAGCAGGTCCGCCTCGTTCTTCAAGTCCTCCCAGCGCCCCGCCAGCGGCGTCAGGTAGGCCTCGACCGGATCGATCAGCCCCAGATGCCCGGACAGCTCCGAGACGAAGGCGAGATGCGGTGCCGCGGCCTCGATCAGCTCCTCGCCGCCCGACCCCGTCGCGTTTAGCGGGCTAAACGCGATCGGGGGCGCCTCGGGAGCGGCAGGGCGTGCGGCCGCCATCGGGTGCGGGATGGAATCCGTCGGGTTCTCCGATTCGGCGATCATGCGGTTCAGAGCTCCACTGCGCGCTTGATCGTCTGCGCGGCCTCGTCGTCGTGCCCGGCGTGCCGCGCGGTCACCGTGTGCAGGGCCTCGGACGCCGACCTCAGTGCGGCCGCGCCTTCCACCAGCTGACGCCGGATGGCCTCGGTCGCACGCCCGTAGGACGCGCCAAGGCCCAGTTCCTCGCCCAGCGTGCCGTGTGACTCGACGGTGACGCCCGCACCCGTCACCTCCACGGCCGCCAGGTCGAGCTCTCCGGCGGCCGCGTCCACCCTTTTCGCGTAGTCACCGACGACATCGCCGTCGATCTTCAGGCCGGCCACTGCACCCTCCACTCACCCGATTCCGCTCGGGCGTTGAGACGCTCGCGCCGTCCGGGGGGTTCCCGTGATCAGTTACCCGCCGGAGCCTGCTGCGACTGCGTGGCGACCGAACCGGCCCTGTCGTCGATCGGCACCGTGTCGAACGTCCTGAGCACGTCCTGCGTGTTCAGCGAAGCGCCGGTGGGCAGGATTCTGACGATGGACTCGGGCGCGGGCACCCGCTTGTTGAGCCCGATCGAATCCGCCGTGACGGCGTCGGGGACGCCGTACCGGATCCCGCGATCGGAGATCAGCTGGATCGGCCCCTTGTCGAAGGTCTCCTTGCCGGTCGCCGACTGGACGACCGCCGCGAAACCCGGCTCCATGTAGAAGCTGTTGATCGGCGCGCCGACCGGGCCGGGAGTACCGATCTTGACGCCGGGGGCGGACCCGTCGGCGTTCCTGCCCTTGGGCAGCTTGTCGTCGACGAACACGGCCGTGTGCGCGTCCCGTGAAGCGCCCTCGCCGGTGATGGACCAGCTCAGGCAGGAGACCCGGGAGCCCTGGGTCGCGTTGAGCACCGTCGGCACGGTCTGGGGGTACGCGTCGAGCTCGACGACCTGGGAAACCCGCGTGAGGTTGCGGATCGCGCCCAGCGGCACGGACTTGACCGAGGTGCTGCCGTCGTTCTTTCCGGTCTGGACGATGTCCGCGACGGCGGGCGAGATGGCCTGGATGCCTTCCCTCGTGATGAGGTGGAAGTCCTTCCGCCCTTCGGCCTGCTCCGTGGAGAACACGTCGCCGACCCGCATGCCTTCGATCTCGTAGTTCGGGCGCTCACCCTTGCCAGGGACGTCGGGGAGCTTCAGCTCCGGCACCTCGGGGATCGCGTCCAGCAGGCCCTGCGAGATACCACGGGGCTGATTGGGCAGCTTCAGCGCGGAACGGACGGCGTCGGCGTCAGGCTTGATCTCGGCCTTGACGGCGTTCGCGTTCCGGACGTTCGGGTCGGGCTTCTGCCGGTAGACCAGGTACTCGCGGCCGTTGGCGCCCTTGACCAGCAAGGCTTCGTTCTGGCCGAGTTCACGGCTTCCGAGCTGCTTCACACCCGCGTAGACGGTCGTCTCCGTCTTCGTGAGGTCCGGCTGGGGCACCGACGGGTCGTACATGACCTCGTCGCACACACCCCAGTCCGGGGAGACCCGCTGGGTTTCCGTCGGCATCAACTGCGGGCCGTTCGGAATACCCATGAGCTGGCCGCGGGGGATGTTCTTCAGCTGTTCGTCCGAGACGACTGTGGGATTCTTCACTTCGGAGGCCTGCGCGGGGCCGGAAGGCTTGGCGCCCGCCTGCTGCGCCCCTTGCTTCGACTGCGCGATGATCAGCAGCCGCGCGGAGGCGAGGTTGAAGGTCGGAATCAGTTTCTTCGGGTTCCCGGCGACGACGTAAACCGTTCCGGACTGCTCGCCGATGACGATGTTGCCCGCCTCCGGCACGGACGGCTTCGGGCTCAGCAGGCCCCAGATGACGAAGACCAGGACGCCCAGCGCGGCGAGCACGACACCCACGATGGTGGCCCGCGTGTGCGTGCGCATCGGGTCGTGGAGCATGACGGCGTCGCGACGGACCAGCGCGGATTGCATCCGTCGCAGAACGAACTGATAAGCCTGAACTTGAGACTTAGTAGTCGGTGTTGATGGCATTCTCGACCTACAGTCCTCCCCGTCGCGGTACGGTTCCGCAGGATAGCCGTACGGGGACCGTCTGGTGTGGGGTTTCTACCAACTCCAGCTAGTGTCAAGTTCCTCGGGACCGGCTTTCCGGGTACGCAGCAAGCACGAGGGGAAGAGAAAGCGCGGATGTCCGTCACCACTCCTCCACGTCCGCCCGGCCCTCCGGGGTCGCAACCTCCTGGTCGTCCGCCGGGGCCGCCGCCAAGGCCCGGCAGACCGGGCGGCCCGGCCGGAGGCCCGGGAGGTCCCGGTGTTCCTCGCGGTCCCGGGGGCCCTGGAGGGCCTGGCGGACCGCAGGGTCCTGGCGGCCCCGGTGGTCCAGGAGGGCCCAAGGGCCCCGGCGGACCTGGTGGTCCTGGAGGTCCCGGCGGACCTGGTGGGCCAGGTGGCCCGGGCGGTCCTCCGTCCGGCGGCCCCGGCCCGCAGTCCGGTCCTCCGCCCGCTCCGGCGGTACGGATCGCCGCGCCCGCTCGACGCCGGACCGGCGGGATCAACCTCGGCCCGCTGCCCGTGGCGAACCTGGTCGTGCTCGAACTCGGGCTCGCGATCGGCCTGGTCCTGCTCGCGATCGACATGAAGCTCAAGTACGTCGCGATCGGCGTGCTCGCGTTCGCGATCGTCATCGCGTTCCTGCGCTGGGGCGGCCGCTGGTTCACCCAATGGGCTGGACTCACCATGCGGTACACGTTCCGTTCGCACGATCGGGTGGCGAATCCGCTTCCGCCGAGCAGCATCGAGTCGCTCGCGGCCGAAGAGGACGCGGTCACCGGTCCCGACGACGCCCGCGTGAACCTGCTTCGCCTCGCCGTTCCCGATCTCGTCGTCGCGCACGGCGTGGACCACGAACGCCAGCAGGTCGGCATCGCGTGGAACGACGGGACGTGGACCGCCGTCCTGCTCGTCGAGCCCGCGCCCGCGCTGATCACCCAGGCGGGTGGCGCACCGAGCCTGCCGCTGTCCGCGCTCGCGCCGTGCCTCGAAGACCGCGGTGTGGTCCTCGACTCGATCCAGATGATCTGGCACTGCTACCCGGGCAGCGCCGCGCTTCCGTCGGACTCGCCTGCCCTCAGCTCCTACATGGAGGTGCTCGGCCCGCTTCCCGCGGCGGCGCGGCGGACGACGTGGGTCGCCATCAGGCTCGACCCGCGCCGGTGCCCCGCCGCCATCCGCGAACGTGGCGGCGGCGTCGTGGGTGCGCATCGCGCCCTGATCGGCGCGCTCTCGCGGGTGCGCAACGCCTTGGAATCGCAGGGTGTGCCGACGCGGCCGCTCGACCCGGACGAGCTGCTGCGGTCCAGCATTTCGGCTGCGGAACTCACCGCGGTCGCCGGTTCACAGGGGAAGGTCGGTCTGCAGGAACGCTGGACCGGCGTCACCGCTGCCGGTATCGGACACGCGAGCTACGCCATCACCAGCTGGCCGAAGGGCAAGATCAGCGGCAGCTTGAACGCGCTGACCAGTGTCCGCGCGCTGTCGGCGACGGTGGCGATGTCGATCTCGCCGTCCGCGGACGAAGGCAAGATCGGCCTGCGGGGAATCGTTCGCCTGAGCGCGCGGAACCCGCGGGAACTGGACGCGGCCGACCAGCGGCTGCAGGGCATCTCGGACCGGCTGGGTGTGACGCTGACGCCGCTGCGCGGTCTGCAGATCTCCGGGTTCTCCGCGACTTTGCCGATCGGAGGCACGGCATGAGCACCCGCATGCGCGACGCAGGCCAGAGCGCCGGTGTCGCCCCGGAATTCACCGTCGACCCGGCGATGCTGGACGCGATCAGCCCTTCGGGTGATCGCGGCGGGATCGTCCTCGGCTCCGGGCTCAAGGGCGAGCCGCTGACGATCTCCGCGCTGCGCTCGACTCCGACCCGGATCGTGCTCGTCGGTGGTCTCTACCTGGCTCGCCAGGTGGCGCTGCGGGCGATGGCGGTCGGGGCGTGGGTCGTCGTGGCGACCGGGCGACCGGCCGCGTGGCAGGTGCTCCCCCAGGCCGCGGGGAACCAGCCCAACGGCAGGCCTTCGCCGCTGGTGCAGATCCGGCGGCTGTCGCCGGTGGACCTTCCGCGGCCCTCCGAGGACGCGCCGCTGCTCGTGGTGACCGATGGTGGCCCGACGCCGCAGGACCTGTTCCCGCCGCGGTCGCCGTGGCAGACGACGATCTACGTGCTGCCGTACCTGCACCCGCAGGCCGGGGCGACCGCGAACGCGGCCGACCTGGTGCTGATGCAGCGGCTCCCGCCAGGACAAGCCGAGCTGGCCGCCCGGATCTGGCGGCTCCCGCCCCAGATGATGAAGCAGCTCACGACGTTGAAGGACGACCAGGTCGTCGCTCTGGGCCGAAACCTCTGGCGCCCTCTTCGCCTGGTCACCACGGCGAAAGAGCAGCAGATCCTGGGCCCTGTGCGCCGCGGCGACTAACCCGCCCGCGTCGACTTTAGCGGGCTAATCGTGCTCTGCGGGGGCACTGTCCTTTTCGGACGGTGCCCCCGTTTTGCGTCCGCCCGCGTCACGGTTAGGCCGCTAAACGCGATCCGGGGCGTGGGGCGTGTCCGTCAAGGGGTGATCGTGCCGGCTGTGAATAGGCAGGGGGTTGTGGATAAAGCACCCTCGAACAGACGGTCACAGCCATGGGTTGTCGGTCATGTCGATCACTGTGTCGCCATGACCAAACCCTTCGATTCATCTCATCTTCCCGACGTCTTCCGCGGCTCGGAGGCGCGCAAGGCGGGCCTCATCACGGCCAGCCAGCTACGCGGCTCGAGCGTCCGGCGGTTGTTCCAGGACGTCTACACCCACGCAGATGTCGAGGTCACGCATGAGTTGCGCTGCCGAGGAGCCGCGTTGCTGGCGCCTCCCGAAGCGGTGCTGACCGGGCGATCTGCCGCGACAGTTCAAGGCGTCGAACTGGCCAAACCCAACGATCCGGTCGAGATGGTCGTACCGGAGAAATACCGCTTCGGCCCGATAGTCGGCATCAAGGTCCGGCGTACCGAGGTCAAACCCGAAGAATCGAGGCCGTGGAACGGCATTCGCATCGCGCGGAAAAGCCGGATCGCGCTGGATCTGCTGCTTCGGCTTTCTCCCCGCAAATCCGGCTGGGTGCGACGGCTACGTATCGGCGTGCCGGATCTCGATCAGTTCATGAGAGCCGAGAGCCTGACCGATCTGCATCTCAACAGGGAGTTCTACGGCCGCCGCAACAGGGGAATCCGCTTGGCCAGACATGCTTTACGACTGTCCGATCCTCGCGCGGAGTCACCTCCGGAATCGGAGCTCCGCATCGTGCTGGCCGCCGGCGGCATTACGGCGACACCTCAACTCGAGGTCATCGCCCGAACCGGTCATTTCCTCGCCCGCCTCGACCTGGGGGACGAGAAGTTCAAGGTCGCCGTCGAATACGACGGCCGATGGCACAACACAGCGAAACAACGAGCCCACGATCGCAAACGCCGAAGACGCGTGGAGGCCGAAGGCTGGCGTTTCGTCATCGTCACCGCGGAAGACCTGGCGAACGACTTCAAAGGCATCGTCGAGGCCGTCTGGCGGGCCCGCCGCCGCGGCGCGTTTAGCCCGCTAACCGCGCCGCGGCCGGGTCAGGAGGGAGTGCGCATGGCGCGCGTTTGATCGGCACGCGAGGCGAGGTCGGCGTCCGGCGGGTAGTCGACCGCCATCAACGTCAGGCCGTGCGCGGGAGCCACGGCGCTGTCGCGCGTCCGGCTCTCCAGGACGTCACCGGGCCAGTCCAGCGGACGGCGGCCGTCACCGACCAAGAGCAGCGCCCCCACCAGACTGCGCACCATCGAATGACAGAACGCGTCTGCGGAGACCGCGACCTCGACCGCGTGCGGTCCGGTTCGCCGCCATTCGAGCCGCTGCAGCTCGCGGATGGTCGTCCCGCCCTCACGCTGCTTGCAGAAGGCCGCAAAGTCCTGAAGCCCTATGAGAGCCGCCGACGCCTCGTTCATCGCTTCGATCGAGAGCGGACGGCCCCAGGCCAGAGTGTCGTGACGTCGCAACGGATCCACGCCCCACGGCGCGTCCGAAACGCGGTATAGGTAATGCCGCCGCACGGCCGAGAACCGCGCGTCGAACCCAGGCGCCGCGACCCGGGCATCCAGCACCCGCACATCGCCCGGCAGATACCGATTCCAGCGGTGACGCATCCGCCCCAGCTCAGGAATGCCCTGCTCGTCCACTTCCAGGCGACCGGATCGCGTTTTGCCCCCTAAAGGCGACACGTCGACGTGGACCACCTGGCCGGCCGCGTGCACACCGGCATCGGTGCGGCCGGCAACGACGACGGACTTCGGGACCGAGGCTCCTGGAGACTGCTTCGCGAGCGCCTCTTCAAGGACTCCTTGCACCGTCCGCCGCCCGGGCTGCCGCGCCCAGCCCGAGAAATCGGTGCCGTCGTAGGCGATGTCCAGACGCAGACGAACGAGCCCGCCCTCCGCGGTGGGAGTGGCGGGCTCGTCCGGGGTGTTCGGTGCCGTCAGGACGTCAGTCCTTCTTGCTGTCCGCGTCCGCGGCGGGGGCCTCAGCGGCCTCGTCGGCGGTGGGAGCCTCGGTGGCCTCCGGAACCTCGGTGGCGGCCGTGTCGGCAGCCTCAGTGGCCTCGGTGGTCTCCTCGGCGGCCGGGGCGGAAGCCTTCGGCTCGTCCTTGGCGAACTTCGTCTTGCGCGCGGCCTCGGCCTCGGCGGTGACGGTCTTCTCGGCCACCAGCTCGATGACGGCCATGGGGGCGTTGTCGCCCTTGCGCGCCATCGTCTTGGTGATCCGGGTGTAGCCACCCGGACGCTCCGCGAAGAACGGACCGATCTCGGCGATCAGCTTGTGCACGACGTCCTTGTCGCGCACGATGCGCTGGATCTGACGACGGTTGTGCAGGTCACCCCGCTTCGCCTTCGTGATCAGCTTCTCGGCCAGCGGGCGCACCCGCCGGGCCTTCGCCTCGGTCGTCGTGATCTTGCCGTGCTCGAACAGCTGGGTGGCCAGGTTGGCCAGGATCAGCCGTTCGTGCGCGGGCGACCCGCCGAGACGGGGTCCCTTTGTGGGGGTGGGCATCGGTTCTCCTCGTTCAGCTCACAGCTGGAGGCCGGGGCTCCCCCACCCCTACCGGTGAGGGAGCCGAAGCTGGCCTTACAGCTGCTCCGTCTCTGCGTAGTCCTGGCCATCGTCGTGGCCGTTGTCCGAAATTCCGTCCGTGATGCTGTCGACGCCCTCGGACCAGCCTTCACCGTCGTAGCTGGCCGCGGCCGCGGTGGGGTCGAACCCGGGCGGGCTGTCCTTCAGCGCGAGGCCGAGACCGACGAGCTTGAGCTTGACCTCGTCGATCGACTTCGCACCGAAGTTGCGGATGTCCAGCAGGTCGGCCTCGCTGCGCGAGACCAGTTCGCCGACGGTGTGGATGCCCTCGCGCTTGAGGCAGTTGTACGACCGGACGGTGAGGTCCAGGTCCTCGATCGGCATCGCGTAGGCGGCGATGGTGTCCGCCTCCTGCGGCGACGGGCCGATCTCGATGCCTTCGGCGTCGACGTTCAGCTCGCGCGCGAGACCGAACAGCTCCACCAGCGTCTTACCGGCCGACGCGACAGCGTCCCGCGGCGTGATCGACGGCTTCGTCTCCACGTCCAGGATCAGCTTGTCGAAGTCGGTGCGCTGCTCGACACGGGTCGCCTCGACCTTGTAGGTCACCTTCAGCACCGGGGAGTAGATGGAGTCGACCGGGATTCGGCCGATCTCCGCGCCCGCCTGCTTGTTCTGCAGGGCCGGAACGTAACCGCGGCCGCGCTCGACGACGAGCTCGATCTCGAGCTTGCCCTTGCCGTTCAGCGACGCGATGTGCAGATCCGGGTTGTGCACGGTGACACCGGCCGGGGGCACGATGTCGGCGGCGGTGACCTCACCGGGGCCCTGCTTGCGCAGGTACATGGTGACCGGCTCGTCCTCTTCCGAGGAGACCACGAGCTCCTTGAGGTTCAGGATGATGTCGGTGACGTCTTCCTTCACCCCGGGAACGGTGGTGAACTCGTGCAGCACGCCGTCGATGCGGATGCTCGTCACGGCCGCGCCAGGAATGGACGACAGCAGCGTGCGCCGCAGCGAGTTGCCGAGCGTGTAGCCGAAGCCGGGCTCCAGCGGTTCGATGGTGAACCGGGAGCGGGTCTCGTTGACCGTCTCTTCGCCGAGAGCCGGTCGCTGGGAAATCAGCATCTTTCCTAATTCCTTTCCAAACGGCGCCCGCCATATGACACCGAAAGGGATGGCGAAGCGGCGGCGCACTCCGGGCGCCGCCGCCCGTGCCCACATCGGGCCGGGGAAACCCCGGCCCGATGGTGGATCACTTCGAGTAGAGCTCGACGATCAGCTGTTCCTGGACCGGAACATCGATCTGAGCGCGCTCCGGGAGCTGGTGGACCAGCACACGGAGGTTGGACGGAACGACCTGGAGCCACGCGGGAACGGGACGCTCGCCGAAAGACTCCTTGGCCGCGACGAAGGGCAGCATCGCGAACGACTTCGGCCGCACGTCGATGATGTCCCACTTCGTGACCTGGTAGGACGGGACGTTGACCTTGACGCCGTTGACCAGGAAGTGGCCGTGGCTCACCAGCTGACGCGCCTGACGGCGGGTGCGGGCGATGCCGGCGCGGTAGATCACGTTGTCCAGCCGGGACTCGAGGATCTGCAGCAGGTTTTCACCGGTCTTACCCGGACGCCGGACGGCTTCCTTGTAGTACCGGACGAACTGACGCTCGAGAACGCCGTAGGTGTAGCGAGCCTTCTGCTTCTCCTGCGACTGCAGGAGGTACTCGGACTCCTTGATGCGCCCGCGGCCGTGCTGGCCCGGCGGGTAGGGGCGACGCTCGAAAGCCTGGTCGCCGCCGATGAGGTCAACCTTGAGGCGACGCGAAATACGCGTCGCGGGGCCGGTGTAACGAGCCATTTCTTCTTACTCCTCCCCGTTCCTCAGACCCGGCGCCGCTTGGGCGGGCGGCAGCCGTTGTGAGGCTGCGGGGTCACGTCCTGGATGGTGCCGACCTCGAGGCCGGCCGCCTGCAGCGAGCGGATCGCCGTCTCGCGGCCCGAACCCGGGCCCTTCACGAAAACGTCGACCTTCTTCATGCCGTGCTCGGCAGCCTTGCGGGCGGCGTTCTCGGCGGCCATCTGCGCGGCGAACGGGGTGGACTTACGCGAGCCCTTGAAGCCCACGTGACCACTCGACGCCCACGCGATCACGGCACCGGTCGGGTCCGTGATCGAGACGATGGTGTTGTTGAAGGTGCTCTTGATGTGCGCGTGACCGTGCGCGACATTCTTCTTTTCCTTACGGCGGACCTTCTTGGCCCCCGCCGCAGTACGAGACTTCGGTGGCATGTTTTGAGGGTTCTCCTGTTAGCGCGCGTTCTCTTGGTGAGCGGCGACCGCTTCGGCCTGTCCGCGCCGGATGATCGAACCGGCGTCGGTGTACAGGTTGCGGAGCGCCATCGGGCGGGCGTAGAGCGCCTTGGGCGAGACACAAGCCGAGCCACGACGGCGGACGCCGCCCATCTGCACGACCTTCTTGCCCTGGACGCTCACTTCTTGCCAGCCTTCTTCTTGCCGGCGACCGTCTTCTTCGGACCCTTACGGGTGCGGGCGTTCGTCTTGGTGCGCTGACCACGGACGGGAAGTCCGCGGCGCCAGCGAAGGCCCTCGTAGCACCCGATCTCGATCTTCCGACGGATGTCGGCGTTCACCTCGCGGCGAAGGTCACCCTCGACCTTGAAGTTCTCCTCGATGTAGACCCGCAGCTTGGCGAGGTCGTCATCGCTCAGATCCTTGACGCGAGTGTCCGCGTTGAGCTCGGCAGCCGCGATGAGCTGCTTCGAGCGGGTACGGCCGATGCCGTAGATGTAGGTCAGCGCGATCTCCAACCGCTTTTCGCGGGGGAGGTCTACGCCAGCGAGTCGTGCCATTGGCGTTGATGCTCCTTCATAGAATTCATCTTCAGGTCTGCTCCCCGTCCGGTCCCGGGACCGACTCGCCTGTCGTGCCCTCGGCTTGCGCTTCGGGTGTCCCGGCCCCGGCCTGAAGTCCGGGGGTGAACCGGGCCGTTCGCACGGCCCGGCAGGTGCGGGGAGATTGTGTAGCCGTCAATCCACTCTGTACGAGTGCGAGTGATCAGCCCTGCCGCTGCTTGTGCCGCAGGTTTTCGCAGATCACCATGATCCGGCCGTGACGGCGGATCACCTTGCACTTGTCGCAGATCTTCTTGACGCTCGGCTGGACCTTCACGTCTCCTGCTCTCCTGCTTGTGCTAACTCGTCGTGATCACTTGTAGCGGTAGACGATGCGACCACGTGACAAGTCGTAGGGCGAGAGCTCCACGACAACCCTGTCCTCGGGCAGGATGCGGATGTAGTGCTGCCGCATCTTGCCGCTGATGTGTGCAAGGACCTTGTGGCCGTTCTCCAACTCGACGCGGAACATCGCGTTGGGGAGCGGCTCGACTACGCGGCCTTCGACCTCGATGGCCCCGTCTTTCTTGCCCATGTCCTCCGCATTTCCTGTCGCTACACTGTGTGATCAGTCAAAGCTTGAGTGCTTGGCTGGGTGGTGCATCGGCACACTCCTGCCCGGGTCCAATGTCCGTTCGCGAGAATTCACGAGCGCGCAGGATCCGGGCGCGATGAGTACACCGACTTGACAGTGTACGCAACCCGTGTCGCGAGCCCCAAACGGGGGTGACTGTGTTAGGTGACCCCTTGAGCCCGCCTGATGCGGCCTTCCCCATCGTACGCCCTCGCCGACCTGCGTTTAGCGGGCTAAACGCGATCCGGCGGGTCCGTGACCTGCGGCATTCGGCGGGCGAGGTGCACCGATGGTGCCAGCGCGCGGACGCCTCGGCGGAAGGCCCGGGCGCTCCGCTGGCCAGCGGACGCACTTGCGTTTAGCGGCCTAACTGCGATCCGGGGGCGTACTTGCGTTTAGCGGGCTAAACGCGATCTGGAGAGTGAAGGGGGAGGTCAGGCGTCTTCGGGGGCGGTCAGCACCCACGGGCCGTCGTCGGTGATCGCGACGGTGTGCTCCCAGTGCGAGGCCCGCGAGCCGTCTGCGGTCACGACGGTCCAGCCGTCCTCGAGCTCGACGGTCTCCCCGCCACCACCGGTCAGCATGGGTTCGATCGCGAGCGCCATGCCGGTCTTGAGCCGCGGCCCCTTGCCCGGTTTGCCCAGGTTCGGCAGGAACGGGTCCATATGCATCTGGCGCCCGATGCCGTGGCCGCCGTACTCGACGATCATCCCGTACTCGACGCCGTCTTCCCGGCCGGCCTTCTCGGCCGCGGTCTGCACCGCGTGCGAGATGTCCGTGAGCCTTCCACCGGACGACACCGCGGCGATCCCTGCCCACATCGCCGCCTCGGTGGCGGCCGAGAGCGCGAGATCCGCCTTCGACACCTCGCCGATCGCGAGAGTGACCGCGGAGTCGCCGTGCCAGCCGTCGAGGATGGCGCCGCAATCCACCGAAATGATGTCGCCGTCGTTCAAGACCTGGGTCTTCGACGGGATGCCGTGCACGATCTGCTCGTTCACCGAAGCGCAGATCGACGCCGGGAAGCCGTGGTACCCCTTGAACGAGGGCACCGCACCCGCGTCACGGATCGTCTGCTCGGCGAGTTCGTCGAGATCGGCCGTGGTCACCCCCGGCTTGGCTAGCTCACGCACCGCGGTGAGAGTGCGCCAGACGACCAGGCCGGCGGCCCGCATCGCCTGAAGCTCGCCCGGGGTCTTGATTTCGATCATGCGCCCACGACGAAGCCGTTGCAGTACACGCAGTCCTCCGAGATTCACGTGCGGTCGCGCAGCGCTTCCAGCACGCGGGCGGAGATCTCGTCGACCGAGCCGACGCCGTCGACCCTGACCAGGATGTCCGAGTAGCACTCGAGCAACGGAGCGGTCTCGGACACGTAGATCTGCTGACGGCGGCGGATGACCTCTTCGGTGTCGTCCGAACGGCCGCGGGACAGCAGCCGATCGACGACGACGTCTTCCGAGACCTGGAGCTGGATGACCGCGTTGAGCTTGGCGTCGACCTCGCCGAGGATCTCACCGAGGACGTCGGCCTGCTTCGTGTTCCGGGGGAACCCGTCGAGCAGGAAACCGACCTTGGCGTCGGGTTCGGCGAGGCGCTCGCGCACCATCTCGTTCGTGACCGAGTCGGGCACGAGTTCGCCGGAATCCAGGTAGCGCTTGGCTTCCTGGCCCAGCGGCGTCTGCTCGCCCACGTGGGCGCGGAACAGATCGCCGGTCGAGATGTGCGGGATCCGGAGCTTCTCCGACAGTGCTACCGCCTGAGTACCTTTGCCCGCGCCAGGAGGGCCAACGAGAACCAGGCGCGTCACTTCAAGAACCCTTCGTAGTTACGTTGCATCAGCTGGCTTTCGATCTGCTTCACGGTGTCGAGACCGACACCGACCATGATCAGCACAGCCGTGCCGCCGAACGGGAAGTTCTGGTTGTTCCCGCTGCCGGTGACGGACAGGAAGAAGTTCGGAAGGATCGCGATGATGCCCAGGTACAGCGAGCCCGGCAGGGTGATCCGGCCGAGGACGTAGCTGAGGTACTCCGCGGTGGGTCGGCCCGGGCGGATACCCGGGATGAAGCCACCGAACTTCTTCATTTCTTCCGCACGCTCGTCCACGTTGAACGTGATCGTGATGTAGAAGTACGTGAAGAAGATGATCAACGCGAAGTACAGCAGGACGTGCGCCCAGCTGGACTGGTTGACGATGTAGTTCTGGATGAAGACCTGCCAGCCCGCGTTGCTGTTGGCGTCGCCGACGAGGCGGCTGATCAGGTCCGGCAGGTAGAGCAGCGACGAGGCGAAGATGACCGGGATGACACCGGCCTGGTTCACCTTGATCGGCAGGTAGGTCGAGGTCCCGCCGTACATGCGGCGGCCGATCATGCGCTTGGCGTACTGCACCGGGATCCGGCGCTGGCCCTGCTCGACGAAGATGACACTGGCGATGATCACCAGGCCGAACACACAGATCAGGGTGAAGACCACCGGGCCGGCGCTGCTGAGGATGTTGCCACCCTCGATCGGAATGCGGGCCGCGATGTTCAGGAAGATGAGGACGGACATGCCGTTGCCGACGCCGCGCTCGGTGATCAGCTCACCCAGCCACATCATGACGGCGGTACCGGCGGTCATCGTGATGACGATGATGGCCAGCGTGTAGACGCTGTTGTCCGGGATGATCGCGGTGTCGCACTGCGGGAAGAGCTGCTTGCGGTCGGCGAGTGCCACCACACCGGTCGCCTGCAGGATCGCGAGGGCGATCGTCAGGTACCGGGTGTACTGGGTCAGCTTGCCCTGGCCGGCTTGGCCTTCTTTCTTCAGTTCCTCGAACCGCGGGATGACCACGGTGAGGAGCTGGACGATGATGCTCGCCGTGATGTACGGCATGATGCCGGTCGAGAACAGCGACAGCTGCAGCAGCGCACCGCCACTGAACAGGTTCAGCAGCTGATAGACGCCCTCCTGCGACCCGGTCTCCGTGCATTGCTGCACGGCGGAATACGAGATGCCCGGGGCCGGGATGGTGGCACCGATTCGGTAGACCGCGACGATGGCTAGCGTGAACAGGATCTTCTTACGTAGATCCGGCGTCGCTAGAGCCGAGCGGAAGGCGCTGAGCACGCGGGGAACCTCCTCGGCGTCGTCGGCTGTCTTACCGACGATCGGCTTGGCCGGCCTGGGGCCGGCGGGAACACACAGCTTTCTGGCACAAGCCAGGAACGCTTCGGGGCACACTCGTCCCGAAGCGCGTCGCCGACTCTAACAGCTTCACGGGGCGTGTCCGCAGTGCGTGTGGGTTTTCCGGACGAAGGTTGGTCCGCGGGGTTGATCGACTGCCGCTTCTCGCTCCGGAACCTTGACAGATCGCCTTGCCGTCCCTCACTTTTCCGGCCGCCGGATCGCACTTAGCCCGCTGAACGCACCGTGATCAGGAGCCCGAAGTGGCGAGGGCGCCCGCCATGCCGAGGAGCACGACGCCGGTGCCGCGATCGACGTTGCGAGTCGCCCGGCGGGACAGCTGGAGCGACTTCACGAGCGCGCCCGCACCGACGTAGGTCGCGCCCGCCACGAACTCGGCGAGCAGGTAGACGGCGCCGAGAATCGCGATCTGGGCAGGAAAGGAGCCGTGAGCTGCGTCGATGAACTGGGGTACGAACGCCGTGAAGATGAGAATCGCCTTCGGATTCGTGATCGCGACGACGAATTCCTTCCTCGCGATCCGGAGCGCGGGTACGGATTCAGTGCCTCGCGGCGCCTGGACCAGTGCGGTGCCGCCGGCACGGAACGTCGACCACAGCAGGCGCCCGCCAATCCAGACCAGGTAGGCGACGCCGGCCCATTTGATCACTGTGAGTGCAAGCTCCGAAGCCGCGAGGAGCCGTCCAAGTCCGGCGGCGACGGCCGCGATCAGCACCGTGAATGCGGCCAATCGGCCTAACAGTCCGGCGAGCCCTTTCCAGGCCCCCTGTGTCATGCCGTGGTGCATGCCGAGCAGATTGTTCGCCCCTGGCGTAAAAGCCACGAGGACCGCCGCTCCGAAAAAGACCACCGCCCAAGTCATCGGTCACCTCCTCCCTCACCGTATCGGCGACCGCGAGCGCGTTTAGCGGGCTAATCGCGCTCTTTCGCGCCGGGGTCCGGCGGCGGCGCGAAGGCTGAATAGTCCGGAGGCTCCGGTGGGAGCACCGTCATGGAGATGCCGTCCTTCGGTGTGGGCATTTCCGTGAGAGCCGAGTCGCCACTCATCGGGACGTCTTCGTCCTGGACGCGGTGGCTCATGACCGCCGCACTCACTGCGGCGACGACCGCGGCGAAGAGGGCCCACATACCCGCTTCGAGTGTCAGGGTCACCTTGACGTCTTCTCCCAGCTGGCGCCCGCCGCTCAGCGTGGCGATGCTGCTGACGACGCCGGCGAGGAACACTGCCGCGATGGTGGTGACCCACCTGTCCATTGCACCCGGGCGTAGACGCCCGGCTGCCCGCGTACTGACGATCGTGGCCGCCAGAAGGAGCACCGCGGCGACCAGGAGCGGGATACCGAGAGGGGACGTCGACGTGGTGAAAGCAGGTTCGTTGGTCTGTGTCGCCGTCGTGTCCCACGCGCTCTGCACGAACACGATCAGGAGCTGTTCGCTGGCGTCGAAGGCGAACCGATGCTCGGTCTTGAAGAGCGGGAAGAGGCAGCCTACGAGGGTCAGGACCAGAGCCAGAGCGGCCAAGCCCGCCGCGACCAGTCTGCGGGGCTCGAGCCTGTCAGATCGCGCCGGCTCCACTAAGGGATCCATGGAGCCGGAAACCGACACGACGATCGGCGGGGCGTCCGGCTGCTGGAAGAGCTGCGGGTCCTGCCCGGGAGGTATGGCCACCTCACGATCCTTCCAGCTCAGGCACCCCTCCGCCACGCTCGCGGCCGCAGTGGCCGACCTGCGTTTAGCCCCCTAATCGCGATCTGGCGGTCGCCCAGGTGCCCGCCGCCCGGATCGCGATCAGGGGGCTAAACGCAGGTCGGCGGGAGGGCGGGGCGGAACGGGCCAGATCGCGATTAGCCCGCGAAACGCAGGTCGGCCGAGCGCAAGCGAAAGGCCCGCCGGGCGGAGCCGGGCGGGCCTTTCGGTGAAGCGAGCGAAGAAAGCTCAGAGCGTGGTGGCGGAGCCACCGGCGGCGGAGAGCTTCTCCTTGGCGGAGCCGGAGAAAGCGTCGGCGGTGACGTCCAGCTTGACGCCGTTCACGTCGCCGTTGCCGAGCACCTTCACGAGCTTGCCCTTGCGGACCAGACCGTTCGCGACGAGCTCCTCGGCGCCGACCTTGCCACCCTCCGGGAAGACGCGGGCGATGTCGCCCACGTTCACCGGCTGGTACTCGGTGCGGAACCGGTTCTTGAAGCCGCGCAGCTTCGGCAGCCGCATGTGGATGGGCATCTGCCCACCCTCGAAACCGGCGGGCACGTTCTTCCGGGCCTTGGTGCCCTTGGTACCGCGACCGGCGGTCTTGCCCTTCGAGCCCTCACCACGGCCGACGCGGATCTTGTCGCGCTTCGCGCCCGGAGCCGGACGAAGGTGGTGGATCTTGATGGCAGTCATGCCTTGACCTCCTCGACCTCCACCAGGTGGCGGACGGTGTGGATAAGGCCGCGCACCTCGGGAGTGTCATCACGCACGACGCTCTGGCGGATCTTGCGCAGCCCGAGGGTGCGCAGCGACTCGCGGTGAGCGTGCTTCGTGCCGATCTTGCTCTTGACCTGGGTCACCTTGAGCTGAGTCATGTCAGACCCCCTGGCCCGCGCGCTGGCGCAGCATCCGAGCCGGCGCGACGTCCTCGAGCGGGAGACCGCGGCGGGCCGCGACCTCTTCGGGACGCTGCAGCCCCTTCAGGGCCGCCACGGTCGCGTGCACGATGTTGATCGCGTTGTCGGAGCCGAGCGACTTCGACAGCACGTCGTGGACACCCGCGCACTCCAGCACCGCGCGCACCGGGCCACCGGCGATGACACCGGTACCGGCCGAAGCCGGACGGAGCAGCACGACACCGGCGGCTTCCTCACCCTGGATCGGGTGGGGGATGGTGCCGGCGACGCGGGGAACGCGGAAGAAGTTCTTCTTCGCTTCCTCGACGCCCTTGGCGATGGCCGCGGGAACTTCCTTGGCCTTGCCGTAGCCGACGCCGACCTGACCGTCGCCGTCACCGACGACCACCAGGGCGGTGAAGCTGAAGCGACGACCACCCTTGACGACCTTGGCGACGCGGTTGATCGTCACGACCTTCTCGAGGTGCGGGGTCTTTTCCTGGCCGGCCCCGCCACGGCCGCTGTCGCGCCGGTCACGGCGGTCGCGACGGTCATTGCGGTCGTTGCCGCCCTGCCCGCCGGGTCCACCCTGGCCACCGCCGAATTGCCGTGTACGTCCCGGCATCAGGCTTTCCTTCCATTCACGAGCATCTGCTGCATCAGAACTCCAACCCCGCCTCACGCGCGGCGTCGGCGAGCGCCGCGATGCGGCCGTGGTAGGCGTTGCCACCACGGTCGAACACCACGGTCGAGACACCGGCGTTCTTGGCGCGGGCGGCGACGAGTTCCCCGACCTTGGCGGCCTTGGCCTTCTTGTCGCCTTCCAGCGCGCGGACGTCCGCCTCGAGGGTGGACGCCGACGCCAGGGTCTTGCCGGCGAGGTCGTCGATCAGCTGCACGGCGATGTGCCGCGACGAACGCTTGACGACCAGGCGCGGACGCTGGTCCGTGCCGTTGATCTTCTTGCGAAGGCGGAAGTGCCGACGGGCCTTCGCGACGCGGCGGCGGGTCGAGATGTCCTTGCCGACCGGCTTGCGCTTCGTAGTCGTGTCGCTCATGATCACTTACCCGTCTTTCCGACCTTGCGGCGGATCTTCTCACCCTCGTAGCGCAGGCCCTTGCCCTTGTACGGGTCCGGGCGGCGCAGCTTGCGGATGACCGCGGCGATCTGGCCGACCTTCTGCTTGTCGATGCCCGAGACCGAGAACCGGGTGGGGGTCTCGACCTTGAAGGTGATGCCTTCCGGGGCCTCGATCTTCACCGGGTGGCTGTAGCCGAGGGCGAACTCGAGGTCCGAGCCCTTGGCCTGCACGCGGTAACCGACACCGTGGATCTCGAGCTTCTTCTCGTAGCCCTCGGTCACACCGACGACGAGGTTGTTGACCAGCGTCCGGGTGAGACCGTGCAGGGCACGGCTGGTGCGCTCCTCGTCGGGACGCTTCACCTCGAGCGTGCCGTTCTCAGCCTTCTCGACGGTGATCGGCTCGGCGATGGTGTGCTCAAGGGTGCCCTTGGGCCCCTTGACCTTGATCTGCTGACCTTCGATGGTCACCTCGACCCCGGAGGGGACGGCGACCGGCAGCTTTCCAATGCGTGACATGTCTTTGCCCCCTTCCTTACCAGACGTAGGCGAGGACTTCGCCGCCCACGCTGTTTCGCTTGGCCTGACGGTCGGTCTGGAGGCCGGACGACGTCGAGATGATCGCGACGCCGAGGCCACCGAGAACCGACGGCAGTTCGGTCGATTTTGCGTAGACCCGCAGGCCGGGCTTGGACACGCGGCGGAGGCCGGCGATGCTGCGCTCACGGTTGGGGCCGTACTTCAGCTCCACGACGAGGTTCTTGTGCTTCTCGCCCGGCTCATCGCGGTAGCCCGAGATGTAACCCTCGCGCTTGAGGATCTCGGCGATGTTCGCCTTGATCTTCGAGTGGGGAAGCACGACCTCGTCGTGGTACGCCGAGTTCGCGTTACGCAGACGGGTCAAGAAGTCTGCGATGGGGTCGGTCATCGTCATGGTGACCTGTCAACCTTTCTCGCCCTGGTTCCCTGCGGTACGTGCAGGGCCTGTGGCGAAGTGGGAGTTAAAAAAGACTCTTACCAGCTGGACTTGCGGACGCCGGGCAGCTCGCCCGCGTGTGCCATCTCGCGAAGGCAGATCCGGCAGAGCCCGAACTTGCGGAACACCGAGTGCGGGCGACCGCACCGCTGGCAACGCGTGTAACCGCGAACCTTGAACTTCGGCGTCTTCGCGGCCTTGTGGACCAGTGCTTTCTTGGCCATCGACTCAGTTCTCCTTGAACGGGAAGCCGAGCTTGCGAAGCAGCGCGCGGCCCTCGTCGTCGGTGTTGGCGGTGGTGACGACAGTGACGTCCATACCGCGCGGGCGGTCGATGGCGTCCGGGTCGATCTCGTGGAACATGGACTGCTCGTTGAGACCGAACGTGTAGTTGCCGTTGCCGTCGAACTGCTTCGGCGAAAGCCCGCGGAAGTCACGGATACGCGGCAGCGCGATGGTCAGCAGCCGGTCGAGGAACTCCCACATCCGGTCGCCGCGCAGCGTGACGCGCGCGCCGATCGGCTGGCCCTCACGCAGCTTGAACTGCGCGATGGACTTACGAGCCTTGCGAACCTCGGGCTTCTGCCCGGTGATCGCGGCCAGGTCGCGGATGGCGCCTTCGATCAGCTTGCTGTCACGGGCGGCGTCACCGACACCCATGTTCACGACGACCTTGACGACGCCCGGGATCTGGTGGACGTTCTCGAAGGAGAACTCCTGCTGGAGCTGCCCCTTGATCTCCTCGCGGTACCGCACCTTGAGGCGCGGGGCGATCTTCTCTGCGGTGGTCATGATCAGATGTCCTTACCGTTCCGGCGCGAGACCCGGACCTTCTTGCCGTCCTCGCCGATGCGGTAGCCCACCCGGGTCGGCTTGCCGTCGGAGTCGACGACCATCACGTTCGAGACGTGGATGGGCGCTTCCTGCGTGACGATGCCGCCGGACTGCGCGCCGCGCTGGGTCTGGGAGATCCGCGTGTGCTTCTTGATCCGGTTCACGCCCTCGACCAGCACGCGCTCGCGCTCGGGGTAGGCCTGGATGACCTTGCCCTTGGCACCCTTGTCCTTGCCGGCGATGACGACGACCGTGTCGCCCTTCTTCACCTTCATGCTCTACAACACCTCCGGCGCGAGCGAAATGATCTTCATGAACTTTCGGTCGCGCAGCTCGCGGCCGACCGGCCCGAAGATGCGGGTGCCGCGGGGCTCATTGTCGTTCTTGATGAGCACAGCAGCGTTCTCGTCGAAGCGGATGTAAGAACCGTCCGGACGACGGCGCTCCTTGCGCGTGCGAACGATGACCGCCTTGACGACGTCACCCTTCTTCACGCCGGCGGCCGGCATGGCGTCCTTCACGGTGGCGACGATGATGTCGCCGATGCCCGCGTAGCGCCGCCCCGAGCCACCGAGAACGCGGATGCAAAGGATTTCCTTCGCGCCCGTGTTGTCGGCAACCCGAAGCCGCGACTCCTGCTGGATCACGTCTACTCCTGTATGTCGCGCTGGTTCTCGCGTTCATCTTTCGATGTTTCAGCCGCGAGCCTTGCGGAACTAAGGGACTCAGAGAGCCCTACTTACTTGGCCTTCTCCACGATCTGCACCAGACGCCAGCGCTTGGTCGCCGACAGCGGGCGGGTCTCCATCAGGGTGACCCGGTCGCCCACGCCCGCCTCGTTGTTCTCGTCGTGCACCTTGACCTTGCTGGTGCTGCGGAGAACCTTGGCGTAACGACGGTGCTTCTTGCGGTCTTCGAGCTCGACCACGATCGTCTTGTTCATCTTGTCCGAGACGACGTAACCCTCACGGACCTTGCGGTCGTTGCGGGGGGCCGCCTCAGCGTTGGGCTGCTCGCTCATGCGGCACCTTCACTCTCGGCGTCAGGGGAAACGGACAGGCCGAGTTCACGCTCGCGCATGACCGTGTAGATCCGCGCGATGTCCGTACGGACGGTGCGCAGACGGCGGTTGTTGTCGAGCTGTCCGGTCGCCATCTGGAAGCGGAGGTTGAAGAGCTCCTCCTTGTATTCCTTCAGACGCAGAACGAGCTCTTCCGCGGTGAGCTCACGCAGCTCCGATGCCTGGGCGGCACCTGCCTTCGCCATCAGAACTCACCACCTTCACGGGTCACGATGCGGCACTTCATGGGCAGCTTGTGGATCGCGCGACGGAGCGCCTCGCGGGCGGTCTCCTCGTTCGGGAACGAGATCTCGAACATCACGCGGCCCGGCTTCACGTTGGCGATCCACCACTCGGGCGAACCCTTACCGGAACCCATGCGGGTTTCCGCCGGCTTCTTGGTCAGCGGGCGGTCCGGGTAGATGGTCGTCCACACCTTGCCGCCACGCTTGATGTGACGCGTCATGGCGATACGAGCGGACTCGATCTGCCGGTTGGTCACGTAGCTGTGCTCAAGCGCCTGGATGCCGTACTCGCCGAAGTTCACCTTCGTACCGCCCTTGGCGGCACCGTGGCGCTTCGGGGAGTGCTGCTTCCGGTGCTTGACCCTGCGCGGGATGAGCACGTGTCAGCCCTCCGTCTTTTCTGCAGTCTCAGCAGCCGGGGCCTCGGTGGCCGCGGGGGCGGCGTCGTCGCTCTTGGCGGCGGCGGCAGCCCGACCGGCTTCGGTCGAGGTCGGCGTCGTGCCCGACGAGCCGGAACGGCGCGGTCGGGACGGACGGTCACCACGGTCACGGCGCGGGGCACGCTCGGCGGCCGCGGCGGCGTCACGCGCCTCCTTGGCCTTGAGGCCACCCACGAGCTCGCCCTTGTAGATCCACACCTTCACGCCGATGCGACCGAACGTCGTCTTGGCCTCGAAGAAGCCGTAGTCGATGTCGGCACGCAGCGTGTGCAGCGGGACGCGGCCATCGCGGTAGTGCTCGGAGCGGGACATCTCGGCACCGCCGAGACGACCGCCGCACTGCACGCGGATGCCCTTGACCTGCGGCGAACGCATGGAGGTCTGGATCGCCTTGCGCATCGCGCGGCGGAACGCCACACGGTTGCTCAGCTGCTCCGCGACACCCTGAGCGACGAGCTGGGCGTCGGCCTCGGGGTTCTTGACCTCGAGGATGTTCAGCTGGACCTGCTTGGCGGTCAGCTTCTCCAGCGCGCCGCGGATGCGGTCGGCCTCCGCGCCGCGACGGCCGATGACGATGCCCGGCCGGGCGGTGTGGATGTCGACGCGGACCCGGTCACGGGTGCGCTCGATCTCGACCTTGGAGATCCCGGCGCGCTCCATGCCCGTGGACAGCAGCTTCCGGATCTTGACGTCCTCGGCCACGTACTCCGCGTACTGCTTGTCGGCGTACCAACGCGACTTCCAGTCCGTGGTGATACCCAGGCGGAAGCCGTGCGGGTTGATCTTCTGGCCCACTACCGGCCACCTGCCTTCTTCTTGCCCTGTGCCTTCTTGGCCTCGGCCTTCGGACGCGACTCCACCTCGACGGTGATGTGGCTGGTCCGCTTGCGGATCCGGTACGCGCGGCCCTGGGCCCGCGGACGGATGCGCTTGAGGGTCGGGCCCTCGTCGGCGTAGGCGTTCTTGACCCAGAGGGTGTCCGGGTCGAGATCGAGGTTGTTTTCGGCGTTGGCCACGGCGCTGGCGAGCACCTTCGCGACCGGCTCGCTTGCCGCCTGCGGGGCGAACTGGAGCACGGCCAAGGCGTCGGCGGCGCTACGTCCCTTGATCAGCTCGATCACCCGGCGCACCTTGGTAGGCGAGTCCCGGACGAAGCGAGCCCGCGCGTAAGCCGTCGGCAGAGCCTCGGCCACGTCGTTCTGGGCGTTCATCGCTAGCTTCCTTGTTCTCTCGTGCCCGCTCAGCGGCGGCGCGACTTGCGGTCGTCCTTGATGTGGCCCTTGAAGGTCCGAGTCGGCGCGAATTCGCCCAACTTGTGACCCACCATCGCCTCGGTGACGAACACCGGGACGTGCTTGCGGCCGTCGTGCACAGCGATCGTGTGACCCAGGAAATCCGGGATGATCGTGGAGCGACGCGACCACGTCTTGATCACGGTCTTCTTGCCCGACTCGTTGAGAGCGTCCACCTTCTTGAGCAGGTGGTCGTCCACGAAGGGGCCCTTTTTGAGGCTACGTGGCATGTTCTTCTACCTCCCTGCTCAGCGCTTCTTGCCGGTACGCCGGCGGCGGACGATCATGGCGTCGGAGGCCTTGCGGCGGCGGGTGCGGCCTTCGGGCTTTCCGTTCGGGTTCACCGGGTGGCGACCACCGGAGGTCTTACCCTCACCACCACCGTGCGGGTGGTCGACCGGGTTCATGACGACACCACGGACGGTGGGGCGCTTGCCGCGCCAGCGGTTACGGCCCGCCTTGCCCCAGTTGATGTTGGAGTGCTCGGAGTTGCCGACCTCGCCGATGGTGGCGCGGTTGCGCACGTCGACGTTGCGGATCTCGCCCGACGGGAGACGAAGCTGGGCGTACGGCCCGTCCTTCGCCACCAGCTGCACCTTGGCACCGGCGGACCGCGCCATCTTCGCGCCGCCACCGGGGCGGAGCTCGATCGCGTGGATCACGGTGCCGACCGGGATGTTGCGCAGCGGCAGGTTGTTACCCGGCTTGATGTCGGCACGGGGGCCGTTCTCGACCGTGTCACCCTGCTTGAGCTTCTCCGGGGCGATGATGTAGCGCTTCTCGCCGTCGGCGTAGTGCAGCAGCGCGATACGAGCGGACCGGTTGGGGTCGTACTCGATGTGCGCGACCTTGGCGGGAACGCCGTCCTTGTCGTTCCGGCGGAAGTCGATCAGCCGGTACGCACGCTTGTGGCCACCACCCTTGTGCCGGGTGGTGATCTTGCCGCTGGAGTTACGGCCGCCGGACTTGCTCAGCGGACGCAGCAGCGACTTCTCCGGGGTGGACCGAGTGATCTCGGCGAAGTCGGAGACGCTGGAACCGCGACGACCCGGGGTCGTCGGCTTGTACTTGCGGATGCCCATGTGTCAGCTCAGTCCTTTACGCGGTGGGTCCGCCGAAGATCTCGATCGGCTTGCTCTCAGCCGAAAGAGTCACGATGGCGCGCTTGGTGTCCTTGCGCTTGCCGAAGCCGGCGCGAGTCCGCTTACGCTTGCCCTGGCGGTTGGCCGTGTTGACGCTGACCACCTTGACGCCGAACACCTTCTCGACCGCGATCTTGATCTGGGTCTTGTTGGCGTCCGGGCGGACGATGAACGTGTACTTGTGGTCCTCGAGCAGCCCGTAGGACTTCTCGGAGATCACCGGCGCGAGCAAGATGTCGCGGGGATCGGGGATGGCGATCGCACTCACTGCTCGTCACTCCCTTCAACCTCGCTCGACCGAGCCGAAGCCTTCGCGCCCTTGCCCCGGACGGGGCCGGCGACGAACACGTCGTAAGCGGCCTTGGTGAACACCACGTCGTCGTTGACCAACACGTCGTAGGTGTTGAGCTGGTCGGGCGTGATGATGTGGACCTCGGCCAGGTTGCGCACGGAGTTCCAGCCCAGCTCGTCGTCGCGGTGCAGCACCACGAGAACGCGCTTGGCCTGGGTCACCGCGGCGATGGCGGCCTTGGCGGACTTGGTGGACGGCTTCTCGCCGGTCACCAGTTCGGTGATGACGTGCAACTGTCCGGCACGGGCCCGGTCGGAGAGGGCGCCACGCAGAGCGGCGGCCTTCATCTTCTTCGGGGTCCGCTGGGTGTAGTCGCGCGGCGTGGGGCCGTGGACGACACCACCGCCGACGAACTGCGGCGCACGGGTCGAACCCTGGCGGGCGCGGCCGGTGCCCTTCTGGCGGTACGGCTTCTTGCCACCACCGCGGACTTCACCGCGGGTCTTGGTGTCATGCGTGCCCTGGCGGGCGGCGGCCAGCTGGGCCACCACGACCTGGTGCATGAGGGGCACGTTGGCCTGCACGTCGAAGATCTCCGAGGGGAGCTCGACCGTGCCGTCGGCTTTACCGGCCGGGGTCTTCAGCTCGACGCTGGTCATGTTCAGTTACCACCCTTCGCGGCGCTGCGAACGAACAGCAGGCCGCCCTTGGGACCGGGCACGGCGCCCTTGATCAGCAGCAGGCCGTCCTCGGCACGCACCGCGTGCACGGTCAGGTTCTGCGTGGTGACCCGGTCGTTGCCCATCCGGCCCGCCATGCGCAGGCCCTTGAAGACACGGCCCGGGGTGGCGCAGCCACCGATCGAGCCGGGCTTGCGGTGCACGGCCTGGGCACCGTGGCTCGCGCCCTGGCCCTTGAAGCCGTGACGCTTCATGACACCGGCGTAGCCCTTGCCCTTGCTGGTACCGGTCACGTCGACCTCGATACCGGCCTCGAACACCTCGGCGGTGATCTCCTGGCCGACCTCGTAGGTCTCGGCGTCGGTGGTACGCAGCTCCGCAAGGTAACGACGCGGGGTCACGCTCGCCTTGTCGAAGTGGCCGGTGCGCGGCTTGTTCACCCGGCGCGGGTCGACCGCGCCGAAAGCCAGCTGCACGGCCTTGTAGCCGTCGTTCTCCTGGGTCCGAACCTGGGTGACCACGTTCGGCCCGGCCTGGACGACGGTCACCGGGACGACCCGGTTGTTCTCGTCGAAGACCTGGGTCATGCCGAGCTTGGTGCCCAGGATGCCCTTCACTTGCCTGTCAGACATGAGTCTCTTACTCTCCGCCGCTCGCCAGCCGCTGCTACTGGATGTTGACGTCGACGCTCGCCGGCAGGTCGATGCGCATGAGCGCGTCGACCGTCTTCGGCGTCGGGTCGAGGATGTCGATCAGACGCTTGTGCGTGCGCATCTCGAAGTGCTCGCGTGAGTCCTTGTACTTGTGCGGCGAGCGGATGACGCAGTAAACGTTCTTCTCGGTGGGCAGCGGCACCGGCCCGACAACACGGGCGCCGGTGCGCGTGACCGTCTCGACGATCTTGCGCGCCGAGGTGTCGATCGCCTCGTGGTCGTAGGCCTTGAGCCGGATGCGGATCTTCTGTCCCGCCATGGTGGCTGCTCGTTCCTTGTCGTCTCGTGCCGCTTTTGTCTTTTCAAACCTCAGTCTGACTGAGGTTTTCCCAGTTCAACGGCCCTGTCCCCGGTCCACGCGGTCGGGCGTGTCGAGCCCGACGCACAGACGGATCCCGCGGGATCTTCGTCTTGCCTGGTCTTCCTCAACGTGAGGAGGCATCGAGCCGGCGGAAATGCTTGATCGCCGTCTCAAACGCCCTTGCCCGCTAGCCTCACCCGAAGGAAGTGCTCCGCGGACCGTGGCCGCTCATACCAGGGCGGCCGGAACCCGTTTTCCGAAGAAGTACGAGTTCGGCCGCCCCAGGACGAGCAACCTGAATAGTGTCGCACACGTGATTTGACGCCTTGAACCCGGGGGTGTATCAGACCCCCGGGTCGGCGTTAAATCACTTGATGATCTTGGTGACCTGGCCGGCGCCCACGGTCCGTCCACCCTCACGGATGGCGAAACGCAGACCCTCGTCCATGGCGACCGGCTGGATCAGCACGACGCTGATGTCCGTGTTGTCGCCCGGCATGACCATCTCGACACCCTCCTTGAGGGTGACGACGCCGGTCACGTCCGTGGTACGGAAGTAGAACTGCGGGCGGTAGTTGTTGAAGAACGGGGTGTGACGGCCACCCTCGTCCTTCGACAGGATGTAGACCGAGCCCTCGAACTCCGTGTGCGGGGTGGTGGTGCCCGGCTTCACGACGACCTGGCCGCGCTCGACGTCCTCGCGCTTGATACCGCGGACCAGCAGACCGACGTTGTCGCCGGCCTCACCCTGGTCGAGCAGCTTGCGGAACATCTCGACACCGGTGACGGTGGTCTTGGTCGACTTCTCCTTGATGCCGACGATCTCGACCTCTTCGTTCACGTTGACGCGGCCACGCTCGATACGGCCGGTCACGACCGTGCCACGGCCGGTGATCGTGAAGACGTCTTCGATCGGCATCAGGAACGGCTTGTCGAGCTCGCGCACCGGGTCCGGCACGTTCTCGTCGACGGCTTCCATCAGCTCGAGAACGCTCTCGCCCCACTTGGCGTCGCCCTCGAGGGCCTTCAGGCCGGAGACCTTGATGACCGGAGCGTCGTCACCCGGGAAGTCCTGGGAGGACAGCAGCTCGCGGACCTCGAGCTCGACGAGCTCCAGGATCTCCTCGTCGTCGACCATGTCGGCCTTGTTCAGCGCGACCACGATGTAGGGCACGCCGACCTGCTTCGCGAGCAGCACGTGCTCACGGGTCTGCGGCATCGGGCCGTCGGTCGCCGCGACCACGAGGATCGCGCCGTCCATCTGCGCCGCACCGGTGATCATGTTCTTGATGTAGTCCGCGTGACCGGGGGCGTCCACGTGGGCGTAGTGACGCTTCTCGGTCTGGTACTCGACGTGCGAGATGTTGATCGTGATACCGCGCTGCTTCTCTTCCGGCGCGTTGTCGATCTGGTCGAACGCCGAAGCGGTGTTCAGCTCGGGGTACTTGTCGTGCAGAACCTTGGTGATCGCCGCGGTCAGAGTGGTCTTACCGTGGTCGACGTGACCGATGGTCCCGATGTTGACGTGCGGCTTGGTCCGCTCGAATTTCGCCTTCGCCACTGGAATGTCCTCCTGGACTGTTTTGCTTACTCACCGGCCAACGTGGCTGTCGGACGGGGATTCGTTTCTTGACGGATGCTGCGGACGTTCAGGAGTGTTCCTTATGCCCGCGAGCGGACGGGAACTACTCCCCCGTCGCCTTCGCGATGATTTCCTTCGCGACGTTCGCGGGAACCTCGGCGTAGGAGTCGAACACCATGGAGTAGTTGGCACGTCCCTGCGTACGCGAACGCAGGTCGCCGACGTAACCGAACATCTCCGACAGCGGGACCAGTGCCTTGACGACACGGGTACCGGCGCGCTCCTCCATGGCCTGGATCTGGCCACGGCGGGAGTTGAGGTCGCCGATCACATCGCCCATGTAGTCCTCGGGCGTGGTGACCTCGACGGCCATCAGCGGCTCGAGGATGACCGGACCGGCCTTCTTCGCGGCTTCCTTCATCGCCATGGAGCCGGCGATCTTGAAGGCCATTTCCGAAGAGTCGACCTCGTGGTACGCGCCGTCCAACAAGGTGAACTTCAACCCGACGAGCGGGTAGCCGGCCAGCACGCCGTACTGCATGGCGTCCTGTGCGCCCGCGTCGACCGACGGGATGTACTCCCGCGGCACGCGACCACCGGTGACCTTGTTGTCGAACTCGTAGAGGGCACCGTCGGTGGACTCGAGCGGCTCGAGCTTGACGATGACCTTCGCGAACTGACCGGAACCACCGGTCTGCTTCTTGTGCACGTAGTCGAGCTTCTCGACCGTCTTGCGCACCGTCTCGCGGTAGGCGACCTGCGGCTTACCGATGTTCGCCTCGACTTTGTAGTCGGACTTCATGCGGTTGACCAGCACCTCGAGGTGCAGCTCGCCCATACCTGCGATGATCGTCTGGCCGGTGTCCTCGTCCAGGTTGACCTGGAACGTCGGGTCCTCTTCGGCCAGCTTCTGGATCGCCAGGGACAGCTTCTCCTGGTCGGCCTTGGTCTTCGGCTCGATCGCGACGCGGATGACCGGCGCCGGGAACGTCATCGACTCGAGGACGACCGGGTTCTGCGGGTCGGCGAGGGTGTCACCGGTGGTGGTGTCCTTCAGGCCGATGACCGCGTAGATGTGGCCCGCCTGGGCCTCGTCCACCGGGTTCTCCTTGTTGGAGTGCATCTGGAAGAGCTTCCCGATGCGCTCCTTGCGCTCCTTGGTGGCGTTGATCAGCTGCGCGCCGGAGGCGACCTTGCCCGAGTACACCCGGATGTAGGTCAGCTTGCCGAAGAACGGGTGCGCGGCGATCTTGAACGCCAGAGCGGAGAAGGGCTCCTCGGTCGACGGCTTGCGCGACACGACGGTCTCGCCGTCGGGCAGCGTGCCCTCGACGGCCGGCACGTCCAGCGGCGACGGAAGGTAGTCGATGACCGCGTCGAGCATGGGCTGGACGCCCTTGTTCTTGAACGCGGAACCAGTGAGCACCGGGTACGCCTCGCGGTTCACGGTGAGCTTCCGGATACCGGCCTTGATCTCGGCCTCGGTCAGCTCCTCGCCCTCGAGGAACTTCTCCATCAGGGAGTCGTCGGTCTCGGCGATGGCCTCGACCAGCTTCTCCCGGTACTCGGCCGCCTTGTCGGCGAGCTCGGCCGGGATCTCCTCGACGGCGTAGTCCTCGCCCTTCTGGACCTCGCCGCGCCAGGTCAGCGCCTTCATGCGGACCAGGTCGACGACGCCTTCGAACTCGTTCTCGGCGCCGATCGGCAGCTGGATGACCAGCGGGCGGGCGCCGAGGCGCTCCTCGATGGTGCGGACGGTGAAGTAGAAGTCCGCGCCGAGCTTGTCCATCTTGTTGACGAAGCAGATACGAGGAACCTCGTACTTGTCCGCCTGACGCCAGACCTGCTCGGACTGCGGCTCGACACCCTCTTTGCCGTCGAAGACGGCGACGGCACCATCGAGCACGCGGAGCGAACGCTCCACCTCGACGGTGAAGTCGACGTGGCCCGGGGTGTCGATGATGTTGATCTGGTGATCGGCCCAGAAAGTGGTGGTGGCAGCCGAGGTGATGGTGATACCCCGCTTCTGCTCCTCCTCCATCCAGTCCATGGTGGCGGCGCCATCGTGGACTTCACCGATCTTGTAGTTGACCCCGGTGTAGAACAGGATCCGCTCGGTGGTGGTGGTCTTACCGGCGTCGATGTGGGCCATGATGCCGATGTTGCGGACCTTGTTCAGGTCGGTCAGCACTTCACGTGCCACGAGAGTGTTCCCCTGTCTCAAAATTGGGGCCCGGCAAGGCTTTGATCGGCAGCCGGGCGGACATCACCAGCGGTAGTGCGCGAAGGCCTTGTTGGACTCGGCCATCTTGTGCGTGTCCTCGCGCCGCTTCACGCTGGCGCCGAGGCCGTTGCTCGCGTCGAGGAGCTCGTTCTGCAGACGCTCGATCATGGTCTTCTCGCGACGAGCCTGCGAGAAAGAGACCAGCCAGCGAAGCGCGAGCGTGGTGGAGCGTCCCGGCTTGACCTCGATCGGCACCTGGTAGGTGGCACCACCGACGCGGCGGCTCTTCACCTCGATGGTGGGCTTCACGTTGTCGAGGGCGCGCTTCAGCGTGACGACCGGGTCGGTGCCGGTCTTCTCGCGAGCACCTTCGAGGGCGCCGTAGACGATGCGCTCGGCCAGGGACCGCTTGCCGTCCTTCAGCACCTTGTTCACCAGCTGGGTGACCAGCGGGGATGCGTAGACGGGGTCAGAGATCAGCGGCCGCTTCGGGGCCGGACCCTTGCGGGGCATTAGCTCTTCTCCTTCTTCGCGCCATACCGGCTGCGCGCCTGCTTACGGTTCTTGACACCCTGGGTGTCGAGCGAACCGCGGATGATCTTGTAACGGACACCCGGCAGGTCCTTCACACGACCACCGCGCACGAGCACCATCGAGTGCTCCTGCAGGTTGTGGCCTTCACCGGGAATGTAGGCGGTGACCTCGATGCCGCTGGTCAGCTTCACACGAGCGACCTTGCGAAGCGCCGAGTTCGGCTTCTTGGGGGTTGTGGTGTACACGCGAGTGCACACGCCACGCCGCTGCGGGCTCCCCTTGAGGGCCGCGGTCTTCTGCTTGGCAGCCTTGTCCTGGCGGCCCTTACGGACCAGCTGCTGGATCGTGGGCAATGGACCAGCTTTCTGTTCGCGATCTTGCTACTACGTGTTGTCTCCGGCCCCCGCGGTCGGGCGTGTCGGCCCGCGTCACGGTCTCGCGACCGGTAACTTCCCGTAGGGATTTTCCGTCGGATCCCGCGTGGGCGAAGCCTTCGGACCGGATGCCTGAGCACCCCGTCCATGCCGCACGGCACACGGGACGGCCCGACGCCTGCCGGGCACGGTCTCCAAAGATACCCGGCCACTTCCGGACCGGCCAAATCGGGGGGTCGATAACTATATCGTGCCGGGCGTCATGCCGCGGCGACCCTGATGGAACGGCGTTTCGGGCCGGTTCTCCACCCCCGGCCCCGCCATCGCCCTCACCGGACGCGCTGCGCGCCCGGCCTTCATTCCTCGTCGGGCTTGGCGTGGTCCGCCCGGCCCGGATGCGGGTCCCGGGAGAGATCGATCAACGGATGCACGGGTGCCCCCTCCGGCGCCGCGTGACTCCCCCGCCTGGGTTCTTCGCTGCTTTCCTTCTGCTCGGCGTCCACGACGCCTCCCCTCGTCCGTACTGATACCGCCCTGCTCGGCGGACCACGCTACCTATATCCCCTATCGGGTGAGCCGGATGGATCCGGAAAGCACGCCATCGCGTCAGACCCGTGAATAGGTCACGATGGCCGCGGTGATAGCGGTCACACGCACTTGCACGGGGAGGCTCCATGTCGGCCGAGTTCGAACAGCTGGTCGCCGAGTTCGAGAAATTCCAATCCAAGATCAAACAGGCCGAGACGCAGTTCGCGAAGGTCGGCGAGATGCAGGGCGAACTGGCGGAACTGGAGTCGGTGGCGACATCGCCGGACCGCTCGGTCACCGTCGTCGCGGGGCCCGGCGGGTCCGTGAAGGACATTCGTCTCAGCCCGGAAGCCCTTCGGCAGCAGCCACAACAGCTCGCCGCCGCCATTCTGTCCACTTTGCACACCGCGGTGGCCGACGCGGCACGGAAGCAGGCGGGGATCGTCGACGCGCAGTTCGGCGGAGCCTTCCATCTGAACGTCGAAGAACAGGTCCTCGAAGCCCAAGCGGAAGCGCTGGGAACCACGGCGGACGATCTGCGGTCTCAGATGTCGGAGGAGCCACCACAGAACACCGCGCGCCGCCCTCGGAACGAAGACGACTTCAGCGAGGAGACGGTGCTCCGGCGGTCGGACGAACCGACTCCCGGGCCGGCGCCGTCCGGCGGGAACTCGGCCGGTGACCAGTTCCTCAAGAACCTGTTCGACGAGGAGGATCACCGATGACCGGACCAGGCGGGCACGCGGTCAAGACGCAGGCCTTGACCGACTACGCCAACAAGCTCGGCTATTACAAGGACGAGGCCGGCAAATTCGGCGATCTCGTCGACCAGGCGGACGTCACGGACAAGTCGTGGGGCCTGATCGGGCTCGCGGTGAAGCAGACCTACACCGGCAAACTCGCCGACCTGCGTGAGCTGCTCGAGCTGATGAAGACCGGGGTCGACTCGTTCTCCGGGAAGATGACCCAGGCGGCGTCGATCTACAACGGCTTCGAAAACGACGCGACGATCACCCTGGGGAAGTACGAAGCCAAGATCGACGGACCGAAGTGAGCTGGGGGACGGCATGACCGACGAGAAGGCGAGCATCGCCGCCGGCGTCAAGATCACGGGTGACGACAGCTTCGGCAAGAACGCGCTCGACGCGGCGAAGAAGGTGCCGATCGCGGGCAAGGGCGTCACCACCGTCGCCAACGCCTACGAGAAGTTCAGCACCGCGCAGGGCCCCGGCGACCTGGTGGCCGCCGGGGGGCAGCTGGTACAGGACGGCGCCGGGTTCATCGCGGGGGCCGGCGCGGATCTCGCGAGCTTCGTGCTCGACCCGGTCGGCTGGCTGGTCAGCAACGGCCTCAACATCCTGATCGAGCTGATCCAGCCACTGCAGGACGCGCTGCACTTCGTCACGGGTGACGGCCCGGCGCTCAAGACCGCGGCGGGCAACTTCGGCAACATCGCCAAGGGCTTCGTCACGCTGGCCGACGACTTCGTCAAGACCGGCGACGAGTCCCTGAAGGACTGGGTGGGCGACGCGGGCGACGCCGCCAGGAACGCGCTCGGCGACTTCGCCGTCGGCATCAAGGGCATCGGCAACAGCGCCGGGACGGTGGCCGAGACGCTGCAGATGTGGTCGATGGTGATGACCGTCATCGAAGAGGTCGTCAAATCGATCATCTCCGAGCTGGTCACCTGGGCCATCTACATCTGGCTGCCCGCGCTGGCCGCTTCGGTGGTGAGCCTCGGCTCGTCGGTGGCCGCCGCGATGACCGCGACGATCGCCAAGGCCGCGAGCGCGATGGGCAAGATCACCAAGCACCTCGGCAAACTCGGCAAGCTGCTCGACAAGTTCATGGGCTTCATGCTCAAGTGGACCGACGACCTGGTGAAACAGGGTTCGAAGCTGACGAAGGCCGGCAAGGTCGGGATGACCCCCGGCCAGGAGAAGGCGATCGTCGGCGCGTTCGCGAAGGGCTCCGGGACTCAGCTGGGCACCTTCGGCGACGCCGCGAAGGACGTCCTCAAGGGTGTGCCGAACCAGGCGATCAAGCAGGTGGTCGGGGTCAACCCCAGCGATCTGTCGAAGGGTTCGGCGTACCAGGGCAAGGCGGCCTTCGACGTCGCGAACAAGGTCATCGACAACACGAAGAACGTCACCGCCGGGCAGGAGTACGGCCGGACCGGCGGTCGCCACAGCGAAGAGGAGACGCGCGAGAACCTCGACATGGACCAGTAGGGTCGCCCGATGGACGATCAGCTGGCCGGGCCGTGGCTCATCGCCGGTGGATACACCCTGGCCCTGGCGCTGTTGCTGTTCGGCGGGCGATTCGACGGACGGCGGCCCACCGCGGCCGCCGTCAGCTACGCGCTCTGCGGGATCCTCGTCTCCGAGACGTCGCTGTACTGGCTCTCGACGGGGTCCGGCAGCGCGGTGCCCGGCTGGCTGTGGTTCGCGTTCCCCCTGGTCATCGCGGCTCTGGCGGCCTGGCGGGGGTATCGGCAGAAGACGTGGATCGGCAGGCTCGACGGATCCGGTGAGCCTAGCTTCGGCGTACTCCCCTCGCGGGGGATCGCCGTCACCCACGCGTCGCCCGAGTCGGTGGCGACCGCGGTCGAGTTCGACCACAACGGGCACCGCCTGCTCGGAGTCGAGTACCGGCTCGGCGGCTCGGCGGACTTCCCGGAGCCGGCCAGGACAGCCGACCTGACCGATGGGACGTACGCCCTGATCCAGCTTCGGACGCCGGTCGTGCCGTCGGTCGTCATCACCCCCGCGACGGGTGCTTTCGAGCCGGAGCGGTTCACGCCGCTGGAGGACGCCCGCATCACGCGGAACACCGTCGGGGCGCCGAAGCCGGATGCCCTGCTGCAGCGGTTCGAGACCGGCACGGAGTTCGACCGCCGGTTCACCGTGACGACGTCCGATCCGGAGTTCGCCGAGGCTCTTCTCTCCCCCGGCGTCCGCGCGCTGTTCGAAGGCGATCCGTGGTTCCGGGTCCGCGAAGTCGCCTTCCACGGCGGTTCACTGTGGACCTCCGAAGCCGGGACGCTGACCGAAGAGATGATGTTCGCCGACTCGCGCCGTCTGGCCGTCCTGGCGTCCGAAGTGGACTGGGAAGACGCGGACTTTCGTTCGGTGGCGGCCGCGTCCGACACCAGCGACGCCGGCTGGCTCGGCGGACGGCGAGGCCCGCTCGCCGGACTCCGCGGTCCGCTCAACCGGCGCCGGGAAACGGCCGGACGACAGCCGCTGTCGACGCTGTCGCTGGTGGCGCGCACGGTCGTCGCGCTCGCCCTGGTGCTGCCGGGGCTGGCGCTCGCGGTGAACGCGCTGACCGCGCTGACCGGGCTCGCCCCCGAGGCGCGGCTCACCGTGACCGCGACGCTGCGGGCGGAGGCGAGCACTTCGAGCTGCACCAGCTGCGGCAACGGCAACCTGGTGGACGGCACCTACGAACTCGACGGCGAGACGCACGAGGTGAAGGACCTGCGGTGGATGTCCTTCGGAACGTTCCCGGAGCGGGGTGACGTCGTCGACATCGCCGTGACGCCGCTGTGGTGGCATCCGCTGATCGAGGGCAAGGACACCGGCGTCTTCCTGCTGCTGATCGGGCTGGCGCCCGTCCTCGCCGGTGCCCTCCTCGCCAAGGCGACCTTCGCCCCGCGCCCGCGTCGCGTTTAGCGGGCTAAACGCGATCCGGCACCGCCGGGGCCAGGGACTTCGCGAAGTAGTGGTGCGCGTAGGGGTCGTCGTTGAAGGGCTCGACCGTCTCGTAGCCGAGGCGTGCGTACAGAGCCCTCGCCTCGACGAGGTCGTCTCGGGTGTCGAGGCGGATCAGCGTGGCCCCGAGGCCGCGGGCGACGTCCTCGGCGGCGGCCACGAGCAGCGCCGCGCCGCCCTTGCCGCGCTCGGACTTCCGCAGGAAGACGCGTTTGAGTTCGGTGGTGTCGGGCGCGACGACCCGGAGACCGGCGCAGCCGGCCAGCACCCCGTCCCGTCGCGCGAGGAGGAAGGCACCTGTCGGCGGGACCATGTCGCGGCTGTGGTTCTCCTCGAGCAAGACGTCGAGCTCCTCTTCGGTGACCTGGCGCTCGTAGTAGCGCGACGCGATCTCGTCCAAGTACTCGCGCAGCAGCTGGGCGGCGTCCGGGTGATCGACGGGGGTGACTTCGAAGCTCCAGGTCATGGCTACATTCTGCCCATCGTGGCCACCGGTTTTCGCTGCGCGCCGGATCGCGATTAGGGGGCTAAACGCAGGTCAGGAGGGGCGAGGCGGCCGGCGTAGGTGGCGCCCTCGCCCTGCCCCATCAGCTGGACGGTCGGCGGCGTGCCGGTGTTCTTCCACGTGAGCTCCTTGCGCCACGGCAGCGTCACCTGCAGCTCCTGGTGCACGAGCCCCAGCCCGTTCGAGTCGTGGACCACGGTCGCGGTCCCCGTCCCGGCCAGCTCGTACGCGATCCGCCAGTCGTTCGACACCGGCTGCGCCTGACTGGGCGTCCGCGTGATCGTGCGATCCGGCCCCCGCGACGGTTCGGCCTCGGTCGGCTCGCCGACCACGGCCACGGTCTCGGCCTGCGGTTCCTCACCGCCGTTGAGCAGCACCACACACGTCGCGAGCGCGGCCACCACGATCCCCGCGATGGCGATGCGCCCGATCAGGTGTCTGTCGGCCATCGGTCTCCTCACCGAAAGCGGCGGCGCGGCCCCGGGAGCCGCGCCGCCGCGGAAGTCAGGACGGCAGCAGCCGGCCGGGGACGCCGTTGAGGGACTGGACGAGGCCCAGCACCGGGACGCCGAGCGGCGCGAACGTCCAGATGTTGTGGAGGTCGCTCGTGTCGGGTTCGTCGACGACCACGACATCGTTCGGGGCGTCCTGCGCGGCGAGCGCGGAAGCCGCCGAGCCGAGCACGACGAGACCGGCGAGCGCGGCGCCGGTGACCGCGCGGACGAAGGTCTTCTTCATGAGATTCTCCTTTGCTGGTAACGGTTTTACGAAATCGGCGTGATGATCCCGTAGATCGGGGCGAGGAGGTCGGTGGGCACGGGGACGGCCGGTCCGAGCAGTCCGCCGAGGTCGAGGCCGGGGATCAGCCAGACCGCGGGGTCGCCGCCGGTGGGCAGACCCGGCAGCGGGTCGGCCGAGGCGACCCCGCCGGCGAGTCCGGACAGCGCGCCCGCGACGACGAGAAGTCCGCCCAGTGTCAGGGAAAGCGGGCCGAGCCGGAAGTTCGTCTGGCGCCATTGCTCCGCGGGCACCCAGACGGAAAGAACGGTGACGCCGAACCACAAGGCCGCGGCCGCGACGTAGACGGTGTCTATGGCGAAGTCGACGCCTGTCCGCCCGAGCGAGGTTTCGAGCACCACCAATGCGGCGAGCGCGAGGGCCGCCCAGCGGCCCGCCGGCGGACGGCGGATCAGGACGGGAATGGCCAGCGCGAGCACGAGATGCACGATCAGCGCGATGACGTTGACGTCGGTCGCGAAGGCGGAAACCGCGGCGAGCGCGGCGGAAAGCCCGCCGAGTACGGCGATGGCGAGCCGAAGCCGTCGGGGCAGCTCACCCGCCAGCGGGCGCAGGATCCCCGTGCCGGCAAGGAAAGCGGTCGCCAGCAGAAGTCCGAGCCGGAGCAGGACGAGGGCGATGTCGACTCCGGCCGAACCCGAACTCGCCGGGATGACGTGGTGATCCATGGGACCTTCTCCGAACAGATCGGCGGAGCCGTGGGTGGCGGGGTGCGCCCGCCACCCATGACCTTCCGCGCCGAGCAGGGTTACTTGAGATCCGCGTCCGCCACGACGAACAGTTCGGAGTGCGGCTTGGCGTTGCCGAAGGACCCGTGCGGCCAGGTCTTCCGGTTGAAGTTGATCCCGACCTGTCCGGTGAACTCGTCCCGGAAGTTCTGGTCGACCGCGACCTTCCCGTCCTCGCCGAGGTTCAGCAGGTTGACCTTGTGGTCACCGTCCAAACCGGACCGTGCGACGAAGTAGTTCGACACCGCGAGGTGCTGCGGTTTGTCGGTTTCGTGGTAGTAGCCGTCGTCGCCGAGCACGAAGTTGTCGTACGCGCCCCAGTGCGGGCCGCCGCCGGGCGTGCCCGGGTTGATCGGCGCCGCGCCGACGACGGTCGGCAGATCGCCGCCACCGCCCTGCTGGGACTTCTCCTTCGTGTCGATCCGGCCTTTGATGTTCTCGACCTTGTCGCCCGCGGCGACCAGCTTCTGGATGTCGAGGACGTACACGCCGCCGGTGGTGCCGGGGTCGTGCGGGCCGAGCGCGCCCTTGGAGCGTCCGGTGATCGCGCGGTAGAGGTACTTGTCGTCGGGGCTGGTCTGGATCCAGCCGCCGTTGGAGCCACCGCCGTTGGAGTCGTTGTTCGGGTGGATCGCCTTGTTCGCGGCGCCGTCGTCGAACACCTGGATCCAATGCGGTTCCTTGGCGGTGATGTCCGGTGTGTAGAACACCGCGCCACCCTGCATGGTCTGGGCGAAGGCGCCCTTGCGGCCGGGCAGGTTGGTCACCGTGGTCTCCATGACCGCGCGGCTTTCCGCGTGCAGCGGGTCCGCGGGATCGGCGCGAGGGCCGTCCGGCAGGTACGAGACCGCCTTGAGCTTCGGCTTGTTGCGGTCGGAGATGTCCCACATGCGGACGGTCGGCCGCCGCAGATACGGCGACGACTGCTTCACCGGGTCGAGGATGATGTTGCGCGGCTCGGCGTAGTCACTGGTGACCAGGGTGTTGAGGTCCTCACGGGCCTGGATGCCGTGCGGGTTGGCGCAGGTCGGCTCGTCCAGTCGCGGGAGGTTGTCGCACAGCTTCTTGTTGTCACCCTGCGGCGTGGCCGCCGGGGCTCCGACAGCACCTGCGCGTTCTGGTCGAAGCGGACGACCTCGCCGGGGCTACCGGCGAAACCGTTGCCCACCACGGTGGAACCGTTGGCGTAGGTGTGCGGGCCGGGCCGCCCATGTAGGTGCCGTAGGCGGTGCCGTCCTTGAGCACCCAGTACGCGTCCGGGACTGAGCCGCCGAGGGTCTGCGTCGGGAGGCTGACGCCCTTGAGCTTCAGTTGCGGCAACGCGGAGACGTCGAAGGCGTACGTCGCGGCGGCGAACAGCGCGCCGGCGTAGATCGTGTCTCCCTTGTGCCACACGTACTGCATGTGGTGCGGCTCGTTCTCGACGAGCGGCCCGACGGTGGCGGTGTTGACGACCTTGCCGTACGTCGGGGAACCCTGCGTCGCGTCGATCACGGCGAGGAAGTCCGGACCGGGCAACGCGTTTTTGATCTTGTTCAGGCCGCCACCGAGCGAACCCGGCAGGTTCTTGATGTCCTTGACCAGGGTGTCGGCGATGTTCTCGTCACCGGCCCAGACCAGCAGCCACTTCTGGCGCTTGCCGTCCGCGCTCCGGGACGCCGCGACATCCTTGGACACCAGGTGGTTCTGGACCCAGTACTCCTTGCCGTCGGCCGCCTTCTTCGCGTCCTTGACGACCTGGACGTCGGCGTAGGCGCTCGTCGTGGAGCCGGTATAGGTCACCGTGCCCACGGCGAGCGCCGCCGCCAAGGCGCCGATCACCACTTTTCGCCACTTTGGCGAGTCGGATAGCATTCTTTCTCCCTGTTTTCGCTACCGAAGCGCCAGACAATTGGCACGCCTCTCCCTTTTCGCGCAGGCGTCACCGGCACGGATCAAAGGGAAAGCAATCAACCGCCGGTTCCAGCGGGGAACCGTTGCGGCACAGCGGAAAGCGTCAGCGCGCAAAGATCAGGCGCATCCGTTTCGGATACGCGGATTCGCCTACGACGCGACCAGCCCGGAATAGGTCAGGAATCCGTACACAGCGCGCTTGCCTGCTGCCGCAAGTCAACGTGCCGGCGCCACACCAAGGCGACGGGGGATTGCATGGGCGAAATACTCGTGCGAAGCCGCTGGAGTGTCAATCTCGCGATCAAAGAATGGGACATGCCACGGCAGGGTGAATTTCCCGCGATGCGGATGGGTCATTGCGCCGAACAGGTGGCGATTTTCCGAGCGTTGGGAATTAGGCCACCTGGCAGCACTACCGCAGGTCACAACGGACCAGTAACCCGCGTCCGGCACGACCGCGGCCATTATGGGTTCGTTATGCTTTCCCGGGAACTCTGCCACTTCGCGGACCCACGAGGCGGCACACGTCGAAGATCTCCCCCTCGGCGCAGGCGATCCGATACCGGACAACACGGTCGACATGGGCACCGGGCACGACTGCTTGGACACGCTCTCGCACACCGACCCGCCGGCCCCGGCGTGCGAGACTCGCGGCGGCCGAAACCCGGAACTCGCCGAGGCATGGTGGCACCCTTCCGAACACCTACTGACCTGCGGCCCCGCCCTCCGGATCGCGATTAGGGGGCTAAACGCAGGTCGGGCGAGGCGTCGGGCGGCGTGTGGGCGGATCGCGTTTAGCCCGCTAAACGCAAGTGCCACCGGATCGCGTTTAGCCCGCTAAACGCGATCCGGTGGCACCGGACGCGGGCAGGTGGCAGATCGCGATTAGGGGGCTAAACGCAGGTCAGTCAGCCTGGCGGTGACGGCGGCGCGAGGTGAAGACCAGACCCGCACCGAGTACCAGGGTGGCCAGGGCGAGAGCGCCGAGGCCGAGGACGTCGGCACCGGTGCGGGCCAGACCCGTTCCGCCGCCGGAAGCCTGGTTACCTGGCGCGCCGGGGGCGGGTGTGCTGGTCCCGGACGCGTCACAGCCAGGACGCCGGGTGGGCAAGGTGAGCGGCGGTTCCTCGCCCTTCGTGGCTTCGACGCGAAGCCGGGCAGGGTTGTCCGCCGGACCGACGACGTAGATCGACTTCGGGTTGTCATGCATGATCCGCCAACCCTGCGGCGGGGCGAAGAACAGGCGGTACTTCGGCCCCGGCACCAAGTTGGCGATCTTGAAGTGTCCCTCCCCGTCGGTCGTCGTCTCGACGATGGTCGGGCAGTCACCGTCGGAGGCGAGTACGACCTTGACCCCGGCGAGCCCCGCCTCGAGTTTGCCCGGGTCCGTGTTGTGGACCACCTGACCCGCGAGGGAGGCGATCCCACCCGGCACCGAGGCTTCGTCGTTCGCGACCGGGTTGCCGTCGATACCGACGTCGGCATAGCCGAAGTCACAACCCACCGCGACGCGGCCATGGTGCAGCGCGGCGTCCGGGACCTTCTCGGTCACGTCGAAGGTGCGGGTCTGGCCGGGAGCGATGGTCGCCCCACCCGCGAGGTAGGAAAGCTCTCCCCAACCAGGACCATTGCTCTTCAGCGCGAAGTCCGCTCCGGCGCGATTGCACCCGGCCACGATGCCGACGAGCGGAATGGTTCCCGAGTTCGTCAGTGTCACGGTGACGTGGGCGAGCTCGCCGACTTTGTAGGTGTCCTTGGTGAAGGACACCGACGCTTTGAGTGCACCGTTCAACGGCTGCACCCCACGGATGGGCAAGTCCGTGGTGTCCGCGCCGGCCCGAATGACCTTGAGGGGGAACAACCAGCCCTTGATCGAGTCGCTGCCGCCGCTGAGAAGATATTCGACGGCCGGGACGTCCCCGAAATCGATTTTCCCGTCGGCGTCGCTCGTGGCCTTGTACTCCTTGGAACCGATGGTGTACCGCAAGGTGAGCGGGATATCGGCCAGCTGTTCGCCGTCATCGAGCTTGCCGTTGCCGTTCTTGTCGCCGAACACGACACCCGCCACGCGGCCGGTGACCTTCTCGACGGAGACAGTGCCGTTGAACTCACCGGCGCTGAACCCGGTCTCGTCGGCGACAAAGCCCCGGACGACCGCGATGTCCTTGTCGAGGTCCCCGATCTGCCCGGTGACGGTCAGCTCTTTGGTCTCGTCGGGCTCGAGGCTCACCCCCGGTGCACGTCCCCACGCTCCCCAGCCCGGCTCGTAGGGAATCGACAGGGCTCCCGGCTCACTGAAGAATTGGTGGACCTGAAGTCCGACCGCGCGGGTTTCGCCGACGTTCTTGACCTTGAAGGTGAAACGGACGTCTTCGTCGATCCGGTAGGAGTCTTTTTCGAACGTGACCGAAGCTTCGACCTTCGCTCGCTCGGCCTGCGGCTTCGGCGCCGCGGGTGCAGAACTCTCGGCCGGCGGCGCGCTGGGCGTCGGGGCGGGAGTGCTACTCGGCGCTTCGGACGTCGTCGGCGCGCTGGAGGGCGGGGCCGAAGGCTCCGGATCCGCCAGGGCGGGCGCGGCGAACACACCGGTCAGGGCCGCGCCGGCGGCGATCGTCGCGAGATAGATCCCCGCGGTACGCGCGATGGATCTCACCCCAGGTGATTTGTTCACGCAGAGTCACCCCTGAATACCCGTTGGAAATGCGCAGAGCCCCCGAACCGCGTAGAACCCGATCACCCTAGCGAGTGTGGTGAAGAGTTCGTACCCGTTTCGGGTGAGGTGGACTCAAACTGGAACATTCCGGGAAACGGGAAGGGCCCCCGCCGGATCGGCGGGGGCCCTTCTCGTGGATTTCGCTTCGGTCAGCGGAAGTCGCGGCCGAAGTCATAGTCGTCCAGCGGCACCGCGGCGCCCGGCGTGGAGCCGAACACATCCGGGGTGTAGTAGCCGTCGTCGTAGGACGGGATCGCGTAAGCGGCGACCCGCGCCTCCTCGGTCGGCTGCACCTGGATGTTGCGGTACTTGTTGATCCCGGTACCGGCCGGGATCAGCTTACCGATGATCACGTTCTCCTTGAGGCCCACGAGCTTGTCCGAGCGGCCGTTGATGGCCGCGTCGGTCAGGACACGCGTGGTCTCCTGGAACGAGGCCGCCGACAGCCACGAGTCCGTGGTCAGCGAGGCCTTCGTGATCCCCATCAGCACCGGACGACCCGAGGCGGGCTCGCCGCCCTCGGCGACCGACGCCCGGTTCTTCGCCTCGAACTTGGTCCGCTCGGGCAGCTCGCCCGGCAGGAAGTCCGTGGCACCGGAGTCGATGATCGTCACCCGGCGCAGCATCTGCCGGACGATGACCTCGATGTGCTTGTCGTGGATCGACACACCCTGCGCCCGGTACACCTTCTGGACCTCGTCCACCAGGTGCATCTGCGCCTCGCGCGGTCCCATCACGCGCAGGACCTCGTGCGGGTCCGGCGTGCCTTCGAGCAGCTGCTGACCGACGTTGACGCGGTCACCGTCGCCCAGCGGGCCGTTCGGGGTGTTCGCGAGCCGCTGACGCTTGGACAGCTTGTCGAAGACGATCTCTTCGCTGCCGTCGTCCGGGATCAGCGTGATCTTCCAGAACCGCTCGCTCTCCTCGATGCGCACACGGCCATCGACGTCGGCGATCGGCGCCTTGCCCTTCGGGACCCGGGCCTCGAACAGCTCCTGGACACGGGGCAGACCGGTCGTGATGTCGTCACCGGCGACACCACCCTGGTGGAACGTACGCATCGTCAGCTGCGTACCCGGCTCACCGATCGACTGGGCCGCGACGATACCCACGGCCTCGCCGACGTCGACGAGCTGACCGGTCGCCATGGACCGGCCGTAGCAGGTGGCGCAGATACCGACGGCCGACTCGCAGGTCAGCACCGAGCGCACCTTGACCTTGGAGATCCCGCTCGAGATGAGCTTGTCGATCGCCGGGTCACCGATGTCGTCACCGGCGTTGAGCACGACGTTGCCCTTGGCGTCGACCGCGTCGGTCGCCAGGTTCCGCGCGTACACGCTGGTCTCGACGTGCTGGTCGCGCAGGACCTTGCCGTCGCCGATGTCCTCACCGATCGGCATGTTGATGCCGCGGGTGGTGCCACAGTCGATCTCGCGGACGATGACGTCCTGCGACACGTCCACCAGACGACGGGTCAGGTAACCCGAGTCGGCGGTACGGAGCGCCGTGTCCGCCAGACCCTTACGGGCACCGTGCGTCGCGATGAAGTACTCCGCCACCGACAGGCCTTCACGGAAGTTGGCCTTGATCGGACGCGGGATGTACTCACCCTTCGGGTTCGACACCAGACCACGCATACCGGCCAGCGACCGGACCTGCGTCATGTTGCCCGCCGCGCCCGACTTCACGATCATCGCGATCGGGTTGTCGTCCGGCAGCGCCGTCTCCATGATCTTGTGGACCTCTTCGGTGGCCTGCGTCCACACCTTGACGAGCTCGTTGTTGCGCTCGGCGTGCGACAGCTGACCACGCTGGTACCGCTTCTCGACCTGGTCGGCCTTGCCTTCGTACTCGTCCAGAATGGCCTTCTTGCCTGCCGGGACGAGCACGTCGGAGATCGCGACCGTGACACCCGAACGGGTCGCCCAGTAGAAACCGGCGTCCTTCAGGCGGTCCAGGGTCTGCGCGACCTGGGTCATCGAGTAGCGCTCGGCGAGGTCGTTCACGATCGCGGCCTGACGCTTCTTCGGCATCGGCTCGTTGATGAACGGGTAGTCCGCCGGCAGCAGCTCGTTGAACAGCACACGGCCCAGGGTGGTCTCGGCCAGCCACGCCTTGCCCGGCTCCCAGCCCTTCTCCGCCAGCGCCGCTTCGTCCGCCTTGGCGGGCTGACGGTCGGTGATGCGGATCTTGATCGGGGCGTGCAGGCTCAGCGCCTTGCGGTCGAACGCCATGATCGCCTCGGCGGGCGACGAGTACGCGTTGCCCGCGCCGTCGGCGTTCTCGTTCAGGCGGGTCAGGTGGAACAGACCGGTCACCATGTCCAGACGCGGCATGGCGAGCGGACGACCCGACGCCGGCGAAAGGATGTTGTTCGCCGACAGCATCAGGATGCGGGCCTCGGCCTGCGCCTCCGCGGACAGCGGGAGGTGCACGGCCATCTGGTCACCGTCGAAGTCCGCGTTGAACGCTTCACAGACCAGCGGGTGCAGCTGGATGGCCTTGCCTTCGACCAGCTGCGGCTCGAAGGCCTGGATACCGAGGCGGTGCAGGGTCGGCGCACGGTTCAGCATCACCGGGTGGCCGGTGATGACCTCTTCGAGCACGTCCCACACCTGCGGACGCGACCGCTCCACCATCCGCTTGGCGGACTTGATGTTCTGCGCGTGGTTCAGGTCGACCAGCCGCTTCATGACGAACGGCTTGAACAGCTCGAGCGCCATGTCCTTCGGCAGACCGCACTGGTGCAGCTTCAGCTGCGGACCGACGATGATGACCGAACGGCCGGAGTAGTCGACACGCTTGCCGAGCAGGTTCTGGCGGAACCGGCCCTGCTTGCCCTTGAGCAGGTCGGACAGCGACTTCAGCGGGCGGTTACCTGGACCGGTGACCGGGCGGCCGCGGCGGCCGTTGTCGAACAGCGCGTCGACGGCCTCCTGCAGCATCCGCTTCTCGTTGTTGACGATGATCTCGGGCGCGCCGAGGTCGATCAGCCGCTTCAACCGGTTGTTCCGGTTGATGACCCGGCGGTAGAGGTCGTTCAGGTCGGAGGTGGCGAACCGGCCACCGTCGAGCTGGACCATCGGGCGCAGGTCCGGCGGGATCACCGGGACGGCGTCGAGCACCATGCCGCGCGGATCGTTGCCGGTGGCCTGGAAGGCCGCGACGACCTTGAGCCGCTTCAGCGCGCGGAGCTTCTTCTGCCCCTTGCCGTTGCGGATGGTGTCGCGCAGGCTCTCGGCCTCCGCGGCGACGTCGAACTCGGTGGCCAGCTTCTGGATGGCCTCCGCGCCCATGCCGCCGGTGAAGTACTCGCCGTAGCGGTCGACGAGCTCGCGGTAGAGCAGCTCGTCGGCGATCAGCTGACGGGTGTCGAGCTTCGTGAAGGTCGTCCAGACCTCCTCGAGACGGTCCAGCTCGCGACCGGCGCGGTCACGCAGCTGACGCATCTCGCGCTCGCCGCCTTCCTTGACCTTGCGGCGGACGTCGGACTTGGCGCCCTCCGCCTCCAGCTCGGCCAGGTCGGCTTCCAGCTTCTGCGCCCGTGCCTCGATGTCCGCGTCGCGCTTGGTCTCGAGGTTCTTGCGCTCGACACCGATCTCGTTCTCGAGGGTCGGCAGGTCGTTATGCCGCAGCTCGGTGTTCACACCGGTGATCACGTAGGCCGCGAAGTAGATGATCTTCTCGAGGTCCTTCGGCGCCAGGTCGAGCAAGTAGCCCAGGCGGGAGGGAACACCCTTGAAGTACCAGATGTGGGTGACGGGAGCGGCCAGCTCGATGTGGCCCATCCGCTCACGACGCACCTTGGCGCGGGTGACCTCGACGCCACAGCGCTCGCAGATGATGCCCTTGAAGCGGACCCGCTTGTACTTACCGCAGTAGCACTCCCAGTCCCGGGTCGGGCCGAAGATCTTCTCGCAGAAGAGGCCGTCCTTCTCGGGCTTGAGCGTCCGGTAGTTGATGGTCTCCGGCTTCTTCACCTCGCCGAAGGACCACTGACGAATGTCGTCGGCGGTGGCGAGGCCGATGCGGAGCTCATCGAAGAAGTTGACGTCCAGCACGTCTTTACATCCCCTTGGGGTTGATGCGACTAGAGGAGTTGGCGAGCGGAGGCGGGAGCCCGAGGGACTCCCGCCTCATCGCGGGTCAGTGCACGACGTCGTCCACCGAGGGCGACTCGTTGCGGGACAGGTTGATGCCGAGGTTGGCCGCGGCACGCTCGAGGTCCTCGTCGTCGGAGTCGCGCATCTCGATCGCGGCGCCGTCGCTGGACAGCACCTCGACGTTGAGGCAGAGCGACTGGAGCTCCTTCAGGAGCACCTTGAACGACTCCGGGATACCCGGCTCGGGGATGTTCTCCCCCTTGACGATGGCCTCGTACACCTTGACGCGGCCGACCACGTCGTCCGACTTGATCGTCAGGAGCTCCTGCAGGGTGTATGCGGCGCCGTACGCCTGCATCGCCCAGCACTCCATCTCGCCGAACCGCTGGCCACCGAACTGCGCCTTACCACCCAGCGGCTGCTGCGTGATCATCGAGTACGGACCGGTGGACCGGGCGTGGATCTTGTCGTCGACCAGGTGGTGCAGCTTCAGGATGTACATGTAGCCGACCGAGACCGGGTACGGGAACGGCTCGCCGGAGCGGCCGTCCAGCAGCGTGGCCTTGCCGTTCTGCTTGACCATGCGCTCGCCGTCGCGGTTCGGCTTGGTCGCGCCGAGCAGCCCGGTGAGCTCCTCTTCCTTCGCGCCGTCGAACACCGGGGTCGCGGTGTTCGTGCCGGGGTCGACGTCGTAGAGCTCCTCGTTGAGGTTCTTCGCCCAGTCCGGGTTGCCCTCGATCTTCCACCCCTGCGACGCCAGCCAGCCCAGGTGAAGCTCCAGGACCTGGCCGATGTTCATACGCCGCGGGACACCGTGGGTGTTCAGGATGATGTCGACGGGCGTGCCGTCCTCCATGAACGGCATGTCCTCGGCGGGGAGGATCTTGCCGATGACACCCTTGTTCCCGTGGCGGCCGGCGAGCTTGTCGCCCGGCTGGATCTTCCGCTTCTGGGCCACGTAGACGCGGACCAGTTCGTTGACGCCCGGGGGCAGCTCGTCGTCGTCCTCGCGCGAGAACACGCGGATGCCGATGACCTTGCCGGTCTCACCGTGCGGCACCTTCAGCGAGGTGTCGCGGACCTCACGGGCCTTCTCGCCGAAGATCGCGCGGAGCAGGCGCTCCTCCGGGGTCAGCTCGGTCTCACCCTTGGGCGTGACCTTGCCGACCAGGATGTCGCCGTCGCGGACCTCGGCACCGATGCGGATGATGCCGCGCTCGTCGAGGTCGGCCAGGACCTCCTCGGAGACGTTCGGGATGTCCCGGGTGATCTCCTCGGCGCCCAGCTTGGTGTCGCGGGCGTCGATCTCGTGCTCCTCGATGTGGATCGACGTGAGCACGTCGTCCTGCACCAGGCGCTCGGAGAGGATGATCGCGTCCTCGTAGTTGTGGCCCTCCCACGGCATGACCGCGACGAGCAGGTTCTTGCCGAGCGCCATCTCACCGTTCTCGGTGGACGGGCCGTCGGCGATGACCTGACCCTGCTCGACCCGGTCGCCCTCGTTGACGATCGGGCGGTGGTTGAAGCAGGTGCCGTGGTTCGAGCGACGGAACTTGTACAGTCCGTAGCTCTTCCGCGTGCCGTCGTCGTGCATGATCGTGATCAGGTCGGCCGAGAGCTCCTCGACGACACCGGACTGCTCGGCGACGAGCACGTCACCGGCGTCGACCGCGGCACGCAGCTCCACCCCGGTGCCGACGTACGGCGCCTGGTTGCGGAGCAGCGGCACGGCCTGGCGCTGCATGTTCGCACCCATCAGGGCGCGGTTCGCGTCGTCGTGCTCGAGGAACGGGATCATCGCCGTCGCGACCGAGACCATCTGCCGCGGTGAGACGTCCATGTAGTCCACGTCCAGCGGGTCGATCAGCTCGACCTCGCCGCCCTTCTTACGGACCAGGACGCGGTCTTCGACGAAGGTGCCGTCTTCCGAGATAGGCGCGTTCGCCTGCGCCTTCACGTAGCGGTCTTCCTCGTCCGCGGTGAGGTAGTCGACCTGGTCGGTGACGCGACCCTCGACGACCTTGCGGTACGGGGTCTCGATGAAACCGAACGGGTTGACCCGCGCGTACGAGCAGAGCGAACCGATCAGGCCGATGTTCGGGCCTTCCGGCGTCTCGATCGGGCACATGCGGCCGTAGTGCGACGGGTGGACGTCACGGACCTCCATGCCGGCGCGCTCACGCGACAGACCACCCGGGCCGAGGGCGGACAGACGACGCTTGTGCGTCAGCCCCGACAGCGGGTTGTTCTGGTCCATGAACTGCGACAGCTGCGAAGTACCGAAGAACTCCTTGATCGCCGCCACGACGGGACGGATGTTGATCAGGGTCTGCGGCGTGATCGCCTCGACGTCCTGGGTGGTCATCCGCTCGCGGACGACGCGCTCCATCCGGGACAGACCCACGCGGATCTGGTTCTGGATGAGCTCGCCGACGGTGCGGAGACGGCGGTTGCCGAAGTGGTCGATGTCGTCGGTCTCGACCGGGATGGTCTGGTCGCCGACGGTCGCCTTGTCCTCGCCCGCGTGCAGGCGGACCAGGTACTCGATCGTCGAGACGATGTCCTCTTCGGTCAGCGTCCCGGTGTCGTACGGCGTGGTCAGGCCGAGCTTCTTGTTCAGCTTGTACCGGCCGACCTTGGCCAGGTCGTAGCGCTTCGGCTTGAAGAACAGGTTCTCCAGCAGCGTCTGCGCGCTCTCCTTCGTGGGCGGTTCGCCCGGGCGCAGCTTGCGGTAGATGTCGAGCAGCGCCTCGTCGGTGCCGGCGGTGTGGTCCTTCTCGAGGGTGGCGAGCAGCGTCTCGGAGAAGGAGAAGCGCTCGCGGATCGCCTCGGTGGTCCAGCCGAGCGCCTTCAGCAGCACGGTGACCGGCTGGCGGCGCTTGCGGTCGATGCGGACGCCGACGGTGTCGCGCTTGTCGACGTCGAACTCGAGCCAGGCACCCCGGCTCGGGATGACGCGGACGTTGAAGACGTCCTTGTCGGTGGTCTTGTCGACGCTGGTGTCGAAGTACACACCCGGCGAACGGACCAGCTGGGACACGACGACACGCTCGGTGCCGTTGATGACGAAGGTGCCCTTGTCGGTCATCACCGGGAAGTCGCCCATGAAGACCGTCTGGCTCTTGATCTCGCCGGTGTTGTTGTTCACGAACTCGGCGGTCACGAACAGCGGGGCCGCGTACGTCATGTCCTTGTCCTTGCACTCCTCGACGGAGGCCTTGACCTCGTCGAAGCGCGGGTCGGAGAAGGACAGCGACATGGATCCGGAGAAGTCTTCGATCGGCGAGATCTCGTTGAGGACCTCTTCCAGGCCGCCGACCGGGTTTTCTTCACCTTCTTCGACGCGGCGTTCGAACCACGCCTCGTCGCCGGTGAACCATTCAAAGGACCTGATCTGCACGTCGAGCAGGTTCGGGGTGCTGAGCGGCTCGCGAATCTTTGCGAAGGAGACCCGCTTGGGGGCTCCCGGGATTCCCGTGGACTCCGAGCGAGATACAGCCGAGGTGGTCGCAGCAGTGGCCTGGTTCGCGGGAGAGACTGCCAAGATGCGTCCTTCCGGGGACAATGAGCGGTGAGCAGCCGCGTCAGCAACAGCTGATGCGATCTGTCAAGGGTGCCGTGTGCCCACTATCCTAACTACCGGCTCCGGGCAGCCTGAAAGAGGGCAGCGCAAAGAAGCAGTCTAGCCCGAACGTCGCGGTCTGTCCAGGGGGCGCTCCCGATGGGGCCCAGCCTGCATCGCAACGTCTTCAGGTATGCCTCTCCTCGGCCTCCCCGGACCGACCCTCCCGCAAGGGCACCGCCGGTTCTCACCGTTGCCAGTAAGCGTGACCCCACAGGGGCTCTGAGTCAAGATGCCGCGCGGTGGTCCCGCCGGTTGGCGCAGCGTTTAAGAAGCTCCTCCCGGCGTGCTTCACAGGACGATCATCCTGGTTACCGCCCGGTACCCGCAGGTGACGGCGTTGGGGCGCCGACCTGCGTTTAGCGGGCTAAACGCGATCCCGTGGAGGTCGACTCGGAGAGTTCACCGGGCCTAGGGCGGGGTGCCCTGGCAGGTCCTCGGGGCGCTCCGGGGCGTGTGGCGGCTGTGACCGGTGAGCCGGCTGGTGCGACGCACAGGAAAGAGGCCCGGATCGCGTTTAGCCCCCTAAACGCGATCCGGGGGCCAAGAGCGGATGCTGGACGCGGATTGGGAAACTGGGGTGATATGCCGAGCGTGCGAGCTTGATCTGGACTTGGAAGACGATGAGATGCCAGCCGAGGCGCCCGTGTTACTGCCTTCCGCGGCCGAACTTCTGGATGCGGCGGAACGCAGCGCCGCTTTGCGGGAGCTACGACGCTACGTCGCGGAACTGAGCGGCACAGGCGAGCCGAGGATGACCGTGATTCCTCGCTGGGCTGAAGCGTGCGGCCTGGTCCGGATCCACAGGGCGCCCACGTGCCGATGAAGAAAAACGCGAAGTTGCTCAAACAACCGCTAGAGCTCTGGGAGCGGGCCTACCGGGCGATGGAGGAAGCCGGTTACGGCTTCGTCGCCGAGGAACACCCGGTACCGTTTTCCTTCGGCCCCGTATTCCCCCAGTTCCTGGCCGCGCTCCGGATGACGCTGTATTCGGCGGCCGACAGCCTGATCCCCCTTGAACTCGTCTATGAACTCGCCGATGAAATGCCGTCGCTGCTCGCCGGACTCGACCTTGGCGTCGAACCCGATCCCGAGTGGCGGCACGGCCTCATGCTCACGCTGGATCTGATGGAACGGCTCGGCGCGGTCGAACGGAGCACGACGACCGACCCGGCGGAGCTGGCCAAGCTGGCCGAACTGACCGGCAAGGCAGCCCCCGACCCGACGCTCGTCGGGCTGACGCCGATCGGGGTGTGGGCGACCAATCGGATGCTCCGTGAGTCGGGGATCGACGCGCCGGTAGTGGGCGAGCTGGCCGGTGTGGGTCTCGACGAGATGTTCGCCCGTCTCTCGCTGTCCTCACCCGAGGTGATGGAAGCCGAGATCAGGGCATGGGTGAACCACCGTTCTCCGGGCGACGCCGCTCATGAGGCCGCGGAGTTCCTTCGACGGACCGAAAGCCCATCCGAGCGACTCCTCGCCTTCCTGACCCTGACCGAAGCCGGAGACCCTGGTTTGACCGCCGGCGCCCGCGTCCGATCCGAGGGCGGCGTCGCCGGAGCGGCGGCGGCGGTCTGGTTGGTCGAGCGAGGCGCGGTCACCCCGGAGACGATCGCCCCTGAGGAAATGGCCCTCGGGTTCGCCGACCATTTCGCGGCGTTGCACGAGTTGGGCGGCTTCCTCGATGAGCTGCGCTCAATGGATGACCAGGCGAGTGTCATCGAGGTTCTCGCGTCGGCCGCCCACCCGGCCAGGTTGGAACTGCTCGACGTGATCGCCGAGGACCACCCAGACCGGAAGATCGCGAAACAGGCCAAGGAGGCGCGGTACGCGCTGCGCCGCTGAAGCACTCTGCTCAGGGCCGGATCGCGTTTAGCCCGCTAAACGCGATCCGGCCGGAACGTCAGCGGGTGCCGGGGGCGTGAGTGACGGTTCGGGTCGGCACGTGAATCGTGAGGCTGGCGTGATCGGCGATGCACGGCGGTCAGTACCCGGGGTATCGCGAAGGCCTCCTCGAATACGGGGAAGGGCCCCTTCGCCGCGCCTCCGACGTGGCGCTGAGCGAGGTCCATGGTCTCGGTGTGTGTCGCGAATGCCACAGCGCGCGACGTCTGATGATGCCGTCGGGCATTCGGGCGGGGCGAGCCCAAGACGACAGAACCGGCCGTAGCTGTCCGCGAGGGATCCCTCTTTGACGGTGAAACGTCTGATTGACACCTATCTGCGCGGTTTCTGAACCGAGCCGACCTCCCAGGAGGTGTCCACAAGTGACATGCCGCACCAGTTGAGCGTCCGGTTCATGTCTGTCGTGAGTGATAAGGACGGTTATTGAGGGGTAAGGCAAACGTGGCATGGTCGGCGCAGGTGGTCGTGAGTGGGGTTTCGGGTTAGAACCCGAAACCCCACTCACGACCCGCGCAAGCGCCCTGACGAGAGCTAGTGTCCCTTGTGGACCGTTGACGTCTTGGGCGGCTCACCATGGCGGATCGCGTTCAGCGGGCTAAACGCGATCCGGGCGGGGTCACTTCGAGGGGGCCGGGGGTGCGGCGGGGGCCGAGGAAGCGGCCGGGTTGGGCGGAGCGGCGTAGGTGTTCATCGCCGTGATCTTCCACTTGTCGCCCTGCAGCTCCGCGTTCAAGTGCAGCTGCGCGCTCCCGGCGGTGGTCTTGTTCGTGTCGGCCCGCGTCGAGCTCTGGTCGACGAACACCATCACGTCGGCCCGGTCGCCTTCCAGCCGGATGACGGCGCTGCGGGTGACCTTGCAGGTCACGACCATCTTCTGCTGCGGGGCCAGCCGCTTGACCTCGCCCATCAGCAGGTTGTACTTCGCCCGCACCTCGTCGTTGACCAGCAGGTCACCCGCCGCGGTCTCGGTCTTCGCGATGTTGTTGTAGTCGTACGAGAACAGCGCCTCGGTCGCCTTCGCGACCTGGTCCTTGACCTGCGCGGTCTTCGCGACGTCCAGCAGCGCGGTGTTGTCCGTCGAGCTGGACACCTCGTCGGCCTGGATCTTGAAGAGCACCGCGGTCGCGGCCAGCAGCAGGCCGACGACGACCAGCGCACCCGCCAGGATCAGCTGCCTGGAACCCGGCTTCTTGGTCTCCGAAGAGTCTGAATCCTCATCGGAAGCGACCTCGGCTTCGGCTTCTTCGAGGTCGTCCGGCTTCTCTTCGGCAGCCGCGCGGACCTTCGCACGCGGGCTCGGCTTCGCGACAACCTCGTCTTCGGAGGGCTCTTCAGGGACCTCGACAGCGGCCACCGCATGCTCAGCCTCAGCCTCAACGGGCTCAGCCGTCTCAACGGTCTCAGGCTCGGGTTCAGGGGCAGGACGCGGAGCCGGTCGCGGCGACGGGCGGCGAACCGGCGCCGGCGTTTCGTCGACCTCGACCTCTGAAGCTGGGACTTCGGGAGAGGCGGGAGCAGGAGACGCACCGGGCCGTCGCAGGCCGGCCACCCGGGGGCGGCGCACCGGCGGAGTGCTGCGAGGGGGCTGGCGACGGGAGGGGGGCACTACGTGGCTCCGTTCTAGGTGACGCTCTTACTGACCGGCCGCGACGAGGGGCACGTTGTCGATCCCGGACAGCTTCCACTCATCGCCGACCCTGGTCATCGAGACCTCCAGGCGCAGCGCCTTCGAGCTCGCCTTGTCGCCCTGGGTGACCTGGGTGGAGATGGCGGCGAGGAAGCTCGCCTTGCCCTCGTGGTCGTCGAGCTCCTCGACCGCGATGTCCTGGATGGTGGTCACGACCTTGGTCTTCGCATCGCCGAGCGCCTTGCGGTAGGTCGGCTCCAGCTGGGCCAGCTGCTGGCTCATCTTGTCGTCGGAGACGGCCTTCTGCTTGGCGAAGAACTCGTCGAGTTTCTCGAAGTCGACCTCGGTGTACGCCTTGATCGCGGTGCCGCCCGCCCTGACCACTTCGTCCCGCGAGCGCGCCAGGTCGGCGTTGTCGTCCGACGCGGCCACGGCCCACATGACACCGAAGATCGCCGCGGCGACGAAGGCGGCGAGCGCGAACGCCGCCGCCCCGAGGACCAGGGTCCGCGATCGAGAAGAACTCATGACACTCCAGGTTAGATATACGGTCTCGGCCTCAGCCGGGCAGGCCCAGCAGCGTGCCGAGGGTGGGCAGGCTGACCCCTGGGCTCTGCAGGACGCTCGGCATGCCCTGTGCCGCGCGCAGGCTGGCCAGTTCCTCGGCCGAGCGGCCGGCGTTCGCCGCGACGTCGCCTTCCGACGGGATCTGCGGGACCCCGTTGTACGGCACGTTCTGCGAACCGCGCACGTTGATCGGGCTGCCCTTCGGCTCGGCGCAGTACGCGTCGTCCTTCGGCGCGCGAGGCGTCGTGTCGGTGCCTTCGCGGTACTTGTCGAGGCCGATGTAACCCTTGGTGCACGAAGGCGGGTTGAACAGGTTGAGCGCGAGGCCCAGGTGCGCGGTGCCGTCGTTGGCGACGCTGTTCGCGCCCGCGGCCAGCATCGGGTACGTCACCAGGCCCTGCTCGAGCCCGTCGAGCCGGGTCACCAGCAGGTTCGACGTCGTGAGCAGGTTCGCCGTCAGCGCGCCCAGCCCCGGTCCGGATTCGGCGAGCACCTCGCTGATCTGGTTCGCCACCTGCGGGGTGATCCCGATCAGCTTCCGGATGTCGGCGTCGGAGTTCTTCAGGGTGCCGGAGAGCTTGTTGAGGTCCGCGCTGAACGACTTCATCGAGCTCGCCATGTCGTTCTGCGTTTCGAGGACCTGCCCGCCCTTTTCCAGCAGCTGGACAGTCTGCGGCAGGTATTCCTGCGCGGTCGCGGTGAAGCTCCGCGCGGTGTCGAGCAGCCGCTGCAGGTCCGGACCGGTGCCGTTGAAGGCGTTGTACGACTCGTCGACGACCTTGCGCAGCGAGTCGGTCGGCACCGAAGCCGCGAGGCTGTCGAGGTCGCCGATGAGCTGCTCGGTGGGCACGGGAGTCTTGACCTTGTCGGCCGGGATGACCGAACCCGAGTTCAGGAACGGCCCGTTCTCGCTCTTCGGCCGCAGGTCGACGAACTGTTCACCGACCGCCGACCGGTTCGCGACGACGGCATCGAGATCGGCGGGCACCCGCGGGGCGTCCGGCGAGATGTTGAGGTCCGCCTCCAGCCCGGTCTTGGTCAGGCGCAGTTCGCCGACCCGGCCGATGTTGAAGCCCCGGTACGTGACCTCGGCGTTCTGGAAGATGCCGCCCGACTGCTTGAGCTGCAGTTTCACCGTGTAGCCCTCGTCGCCGAAGACCTGGCCGAGCCCGGCGAACCGGATCAGCGCGTACACGATGGCGACCACGGAGATGATCGCGAACGCGACCAGCTGGATCTTCGTCCTACGGACCAGCATCAGCCGGCACCTCCCGACAGCACGCCGAAGATACCGGCGGGTCCGGTCTGTTGCGGCTGTCCGCCGCCCTGCGGCGCGCTCGCCTGGCCGCCGGCGACACCGCCGACGCTGTCCGGGATCGGCAGCGGCGGGTTCGCGCCCGGCCCTTCGGTGCCGCCGGTCAGCCCCGGGACCGGGATGGCGTCCTTGAGCGGGTTCTCCCGGCTGCGGCCGAGGTTCTTGAGGATCTCGTTCAGGTTCAGGTCGATCTTCGCGAACAGGTTGAAGTAGTCGCCCTTGACGCCGTCGTAGGCGGCGTCGCTGAACGGGAAGGTCAGCAGGATCTCCAGCGCCTTCGGCAGATCCGAGCCCGCCTCGCCGAGCTTCTGCAGCGTCGGCTGCAGCGCCTTGAGGTCGGCGACGAGGTCTTCCTTGCTCTTGTTCACCGTGTCGACGGCGACCCCGGAGAGGTGGTTGAGCGCGTTCAGCATGGTCACCAGCTGACCGCGCTGCTGCTCCAGCACGCCGAGACCGGGGCCGAGGTTGTCGACCGCGCCGACCAGCTTGTCCTTCTGGCCGTTCAGGGTGAGCGAGAGCCGGTTCAGCCCGTCGAGCGCCCGCGTGATGTTCGCGGACTGCTTGTCCAGGTTCGTGACCAGCTCGTTGGTGTTGTTCAGCAGCGCCTTGAGCTCCGGCGAGCGGCCGGTGGTGGCGTTGTTGAGTTCCTTGGTGATGGTGTTGAGCTGTTCGACCCCGCCACCGTTGAGCAGCAGCGAAAGCGCGCCGAGCAGTTCTTCGACCTCGACGCTGCGGTTCGTGCGGGCCAGCGGGATCACGGCGTTGTCGGCGAGCTTGCCCTGCCCGTCGGCGGGCGCCGCCAGCTCGACGTACTTCTCACCGAGGAGACTGGACTGCTTGACGTTGGCGAGCGCGTTCGCCGGCAGCTTCACGTCGCCGTTGACCCGGAGGGTGACCTCGGCGTTCCAGCCGTCCTGGGTCAGCCCGATCGCTTCGACACGGCCGATGGCGACCTCGTTGACCTTCACCCCGGCCTGCGGGGTCAGGTCGAGCACGTCCCGGAACTGCACCTTGACCGTGTACGGGTGGTCGCCGAGTTCGGCGCCACCGGGCAGCGGGACGTCGTAGATCCCGCTGAACCCGCAGCCGCTCAACGTCAGCGCCGCGACCGTCCCGGAGGCGATAAGAGCGATCTTCTTCATCACTTCGCCCCCGAACCGTAGAGCTCACCGGCGATCGGGAGCGGAAGCGGCGGCAACTGGCCCGCCTGCGAAGACTGGATCACCTGCGCGATCGACGGCAGCGGCACCAGCCCGTCGACCAGTCCGGCGACCCCCTTGCACGCGTCGCCCAGCGCGTCGAGCGCGTCCGGGGTCTGCTTGAGCAGGTTGCACACCATCACCAGCGGCGGCTGGGTGAGCTCGTTGAGGTTGGCCCGCGCGTCGAGCGTGCCCGACGAGGCGTTGTAGGTGTTGACCAGGTTCCCGAGGCCGACCGGGGCGACGTCGAGGATCTCGGCGAGCGCGCCGCGCTGGTCCACGAGCACCTTGGTCACGCTGGCCAGCTTGTCCACATTGGACTTGAGCCGGTCGCGGTTCTTCTCGATGAACGCCTGCACCGCGGTGAGCGTGTCGGACAGCTGCTTCACCGTGGCCGAAAGGTTTTCCCGTTCGCCCGCGAGGAATCCGCTGACGTCGGCGAGCTGCCGCTCGAAGTCGCGGACCTGCTTGTCGCTGTTCACCAGCGTCTGCGAGAACGAGCCGAGGTTCTCGACGGTCTTGAACAGGTCGTCCTTGTTGCCCGACAACGTGCCCGCGGCCTGGCCGAGTTTCGTGATCGTGTCGTGCAGTGCCTGCCCGTTGCCGTCGAAGTTCTTGGCGGCGGTGTCGAGCAGGTTCGACAGCGAACCGTTCTTGTTGGCGCCGTTGGGCCCGAGCGACTTGCTGACCCGGGAGAGGCTGGCGGCGAGCTCGTCGACTTCCAGCGGGACCTCGGTGCGGTCGAGCCCGATGACGGCGCCGTCGGCGATCCGCGGGCCGCCCTTGTAGGCCGGGGCGAGCTGTACGTAGCGGTCACTGACCAGCGACGGCGACACGATGATCGCCTTCGCGTCCGCGGGCACGGCCACCGAACGGTCGTACTCGAGTTCGACGCGGACCTGGTTGCCCATCGGCTGGATCTTGGTGACCGTGCCCATGTCGACGCCGAGCATGCGGACACTGTTGCCCTCGTAGAGGCCGACGGTGCCGGCGAAGTACGCGGTCACGTGGTTGCGGCCGGCGTCCTTGAGCGTCCACCACAGCGCGCCGGCGACGACCAGCGCGAGCACGATCGCGATGGTGAAGCCGCGAGCCAATCCGGCTCCGAGACGGGTACTCATTTCTCGTAGCACCCCTTGTCGTTGATCGGCCCGAACGACGGCAGGACCAGCCCGCAGATGTAGTTGTCGAACCAGCGGCCGTTGCCGATCGTGTTCGTGAACACCCGGATGAACGGCGCGAACCGCGCGATGCCCTGGCCGAGGGCGTCCTGGTTGCGCTGGAGCATCGAGGTCAGCTGGTCGAGCTGGGTGAGCACCGGGTCGAGCTGCGCGTCGTTGTCGTCGACCAGGCCCTTGAGCTGGGTGGCGAGGTTGCGCGAGCCGTCCAGCAGCGCGGAGATCGCGTCTTTGCGCTTGGCCACCTCGCCGAGCAGCTTGTTGCCGTCGGCGAGCAGCTTCTGGAACTCGGCGTCGCGGTCGACGAGCGTCTGCGAGACCTGCCGCGTGTTCGCGAGCAGGCTCGACAGCTGCGAGTCACGCTTGGCGATGGTGTCCGAAAGCCGGGAAAGGCCGTTCAGGGCGCCCTTCACGTCGGCCGGGGTGTCCGCGAACGTGTCCGTGATGACGTCGAAGCTCTTCGCCAGCTGCGTCGTGTCGATGTCGTCGACGGTCTGCGAAAGCCCGCGGAAGGCGTCGAGGACGTCGAACGGCGACATCGTGCGCTCACGCGGGATCGTCGCGCTCGGGTCGAGCGTGCGCTGCCCCTGCGGGTCGAGCGCCAGGTACTTCTGGCCGAGCACGGTCTTGATCTTGATGGCCGCGCTGGTCTTGTCACCCAGCCAGGCGTCCTTGACCTTGAAGGAGATCCGGACCTTGTCGCCGTCGAGCTTGATCTCGGAGACCTTGCCGACCTTCACGCCGGCGACCCGCACGTCGTTGTCCTCCTGCAGGCCGGAAGCCTCGCTGAAGTCCGCGGAGTACGTCGTCCCGCCGCCGATGACCGGCAGGTCCTCCGAGTTGAGCGCGGCGAGGAAACCGAGCAGCAGCACCGAGATGCCGACCAGCGCGATCGGGATCGGATTGCGTTTCTGGAACGACTTCATGCCGTGCACCTCGCCCGGTTCACCGGCAGCAGCGGCAGGTTGATCGGTTCGTTGATCAGCGGAGGCAGGGCGACGGCTCCCGTCATCTCACAAGCGAAGAAGTTGAACCAGGAGCCGTAGTCGGCCGTGCGGGTCAGCGCCGTCACCTTCTGCGGCAGGAACTGGATGAAGTGCTCGACGATCGGCTGGCTGTCGTTGAGGTTCTTCGTCAGCGTGCCGAGCGCGGCGATGTCCTGCTTGAGCGGCTCGCGGGCCTCGCCGAGCAGACCGGAGGTCGTCTGGGCGAGGGTGCCGAGCGAGTCGATGGCGTCGCCGATCGGCTCGCGGTCCGCGGCCAGCCCGGAGACCAGCTGCTGCAGCTTGACGATCAGGTCGTTCAGCTGCGGCGTATGCGCGTTGACCGTGTCGAGCACCGAGTTCAGATTGTCGATGACCTCGCCGATCACCTTGTCCTTGTCGGCGATCGTGGTGGCCAGCGACGCGGTGTGCTTCAACAGGCTTTCGACCGTGCCGCCCTCGCCCTGAAGGACCTGGATGACCTCGTAGGACAGCTTGTTGATGTCGTCCGGGTTGAGCGCGGTGAACAGCGGCTTGAACCCGTTGAACAACTGCGTCAGGTCGAGCGCGGGCGTGGTCCGCTCCAGCGGGATGTTCCCGCCGGGCTCCAGTGTCTTGCCGGAGGTGTCGGTGCCCTGCCCGAGTGAGAGGTAGCGCTGGCCGACCAGGTTCCGGAACTTGATCTGCGCGGTCACCCCGGCGGGCAGTTTGCGGCCGGCGTCCACTTCGAACTCGATCTCGGCCTGACGCCGGTCGACGATGCGGACCTCCTTGACCTGCCCGACCCGGACACCGGCGATGCGGACGTCGTCGTTGGGCAGCACGAGGGTCGCGTCGCTGAACCGCGCCTTGTAGGCGTTGGTACTGGTGGTGTTCACGTTGGCGATGCTGATCCCGAGGATGGTCGTGAACAGCACGGTGACGACGATGAAGGCGCCGAGTTTGATCAGCGGAGCGAGCAGACCCCTCATGCCCTTCCCCCGTTCGCGCGCGATCGCGATCGCCTGGCCAGGCCGCGGCTACCAGCCGAAACCGGCGGTCGTGCGGAGAAGGCGGCCTGCCCCCGCGATAGCGAGGCCTCCGGCCGGAGCGCGCGCGCTCCGGCCGCCTTCTCGACCAGGGGCGCAACTACCGTTCCAGTCATTTGACGTGCACCTCCGCTCCTCGATAGAGCGGGCCGACGAGCAGCGAGCCCCAGCCGGGCACGTCCGACGCGGCCATGCCGACCTGCGGGGCGACCAGCTGCGCGAGGAAGTCCGATTCGGACGCGCTGTAGGACGGGCTACCGCCGGGCGCTCCCCCGCCGTTGTAGCCGCCGTAGTTCGCGAAGCCGTTCGAAGGCGAGAGACCGTCGTTCGCCGAGCGTGCCGGGGGTTTGACCGTGCTGCCGTCCTTGATCGGGCCGTCCGGCGGGTACTGCGGGAACGGGTCCGGGAACTGCTTCAGGTCGTAGCAGCGCGGACCGCGTTTGTCCTCGAACCTCGGCTCGTCCTTGCCCGGCAGGTACGGCCCGCGGTTGACGGTGACCTCGATGGTCGCGTGCAGACCGGGCCGGTCGGTGCCCTTGCCGAGGGCCTTGTCGATCTTCGGCAGGTTGGCCGCCATCTGCCCGATCACGCACGGGTACTCCGGCGAGTACTTCGCCAGCAGCTCCGCCGTCGGGCGGGCGGTGTCGGCGAGCCGGATCAGGTTGTCCGCGTTGTTCCGCAGGAACGTCTGCAGATCGACCGAAGCCTGGGTGACGCTGCCGTAGAGGTTCGCCAGGTTCATCTTCTGGTCAACCACGGTGCGGGTGGTGGTGCTCAGGTTGTCCAGGGTCTGCACCAGATCCGGGGCGACGGCGTCGAGGTTGTCCGAGAACTTCGCGAGCTCCTTGAGGTTCTGCTGGAGCTTGGGCTCGTGCGGGTTCAGTTCGCCGACGTAATTGCCGAGCTGCGCGAGGGTGTCGCCGAGTTGGTCGCCGCGGCCGTTGAGCGCGGTCGAGATCGCCGAAAGCGTGCTCGACAGCTTCTGCGGCTGGACGGCCTGCAAGACCGGCATCAGGTGGGCGAAGGCCTGCTCCAGCTCGACCGCGCCGGACGTACGGTCCTGGGTGATCACGTCGCCCTCGGCGATCGTCTTCTCCGAAGGCACGTCCGGGATTTCGAGGGAAACGAAGCGCTCACCGAACAAGGTCTTCGGCAGGAATCGCGCCGAAACGTTCTGGGGGATCAGTTTCGCCGACTCCGGATTCAGCGCGAGCGTGAGTTCGGCGCCGTCCGGCGTCGCGGCGATGTCCTTCACCGAACCGACGATCAGACCGCGGACCTTCACGTCGGACTGCTTCAGCAACTGGTTCCCGATGTTGCCCGACTGGAGCTTCACGCTGACGACGGGCGTGAACGCCCTTTGGTACAGCGCGATGCTCAGCGCCACTCCGCCGATGAGCACGGCGACCAGAAGCAGGCCCAGCAGCCTGCGCCGGATTGTCGCGATCATCCTGCGATCCTCACCGTGACGTCGGTTCCCCAGATCGCGAAACCGATGAAGAAGTTCATGATGGACACCGTGACGATGCTCAGCCGGACCGCTTTACCGACGGCCACGCCGACACCGGCGGGGCCACCGGAGGCCCGGTATCCGAAATAGCAATGGGACAGGATGATCAAGACGCTGAACAACAGCACCTTGATGAAGGAATACAACACATCCTGTGGTGGTAGGAACAGGTCGAAATAATGGTCGTAGGTACCCGCTGACTGGTTGTAGATGTAGATAACGACCAACCGCGACGCGAGATACGAACTCAGCAGGCCGATGACGTACAGCGGGATGACCGCGACGAAACCGGCGATGATCCGCGTGGTCACCAGGTACGGCAGGCTCGGCACGCCCATGACCTCGAGCGCGTCGATCTCCTCCGAGATACGCATCGCGCCCAGCTGGGCGGTGAACCCGGCGCCGACCGTCGCCGAAAGCGCGAGCCCGGCGACCAGCGGGGCGATCTCGCGGGTGTTGAAGAAGGCGGTCAGGAAGCCGGTGAAGGCCGAGGTGCCGATCGAGTTCAGCGCCGAGTAACCCTGAAGACCGACGAGGACACCGGTGAACAGGGTCAGGCCGACCATCACGCCGACCGTGCCGCCGATGACCGCGAGCGAGCCGGAACCGAAGCTCACCTCGGCGAGCAGCCGTAGAACTTCTTTCATGTAGCGGCGAAGCGTCCTCGGCGTCCACAGCAACGCGCGGCCGTAGAACGACATCTGGTCACCGAGGTTGTCCAGAGTCTGCAAAGGACGGTTGGCGACCCGCTTGGCGCCCTGGAGGAAGGTCATGCGTCAGTCCAGCTTTCCGGGCACGATCTGCAGGTAGATCAGCGTGATCACGAAGTTCACCACGAACAGCATGAGGAACGTGATGACGACCGACTGGTTCACCGCGTCACCGACGCCCTTCGGGCCGCCGGACGGGTTCAGTCCCCGGTAGGAGGCGACGACCGCGGCGATGAAGCCGAAGATCAGCGCCTTCAGCTCGCCGACCCAGAGGTCCGGCAGCTGGGCCAGCGCGGAGAAGCTCGCCAGGTACGCGCCCGGCGTCCCGCCCTGGAGGACGACGTTGAAGAAGTACCCGCCGAGCACGCCGATGACGCTGACCATGCCGTTCAGCAGGAGCGCCACCAGCATCATCGCGAGCACACGCGGCACGATCAGGCGCTGCACCGCGGAGACCCCGAGCACCTCCATGGCGTCGATCTCTTCGCGGATCGTCCGCGCGCCGATGTCCGCGCAGACCGCGCTACCGCCGGCGCCCGCGACCAGCAGCGCCGTGACCAGCGGACTGGCCTGCTGCACGGTGGCGAGCACCGACCCGGCGCCCGTGTAGGACTGGGCGCCGAGCTGGCGGGCGAGCGATCCGAACTGCAGCGAGATGACCGCGCCGAACGGGATCGCGACGAGCGCCGTCGGCAGGATCGTGACGCTCGCGATGAACCAGGCCTGCTGGATGAACTCCCGCAGCTGGAACGGGCGCTGGAAAATGCCACGAACGATGTCGAGGCCGAGAGCGAACAGGTTCCCGGTCTCGCGCACCATGCCGATCCCGGGGATCTTCGCCGATGAAGCGGAAGAGCTCACGCGCCACCCGACCCCGGATCTTGTGGCCGCAAGCGGTGGTTGCCCGCTCTCCCGGGATGCGGGATGTGGGCGACCTGGTCGTCGGGCAGCTGGCCCTGGTGGTGGTTCGGGATCGAGGTCTCGGCGGGCGACGACCGGTGGCCGGCGGTCGCGAGGCGCTGCGGGCGGACACCGTAACGCTGCTGCTCCTCCGGGGAGAGCGACTCGATGATGCTCTGCTGCGCCTCGGGCGGCAGGCCGTGCAGGATCTGCATGACGCGGTCCTTGCGGCGGACCGCGCCCATCCGGGTCGGCACGCCGGGCGTCGGCTGCATCTGCGGCGGCACCCCGCTGACGTCCTCGACACCGCCCGCGTGGTGACCGGCCTCGAACATCGCGCGCTCCGCGGCGAGCTGGGCCGAGTCCTTCTCCTCGCTCATGCCGATGGGGCCGTCCATCTTGCCGTTGAGGAACTGCTTGACTACCGGCTCCTCGCTGGTCAGCAGCACCTCGCGCGGGCCGAACATGACCAGTTCTTTGCGGAAGAGCATGCCCAGGTTGTCCGGGACGGTGCGGGCGAGGTTGATGTTGTGCGTGACGATCAGGAACGTCGCGTCGATCTGCGCGTTGACGTCGAGGAAGAGCTGGGAGATGTAGGTGGTGCGGACCGGGTCGAGACCGGAGTCCGGCTCGTCGACCAGGATGATCTGCGGGTCGAGCACCAGGGCGCGGGCGAGCCCGGCGCGCTTGCGCATACCGCCGGAGATCTCGCCGGGCAGCTTCTTGTCGGCGCCGTTGAGACCGGTCATCTCGAGCTTCTCGAGCACGATCCGGCGGACCTCGGTCTCCGACTTCTTCGTGTGCTCCCGCAGGGGGAACGCCACGTTGTCGTAGAGGTTCATCGAGCCGAAGAGCGCGCCGTCCTGGAAAAGGACGCCGAAGAGCTTGCGCACCTCGTAGAGCTGGTGTTCGGAGCACGTCACGATGTCGACGCCGTTGATCATGCAACGGCCACGGTCCGGCTTGAGCAGACCGATCATCGACTTCAAGAAGACGGACTTACCGGTTCCGGACGGACCGAGCATCGCCGAAACCTCGCCCGGAGGCAGGGTCAGCGTGACGTCCCGCCAGATGGCCTGCTTACCGAAGGACTTGGAAAGACCTTCGATGACCACCTCGGCACCCATCGCACCTCCAGGAGCTGTTCCGCGTCGTCGCGCACTGCCTTCCCGTGCCACTGGCCCGGGAGGACGCATGCGTTCGCGCAGCGATACCCGCGTCAACCAGGTGCAACGAGCTGAGTGCGAACAGGTTACTCACCAGTTTTCTTTTCTGGCCAGACCCACGGGTAACTTTTCGCGCAGCCCGCCGCCTGCCCGTGCACCGCTTGCAGCACCGTAGTGCACGTCACTCCCGCGCGCAGATCCACAGCGGCACTGCCCAGGCCGGATCGCGATTAGGGGGCTAAACGCAGGTCAGGGCCCCTGCCGTCCTCCGCGCCGCGCGGATCGCGTTTAGCGGGCTAAACGCGATCCGATGCCCTGGGCGCGCCCAGATGCTTAGCGTGGCTACGCGTCGCGATCAGGGGGCTAAACGCAGGTCGGGGCGGGAGGAGCCGGAGACAGCGAAGGGGCGGGCATCCGTGTGGATGCCCGCCCCTTCGGCGGTGCTGCGTTAGGCGCTGACGCGCCCGGGATCACTTGATGGTGATCTTGGCGCCCGCGGCCTCGAGCTTCTCCTTGGCGGCCTCGGCGGCCTCCTTGTCAACCTTCTCCAGGAGGGCCTTGGGAGCGGCCTCGACCAGCTCCTTGGCCTCCTTCAGGCCCAGACCCGAGACGACCTCACGGACGACCTTGATGACCTGGATCTTCTTGTCACCGGCGGACTCGAGGACGACGTCGAACTCGTCCTGCTCCTCGGCGGCCGCGGCGGGGGCGGCACCCGGGGCGGCGGCGACGACGGCAGCCGGGGCGGCCGCGGTCACGTCGAAGGTGGTCTCGAATTCCTTCACGAACTCGGACAGCTCAAGAAGGGTGAGCTCCTTGAAGGCGTCGATCAGCTCGGCGGTGCTCAGCTTCGCCATGGTGGCTTTCCTCTCTGAAACGAACTAAAAGTTCGGGGGTGGGGGTGTTCAGCTCTCGGCGGGTGCTTCGGCTGCTTCGGTACCGGCGTTGCGCTGCTTCTCCTCCAGCGCGGCAGCCAGGCGGGCGACCTGGGACGCCGGCGCCTGGAACAGCGCGGCGGCCTGGGACAGCTTCGCCTTGAACGCGCCCGCCGCCTTGGCGAGCAGGACCTCACGGCTGTCGAGATCGGCGATCTTGGTGATCTCGTCCACGGACAGCGTCTTGCCGTCCATGTAGCCGCCCTTGATCACAAGCGCGTTGTTGTCCTTCGCGAAGTCGCGAAGCGCCTTCGCGGCGTCAACAGCTTCACCTTCGACGAAGGCGATCGCGGTCGGGCCGACGAACAGGTCCTCGAGACCCTCGATTCCGGCGTCCGTGGCGGCACGCTTGACGAGGGTGTTCTTCGCGACCCGGTACTTGGCATTGGTGCCGAGAGCGCGGCGCAGCTGGGACAGCTGGGACACGGAGAGGCCGGTGTACTGGGTAACGACTGTGGCCGAGCTGCTGCGGAAGCTCTCCGCGATCTCGGCGACGGCCGCCTCCTTGTCGGGCTTCGCCATGGTCGCCTCCTCTCTTGGCTAGTGGTCCACTGGCCTTGAGAGCCCTGAAACGACGAAACGCCCCAGCGCAGACAGGCGCGGGGCGTCAGAGCACACGACGACATGCGTCATGGACGAGCCTCGTTCCTCCTGCGCGGGTCGCCCGCCCTAGCGGGGCCTTCGTTCTCCAGGCCAGATGACCGGGAGAAGACCAGCGGTCTTCGGTAGAACCTTGACAAGAATACGTGACCCTGTTTCGTCCCCGGCGGCACCCCCTGCCAAATCGCGTTTAGCCCGCTAAACGCGACCGGCGGAGTGCGCGGGAGGGCTCGCGAGGCATCATGGTGACGTGGCGGAGCAGCGTGATGACGGAAAGCCGGACAACGAGCCCGGCACGGACATCGAGCCCAAGGCGGGAGGTCAGCCCGCGCCCCGGCTGGACGAGGAACAACTGCGCCAGTTCCAGCAGTTTCAGCAGTTCCAGGACTATCTGAAGTTCACCGAGGCGCAGCAGCAGGGCCTCGTGCCGTCGCAGCCCGCGCAGCCCATGACCCAGCACTACGGAGGACAGCCCCCGGTACCTCCGGGGCCTCCTCCCGGTGAACTCGTCAAGGCCCCTCGGCCGCGTGCGCCGCGCTGGCTGCGCCGTCTGGGCGGGAAGCTCCTCGCCTGGGTGATCGTGATCCTGCTGATCTGCATCGGCGCGACCATCGCCTACCGGCAGATCTTCCCCAGCGACGCGGGGGAGGACACGGCGACGTTCGTCCAGGGCGGCGGGGGCAAGCACCGCACCAACCAGGTGCTTTCGACCAACCCGTGGGAGGCGGTGCGGGCCATCTACGACACGATCGGCAAGCCGTACCCGCCTGCCACCCGCGTCGAAAAGGTCTGCCTGTCGATGAGCGAGCAGGCGCAGGCCCAGTTCGCCCGCGACCTCGGCTACCCGGACTGCGCGACCGCCGTCCCGGCCCTGAACGCGAAGGTCACCGACATCACGCCCTACATTTACGCGGTGCGCCCGATGTCGAGTGTGGTCCCGCGGCAGAACCTGACGATCCACTCGTGCTGGTACACCATCCGCGGTGGCCCCCTGCTGGGCAGCTTCACCCTGCAGGAAGTCGAGATGGGCCAATGGCTGATCACCGGGCACGCGAACTCCCCCAACCCCTGCCCCGCCCCGCCCACGGGCAACTGACCTGGGCGTTTCCACCCCAGATCGCGATTAGGGGGCTAAACGCAGGTGCGCGCCGGATCGCGATTAGGGGGCTAAACGCAGGTCAGAGGTCGTGCGAAGTCAGGAAGCCGGTCAGCGCGGAGCCGAAGGCGGGGTGCATGACGGCGGCCATGTGATCGCCGGGCACGCGGACCAGGCGGGCGCCGGCGATGGCGGCGGCCAGGCGTTCGGGTTCCGCGGCCAGCGGGTCGGTGTCCCCGGCCAGGATCAGGGTCGGCACCGCGATCGCCGTCAGGTCCAGTTTCGGGTTCGCCGTCCCGCGCGCGACGGCCGCCAGCGCGATCCGGTCCGCCCGCAGAGCGTCGGCCAGCATACGAAACGGCGCCGAAGACGGCGGAAGCGTCGAAGGGTCCTCCGCCAGGAGAGCATCGCTGATCGCCTCCGGCGTGACGACGCGGGTGTCCACGCCGCCGAAGTCGACGATCCCCGAACCGACCCCGCCGATCGCGAGACACCGGATCCGCGGGTCGGCGGCCACGGCGCCAAGCGCGATCATCGCGCCCATCGAGTAGCCGACCATCGACACCTCGTCGAGGTTCAGCGTGTCGAGCAGCGCCGACACGTCGCGGACCATCGCATCGTCGCCGTAGCTCGCCTCGTCGTGCGGTTTCGCCGACCGCCCGTGGCCGCGCGCGTCCAGGCTGATCACGGTCAGCCCCGCGTCCTGGAGGGTGTCGACGACGCCCGGCGCGATCCAGTTGGCGTTCGTGTCGGCGGCGAAACCGTGTTGCAGCAGTACCGGACGCCCTCGGCCTTCCCAAACGGTGTAGCTCAGCTGAAGCCCGTCGAACGACGCGAAGGTAGGCATGCCCTCAAGCAAACACGAAAAAGGGGCGGCCCCGCCGTAGCGGGACCGCCCCCTTCTCAGTGATGTCTAACTCAGACTCACGCGTCCTCGGAGAGGAGGTTGCGGGTCCGGGCCGGGTCGACCGGGACACCCGGGCCCATCGTCGTGGAGATCGTGACCTTCTTCAGGTAGCGACCCTTCGCCGACGACGGCTTGGCGCGGAGGATCTCGTCCAGCGCGGCCGCGTAGTTCTCCACCAGCTTCTCGGTGTCGAACGAGGCCTTGCCGATGACGAAGTGCAGGTTGGCCTGCTTGTCCACGCGGAAGTTGATCTTACCGCCCTTGATGTCCGTCACGGCCTTCGCGACCGCGGGGGTCACGGTGCCGGTCTTCGGGTTCGGCATCAGGCCACGCGGGCCGAGGATGCGGGCGATACGGCCGACCTTCGCCATCTGGTCCGGCGTCGCGATCGCGGCGTCGAACTCGAGCCAGCCACCCTGGATGCGCTCGATCAGTTCGTCGGTGCCGACCACGTCCGCGCCGGCGGCCTCGGCCTCGGCGGCCTTGTCACCAACGGCGAAGACAATGACGCGGGCGGTCTTACCGGTGCCGTGCGGCAGGTTCACGGTGCCGCGGACCATCTGGTCGGCCTTGCGAGGGTCGACACCGAGGCGCATGGCGACCTCGACGGTGGCGTCCATCTTCGCGGAGGAAGTCTCCTTGGCCAGCTTCGCGGCCTCGAGCGGGGCGTAGAGCCGCTCGCGGTCCACCAGCTCAAGAGCCTTGCGGTAGGCCTTGCTGTGCTTGGGCATTGCTTCTGTCCTTAACTCTTCAACGGATCAGTGTGGTGTTGGAGCCAGCACTTGGCTCTCCCACGGTGGTGCTGGGTGGAGCTCAGTCGACGACCGTGATGCCCATCGAGCGGGCGGTGCCGGCGATGATCTTCGCGGCCTGGTCGATGTCGTGCGCGTTCAGGTCGGATTCCTTGGTCTTCGCGATGTCGCGGACCTGGTCCCAGGTGACCTTGGCGACCTTGGTCTTGTGCGGCTCGCCGGAACCCTTCTCCACGCCCGCGGCCTTCAGCAGCAGCTTCGCGGCCGGCGGCGTCTTGAGCTTGAAGTCGAACGTGCGGTCTTCGTACACGGAGATCTCGACCGGGACGACGTCCCCGCGCTGCGACTCGGTCGCGGCGTTGTAGGCCTTGCAGAACTCCATGATGTTGACGCCGTGCTGACCCAGCGCGGGGCCGACCGGCGGCGCGGGGTTGGCCGCACCCGCCTTGATCTGCAGCTTGATGATCGCCGCAAGCTTCTTCTTCTTGGGTGGCATTTCGTTTGTTCCTTCTTACTGACTTGAGTCCCCCGCACACCTGCCAGTACGCGGGGACTGCCGGCCGTCTGGCGGCCGTCAGATCTTGGAGACCTGGTTGAACGACAGCTCGACCGGGGTCTCCCGGCCGAAGATCGACACCAGGACCTTCAGCTTCTGTCCGTCCACGTTGACCTCGGAGATCGTCGCGGGCAGCGTCGCGAACGGGCCGTCCATGACGGTGACCGACTCGCCGACCTCGAAGTCCACCTCGACCGCGGGGGCACCCAGCTGCGACTCGGCGGAAGCGGCCTCGCCCTTGCCGGGCTTGGCGGGGGCGGCCGTCTCGACCTTGGGCGCGAGGAACTTGAGCACCTCGTCCACGGTCAGCGGCGACGGACGCGACGTGGCACCGACGAACCCGGTGACACCCGGCGTGTTGCGCACCGCGCTCCACGAGGCGTCGTTCAGGTCCATGCGGACCAGGATGTAGCCGGGCAGCACCTTGCGCTGCACCTGCTTGCGCTGGCCGTTCTTGATCTCGGTGACCTCTTCGGTCGGGACCTCGATCTGGAAGATGTAGTCCTCGACGTCCAGCGTCTGGGTGCGGGTCTCGAGGTTGGTCTTCACCTTGTTCTCGTAACCCGCGTACGAGTGGACGACGTACCACTCACCGGGAGCGGCGTTGAGTTCCGCGCGCAGCTTGGCGACCGGGTCGACGTCCTCGCCGGACTCGGCGGCGGTGTCGTCGGTCTCGACGGGCGCCTCTTCGGCATCCGCGACATCTCCGGCTTCGTCGACCTCGTCGCCTGCGGCGGGCACCTCGACGGAGTCCAGGTGCTCGGACTGCTCGTCGCCGAGTGCCGCGTGCACCTGCTCGTCGGAAAGCTCGGTCAGCTCATGACCGGCTGCTGTGCCGTTGTCGGAGGTCACGTTCCGTCCTCTCAGTTGATCGGTTGCCGTGGCGCAGGCCACCGTGCGGCGCCCTCAGGCACCGCGGCCGGCTGCCTCAGCTGCCGAAGACGGCACCGACGACCTCTTTGAAGGCCAGGTCGAGGCCGCTCACCAGCGCCACCATGAACACCACGAAGACCAGCACCACCGCGGTGTAGGTGACCATCTGCTTGCGGTTCGGCCAGATGACCTTGCGCAGCTCGGCCCAGACCTCACGGATGAAGCGCATGAGCCGGGCGAAGATCGACGCCTGCTTCGGCTTGCGGTCGCGCTTCGGGGTCGCCGTGCCTTTGGCGTCCTTGGACTTCTCGGTCTTGTCCCCGGCCTTCGCCTTGCCGGCGGGGCGGGTCTTGTCGTCCGACTTGGCGTCGGCCTTACCGGACGGGCGCGCGGACGCACGGCGCTCACGCCGGGCAGCGGCGGTCACCGGGCGGGACTGCTCGTCGGGCTTCTGCCCGGCGCCGTCCTGCGCCTTCTCACCGCTGGCGTCGCTGTCGCTCACGACCACTCCTCCGCCTTCACCAGTTCGCTAACGCAGGGGTGACAGGACTTGAACCTGCAACCTGCGGTTTTGGAGACCGCTGCTCTGCCAATTGAGCTACACCCCTTTGGAGCCCCGATGCTCTGGAGCTCCCGAGGACGCATTCCATCGTCCCCACCGCCGTGGCGGGGATGACCGTAGTGCGTTCCAAGACCAGAAGTCTACGGCAACCCCCGAACAGCTTCGCAACCGCGCCCCTCAAAGCGGCGCGGAGCAGCCTTCCGCGGGAAAACTCCCCCACGGCCGACCCCATGATCGTGCCACGATGTCGCCATGAGCGCTCCCGCACCCTCGCCTTCGACGGCAACCCGCGTCTCGGCTCGCATCGGCGGCATCACGCCCTCGGCCACGCTGGCCGTCGACGCGAAGGCCCGGGAGCTCAAGGCGCAGGGCCGTCCGGTGATCGGGTTCGGCGCCGGGCAGCCGGACTTCCCCACCCCGGCCAACGTGCTCGAAGCCGCCGAAGCGGCCGTCCGGGACAAGGTCAATCACGGCTACACGGCCGCGGGCGGGCTGTCGGAGCTGCGCGAGGCGATCGCGGCGAAGACCGTCCGCGACTCCGGGTTCGAGGTCGATCCCAGCCGCGTCCTGGTGACCAACGGCGGCAAGCAGGCGGTCTACTCGGCGTTCGCGACGCTGCTCGACCCCGGCGACGAGGTGCTGCTGCCCGCGCCGTACTGGACGACGTACCCGGAGTCGATCTCCCTCGCCGGCGGCGTCGCGGTGCAGGTCACGGCGGACGAGACGACGGGCTATCTGGTCACCGTCGAGCAGCTCGAAGCCGCCAGGACTCCGCGCACGAAGGTGCTGCTTTTCGTGTCGCCGTCGAACCCGACCGGCGCGGTGTACCCGCGCGAACAGGTCGAGGCGATCGGGCGCTGGGCACACGAGAACGGTCTCTGGGTCATCACCGACGAGATCTACGAGCACCTGGTCTACGACGGTGCCGAAGCGCCCTCGATGCCCGTCCTGGTCCCGGAGCTCGCCGACCGGACGATCGTCCTCAACGGTGTCGCGAAGACGTACTCGATGACCGGCTGGCGGGTGGGCTGGCTGCTCGGTCCGCAAGACGTGGTCAAGGCGGCGACGGCGTACCAGTCGCACTTGTGCGGCAACGTTTCGAACGTGGCGCAACGAGCCGCGCTGGCCGCGGTGAGCGGCCCGCTCGACGCCGTTTTCGCGATGCGCGAAGCCTTCGACTCCCGGCGCCAGAAGGCACTTTCCCTGCTGTCCGAGATCCCTGGCGTCGAGACTCCGGTGCCGCTCGGCGCCTTCTACGTGTACCCGTCGGTGAAAGCCTTGCTAGGTAAGGAAATTCGCGGCGCGCGCCCGGCCGACACGGTGGCGCTGGCCGATCTGATCCTGCGCGAGGCCGAGGTCGCCGTGGTGCCCGGCGAGGCGTTCGGGACCCCTGGCTACTTCCGGATTTCCTATGCGTTGGACGAAAGTGATCTCGCCGAAGGGATCTCCAGGATGGGCAGCCTGCTCGCGGAAGCACGGTGACCGTGATGCGCCTGGGAATCGCCCTTCCGCAATACGGTCCCCTCGCGTCGATGGACGCCGTCACCGGTTTCGCCGCGGCCGCCGAAGAGCTCGGGTACGAGTCCTTGTGGGTCGGGGATCGGGTGCTGGCCCCGGTCTCGCCGTCGGACTTCTACCCCGGCGGCACGCCGGAACGGCCGTACCCGCCCGAGTTCGTCACCTTCGCCGATCCGCTCATCCTGCTGACCGTCGCCGCGAGCGTCACGAACAAGGTCCGGCTGGGCACCAGCACACTCACCGGAACGGTGTATCCGGCCGTCGTGCTCGCCCGGATGCTCACTTCACTGGATCAGGTGAGCGGCGGCCGCCTGGACGTCGGCTTGGGCATCGGCTGGCTTCGCGACGAGTACACGGCGACGGGCACGCCCTGGAAGGGCCGTGGCGGGCAACTGGAGGAGCTTCTCGACGTCCTCGGGAAGTTCTGGACCGGAGACCCTGTCGAGCACGAAGGCGAACGCTGGCGGATCCCGGCGTCGAAGGTCGGCTTGCGACCGGCGCAGAGCCCGCATCCGCCGGTGTTGCTGGGCGGGCTGTCGCCGGTGGCGCTGAATCGCGTCGGCCGCCGCGCGGACGGCTGGCTTCCCGCGGGACTACCCGCGCCGTATCTGGCGAAGCTCTGGGAGACCGTGGTGAGCGCGGCCGAGAAGGCGGGTCGCGATCCCGGCACGCTGCGGCGGGTCCTGCGGATCAACCCGAAGCCCGGAACCGATCTCCAAGACGTCGCCTCGCAGCTGAAGGCGGCTGCCGAAACCGGGATCGCCGAAGCCTTCGTCGACCCGCACTACCTCGCGCGGGACGTCGGCCACGCCCTCGATCTCGCCGCCGAGCTGCGCGACCTCGTCCCCCGCGACTGAAGGCCCTCCCCGTTCGCCGGGAAGGGCCTTCAGCGGCTCAGGATTCGCCGTCGGCGAGCTGAACGAGCGCGTGTGCCTTCGCGGCGTACTTCCTGTTGCCGAGGTCCCGGATGGTCTTGAGCTCGGCGAGGAGTTCGTCGTGCTTCTTGGTCAGGCCTTCGAGAGCGGACGGGGGCGCGTCCAGCAACTCGCTGATCCCTTTGTCCTCCCATGCCTTGTCGACCAGCTTGGTCAAGTTCAGGCTCACGGTTTTCGCCTTTCCTCGGGGCAGGTACGGCATCACCCTGAAAGTGATCCATGTCTCAGGCAACCGGAGATCACCCGTTCACGCGTCGTTCACCGACGAGCGGACCGATGACAAATGTGACCCAGGTCGCGTACAACGAACGGGTGACGCAGCGGAGAACGGGCGGAGGCTGCCTCTTCCTGGTGATCGTGCTGTCCGTCCTGGGGATCGCTTACCACCTGTGGGAGCGTGGGACGTCGGAGACACCTGCGGGAGTCACCGTTTCGGACGGCGCGGGCCGGTACGTGGCGCTGGGTGATTCGTACACGGCGTCGCCGGGCACCGGTCGGCCTGTGGGTGCGCCGCCGGGCTGCGACCGCTCGGACAACAACTACCCGAGCCTGCTCGCCGCGAAGCTGCGCCCGGCCGAGTTCGTCGACGCCAGCTGCGGGGGCGCCACGACCGAACACCTCACCGGTGAGCAGAAGACCCGGGACGGCACGAACGCTCCGCAACTCGACGCCATCGACGGCGACACGACGCTGGTGACCATCGGGATCGGCGGCAACGACGTCGGCTTCGTCGGCTTCGCGAGCCAGTGCGCGACGCAGGTGCAGACCGCTTCGCCCTGCAAGACCCAGCTGACCGCGAGCGGGCGCGACCAGCTGGCCGAACGGATCACCGCCGCGGCGGGGCGGGTCGGCGGAATCCTGGACCAGATCCGCTCGAAAGCCCCGTCGGCGCGCATCGTGGTCGTGGGGTATCCGACGGTGCTTCCGGACGACGACGCCGGCTGCTGGCCGGTCCTGCCCGTCGGCGCGGGGGACGTCGCCTACTTCCGCGACTCGCTGAAACGACTGAACACGGCGCTGCAGGAGACCGCGAAGGAGCACGAAGCGGGCTTCGCCGACATGTCGACAGCGAGCAAGGGGCGGGACATGTGCAGCGCCGCGAACCGGCGCTGGGTCGAAGGCCCTGCTCCCTCCGTGCCCGCGGCGCCGCTGCACCCGAACGCGCGGGGCGCGGAAGGGATGGCGGAGGTCATCGAGAAGCTGCTCAAGCTCGCGTAGGGGTTTCTCCGGACTGGCGAGGCCTCGGGATGCCGAGCTGCATGACCGGACCTTTCATGCGGGACTGTGTGGATTTCGGGTCATCCAACGTCCCAAAATCCACACAGTGGACCTCATTGGTCCGGTCATGCGCCCTTCCGCGGCTTAAAGCTGCGAAGCGACCTTTCGTAGGCTCGCGAAGCTCCTACGCGGCCGACTCCGACTCGCTGACCTGCGGAAAGAGAGCAAGGGACCTTTGCTATCACTTACTTAGGCACGCTAAGCGAGTGATAGCAAAGGTCCCTTGCTCCACTTGAGGTCAGGCGCGGACGACCGCTTGGGCCTTGCCCAGAACGGCCTTGCCCTCGAACTTGGCGGTGATGTCGACGCGGGCGGTGCCGTCGTCGTTGACCACGGCGACCTTCCCGGTGAACTCGATCGTCGCCGCGCCGTCGTTCGGCACGACCACGGGCCGCGTGAAGCGCGCGAAGTAGTCGACGAGGCGGCCGGGGTCGCCGAGCCAGTCGGTGACGAGCCGCGCCCCGAGCGCCATGGTGAGCATCCCGTGCGCGATGACGTCGGGCAGGCCGACCTCCTTGGCGAAGGCCTCGTTCCAGTGGATGGGGTTGAAGTCCAGCGAGGCGCCGGCGTAGCGCACCAGCTGCTCCCGGGTGACCTCGATGGTCAGCGGTGTCAGTTCTTCCCCGACGGTGAACGTGCTCACGCGTCCTCCCCTCGGACCACGAGCTGGGCGTTCGTGGTGGCGATCGGGCCACCGTCGGCGCCGGAGATCTCGGCGCGCAGGTTGATGAAGTCGTTCCCGGCGCGGGTCATGATGTTGTCGATGTACGTGGTGAGCGACAGGACGTCGCCCGCGTGCACCGGCCGCGTGTAGGTGAACCGCTGGTCGCCGTGGACCATCCGCGAATAGTCGAGCCCCAGCTCGGGGTCCGAGACGATCGCGTTGATCGAGGCGAGGTTGATGATCGTCAGGAACGTCGGCGGGGCGATGACGTCGGGGTAGCCGGCCGCCTTCGCCGCTTCGGTGTCGCGGTAGAGCGGGTTCGCGTCGCCGAGCGCGTCGGCGAACTCCCGGATCTTCTCGCGACTCACTTCATAGGTACTGGTCGGCGGGTACACCCGCCCGGTGAACGACTGGTCCAAGGCCACCCGAGCAGGCTACCGAACCCGAAAAATACCCGAAGCCGCCCTGGTGACCAGGACGGCTTCGGGTAAGACAGGTAGAACCGCTAGACGCTCAGCGGGTCTCTTTGTGAGTCCGGTGCGTACCGCAGTTCGGGCAGAACTTCTTCATCTCCAGGCGATCCGGGTTGTTGCGCCGGTTCTTCTTGGTGATGTAGTTGCGGTGCTTGCACTCCTCACACGCGAGCGTGATCTTCGGTCGCACGTCAGTGGCAGCCACAGCATTTCCTTCTCTACTAGGCCTGGGATACCCAGGATTACCGCGTAGCGGTGGCCGGACTTGAACCGGCGACACAGCGATTATGAGCCGCTTGCTCTGCCAGCTGAGCTACACCGCCTTACATGAACCTGGCCGCGACACGCTTACGTGACGCGGCTGAGGTCGCGAGCCCCTTTACGGAATCGAACCGTAGACCTTCTCCTTACCATGGAGACGCTCTGCCGACTGAGCTAAAGGGGCCTTGCCTCTCGCGAGGACTTGGAAAGATTACCAACTTCGGAGGACCCCGATTTCAGGGGGGTCCCCTTACCGCAAAACCTCAGGTCAGCAGGGTCAGGACGGTCTCGGAGTGCCGCCCCGGCGAGCGTGCCGTGCGGGCCTGCAGCCACGCCTCCAGGCGGTCCTCCGGCAGCGGCCGCGAGATGAGGTAGCCCTGCGCCACGTCACACCCCATCGCCTCGAGCTGATCCCGCGCGACGTCTTCCTCGACACCCTCCGCCACGACCGTGAGGCCGAGCGAATGGCCCAGTTCGACGATGGAGCGCACGACGGCGAGGTCGCCGAGGTCGGTGCCCATGCCGAGGACGAAGCTCTTGTCGATCTTGACCTGGTCGACCGGGAGCTGCCGCAGGTACGCCAGGGACGAGTAGCCGGTGCCGAAGTCGTCGACGGCGAGCACGATGCCCAGGGAGTGCAGCTCCCGCAGGATCGGCAGTGCCTTCTGCGGGTCGGACATCACACCGGACTCGGTCAGCTCGAAGGTGAGCAGCTCGGGCGGGATGCCGAAACGGTCGAGTTCGCGCGCGACCTTCGTCGGGAAGTCCTCGTCGGCCAGGTTCCGGACCGACAGGTTCACCGCGGCGGAGATGCGCAGACCCTCGTCGAGCCACTTGCGCACGCGCTTCAACGACTCTTCGAGCACGAACGACGTCAGGACGCCGATGAGGCCGGCCGCTTCGATCGCCGGGACGAACTCGTCGGGGCCGAGCCTGCCGAACTCCGGATGCACCCAGCGCACGAGCGCCTCGACGCCTTGGATCTGCCGGTTCGGCAAGGTGATCTTCGGCTGGTAGTGGACGCTCAGCTGGCCTTCTTCCAGCGACTGCCGGAACTGCGTGACCATTTGGAACCGGCGCATGAAGATCTGGCCCATGCTGGCCATGTAGCCGCGGACCTCTTCGCCGCCCTTGGTCGCGCGGACGGCGACGTCGGCGCGCTGCAGGAGCCCGTCGACGTCGACCTGTTCGTCGTCTTCCGCCGACGAAGTGGCGTAGCCGATCATCGCGTTGGCTTCGACGGAAAGCCGGTCCACCGGATACGGGGCGACGAGTTCCGCGCGCAGCAGTTCCGCGGAGGCCTGGGCGCGTTCCGGCGCGCAGCCGACAAGGAGCGCCGCGAAGGACGCGCCTTCGAGCCTGGCGAGCGGGACGTCGGGGCCGAGCGCGTCGCGGATCCGGCGGCCCGCGGCGATGACCATCCGGTCGGCCCAGACGTAGCCGAGGGCGTCGCTGACGGTGGAGAAGACGTCGAGGTCGATCCGGAGCACGACCGCGTTGGCCTGTTCCCGCAACGGTTCCTTGGCGACCTGGCGGAAGCCCGGCCGGTTGAGCAGGCCGGTCAGCGGATCGTGGTAGGCGTCGTGGCGCAGGGTCGCGAGCAGGCGCCGATTGTCCAGCGACGTCGCGAGGTGGCTGGCCATCGTGCCGAGCAGCTGGACGTCGTACTTGCCGAACCCGCGCCAGCGGGACAGCCTGTCGTGCGCTTCGACGACGCCGAGGAGCTGGTTCGCGCTGCGCAACGGGACGACCAGCGCCTCCTGCGCGCCACGGTCGAGCAACGCGGAACGGACGTCGGGATTGGCTTCGGTGATCCGGAAGTGCCGGACGTGCGCGCCGGGCAGGCGCAGCAGCGGGTCGTCGGCGGCCGGGTCGACGGGTGGCAGTTCGTCGCCCGCGACGACCATCCGCATGGTGTCCTTCGGTTCCAGCCGGAGCCTGAGCACGACCCGGCCGGCGGCGAGCTGGTCCTTGATGCGTTCGGCGATGGTCGCCCATTCGCGGACGTCGACACCGCCGACGAGTTCGTCGGCTCGCCCGGCGGGCCGCGCGGCGGCCTGTTGACCGGATCGCGCGACCATCAGGCTGACGTCGGACAGCGCTTCCATGTCGCGCTGCTCGCGGAGCAGGTCGGAGTACGCCCAGTACAAAGCGGTGAGCCCGAGGAACACCGCCAGCACGAGCGGCCAGGCCTTCGGCGTCCCGGAAATGACCAAATATCCGGAAAGGCCGACCGAAGCGTTGACGAAGCCGACGACGAGGATGCGGCCGGTCAAGCGGATCGCGGTGCTGACCCGCATGCGGCGGCGCAGCACGCGGACGGCGGCGAGCGCGAGCAGCGTGCTGACCAGCGGCGCGGTCAGAGTGCCCGCCAGCGCGGCGATCCAGGTCATGTCGTGGGCGCCGGAGGCCTGTTTCACCAGCCCTGCCACGGCGAACGCGCCGGTGATCTCCAGCAGGAAGGCGCCGGCGTTGTAGAGCACGCGGCCCGCGACCTTGCGGGCCAGCAATGTCCCGATGCCCGCCGCGAGGTGGGCGGCGAGCACGACTTCGAAGGGAGCGACGAAGAAGCCGATGACCAGCGGGATCTCGGTGAACGAGATCGTCCACGAGATACCGCTGCGGACGTCGACGTTGATGCCGAGCTGTTCGGCGAGGAGGAACGCGAGCGCGAGAATCGGCCCGATCCACAACAGGTCGTCCGAAGCCTCGAAGTCCAGCCAGAGGCTGACCGCGGCCGCGGCGGCGATGCCCATGGTGAGTACCGCGAAGGTGTAGACGCGGAACCGTCGCTCGTCGGTACGAGCCTCCGTAACGGCGCCTCCCTTGCCCGCCGGCGCCTGTGCGGCGCTCCCGGGCCTGCCGTTCGTGTCCGGCATCCGACCTTCCTTCCCGGCTGCCCAACCGGTCTTGTCCTACCGCGACCTCGGGGACGAGGGCAATACAGTACCCCGGAGGGCGTACCCGAGTCCCATTCGAGACAGTATGAGATCACCCCAGGGTTAACAATGGGCGCGTCCCGCTGACCTGCGTGGACCAAGGGGTGAAATGGGAGCGTTATTCGCGTTCCTTCCGACTACCGGAAGTCACCTGGCGCCACGCCCCGGCCAATCTCGTGAAGTTCCCGGCGGACCCATCAGTAGGGGCTTGAATAGCCCTATGAATAGCCATGCCATCGCCGCCGGGCACGCCGAGCGGCTCGCCACCGTGGACGCCCTGCTCCCCGAAATGCCTGCACTGGAGCCTGTCGAAGGCTCCGTGTCACTCTCCGCGACGGCAGGCGAGTCGGCCGCCGCCGGATTGTCGGTACGGACCGAGACGCGCCCCGATTCTGTTGACTCTCCGTGGCGGGCGCTCGTCGAGCATCGCCTCGAAGCGCGGCTCACCGGCCCTCGTCCGGAAGCTGCCCTTGACGCATTACTCACCCGATGGGATGAACATCTGAAGACCGTCGCCCCACCTGGGGATGTCGAGACCGCGGCGACCGTGGTGCGGCCCAGCCGGGACTCCCCCGGCTCGGCCGAATTGCTGCGCCGCGGCTTCGCGCCGGTGCTGGTGATCGCGGTCCGCCCGGCCGACCGGCTCGCCGTGACGGGGCCGCCCGCCACTCCCGGAGTGCACATCCGGCCCGCCGAAGCGGATGATCTCGAAACCGCCGTCGGACTCGAACTGGAATTGCAGCGTTATGACGCGCAGTTCGGTTCTGTCACTTTGCGCGAGGGCGCGGAGGAAACGATCACGGCGGAGCTGTCGAAACATCTGGGCCGGGAAAATCCGACATTGTGGATCGCCGAGCTGTACGGACGTCCGCTGGGCATGGTGCGGGTGCAGTTCCCCGGTGAGACGGCGTGGATCGGCGGCCGGGTCGCGGCCGACCGGGTCGGCTACCTGTCGTCCCTGGCGGTGGCCGAACCCGCGCGATCGAGCGGGGTGGGGACGGCGCTCGCCGCGCACGCGCACCAGGTCTTCGACGAATGCGGCACCGAAGCCGTGCTGCTGCACCACGCGTTGGCCAACCCACGATCGACGCCGTTCTGGTACGCGCAGGGCTACCGGCCGCTCGGGACGTACTGGCAGCGCCGACCCGCGGTGCCCTGATCCCGATAGGCTCATTTCGTGAAGAGGGACGATGACGCGGCCCCGGTGGCGCCGACCGGGGTCGACACCGAAAAGCCGTCCGCGGCGAGGATCTACGACTGGTTCCTCGGCGGGACCCACAACTGGGCGGTCGACCGCGAGTTCGCCCGCGCGCTGGAAAAGCAGTGGCGGTGGGTCAAACCGGGCGCGCGGCACAACCGCGAGTTCATGAACCGGGTCGTGCGCGCGGCGCTGAACGCCGGGATCCGGCAATTCATCGATCTGGGCTCCGGTGTCCCGACCGCCGGGAACGTGCACGAGATCGTCCAGGAGGAACTGGAGCCGGGCGATACGGCGAAGGTCGTGTACGTCGACTACGAGCCGGTGGCGGTGGCGCACGCGGAGCTGATCCTCGAACGGCACGAGGCGACCGGCTGGGCCGGGATCGTCCAGGCGGACATGCGGCGGGCGAAGGACGTCCTGCGGCATCCCGAGACGCTGCGGCTGATCGATTTCGACCAGCCGGTGTGCCTGATGATGATGGCCGTCCTGCATTTCGCCGGGCCGCACGACGATCCGCCCGCGCTGGTCGCGACCTACCGGAACGCGCTGGCGCCGGGTAGCTGGCTGGGGCTGTCGCACATGAGCTTCGGCGGCCAGACGGGCGAGGACGCCGACGGGCTCCACTGGATGGTCGAGCAGTACCGGAAGACGAGCAACCCCGTGTGGATGCGGGATCGCGAAGAGATCGAGCCGCTCTTCGGGGATTGGCCGTTGCTGGAGCCCGGCGTCGTCCACCTGCCCGACTGGCGGCCGGTGCGGGAGCTGCGGCGGGACGAAGAAGGCGCCCGGCCGTTCGCCTGGTGCGGGGTCGCCGTCCACCCCTGACATCCGACCTTTGATCCCAACGCGTCGCGTTTAGCAGGCTAAACGCGACGCGTTGGGCATTAGAGGTCGGAGGAGTGGGTGATCGCTGACGGCGAACGCGGAAAGGAAACAAACGGGTCGATCGGAGAGTTGAGCTAGGCAGACTCAACTAACCGAGGAGTGCACAGATGACCGACAACCGCCTCCTGCCCGTCCTCCCGCTCGATGACGACGTCGTGCTGCCGGGCATGATCGTCCCGCTCGACCTCGCCGACACGGAGACGCGCGCCGCGGTGGAGTCCGCCCAGGCCAACGCGCCTGCCCAGGCTTCCTTCCCGGGGATCCGGTCCAGTGCCGCCACGAAGGCCGAAGTGCTGATCGTCCCCCGAGTCCACGGCGAGTACGCCGAACTCGGCACCATCGCGACCGTCGAGCGCATCGGGCGCGTGCCCGGCGGCAAGACCGCGGTGTTGCTGCGCGGCACCCGCCGCGCCGTCGTCGGCCGCATCGCCGACGGACCCGGCGCCGCCCGCTGGGTGCACGCCGAGGTCGCCACCGAGACCACCGACGACAACGCCGCGAAACTCGCGTCCGAGTACAAGTCCGTCGTCATCGCGATCCTCCAGCAGCGCGGCGGCTGGCAGATGATCGACGCCGTCCAGGAGGTCGAAGACCCGTCCGCGGTCGCCGACCTGGCAGGCAACTCGTCCTACCTCAAGACCGAGCAGAAGCTCGAACTGCTGACCACGCTCGATGTCTCCACGCGACTGGAGAAGGCCCTCGAATGGAGCCGCGAGCAGCTGGCCGAGCTCGAGGTGACCGACACCATCCGCAAGGACGTCCAGGAGGGCATGGAGAAGCAGCAGAAGGAGTTCCTGCTGCGCCGCCAGCTCGAAGCGATCCGCAAGGAGCTGGGCGAGCTCGACGGCACCGCCAACGACGACGACTACCGCGCCCGCGTCGAGGCCGCCGAGCTGCCGGACGCGGTCAAGAAGGCCGCACTGTCCGAAGTGGACAAACTGGAGCGGACCTCCGACCAGTCCCCCGAGGGCGGCTGGATCCGCACGTGGCTGGACACCGTCCTCGAACTGCCGTGGAACGAGCGCACCACCGACGTCCACGACATCGCGGCGGCGCGCGACATCCTCGACGCCGACCACGCCGGTCTCGACGACGTGAAGGAACGCATCATCGAGTACCTGGCCGTGCGCAAACGTCGCGCGGAGTCCGGACTCGGCCCGGTCGGCGGCCGTCGTTCGGGCGCGATGCTGGCGCTCGCCGGTCCTCCCGGGGTCGGCAAGACGTCGCTCGGCGAGTCCGTGGCGAAGGCGATGGGCCGCAAGTTCGTCCGGGTCGCGCTCGGCGGCATCCGCGACGAGGCCGAGATCCGCGGTCACCGCCGCACCTACGTCGGCGCGCTGCCCGGCCGGATCGTCCGCGCCATCAAGGAAGCGGGCTCGATGAACCCGGTCGTGCTGCTCGACGAGATCGACAAGGTCGGCGCCGACTACCGCGGCGACCCGACGGCCGCGTTGCTGGAGGTGCTGGACCCGGAGCAGAACCACACCTTCCGCGACCACTACCTCGAGGTCGAGCTCGACCTGTCCGACGTCGTGTTCCTGGCGACGGCGAACGCGCTCGAGACCATCCCCGGCCCGCTGCTGGACCGGATGGAGCTGGTCACCCTCGACGGCTACACCGAGCACGAGAAGGTGACGATCGCCCGCGACCACCTGCTCCCCCGCGAGCTGGAGCGCGCCGGCCTCGGCAAGGACGACGTCACGCTGACCGACGGCGCGTTCAGCCGCATCGCCGCCGAGTACACGCGGGAAGCCGGGGTGCGCAACGCGAACCGGACCATCGCGAAGGTGCTGCGGAAGGTGGCGACCAAGGTCGCCCTCGACGAGGTCGAGCTGCCGCTGACGATCGACGCCGACGGGCTCGAGACCTACCTCGGCCGTCCTCGGCACCTGCCGGAGTCCTCGCTGCCCGCGTCGACACAGCGAACGTCGACCCCGGGCGTGGCGACCGGGCTGGCCGTGACCGGCGCCGGCGGTGACGTCCTCTACATCGAGGCGTCGCTGGCGGATCCGGAGTCGGGCTCGACCGGGCTGTCGCTGACCGGTCAGCTGGGTGACGTGATGAAGGAGTCGGTGCAGATCGCGTTGTCGTACCTGCGCTCGCGCGGCGCCGAGCTGGAACTGCCGGTCGGCGACCTGAAGGACCGCGGCATCCACGTGCACGTCCCCGCGGGCGCGGTGCCCAAGGACGGGCCGAGCGCCGGCATCACGATGACGACCGCGCTGGCGTCCCTGCTTTCGGGCCGGGTCGTGAAGTCGGACGTCGCGATGACCGGTGAGGTGTCGCTGACCGGGCGCGTGCTGCCGATCGGCGGGGTCAAGCAGAAGCTGCTGGCCGCGCACCGGGCGGGGATGAAGACGGTGATCATCCCGCAGCGCAACGAACCTGATCTGGACGATGTCCCGGCCGAAGTGCTGGCACAGCTGGACGTCCACGCCGTGGCGAACGTCCGCGACGTCCTGGACATCGCGCTGGCCCCGGCGACGGCTCCGGTCGCCCAAGCGGCGTAACAGCGCGAGGCCGAAGCCCCGGATCCCCCAAGGATCCGGGGCTTTCGGCTTTCCGAGATCCGGACGAACCCGGACATTACCTCACCTTAAACTCCCTATCACGTTTTGATAACGTGTATTGCGTGCCACCCAGCCGGGGTGCGTGATCCTTGAGAGGGCAAGGTCATGAGTCAAGGAATTCTTTCCCCGTTGCGGCCGAGGCGCAGGTGCGTTTCGGCCGGTCAGATCGTCTGTCTGAGCATTCTCACCGGTTTCACCGCGGCACTGACCTTCGCCGGCACCAGTGCCTCGATCGCCGCGGGCATCGCCATCGCCCTGTTCGGCGCCGTTCTCCGTCACCCCGCGCCCGCCAGGGCACGCCGATGAACACCGAATCGGAGTTCATGGCGCGACTGCGCGAACTTCGCGACCGAAGCGGCCTCAGCATCCGCACGCTGGCCACCGCGACCGGCTGGTCCCGCAGCACCTTGGCCGACATGCTGGCCCGGAACACCTTGCCCGGCAACGAAAACCAGATGAGGATTCTGCTGCACGCCCTGCTCCGGGCGGTTCCCGGAGAGCCGGGAATCGACGAGTATCTCGCCGACTGGCGTCACCTGATCGGACGTCGCCACCACCGCAATGGCGGATGCGCGCCGATCGACCGGATACTCGTCGCACTGGAAATCGCCGCACAACGCGGGGGCACCGACGCGCCGGGTCTCCGCAAAGCCAAGGAAATAGTGTTGAGCGAGGGTTCCCTACGAAAGTCGCCTCGTCGCGGTGAATATGCCGCGAATTCACCCGGAAGTCCCGTTCCGCCCGTACTCTCCGACCCGCTCCTTCCCGCACCACCACATCAGCGGATGTCTCGGAGGCATGAGTGAAGCGACGGAATTTCCTGCGCGCGGCCGTGGTCGGCGCCGGTGTCACGGCGTTCGGAAACCGGCTCTCGGGGGCGGCCCTCGCCGCCCCCGCCCAGAACGGACCCAGCCCGTACGGCGCGCTCCAGGCGGCCGACGCGAACGGGATCCAGCTGCCGGCGGGATTCACCAGCCGCGTCATCGCGAGGTCCGGCCAGAAGGTCGCGAACACCGGGTACACCTGGCACAGCGCCCCGGACGGCGGCGCGGTGTTCGCCGACGGCAGCGGCTGGATCTACGTGTCGAATTCGGAGATCACGCCCGGCGGCGGGGCGAGCGCGGTCAAATTCGATGCGAGCGGGAACATCACCGGCGCCCATCGCATCCTGGCGAATACGCGCCAGAACTGCGCGGGCGGCAAGACTCCTTGGAACACCTGGCTTTCCTGTGAGGAGATCGACCTCGGGTTCGTCTACGAGTGCCAGCCGAACGGTCCGGCCACGGCCGCCGTCCAGCGGCCCGCGATGGGGAAGTTCAAGCACGAAGCCGCGGCGGCCGACCCGGTGCGCAAGGTCGTCTACCTGACCGAGGACACCTCGGACGGCTGCTTTTACCGCTTCGTCCCGACGACCTGGGGCAACCTCTCCGCCGGAACGCTGCAGGTGCTGAAGGCGGGTACGGCGACCTCCGGCAGCTTCACCTGGGCGAACGTGCCCGACCCCGACGGCTCTCCCACCGCCACCCGCAACCAGGTGTCCGGTGCGAAGCGGTTCTCCGGCGGCGAAGGCCTGCACTACGCCAACGACACCGCGTGGTTCACCACCAAGGGCGACAACCGCGTCTGGCAGCTCAACCTGACCAACAACACCTACGAGCTGGCCTACGACGACTCGCTGGTCAGCCCCGGCTCGGCGCCGCTGACCGGCGTCGACAACGTCACCGGCACCTCTTCGGGTGACCTGTTCGTCGCCGAAGACGGCGGCAACATGGAGATCTGCATCATCACGCCGAACGACATCGTGGCGCCGTTCCTGCGGATCAACGGCCAGAGCTCGTCGGAGATCTGTGGCCCCGCGTTCACGCCGGCGGGGAACCGGCTGTACTTCTCGTCGCAACGCGGCACCTCCGGTTCGTCCTCCGGCGGGATCACCTACGAGGTGACCGGCCCCTTCCGTTCCTGAGTGCCTGTTGGTGAACCCGCACCGCGATCGACGTCGGCAGGGCGACCTGATCAACCCTCTCCCGTTGACAGGCAAGGGCGCCCTGCCACCGCGATAGCGGGGCCTTCGGCCGGGCGGGTTCACGCGTTGTGTCCCTTCTCCGAGTCCATCCTCAGCTCCGCCAACAGGCTCTGACACCGCGTGCGGGGCGCCCGGCCGGGCGCCCCGCCACCGGCTCAGGCGTTGGTGCGGTTCTTCTCACGCAGGCGGTTCACCACGAAGAGGGTCAGCGCGACCCCGACGGCGGCGATCACGAAGTACTGGAAGAACCCGGCGTACTCCTCGACCAGGTGCCAGCTCTCCCCGAGGCCGTAGCCCGCCAGCACGAACACCGTGTTCCAGATCAGGCTGCCCAGCGTGGTCAGGGCCAGGAACCGCCAGAACGGCATGCGCTCGATCCCGGCGGGCAGCGAGATGAGGCTGCGGAAGATCGGCACCATCCTGCCGAAGAACACCGCCTTGGTGCCGTGTTTCTGGAACCAGGCCTCGGTCTTGTCGAAGTCGGACGTCTTGACCAGCGGGATCTTCGCCATCCAGCGGCGCGTGCGGTCTCGGCCGAGCAGGAGGCCGAGGTAGTACACGATGATGGCGCCCGCGACCGAGCCGAAGGTCGTCCACACCAGCGCTTCCACGAGGGTGAACGTGCCCTGGCTGGCGGAGAACCCGGCGAGCGGGAGCACCAGTTCGCTGGGGATCGGCGGGAACAGGTTGTCCAGGCCGACGATGATCGCGGCGCCCGGACCGCCCAGCGCGTCCATCAGTGACACCGCCCAGCCGGCGAGTCCTCCCATCGGTTCGCTGGCGGTTTGGGCGAGCAGGAGGTTCATGGCGGCCTTTCGTGGTCGTCTGCAGTTGCCAACGAACGTACGAATCACGCGGGTTCCGCACCCTGGGGTGAAGCGGCACAGATCACTGCGGAAAACCTCAATACCGACCTTCGGATACCCCGCTAACCTGGCGCTATGCCTGTTCCGGCAGCGATGCGCCGCTACCTGCGCAAGATGCTCCGCGGCACGCTGGGCCTGGCGATCGGCGCCACGACCGGGGTCGCGGAGTTCTTCTACGTGCTTTTCGGCGGCATCGCGCTCGCGGTTCCCGCGTTGCGGCGGCCCGTCTTCTCCGGCGCCCGCACACTGTCCGAAATGGAGCGACAACGGCTGGAGAAGTACTTCGGCGAGGAGAACGCGACGGATTACTCCGGACGCCGCGCGATGGCCTACCTGGTCCCGCGGTGCGTCATCGGGTTGCTCAGCGCCGGGATCTTCGGCCTGATCCTGCTGGGTGCCGGATCCGGCCTGATCATCGGGTATCAGCTCCTCGACGGCAGGTCGCCCGGCGGTGACGCCCCGGCCGATTGGTACGACCCGGTCACCACCCTGCTCTTCGGCGCGCTGCTCGTTTTCCTTTCCTTGCAAGGGCTCATCGGGGCCGCGACGCTGGACGGCAAGCTGGCGAGGTACTTTTTCGGGCCCAGCAAGAAGGAACAGCTGCGCCGCCGGGTCTCCGAACTCGCGACCAGCCGGGCCGAGGTGGTCGAAGCGGTCAACGGCGAGCGCCGCCGGATCGAACGGGACCTGCACGACGGCGTCCAGCAGCGGCTCGTCGCGCTCGGGATGCTGCTCGGCCGGGCACGGCGGGCCACCGACCCGAAGCGCGCGTCGGATCTGCTGCGGCAGGCGCACGAGGAGTCCCAGCGCGCCCTCGTCGACCTGCGCGAGGTCTCGTGGCGGGTGTATCCGATCGCGCTGGACTCCGACGGGCTGCACCCCGCGCTGGAAGCGCTCGCGGAACGCTCGGGGATACCGGTCCACCTCCGGGTCGACCTGCCGGAACGGCCACCGGCGGCCATCGAGACCGTCGTCTACTTCGTCGCGTCCGAAGCGGTCACCAATACGATCAAGCACGCCGCGGCGACGCGGATCGACATCGAGGCCGAACGGGACGGGGACAGGGTGCGGGTACGGATCACCGATGACGGCACGGGCGGGGCGAGGGAGTCCGGCGGCGGTCTTTCCGGCCTCGCGATGCGCGTCGCGGCCGCGGACGGGCAGTTCACCGTGGACAGTCCGCCCGGCGGGCCGACCGTGGTGACGGCGGTGCTGCCGTGCGCGTGATCCTCGCCGAGGACTCGACCCTGCTGCGCGAGGGGCTGGTCCGGCTGCTGGTCGAGGAGGGGCACGAGGTCGTGGCGTCGGTGGGCGACGGCGACGCGCTCCTCTCGACGACGGCCGCCTATCGGCCGGACGTGATCGTCACCGACGTCCGCATGCCGCCGACCCACACCGACGAGGGTCTTCGCGCGGCGCTCGAGATCCGGAAGCGCTGGCCGGAGATCGGAGTGCTGGTGCTCTCGCAGTACGTCGAGAAGCGCTACGCCACCGAGTTGATCACCGGCGACGGTGAGCGCGTCGGCTATCTCCTGAAGGACAGGGTCGCCCAGGTGGGCGAATTCCTGGACGCGCTCGACCGGGTCGCCGCGGGCGGGGCGGCGTTCGATCCGGAGGTCGTCCGGCGGCTGCTCGCGCGGACCACGCATACCGATCCGCTCGCGAAACTGACCGTCCGCGAGCGTGAAGTGCTGGAGAAAATGGCGCAGGGCCACACGAACGCCGGGATCGCCGAGTCACTGTTCGTGTCACTGAGCGCCGTCGAGAAGCACGTGAACGCCATCTTCGACAAGCTCAGACTGGCCAGCACCGCCGGGTACAGCCGTCGCGTCCTCGCGATCCTGCGGTACCTCGGTTCCTGAACGCCGAATTGACAGGCAAGTGACCGCTTGCCTATAACTGAGGCGTGGACGGCGACCTGTTCAAGGCGATCGGCGACGCGACGCGGCGCACCATCCTGGACGAGCTGACCGAAAAGGACGGTCAGACACTGTTCGAGATCTGCGGCAGGCTGACCATGAAACACGGCCTGGCCTCGTCACGACAGGCCATCTCGCAACATCTCGCGATGCTCGAGCAGGCGGGCCTGGTGCACACCCGGCGGCAGGGCCGCTACAAGTTCCACCACATCGACACGAGCCCGTTGCGGTCGATCGTCGAGCGGTGGCCGATCGACCGAGAGGAACCGAACCCGTGATCCGGATCAACATCACCAGCGTCTTCGTCGACGACCAGGCCAAGGCGCTGGAGTTCTACACCGAAAAGCTGGGTTTCATCAAGAAACACGACGTGCCCACCGGCGACGCCCGCTGGCTCACCGTGGTCTCCCCCGCCAATCCCGACGGTGTCGAGCTGCTGTTGGAACCGGATGGCCACCCCGCGGCGAAGCCGTTCAAGAAGGCACTGACCGACGACGGCATCCCGTTCACCCAGTTCGCCGTCGACGACGTGTACGCCGAGGTCGACCGGCTCAAAGGCCTGGGGGTCCAGTTCACGCAGGACGCTGTCGACATGGGGCCGGTGGTCACCGCCGTCTTCGACGACACCTGCGGCAACCTGATCCAGCTCGCGACGATGAAGTAGCCCCGGACACGGAAAAGCGGGGCTTGGTCCACTGTGGACCAAGCCCCGCTGCGTCTCACCGAGAGACGAGCATTCCTTACCGCTGCACCCATTCCACGAGTTCCACGGGTACGCCGTTCGGGTCGGTGACCATGAGGAGGCGCTCTCCCCACGGCTCTTCCCGCAGCGGCAACGTAATCTCGACACCTTCGTCGCGCAAGCGCTTCTCCTCGGCTTCGAGGTTCTCGACCGTGAAGGCCACGATCACCCCGGACGCGCGCTGCTGCCGCAGGTTCTCCGGCAGGACCTCGATCCCCGCCCGAAGCAGGACGATGGTCACCTTCGCGGTTTCGTGCCCGAGGGAGACGAATCCCTCCGCGGCCATCTGCTCACTGAAACCGAAGTGCTCGGTGAAGAAACGGCTGGAAGCGGCGACGTCGTCGACGGTCAGCGAGACGGTGGAGGCAAGGACGTTCATGGGCTATCCCCTTCGGGTCGGCGGTGGGTTTCGGAGAAGCGGGCCGGTCAGTACGACCGGCGGCGCGGGACGCCGATCGAGCGGCGCACCAGCATCGAGCGGCCCGGGAACGGCTGCTGGTGGCGGCGGTCGTTCCGACGGACCTGGACGCGGTTGATGCCTTCGTTGCCTTGGGGGATTCGAGCGGTCAAGGAGCCTCTTCTCTCACTGCTTGGTAGTACGGACGTAAGTTTACATCCGACGCAGCGTAAGTCAAGGATATTTTTACGACGGTGGTAAACTTCGCTCATGACCAGCACTGATGTGGGTTTGCGGGAGCTCAAGAAGCAGGAGACACGGCAGCTGATCTCCGACCAGGCGACGCTGCTCTTCATCGAGAAGGGCTTCGAGGAGACGACGATCGCCGAGATCGCAGCGGCGGCGAGAGTGGCGAAGAAGACCGTCACGAACTACTTCGCGCGCAAGGAGGACCTGGCGCTCGACCAGCACGAGGAGTTCACGAACGGGCTGGCGAACGCCGTCCGGGACCGGAAGCCGGGTGAGTCGGCGTTGGCCGCGCTACGACGCACCTTCCTGGACGCGGTGGCCGAGCACTCGCCGGTGATCGGCTTCACCGGGCCGGTCTTCGCCAAAATGGTGCTGGAGAGCCCGACTCTGACCGCCCGGCTGCGTGAACTGCACGAACTGCGGGAAGCGGCGCTCGCCGAACTGCTCGCGAGCGAGACCGGAGCGGACGCGGACGACGTCACCCCGGTCATGGCGGCCGCCGAGCTCAACGCGATCGACCGCGTCCTCTTCCGCGAGGTCCTCCGGCGCTCGCACGCGGGCGAGAGCAACGACGAGATCGCCGAAGCGCTGACGAAGGCGACACAGCGGGCTTTCGAGTTGCTGGAACCGGCGTTCGGCGACTACGCGATCCGTGAATAGCCCTGGGTTTTGTCGGGAGTTACCGCTAGGTTCCGCTCCATGTCTGAGGGGACCTTGCTGGACGTCGTCTATTGCGAAGGCTGGGATCCGGCCGCCCGCGCGGTGATCGGGAGGCTCTCGTCCGGCACCGCACGCGGACGCGACGCCGCCGGAGAGCAATACGCCGTCGCCTTGGTGCGCCCGGGCACCGAGATGCCGCTGGTGCTGCTCGAAATCGCGTGGAAGCACTCCTTCGCCCGCACGGTGCTGTTCGATGAGCTGGGCAGGCGCCGGGGTTTCTTCGAGTTCCGGGTGCTGGAGGACGGCGCGCTGTTCCTCATGAAGGTCGAGCAGTGGACCTACCGGTTCGAGGACCAGGAAGAGTTCGACAAGAAGAGCGCCGGCCATCTGGAGATGTCCTTCGGCCCGGACGGCAAGGGCTGGATGCACCAGGCGCCCCAGGGTTACGGCGGCGGCTCCAGCAGCGGTCAGGTGAGCAAGCAGGTGTCGGAGCTGACCACACCGAAGCCCGCCTTCGGTGACTGGCAGCCTCTCGCGAACTCGGGGCCGCTGACCCTCCGGCCCCCCGACGCTCCCGACACCGATCCGCCGCTGCCCGTCGACGAACGTCCCTGGCGGCCGTCCGTTCCGCTGCGCCCTTCCGGCTTGGACGAGATGTTCACCGCGGGCACGCGCTTCTCGCTGAGCGGCGACCATGGCCTCGTCGAGGTCGAGCTCCGGGACGCCGGGAAGCTCCGCATGCCCAGCGGCAGGCTCGTCGCGGCGGACCCGGCGTTCCTGGACGCGGACGCGGAGCACTTCACGGTCACCGTGCCTCCCGGCGAGTACCAGGTCGCAGTCTCCGTGATCCGGTTCGTCGACGAACCCACCCACGAACGGGTCGCGGCCGCCAAACTCGTCGTCGCCGATGTTCCTGTCGTCACCTGGGAAACCGCGCTCTGGCCCGGGCAGAACGCGCTTTTCCTCGGGGACGGGGAGTTCTACGGCTACGGCGTGGACAGCGGCACGGGCTGCTTCGCCGACGCGGCCGCCGTCCCCGCGGAGATGGACGACGACCTCCTGGAGAAGTTCGAGGAGGTGGACCCGTATGTCGACGTCACCCCGGACGGAGCCGACGGCAACATCATCGCGTTCACCACCGGCTGGGGCGACGGCAGTTATCCGACCTGGATCGGCCGGGCGGCCGACGGCAGGCCGGCCTGCTTCGTCACCGACATGCTGGTTCTCAACCGCGCCCGGATTCTCACGGCTTGAGCGGGATGATGACGCCATGACCTTTACAGACGAGGAGATCGCATACCTGCGTTCGCAGCCTTTGGTCCGCTTCGCGACCCTCTCGGAGGACGGCGAACAGCCTGATGTCGTGCCGCTGGCGTTCGAGTTCGACGGCACTTGTTTCTGGGTCGGCGGAGTGGGCGCGTCGGTCCTCGCGACCCGGAAGTTCCGCAACATCCGTGCGGGGCGGCGCAAAGTCGCCCTGGTCGTCGACGACACGGCCTCCCTCGACCCGTTCATCGCCCGCGGTATCCGGATCTACGGCGAGGCCGACGACCCGATCGAACGAGTGGGAGCGGTCGGCCCTGGCATCTACTCGCGCGTGACGCCGAAGGTGTCGTGGAGCTGGAACATGGCGGGGGAACCCGCGGGTGAGACGTGGTACCCGTCGAGGCGCGCGGTTCACGGCGAGGCGTAGAGGAGCATGTCCTTCGGGACGCCGCCGATCTCGTGATGAGCGGGCAGCAGTCCTTCGCACCGGTAGCCCGCCTTCTCGGCCGCGCGGAGGGAGCCGCGGTTCCACGGCTCGATGTACAGCTCGATCCGCTCGACGCCGGGCACGGTCCGGGCGAACCCGGTGATCGCCACGAGGGCGTCGGCCGCGAAACCGCGTCGCCGATGCTCGGGCGAGATCGAATAGCCCACGATCCCGATGCCTTCGGACAGCTTTCGCAGCCAGAGGCCGATCGTGCCGACCGCGGTTCCGCCCGCGACGATCACGAAGGGAAAGCCGCGGCCTTCGGCTCGGCCGCTTTGCTGCCGTCGCACCCACGCTTCGGCTTCCTGCCGGCTCGGATGCGCGGGAAGGCTGCCGATGAGCGGGATGTAGGGATCTTCGCCGAGTTCGAGGGCGAGCCCGACGTCGGCTTCGGTGAACTCGCGGAGGATGACGGATCCATGGGCCGGCGGCTCGGTCATCGGTCCATTCTTGTCGGAGGGCGGCGGTACGGTCTGGTCCATGCGGGAGCTGATCGTCACCGAGAACTGCACGATCGACGGCGTGATAGAGCTGGCGGGCGACTGGTTCAGTCCGGGCGACACGGATCCGGACGTGGACCGGTCGGACGTCCTGGCCGTCCTCGAAGAACAACGTGAGAACGCCGACGCGTTCCTCCTCGGACGCGTCACCTTCGAAGACATGCGCGGGTACTGGCCGAAGCAAACCGGCGACACGACGGGAATTTCGGCCTATCTCGACTCAGTGGACAAGTACGTGGTCTCGAGCACGCTGACGGAGCCGGAGTGGCAGAACACGACAGTGCTCTCCGGTGAGCTGCGTTCCGAGATCGAGAATCTGAAGGCCGCCGAAGGCAGGGACATCGTGACGACCGGCAGCATCTCGCTGGTGCGGGCGCTCATCGCCGAGGGCCTCGTCGACGAGTACCGACTGTTCGTCTATCCCGTCGTGGCCGGCGAAGGCCGCAGGCTGTTCGAAGGGGCTACCGGCGTTCCGAAGCTTCGCCTGGCGGAGGAGCGGACGTTCGCGTCGGGGATCGTCCTGCTGCGTTATCGGGCCGCGTCGCGCTGACGCCACCGAAAACGGAATGAACACCGCACGGCCGCGGGCGTAGCGTCGGCGACCGTGATCAGTGAGACGGATTCGGGAGACGACCCGGCGGACGGCTGGTTTCCCGAGAGTGTGGCCGCGGGCTATGACGCGCCGGGCGGCGCGAACGCGCCCGAAGTGGTGACGCCCGCGGTGGACGTCCTCGAGAACCTGGCCGACGGTCCGGTGCTCGAGTTCGCAGTCGGGACCGGAAGGATCGCGATCCCGCTGGCGGCGCGCGGCGTACCGGTGAGCGGCCTCGAATTGAGCCGGGCGATGGCGGACCGGATCGCGGGCAAGCCGGGCGGCGACGCGGTCGAGGTCACGATCGGCGATATGACGAAAACCCGGATGGCGGGCGAATTTTCGCTGGTCTACCTGGTGTACAACACGATCAGCAACGTGACCACCCAGGACGGTCAGGTCGACGTCTTCCGCAACGCGGCCGCGCATCTGCGGCCGGGTGGGCTGTTCCTCGTCGAGGTCGGCCTGCCGGATCTACGCCGCTTGCCGCCAGGGCAGGACATCGTCCCGTTCGCGATGGCGCCCGGCTACGTGGGGTTCGATCAGTACGACGTCGTCAGGCAGGAGTTCACTTCGAACCACGTCACGGTGTCGCCGGAGGGAGAGGGACGATTCCGCCGCATACCCTTCCGGTACGCGTGGCCCGCTGAAATGGACCTCATGGCCCGCATCGCCGGGATGCGCCTGAAGTACCGCTGGGCGGACTGGGACCGTTCGGACCTCACCGCCGAGAGCACCAAGCACGTGTCCGTGTGGGAGCGCGTGCGTCCGTGAAGACGATGACCGCGCTGGCGGCGAGCAGCGGCAGAGCCCACAGTGCTGTCGTGAGGTAGCCGTCCCGGGTGGGGAGCAGTGCGCCGTCCGGAGTGGCGGCGGCGAGCAGCAGACCGGCGAGGGCGCTGCCCACGGCCATCCCGATGCTGCGAGCGATCTGGTTGATCGAGAGCACACTGGCTGTTTCCCCTTGCGGCACACCGACGAGCACGAGTTTGGGCATCACCGCGAAGATGCCGCCGACGGCGAACCCGAGCAGGGCGATCGCGGCGAGGACGAGAACGAACGACTGACTGCCGACGGCGAACAACAGCGCACTGGCCACCGCGATCATGGTCGAGACCAGGTACGTCCACCGCTCGTTGACGTGCGGAATCGCTTTTCCCGCAACGAATCCGAGCAGCGAGAACGGGATCAGCGCCGCGCCCGCGGCGACACCGGGAAGCGCGAATCCGTACTGGGCGTCCGCAGGTGTCTGCACGTAGCGGGTGAAGAGACTGAACAGCAGGTACAGACCCGCCCCGGCGACGAGAATCGCCAGGTTCGCGCGGAGAACGGGGCCTTGGCCGAGCAGCCGAAGATCCACCAACGGCTCGGTCGTGCGCAGTTCGATGAACGCCCACACGGCCAGGACCGCGGCGGTACCGGCGAGGAGACCACCGGCGGCCCACACGGTCGCCCACAGCGAGGGCACGGCGATGAGCAGGAGGACGCCGAGTGTGCCGAGAGCGAGGAGCAGCGTGCCGGGGACATCGATCCGGGGCGGCTCGCCGGGTGCCTCGGCAGGCAGCATCCGCCAGGCGATGAGGAACGCGACGGCCGAGAGGAGGAATCCGAATCCGTACGCGACGCGCAGGCCCGCGAGCTGATCGAGGAGGCTGACCACCGGGTAGCCGACCCCGATGCCGACGGTCGACGCGACCGACAGCGCGGCGATCGTCGAGGTCGAGCGCTCGGGTGGCAGATGCGCGCGGGCGACGCTCATCAACAGCGCCCCGGCCGCGACCCCGAGCCCCTGCAGGCCGCGTCCGATCACCAACGCCGCGTACGGAAGCGGGAGCACCGTCAGCAACCCGCCGGCCATGACCAGGGCCAGGGTGACCAGGATCGTGGTGCGGCGGTACGGGCCGCCGCCGAGCCTGCCCAGGACCGGACCCGCGATCGCGCCGCTGAACAACGTCACCGTCAACGTCCACTGCGCCGCGTCGAGGGATACGTGCATCCCGGTGGCGACCGGGGTGATCAGCGGCGCGCCGACGCTGCCGATCACGGCGCCCGCCAACGCCGTGCACACCAGTGCGGCGCTCAGCCGTCCGTCCCGCCGGACGGGGGCACTCATCGGTTCGTCTCGGTGGTGACGTGCGTGAACAGGCCCGGCTGGATCCGGGTGCGAACCCCCTCGGCCCAGAGCGCGTCGACCTGCTCGACGTCCATCGCGGCGCCGGCGTTCAGCAGCATCCCGAAGGCGAGGAACGTCTTCACGGTCACCGGGTCGAGTCCGGTGCCGTTCTCAGCGGTATCCCACATCCGTGCGAAACACGACCGCACCACGTCCCGCACCTCCGGGTCGCCGCACGCGGCGAAGCCCTGAAGCTGCAACAACAACCCGGTCCGATCGGCCAGGAGGTCGAAGTACTGCGCACCCATCGCCGAGAGCGCCTTCAGCCCGGTCTCCCTTTCGCCCGCGTCTCGCATCGCGCCGCTGAGCCGCTCGAAAGCGGCCTGGACCAACTCCAGGAACAGGGCCTTCTTCGTCCCGAACATCCGGAAGACGTAGGCCTGCGTGATCCCCGCCGTCTTCGCGATCGCTTCCGTCGACGCCCCGTGCAGCCCGTGTTCCGCGAACTCCTCCGCGGCGATGGCCAGCACCTGGGCACGTCGTTCGGGTCCGCTCATCCGTGCCATAGGCCCTAAGTTACTGGTTACTAACCACTAACTAAAGGTGCTACGCGCGACACAAAGGAGCGGCCTCGTGACTGGATCACGAGGCCGCTCCGGTGTGGCGAGTGAGGGATTCGAACCCCCGAAGGCAGTGCCGTCTGATTTACAGAGAAGCGCGCAGATGCGCCCTGAACTGCGATTTTACCGACTGTCCCGACAACTTTGGGGCGTATTTGGCGCAGCGAGCGCCCTACTGCTTGCCGCCCTGGCCCTCTGGCCCTAGCAGCACGATGATCTGACGGAGTGACGTGTCGACGGTGTTGAAGCCCTGCCGCATCTCTTCACGTAGGTTGCGAACGTCGTCGCGAAGGTCGATCTGGTCTTCCCGAAGCGCGTTGAGCGTGCCGGTGTGGGCGCGCAGCTCGGCACGCACCTCCGCGACGTCACGGTCTGCGCCCGCTGCGAGAACCCGCGCCGCACTGGCATCGGCGGACCGCTCGCTCAGCTCGGCCACCTGCCGCTCAAGCCGAGTCACGCGCTGGGCAAGCTCTTCATCGGACATGAGTCGATCCTATCCCCTGGTATTTCATTGCTCCTCGCCCCGAGCCATACGCGAAAGCCCCTGCGCCTGACGCGCCTCCGGCGGAACGGACGGATCTACCGCCGAATCGTCGCCGTCGATCGAGCCCGGCCGATATCGCGTTCCGTTGGCATGGATGGCGTCCACGCGCATCTGTATGAGCCGCCTACGCGCCTCATCTTCCTTCGGGTTCCAGTAGGACTCAGCGGCCGTCGTCTGCGCCGAGTGCTTCCGGTAGAGCATGCTCGGTTCGGCGATGAACTCGCCCGACGTGACCGCCTCCGCTGCCAACAGCGTGGCAATGGTCTCGGCCCCCGTGAGAGCCATCCACCCACCCAAGGACCAAATGAGGTCCGTGTGCATCGCGACATTCGCTGCCAGCACCGAGAGCCTGTTCTCTGCCTGCTCTTTATAGAAGCGGCCAGGCTCAACCGGACCATTCGGGGGGTCATACGGTCCGGGGGTTGTCGTCCCATCCTCGTGCAGGTCAAGACCTGCTGAGACGCACCACGCGACACGGTGCAACGCGTCGATATCCCGCGCCAATGCACCCGGTAGCAGCACGTCGTCTGCGTCAAGGTTGCGAATCACGATCCCCTGCGCTTGCGATAGCGCCATGTTGCGTGTGACGGCCGCGCGGCCGGCCAAACCGGTGCCGTAGTGGACGCGAGGATCATCGTCGGGAAGCTCTTGTTTCGGCACACCGCTACTGCCGTCTTCCTGAACGCACCACTCCCAGGACCAGCCTTCCGGCATCTCCTGAACCCGTAGAGACTCATAAGCTTCCTTGAGGTAGTGGTGTCCGCCCTCAAAGACGGCCGTCACTACGGAGATCAAGCGTGGCGTTGCCATTGCTTACTCGTCCCACTTTCGCAGTTCGGTGGTGTAGGACAGGGAAATTCGGTCCGCCGGAGTCAGGAGTTCCGCCACGTCTACCGCACGCCCCGATGTGTCGTAGCTGATCTTCAGAATGGGAATCACTGGCACGTTGAACGGGATGTCATAGAGGGCCACCTCTTCCTCGGTGGGCATGCGCGCCGAAACGCGATCTTCAATCGCCCCCACCTCCACCCCTGCCGTGTAGAGCTGGTGAAGGGTACCGCCGGGCCATGGTTCGTTGGATGAGTCCAACAGCGGCGGATGATCCTTGACGAGCGAATACGGCAGGTACGAAACCATCCTGCTGTAGCCCTCGCCTTCCCGATATTGCCGCAGGTAAGTCCTGCGTAGGACGTAATCACTTGGCGCAAGCCCCATGATCTTGGCTACCTCGTCCGGCGGAGGTACGACCTCATAGGTGACCTTGTCGTCATTGACGGTGTCGATGTCGACCTTGGCGTCCCGCTCCGCCGAGCCGTGGCGCCGACGAACGTCCTCGGGTTCTTTGACCAGGTCTTTTTCCACCTGATAGTTAGTGTTCGAACGCGTCAACTTCTGCGGAACCACGCGAACACGAACGGGCTGCCCTCGGCCGCCGGGCGCTAGAAGCCCCTCCCCCTTCAGGGTCTGCACAGCGCCGGAAACGACGTTCTTCCCGACACCGAACCGCTCTCGAAGTTGCTCGGTGTTCGGCAAGGTCTCCCCCGGCGCGAACTTGCCCTCGTGGATGTCCGCCCGGAGCTGCTCAGCTACCGCTTTCGCGTCCATTCGTTCCATGCCCTCATCCTCGCACACCATCCCAGGTTTCGAAACTCCATCCCGGGATGGACTTGACAACGTCGGGATGCGGACGGCAAGGTTCTCGGTATGCCATCCCGGGATGGAGAGAACATCCCAGGATGAACCTGAAACCGAGCGAAGGGGACCCGATGAGGTCGGCACACATCTCCCGCCGTCAGGCCGAAGCGTCGTTTGACGGGCTGGAGTTCGATGTTTCTGCTGTTCAGGCCGCCGCTCCGATGGGGTGGGACTTCCTGGACTACACCGACGAGGAGCGCGAGGTTGACGCGTTGGTCGCGTCGGTGGATGCGGAGCTGGCTGCCGCGACGGTGGCCGCTGATGTGCGGGTGACGCACTCGTTCACCGACGTACGCCGGGCGAACCGGTCCGAGCGGCGTAGTGGCCGGACGGTGCTGCGGGCGCTGCCGTCGCTGCTGGACACCACCGCCGCCGCGTCGTCTGAGGGCGAGGCCGCGTGATGGCGTGGCCATGGTCGAAGCCGAAACCTGAAGCGGAGGTCGTGCCGGTTCGGCCGGATCAGGTGGCGCGGTTGGCTCGGCTGGTCGTGCACGAGGGCAACGCGATCGTGTTCGACGCGGAGGGCTCGGGTGAGTACGAGCGGGCTTCCGCGCTGCTTGACGCGGCTCTCCGAAACGTGACGGCCGCCGAGGTCAAGGCCGCCTATGTGATGGCGGACGAGTACCGGGAAGCCGAGTCGGCGGAGTACCACCGCACCGGCGATTCCTCGGCGCTGTCGCTGTCGCTTGACGACATCCGCATTCCGTACAAGCGACCGGTGAGGCCGAAGCCCGCCGATCCTGCCCTGTCTGCCAGCCCCGCTGTTTCCACCACTCCCGCATCCATCCGCACGGAAGGAACCACCACTGTGGCCAACGTCGAAGAACTCCGCGCCGCTCTGTCCCTGGCCAACTCCCGCGCCGAAGGCGTGCAGGGCCTTCTCGCTCAGGCCGCGCAGGAACTGCGCGAGATCACCGGCACCGTCGAAACGGTCGCGCAGGGCAGCGGCCGGAGCGAGATTCACGACGCGGCGGGAATGCTCGCGCAGATCGCCGAACAGACCGAACAGCTCCTCGGCATGACATCCGCCGCCCGCACGGCAATCGAGTCCTACGTGGGCTACCTGTGAGTGTGGATCTGCGCAGCGACTTCACCGGCCGGGTGCCGTTGAGTTCGAACCCGCCTACACCGGACGGGCGCGTGAACTTCACCCTCACCGCCGGGGTGATCGACGGCGACGCGGAAGCGCTGTTCGGCCGTGGCTACTGCCACTGGCTGGCCGGGGCCATCCACACGCTCACCGGCTGGAAGCTCGTCACCGTCGATGTTCGGCCCCGCCGGGGTGACTGGCGGCCCGTCCACACCGCCGTCCGCACACCTGACGGCCGGTTGCTCGACATCTTCGGCGAGCACACGAAACAGGACATGTTCGACCGCTACCTGACCGGCAAGGTCCACGAAGCGCGGATGCGCACGGTCAAGGCCGAGAACATGCCCGGCGACGTCCTGACCGGAGTCGGTGAGCTGCGCGGAAATCCGCACTGGTGGGCGAAAGGCTTCTCCGGCCCGTATCTGGGCGTCCTCCTGCACTTCGCCCGCCTCCTGCTGCGCAAGCACGGTCACAACCACCACATCCGCCCGGACGGGATCTCCCGCCACACCCCGGACAACACCCACCGCACCAGCACACCCGCCGTTCAGGCCACGACAACCCGCATGGAAGGACCTGGCATGACCAGCATCGACGAGATCCGCGCCGCCCTGTCTTCGGCCAACTCCCGCGCCGAGGGCGTCCAGGGCGCAGTGGCACACGCCACGCAGGAACTCCAGGAGATCACCGGCACCGTGCAGCAGGTGGCGCAGGGCAGCGGACAGCCCGCGATCCACGAAGCGGTGGGGCTCTACGCCCAGATCACCGCCCTGGCTGAACAGGTCCTCGGCATGGTCTCGGCCGCTCGTACCGCCGTCGACGCCTACGCCGCATCGCTGTAGGAGGCCCGCACATGACCGGCCGCCGCATTCTCACCGCCGTATTCGCTGTCTCTGACCCCGGCCCGCGCGGCTCGAACCGCCAAGAACGCTCCACGCGGACCGGGACTCCCCACCACCACGCAGGTAGTAACTCGGGAAGGACTCTCATGGTAGGCACCACCAACCCCGCTTTCGCCCCCGCGATCCCGGTCACCACCCCAATTCCCCACGAGGTCGTGGCGCACCTGATGCGCACCCGGCCCCACGCCGCCAACTCGCCGGTCTCGGACCGTGTCAGGTGGCTGTTCGAGATGGCCGACGCGTTGGCCGCCGTCGGTGAGCAGGACGACGCGGAGACCACCCGCTCTCTCGCGCTGGACCTGGTCCGCGACGCCGTCACCACCGTGGCCGGTGGGGGTGTGCACTGATGGCCCGCCAGTACCCGTGGACGCTGCGGGAGGTTCCGTGGTCGGACTTGCAGGAGTTCACCCGGGGCACCTGTGACGGGCTACCGCTGCTGTCCTGGGGCATCGCCCCGACAGACAAGCTCGCGACCCGCCGTCAGTTGCGGGCGATGGGGTTGCGTCCGGGTGGTCAGGACCCGGTGGCCGTTCTGTACTTCCGGTGCGCCCGCGCCGGGAAGAAAGTCCACGCCGACCTGTTCCTGATCGAACACGCGAAGCCGGTCCGGCCCATGACCCCGGCCCGCCGCGCCGCGCTGGACAAGGCGATGGCCGCCCGCCGTACCTGCCGCCAGTGCGGGGAGACCGGATGGGCTGAGCTGCCCAAGTCCGACCGCACCTGTGAGCCGTGCCGGTACCGGGCCGGGCTCGAACCGGACTCCTACCTCCACGAGTACGTGGCCGGAACCCCAGTTCTCGCGCCGCACGAGCTCGCCGAGGTTCCCCGCGGCTTCTCCCCCGCCGGGCTGGCCCCGGTGATCCCGATTCGTTCCGCACGGCCCGGCCGTGACGAGACTCCGAAGGTGGTGGCCTGACATGGACGCACGTATCTATCCGCTGCCGATGTCCGCCGAGGATGCCCGGTTCACGTTCGGTCTGATGATCGACGTCGCCGAGGTGCTCGCCGCGCACGGCTATCCGGCCCTCACCAACGGCAACGACTTCGTTGCCCTGCAACAGGCTCTGTTCGGGTTCCTGTACCGCTCCGCGCCGTCCGGTGTGGACACCGTGACCGGGGAGGAGTGCTGACGATGAACACCCAAACTCTGATGGTCCTGGGCGGCCTGGCGCTGGTCGGTGTGTTCAGCGTGTGGCGTGCCGGGCGGAAGTCCGCCACCAAGGCGCAGAAGGGCGTGCGGGAGGTGACCCGCATGACCGGCAACACGATCCGGCTCATCCTGGCCACCGCCGTCATCGCGTTCGTGCAGTGGCTCGTGGTCGTGAAGATCGGCAACACCACCGCCACCTGGATCGCGCTCATCGTCCCCGCGTTGTTCGCCGCCGCCACCATCGTGCGGCTCATGGCCATCACCGAGGTCGTCACCACCACGCGGGGAGGTCGTCGCTGATGAGCATCGCCATGCTGCCGCTGCCGACGATGGTGGAGATGCGGGTGGACACGCCGACGCCGGACCACGGCCGGACCACGTTCCGCATCCGGCCCGGCGTTGTCGACGACGAGGCGCGCGAATTCTTCCAGTGGGGTTACTGCCACCTGCTCGCGTGCGCAATCCACGAGGCCACCGGCTGGGTGTTCGGCTCGGTGGAAGGCGTCAACGCGGTGACCGGTGAGTGGAGCTGGACGCACATGGGTGTGATCACCCCGTCCGGTCAGTTCCTCGACATCACCGGCGCCCACGATGCCGACGAGCTGCCAACGCTGGCGTTCCGACCGCACCCGATGCGGCTGCGGACGCTGCCGACGTTCGCGGACTTCGCCGCCACGGTCGGACTACCGGAGGCCACGCCGCTGGCTTGGTGGCGGGGCGAGTTCGGCGAGATCGGCGCCCGCGTGATCCGCACCTTCGCTGACCTGCTGCTGACCAGCACTGACGACCAGACCCGAGAGGAGGCCGCGTGATGAGCACGGAAACCGTTGCGGGACCGCAGGACGCACAGCACGTGCCGCTCACCGAGGCGGACAAGCTCCGCCAGGACGCCGAGTCGGCCGCGCAGGTTCGCCGTCTGGCCAACCACCCCGACGTGATCGCGCTGCGGGTGGAGAAGGTCCGCACACAGATCGACGTCCTGTTGTGGGTCGGGATCTTCCTCGGTCTCGCCTTCACGATGGTCAACGTCCAGGCCTTCGCCGCCTCGGGGTCGGCCCCGTGGTCGCTGGGCTGGCTGTCGGCGTGGCTGCTGGACCCAATGGTGTCGCTCGTGCTGGTCGCCGTCCTGCGAGCGGAGCAGATCACCGCCCGCTACCAGGTCCAGACCGGGCGGTGGGCGCACCGGACGAAGTGGTTCGCGTTCCTGGCCACCTACGTCATGAACACCTGGAAGTCCTGGGTGCACCTCGACGTCGCGGGGGTCGCGCTGCACTCCGTGCCACCGGTGCTGGTGTTCCTCGCCGCCGAAACCGCCCCCGTCCTGCGGGACAAGCTCACCGAAGCCGTCATGAAGGCCGCCGGGGACGCCTTCACCGGACAGGCGGATACGCGGGGGCAGACCGCCCCGGCCGCCGAGGTCACCCCCGTATCCGCCGAGACCCCGGACGCGGAGGAGCCGGTGCCCACGCCGGCACTCTCCCCGACCCCGAAGCCGCGCCGCACCACCCGCAAGGCCAAGGCCCCTGCCAAGCCGGGCCGGAAACTGCGCGCCGACTACCTCGCCGAGGCCCGCTCCGCCTGGGCACCCGGCATCGAGATCACCCCCGCGTGGGTTCGTGAGGTCTGCCCCGAGGTCTCGCGCGGCACCTCGAAGAACGTCGCCGACGACCTGATCGCCGAAACCCGCACCGCGCCCACCGTCCTGCCGGTGCCCGCCCCGACCACCACCGCCCGCACCGACTCGGAGGAGGCCGCCTGATGTCCACCACCGCCGACCACACCCCCGCATCCGCGAACGGACCCGACCCCGAGAGGGACGCCACGGTGAACACCCCCAATCCACTGCCCGAGAACCACACCGACGAACGCCCGGACGGCCGTGTCGTGAACGGCAACGTGGTGGAGTTCAAGCCGGGCACCGCCCGCACCGCCGAGGAGATCCCGGCCCCGCGCGACACCGCCACCATGGTCCGCTCGGACGTCATCGACGCGGAGATCGTGGACGAGTCCGAACCCACCGCGAAGGTGGACCCGCCGGAGGTCAAGAAGTCCTGGTGGGAGACCGTCGCCGATGCCAAGGCCCGCCCGCTGTTCGCGTCGTGGCTGCTGTCGGCCGAGGAGTTCAAGTCCCGCGCGAAGTTCCTGGTCCAGCTCGCCGCGCACCAGACCGCGTTCCACGCGCTGCGCGTGCCCGTGTACGTCCCGAGCGCGTTGCTCAAGGCTCCGGGCGCGCTGTGCCGGGGCACCGTTCGTGTACACCGCTGGGTGTTCGACGCGGAGTCGAAGCCGGTGCGCATGGACGCCCGTGAACGCAAGGACACGAACGAGTACATGAGGTTGCGCGAGGCCCGGAACGAGACCGTTCGCCGCCGGTCCGCGCCGGTGATGGTCGGGGTGCTCATCCTGATCGGGATCGTGTACCTCGCGATCACCTACGTCACCCCGTTCTGGAACTGGACCTGCCTCGTGGTCGCGATGACGTTGGTGGGCTGGTTCGGGGCGCCGAAGGACAAGCCTGTCGCCGGGCGCGCCGTCGATTCCGCGAAGGCGCCGAAGCTCACGTCGTCGATGATCGAAGACGCTCTCGGCGCGCTGGGTATCGCGGGGATCAACCAGGCCATCGCGAAGGGCCGGGGCATCGGGTTTCCCTCGCCGATCGTGCGGGACGGCCCCGGATGGCGCGCGGATATCGACCTGCCGCCGGGCGTTACCGCCGGGGACGTCATCGACCGCCGTGAACGACTCTCCTCCGGACTGCGCCGTCAGCTTGGATGCGTGTGGCCCGAGGGCGACCCGACCATCCACGAAGGCCGCCTGGTCCTCTGGGTGGGCGACAAGGACATGTCCACCACCAAACAGGCCCCGTGGCCGCTCGCCAAGCCGGGCGCGACGGTGGACCTGTTCAAGCCCCAGCCGTTCGGCACGGACCAGCGCGGCCGGTGGGTGCCCATCACGATGATGTTCGCCTCCGGTGCCATCGGCGCCATCCCCCGCATGGGCAAAACCGTGTCCCTGCGCGAAATCCTGCTCATCGCCGCCCTCGACCCGCGTTCGGTGCTCTACGCCTACGACCTCAAGGGCACCGGTGACCTGTCCGCGTTGTCGCAGGTCTGCCACGGTTACGGAGTCGGCGACGACCCCGAAGACGTCGAGCGCATGGTGGTGGAGATGCGGGAACTGCGGGAAGAACTCCGCCGCCGCGCCAAGGTGATCCGGAACCTGCCCGAGAACGTGTGCCCGGACAACAAGGTCACCCCGGCCCTGGCGTCCCGGAAGGACCTGGGATTGGCGCCCATCATCATCGGCGTCGACGAGTGCCAGGTGTGGTTCGAGCACCCCGAGCACGGCGACGAACTCAAGGAAATCTGCACTGACCTGGTCAAGCGTGGTCCCGCGCTGGGTATCGGGCTGTTCCTCGCGACACAGCGGCCGGACGCGAAGGCCATCCCGACCGACATTTCGGCGAACCTGTCCATCCGGTACTGCCTGAAAGTCATGGGACAGACCGAAAACGACATGGTCCTCGGCACCAGCCAGTACAAGAACGGCATCCGGGCGACCACGTTTGCCTGGTCCGACAAGGGAATCGGCTACCTCCGTGGCGAGGGCAGCGACGCGCAGATCACCAGGTCCGTCTACCAGGACGGGCCGACCGCCAAGCGCATCGCCGCTGGTGCCCGCAAGCAGCGCGAAGCCCTGGGCAACATCACCGGCCACGCCGCCGGGGAAGAAGTCGACCTGGACACCGCCCGCCTGGACACTCTCGCCGACGTCCTGTCGGTGTTCGAGAAGGGAGAGGAAAAGCTCTGGTCCGATGTGATCGTGTCCCGGCTCGCCGAGCTGCGCCCCTCGACCTACGGGAAGTGGAACCCGGCCGCCCTGGCGACCGCGCTCAAGCCGGACGGGGTGAAGCCCGGACAGGTGTGGGCCACCGACCCCGACACCGGCAAGGGCAGCAACCGCAACGGCTACACCCGCGACGCCCTCACCAAGGCCCGTGATAACCGAAAGTAACTGACGGAGAGAGCTAGGGGCGCTCCGCGCTCTAGACCGGAGCGCCCCTAGACCTAGACCCCCACTCTAGAACCCCGCGACTTTCTGACCAGGACTCTAGGGACCTAGACCACCCCTGCGCCGACCAGCGGAAACCCACGAAAACCCCGGCTAGTCGCCAACCTCACCGGCCCTAGCCCTGGTCGAGCACTGCCCAAAACAGGCACACACAGTCACCGACGATAGGACTCGCTTTGACCACGCACACCACCGGCCGCGCCCTCATCGCCGCCGCCCCGCTCGCGCTCACCGCGCTGTTCGTCACCGGCTGCGAGGTCCCGGCCGCCACCGGAACCCCCGGCACCCTCGACGCCACCACCGCCACTCGCCAACTCGCCAAGCTCGCCGTGAAGCCCGCCGACACCGGCGCCCACTACAACCGCGACGACTGGCCCCACTGGGACAGCGTCGGCAAGGGCTGCAACCGTCGCGAGGACACCCTCAAGACTCAAGGCCGCAACGTCACCACTGGCAAGGGCTGCAAAGTCCTGAGCGGAGAGTGGACCAGCCGTTACGACGGAGTGAAGGTCACCGACCCCGAAGCCGTCGACATCGACCACATGGTGCCGCTCGCCGAGGCCGCCCGCTCGCACACCCGCGACTGGACCGAGGCCCAGCACACCCGCTACGCCAACGACCCGGCCGTCTTGGTCGCCGTCACCGCGAAGTCCAACCGCGCCAAGGGCGACCAGGACCCCGCGAAGTGGCTGCCCTCACAGGACCGGTGCGGCTACGTCGCGCACTGGGTGCGGGTGAAGACCACCTACCGGATGAGCATCGACAAGGCCGAGCACGACGCCATCGCCGCCATCCTCCGCCATTGCTGAACCACCACCCCTGACTGTCCACTGTGGAAGGTAGTTCGATGACCGCGCACGCTGGAAACCCGCTCTTGGACTGGGCGCTGTACCTCGCCGGGATGGGGTGGGCCGTGTTCCCGCTCGCACCGGGAACGAAGCGGCAGCCCGCCGTGAAGGACTGGGAGAACCGCGCCACCACCGACCCCCTCCGTATCCGCCGGTGCTGGTCGGCCGACCGCTTCAACATCGGCGTAGCTACCGGGCCGTCCCGGCTCGTGGTGGTGGACCTGGACATGCCCAAGGACGACGACACCGGGCCGGACGGCGTGACCGCACTCGCCGCACTCGCCGCCGAACGCGGGGCACCGGTGCCGAACACCTACACCGTGAGCACCCCGTCCGGTGGGCGGCACCTGTACTACCTCGCCCCAGCCGGAACCACGCTGCGGAACAGTCAGGGACAACTCACCTCCTGTGTGGACACACGGGCAGGAGGCGGATACGTGGTGGGGCCGGGGTCGGTGCTCCCCAACGGCGCCTACGACCTCGCCGACGACACCGACCCCGTGGAACTGCCGGGCTGGCTAGTGCAGGTGTGCGCGGAACGGCGCTCTACGGCCAACTCAGGGCCGCTTGAGATCCGTTCTGGCGACACCACCCGCTACGGGGCGGCCGCGCTCGCCGGGGAGTGCGACCGCATTCGGGCGGCCGCACCAGGCAGCTACAACGAAGTCCTGTCGAGCGCGGCCTACACCGTGGGGCGCAAGGTCGGTGCCCGGATCGTCGACCACGCCACCGCGCGGGCCGACCTCATCGCCGCCGGGGAAACCCTCATCGGCTCCGCCCACTGGCCGCCCAACGCCCGCGAAGTCGCCCGGGTCGTCGACGCCGGGCTGACCGCCGGTGCCCGAAACCCTGTCACCCAAGGAAAGGCCGCCTGATGACCGTGCCCGCGCTGCGGGTGGTGTCGCCTCCCCGCGAGCCGACCGCCACGTCCGCCGACGGCGCCGAAGTCCTGGACCAGATCGGAGAGTTCGTGTCCCGCTTCAACGTCTTCCCCTCCGAGCACTGCGCGCCGATGCTCGCGCTCTGGTACGCCCACACCCACGCCGCCGAGCACTTCTACATCACCCCGCGCCTGATCCTCTCGTCCGCCGAGCCTGGTAGCGGGAAGACCCGCGTTCTGGAGGTCGCGCAATACCTCGTGGCCTCACCGGAGATGACGTTGTCCGCGTCCCCGGCCGCGCTGTTCCGGCTCGTGTCCGCCGCACCGATCACGATCCTGTTCGATGAGGTGGACGCCATCTTCAACCCGAAGAACACAGGCAACACCGAGGACCTGCGCGCGCTGCTCAACGCCGGTTACAAGCGCTCAGCCACGATCCCGCGCTGTGTCGGCGACGCGAAGGCCATGGCCGTGCAGCGGTTCAAGGTCTACGCCCCCGCCGCCCTCGCCGGCATCGCCGGGCACATGCCCGACACCATCACCACCCGCGCCATCACCGTCCACATGCGCCGCCGCGCCCCCGGCGAAACCGTCGAACCCTTCAAAACGCGCCGCGTCGAGACCGAGGCCGAACCCCTGCGGGACCGCCTCGCCGACTGGGTCCACAGCGTCGCCGAACAGGTCGGCGAGGCCGAACCCGAGATGCCCGACGGCGTCACCGACCGCTCCGCCGAAATCTGGGAACCACTCCTGGCCCTCGCCGACGCCGCCGGGGGCGACTGGCCCAAGAAAGCCCGCGAAGCCTGCCAGCACTTCGTCACCGCCAACAGCCACCGCGCGGGCAGCGTCGGAACCCGTCTGCTCGCCGATCTGCGGACCGTGTTCACCGCACACCAGGCCGAACGCCTGCCCACCACGACCATCCTCGAAGCCCTGCACGCCATGGAGGAAGGCCCTTGGGCCGACTACTACGGCAAGCCGTTCGACGCCCGACACCTGTCCAAGGAACTCGGCCGGTACGGCGTCGAAGTCCACGCCTTCAAGCACAACGGCACCACCGCCAAGGGATACCGCACCACCGGCGAAACCGGCCTCGCCGACGCCTGGACCCGCTACCTCCCACCGCCCGAAACCGGGGATTCCCGGTAACTGCGGTAACCCCGGTAACCGTGCAGGTCAGACGGTTACCGACCCGAAATCGCTGCGGTAACCCCGGTAACCCGGTTACCGAGGTTACCGACCCGAAAATCCATCGGTAACCGTCTGACCAGCGAAGTTACCGAGGTTACCGCAGTTACCGACAACACCCGCTCAAACCACCAAGGAGACCGCCATGTCCATCGCGCACACCACCAGCACGCACCACCGCGCGAGGAGAACCCGCCACCATGGCCACCACGAACTGGCTCACAGTCGCCGAGTTTTGCGCCGAGATGAAGATCTCACGCCGGACATTCCAGCAATGGCGCGCCACCAGGCGCGGGCCTAGCTGCCTGAAACTGCCGAACGGTGATCTCCGTATCCGCCGTTCCGAATACGAACGCTTTCTGGAAATGTGCGAGGAGGCTGCTGCCTGATGGCGACTACACATGACGTCCGAATCTGGAAGCTCGAAAAGTACGATGGGAAGCAAAAGACGACCTACCGAGTTCGTTGGGTCGTCGACGGCGAACGGTTCGGAGAGAGCTTCGACACCTTCGCACTTGCGGACAGTTTCCGCTCCAAGCTGCTCACGGCCGCCCGTGAAGGTGAGGCGTTCGACACCGAGAGTGGACTACCAGTCTCAATGCTCCGCGCGACTGAGGTCAAGTCGTGGTTCACCTTCGCGTGCGAGTACGCGGACATGAAGTGGCTGGAGTCGTCGCCCAAATACCGCGCGTCTCTTGCAGAATCCCTGATGACCATCACGGTTCCCATGCTCAAAGGGAAACCGCCATGCGACCCGAAGACCTTGCGAAAGGCTCTCAAGACCGCTTTCAATCTGAACACGCGGAACGCGCCCCAAACCGATGAGGTTCGACGGGCTCTCTCATTCGCCGCGAAGGCGAGCCGCAACGTTGGCGAGTTGGCGAACGCGGACACGCTGCGCACTGTTCTACGCGCCCTGGATTTGAAACTGGACGGGAAGAAGGCAGCGACCAATACCGTGCGACTTCGGCGCGTCGCCCTCGGGAACGCCATCGAGTACGCAATGTCTCCAGAGCAAAAGCTCCTGACGGCGAATCCGGTCGAGGACGTGAAGATGAAGAAACGAAAGTTCGTTGTCCATGAGGTAGACCCGAAATCCGTCGTGAACCCGATTCAGGGACGAATGCTGCTCGAAGCGGTCGGCACAGTCGGAAAGCAGGGTCCTCCCCTGGTCGCGTTCTACGGGCTGATGTACTACGCCGCTCTCCGACCGGAGGAGGTAGCGAACCTGAACAAGGCCGACCTGTCTCTCCCCAAGGAAGGGTGGGGAGATCTTCTCCTGCGGAGAGCACGCCCGGAGATCGGGCAGGAATGGACGGACTCCGGCGAGGCATCCGAAGAGGGACCACTCAAGCACCGGGCAGAAGAGGAGGAGCGAACGGTGCCATGCCCGCCCCAACTCACCGCGCTACTCCACGAGCACCTACGACGGTTCGGGACCGCGCCGGACGGCAGGCTGTTCCGAGGAGCCCGCGACGGCGGCCGGGTCGGCAGCTCGGTCTACGGCCGGGTGTGGGCGACGGCACGCGAACGAGTCTTCACCGCTGAGGTGGCCGCTGGGCCGCTAGGGAAGCGCCCCTACGACCTCCGCCACGCTGCGGTGTCCACGTGGCTCAACGGCGGCGTGGAGCCAACCCGAGTGGCCAAGTGGGCCGGACACAGCCTCTCCGTGCTGCTGAGGGTCTACGCGAAGTGTCTCGACGGTGGGGAGCAGGCCGCCCGAGACCGCGTGACCAGGGCTCTGGGTGGCGAGTAGGCCCCGGAGAACTTTGGGGCGTATTTGGGGCGGACAGCCGCCTAGGGCCGCGCAGCGCTGCACACAACTGCACATAACAAGATCGGCCCCCGGTCCTGGTTTCCCAGGTCAGGGGGCCGATCTTACTGGTGTGGCGAGTGAGGGATTCGAACCCCCGAAGGCTGTGCCGTCTGATTTACAGTCAGATCCCTTTGGCCGCTCGGGCAACTCGCCGTGGCCGGGTCCCCCCGGCCGAGACGAAAGAATACCCAATGCCGTGGCGGGCCGGTCAACCGGGTTCCGCAGGGCTAGGGTGGAAGCTCCTGACAAGCGAGTACGAGGTGTGAGAACACGTGGCGGATCCCTCTTTCGACGTGGTGAGCAAGGTCGATCGCCAGGAGGTGGACAACGCCCTGAACCAGGCCAGCAAGGAACTCGGTACACGGTTCGACTTCCGGGGTACCGGGACCAAGATCGACTGGTCCGGCGAGGAGGCGATCGCGATCGAGTCCGAGACCGAGGAGCGGGCGCTGGCGGCGGTCGAGGTGTTCAAGGAGAAGCTGATCAAGCGCGGCATCTCCCTGAAGGCCTTCGAGGCGGGCGAGCCGGCGCTGTCCGGCAAGATCTACAAGATCGGCGGCAAGATCCTGCAGGGGATCGCGTCGGACAAGGCGAAGCAGATCGCCAAGTTCATCCGCGACGAGGGCCCCAAGGGGGTCCAGGCGCAGATCCAGGGCGACCAGCTGCGGGTGTCCGGCAAGAAGAAGGACCAGCTGCAGGAGGTGATCGCCTTGCTGAAGGGCAAGGACTTCGAGATCGCGCTGCAGTTCACGAACTACCGCTGAGCGCGGGCGACGACAAGGCCACCTTCCGCGGGAGGTGGCCTTCGTCATGTCTAGGACGCGGTGACCGTCCAGGTCCCGTCGCCTTCCACCGACACGAAAGCCGGGCCGGACACGGGCACGCTGCCGGTGTAGTCGCCGAGCTGGTTCACGGGAAGTTCCGAGTAGTCGCCGCTGTGCACCCACACCGCGGTGCGGCCGCTCTTCTTGGTCGTGACGGCGACCGACGTGACGGCGTCGGGAACGGCGAACACCGCTTCACTCTTGCCGGACAGGGGCTTACCCGGTTCCAGGACGGGCAGGCCGCTTTCGTCGGTGATGGTCAGCGTCCAGGCGGCGTTGGCCTTGACGGTGAACGTCTTCGCCTGACGGCCGGGCATGTCGTTGATCCACTGGGTGCCCTTGTACGGGCCGATGTCGTTGACGATCAGCTCGTTCTCGGTGTTGACCGCGACGTGGCCGGAACACTTCGGGCAGTCGAAGGTCACGAAGCCGAGGCGCGGCGGCCAAGCCATGGGGACCGACGCGTTCCCCTTGCCCGAGTGCTTCTCCTCCGGCTGCGGGCCGGGTTTCGGGGTGGTCGTGGGGGTCGGCGAAGGTGCGCTCAGCCCTTCCGGGGCGGCGGCCTGCGGGACGACGCGGCCCAGGTTCGGCGGTGAGCAGGCCACCAGGCCCACGGTCAGCAGCACGGCCGCACACAAGCGCATGATCACGAATTTCCCCCTGGTCGAACCCGTCAACGGATCTTCGCCTGCCGATAGCCCAGCGTTACCGGTCCACTCGGCCGAGCGATTCACGCCACTCGGACGTGGGTTTCCGCCGCGACGCCTTCGCGGGAGTCCGAAAGGGACAAAAGCCCGTGTTGTAATCCGGCGATCGCGTTCGAGGAAGGTCACGATGAAGCGCCGTTTCAGCTCCGCACTCGCCTTTGCGCTGTCACTCACGGTGGTCGCGTCCCTGTTCACCTCCGCGCAGGCCGCCGAGCGCCAGCAGCTCGTGCCCGGCTACGGCTCGTACCCGCGGCTCATCCGCCTGGAGCATTCGGCGATCGGCCGCGGCCGCATCCTCGCGTCGCTGACCAGCGAGGACGCGAGCGGCAAGTTCACCCCGATCATGGAGAGCACCGACGAGGGCCGGAGCTTCCACAAGATCGGCGAGATCCGCGATCGCGACGGCCGCCGCGGCATGTGCTGCGGGACGTTGTACGAACTGCCGCAACGGGTCGGCAGGCTCCGCGCGGGCACCCTGCTGTGGGCCGCGAGCTACCGGCAGGACGCCGGTCCGCAGCGGCGGATCGGCATCAGGATCTGGTCCAGCCGCGACGCCGGCCGCACGTGGGGCTTCCTGTCCGAGGCGGCCCGGTCGCACAATCACGACGGCATCTGGGAGCCGGAGTTCGTCGTCGACGCGGGCGGCACGCTCTGGCTGCACTACGCCGACGAGACCGAGGCGCCACAGTTCGCGCAGGTGATGAACCGGGTCGCTTCCACCGACGGGGTGAACTGGGGCACCAAGCAGCGCACGATGGCCATCCCGCCCCATCGGGTGCGGCCGGGGATGCCGATCATCCGCCGCCTCCCCGACGGCCGGTTCTACCTGGCCTACGAGATCTGCAACTACCGCGACCGCTTCTGCGACCCGTACTTCAAGATCTCCTCCGACGGCGCCAACTGGGGCGATCCCCGCGACCCCGGCACCCGCGTCACCACCGCGAACGGCAACTACTTTCAGCACGCCCAGACGATCACGCTGTTCCCCGGCGGCCCGAACGGGGTGCGGCTGGTGATGGTCGGGCAGATCTACACCAACGCCGCCGGGGTCCCGCAGGACAAGAACGGCAGGGTGCTGCTGGTCAACGACAACTTCGGCGCCGGACACTGGTACGAACGTCCGGCCCCGGTGCACATCGTCGGGATCCACGACAACTTCTGCCCCAACTACAGCTCGACGCTGCTGCCGGTCGACGAGGGCAGGAACGTGTTGCAGATCTCCACCGAGTACAACCTCGGCTGCAAGGCGTACTTCGCGAAGGGCCCGGCTTTCTGAGCCACCCGGTAGTGTGAGTTCCCGAGCGATCGGCTACGAAGTGGGGGCATCGCATGAAGGGCATCGTGCTGGCGGGGGGCAGTGGGACGCGTCTGCATCCCATCACCCAGGCGATATCGAAACAGCTGCTACCGGTCTACGACAAACCGATGATCTACTACCCGATCTCGGTGCTGATGTTCGCCGGGATCCGCGAGATCCTGATCATCTCGACGCCGGTCGACCTGCCGCATTTCCGGCGGCTGCTCGGTGACGGCAGCCAGTTCGGGCTCAGTTTCAGCTACGCCGAGCAGGCCGCGCCGAACGGGCTGGCCGAGGCGTTCGTCATCGGCGCGGACTTCATCGGCGACGACGACGTCGCGCTCGTGCTCGGTGACAACATCTTCTACGGCCAGGGGTTCTCCAGCCGGTTGCAGGCCGCGGCGACCTCGCTCGACGGCTGTGTGCTGTTCGGCTACCCGGTCAAGGACCCGCAGCGGTACGGCGTCGGCGAGATCGACGCCGACGGCAAGCTCCTCTCCATCGAGGAGAAACCCGAGAAGCCGAAGTCGAACAAGGCCATCACCGGCCTGTACTTCTACGACAACCAGGTCGTCGAGATCGCCCGTGACCTCAAGCCCTCGCCGCGCGGGGAACTGGAGATCACGGATGTCAACCTCACCTACCTGCGGCAGGACCGCGCGACCCTGATCGACCTCGGCCGCGGGTTCGCCTGGCTCGACACCGGCACGCACGACTCGCTGCTGGAGGCGGGCCAGTTCGTGCAGGTCCTCGAACACCGGACCGGTGTCCGGATCGCCTGTCTCGAAGAAGTCGCGCTGCGGATGGGCTTCATCGACGCCGAACAGTGCTACGCGCTCGGCGCCAAGCTGGCGAAGTCCGGCTACGGCGAATATCTGATGAACGTCGCGCGAACCCAGGGTGCTACCGGCTGAACAGGAGCTCACGCAGGGTGTCGCCGGTGTAGTCGGTCCGGAAGACACCCCGTTCCTGCAACCGCGGAACGACGTCGTCGACGAACGCGTCCAGCCCACCCGGGGTCAGATGCGGCACGAGCACGAACCCGTCGGCGGCGTCGCTCTGGACGTACTCGTCGATCGACTCCGCGACCTGCCGGGCGATGCCGACGAACTGCTGGCGCGCGGTCACCTCGATGACGAGTTCGCGGATGGAGAGCTTCTTCTCCTCCGCGATCGCCCGCCATTTCGCGGCCACGGCGAGAGGATCCTTCTCGTGCCGGACGCGGCCCCAGGTCAGCGGCTCGGCGTCGGGGTCCGGGTCGATCTCGGGGAGCGGGCCGTCGGCGTCGCAGGCGGAGAGGTCGCGGCTCCAGACCTGTTCGAGGAACTGGATCGCGGTCGCCGGGCGGACCTGCTGATAGCGGATCTCGCGGGCGTACTCGTGCGCCTCCTCCTCGGTGTCGCCGAGGAGGAACGTCGCCGCGGGCATGATCAGCAGCTCACCGGGCTCGCGCCCGTAAGCGGGTAGCCGCCGTTTGACGTCGGCGGTCTTGGCGGCGAACTCCCTGCCCTCGTCGGAGTCACCCGCCTGGATGACGATCGGCTGCCCCCGCGGAGTCCTCGAGACGGTGAACTCGCCACGGATGTCGAACCGCGGTCCGCTGTGGACAACGCGCTCGAGGCCCCGCGCGAAGACGCCGTTCTCCTTGTCCCCCACCAGGGCGTCCGGCGCCCAGCTGTCCCAGAGCTCACGCACGGTGGCGAGGAATTCCTCGGCGCGGCGGTAGCGGTCCTCGCGTTGCAGGAAGCCACCGCGGCGGAAGTTCTGTCCCGTCCACGCGTCCGGTGAGGTGACGACGTTCCACGTGGCGCGGCCGCCGGAGAGGTGGTCGATGCTCGCGACCTGCCGCGCGACCTCGTACGGCTCGTTGAACGTCGACGACAGCGTGCCCGCGAGCCCGAGCCGCGTGGTGACCACCGACAGCGCGGCCAGCACGGTGGTGGTGTTCGGTCGCCCGACGACGTCGGAGTCGAGGATCTTGCCCGCGTGTTCGCGCAGGCGCAGGCCCTCGGCGAGGAAGAGGAAGTCGAACTTGCCCCGCTCGGCCGTGCGCGCGAGATGTTCGAAGGACGAAAAGTCGATTTGGCTACCCGAACGCGGGTCGCTCCACACGGTGGTGTTGTTGACGCCGGGGAAGTGTGCGGCGAGTTTGACCTGCTTGGGCATCTGTCACGCCTCCGCGTACTGGTGATGGTCGCGCAGGGTGGTGCCGGTGTAGGCCTGCCGGAACGCGCCCGCGGCCTGGAGCGCGGGGACAGTCTCGGCGGTGAAGAGCGCCAGGTCGTCGGGCAGGACCGCGGGGCGGATGTGGAAGCCGTCGAGATCGTTGGACTCCGCGAGGCGGGGCAGTTCGGTCGCGAGGTCGGCGGGAGTGCCGGTGAAGCTCAGGCTGGGTGGGAAGGGCGCGTAGGTCTCCAGCGCGCGACGGCGATCGAGGGTCGCTTGCTCGGTCTCGGCGAGCACGATCGACAGACTGGCCAGGAGCTTGGCGTCCGGGAAGCGCTCGCGGGCGCCGCGGACCTCGTCGACCAGGACGACGTCGGCGCCGTGCGCGTACGGCGAGTCGCCGTACACCGCGACGACGGGGTGCCCCTGTGGCGGGCGCGGCGTGATCGAAGGTCCCTTGATGCTGAAGAAGCGGCCCTCGAAGTCGACGTAGTGGAGCTTCCCGCGGTCGATGAAGCGGCCGGTCGGCTCGTCGCGGATGATCGCGCCGTCCTCCCAGCTGTCCCAGAGGCGCGCGATGACGTCGACGACCTCGGCGTTCTCCGCTTCGGCGTCCGCCCTCGGACGGCAGGGTGCGCCTGCCGAAGTGCGCGACCTCGGCTTCGGTGCGCGAAGTCGAGCGAAGCGACGGCCGTCGAAATGTGGAACGGCTCGGTGTGCGTGGTGGTGACCGTCGGGACGAGGCCGATTCCGCTGGTCATCGGGGCTATCGCGGCGAAGGTCAGTAGCGCGTCGAGCCGGCCTCGGACGACCTCCTCGCCTCCGGGTTGGAGCGCGAGGTTGTCGTCGAGGGTGACGAAGTCGAGCGAAGCCGCTTCGGCGAGCTTCGCGTGGGCGAGGTGGTGGGCTGCGGTGAACAACGCGGTCGGGCGGACGTCGGAGACCCGCCAGGCGGCCGGATGGTGCCCGGCCCCGTCGAGCGCGACCCCGAAGTGCAACTGCTGTGCGGAACCCATGCCCGGGAACGCGCGCACAGATGCCCCGATTCCCGCTCCCACGAGGTGGGACACCGGCGGCCGTGACCTGCGTTTAGCCCCCTAATCGCGATCCGGCGGGCGACCTGCGTTTCGCGGGCTAATCGCGATCCGGCTGGTCAGCGCGCCCCAGATGAGATTGGGGGCGGTGAGTGTCTCCAATGCCGCATTGGGGCCAGCGGGCCCCGCGACGCGGGGGCATGGGCCCAGGGCGGGTCGCGTTTAGCGGGCTAAACGCGATCCCGGCCGTGACCTGCGTTTCGCGGGCTAAACGCGATCCGGCTGGTCAGTGGGGGTGGCGCGCCATTTCTTCCAGGCGCCGGATGCGTTCGGCCATGGGCGGGTGGGTCGAGAAGAGCTTCGTGAGGCCTTCGCCCGGCCGGAACGGGTTCGCGATCATCAGATGCGACTGCGAGACCAGCTTCGGTTCCGGCACGAGCGGCGCCGCGCGCGTCCCCTGGTCGAGCTTCCGCAGAGCCGAGGCGAGCCCGAGCGGGTCGCCGGTGAGTTCCGCGCCCGACGCGTCGGCCTGGAACTCGCGCGAACGGCTCACCCCGAGCTTCACCACGGCGGCCGCGATCGGCCCGATCAAGACCAGGAGCAGCCCGGCCAGCGGGCTGTCGCCGTCCTCGCGGTTGCTGCCGCCGAAGAGGCTGGTGAACATCGCGATGTTGGCGATCACGCTGATCACGCTCGCCAGCGCGCCCGCGACACACGAGATCAGGATGTCGCGGTTGTAGACGTGGGACAGCTCGTGCCCGAGCACCGCCCGCAGTTCGCGTTCGTCGAGCAGGCCGAGGATGCCGGTGGTGCAGCACACCGCCGCGTGCCGGGGGCTGCGGCCGGTGGCGAAGGCGTTCGGGGCCTGGGTGGGGCTGACGTAGAGCCGCGGCATCGGCTGCCGCGCGGTGGTCGCCAGCTCCCGCACGATCCGGTACATGGCCGGCTGCTCGGCCTCCGAAATCGGACGAGCGCGCATGGCCCGCAACGCCAGCTTGCCGGAGTTGAAGTAGGCGTACGCGTTGACCCCGAGCGCCACCACCAGCCCGATGACCAGCGCGCCCCGCCCGAAGAAACCGCTGATCCCGACGATGAGCGCGGACAGCAGGCCGAGCAGGACGACGGTCTTGAGCCCGTTCTGGTGTTTGTGCACGGCGTCCTGCTCCTTCCTTTCTCAGGGGTGGGGGTTACTCATCGGAAACAACGCGATCGGGGGACGCGAAGTTCCTTCGCGTGCTCGGCTCGCGGGTTATCGTCGAACCTCGGAACGATCATCGGGAGGCGCCTGTGCGAGGACCCGAACTGAGCCGCCGAGCCCTGCTCGCCCTGGCCGCGGCCGGCGCCTCCGCAGTCGCCTTCGCGCCGGCGGCCAGAGCCGAGAAAGTGCTTCTCGTCGAGGTCGGAGGCGCCCCGGAGGCGGTCGCGGTGAATTCCGTCACCGGCTTCGCGTACGTCTCCGACCCGTCCACCGGCACGGTCGTCGTCCTCGACTCACGGTCCGGCACGGTCGGCGACGTGATCCCGGTCGGCGGCGAGCCCGCCGGGCTGGCCGTGGACACGGTGACCAACCGGATCTTCGTCGCGAACCCGCCCGGCGGGACCGTCCTCGTCCTCGACGGGCGGACCAACGACGTCGTCAGCGTGGTGCCGGCCGGTCCTGGAGCGTCCAGTGTCGACATTGACGAGCGGGCGAACCGCATCTACGCGGCCAGCGCCCTCACCGGGACGCTGGCCGTCATCGACGGCGTCGGCTGCCGCCTGCTGGACCTCGTCCCCGGTCCCACGCGGGGGCTGTCGTCGACGGCGGTCGACAGCGGACGCAAGCTCGCGTACTGCACCAGCACGGCCACCGACTCGCTGGAGGTCTTCGACATCGGCGCGGGCAAGTTCACCGGCGGGATCCCGGTCGGCAAGTCACCGACCGGAGTCGCCGTGCACAGCGCGTCCGGGACGGTGTTCGTCGCGAATTCGGCGATCCATCATCTGTCCATCGTGGACACGGGCACGCGCAAAGAGAAGGCGACCGTGTTGCTGCGCTCGGAAGCTTCGTCGGTGGTGGTCCACGAAGGATCGAACACCGTGTACTCCAACGGAGGGCCGAACGGCCTCGCCAGGATCGACGGGGTGACGAGCCTGCTCACCGGAGACCTGTCACTCGGCGTGAACCCGGGCGCGGTCGCGATCGACCAGCGCACCAGGACGGTGTACGTGGCGGATCCCTTGCGCGGCAGGGTTTCCCTGATCAGGGACTTCTGAGGCCGAAGCGGGCATGATGGTGGGGTGACCGAGTACGAATTGCGCGGCGGGCTGCAACCGGACGTCTCGGCCGTGGCCGCCGTGCTGGCGCATCACGGTGTCGAAGGGCCGGACGGGAAGGCGCCCGGCGAGGCGCTGATCTTCGCCGTCTCCGGCGGGATCGGGGCCGGCTACATCCTGTGGGATTTCGCGCACGAAACGATGTCGACGATCGTGTTCGGTTTCCGCGCGCGCTGGCAGTACCCCCAGGACTGGCTCAAGTCCACAGTGGACCGCCTTGGACTCGGCCTCGATCTCCACACCACCGGTGGTAAACGCGCCGCCGCGAAACGACTCGACACCGAACTCGAAGCGGGGCGGCCGGTGCTCGTCCTCCCCGACTGCGAATCGGTCGGTTACTGGCACCTGCCGCCGGAGATGTCCGGCGGTGGCGGCCACTTCGTCGTCGCGTACGGCGAAGAAGACGGGCGGGTGCTCGTCGACGATCGGAACCTCGCCCCGCTGACGGTCGGCCGGAAGACCTTCGACGCCGCGCGCGGCCGGGTCGGCTCGTACAAGAACCTGCTCGCGACGATCCGGCCCGGCGAGGTCTCCGACTGGCGGACGGCCGTGCGCGCCGGGCTGACGGACTGCGTCCGGAACCTCTCGGCGCCGTCGAAGTCGTTCTCGCTGCCCGCATGGGGACGCTGGGCGAAGGCGATGACCGACGAGCGTGACCCGAAGGGCTGGCCGCGCGCGTTCGGCGAGCGGCGCGGGCTGGTCGGAGCGCTGTTCAACGTCTGGGAGAGCGTCACCCCGGCCGGGATGGAGGGAGGGCACCTGCGCGGGCTGTTCGCCGACGCGCTCACCGAAGCCGCCGGCCTGCTCGAACTTCCGGCGCTGGCCGAACAGGCGTCGACCTGGCGCGGGATCGGCGAGCGCTGGGCCGAACTGGCCGAGACGGCCGTCCCGGCGTCGAACGCGGAGTTCGCCTGGGTGCGCGGGCTGGTCAGCGCGGTGTCGACGGGTGTCCGGGAGGGCGACGCGGGGCAGGACGCCGCGGCGGCGGCCGGTGCGGAAATGTGGAAACTGCGCGCGCACTACAACGACGAAACACCGTTCACCGACGTCGAAGCCCGTGAACTCTTCGGCACGATGGGCGCCATGATCCGGGACATCCACACCGCCGAGACCGCCGCGATCCGCGAGCTCTCCGAAGCCCTGATGGAGTGAACCGGGCCGGTGTCCGTTGCGCCGCGCGGCCGGAACACCACGCGATCGTTGAAGATCCACTTCGTGCACGCACATCCGCTGGGGACGACCAGTGCGCGTCCCGCTCCCGAGATCCACCTCCACCGCCATCGCCTGCGTGTCGCCGACCTGGACTGCCTCGGTCACGTCGGGAACGTGCGGCTGCTGGAGTACTTCCAGGAAGCCCAGATCGCGCTGCTCGACCCGCGGCGTGAGCACCTTTTCCAGGCCAAGGGACCGGCGTACCTGATCGCGAAGCACAACGTCAGCTACCTGCGCAGGCTGACGTTCCGTGACAACCCGGTCGAGGTGGAGACCGTGGTCGGCCGGATCGGCACCTGCGACGTCGTGGTGAACAGCAGGCTGCGCGACGAACGGGCCGTCTATGCGCGCTGCCGCACCATCTGGGTCGCGTGCACCCTGCCCGAGGGCAGCACCCGGCGGCTCGACGAAGAAGAACGCGAGCGGCTGACGCGATTCAGCGGGGCGATCGACGAGATGTCCTGAATCAGTTTTTAACCGTTTATGCTCCATTTCCCGCAATACCGCAAAACGGCTGGGCCGTTCAGCGGCTGATCATCACGCTTTTCGGCCGGTACCTTCGAAAGACCTCTCCCCTGCAGAGCTCCCCGGAGGTATTTCATGCCACGGCCGAAGTCTGTCCGCTTCCTCGCGCCCATGATCGGCGCGATGCTACTGACGAGCGGGGCGGCCGTCGCCGCCCCGGCCGCCGAAGACCCCCAGTTCATCCGTCTGGCCAGCAGAACCTTCGACCCGCTGACCCAGCGCGCGGCGGCGAGCCAGGACTGGAAGGGCGCGTATCTGCTGCAGGTCCGAAGCGCGCTGACCGACGCGCAGCGCGGGAAATTGCGCTCACTCGGCGTGCGGATCGGGACCTACATTCCCGATTTCGCCTACGTGGTCCGACTGAAGCCGGAGAACCGCGAATCGGTGGCGGAATTGGCTTTCGTCCGCTGGCTCGGCGAATACCGGCCGGACGACAAGGTGGAGATCTCACTGGCCGCGACCGGTAGCTATCTGGTGACGCTGGTCGAATCCGATGCCAGGGACCAACGCGCGGTGGCCGAGCGGATCCTTCGGCTCGGCGGCGGGATCGAGGCGATCTCGCAGAGCGGACAGCACATCGTCGCGAAACTCGGTTCCGGTCAAGCCGCCACCGTGGCGCAGGGGGCCGAGGTGCTCGCGGTCGGCGCGATCACCGCCCCTGAGACCGACATGGCCAACGCCAGGGAGAGCGGGGGCGCGAACTACGTCGAGAGCGTCGGCGGCTATCGCGGTCAGGGCGTGCGCGGCGAGGTGATGGACGGCGGCCTGCGCGTCACCCACCAGGAGTTCAAGGCGCGGCCGACGGTGATGCACGGCTCGAACTCCACCAGCACCAGCCACGGGACCTCCACCTACGGCCAGATCTTCGCGTCGGGGGTGAGCGCGCCACAACGGGGGCTGCTGCCCGAGGGGCAGGGGATCTTCGCCACCTACAACAAGCCGGACCGCTACGCCCACACCAAGGAGCTGGTCGACCCGGCGGGCAAGTACCGCGCGGTGTTCCAGAGCAACAGCTGGGGCGGCGGGCTGACCACGGCCTACAACTCCGTCTCCGCCGAGCTCGACAAGATCGTCTTCGACCACGACCTGCTGATCTGCCAGTCGCAGAGCAACGCGGGCACCCAGCAGTCGCGGCCGCAGGCCTGGTCGAAGAACGTGCTCTCGGTCGGCGGGCAGTACCACTACAACACGCTGGGCCGCACAGACGACAAGTGGAGCGGCGGCGCCAGCATCGGCCCGGCCGCCGACGGCCGGATCAAACCGGAACTGTCGAACTACTACGACCGGATCGACACCACGTCTTCGGGCAGTGACACCTCGTACACGACGTCGTTCGGCGGCACGAGCGGCGCGACCCCGATCACCTGCGGGAACGCCGGGTTGCTGTTCCAGATGTGGGCCGACGGCGTGTTCGACGGCGGCCCCGGCAAGGGCCGCGACGTCTTCACGAGCCGCCCGCACGCGGCGACCGCGAAGGCCCTGCTGGTCAACGGGGCCGACCAGTTCGCGTTCAGTGGCACGTCGCACGACATGACCAGGACACATCAGGGCTGGGGCACCGCGAACGTGCGGTACCTGCACGACCAGGCCAAGGCGAACGGGTGGAAACTGCCGGTGCTGGTGAACGAGACCGACCTGCTGGGCACCGGGCAGTCGAAGAAGTACGCGGTCGCGGTGAACGGGACCAAGCAGTTCAAGGCGACGCTCGCCTACACCGACCCGGCGGGCTCTCCGAGCGCGTCGGTCGCCAGGGTCAACGACCTGACCCTGAAGGTCACCGCGCCGAACGGGACCGTCTACTACGGCAACAACGGGCTGAAGGCGGGCAACTTCTCGACCGCGGGCGGCTCGCCGAACACGGTCGACACGGTGGAGAACGTCATCCTCGAGAAGCCGGCCGCGGGGACGTGGACGGTGGAGGTCGTGGCGACGCAGGTGAACGCCGACGGTCACCCGGAGACGTCGGCCACCGACGCGGACTACGCGCTGGTGGTTTCTTGACGATGGGCTGAAGGCGCGTGAAGGCCCCCTTCCCTCGGCTCAGCCGCGAGAAGGGGCCTTCACGCGGGTCTGGCCGGATCGCGTTCAGCCCGCTAAACGCGATCCGCCGGGGGTACCCGCGCCCGGATGGCGGAGACGTCTGCGCGGATGGCCGAGACGACAGGTTTCGGTTGTGAGACGGAAGCGTGAGTCCCCTGAAAGGCATGTAACGAGGCGACCCGAGGTGCCGACGTCTGGGATACGTGACGCGAGCCAAGGAGCCTCTTAGATGACCACCTGCCGACTCTGCGGCTCGGCCCATCTCGCCAGTGTCGCCGACCTCGGGGCGACACCGCCGTGCGAACGATTCCTGACCGCGGAGCAGCTCGCGGAGCCGGAGCCGACCTACCCCCTGCACCTGCAAGTCTGCACCGAATGCCGGCTCGCCCAGATCCCGCCGCTGATCACCCCGGAAGAGACGTTCACCGAATACGCGTACTTCTCGTCGTATTCCGACTCCTGGGTCGAACACGCGAAGACCTTCGTCGACGGCGCCGTCGAGCGGCTGGGGCTCGACGAGTCCTCGTTCGTCGTCGAGGTCGCCAGCAACGACGGCTATCTGCTCAAACACGTTGTGGCGCAGCAGATCCGCTGTCTGGGCGTGGAACCTTCGGTGAACGTGGGCCAAGCCGCGCGTGACGCCGGGGTGCCGACGAAGACCGCGTTCCTCAGTCCCGAGACCGGACGCGACGTCCGTGAGGAACATGGTCCGGCCGACCTCGTAGTGGCGAACAACGTTTACGCACACATTCCGGACATCATCGGTTTCACGCACGGGCTCCGCGCCCTGGTCGCCGACGACGGCTGGGTCAGCATCGAGGTCCAGCACCTGCTGACACTGATCCAGGAGAACCAATACGACACGATCTATCACGAGCACTTCCAGTACTACACGGTGGAATCCGCGCGCCGGGCCCTCGCGCGCGGCGGATTGTCCGTTGTGGACGTCGAACTCCTGCCCACCCACGGCGGTTCGATCCGGTTGTGGGCGCGCCCGGACGCCGTCGCCGGCGAACCGAGCGAGCGGATGACTCAGGTCCTCGACGCCGAGAAAGCCGCCGGACTGCACGAAATGTCCGGCTACACCGAATTCTCGGAGCGGGTCACCAAGGTCCGGCTCGAGCTGAACAAGTTCCTCACCGACGCGGCGCTCGACGGAAAGACCGTCGTCGGTTACGGCGCCCCCGGCAAGGGCAACACGCTGCTGAACCACTGCGGTATCCGCCCGGACGTGTTGCGGTACACCGTCGACCGGAACCCGTACAAGCACGGCCGGTTCACCCCCGGGACCCGGATCCCGATCCTGCCACCCGAACGGATCGAAGCCGACAAGCCGGATTACGTGCTCGTCCTTCCGTGGAACCTCCGGAAGGAGCTGACCGCCCAACTGTCCTTTGTGGACGAATGGGGCGGAAAACTGGTCTTTCCCATCCCGCACCTGGAAATCGTCGAGGTGAAGTCGTGAAGGTAGTCCTCTTCTGCGGCGGCTACGGCATGCGGATGCGCAACGGTGACGCGTCCGACGTGCCCAAGCCGATGGCCATGGTCGGCCCCAGACCCCTGATCTGGCACGTGATGCGGTACTACGCGCATTTCGGCCACACCGAGTTCGTCCTCTGCCTCGGCTACGGCGCGCACCACATCAAGGAGTTCTTCCTCGACTACCGGGAGACCACCTCCAACGATTTCGTCCTGCGCAACGGCAAGGCGGAACTGCTGTCGACCGACATCGCGGACTGGTCGATCACCTTCGTGCAGACCGGCCTCGAATCGGCCATCGGCGAGCGGCTGCGCCGGGTGCGCCCGTACCTCGAGGGCGACGAGATGTTCCTCGCCAACTACGCCGACGTCCTCACCGACGCCCCGCTGCCGGAGATGATCGAGCGGTTCACCGAATCCGACGCCGGCGCGTCGATGATGGTCGTACCGCCGCAGTCGTCGTTCCACTGCGTCGAGATGGGCGAGGACGGCCGGATCGGCGCGCTGACCCCGGTCAGCGAGATGCCGCTGTGGGAGAACGGCGGGTACTTCGTGCTGCGCCAGGAGATCTTCGACCACATCCCCGAGGGCGGCGACCTGGTGGCCGACGGCTGCGGCGAACTCGCCAAGCAGGGGAAGCTGCTCGCGTACCCGTATCGCGGCTTCTGGAAGCCGACGGACACCGTCAAGGAACGCGTCCAGCTGGACGACGCCTACGCGCACGGCGACCGCCCGTGGGCGTTGTGGGAAAACGAACCGGCTCCGGTGAGCATCGCGTGATCGGACTCGGTACCGGCGGGCTCGAACGGATCGTCGCGCTGGGCGCGCATTGTGACGACATCGCCATCGGGGCGGGCGGCACCCTGCTGACCCTCTGCGCCGCCAACCCCGGTGTCCGGGTGGACGTGCTCGTCCTTTCCGGCGGCGGCACCGAACGGGAGGCCGAGGAGCGCGCCGCGCTCGCGGCCTTCTGCCAGGGCGCCGACGTCGAGGTCACCGTGCTCAAACTGCCCGACGGCCGGTTTCCCGCGCACTGGGAAGAGGCCAAGAACGCCCTGGAAGAGCTGCGCCGCCGCACCGACCCGGACCTCGTCCTCTCCCCGCGCACGGCGGACGCGCACCAGGACCACCGCGGGCTGGCGACGCTGGTGCCGACGGTGTTCCGCACCCATCTCCAGCTGGAGTACGAGATCGCGAAATGGGACGGCGACCTAGCCAAACCCACCGCGTACGTACCGCTCACGCCCGAGCGCGCCGAAGAGAAGGTCCGGCTGCTGCAGGAGCACTACGCCTCTCAGCGGCACCGGCCCTGGTACGACCGGGAAGCCTTCCTCGGCCTCGCCCGCATCCGCGGAATCGAATGCGGGCGGCGTTACGCGGAGGCCTTCGACCTCAAGAAACTGACGCTCGACCTCACTCCGAAAGGCTGAAAGCCATGCGTGTGCTGCTGACCGGGCACAAGGGTTACCTGGGCACGGTGATGGCCCCGGTGCTGGCCGCCGAAGGCCACGAGGTCGTCGGCCTCGACTCCGGTCTCTTCGACACCTGCGTGCTGGGCCCGAAGCCCGACGATCCCAAGGGCTACGAAGTCGACCTCCGCGACGTCACGGCCGAGCACGTGACCGGGGTGGACGCGGTGATCCACCTCGCCGCGCTGTCCAACGACCCGCTGGGGTCGCTGGCGCCGGAGCTCACCTACGACATCAACCACCACGCCTCGGTCAAGCTCGCGAAGCTGGCGAAGGACGCTGGAGTCAAGCGGTTCCTCTACGCCTCGACGTGCTCGGTCTACGGGGCTTCGGGCGGAGACGGCCTCGTCGACGAAGACGCGCCGCTGCGCCCGGTGACGCCGTACGCCGAGTCGAAGGTGCGGGTCGAGGACGACCTCCACGAACTCGCCGACGACGATTTCACCCCGGTGTACATGCGCAACGCCACCGCCTTCGGCTTCTCGCCGCGGCTGCGGTCGGACATCGTGCTCAACAACCTCACCGCGCACGCCCACGTTTCGGGCGAGATCCTGGTGCTGTCGGACGGGACGCCGTGGCGGCCGCTGGTGCACGCCAAGGACATCGCGCGCGCCTTCGAGGCCGCGCTGGTCGCGCCCAAGGAGGCCGTCCACGACAAGGCCTTCAACATCGGCACCGAGCGCAACAACGTGACCGTGGCCGAGATCGCCCAGCAGGTCGTCGAGGCCGTCCCCAGCGCGAAGCTGCGGATCACCGGCGAGTCCGCGGGCGACCCGCGCTCCTATCGCGTCGACTTCTCCCGCTTCCGCGACGCGATCCCCGGCTTCGAATGCGAGTGGTCGGTCAAGGACGGGGCGCTCGACCTGATCTACGCCTACCGCACGCACGGCCTGACCGCGCACGACTTCAAGAACCGCTTCACCAGGCTGGCCACGCTCAACGCGCGGACCGCCGCCGGCGAGATCGACGAAACCCTGCGGCGACGGTGATGACCCGCAAGCCACTGGACACGGGCGCCGACCTGCGCGAGCTGGTCGAGCGCTTGTATCCGCTCTGCCGCAGCATCACCGGCGACGGCGTCCGCGCCACGCTGGAGATCCTCGGCGAGCACATCCCGCTCGACGTCCACGAGGTGCCGACCGGGACCCAGGTGCTCGACTGGACCGTTCCCCAGGAGTGGAACATCCGCGACGCCTGGGTGAAGGACCCTTCCGGGCGGAAGGTCGTCGACTTCCGGGAGTCGAACCTGCACGTCGTCGGCTACAGCGTCCCGGTCTCGCGGAAGATGCCACTCACCGAACTGCGCGAACACCTGCACACCCTGCCCGATCAACCGTCCTTGGTGCCGTACCGGACCAGCTACTACTCGCCGACGTGGGGTTTCTGCCTGGCACAGGAGACCCTCGACGCGATGCCGGACGGCGAGTACGAGGTCCACATCGACTCCACGCTGACGAACGGGAGCCTCACCTACGCCGAACACGTCGTACCGGGCGAAGTCACCGACGAAGTGATCATCTCCTGCCACACCTGCCATCCCTCGCTGGCGAACGACAACGTCGCCGGGATCGCGATCGCCGCCGCGTTCGCGCGGACGCTGAAGAAGCCCCACTACACGTACCGGTTCCTGTTCATGCCGGGCACGATCGGCGCCATCACCTGGCTCGCGCGCAACAACGACCGCGTCGGCCGGATCAAGGCCGGGCTCGTGCTGGCGTGCGCCGGTGACCCGGGATCGTTGACCTACAAGCGAAGCCGCCGAGGCGACGCCGAGATCGACCGTGTGCTCGCGTACGTCCTGGCCGATCGCGCCCACAAGATCGTCGACTTCTCACCGTACGGCTACGACGAGCGCCAGTTCTGCTCCCCCGGTTTCAATCTCGGCGTCGGTTCGCTGACGAGGACGCCGTACGCGGGTTATCCCGAATATCACACCTCGGCCGACAACCTCGATTTCGTTTCCACCGCGGCCATGGAGGAAACCCTTCAGACCTTGCGGGACACCTTCGCCGTCCTCGACCGCAACCGCAGCTACGTCAACCTCAGCCCCTTCGGCGAGCCGCAACTCGGCAAGCGCGGGCTGTACGACTCGCTCGGCGGGCGAAGTGACGCCAAGCATGCCCAGATGGCCATGCTCTGGGTGCTCAACCTCTCGGACGGCGAGCACAGCCTCCTCGACGTCGCCGATCGGTCCGGGCTGCCGTTCGATTCCGTCGTCGCCGCCGCTCAGGCACTGCACGACGCCGGATTGCTCAAGAATTAGAGGCCCCATGCGATCACTTCTGCGTTCCCAAGCCGTCCGGGCTATGGCCGGACGGCTCAGCTGGGGCCTCGGCGACCAGGCCGTCTCCAGCATCACCAACTTCGTGGTCGGGCTGTTCGTGGCGCGCTCACTCGGCACGTTCGCCTTCGGCATGTTCAGCCTCGCTTGGGTCAGCTACGGCGTGGTGCTCAACCTGTCGCGCGGGCTGACGACGGATCCGCTGATGGTGCGTTTCTCCGGGGTGCCCACCGAGACCTGGCGGACGGCGACCGCCAGGGCGACCGGGACGGCGCTCTCCGCGGGTGTCCTCGCCGGTGCCGTCAGTGTGGTCGCCGGTCTTGCGGTGGGCGGCCCCATCGGCGGCGCGTTCGTCGCGCTCGGCCTGGTCATCCCCACGTTGCTGCTGCAGGACGCGTGGCGGTTCGCCTTCTTCGCGGCGGGGCACGGGAAGAAGGCGTTCGTCAACGACGTCGTCTGGGGCGTCGCCCTGATCCCGGCGCTGTTCATCGCCCACCGGTGGTTCGACTCGGTCGTCGCGTTCATCCTGGCGTGGGGCCTGTCCGGGGCGGTCGCCGCCGGATACGGCTGCCTGCAGGCCGGGGTCCGGCCGGATCCGCGCGGCACGCTCGACTGGCTCAAGCGGCACCGAGACCTCGGCACCCGCTACCTGATCGAAAACGTCAGCAACAGCGGCTCGACGCAGCTGCGCATGTACGGACTCGGCGCGATCGCCGGACTCGAGAGCGTCGGCGCGGTCCGCGGCGCCGAACTGCTGCTCGGACCGTTCTTCGCTCTTCTGATGGGACTTTCCCTGGTCACCGTGGCGGAAGGTGCGCGAGTGCTCCAGCGAGCCCCGCATCGCCTACGCCACTTCTGCGCCGTTCTGGGCGCGGGCCAGGCGGCCGCCGCCCTGGTCTGGGGTCTCGCCTTGCTTCTGGTACCCCACGACGCCGGCCGGTTCGTCCTCGGCGACGTCTGGGCTCCCGCCTCCGAACTGATCCTCCCGGTGACCATCGGTATCGCCGCGGCGGGATTCAACACCGGGGCGGCCGCCGGATTGCGTGCGCTCGGCGCTGCGAAAAGGAGCCTTCGCGCCCAGCTGATCAACTCGGCCGGCTATGTCGGTTTCGGGCTCATTGGCGCCTTCTTGGCCGGGGCGTCCGGATCCGCTTGGGGGGTCGCGTTGGCGATCACCAGCGGATCGGCGGTGTGGTGGCTTCAGCTCCATTCCGCCCTCAAAGAGCACCTAACTTCGGAGAAGGAAGAAATGAGGACGTCATGAGCACCGCTCCTCGGCTGAGCATCGGGCTCCCTGTCTACAACGGCGAGGATTACCTCGCCGAATCGCTGGACGCACTCCTCGGCCAAAGCTACGAGAATTTCGAACTGATCATCTCGGACAACGCGTCCTCGGACCGCACCGAAGAGATCAGCCGCGAGTACGCGAAGATGGATTCCCGCGTCCGGTATGTCCGCCAGCCGGTGAACATCGGCTGCGCGCCGAACCACAACTACTGCGTCGACGTCGCCCGCGGCGAATTGTTCAAGTGGGCGTCCGACGACGACCTCTACGCATGCGACCTGCTGGAACGGTGCGTCGAGGCGCTCGACGAGCACCCCGAGTTCGTCCTCTCGCACTCGTGGACGGCGATGATCGACGAGAAGGCCGTCGTCACGCAGGCACTGGAGTACCCGCTCAACACGGCTTCGCCGCACGCCGCGGAACGCTTCCGCAGCACGTTGTTCGCACCCGGCGGGGACGACGACGGCGCGGTCATCCGCACCGAGGTGCTGCGCCGCGTCGCACCGTTGGACAGCTACCACCACGCGGACCGCACGATCATCTCCGAACTCGCCCTGCACGGCCCGTTCCACCAGGTGCCCGACTGGCTGTACTTCCGGCGTGACCACCCCGGCCGCTCCGAGCACGAGCACCCGACCGTGCGCAGGCGGGCCGCCAACCTCGACCCGAAGCGGGCCGACAAGCTCCGCCACCCGATGGTCCGGTTGCTCGGCGAGTACGTGCTCGGCTACGTCAACGCGATCCGCAACGCGCCGATCTCCGGCGCGGAGAAGCGCGAATGCTTCCGCTATCTGCGGCAATGGATGCTGAACCGGGCGGGGAACCCGGCCATGGGCCGGATGCCCGACCAGGCCGAGGCCGAACTGGGCCCGCGTGAGGTCTCCGTGGCGTCGGTCGTCGCAGGCCAGGAGGGACGAGTCTCTTGACCTCGCCCGTGAGAATCGGGCTGTTCGGACTCCTCGGATCGGGGAACCTCGGCAACGACGGTTCCTTCGAGGCGGTTCTCGGGTATCTGCGTACGGAACATCCGGACGCCGCGCTCAGCGTGATGTGCGGCGGTCCGGAAGTCGTCGCGGCGCGCTACGGACTCGAGACGACCGCGTTGAACTGGTACGAAGGTGAGTACCGAACAGCATCGGGACCGTTTTCCATCGCCATGAAGGGCTTCGGGAAACTCGTCGACATCTTCCGCACGACGGCTTGGGTCAGGCGTCAGGACGTGGTGATCGTGCCGGGGATGGGTGTCCTCGAAACCTCCCTTCCCTTGCGTCCGTGGGGGTTCCCGTACGCACTGCTGCTGCTTTCGGCGTCCGGCCGTCTGGTCGGCACCAAGGTGGCTTTGGTGAGTGTCGGCGCCACCGTGAGCACGCACCGGTCCACCCGGACGATCCTCGGCTGGGCCGCGCGGCTCGCGTCGTTCCGGTCCTACCGGGACGAGCCGTCGCGGGAAGCGATGCGCGCGATGGGCACCGACGTCACGAACGACCGCGTCTACCCCGACCTCGCCTTCGCCCTCTCTTCGACTTCGGAGCCGGTGGTGCCCCGTTCCGTCGGAATCGGCGTGATGGCCTATCACGGCGGGAACGACGACAGGGCCCGCGCCGCCGAGATCTATGGGTCCTATGTGGACAAGATGACTCGGTTCGTCGCCATCCTCGTCGCCGAGGGCCGTCCAGTGCGGTTGTTCATCGGCGACCGGGCCGACGCGCAGGTGGTCGGCGAGATCATGCGGAAGCTGGAATCCCCGCTGGTCACCGCGGCCGACACGGCCACGCTGAATGACGTGATGCGGACGATGTCGACGGTCGAGACCGTCGTCGCCACGCGCTACCACAATGTCTTGTGCGCGCTGAAGCTGGCGAAGCCGACGTTGTCCGTCGGGTACGCCCGCAAGAACGAGGTCCTCATGTCCACGCTCGGGCTCGGGGAGTTCTGCCAATCCGCCAAGGAGATCGACTTCGAGGCGCTGGTGCGCCAGTTCGCCGAACTGGAGTCCAGGGCGGGCGAACTGACCGAGATCGTCGCGAAACGAAGCGCGGAGCAGGAGCGGCTGCTGGACGAACAGTTCGCCGCACTTTCGGCCGCCGTCCTGCCGATGGGAGTCCGATGAAGATCATCCCGGTGCCCGCCATCGCGGGCGCGTACCTGTTCGAGCCGACCCCGCACGCCGACGAACGCGGCTTCTTCTGCCGAACGTTCGACGCCGACGTCGTCCGGTCGGCGGGGATCGACCCGGACGGGTTCCTCCAGGACAGTGTTTCCCGTTCCCGCAAGGGCGTGCTGCGCGGGATGCACCTCCGCGCGGGGCTCGGTGAGGCGAAACTCGTCCGCTGCTCCTGGGGCGCCGTCTTCGACGCCGTGGTCGATCTCAGGCCGGATTCACCGACGTACCTCGGCAAGGAGACGTTCGAACTGTCCGGGGAGACTCAGGTGTCGCTGTACATCCCGGCGGGTTGCGCGCACGGATTCCAGGCACTCACCGAGTACGCCGACGTCTCCTACCGGATCGACCGCGCGCACGACCCTTCCGAGGACGTCGCGATCGCCCACGACGATCCGGAGCTGGCGATCCCGTGGCCGCTTCCGGTGGCGCTGATGTCGGAGCGGGACCGATCCGCGCTCCCGCTTTCCGCGGTACTGGCGTCCATCGGTGGACCCGCGTCCTCGATGGACGTCGGCGGGACGCCGCCTGATCTCCCACCTCGCGGTGACCGGGAAGGCGTCCTGCCGGCGCGATAGCGGGTCTTCGGCGAGGCGGGCCACGCGGATTCGTCTCAGATCCGCCACCAGGTACTACAGAACACGAGGTGAGAGCATGACCCGTCAGCTTCCCCGATCCATGCGGGCCAACGAGCGCCTCCACGCGATGATCCCCGGCGGGGCGCACACCTACGCCAAGGGCGACGATCAGTACCCGGAGAACCTGGCGCCGGTCATCTCGCACGGGCTCGGCGCGCACGTCTGGGACGTCGACGGTAACGAGTACATCGAGTACGGCTCGGGGCTGCGCGCGGTCAGCCTCGGGCACGTACACCCGCGGGTGAGCGAAGCCGCCCACCGCGAGATCGACCGGGGCGCCAACTTCGCCCGTCCATCCATTGTGGAGGAACGGGCGGCGGCGAAGTTCCTCGAAACCGTGCCCACCGCCGAGATGGTCAAGTTCGCCAAGAACGGTTCGGACGCCACCACGGCCGCGGTCAAGCTCTCCAGGGCCGCCACCGGAAGGCCGCTCGTGGCGATCTGCCGTGACCACGCCTTCTTCTCCATCGACGACTGGTTCATCGGCACCACGGCGATGTCGTCGGGCATCCCGGACGGGATCACCGATCTCACCGTGTCGTTCCCCTACGGCGACCTCCCCGCGACCGAACGGCTGCTGCGGGAGAACGCGGGCCAGGTGGCCTGCCTCATCCTGGAGGCGTCCACCCAGCTCGAACCGCCCGCCGGGTACCTCGTCGGCCTGCGGGAACTCGCCGACCGGTACGGCTGCGTACTGATCTTCGACGAGATGATCACCGGTTTCCGCTGGTCCGAGGCGGGAGCGCAGGGTCTCTACGGCGTCACGCCGGATCTCTCGACGTTCGGCAAGGCACTCGGTAACGGATTCGCCGTCTCGGCGCTGGCGGGCAAACGCGAACTGATGGAACTCGGCGGACTCCGCACCGCCAAGGAGCGCGTCTTCCTGCTGTCCACCACGCACGGCGCCGAAACGCATTCGCTGGCCGCCGCGATCGCGGTCATGGAGACCTACACCGAAGAAGGCATCGCCGCGCGGCTGCACGCGCTCGGCGACCGGCTCGCCGCCGGGGTCCGCGAAGTCGCGGCCTCGGCCGGGGTCGGGGAACACGTCGTCGTGCGCGGCCGGGCGAGCAACCTCGTCTTCGGCACGCTCGACGCCGAGAAGAAACCGTCGCAGGACTACCGAACGTTGTTCCTGCGGCAACTGGTCACGGGCGGGGTCCTCGGACCGTCGTTCGTGGTCAGCAGCGCGTTGTCCGAAGAAGACATCGACCGGACGGTCGAAGTGGTCTCGCAGGCCTGCCTCGTGTACCGCAAAGCGCTCGACGCGGAAGATCCGGCACCGTGGCTGGGTGGCCGTCCGGTGAAGCCGGTATTTCGGAGAAGGGTATGAGTTCAGGGATCGCGTATCGCTCGGCCGGCTCGCGCACGCTGCGCGTGGCGTTGTCGGTGCTACTGCTCCAGGTCGCCGTTGAAATCACAGCGGAGGCAACCGAAGAGCCGAATCGAGGGGTGTGCGGCACGACCGTCGGCGTCCCTTCCGCCCCGGAAGGCGCCCAGGTCGTCGATCCGGGCACCGATCTGACCGACAAGACCCGGTTCAGCCCGCCGGGGAGCACGTTCTGGCTGGCACCGGGCACGCATACGCTGAGTTCCGACCAGTTCGGCCAGGTGATGCCCAAAGACGGCAACGTCTACCTCGGCGCGCCCGGCGCCGTACTGGACGGACGCGGGATCAACCGCGCGGCCTTCACCACGCAGGCCAAGGACGTGGTGATCCGCGGGCTGACCATCCGCGGTTTCGTCGCCGAACGCGACCAGGGTGTGGTCAACCACGACTCCGGCGAACGCTGGACCATCGAAGGCAACGTCATCGAAGACAACGACGGCGCCGGGATGATGACCGGGGCAGGGCAGCGGGTGATCGGGAACTGCCTGCGCAACAACGGCCAGTACGGCATCAACGCCTACCGTTTCGGCGGCGGGCTGGCCGGTCTGGTGATCGAGGGCAACGAGATCACCGGGAACAACACCGGCGACTGGGAGACCAGGATCCCCGGTTGCGGTTGCAGCGGCGGCGCGAAGTTCTGGGCCGTGAACGGTGCCGATGTCATCGGCAACTGGGTCCACCACAACCACGGTGTCGGGCTCTGGGCCGACACGAACAACAACGATTTCCTCATCGAGGACAATCTGATCGAGGACAACGCCTCCGAGGGACTGTTCTACGAGATCTCCTACAACCTGGAGCTGATCGGGAACACCTTCAACCGGAACGCGCTGGTGCAGGGCCGCAACCGGGCCGCCAAGGGCGACGACTTCCCGGTCGCCGCGGTGTATCTCAGCGAATCGGGCGGCGAGCCCGGACTGCCTGCCCGGACCAGCCGGATCGACATCCGGGGCAACATGTTCTCCGACAACTGGTCGGGGATCACGCTGTGGGAGAACGCCGACCGGTTCTGCAACAGCCCGGCCAACACGTCGACGCTGTCCTGTACGGCCTGGGTTTCGCCGACGTCCGCCTGCTCCGATCCGGGTATCAAGACCGAACCGCTGTACGGCGACTGCCGCTGGAAGACGCAGCGCGTTTCGGTGCACGAGAACACGTTCGAGTTCGATTCGTCGCTGGAAGGCTGCCTCGGCCTCTGCGGGCGGATGGCGGTGCTCTCGAACTACGGGACCTTCCCGGCCTGGTCGCCATACCGGGGTGCCGTGATCTCCGAGGCGATCACCTTCCGGCAGGACAACCGGTGGTACGACAACCAGTACTACGGGCCCTGGACGTTCGTCGCCCACGACACGTCACGGCGGCTGACCGCGGCGCAATGGCAGGCTGCGCCCTACCTGCAGGACGGCTGCAGCGGGTTCGGAGAGCCGGTGACCTGCTGAAGGTTCACCTGTAAGTGTCCACCTGGGACCGTCCATAGTGGCTTACCGTTGCCTTCATGCCCGCGTTCCTGGTTGTTCTGATGCTGATCGCGACAGGAGTCGTCACGGCTTCGGCGGCTCCTGTCGCGGCCTGCGCCGCGGGACCGGTGAGCCCGGGCGAACCGGACGGCGCCGTGGTGATCTCCCCGGGGATCGACCTTTCCGCGAAGACACGTGAACTCCCGGCCGGCACGACATTCTGGCTGACCGAGGGCAAGCACACCCTCGGCCCGGACGAGTTCGGGCAAGTCATCCCCAAGGACGGCAACGCCTACCTCGGCGCACCCGGCGCCGTACTGGACGGTGGCGGCGTCAACCGCTACGCGTTCACCCAGCGGGCTCGCGACGTCGTCATCCGCGGCCTCACGATCCGCGGTTTCGCGGCGCCGCGCGATCAGGGCGTGGTGAACCACGACTCCGGTGAACACTGGACCATCGAAGGCAACACCATCGAGGACAACCGCGGTGCCGCGATGATGGCGGGTCCGCGTCAGGAGATCCTCCGGAACTGCCTGCGGAACAACGGGCAGTACGGCATCAACGCCTATCGGGCGGGCGACGGGATCACCGGGTTGCTCGTCGAGGGCAACGAGATCACCGGGAACAACACCGACGACTGGGAGACGAAGGAACCCGGCTGCGGCTGCAGCGGCGGAGCGAAATTCTGGGCCGTGAACGGCGCCGACATCCGCGGCAACTGGGTCCACCACAACCACGGTGCCGGGCTCTGGGCCGACACGAACAACAACGACTTCCTCATCGAGGACAACCTGATCGAGGACAACGAGGCCGAGGCGTTGTTCTACGAGATCTCCTACAACGTCGTGGTCCGCGGGAACACCTTCCGGAGGAACACGCTCGTGCAAGGCCGCGCTTTCGCTTCTCGCGGGGACGATTTCCCGGTCGGCACGATCTACCTTTCGGAGTCCGGCGGCGAGCCGCGTGTTCGTGCCCGCACTTCGCTGGTGGAGATCGTCGACAACGTCTTCGAGGACAACTGGTCCGGAATCACCCTGTGGGAGAACGCGGACCGCTTCTGCAACAGCCCGGCGAACACGTCTTCCGGCTCTTGCACCCTCCTCGTCCCTTCGGTCTCCTCCTGCTCTTCGCCGGGGATCACTTCTCGGCCGTTGTACGACGACTGCCGGTGGAAGACCCAGCGGGTCTCCATCCACGGCAACAAGTTCTCTCACGGGTCCGATTGCTCGGGCTTTTGCGGACGGATGGCTCTCTTGGCGAACTTCGGGACCTATCCGGACTGGTCGCCTTACCGGGGATATTCCGTTTCGGACGCGGTGACCTTCCGGCAGGAGAATCGGTGGTACGACAACGATTATTCCGGTGCGTGGCGGTTCGTCGTTCAGGACGCTTCGCGAACCGTGGGGGTTTCGGGGTGGCAGGGGGCTCCTTACTCGCAGGATGCTTGTAGTTCCTTTGGGAATGGTGGGTGCTGAGCGGCGTGACCCCGGCGCGAGTGGGGAATGGAGCCGCCGCCCCTCCGCGACGATGTAGGAATTGGGACGTTGAGTGTCCCAATTCCTACATCGTCGCCACCTTTTCTTCGTGAGAGGGACTTTCGTGCAATCTCAGGGCGAAAAATGTCGGTACCGGCTTGCACGATGGTCCGGTGCGAAGAGGAACCTGGCCTACCGACCCCCTGCTCACCGCCCCGGACCATCCGGAGGTGGTCCGCGCGACCGATCTCGAACGGATCGGTGTACCGCGCCGGACCATCTCTCGCCGCTGCGCGGCGGATGGCCCCTGGCGAACGCTGCTCCCCGGTGTCGTCCTGCTGAGCAGCGGTCCACCGACTCATGAGCACCGCGTCCGCGCCGCGTTGCTCCATGCCCGGCGAGACGCGGTGCTCACCGGCGCTTGGGCACTCCGCCGCCACGGTTTGGAAAGGGTTCCTCAGCAGGAGGAAGTCCATGTCCTCATCCCGGCGAACCGCGGCGTGGCCGATGCCGGGTTCGTCCGTATAGAGCGGACTCACCGCCTGCCTCGTCCCCATTTCCGAGGAGATCTCCCGGTCGCACCTGTCCCCCGTGCCGTCATCGACGCCGCCCGCGGGCTCACCGACGAAGACGAGATCCAGGCGATGATGGCCGAGTCGGTCCAACGTCGCTTCTGCACCCCCGAAATGCTCGCCCACGAGCTGGACCGAGCGGGAAGAACCGGAACCGCGCTACCCCGAACGGCCCTGACGCCGCTTCTCGCCGGAGCGAGATCCGTCGCCGAGGCCGACGCCTGGCGTCTCTGGCGAAGATCCGGTCTCTCGCCGGGCCACTGGAACGTCCCGATCTTCGACGCGAACGGGAACCACATCGCCACTCCGGACTTCTGGTGTGACGAGTGCGCCTTCGCCTGGGAGATCGACTCCTACCGCCACCACGCGAACCTCGAAGACCATCGCGCCACCGTCGCGCGCAACGCGAGATACGTCGCCGCCGGGATCGTCGTGCTGCAGACGTTGCCGTCCCGGCTGCGCACCGAGCCGGACGAGGTCGAGCGAGAGTTGCGCGCCGCGTTCCGGACGGCGCAGGCCCGGCCGCGGCCGAACGTCGTGCTCAAGCACGCCGCGTGAACCGGTCCACCGCCCACGCCACCACCGGCACCACCGCGACAGCGACCCCGAACCCTCCGAAGGTGTCCGTCGGATAGTGCGCACCCAGCGCCACCTCCGCCCACCCCATCGCGAGCCCCGAGAACGCGACCAACCCCACCAGCACCAAAGCGCCGCCGGCGGTTCCGAGACCCCGCACATCGATCACCAACAGCGCGACGACGGCGGCCACGGTGACCGCGAAAGCCGTGTGACCGCTCGGGTAGGAGAGGAATTCGCCGTGGATCAGCCTGCAGGTCAGGGGTTTCAGGCCGGTGGTCAGCGCCACCGTCACCCCGGAGGCGGCCACCAGCAGGATCGCCGTCCGCGGCCGCCGGTGCCGCACGCACACCCAGCCGAACAGCGCCATCACGACGATCGCGCCCACCGGTTCTCCCGCGAAGTCGATGGCGGTCGCCACGTACCAGAGCGGGCCTTGCACTCGGTCGGCCACCGCCAACACCAGGGCGTCGAGGCCGGCGGTGTGGGAAGTCCCGGCGTAGCGGAGGCCGAGGACGAGGGCGACGACGAAGCCGAAGGCGCCCAGCGCCCAGAGTGGGATCCGCGCCCGCGGCGGGAGCGCGGGCGGACCGGTGATCACGCGTCGATCGCTGCCTGATAGCCGCCGACGAGCCGTTCGAGGCCGACCTTCGGGGTGAACTCCTGTTCGTACACCAGCCGTGCCGCCCAGCCCATTTCCTGGTTCCGTTCGGCGTCGCCGACGATCTCCCGTAGCCGCGCCGCGAGCGATTCGGCGTTCCCGGGTTCGTGCAGCAGGCCGGTGACGCCGTCTTCGACGAGTTCGCGGAAGGCGCCGTGGGCCGCGGCGACGGTGGGGACACCGGCGGCCATCGCCTCGACCACGACGAGTCCGAACGCCTCCAGCCATTCGGACGGGGCGATGACGGCGTTCGAGCGGACGATCAGGTCTTGGCACTCCGCTTTGGACTGAAGCCCGACGTAGCGGACATCGTCTCGGCCGTGGGCCCAGCGCGCGACCTCGTCCTGCATCGGGCCGGTGCCGGCGATCACCAGCGGCGGCACCGGGCCACCCGCCGCGACGAACCGATCCCACGCCTTCATCAGCAGACCGATGCCTTTTTCCTCGGTGATCCGGCCGAGGAACAGCAGATGCTCCCCCGCGCCCTTGCGCGTCTTGCCAGGGTCGGTGACGTAGTTGTACTTCACCGCGAGCCGTTCGGCGGGCATCCCGGCGGCGATCAGGATCTCGCGCTGGGCCTTCGAGATGCAGAAGAACCGCGAAACCCCGGTCCACCAGCGGTTCCGGTTCAGCATCATGCTCGCCGCCATCGGCACGGTGGCTGGCCCCGAACCACGGTAGCACCCGTGCCGCACCGCCGGGATCGGCTTGCGTCCCACGCAGTCGGTGCAGATGTAGCCCTCGCGGAACAGCGTGCCGGGCGGGCAGATCAGGGTGTAGTTGTGCACGGTCGCGACCGTCGGGACCCCGGCGTCGGCACACGCGGCCAGCACGGAGGGTGACAGCAGCGGGAACGTGTTGTGGACGTGGACGACATCCGGCCGATCGTCGGCCAGTCGCCGCGCCAGTTCCACGCGCACGGCCCGGTTCCACGGCACCCGCAGCGGGACGACGGCCTTGCGCGGCAGCGACATCTCGGCGATGTCGTCGCTGCGCCGCTCGAACAGGCCGACCTCGTGCCCGGCCTCGGCCAGCAACGCGGTCTCCTGGTCGACGACGTTGTTCTCGCCACTCGGCTGCTCGGATCGGTACCGATTGTGGATCACGAGAACCTTCACACGGGCTCCTTGACGAACTCGGGTTCTTCGGCGGGCACACGCACCAGCAGCGACGCGGCCAGCGCCAAGTGCAGCAGGTACGGCGACGCGTCGCCGAGGCCCGCCTCGGTGTAGGAGGCGGAAAGACAGTAGGTGATCAGGAAGATCGCGCAAGCCCTGGCGGGCGACGGCGGCCGCAGCACCGCGACCACCACCAGCACGAGCAGGAACGCCGCCACGATCGCGATCCCGACGTAGCCCTGCTCGTGGTAGACGGCGAGCCAGCTGCTGTCGATCGGAAGCCCGTCGTAGGACTTGTCGGTCAGCCCGACACCGAACAGGTATTCGAGCGTTGTCCGCGGCGCGTCGAGCAGCGCGTCCCACACCTTCGCACGGCCGGTGAGGCTGGAGAAGTTCTCCTCGGACTGTCCTCGCAGGAACCAGGTCTGGAGCAGCCCGCTCAGCGCCACCGCGCAGAGCACCCCGACGAGTACCAGCCAGGTGAACACCTTGCGCGCGCGAGCGCTGGACATCCACTGCGACATCAACGCCACCACGGTCCCGGCCACGAGGCCGAGCATCGCGGTGCGGGTGTGGGTCAGCAGCAGGATCCCGAACGCCGGGACGATGACGACCAGCGCGTGCTTCCGCTCCAGTTTCCCTCCGAGCCACAACAGCGTCGTCAGGCCGATGACGACGGCCGCGTACTGGCCGACCTGCGGCGGCGTCAGCGGCCACAGCGTTCCGGTGAGCCGTCCGCCGTACTCGAACGGCATCGCGTTGCCCGGGCCGAGCGCGAGCCCGATCACCACCGTCACCAGCACCACGCCGTAGGCGCGGATATGCGTGCGGACGAGGTCGAGACCGCCGTTCCACCACCGTGTCAGCAGCCACAGGGTGCTGAGGAAGAGGGCGAACCGGAAGCAGCGGAACAGCGCGCCGAACCCGCCTTCCAGGTTCAGGCTGGAGACCACGCTCAGCACCAGCAGCAGGGTGAGCAGGAAGAGATAGGCGCTCGGCCTGATCCGCAGCCGGGCGTTCAGGGCGAGCGCGATCACGAACGCGGCGCCCAGCGCGCCCATGGTGATCAGCTGGCTGACCGAACGCGGCAACGGGATGAGCGTCTTCGCCCCTGTCGAGCCCAAGGTGTTGATGATCAACAGTGTCCAGGCGACGCCGACCGCCTTGGGCATCCCCGTGCGGATCGACGGTTCGGCCCGGACCGCGGGATCGAGCATGTCAGCCACCTCCCGCACGGGTGAGTTTGCTGCCCTGGTCCTGTTTGTAGGGCGCGCCCTGCCATTCACCGAAGCCCAGGACCCGGCTCGGTTCGAACGCCACGAAGTTCCACGGCCCGGAGTAGACGTTGTCGTAGAGGCGGTTGCCCTGGTCGAAGGTGATCGCCTGCTGGACCACCTCGCCCTTGTACGGCGACCAGTCCGGGAACGTGCCGAAGTTCGCGAGCATCGCCATCCGTGCGCAGCTCTCTTCGCAGCCGGCGACGGCCGGGTCGAGCACGAACCGGTTGTGGTGGATCTCGACGCGCTGGGTCTTCCAGCGGCAGTCGCCGTTCAGCGGCCCGCCCGCGATCCCGGGCAGCGCGCATTTCGCCCGCTCGGGCACCAGCCGCGTGCAGGAGCCGGACGAGGTGTTGGCCGGACTGTTGCAGAACCGGTCGGAGTTCTCCCACAGGGTGACGCCGTTCCAGTTGTTCTCGAACGTGTTCCCGGAGATCTCCAGCTTGTCCGTGCGCGCCTTCACCCTCGGCTCGCCGCCGGATTCGGACACGTAGATCGACGCCACCGGGAAGCTGTCGCCGCGGTCGATGTAGCGCTTGCCGTCCACCCGGTTGTTGCGGCGGATGGTGTTGCCGCTGATCACGGCGTTGTAGCTGGTTTCGTACATCAGCGCGGAGCCGTCGTTGTTCTCGATGACGTTGCCCGCGACGCGGAAGTCGTTGTTGTTCGTGTCGGCCCACAGCCCGACGCCGCGGTTGTCGTGCACCCAATTGCCGACGATGTCGGCGCCGTCGACCTCCCAGAACTTGATCCCTCCGGAGCAGCCACAGCCGTCGATCTTGCGTTCCCAGTCGCCGGTGTTGTTGCCGGTGATCTCGTTGCCCTCGACGACGAGACCGGTGATGCCGCCGTCCTGCGCGTAGGCGTTCATCCCGTACTGGCCGTTGCGACGCAGGCAGTTGCCCCGGACCTGCTGCCGCGCGCCCGCCATCAGCGCCGCGCCGTCGTTGTCCTGGACGGCGCTGTGCTCGATGACCCATCCGTCGGCCGAATCGTGGTTGACCACGCCTTCGTCGTGCGGCGCGGCGAAGCCCTGCACGGTCAGATTCCGGATCTTGACGTCGGCGGCGTCCCCCGCGAAGGCGTACTGGTTGATCTTCCGGCCGTCGAGGACAGCCTTCGGACCACCCACGTAGACGTTTCCCGGCTTCGGATTGACCTGGTCGTAGCGGTCGTCGCCGAGTTTGTGCGTCCCCGGTGCCAGCCAGAACGTCGTCCCGGCCGGACTCGACCGAGTCTTCGCCGCGAGGTCGCCCGGCACCGCCGGGTCGATCTTCACCGCCCCCGCCGGCGCTTCCGCCGGACCCTCCGGCAGCTTGTCGCACACCTGCGCGATCGCACCGGACGGCGCCTTGGCCGGATCCGGTCCGGGCTCTTCGGCCGGGGTGGTGCAGGCGGTGAGCGTCAGCGAGCCGAGCAGCACCAGAAGCGCTGCCCGGCGGAGGCGGTGCGGTCGTGCGATCACAATGGGGGATCCTCGTTACCGGGTTCGAAGGTGAGCACACTGGTGAACGTGGCTCCGTCGACGGCGGTTCCGCTGCCGAGCAGGGTCCACGACGGCTCGCGACGGCCGAACCCGGCCGAGTACCAGCCCATCGGCGGGGTGGTCTCGCCGCGATGCGCCGACCAGCCCAGCTCCGGCGGCAGCTCGAACGAAGCCGTACGAGCCTCGCCGCCGACGGTCCAGGACAGTGTCGCCGTCCCGCCGGAAAGCGAGACCTCGACCAGCGGCCCGAAGTGGAACGCGAGACGGCAGTGCTGCGCCTCGCCACCGCGGACCTCGTCGAGAATCCGCAGTCCAGTGCCTTCCAGCTCCACCGAACGCCGGTGGACGGACGGCGCGTAGCCGTCGTGCTCCGCGCTCCAGCGCGACGGCGTTCCCGCGGCGATCACGGTGGTGACGGCGTGTTTCGTCCACAGGAACGGACCGCCGGAGACCGACTGGTCGCCGCGGGAGAGTTCGAGCGTGTTGTGCCCGGCCGTGGACCGGAAGTACGACCGCCACTTCGGTTCGCCGTGGTAGCAGTAGGTCCCGGGGTCGGCGAGGATGTCGACGCCGTCGTGCCGGACCTCCACCGAGAGCGCGTCCGCGTGGGCGTGGGCGGCGATGGACAGGAAGCCGTGCGGCCCGCCATCACAACGACACCAGATCCCGCCGTCCCGCAGGATGGTCATCCCGGCGTCGGCGAAGTCGTCCCGCCGCCGCGCCGGACGCCGCGCGCCGACCCGGATGTCCTTGGCCAGCGCGGAGAAGAGCTGCGTGCGGATGTCCCCGCCCGTGGTCTCCGGCCACCAGTCCAACCGTCCGAAAAGGACGGACCCGGTGTCGAGCAGCGAGGCCCAACGACCGGCGTCCTCACCGTCGACGATGAGGCCGAAACCATCGTCCGCGTCACCCTGCCTCGGCGGGCGCAGCCGATTGTCCACAATGGACGCCAGAGCGTCGGTCATCCGAAGCAGCACGAGCCAGGTCGACTCGGGCACCGCGACCCCGGCGGCCTTCGCCTCCAGCGCCCCGGCGAGGCCCAGTTCCAGGACGAGCCCGTGGTACTCCGTGGCGAGTTCCCGGTTGAGGCCGGAGTCGAAGGTGTTGTGCCGCAACATCTTGTCGAGCGACGCGAGCGCCGTGTCCCGCCACGCGGCGGATTCCGGGAACCAGGCGAACGCGCAGGCCGCGGCGAGCTGTCCCGCGTCCTCGGCGATCACGTGGTTGTTCGCCGACGAACCCCGGCTCGGGAACGCCGCCAGCCAGCGCTGGTGGTGCCAGATCTGGCCGAGGGCCACGGGGTTGTCCTCGAACAGCGACGGCGCCTGCGCCCAGCCGTCGAGCAGGCGCCGGACCCACACCCACGACAGCAGCCGGATACCGAGTTCGATCCCGCTGACCCAGTGCACCCCGCGCATCGGCGGATTGGCCGCCCACCACGACTTCAGGTGCGCGGCGACGCGTTCGGCGTACCGGTCCTCGCCGGTCAGGGCGTACGCGGCGGCCAGCACGGTGAGGTGCTGGTGCCGCGACGGCTCCCAGATCTGCTTGATGTCGCCAACGGCGTCCTCGCTCCGGTACGGGATGTCGAAGGAGTACACATCGGACGGTGCGCGGCGGCCGGTCTTCGGGTCGTACGACCAGTCCGGGGCGACGAGGTCGTCCCGCTCGACACCGAAGTACTCCGCGCGCCCGTCCATCAGCCGGTCGGCGGTGACGAGCAGATCCTTCACGGCTTCGCCCGAAACGGCGGCGAGGACGTCTTCACCGGGCACCGTCACGAACCGGCGGTCCGGCAGCCAGGCGGGCTTCTCCCCCGCGACCCCGCGCCACTGGCGTTTGCGCACGACGTCGGTGACCCGGCCGGCGATCTCGGCGGGTCCCATCCGCGACAGTCTTCGCAGGTACCAGGACGGATCCATCAGCCGAGTCCCTCCGTGCCGATCCGCACCACGGCGCCGGTCTCCAGGCTGCGGTTGACCGCGAGCGTGGCCAGCGTCGTCGAAACGAGCGACTCGACCGAGACCGGCATCGCGACACCGGTGGTCAGCGCGTCGACGAACGCTTCGAGTTCGGCGGCCTGCCCCTTGTCCCGGCCCTTGGGGATGCGGGAGCTGGCCCACTTCTTGCGGCCGAACACCGACGCGCGCGCGAAGTCGTCGAATTTCAGCACCTTGCCGTCGGCGGTGAGATCGATCGTTTCCTTGGGGAACGCCGACGAACCGTTGGTGGTGTACGCGATCGACGCCGTCGAGCCGTCCGGATAGCGCAGCAGGATCTGGAGGTCCTGGTGCCCGGGCGTCGCGGTGGCGTACACGGAGACCGGGTCGGAGCCCAGCAGCCAGCTGACCGTGTCGATGAAATGCCCGCCCTCGCCGGCGAACCGCGAGCCCTCACTGTCGGCCTGGTTGTACCAGCTGTTCGCGTCGAGCTGCCCGGCGTTGACCAGGTAGCGCACGGAAGCCGGGCCGATCCGCGGGCCGAACTGGCGCACCGACTCGTTCAGCAGCGGGGCGAACCGGCGGTTGAAGCCGACCTGCAGCCGGTCGTTGCCGGATTCCTCGATCGCGCCGAGCACGACCTCGAGTTCCTTCTCCGACAGCGCGAGCGGCTTCTCGACGAAGACGGCCTTGCCCGCGAGCAGCGCCCTCCTGGTCAGCTCGGCGTGCGAGCTGTGCCTGGTCACGATGAACACGGCGTCGATCGAGGAGTCTTCGAGCATCGCGTCGACGTCGGTGGAGGCGCGGGCGAAGCCGAACTTGCGCTTGGCGTTCGCGCCCGAGAGCGCGGACGTGGTGACGACTTCGAAGAGGTCGAGGTACTCCATCTCCACGAGATGCGGGAGAAGCATCGAGGACGCGTAGTTGCCGGCGCCGATGAAACCGACCCGCAGGCTGCCGGGCTTCGGCACCGCGCGCGAAGTCACCGTCTTCGGGAGGGCGACCGAGGTGACGTGCTCGGTGGTGGTAGCGGCGCGCTTCTCGTACTCGAACAGCACCGCGACGGCCTTGAGCTCGCCCTCGTTGAGCTTCCGGTACGTCTCGACGGCGTCGGAGAAGGCCGAGACGTGCGAGATCAGCGGCTCGACGTCGAGACGGCCGCTGCCCATCAGGTCGACGACGCATTCGAGGTTGCGGCGCTCGGTCCAGCGGACCTGACCGATCGGGTAGTCGCGGCCTTCGAGTTCGTACTCCGGGTCGTAGCGGCCGGGGCCGTACGAACGGGAGAACCGGACGTCGAGTTCCTTCTCGTAGTAGGCGTTCCACGGCAGGTTCAGCGAGCACTTGCCGATGTCGATCACCCGGCCGCGGTCGCGGGCCAGCTTCGCGGCCAGCTCCACCGGCTCGTTCGTGCTGCCGCCCGCGGCAAGGTACACCTGGTCGACGCCGTGCCCGGAGCTGATCTCCGCGACCGCGGTGTCGATGACGCCCGACCCGGGATCACCGCATTTCAGCGCCCCGAGTCGTTCGGCGAGCTCGCAGCGCGCCGGGTCCGGGTCGACACCGACCACGCGGACCCCGGAGGCGACCAGCAGCTGCACGACCAACTGGCCGATCAGGCCGAGCCCGATGACCAGCGCGATGTCGCCGATCTGCGGTTCGCCCTGGCGGACACCCTGCATCGCGATCGAGCCGACCGTGCCGAACGCGGCGTGCCGAGGGTCGACGCCGTCGGGCACCTTGGAGTACAGGTTCTTGGGCACCCAGTTCAGTTCCGCGTGCAGCGCGTGCTCGTTCCCCGCGCACGCCACGTGATCCCCGACGGCGACGTCGTCGATGCCCGCGCCGACCTCCTCGACTACACCGCACAGCGAGTACCCCAGTGGCGTGTACGAGTCGAGTTTGTTCATCGCCTTGCGGTACGTGGCGCCGAGCCCGTTCGTCGCGACGCTCTGCATCACCTTCGCGACCTGATCCGGCCGGGCCTTCGCCTTGCCCACCAGCGAAAGGCTCGCCTCGGACACCTTCATCATCTCGGTGCCGGTGGAGATCAGCGAATAGGCGGTGCGGACCAGCACACCCCCCGGTTTGCACGCGGGCACTTCGACGTCGAGGAGCGCCAGCTCCCCGCTCTTGTAGTTCTGCACTACCTGCTTCATGCCCCCCCAAGGGGGAAGGGGTGGAAAAAAGGGAGGGGGGACCGTGGGGGTGGGGGGGGGGGGGGGGGGGGTTGGGGGGAAAACCCAAACCCCCCACCCACGACCCACCTGGCCGAGCGGAAACGGCGCCGCGGTACCAGTACTCGAGGGTCAAGATGTGCCAGAGATGCTTGGACCGGTCCTGCTGCCCGGACGCGTCTTCGTCGACGAGCTTCCGCAGGGCCTCACGACGGAGGAACCCGGCCTTCACCAATTCACCTTCGTTCGTCACCTCGCGCACCAGTGGCGCGAGGTCGCGGCTCATCCAAGCCCGCAGCGGCGCGCTGAACAGGCCCTTCGGCCGGTGCACGATCTCGGCGGGAAGGATGGACAGCGCCGCTTCCTTGAGCGCCATCTTCCCTTGGCGCTTCACGATCTTCCGGTCACCGGGGATCCGGAACGCGGCCTTCACGACCTCGATGTCGACGAACGGTGTCCGCACCTCGGCCGACGCCGCCATACTGGACCGGTCGGTGTAGGCGAGGTTGAGCCCCGGCAGGAAGAGCCGGGAATCGGCGAGGCACATGCGGTTCACGAAGTCCGACAACGTGTTGTCGTGGTAGGTGTCCGCGTGCTCGGCGATCACGTCGTCGACGGCGCCGGCGAGGTCCGGGTTCAGCAGACCGGCGAGTTCGGCCTGGTCGTACATCGTGTAGCTGCGCCGGAACGCGGTCTCCTCGGGCAGCTCCGCGAACGAGAGGAACCGCTTGGCGAAGCGGACCGACCGGAATCCCCGTTTCGACGTCGCCACCGGCAGTCTGTCCACAAGGGACTCCACCGGGCGACGGACGAGGCCGGGAACCCGCTGGTACTGAACGGCGATCTTGTTCGCCAGATGCTTGCGATACCCGGCGAACAGCTCGTCGGCGCCCATGCCCGAGAGCATCACCTTGATGCCTGCTTCGCGAGCGGCGGCGCAGATCAGGTAGCTGTTGATCGCCGCCGGGTCACCGATCGGCTCGTCGAGGTGGTACGTCATCCGCGGCAACAGATCGAGCACCTGCGGCGCGATCTCGATCTCGTGCAGGTCGACACCGAACTTCGCGGCGACCTTCTTCGCGTACATCAGGTCGTCCGGCATCGCTTCGAACTTCGCGTCCTCGGCCCGGAAACCGATGGTGTACGCGGAGATCCCCGGCCGCTCGCGCGCGGCGAGCGCGGTCAGGTAGCTGGAGTCGAGCCCGCCGGAGAGGAACGTCGCGACCGGCACGTCCGCGATCAGGTGCTTGCGCGTGGAGTCCTCGATGACGGCATTGAGGTCGAACTCCCCCTCAAACGCGGCCCCCTCTTCGGCGACCTGGCGCAGCGACCAGAAGGTGCCGCGTTCGACGTCGCCGTTCGGCCGGAACCGCGCCCAGCTGCCCGGCGGCAGCTTCTCGGCCTCCTTGAACGCGCAGCGGCCGTCCGGGACCCAGTAGTAGAGCAGGGAAGCGACGAGCGCGGTGTCGTCGACGGTCAGCGAGCCGCCCAGTTCGGCGGCCAGTGCCTTCAGCTCGGACGCGAAGGCGACCCCCTTGCCGCGGCGCACCAGGAAGAGCGGCTTGATCCCCAGCTGGTCGCGGACCAGCACCAGCTCGCCGGACCGCTCGTCGAAGACGCCGAACGCGAACATTCCGCGCAGCCGGTGCAAACCCACGGTGCCCCACGCGCGCCAGGCTTCCAGCAGGACCTCGGTGTCGGACGTCCCCCGGAAGCGCACACCGGCGGCTTCGAGTTCCTTCCGCAGCTCCGGCGCGTTGTACAGCTCGCCGTTGTAGGTCAGCGCGAGCCCGTCCTTGACCATCGGCTGCGCGCCGGTCTCGGTCAGGTCGACGATCGACAGCCTTCGGTGTCCTAAGTGGACATCGCCATCCCCGGCACGATGGTCGTACCTGCCGGAACCGTCGGGTCCCCGGTGGGCGAGTGTCTTGGTGAGCCGATCGGTGAGCGGTCCCCCGTCCGGCCAGAAGTAGGCCCCTGCGATGCCGCACATCTGCTTTCGCTCCCCTTACAAGGCTTCGGCGTTATCCGGTGACACAGGCGAGAATCGTTTGGTCGGCTGATCGGCGTTGTCGTGGTCCTCGGACCGCCGGTACGGCGTCGGCGGATGGCGTCGCGCGCCCTTCTTCTCCCTCGACGGCTCCAGCACCCGCTCGACGGGGCTTTCGGCGGCCGTCTCGACCGGCGCCACCGTCGAGAGACGCCGCACCGGGACGTCCTCGGGGAACATCTCGACCGGCTTGGGCGCGGGCCGCGGCATCTGCCGTTCCGGCGCGACCGTCCGCGCGGGCGCCACCGTCCGCGCGGGGACGGGCAGCGGCTCCGGCACGGCACCGGCGCGACCGCGCAACGCCGTGTGCAGACCGTCCCACAGCGTCCCGTCGGTGTGGTCGCGCGGATCCGGGTCCACCACGACGACGCCGATGATCGGGATCCGCCGATCGGCCAGCTGGCGGGCGACGGTATGCAGCCATTCGGTGTTCGCGTGCCCGGCGCGCACGACGAGGATCGTCTCCTCGCCGAGGAACTCGAGGTCGGTCCACGCCGTGCCGGGCTCGATCGAGCCGACACCGATGCGCCTCTCCGCCGCGGCCATCGGGACTTCGCCGCGGTCCAGCACCTGGATCGGACTTTCGCCTGTCAGCTCGCGGAGGTTCGTCTTCGGCAGGTCGTCGACGAGCGAGACCGGCCCCTTCCCGGCCAGCTCGCGCGCCATGTCGACGGCGAGCTCGGCGGTGACCTGGCGGGCGCCGAGGTCGAGCAGCGACACCGAACCGTTTTCCCGCCGAACGGCGCGGACCAGTGTCGTCGCGACCCGCTGCCGCCGGGTCGCCGCGCGAGAGCGCCGCAGGAAACGCGGTGGTTTGGGCAGCTGCGCGATCACAGAGGCGCCGAGGTGCTGCGAGATCTCGCGGCGCAGAACCGGCCGGTCCTTCACCACGCTCGTGACGGCCGCGAGCCCGAGCCCGGCGAGCAACCCCAGCGCCAAGCCGATCCCGGCGTCGGTGGCGAGGGTCTTGAGCAGCGAACGCGGCGGGATCCGCGGCGCGTCCACGATCTGCGTCCCGGCGGCGACCTTCGGCGTACCGATGCCCGCCTCCTGCGCTCGGCCGTCGTAGTCGGAGATCTTGGACGTCAGCTCCGCGCGGCGCGAGTACAACCGCTCCAGCTGCGCGGGGTTGGCGTTCCGGCCCTTGGCCTCTTCGGCGATGATCGACGCTTCGATCGGGGTGAGCTCCTCCTGGGCCTGGTTGCGCTGGTCGAGCAGGGCCTTCTGCTGCGCCGCCGCGGCAGCCTGGTTGCGGCCGACGTACTCGGCGATGAAGGCGTCGGAAATCGCCTGCGCGCGGGCCAGTGCCTCGTCCTCGGTCTTGCCCTTGACCGTCAGCTGGAGGACGTTGTTCGTCAGGCCCAGCCCTTCGTAATCCTTCAGGAACTCCTCCGGCGCCTGGGTGCTGTTCAGCTTCTTGAGCGCCTCGGTGGCGATCTTCGTCGTCTGGAGCACGGCGACGTCGGTCCGCATCAGCGTTCCGCTGTCGGTCGGCGAGTCGTCGGGGTGGATCACGAGGATCTGTGCGACCGCGGTGGGCGGCGGCGGCAGGAGCATCGCGACCAGCCCGCCGGCGATCAGCCCCAGCAGGGCGGTGGCCACCCACAGGCGACGTCGTCTGCGTACCGAGACGACCAGCCGCTGCAGGTCGATGAGCGGCTCGGACTTCGCTTTTTCGGCGCTGGTCACGCGGTACCTGCCAGTGCTTCGTGGTCGGACGGGGTGGGCGTACCGGGGCGGGCGCGGGTCGGCCGGACCGGGCGGATCAGCACGGTGCCCACCGTGGCGAGACCGGCGTCGGCGATGGCTTCGGCGATCCCGACCAGCTCCCACGCGGACCGGGAGCCGACACTCGCCACGACGAGGACTCCTTCCGCGTCGGTGTCCGCGACGACGGGCCGCGCCGGGGAAACCTTCACGACGGTGAACCATCGGCCGGCGAGAGCGGCGAGCCGTTCGGCGGCCGCCTGCCCGGCGGTATCGCCGTGCGCGGCGACCACGAGCAGCCGGTGCGGCAACCGGGAGATCAGGCGCTGGTACAAGGCGTCGGAGTCGATCTCGTCGGCGAAGACGTCGACCCGCGGGACGTTCCACGGCCTGTCGTCACGGAGGAGCTTGGCCCGCAAGGTGGTGCGCGCCGGCGGCTGCTCCACGGCGTCGAAGGTGGCCAGCACCGGGCCGCCGATCGCCGCGGCGATCTCCTCTTCGTCCCGCAGCCGCCGGTCGGTGCGGGCGGTGAAGAGGTGACCGAACAGGCCGATGAGGAAGAACAGCGCCGCGCCGCCGAGGGCGAGCTGCGGGAGCGTGGGTGCCGCCGCCGAGGACGGCAGTTCGGCCGAGCCGAGGACGACCATGTTGCCGAGGCCGCTGGCGGTGTCGGCCGCGTTCAAACTGGACATCGCCGACTCGATCGACGAGCGCAGGCCCTGCAGTTCGGTGCGGAGCTGGACACTCTCGACGGTCGTCTTGCCTTCGTTGACCTTCGCGGAGAGTTCGCTGATGCGCTGGTTCGTCTGCGTGACCTGCTGTCGCAGTGTCTCCCGGCGTTCCTGCGCCAGCTGGACCGCGGCGTCCCCGGAACCGGCGATGATCTGCGTCGAGTACTTCACGAACTCGCTCGCGATCCGGTCGGCCATCCGCTGCGTCTGTTCGGCGGTGTCACCGGTGGCCTCGATGGTGATGACATTGCCCTGTGCGACCGACGTGGCCACCTTGTCCCGCAGATCGGCGCCGGTCTCGCCGTCACCGAGTCCGGCGGCGGCCCGGTCGAGCACGACCGAACTGGTCGCCACCTCGGCCTGGGTGAGCAGTTCGTCAGCCTCGCGCGGGCCCTGCAACAGCACGCTGGACGTCGTCCGGTAGCCGGGAGAAAGGATCAGCGACGATCCCGCGCCGACCAGGGCGCCGAGGAGGGCGAGGACCACGAGGGTCCGCCACCTCCCGCGCAGAACCTGTCCGATCATGGACAGGCGCACCGTATCGTCAGTCAAAGCCGGGGTCTCCCATCGGTGCGTGCGGGTGCAGCATCAATCCCGTCGGAGCGACCGCGATGTTGGTTACAGGATTGCCCGAGTCTTGTTCAAAACGCGACCGGGAAGTCGATCACCGGGCCGCGGCCGCATAGGCCGCGAGCAGGGCTTTCTGAGAGTTCTCCCAAGAGAGCGGACCGGCGACGCGCGCCCGCCCCAGCTCGCCCATCTCGGCCCGCTGTTCCGGCGAGTCGAGCAGATGCGCGATCAGCTTCGCGAACTCCGGCTCGTCGTTCGCCGGCGCGTACAGAGCGGCCTCCCCGGCCGAAACGCGGGCCTCCCGCAGTTCGAAGGAGACGATCGGACGGCTCATCGCCATGTACTCCATGATCTTGTTCATGGTCGACACGTCGTTGAGCGGGTTCAGCGGATCCGGCGAAAGGCAGACATCGGCCGAGGACAGGTAGCGCAGCAGGTCCTCGTCGGGGATCCGGCCGGTGAACTCGACCTGGTCGTCGAGCTTCAGTTCCTTGGACAGCGCCACCATGGCGTCGAAAGCGTCGCCGGAGCCGATGAACACGGCGTGCCAATCGGTGCGGCCGACCTCGTCACGCAACGACGCGAGCGCGCGCAAGGCGTAGTCGACACCGTCCTGCGGGCCCATCACGCCGAGGTACGCCAGCAGATGCGGCTTGCCCTTCTTCAGCTCGGGCTCGACCGGCACCTGATGGAACCGCTCGACCACGGGCGCGCTGCGCACGACGAAGACGTCGTCCGGCGACTTGCCGCCGCGCTTGACGGCGACGTCCTTGTAGCTCTCGTTGGTCGCGATGACGACGTCGGCCGTCTTGTACGTGCGGCGCTCCAGTGCGCAGACCGCGCGGTACAGGAAGTCCTCGCCGCGATCGAAGCGCGAGAGGTACAGCTCGGGGCAGAGGTCGTGCTGGTCGAAGATGAACTTCGCGCCCTGGCGCTTGAGGTACAGCGCGACGAGGAACAGCAGGTCCGGCGGGTTGCAGGCGTGCACGACGTCGACCCGGCCAACCTTGCGGGCGAGCCGCAGCGTGTGCCACAGCGCGGAGCCGTACTCCTGGACGTACCCGGCCGGACCACCGGTGGCGGCCTTCAGCGGGTACCGCAGGATGTGGACACCGTCGATGGTGACTTCGGCTTCGGTGTCCCGCTTCGTCCCTTGTGGACAGATGACGTGGACTTCCCAGCCGGCGTCGCGAAGCGTCTGGCACTCCTGCCAGACGCGGCGATCGAAGGGGACGGACAGGTTCTCGACGAGGATGAGCGCTTTACCAGGCAAGACCGACATATCCCTCTTCAGCCCGGCGACGGTCGGCGTCGGGTACGCGGACGAGATCGACGATGGTGTGGCCGCCGCCCGCCGGGAGGGCCGCGAGGACCTCCGGGTCGGTGCAGCCGATGAGGCAGACTTCGGCGTGGTCGACGACCTCGCCGATGGAGCCGGCGAGCAGCTGGCCGAGATGCGGCAACCTGCCCTCGATGTACTCGCGGTTCGCGCCGATCAGCCGCGAAAGGCTGACGTTGGCGTCGTAGATGCGGAGGTCGTATCCCTTGCCGAGCAGGCGCTCGGCGAGTTCGACGAGCGGGCTCTCGCGCAGATCGTCGGTGCCGGGTTTGAACGACAGGCCGAACAGTCCGACCTTGCGTTTCCCGGTGCGCGCGACCAGGTCGAAGGCGCGCTGGAGGTGTTCGTCGTTGGAGGGCAGCACGTGCGACAGGATCGGGACGGCGACGTCCGCGCGGTGCGCGGCGTAGACCAGGCCGCGCAGATCCTTGGGGAGGCACGAGCCGCCGAAAGCGAACCCGGGGCGAAGGTAGGCGGGGCTGATGTTGAGCTTGCGGTCGGCGAGGAAGACGTCGATCACCTGATGGGAGTCGAGCCCCAGCGCGCGGCAGATGGCGCCGAGTTCGTTCGCGAAGCCGATCTTGAGGCCGTGGAAGGAATTGTCGGCGTACTTCGTCATCTCGGCGACCGGAATCGGGACGCGGAAGACCTCGCCGGGAAGGCCTTCGTAAAGCGCCGCGACGACGTCGCCGCTCGCCGCGTCGAGCTCGCCGATGACGGTCTTGGGCGGGTCGAAGAAGTCCTTGACGCTGCTCCCCTCGCGCAGGAACTCGGGGTTCACCGCGACCCCGAAGTCGACGCCCGCCGTGCGGCCGGACGACTTTTCGAGGATGGGGACGAGCAGATCCAGGCAGGTGCCGGGGAGCATGGTGCTGCGGAAGACGACGGTGTGTCTTCGCGTCTTGGTCTTGAGCGCTTCGCCGATTTCCTCGGCGACGCGCTCCAGGAACGCCGTCGACAGGCTGCCGTTCGGCGCCGACGGGGTACCGACGCAGATCAGGGAGACTTCGCTGTCCGCGATCGCCTGTCTTACGTCGGTCGTCGCTCTCAGCTTGCCCGTGGCGACGACCTCCGCGGTCAGTTCCCCGATCCGCTCTTCGACCACCGGCGCCTTGCCGCTGGAGACGAGTTCGATCTTCACCGGGTTCACGTCGACCCCGACGACCTCGTGCCCGCGTCCGGCGAGGCACGCCGCCGACACGCAACCGACGTAGCCGAGCCCGAAGACACTGATCTTCATGACGAATTCCTCCAGCCGCATTCCGCTGCCCATTGGTCGGCGAGAGGACCGGGTTCGTTACCGGTGTCCGGCATTCGCCTGCTTTTGGCGGAATGCCTGTGCGGCAAGGGAATCACTCATCGTCCGCAGGGCGCGAAACGCTACAGGAAGCGCGTAACGATCTCGTGAGCGTTCAGGCGGCGGTGGCGCGTGGGTCGGGGTGGTCGTGGGGGGGGTTTTTGGTTTTCCCCCCCAAACCCCCCCCCCCCCCCCCCCCACCCAATCTCCCCACACAGCGCCTTCCCTTC
>NZ_JBWKEA010000001.1:623116-722140 GCF_056435685.1 Amycolatopsis sp. NPDC043885
ACGGTCTCGGGAGTGTGAGGGTGGTGGGGGCGCGGGGGTGGGGGTGGTGGGGGGGGGCGTTTCGGGTTCTAACCCGAAACGCCACTCACGACCAACCCGACCCAGTTATCCACAGCCAGCGCTTCTCTTCACCTGTTTATCCACAGATTCGCTTCATGCCCGCCGTGACCGTCGCCGGACGGCGATCGTGGGAAGGTGCCCACCCACAGCCGCTGGTCCGAGGCTTCGATCCCGGCCGAACAACGCCCGAGCTGGCCGGTCCTCCTGGCGGAACAGCATGGAATCGTCAGCACCCGGCAACTTCGTGCCTATGGCCACACGGTGGCCGATATCGAAGCCAACCTCGAGGCCGGACGCTGGCAACGAGTGCTACCGCGCGTCTATGCGATGTTCACCGGCGCCCTCTCCAGGTCCGCCAAGATTCACGCTGCCCTGAAGTACGGGGGCGGCCACGCCATCTTGAGTCATCGCACCGCCGCCGAAGAATGGGGACTCGTACCGATCGTCGAAGGCCCGGTCGAGATCACGGTTCCGTACACGTTTTCAGCTGTCTCGTGCCCACCGCTGGTCATCGTGCACCGCTCGCGCGCCTTGCCGCATATCGCGACCGGCACAGTGCCACCCCGGACTCGCCTGACGGACACGATCGTCGATCTGGCCACCGCGCAGAGAACCCCGAAACTCGCCACCACCACGGTGGTCGATCTGACCAGTCGCAGCAAAGTCTCCTTGCGCGCAATGGAGGAATGCGTATTTCTCAGACCTCCGTTCCGCTACCGGCCCGCCATCCGGCACGGCCTCGCACTTCTCGGCGGGGGATTGATGTCAGCATTGGAGGTGGAATACAAGGAAACGGTCGAGGACGCCCACGGCCTTCCGCCGGGCAGTCGCCAAACGCCCTTCGAAGTGAAGGGAAAGATCCTCTGGGAAGACGTCACCTATGACTCGCACGGTGCCCCGGTGACGGTCAGGCTCGACGGCCGGGCCACTCACGCGATGGCGGACATCGCCTTCCGTGACCGGGAACGGGACAACGCGGCGGAACTGGCCGATCGAGCGCGTCTCGTCTACGGCTGGCATGACGTGCGGAAGTCATCGTGCGAAGTCGCCGCGGAGGTCCGCATCGTCCTTGTCCGAGAGGGCTGGGATCCGACCGGCGGCCGCGCCCCGACGCGCCTGCGGTGCGGCAAGTGAGCGACAAGGCCACGGTGACCGATGGGTACCGGTGGTCGTGAGTGGCGATTCGGGTTAGAACACGAATCGCCACTCACGACCGACCCGACCCATCGCCTACCTACCCCTCACTCGTTCACCCGACGAACTTCGCCGCCAGGGCCTGTCCGACCGAGGTCGACTTCCCGTGGTCCTCGATCGGCGAAACCTTCGAGTTCTTGAAGCAGATGTAGGTCACGCCCGAGCCGACGCCGCCGTTCTTCGGGTCCGGGTTGATCCCCAGCGCCTTCGCGGCCGCATAGGACGCTTCGCCGATGATGTCCTTCGGACCGGTGTCACCGATGACGGTGTAGAGCACCTTGTCGTTGTAGATCACCGCGCACGAACCGGCGCCTTTGAGGCCGGCCTTCTCGAAGTTCCACGTGCCGCTGATGCTCGGCACGACGACGTAGGGCGTCTGGTCGGCGATCAGCGCCTTGCCGTCGGAGCGCGGATACGCGGTGCCGTCCTGGAACCACGGGTCCGTGTTCTTGTTGCACCGCGCGGTCGGCTGCCCGTCGCAGTCGACGTCCATGTCGGCCTTCCAGAACACGGCGCCGCCCGCGTCGCAGACCGCGATGGTCCGGCCGGTTTCCTCATCGGTCTTGTACTTGCCGTTCGACACCTGCTTGCAGCTGGTGGTCTTCGCCAGCAACTGCTGCGCGGTCGGGGCCGCCTCCGGGGATGCGGCGGCCGTCGCCGCGGGAGCCAACCCGGCGGACACGACCATCGCCGAGAACAGGAGCAGTTTCCGCATACCGAGCACCCCTTTGTTAATAAAACTTCTTTACCGAGGGTGCTCAGAATGCCTTCGCCGCCGTTTCAGCTCAAGGGTTATTTTCCCACCACGCAAAGAAAACGGTCAAAAGCGGGCAAGCCTGGCGACCCGCGCCATAAGCCGTCCGGCTCGACGGTACAGGCCCTCCCGCTCACCGAGCACACTGTCGATCCACTCCTGGTCGACGTCGTGCAGGACCTCGATCCGAGGCCGTAGCCAGCCGTCGACCGAAGCCGCGCCGCCTTCGGTCGTGTAGACCCTCGTCGCGCCGAAACGCCGGAGCCTGCTGAGCACCCGCCGGTCGTAGGCGCCGAACGGCGGCGCGTACGCGCGCACGGGTTTCCCGCTCAAGTCCGCGAGCAGTTTCGGCGCGGTTTCCAGTTCACGCCGGGCGTTCCGGTCGTCCAGCCGCCGCCAGTCCCGATGCTCCCAGCCGTGCGAACCGATCGACATCCCCGCCTCGACCAGCTCGCGAAGGCCGTCGGCGTCGAGGAAACCCCGCTGCCCGATCCGGCCCGCCAGCGGGAAGAACTCAGCCGTGAGATCGCGCTCCACCAGTCTGGGGAGCGCGATCTCGACGTCCGAGGAGTTGCCGTCGTCGAAGGTGAGGCTGACGTCTTCGCGTCCGGCCACCGTGTCGAGCACCCGCTCGAACTGTTCGACCGTCACCCAGGTTTCGTTCTCGCCAGGATCCAGCGCGCGCACGGGTTTGCCCACGCCGCCGATCGCCAGGATCACCATCCGCGCCTCATTCGGGACCGAGTGAATTTCCCGATTAATCGAATTGGCGAATGGAGTAGTTACACGATCCCGCAAGATGTCCCCGAACGGATTACTTGCGGATCTCCAGGGTGCAGCACTTCGGGCCGCCGCCCGCCTTCCTGAGCTCGGAAATATCCAGGAAGACGACCTCGTAACCGCGTTCGGTCAGCCGCGCCGCCAATCCGGTCGCCTCGACCGGCAGGACGACGTTGCGGCCGTCGGACACCCCGTTCAGGCCGAAGCACTCCGCGTCGGCCCGGTCCGCGATTACCGCGTCCGGGAACATCCGCTCCAGCACCTTCCGCGACCCGGCCGAGAAGGCTTCCGGGTAGTAGGCGATCTGGGCGGACGTGGTGTCGGTGGCCTCGGCGAGCACGAACAGCGCGGTGTCGAGGTGGTAGTAGCTCGGGTCGATCAGCCGCAGCGACACGACCGGGACGCCAAGGACCTCCTGCGCTTCGGCGTGCGCGGCCGGGTCGGTGCGGAAGCCGGTGCCGGCGAGCAGGACCTTGCCGGTCCAGGCGAAGTCGCCTTCGGCCTCGTTGATCTTCTCGGGCATGGTGATGTCGCGGTAGCCGTGCTCGACGAACCAGCGGCGGAAGTGCTCGGCCTCGGCGGTGCGCTGCGGGGCGCGGAACCGCGAGCCGAGCACGCGTCCGTCGACGACGGTGCCCGAGTTCGCGGCGAACACCATGTCGGGCAGGCCGGGCTGGGCCTCGATCTCCTCGACGGTGTGGCCGAGGCGCCGATAGGTGTCGCGGAGTTCGGTCCATTGCGCCATCGCGGTGTCGATGCTGACCGGGACGGACGGGTCCATCCACGGGTTGATGACGTAATCCACCGCGAAGTACCGCGGCGGGCACATGAGGTAGCGGCGCGTCGTGGGTACACGGGGCTGCTGCTCCAGTTCCGGCATACCCGAAGGGTATGGCTCACTAATTCCGCAATCAATCGCTGTTCGCTGCGCACATACCTGCTAAACATTGCGTGTGAACACCATCGACCAGCGAATCGTTTCATGCCTGATGGCCAACGCGAGGTCCAGCTACGCCGACATCGGCAAGGTGGTCGGCCTGTCCGCGCCCGCGGTGAAGCGACGGGTCGACAGACTGCTCGAAACCGGGGTCCTGCGCGGGTTCACCGCGGTCGTCGACCCCGAAGCGCTGGGCTGGGGCACCGAGGCGTTCGTCGAGATGACCTGCAACGGCAACATCACCCCGGCCAGGATCCGCGCCCGGCTGGAGCCGTTGCCGGAGGTCGTCGCGGCGTACACGGTCTCGGGCGCGGCCGACGCGATCGTCCATCTGCGCGCCTCGGACATCCACCATCTGGAGACCGCGCTGGAACGGCTACGCGGGCTGGAGATCGTCGACCGCACGGTGTCCACCGTCGTCCTTTCCCGGCTGTTGGAACGCCCGCCGACCCCCGAGGCATGAACCTTTCCCGGCTACTGGAACGCCCGCCGACGCCCGAAGCGTGACACCCTCGTCCCCGTGACCGATCAGATCCACTCCAGCCACGACGGCGGCGTCGCCGTGCTCACCATCGACGCGCCCGCGACCCGCAACGCACTGACCCTCGACCTCTCCGCGCAGCTCGCCGAGGCCGTTTCGCGCGCCGAAGCCGACGAAAGTGTCCACGCTTTGGTCATCACCGGCGCACCGCCGGCCTTCTGCGCGGGCGCGGACCTGGACACGCTCGCCGGCGCCAGCGAGGACGGACTCCGCGCCATCTACGACGGATTCCTCTCGGTTGCGCGGTGTCCCCTGCCCACGATCGCCGCGGTCAACGGTGCCGCCGTGGGCGCCGGGCTGAACCTCGCGCTCGCCGCGGACGTCCGCATCGTGGGACCGAAGGCCAAATTCGTGGCCAGATTTCTCGATCTGGGCATCCATCCCGGCGGCGGGATGACGTGGATGATCCAGCGGCTCGTCGGACCGCAGAAGGCCGCGGCGATGACACTCTTCGGTGAAGTCGTCGGCGCCGAAGCCGCCGTCGAATGCGGGCTCGCGCTCCGGCTCGTCGACGGCGACCTGATCAAGACCGCCCGTGAACTGGCGAAACCCGCCGTCTGCGCCCCGCGCGACGTCCTTCTCGCGACGAAGCGCACGCTCCGGCACACCTCGTCGCTGACCGACCATTCGGCCGCCGTCGACGCCGAGATCGCGCCGCAGCTGGCGTCACTCACCGCACCCGCGTTCACCGAACGGCTGGCCAGGCTCAGGGCCTCGATGACCGGCCGATGACCGTTCCTCGACCGGACTTCACTACGCTGGAAGGAGATACGGCTCACAATCGAGCCGCATCGCCGACCGTTACCATCGGTAACAGATAAACCGGTTAATCCCCGCTCAGCGGCGAGCTCAGGACACTCCAGGAGTAGGACCAGACCGTTTTACGGCAACCTGGAGAGTGTGCCGAGGACTAACCTCGGGACATGGCACCTGTGACCTGGCCGACAGCCGGGCGAGGCACGCCGATCCCCGGCACGGCCGGGGACGACGCACGTCGGGAGAGAGGGAATCCCTGACCTATGAGCACGAGTGCGAACGGCAACGGCTCCTTGTCGGCCGTCAGGCCCACCGAGGTCGCCAAGCTGGACCGGGTGGTCATCCGGTTCGCCGGTGACTCCGGTGACGGCATGCAGCTGACGGGCGACCGGTTCACCTCCGAAGCGGCCGCCTTCGGCAACGACCTGTCGACCATGCCGAACTTCCCCGCGGAGATCCGCGCGCCGCAGGGCACCATCCCCGGCGTCTCGAGCTTTCAGGTGCACTTCGCCGACTACGACATCCTGACGCCGGGCGACCGGCCGGACGTCCTGGTCGCCATGAACCCCGCCGCGCTGAAGGCGAACCTCGCCGACGTCCCGGCCGGCGGGACGATCATCCTCAACACCGACGAGTTCACGAAGCGGAACCTGGTCAAGGTCGGCTTCGAGAACGATCCCCTCGACGACGACACCCTTTCGGCCTATCAAGTCCACCGGGTGGCCATGTCGACGTTGACCAGGGGCGCGCTCGAAGAGACCGGCCTGTCCAAAAAGGACGCCGAACGCGCGAAGAACATGTTCGCGCTCGGGCTGCTCTCGTGGATGTACCACCGGCCGACCGAGGGCACGGAACGCTTCCTCCGCGAGAAGTTCGCGAAGAAGGCCGACATCGCCGAGGCCAACATCCTGGCCTTCCGCGCGGGCTGGAACTACGGCGAGACGACGGAGTCGTTCGCGACGACGTACGAGGTCGCGCCCGCGAAGCTGAACCAGGGCACGTACCGCCAGATCACCGGGAACACCGCGCTGGCGTACGGCCTGGTCGCCGCCGGGCAGCAGTCCGGCCTGCAGATCCTGCTGGGCACGTACCCGATCACCCCCGCGTCGGACATCCTCCACGAGCTGTCCAAGCACAAGAATTACGGCATCCTCACCTTCCAGGCCGAGGACGAGATCGCCGGCATCGGCGCCGCGCTCGGCGCCTCCTACGGCGGCGCGCTGGGCGTCACCTCGACGTCCGGGCCCGGTGTCGCGCTGAAGTCCGAGGCCATCGGTCTCGCGGTGATGACCGAACTGCCGCTGGTCGTCGTCGACGTCCAGCGCGGCGGCCCGTCGACCGGCCTGCCGACCAAGACCGAACAGGCCGACCTGCTGCAGGCGATGTTCGGCCGCAACGGCGAATCCCCGGTGCCGATCATCGCGCCGCTGTCCCCCGCCGACTGCTTCGACGCGGCGATGGAGGCCACCCGGATCGCGCTGAAGTACCGCACACCGGTGTTCCTGCTGTCGGACGGCGCGATCGCGAACGGCTCCGAGCCGTGGCTGATCCCGGATGTCGAGGATCTGCCGGATCTGCGCGTGGAATTCGCCACCGAGCCGAATGCCGAGGACGGTTCCGGGGAATTCTGGCCGTATGTGCGTGACCCCGAGACCCTCGCCCGAGCGTGGGCGGTGCCGGGCGCCGCCGGCCTCCAGCACCGCATCGGCGGGCTGGAGAAGGCCGACAAGACCGGCCACATCTCCTACGACCCCGACAACCACGACAAGATGGTCCGCCTGCGCCAGGCCAAGATCGACGGCGTCGACGTCCCGGACCTCGTCGTCGACGATCCGAGCGGCGGCAAGGCACGGGTGCTGGCGCTCGGCTGGGGCTCCTCCTACGGGCCCATCGGCGCCGCGTGCCGCCGCGTCCGCAAGGACGGCATGCCGATCGCGCAGGCGCATCTGCGCCATCTCAACCCGTTCCCGGGCAACCTCGGCGACGTACTCCGTTCGTACGACACCGTCGTCGTCCCGGAAATGAACCTCGGCCAGCTTTCGATGCTCCTGAGGGCCAAGTACCTCGTCGACGTGAAGTCGTACACGAAGGTCGCCGGGCTGCCCTTCAAGGCCGAAGAGCTGCAAGGCGTCTTCACGGAGATCATCACCAGTACGGAGGGGGCGAAGTGACCGCGATCGACCTGGGGATCCCCACTCTCGGCGGCTTGGACCTTGTGCCGACCGAGACCGAACCGCAGAAGGCGAAGGACTACAAGTCGGATCAGGAGGTCCGCTGGTGTCCCGGCTGCGGGGACTACGTCGTGCTCAACGCCGTGCAGTCGTTCCTGCCGACACTCGGCCTCAAGCGCGAGAACATCGTGTTCATCTCGGGTATCGGGTGCTCGTCCCGGTTCCCGTACTACCTGAACACCTACGGTATGCACTCGATCCACGGCCGGGCGCCGTCGATCGCCACCGGGCTCGCGACCGCGCGGCCGGACCTGTCGGTGTGGGTCGTCACCGGTGACGGCGACGCGCTGTCCATCGGCGGCAACCACCTGATCCACGCGTTGCGCCGCAACGTGAACATCAAGATCCTGCTGTTCAACAACCGGATCTACGGCCTCACGAAGGGCCAGTACTCGCCGACGTCCGGGCCGGGCATGGTCACGAAGTCCACCCCGATGGGCTCGGTCGACACCCCGTTCAACCCGCTTTCGCTGGCGATCGGCGCCGAGGCGTCGTTCGTGGGCCGCGCGCTCGACTCGGACCGCAAGGGACTGACCGAGGTGCTGGAGGCCGCCGCGAAACACCGCGGGTCGGCGCTGGTGGAGATCTACCAGAACTGCCCGATCTTCAACGACGGCGCCTTCGACGTCCTCAAGGACAAGGACGAGGCCGCGACCCGGCTCATCCCGCTGAAGGCGGGCGAGCCGATCAAGTTCGGGCCGCAGGGTGAATACGGGGTCACGCGGAGCGGCTGGGCAGGCCTGGAGGTCGGGAAGGTCGCGAACATCGGCGAGGAGAACCTCGTCGTGCACGACCCGGCGATCGAGGACACCTCGTACGCGTTCGCGCTTTCGCGGATCGGCGACCAGAACCTGAACCACGTGCCGACCGGCATCCTGCGGCAGGTCGAGCGGCCCACCTACGACGACCAGGCGCGTGCCCAGGTCGCGGAGGCCCGGGCCGCCCGCGAGCCCGACCTGCAGGGGCTGCTGCGCGGCAAGGACACCTGGACCGTCGTCAGCTAGCCCAGAACTGCAATGAAGGGGCCTTTCATCGCAAATTTTGCGATGAAAGGCCCCTTCATTGCAGTCAGGTGAGGGGACGGAAGCCCACGCGCTCCGCGTCGGCGGCCGAGCGGAACCAGACCTCCGCGACCATCTTCGGGAACTGCGGCGAGTCCTCCGTGCAGTACCGCAGCGCGGTCACGCTGGCCTTGACCGCGAAGTCGTCGGCGGGACGGCCACCGCCCGGCCGCGGCATCGCCGAACCGGGACCGAACGGACCTGGCGGGACGGACTCCGTCACCGGAGCGACCTGCCGCGCGGGCGGGGGCTCCGGGGCCGGCATCGCGTCGCCGGGCTGGACGGCGGGCTCGAACAGCGAACCGCTCTGCCCACCGGACAGTTCCGGCTCACGACGTTCGATCGCCCGCATCGACGGCTGGATCGGCTGTGGCGGCTCGAAACCGCCGAGCACCGCACCCCGCGGCGTGCGCTTGGGCAGCACCTGGGTGGCTTCGGCGGGCGACTCGGGCTGCTCCGAGTCGAGGGGACCGGCCTTCGCTTCTTCGTCGGAACCGAAGGCGTACGCGGGCGGGTCGTGCAGCTCCTCTTCCCGCTCGAACCAGTTGGTCTCGACGGGGGGCTGCTCGGTCTCCACGCGCGACGCGGGGCTGAACAGCGAAACCGGCTCCGGCTGCGTCTCGGCGCCTTCGGGGTCCAGCTGCATCTCCAGGCGGGACCGGTACGGCCCCTCGCCCGGCGACGACGGCTGCGGCTCGGGTTCCGGCTCCGGCTCCGGCTCGACGTCCAGCTTCGACGCGGGCTGGAGGTAATCGGTCGCCGCGGCGACGTACGGGTTCTCGGGCTCCGGCTCGGGTTCCGGCTCCGGCAAGGCCGCCGGGATGTACTGCGTCCGCTCGGCCGAGGGCTCCGGGTCCGGCTCAGGCTCCGGGTCCGGCTGGGGCGCGGTGCGGTACTCGGCCTCGTACTCTTCTTCAGGCTCGAAGATCTGCGTCGCGGAGTGCTCCGGCTCCTCGGCGGTGTCCTCGTGCACGTCCTTGGCGGGCTCCTCGGCAGGCTCGGTCCACTGCTGGGCGGGCTCCTGCTCGGTGAGCGTCTCGGGGTACGCGGGTTTCGGCTCCTCGACGGCCGCGAACTCCTCGTCCAGCTCGTCGTGCGACGGCTTCGCGAGGTACGCGGTCCCGCCGGCGACGGCCGCGGCACCCGCGCCGAGGCTCACCCCGGCCGGCAGCCTCGACGTCTCGGCGTGCGCGGTGGCCAGCGAGCTTTCCAGCTCACGGATGCGTTTGCGCGCCGGGAGCACCAGCACCAACCAGGTGAGCAGCGCGCCGACGACGAACGCCAGCAGACTCCACAGCCAAACCTGTCCGAAAATGGACATCTAACCTGCCCTTTGTCAATGCGTTCGTGCGACCAGGTAGTCGGCGACCGATTCGCAGGCGTCCCGGGCGGGCGACGCGGGCAGCGCCGCGAGTTCGGCACGCGCCCGACGAGCGTAGTCGGAAAGAGTTTCGCGTGCGCGTTCGAGTCCGGACGAGGCACGCAGCAGGTCCAGGGCCTCGGCGACCAGCTTGTCGTCCGAGATCGGGCCCGACAGCAGCTCGACCAGGCGCGGATCGGTGGCCGGGTCGGCCAGCGCGTACAGCATCGGAAGGGTGCGGACGCCTTCGCGCAGGTCTGTTCCCTGCGCCTTGCCGAGCTCGTCCGAGGCGGACGCGATGTCGATGACGTCGTCGGAGATCTGGAACGCCGTCCCGACGATGTCGCCGAAGCGGCGGAGCGCGTCGATGTAGTGGTCGGGCGCGCCGGACATCATCCCGCCGAACCGGCCGGAGGTGGCGATCAGCGAGCCGGTCTTCTGCGCGATGACCGTGAGGTAGTGCTCGACCGCGTCGTCGCCGTCTGCCGGGCCGACCGTCTCGCGCATCTGCCCGGTGACCAGCTCGCCGAAGGTCTCGGCGATGATCCGGGCCGCGTCGGTGCCGAGGTCCGCGACCAGCCGCGAGGCGTGCGCGAACAGGAAGTCGCCGGTCAGGATGGCGATGGTGTTGTCCCAGCGGGCGTTGACGCTCTCCGCGCCGCGGCGCATCGTCGCCTCGTCCATCACGTCGTCGTGGTACAGCGTCGCGAGGTGCACCAGCTCGACCGCCGCCGCGGCGGTGACCACCTGGTCGCCCTGCTTCGGCCCGAACTGCGAGGCCAGCAGCGTGAACAGTGGACGGAAACGTTTGCCGCCCGCCTCGACCAGGTGCGAAGCGGCGTCCTCGACGGCCTTGACGTCACTGCGGACGACCTCGCGGAGCAGCGTCTCGACGTCGGCGAGACCGGTCGCGAGCGTGCGCAGGAGCTGCTCGTCGGCGATCTGGAGCCCCACGGACGCGCGCAGGTCCTCGATGGCACCACCTGGGGCAGGTGAAGACACAGACACGTCGGCTCCGCTCTCTTTGACACCGTTCGGGGTTGCTCCCAGCGTAGTGGCTACCCGCTGAGGCCCGTTGACGTGCTGTCCAGGGGAAACGGTGACGAAGATGACACCCCCGCCGAGTATCCCGCCCGCTTCGGCGCGAACTGGGGGAACAACATGGGAAGTCCGGATGATTCCGGCGACAGACCGGCGTGGAAGCCTCCCGCCGAAGACCACCGCGAGCAGCGTTCGACGGTGTGGATCACCGTCGTCCTCTTCGCCGTGTTCATGGCGGTGATGCTGGTCGTGGCCGTGCTCGTGGTGGGCGGCGTGAAGGCGGCCTGAGTCAGCGGCGGCGGATCTTGATGTCGTCCATGCAGGTCGCCTTGCCCGCGACGTCGCGGTACGGATAGCCCTTGGCGTCCAGCAGTTCCATGACCTTCAGTTCGGCTTCGTCGAGCACGTCCCGCTCCTCTTCGCCCCGCAGCGTGATGCGGAAGGTGAACGCGCCGAGGTGCGCGCTGTAGCTGAGCAGGCCGTCCTCGGTGAACCCCATCACCTGATGCTGATCAAGCTCGGCGAGCAGCCCGGCGCGGGTGTCGGCGTCGGGGTGGTCGAACTTGCCGTTGACGAGGACGCGGTAGGTCGGCATGCGCTCGAATATACAGACCTGTATCCGGATACGAATCAGAATATCCAACGGGTCTCCATGATCCACGGTCGAGTGAAACGACCGTCACGCGCGCAACGGGCGAATCCGACACGCAGATAGTGATGACAAAGGAAGAACGGCCAACCGGCTCGCTCTCCGTCACGTGAGGAGGACGTGGAATGCGCATCACCATCGCAAGCCGGGCAGGCCTGGTCGGCGCGCTGCTGCTGGCGGGTCTCGGTGCCGGGGTGACCCCGGCCGCCGCGTCGAACCCCGCGGGCGTGGCCTCGCTCGGCTCCGCCGCCTTCACCAAGGGCACCTCGGCGCCGATCTCGATCGCCTCGCTCGCCGACTGCGCGGTCGAGGGACCGACGAGCAACTCGTCCGGAGTCGTGACCAGGACCGGGATCACGTTCGGTGGCGGCACGTCGACGTGCACGACCACCGTCGTCGACCCCGAAAACGACGTCACCACGACGAAGTCGGAGGCCAAGGGGCAGAACTTCGAGCTGTCGGCGCTGGTCTCGTCGAGCGGGCCGCGGATCAAGATCAGGTCCTACTCGGTCAGCTGCACGGCGACCCAGACCAGCACCAACGCGAGCTGGACCTACGGCGGCGCGACCGGGCTCGGCACCCTGCCGTCGCCGGTGCCGGTCGGCTACGTCAAGCCGATCACCAAGTCCAACGGCACCCTGCTCGCCGAGGCGATCTTCAACGAGCAGACGTTGCCGGGCGACGGCAGCATCGGGCTGACCATGCTGCGGATCAAGTTCGCCCCCGGCTCGAACATCACCGGCGAAGTGGTCCTCGGGCGTACGGCCTGCTCCCCCACTCCGTAAGCCATCCCGCCGGGAAAGGGGCGTCCGGGACTCACCGGGCGCCCCTTTTCCATTCTGGCTTATATAAGTCTCGGCTGATATCTTGTCGGCAACCGAGCCGAGGAGGGCACCGATGGTCGACGTGACCAGCCAGATCAACTCCGTCCAGCGCAGGCTGGGCAAGCGCGTGGTCGAAGCGGGCGAGGCGGTGACGGCCACCGTCAGCCAGGTCTACGACACCGGCCTCGACGACCTCTGGGACGCCTGCACCAATCCCGAGCGCATCCCGCGCTGGTTCCTGCCGATCAGCGGCGATCTGCGCGTCGGCGGCAAGTACCAGCTCGAAGGCAACGCGGGCGGAACGGTCGAGCGCTGCGACCCGCCCAAGAGCTTCGCGGCGACCTGGGAGTACGGCGGCGACGTCAGCTGGATCGAACTCCGGCTGAGCCCCGAAGCCGACGGGCGCACCCGGTTCGAACTCGACCACACCGCCGTCCCCAACGAGCACTGGAACCGGTTCGGGCCCGGCGCCGTGGGCATCGGCTGGGACATGATGCTGAACGGGCTCGCGCTCCACCTCGAATCCGGCGAGGCCGCCGACCCCGAGGCCGCCATGGCCTGGATGACCAGCGAAGAAGGCGTGCGGTTCATGACACTGAGCAACGACGCCTGGTACGAGGCCGACGTCGCCAACGGGACGGACGCGGCCACCGCCCGTACCCGCGCCGACGCCACCTTGGCCGCCTACACCGCGCCGCCGGAGAGCTGAAGGTCCTCGGCGAGCTCCGGGGCGCGAAGCAGGTCGATGAGCTCGTCGTCCGCCCGGAACACGGCGCGGGCTCCCGGCATCCCCGCCTGCCGGAGCATCGCGTGGAGGACGTCGGCGTGCGGCTGGTCGAGCAGGGTCCAGACCATCGCGCGCCGTTTCCCGTCGTCCCCCAGTTCGCGCGCGGCCCACCAGCCCATGACGAGCGCGCTCACCTGGTTGACCGCCGTTTCCCGCCCCCGCGCCAGTTGCGCGCGATTCAGCCCGCACACCTTGATGGTCTGCTCGCCCTTTTCGGTCAGCGCGCGGTAGGTCCCGATCGACAGCACCAGGAACAGGTGCTCCAGCGGGTCTTCGGCGGTCGGATCGATGAGCAGGCTGTCGCCGTCTTCGTCCACCGGGAAAAGGTCGCGTTTGTGGTGGCTGTTGCAGTACTCGCAGGCGAGCACGTGGTTGAGCCAGTCGAACGCGCGCCCCGGATTCCGCGCGATCGGCTCGAAATGGTCCACAGTGGACCCGAGGCCGTCGCCGCAGTACATGCAGTAGCCGCGGCCGGCGGCCATCACGTCCAGACCGGCCCGTAGAGAACGCCGCACGGCACGCGAAACCCGCCAGAGCCGCCGGGCTTCTTTCGTGTCACCGGGAGGGATCCGCGCCGTCAGCTCTTCGAGATCGGCCACCACCCGCCCCGGCAGCGCGATCCGGCGGATCCCGATCACCGATCGTCGGCCTCGAACCGCCTGGCCACCTCGTCGACCCGGCTCGGCGGCGAACTGCTCAGCATGCCCCGGAGGCGTTCCCATTCCCGGACGCCGTTCGCGTCCGCGCGGCCGGACGCCACCTGGAACTCCAGCTCGGCCAGATGCTCCCGCAATTCGACCGCCTGCGGCGAATACGGCGTGTCCAAGCCGAAAAGATCGGACAGCACGGCGTCGTCGCCGGAGCCGAACACGACCCGCTCGTACAGCTCCTCGGAGACCACCCGCGGCGGGACGTCCTCATCGGGACCCGAAAGCCGGATGAGGCCGCCCGGATCGGCGGCCTGGCAGACGTAGGGGCTGTGCGTGGTGACGATGAACTGGATCCGCGGGAAATGCGCCTTGAACCACGACCCCATGCGTTTCTGCCACGACACGTGGAGATGCGCGTCCACCTCGTCGATGATCACGACACCGGGACTCTCGTGGTCGAGGCCGGCGCCGTCGAGCTGTTTGAGCAGGTCGACCACGAGCGCGGTCACCGTGCGATAGCCGTCGCTCATCTCGCGCAGCGGGAACCGATCGCCCCGGTACTCGACCCAGAGCCCGTCCGAATCGACGTCCCGGATCCGGTAGCCGCCGGGCAGGAGACCGTCACCGAGGATCTCCAGCGCCGCGTCCTTCAGTTCACGGGCACCCGCTTTTCCTTCCAGGGCACGGAGATGCTGATTGATCAGCCAGGTGACGCCCTCGGCGAGCGAAGCGTCTTCGTGGAACAGGCTGGCCATCCGCGCCAGCGATCCCGCGCCGCGCATCCACGACTCGGCCTCGCCGCTCCCGCCCGCGAGCCGCCGGAACGGCCCGTACGCCGCGCAGAACGGCTGGCCCGGCGGAAGCCCGGAGATCGGCAGCAGGCCGGAGTCGAGCCAGCGGACCTCGACCGGCGCCGGGCCCTCCTCGCGCATCACCGACAGCTCGATCGACCCGGACGTCTGATCGTTCGAGATCCAGCTGCCGGCGTCCGACAGCAGCCCCCAGGCGACGTCCGGCGCCGCCGCGACCGCGATCGCGCGCAGCAGCGAGGTCTTGCCGGAACCGTTGCGCCCCGCGAGCACCACCCAGCCAGGGCCGGGCAGCCGGAGGTCGACGGCGCGGGCGCCGCTGAAGCCGCGGATGTTCTCCAGCCGGACCCGCTCGATGTACATGGAGAAAGCTTAGTGCCTGTCGGCGGAGCTGAGATGTGGCCGGAACGGGACCATACGCGTGAACCCGCCCGGCCGAAGGCCCCGGGGGCGCCCTGTCCGCCTCTGTCGATCGCGGTCGCGGGTTCACAGACACTTACGACGGCGCGGACGTCACCTGGCCACCCGGAAGTGGGTCGCCATCACGAGCTCCATCACGGCGTGCGCCTTGGCGACGTCCACGGCCGGGAGCGCCCTGGACCGCGGCCATTCGTCGACGCCCCTCTCCTGCTGCGACGAAATCAGCAGCCGGACGTGCCCGCGCGAGGCGAGATTCCCGAACGGCGAGACGTACATGAGGAATTCGCTCTCGTCCTTGGTGCGAAGGGTGACTCCCGGATTCCCGCTGAACGAGTGCTGACGATGGTCTTTGAAGGTGCCCTTCGGATCCGCGTGCCACTCGCCGGGCGCGCCGCCGTTCGCGGTGACCCCGGCTTCGATCTGCACCCGATGGCGCGGTTCGACGAAGTAGCAGGAACCCGGCGTGGCGATCGGCTCGAACTCCGGCCCGAAGGTCTTCTTGACCGCATCCCGGAACACCGCGCACTCGACGTTCGGGTCGGCGGCGCCGGCGGCCAGGATCACCTCGGCTCCCGCGGGCACCTGGGCCTCGACCGCCGGATCGCAGGTCTCACCCTTGCTGGTGGAGACCCAGTTGGCGCAGGCACCGACGCGGGCGCTGTCCTGAGCGTCCGGCGGGTAGACGAGGTCGCGGGGCAGCTTCGCGGCTCCGGCGGTGGCGAAGTCTCGGAGGAGCCCGCAGTCCTTGCTCCGGCTCTGGATCCCCAGCTCGAACTGGACCGCGCGTTGGAAGCTGACCGGCACGGTGATCGCACAGCCGTCGACCGAGCCCTCGCGGCGGGACTCGACCTGGTAGGCCTTCACGCCACCGAGATCGACGACGGCTCCGTCGTTCCGGAGAGCCGCGTGGGCAGGGTCCACGTCCTGGACGTAGAGCAGGGCCATGTCTCCTCGGACGAGCGCGCACCGTTTCCTGCCGTACTTCACCTCCGGACGCGTGGTCGCCAGTGCGGCATCCAGCGGCTGCCGAAGCGCGTAGGTGACACGATCGATCAGCTCGCAGAAGTCGGTCGCGGCGAGAGCGGCGTCGACGGCTTGTTCGTCACGATCCGCGGGACGCGGTTGCTTGGGCTGCCATTTCGGAAACTGCGGTGGCGGCGGGGGCGTCTCCACGGAATCCGTACAAGCCGCCAGTAACCCGACGAGTACTGCGCCGAGAATCACTCTTTGAAACTTCATTACGCAGAGTGTGCAAATTCGACACCTGCTCCACCAGGAAGAACCCGGTTTCCTGAGGCATGTTCACACGATTGATTTTCACGGATAGTCACCAGGTTCGCCGACGCTATTCAGCGGGGAGCGGGACTTTATGCAGCCGGGTTCACCGCCCCGGGAACCCTGGTAATCTTCCCGGCGTCGGATTACGCAGGGTGCATCGGGGAGACGCGCCTTGTAGCCACGGGAGGGGCAGATGACGACGGTGACTTCGGGGCGGCTTCGGCCATTCAGCGAGGAACGTTTCACGGCGCCAGGGGTGCATGGCCATGCCTGAGGGTTCGCCGACCTATGAACCGGGCCTGCGTTGGAGCGAGGTCGATCGCTTCCGGCCCAGCGGGGGTTCCTACGGGACGCCTGTTGCCCAAGGGGCGGGGTTCAAGTACGACGAGGCGACCCTCCACGAGCTGGTGAAAGAGTGGACCGACCTCGCCCAGGAGTACCGGGACGACCTCGTAGACGCAGAGTTCATCGCCAAGGTTGAGCCCCCTGGGCGGGAATACGCGAGCGAAGACAACGCCACAATCACCCGCCAGTCCGGTCAGGCGCTCGTGGATGCCCTCAATCAGCGCGTCGCCTACTGCAAAAATATGGCCGCCAAGTACGTAGCGGCGCTAGGCAAGTACGCCACTGCGGACGAACACGCCAGAACGGTCATCAACCAGCAGTCGGAGGGCATCGCCTGATGCGACGCACCATTCTCATCCTTAGCGCGACCGCCCTGGGTCTCTCCGCGTGCTCGACGCCAACCACCAATGGCACCCCCACACCCAGCACCGGCGGGGCAAGCCCGAGTCAATCGGGCTCGGCTAGCCTGCCGCCTGGTGTACCGAAGGTCGAGCAATCGATCGACGTGACACGGTTCAAGCAGGCCCCCTGCACTGTCCTCACGGATGCACAGGCCAAAGACCTCCTCGGACCTACTACCGAATCCAAGCAGCGAGACGGCGCGGCGGGTCCTGCCTGCAGGTGGACCGTGCCTTCATCTCTCAATCCACGGATCGACGTGGTCTTTGGCAACGGTCCAGATGGAGGCACAGCTAGCGTGTATGCCGCCAAGGGGAAGGCCTACAAACTGGTCGAACCGCTTGAACCCATTGATGGTTACCCAGTAACTGCATACGGCGTCACGGACCGCCGCGCCGAAGGCGACTGCTCAGTCTCGCTAGGTATCAGCGACACGCAAACCATCGGCATCGCGTTGCTCCAGTCCGAGGCGAACATCGGCAAGAAGGACCCCTGCGACGCCGCCCGTGAAGGCGCGATCAGGGTGCTGGCCACCATCCGAGGGGGCAACTGATGCCTGCAGGACCGCTCACCGCAGCTCAGATCTATGAGCAAGTCACCGGAGGTGAGGGCACTGGCTCACTCTCCGAAGCACAGGTCCGTGCCTTCGACCTGACCGCCAAGCACCACGAGCGCGCGCAGAAGCTCTCCGCGCTCACCCAGAAGACCATGGCCGGCTGGCAGGGTGGCGCCAGCGACGCGGCCGCCGACGCGACGAAGCCTGTTGTGGAAGCCGCGTACGACGACGCGATGCATCTGGCCGTGGCGCAGTCGGCGATCAGCGCGCAGATGGACGCGTTCGGCACCGCCAAGAACTCGGTCAAGCCGGTGCCGCCCGAGCAGCCCGCCCCGACGGCCGAGGACGTCAAGGCTGTCATGAGTGGCGGTCTGGTCGGCTACTGGAGCAAGGTCCAGGGGTATCAGGCCGACAGCCAGCACAACATCGACACCTTCGCGAGCTACCATTCGGCCAGCACCGCCAACGGTGACGAGCTGCCCGCCCAGTACGCGCAACTCACCGACCCCGGCGGCAGCGTGACCCTGGACGAAGGCGGCGCCGGGAAGCCTGCGGTGAGGGGGTTCGGCGACGGCTCCGACGGACGCGAATACGGTGTCGGCGAGCCCTACCGAGGTCCGAGCGGTCCCAGCGGTCCCGGCGGGCCGAGTGGCCCCAACGGGCCGAGCGCACCGGGCGCAGCTGACAGCGGCCCGCAGCCTGGGCAAGGGCCCCAGCCGGGTCACCAACAGACCGGCGGGCAACAGCGGCCGGACGACGGGACCCGCGCGAATTCGCACACGCCGCCCCAGACCACTCCGGTCGTGCCGCCGGCGGCGAACCTCGACTTCGGGCCGACCGGCAAGCCGAACCCCACGTACAACACGCCCGGCGCTTTCCCGCCCGGGTACGGCCCGGGAACGACCGGGCCCACGCCGTACGGTCCGGGCACGGGCGGCAGGTCACCCGGAGTACCGAGCGGCGGCGGTTTCCGCGGACCAGGTGGGACGGGTGGAGTAGGCGGGCCCGGACAGCAGCCCGGCATGGGTGGCCGAAGCGGCGCCGGGATGCCCGGTGAGGGCGTGGCCGGTCGCGGTGCGGCGGGAGCAGCGGGCTCGACCGGTCGGGGCGGGGCGAACGGGATGCCGATGGCGCCCGGCGCCGCTCGCGGGAAGGGCGAGGATGACAAGGAGAAGAAGGCTCCGGCGTACCTCCAGAACCCGGATCCCGACGAGACCTTCGGCGGTTACACCGAGAAGCCGATGCCGCCGGTGATCGGCGAGAAGAAGAAGTAGCACCACAGTCCCAGGGGAGGGAGGCACGTGGTGCTCGCGCGCCCGGTCGAGATCACGCTCGACACCTTGTTGACCGCGTTCCGTCACGCCGGCTGCGGAGATCCGCATCTGATCTTCGCGGGCGGGCTGCGCTATATCCCGCCGTCGTCGCGGAACGGGGAGGAAAGGACGGCGTTCGAGGAGCTCGGCGGGCTCGGGTTCACCGAGGGCAAGCGGCTCACCAGCGACTTCGAGGACGTCCTGCACATACTCGACCGGCCGAACACCGAGTACTACGCGACGTTGCGAACCGAGACGGAGCAGTACAACGTGCTCGTCGCCGTACGCGGACGGGCCGCGGTGACCGCGATCTGCGAGGGGAATCGCGTGTGGCTGAAAGGCGTGCGGACCGCCGACCGCGCGGCGGCGCTCGTGATGAACCTGCCCGAGTACCCGCCGGCGCGGTTCGCCCCGTTCTCCTTGCCCCAGGACGACTTCAACGGCGACAGTGGGGACGGTCTCTACGACGAGCCCGAGTCCCGAAGCCGCGAAGCACGGCAGCTGGACGAGGTCTTCGAGCAGCCCTATTTCGGTGTCGGTTTCTTCGCCGCGGCCATGCGCCCTGACGGGGGAAAACGCACAGAGGCCACGGACGGCCTGTCCTATCTGGACCTCGACTCCGGACGGGTGGCCATGCACGTGAGCGGTTCTCCCCGGAACCGGTACATCACCGTCCTGCCCGGCGAACCCACGTTACTGGCCCAGAAAGTCGCCGCGCTGCGGGCAAGTCTCGACCACTGACTCGATCAGGCGCACCGACCGCGCCGGATCCAGCGCGACGGCGTCCACAGTGGACCGGAGGTAGGGCTCGACATCGCAGGGCCGGTGCAGGAACAGCCCGCATCGCCGATGTTCCAGGTACACCACCGGTGGGGCGTCGCCGAATTCCAGCAAAACGTAGGCATCACCCGCATGTGCCCCGGCGGCGAACGGGATGACCCGGAGTTCGACGGTGGGCCGCTCCGCCATCGTGATGAGATGCCGAAGCTGATTCGCCATCACCCGCGGCCCACCGACCTGACGGTGCAGCGCCGCTTCGTCGATATACGCAACAAACCTCTTCTGCCCTGACAGTTTCTGCCGCACTCCCGGGGCCGCCGCCCTCGCGTAGGAGGGAGTCCACAGCAGATCGGGCAGGAGCGTTGCCCCGAAAGCGACGATCTTGGTGGCCTCCTTTTCGTACTGCGCGAGCGTTTCACTCTGGAAGGACGTGTCGGCGAACCACCACTGCCCGCTGTCGCGAGACAACGAGAGCAGGGCCTCTCGCCGCTCCCCGGTGACCTGATAGACCGCGAGCAGCGCCGACACCTCCTCGGCGGACGCCGCGCGGAGGCCGGTTTCGATCCGGCTGATCGTCGACTGGGACCACGCCAGTTTGTCGGCCACTTCGGTCGCGGCCAGTCTGGCGGCCTTCCGCGCGGCTCGCAGTCCGTCGGCGAGGGCCCTCGCCTGGGGTGTGGGTCTCGGCTTCGGCATCGCGACCACCCTGCCCGATGCGCTCGGGCAAGTCATTCCCCGAGCCGGGCGACCTCGTGCACGGCCGCGGAAATGGCACGGAAGTCCTTGCGCAGCAAGGCTCCATGGTTGCTCTCGACCTTCGCGCTCACCTTGATGTTCGGATTGCGCGCGGTCACACCGTCGAGACTCGTCCGGATCTTTTCCTGCTCGTCTTCCTTGCTGCCGAACGAGGTTCCCGACGCGACCACGTATCGCGTCGGGACGGTGATGCCATCGAGCACCGGGCCCAGCTCGGCCTCCCGCGAGAGCTTGCCTAGTTCGATGTTGCTCTCCGCCTGCTCGGCGGCGGACATCCGCGGGGTCAGCCCGGTCGGGCGCAGCAGCGGCATGACCAAATTGAGGCGCTTGAACAGCTTCCGGATCCGCTGTTCCATGGCGTCGTCCATCCAGTCGTACGGGAACGCGCCGTCGACCAGGACCGCGCCGATGGTCCGTTCCGGGTTCCTGGCCGCCCAGTGCGCCGCGACGACCGCGCCGTAGGACCAGCCCACCACGACGGCCCGCTTCACTTCCCGGGCTTCGAGGACCGCGTCGACATCGCGAACGGCCGCCTCGAAGGAGTAGTCGGACGATCGCTTCGACTTGCCGCGGGCACGTTCGTCGTAGGTGATGTGGCGGAGGTCCGAGCCCAGGTCGGCGAGGATCCGCCGCCAGTAGCCCTGGGTCGCGAACTGGCCGTTGAGGTAGACGATCGGGATGCCGGGGCCACCGGAGTCGGTGACGGCCAGCGCGGTGTCTTCGACGGGGAGCATCCCGGTCCAGGTAGAGGAAGTCATGAGGGAACTATCAAGGTGCGGCCTGACACCGCTCTGACGTCGCCCTGACACGAAAAAGCCCCCTCACGTCAGCGAGGGGGCCTTCCGCGAAACCGGACTACTTGAGGGCGAAACCGCCGGAGCCCGCCCAGTCGAGGGCGAACGCCGGGAGCAGGCCCAGCACCAGCGTGACGATGACGCCGAGCGTGATCGCCGTGGTGGTGAACGCGCCGGGCACGGTGACGGTCGGGCCGTCGGGGGCGGGCTCGGAGAAGTACATCAGCACGATCACGCGCAGGTAGAAGAACGCGGCAACGGCGCTGAAGATCAGAGCGACGACGACCAGCGGCGCCATACCGTCGGACAGGGCCGCCGAGAACACCACGAACTTGCCGACGAAACCACTGGTCAGCGGGATACCGGCCAGTGCGAGCAGCAGGAAGGTGAACACGCCGGCCAGTACCGGAGACCGTTTCGCCAGCCCGGCCCAGGCGGACAGGTGCGTCGCCTCGCCGTTCGAGTCCCGCACCAGCGAGACGACACCGAACGCGGCGAGCGTGGTGAAGCCGTAGGCCAGCAGGTAGAACAGCGTGCTCGACAAGCCTTCCTCGGTCATCGCGATCGCACCCACGAGCAGGAACCCGGCGTGCGCGATGGACGAGTAGGCGATCATGCGCTTCACGTCGGTCTGCGTCAGGCCCAGCACCGCGCCGATCAGCATCGAGATGATCGCGACGCCCCAGAGCACGCCGCGCCATTCCCAGCTCGTCGACTCGAACGCCACCTGGAACACCCGCAGGATCCCGCCGAACGCGGCGACCTTGGTGCAGGCGCCCATGAACGCGGTGACCGGGGTCGGCGCGCCCTGGTAGACGTCCGGGGTCCAGGTGTGGAACGGACCGACCGAACCCTTGAACAGCAGGCCGACCGCGAGCAACCCGAGCCCGGCGAACAGCAGCGTGTCCGAGCGGTCCGAACCGGCGGCGGCGTTGGCGATGTCCGACAGCTTCACGGAGTTCGCGTAGCCGTAGAGCAGCGCGAGACCGTAGAGGAAGAACGCCGACGAGAAGGCGCCGAGCAGGAAGTACTTGACCGCGGACTCCTGCGAGAGCAGGCGACGACGGCGGGCGAGACCGCACATCAGGTACAGCGGCAGGCTCAGCACCTCGAGCGCGATGAACATGGTGAGCAGGTCGTTGGCCGCGACGAACGCCATCATGCCGCCGAGCGCGAACAGCGTCAGCGGGAAGACCTCGGTCTGCATCCCGGTGGTGCCGACCTGCGCGCGGTCCTGGACCGTGCCGGGGCGGATACCGGCCTGCGCGACGAAGGCGCCGCCCGGCTCGACCGAGCGGTCCGCGATCAGCAGCAGCGCGCCCAGCGCGAGCGCCAGCAGCGTGCCCCACAGGAATAGCGACGGCCGATCGACGGCGATGGCGCCGCTGAAGGTCGTGATGCCGCCCTTCGGCGCGGAAGTGCTGGCGTACCAGGCGAGGAAGACGCCCGCCGCCCCGATCCCGACCAGGGACAGGAAGACCTGCGACGGCCACCGCATGTGCTTGGGCAGGAAGGCTTCGAACAGCACGCTGACACACGCGGCCCCGAGGATGATCAGGATCGGCGTGACGGCGAAGTAGTCGATCGACGGCACCGTCAGCGGTGGCGCCTGGGTCAAGAAGTGCACGGTTTACCTGCCTCCCTGCACGGTGTCTTCCAGGAGGGCGCATCCGCGTTCACGTAGACAGACCTTCGGCCTGCCTCCATGAACGCGGGCCCTTCGGGCGAAAGCGCCCTCGGACTTGGTCATTTCGCGCCTCCAACATTCACGCTCTGCGCATCCAGCGACGACATGGTCTGCTGCACCGACGGGGTGATCGTGTCGAGCACCGGCTTGGGGTAGAACCCGAGCGCGATGATCAGCACGACCATCGGCGCCAGGATCGCGATCTCCTTGCCGCCGAGGTCCTTGATGGCTTTGGTCGCCCCGAGTTCGGGGGCGATCGCCGTACCCGGTCCACCGCCCGCCGCCATCAGGGCGTCACCGCGGACGGGGCCCTGCATGACGCGCTGGTAGAGCCAGAGCACGTACGCCGCGGCCAGCACCATGCCGACCGTCGCGATGATCGTGTACACCGGGTAGTCCACAAAGGACCCCAGCAGCACCAGGAACTCACTGATGAAGGAGTTCGTGCCGGGCAGGGACAAGGTGGACAGACCGGCGATGAGCAGCATCCCGCCGAGTAGCGGGGTCACCTTCGCCATGCCGCCGTAGTCGGAGATCCGCGTGGACCCGCCGCGCATCACGATCAGGCCGACGACCACGATCAGCATGCCGGTGGCGAGGCTGTGGTTCAGCATGTACGACACCGAGCCGACCATCGCCTGCTCGTTGAAGGTGAAGATGCCCAGCGCGATGAACCCGAAGTGGGCGATCGACACGTAGGCGATGAAGCGCTTCATGTCGCGCTGCCCGGCCGCGAGGATCGATCCGTAAAGGACACCCGCGACGGCGAGAACCAGCACCCATGGCGCGAGTTCCTTGCTGGCCTCCGGGAACATCGGGAGGCAGTAGCGCAGGAACCCGAACGTGCCGACCTTGTCCAGCACACCGACCAGCAGGACCGCGACGCCGATGGGCGCCTGGCCCGCGGCGTCCGGCAGCCAGGTGTGGAACGGCACCAAAGGGGCCTTGATCGCGAACGCGAGGAAGAACCCGATGAACAGCCAGATCTGGGTACCCAGCGGGGCGTCACGGACGACCGTGACGAGAGTTTCCCAGTCGAAGGTGCCCTTGCCGAGCTCGTCCGACGCCAGCGAGTACGCCCCGATCGCCGAGGCCAGCATGATCAGGCCGCCGAGGAACGAGTACAGGAAGAACTTGACCGCCGCGTACTGCCGGTTCGCGCCACCGTAGCCGCCGATCAGGAAGTACATCGGGATCAGCATGATCTCGAACAGCACGTAGAACAGGAAGACGTCGGTCGCGGCGAACACCGCGATGGTCAGCGCCTCCTGCACCAGGATCAGTGACAGGAACCCGCCCGCCGAGCGCCCGGCCGGGAGCTTGTCGGTGAGGCCCAGCGCGCCGACCACGATCGGCACCAGCAGGCCGATGACCGCGATCATCACCAGCGCGATGCCGTCGATGCCGAACGAGATGTGGATGCCGAAGTTCGGGATCCAGTCCATCGAGGACTTCTGCTGGATCCGGTCCCCGGCCGGCGAATAGCTCGCCCACATCGGGATCACCAGCAGGAACGTCAGGAGCGACACCACGAGCGCGGTGAGCGTCGCCAGCCTGTCGTTTTTCTTCATCCCGGCGACGACCGCCGCACCGAGCAGCGGCAGCAGGATGGATGCGAGAACCCAGGTCATCAGGAGAACCTCACCAGCAGGAGTGCCGCCAGAAGCAGGAATGTGCCGCCCAGCATGGACAGTGCGTACGAGCGGACGAAGCCGGTCTGAAGGCGGCGCAGGCGCCCGGATCCGCCACCGAGCGCGGCGGCGAGGCCGTTGACCGCGCCGTCGACCCCGCGGTTGTCCACGTAGACCAGCGCGCGGGCGAGCCAGGTGCCCGGGCGGGCGACCAGCGTCTCGTTCAGGGTGTTGCCGTACAGGTCGTTGCGCGCGGCCTTGACCACGGCCGAGACCCGCTCGGGGCGTTCCACCGGAACGTCCTTGCGGCCGACGAAGAACCACGCCGCCGCCGCGCCCAGCACGGACAGCGCCACGGTGAGGATCGGGACCAGCGCGTGCGGGATGACACTGTGGCCACCCTCTTCGAGCGGGCCGACCACCGGCGAAAGCCATTCGGCGAACCGGTCGCCGAGCGCGAAGAACGCACCGGCGCCGATCGAGCCGATCGCCAGGATGATCATCGGCCACTTCATGATCGCGGGAGACTCGTGCGGGTGGAAGTCGCGCCCGTCGCTGGACTTGATCTCCTTCCAGCGTTCCTTGCCGAAGAAGGTCATCACCATCAGGCGCGTCATGTAGAACGCGGTGAGCCCGGCGCCGAGCAGTGCCGCGCCACCCATCACCCAGCCGCGCCAGCCGCCCTGGCTCAGCGCCGCTTCGATGATCGCGTCCTTGGTGAAGAAGCCCGAGAGCGGCGGGATGCCGATCAGCGCCAGGTAGCCGAGGGCGAAGGTCCAGAAGGTGACCGGCAGGTGCTTGCGCAGCCCGCCGAACTTCCGCATGTCGACCTCGTCGTTCATGGCGTGCATGACCGAACCGGCCCCGAGGAACAGCCCGGCCTTGAAGAAACCGTGCGCGACCAGGTGCATGATGCCGAGCGCGTAGGCGATCGGCCCGAGGCCGACGGCGAGCATCATGTACCCGATCTGGCTGACCGTGGAGTACGCCAGGACCTTCTTGATGTCGTCGTAGGCGCAACCGATGATGCACCCGATCAGGAGCGTGACCGTACCGACGAGCGTGACGATCAGGCGGCCGTCCGGGGTGGCGTTGAAGATCTCGTGCGCGCGGGCGACCAGGTAGACGCCGGCGGTGACCATCGTCGCCGCGTGGATGAGGGCCGAGACCGGGGTCGGGCCCTCCATCGCGTCCGGAAGCCAGGCCTGCAGCGGGAACTGACCGGATTTACCGCAGGCGCCCAGCAGCAGCAGGATCGCGATCGCGGTGACCGCGCCGGTCGGGATCTGGCCGACGGCGCCGAAGACCTCGGCGTAACCGGTGCTCCCGACGTACTTGAACATCAGGAAGATCGCCAGCGCGAGCCCGACGTCACCGACGCGGTTCATCAGGAACGCCTTCTTCGCCGCGGTGGCAGCGGACGGACGGTCCTGGTACCAGCCGATGAGGAGGTACGAAGCGAGACCCACGCCTTCCCAGCCGAGGTACAGCGTCACGAAGCTGTTGCCCAGCACCAGGATCAGCATCGAGGCGACGAACAGGTTGAGGTACGCGAAGAACCTCGACCGGTCACGGTCCTCGGCCATGTAGCCGATCGAGTAGAAGTGGATCAGCATGCCGACGCCGGTGATCAGCAGCACGAACGTCAGCGAAAGCGCGTCGATCCGGAGCCCGAAGTCGACCTGCAGCGCCGAAACCGGGATCCACGAGAACAGTTTGACGTCCGCGGTGGCCTTCGTGTCGGCCGTGAAGAACAGGATCAGGCCGTACACAAAGGACAGTGAGACGGTCGCGCTGCCGAGGAGGTGTCCCCAGCCCCTGGCCCGCTTACCCGCCAGCAAAAGAATAAGGGCGCCGAGAGCCGGGAAGGCCACCAGCAGCCACGATGATGCGGTCACTCTCGGTGCTCCCTAGTACTTCAGCAGGTTGGTGTCGTCGACCGAGGCCGAACGCCGGGTGCGGAAGATCGCCATGATGATCGCGAGCCCCACCACGACCTCCGCGGCGGCCACGACCATCACGAAGAACGCCATCACCTGGCCGTCCAGCGACCCGTTGATCCGGGCGAACGTGACCAGGGACAGGTTCGCCGCGTTCAGCATCAGCTCGATGCACATGAACACGACGATCGCGTTGCGGCGCACCAGCACCCCGACCGCGCCGATGGCGAACAGCAGCGCGGACAGGAGCAGGTAGTACGTCGGGGTCATTCCTTCTCCCCTTCAGGCTTGCCGACCAGAGCGTGGGCGTCGGGGCCGTCTTCCGTCCCGGCGACCTGCTTACGCTCGTTTTCCAGCTGTGCGGCCGAAGTCGACTCGATGATCTCCGAGAGCGACTCCCTGGCGATCGAGCCGTCGGGCAGCAGCGCCGGGGTGGCGACCGAGTTGGCCGTGGCGAAGACACCCGGTCCGGGCAGCGGCGAAGGCCGGTCGTGCTTGCCGGTGAACCGGTCGACGACGAGTTCCTTCTGGTTCTTCTTGCCGCCCTTGGCGTGCCGGTCGGTGAACGCGAGCACCATCGCGCCGAGCGCGGCGGTGATCAGCAGCGCCGAGGTGAGCTCGAACGGGAACAGGTACTTGGTGAAGATCAGCCGTCCCAGCCCGCCGGGCCCGCCGCCGTCGACGTTCGCCGGGTCGACCGGCAGGGCCGGGGTCACGTTGGCCATCGCGCGGGCGAGACCCGCGGCGAGCAGCCCGCCGACACCGATGCCGAGCAGGGTCGCCATGACCCGCTGTCCGCGCAGTACTTCGACGACCGAGTCGGAACTCTCCCGGCCGACCAGCATCAGCACGAACAGGAACAGCATCATGATCGCGCCGGTGTAGACGATGATCTGCGTGAAGCCGAGGAACGGCGCCTGCTGGATCATGTACAGCGCGCCGAGGCACAGCATCGTGAGCACCAGCCACAGCGCCGAGTGCACGGCGTTGCGGGAGAAGATCATGCCGAGCCCGCCGAGCAGCGCGAGCGGGCCGAGCACCCAGAACGCGATGGTCTCGCCGGTGGTGATCCCGGCCGAAACGTCCGTCTGCGCGAGGAAAGCCGTGATCACTGGACCGGCTCCTTCGGCTCAGCGGGCTTCCGTGCGAGTTCCGGGCCGTTGACGTAGTAGTCCTGCTCGTTGTCGCCCAGCCGCATCGGGTGCGGCGGCTGCTCCATGCCGGGCAGGAGCGGCGCGAGGAGGTCTTCCTTGGTGTAGATCAACCGCTGCCGGTCGTCGTCGGCCAGCTCATAGAAGTTGATCATCGTCAGGGACCGGGTCGGGCAGGCCTCGACGCACAACCCGCAGCCGATGCAGCGCAGGTAGTTGATCTGGTAGTCGGCGCCGTACCGCTCACCGGGCGAGTACCGCGCCTCTTCGGTGTTGTCGCCGCCTTCGACGAAGATCGCGTCCGCCGGGCAGGCCCACGCGCACAGCTCGCAGCCGACGCATTTCTCCAGCCCGTCCGGATGCCGGTTGAGCTGGTGCCTGCCGTGGTAACGCGGAGCCGCGGGGGCGCCCGCCTCCGGGTACTCCTCGGTGGCGACCTTCTTGAACATCATGCCGAAGGTGACACCGAAACCCTTGATGGGATCAAACATCCCCATCGCCGGCCTCCCTTCCACTGGAAACCGCCGCGGGCTTGCGCTTGGCAGCCCGGGCTTCGGCCTTCGCGAGGGCCTTCTGACGCGGGGTCTTCTCCGGGACCTGCAGGTCCAGCGGCGGCACGGGGAATCCGCCGCCGGTCACCGGGACGTAGTCGTCGTCCGGGACCTTCTTGTCCGGGATCAGGAAGCTCAGGATGACGACGAAGAGGATGAGCGCGCCGCCACCGAAGAGGATCTGCGGGGTGGACAGGCCACCCGAGTTCTTGATCGCGCGGACCGTGACGATCACGACGATCCAGACCAGGTTGACCGGCACCAGGACCTTCCAGCCCAGGCGCATGAACTGGTCGTACCGCAGCCGCGGCAGCGTGCCGCGCAGCCAGATGAAGCCGAACAGCAGGATGAACAGCTTGGCGGTGAACCAGATCAGCGGGAGCCAGCCCTGGTTCAGCGCGTGGTCCGCGCCGACGAACGGGAACTTCCAGCCACCGAGGAACAACGTGGTCGCGAACGCCGAAACGATCACCATGTTGACGTACTCGGCGAGGAAGAACATCGCGAACTTCATCGAGCTGTACTCGGTGTGGAAACCGCCGACCAGCTCGGATTCGGCCTCGGGGAGGTCGAACGGCGCGCGGTTGGTCTCGCCGACCATGGAGATCAGGTAGATCACGAAGCTCGGCAGCAGCAGGTAGAAGTACCAGCCGGTCTGCTGCGACTCGACGATCGCCGACGTCGACATCGAACCCGCGTAGAGGATGACGCCCACGATGGACAGACCCATCGCGATCTCGTAGGAGATCACCTGAGCCGCGCTTCGCAGTCCACCGAGCAGCGGATACGGCGAGCCGGACGACCAACCGGCCAGCACCAGGCCGTACACGCCGATCGAGGAGCAGGCGAGGATCACCAGCACGCCGACCGGCAGATCGACCAGCTGGAGCGTGGTCCGCTCACCGAAGATCGAGACCACCGGGCCGAACGGGATCGCGGCCAGCGCGATCAACGCCGGCACCGCGGAGATCACCGGCGCGAGGAAGTACACCTTGCGGTCGGCGGTGTCCGGGATGATCTGTTCCTTGAACGGCAGCTTGATCGCGTCCGCGAGGGACTGCAGGTAGCCGCCGGGGCCGACCCGGTTGGGGCCGGGACGGTTCTGCATCCGGCCGACCGCTTTCCGCTCCCAGACGATCAGGAAGATCGTCAGGATCGGGCCGATCAGCAGGATGACGACCGTCTTGATCAGGATCAGCCACAACGGGTCGTCGGCCAGCAGCGCCGCCCGCTCGGCGGCGTCCGGCATCTGGCTGAGCAACGGAGTCACTTCTCACCTCCGGTGAGGTTGACGGCCGAACCGTGCCCCGCGCCGAGAGAGGCGCGGACGGCCGAGCCGTCGGAGTTGCCCGGGAGCCACACGACGCCGTCCGGCAGGTCCGCGACCTCGATCGGCAACGTGATGGAACCGCGTTCGGTGGAGACCTTCACGGTCTTGCCCAAGCCTTCGGCGGTCTTCGCCGAGAGCTTGGCGACGACCTCGCGCTGCGTGCCCTTGAGATGCGGCTCGCCGTCCTGCAGCGAACCGTTGTCGATCAGCTGCCTCCAGGTGGCGAGGAGAGCCTGACCGTTCCCTGTCTCCGGACGTGCGATGAAAGCGTCCTTCATTGCGAAATCTGCAATGAAAGCGTCCTTCATCTCACGGGCGGGCAGCTTCGCCAGATCGGCGGCCGAAGCGGCCGGGGTCTGTGTGAAGATGTCCGCGTCCATCTCGACGGCGAGGGTGTCGAGCACCCGGCAGTCCGGCAGGGCGCCGGTGCCTTCGAGGGTGACGGCGAACTCGCGGCGGCGGCCTTCCCAGTTCAGGTAGCTGCCCGCCTTCTCGACCGCCGGGGCGATCGGGAGGACGACGTCCGCGTGCTCGGTGACCCCGCTGTGCCGCAGTTCCAGGCTCACCACGAACTTCGCGTTCTCGAGCGCGCGGCGGGCCAGATCCGGGTCCGGCAGGTCGTCCGGGTCGACGCCGCCGACCAGCAGGCCGTCGATGTCCTGACCCGAAGCGGCCTTGAGGATGGCGGTGGTGTCGCGGCCCTCCGTGGCGGGAAGTGTGACGCCCCAAGCCTTTTCGACCTCGGCGCGAGCCTCGGCGTCGGTGACCGAGCGACCACCGGGCAGCAACGTCGGCGCCGCGCCCGCCGCCAGGGCACCGCGTTCACCCGCGCGACGCGGGATCCACGCGAGCCGGGCGCCGGTGCGCTCCACCAGCCGGTGCAGGGCCGAGAACAGGCCAGGGACCTCGGCGGCACGCTCGCCGACGAGGATCACGGCCCCTTCCGAGGCCAGTGCCTGGTCGACGTCCTGCGCGTGCTGCGCGATGCCGTCGATCGCGGCGGCTTCGGAACCCGGCGCGCAGGCCAGCAGTTCGCCGAAGGTCTTGCGGACCGACGAGGTGGTCCACTGTCCCAAGTGGACGACGCGGGTGCGGTTCTTGCGGGCCGCCTTGCGCAGCCGCAGGAACACGATCGGCGCCTCGTCCTCCGGCTCGAACGCGACGCACAGCACCGTGCGCGCCCGCTCGATCTCGCGGAAGGTGACGCCGCTTTCCGGTGTCGTCCCGACCACGTGCGACGCGAGGAAGCCCAGCTCCTCGGCCGAGTGCGGGCGGGCGCGGAAGTCGATGTCGTTGGTGCCCAAGGCGATCCGCGCGAACTTCGAGTACGCGTACGCGTCCTCGACGGTCAGGCGGCCACCGGTCAGCACCGCGGCGCCCTTGCCGTCGCGTGCCTTGGCCAGCCCTTCGGCGGCCGCGCGCAGCGCGTCGGTCCAGGAAGCCTCTTCCAGCACGCCGTCGGCGTTGCGGATGAGCGGGCGGCGGATGCGGTCGTCCGCGGTCGAGTAACGGAACGCGAACCGGCCCTTGTCGCAGAGCCACTCTTCATTGACCTCGGGGTCGTCGCCCGCGAGCTTCCGCATGACCTTGCCGCGGCGGAAGTCGGTCCGCTCGGCGCAGCCGGACGAGCAGTGCTCGCACACGCTCGGCGAGGACACCAGGTCGAACGGCCGCGAACGGAACCGGTACGCGGCCGAGGTCAGCGCGCCGACCGGGCAGATCTGGATGACGTTGCCGGAGAAGTACGACTGGAACGGCTGCCCCGACGTGGTCCGGGAAGCCAGGTCCAGCACGTCCGCGGTCTCGGCGGTGCCGATCTGCTGGTGGGCACCGCGTTCGAGCAGCTCGATGAACGGGTCGCCGGCGATCTCGCGGGAGAACCGGGTGCAGCGCTGGCAGAGCACGCACCGCTCGCGGTCCAGCAGGACCTGCGAGGAGATCGGCAGCGGCTTCGGGAACGTCCGCTTCGTGTCGACGAAACGGGAGTCCGCGCGGCCGTGCGCGAGCGCCTGGTTCTGCAGCGGGCACTCGCCGCCCTTGTCGCAGATCGGGCAGTCCAGCGGGTGGTTGATGAGCAGCAGCTCCATCACACCCTGCTGGGCCTTGTCCGCGACGGCCGAGGTCAGCTGGGTCTTCACGACCATGCCGTCGGCGACCGTCATGGTGCACGAGGCCTGCGGCTTCGGCATCGGACGGCCGCCCATTTCGACCTCGACCAGGCACTGGCGGCAGGCACCCGCCGGGTCGAGCAGCGGGTGGTCGCAGAAGCGCGGGATGACCGTGCCGAGCCGTTCGGCGGTGCGGATCAGCAGCTCACCCTTGGGCGCGATGACCTCTTCACCGTCGATGACCAGCTTGACGTGGCCTTCGGGGACCGGGGTGTCCTCTGTGGACGTCCCGGGCTTGTCGGGTGCGATCGTCATGCCTGCGCCCCCACCAATTCGCGCTTGTTTGCCTGACACAACGCGAGGAACTCCTCGCGGAAGTACTTGATGCCGCTCTGGATCGGCGAGACCGCGCCGTCGCCGAGGGCGCAGAACGAGCGGCCGAGGATGTTGTCGCAGACGTCGAGCAGAGTGTCGATGTCCTCCTCGGTGCCCTTGCCCTCGACCATGCGCTCCAGGATCTGCGCCAGCCAGTACGTGCCCTCGCGGCACGGCGTGCACTTGCCGCAGGACTCGTGTTCGTAGAACTGCGTCCACTTCATCACGGCCCACGGCACGGAAACGGTCTCGTTGAAGACCTGCACGGCCGTCGTGCCCAGCATCGACCCGGCTTCCGCCGCGCCTTCGAAGTCCAGGGGAACATCGAGGTGCTCGGCGGTGAACATCGGCGTGGACGAACCACCCGGCGTCCAGAACTTCAGCGGGATGCCGTCCTTCATGCCGCCCGCCATGTCGAGCAGCTCGCGCAGCGTGGTGCCGAGCGGGCATTCGTACTGGCCGGGCTTCTCGACGTGGCCGGAGATCGAATAGATCTTCGGACCGGGCGACTTCTCGCGACCCATCTCGCGGAACCAGCTCGAGCCACCGTTGACGATGTACGGCGCGCTGGCGATGGTCTCGACGTTGTTGACCGTCGTCGGCGCGGCGTAGAGACCCGCGGCGGCCGGGAACGGCGGCTTGAGCCGCGGCTGGCCGCGACGGCCTTCCAGCGAGTCCAGCAGCGCCGTCTCCTCGCCGCAGATGTACGCCCCGGCCCCCGCGTGCACGGTGATGTCGAGGTCGAATCCGGAGTCGAGGATGTTCTTGCCGAGGTAGCCCGCTTCGTACGCCTCGCGCACGGCCGCGTTGAGACGGCGGATGCAGTGCAGCGCCTCGCCGCGGACGTAGATGAAGCAGTGGTGCGAGCGCATCGCGTACGAGGCGATGATGCAGCCCTCGATCAGCGAGTGCGGGTCCGCCATCATCAGCGGGATGTCCTTGCAGGTGCCCGGCTCGCCCTCGTCGGCGTTGATGACGAGGTAGTGCGGCTTGTCCTCGTTCGGCGGCATGAAGGACCACTTGATGCCGGCCGGGAAGCCCGCGCCGCCACGGCCGCGGAGGCCGGAGTCCTTGACCAGCTGGACGATCTGCTCGGGAGTGGCCTTGAGCGTCTTGCGGATCGCGGTGTAGCCCTCGAGGGCTTCGTAGGACTGGATCGTCCAGGAGTTGGGCGAAAGCCAGCGCTTCGTGAGGACCGGGGTGATGGGATCGGCCATTACTTCTTCTCCACTTCGGGGAGCGGAACGTCCTTCATGGCGGGAGCGGTCCAGCCGCGGTCCTGCGCGACCTGCGCTCCCCGCAGGGTTTCGACGGCCTGCGAAGGACCGTCGACGTCCGTGCGGTACTGCTGCGCGTCCTCCGGGAAGAACCCGGCGAGCTGCAGTTCGGCGCCCTTGAAGTTCGTCAGCGGCGCGCCGCGCGTCGGGGCCGGCTTCTTGCCCGCCTGCAACGCGTCGACCAGCGCGACGGCCTTTTCCTCGGTCTGGTTGTCGAAGTACTCGTAGTTGACCTGGATGACCGGGGCGAGGTCACAGGCCGCGAGACATTCGGCGTGCTCCAGCGTGATCGAGCCGGGCTCGTTCGGCGTACCCGCGGTCTCGTTGTGCCCCAACGGCTTCTCTTCGGAACCGAGATGCGTCTGGAGCTTCTTGTAGATCGCGTCGCCGCCCATGGCCGCGCAGAGGGTGTTGGTGCAGACGCTCACCAGGTGCTCGCCGCACGGGCGGCGCTTGTACATGGTGTAGAACGTCGCGACCGCGCTGACCTCGGCGTCGGACAGGTCCAGGTTCCGCGCGCAGAAGGCGATGCCCTCCTGGCTCACGTAACCCTGCACCGACTGCACCAGGTGCAGCATCGGCAGCAGCGCCGACCTCGACTGCGGATACCGCGAGATCAGGTTCTGGGCCTTGGCGTAGGTGTCGGCGTCGAAGATGTCTTCGAGCTTCGCGTTCTCCAGGATCCCCTCCGCCTCGGCGGGATCCGGCGCGATCGCGATCACGTCGACGTCACCACCGGCGGCGATATGGGTCTGCTCGGCCAGGCTGGTGCCGGGCTCGGGCGTCGGTGTCGTTCCGGGCTGGGTGCTCAACGGTCCACTCCCCCCATGACGGGGTCGATCGAGGCGATGGCAGCGATCACGTCCGCCACCAGGCCGCCTTCGGCCATCGCGGGCATCGACTGCAGGTTCACGAAACTCGGTTCGCGCACGTGGACCCGCAGCGGCCTGGTGCCGCCGTCGGAGACCAGGTGCACGCCGAGTTCGCCGCGCGGCGACTCCACCGAGGTGTAGGTCTGACCCGGCGGGACCTTGAAGCCCTCGGTGACCAGCTTGAAGTGATGGATGAGCGATTCCATCGACTGGCCCATGATCTTGCGGACGTGCTCGAGCGAGTTGCCCATGCCGTCGCTGCCGATCGAGAGCTGCGCCGGCCAGGCGACCTTCTTGTCCTCGACCATGACCGGGCCCGGTTCGAGCTTCTTCAGGCACTGCTTGATGATCCGCAGGCTCTGGTGCATCTCCTCGACGCGCAGCAGGTAGCGCGCCCAGCAGTCCGCCTCGGTCGAGGTCGGGATGTCGAACTCGAACTCGTCGTAGCGGGAGTACGGCTCGGTCTTGCGCATGTCCCACGGGAGACCGGCGCTGCGCAGCACCGGGCCGGTGACACCGAGCGCGAGGCACGCGTCGACCGGCAGGTACCCGACACCCTTGAGCCGGTTGCGCCAGATCGGCTGACCGGTGAAGAGCTTGTCGTACAAGGGAAGCCGCTCGTCCATCGTCTTGACGAACGCGCTGACGACCTCTTGGTAGTCGTCCGGCATGTCCTGCGCGAGACCGCCGGGGCGGATGAACGCGTGGTTCATCCGGAGACCGGTGAGGTGCTCCAGCAGGTGCAAGACCTCTTCGCGCTCACGGAAGCCGAGCGTCATCGCCGTGGTGGCACCGAGTTCCATCCCGCCGGTGGCGATGTAGACCAGGTGCGAACCGATGCGGTTGATCTCCAGCAGCATCACGCGCAGCAGCTCGGCGCGGCGCGGGGCCTGGATGCCGAGCAGCTTCTCGACACCGAGGCAGTACGCCATCTCGGTCGAGAGCGGGGCGAGGTAGTCCATGCGCGTCACGAAGGTGACGCCCTGGGTCCACGTGCGGTATTCGCAGTTCTTCTCGATCCCGGTGTGCAGGTAGCCGATGACCGAGCGGAGCTGCGTGACGGTCTCGCCCTCCATCTCCAGCACGAGCCGGAGCACGCCGTGCGTCGACGGGTGCTGCGGGCCCATGTTGATGACCATGCGCTCGTCGTGGCGGGAGTCCTCGATGAGGTCTTCCCAGTCACCGCCGGAAACGGTGTAGACGCGGCCTTCGGTCGTGTCGCGGGAGTCGGCTTCGGGAACTTCGGTTGCTTCGTCGTGAATGCTCACGAGTACGACCTCCGCTGGTCCGGCGGCGGGATCTCCGCGCCCTTGTATTCGACCGGGATCCCGCCGAGCGGGTAGTCCTTGCGCTGGGGGTGGCCGTCCCAGTCGTCCGGCATGAGGATGCGGGTCAGCGCCGGGTGGCCGTCGTAGACGATGCCGAACATGTCCCAGGCCTCCCGCTCCTGCCAGTCGGCCGTCGGGTAGACCCCGACCAGCGACGGGACGTGCGGGTCTTCGATGTCGAGGGTGACTTCGAGCCGGATGCGGCGGCGGTAGGTCATCGACGTGAAGTGGTAGACCGAGTGCAGCCGCTGCGGGACGTCGACGCCGTAGTCGACGCCGGACACCGAGCTGAGCAGTTCGAAGCGGAGACCGGCGTCGTCGCGCAGGACCTTGGCGATCTCGACGAGGTGCTCGCGGGAGACGTAGAAGGTGATCTCGCCGCGGTCGACCGTGGTCTGCTGGATCGCGTTCGCCGGGATCTTGTTGTCCGCCAAGGCCGCGTAGAACTCGTCGGCGAATTCGTCGAACCAGCCGCCGTACGGACGCTCCGCCGGGGGAGGGCTGTACGCGGGGAGGCGGACGCCGCCGTAACCGGAGGTGTCGCCGGTGCCGCGCACGCCGAACATGCCCTGGCGCTCTTTACCGGTGACGACCGGCTCGGCCGGGCGGACGCCCTGCGGCTCGAGGCCGCCTTCGGGCCGTTCGGCGCTGGACTGCTCGCCGCCCGTCTCGGGGACTTCGGGGGTGTTGTCTTCGGGCACGTCGCTCACTTCTTCGCGTACTTGATCGAGGAGGCGATCAGCTCGGTGCGCTCACCGCTGGCGGCGCGGATCGCGGCCCGGCGGGCGTTGATCGGCTCGTCCTGGATCTTGGCGTGCAGCTTCAAAATCGCGTCGAGCAGCATCTCGGGGCGCGGCGGGCAGCCGGGGAGGTACATGTCGACCGGGACGATGTGATCGACGCCCTGCACCACGGCGTAGTTGTTGAACATCCCGCCGGACGAGGCGCAGACGCCCATCGCCAGCACCCACTTGGGCTCGGCCATCTGGTCGTAGATCTGGCGGAGCACCGGCGCCATCTTCTGCGTGACGCGGCCGGCGACGATCATCAGATCCGCCTGGCGCGGCGTCGCGCTGAAGCGCTCCATGCCGAAGCGGGCGATGTCGTAGCGGGAACCGCCGACGGTCATCATCTCGATCGCGCAGCAGGCGAGACCGAAGGTGGCGGGCCACATCGAGTTCTTGCGCGCCCAGTTGACCAGGCCTTCGAGGCTGGCGAGCAGGATGCCGTTGGGGAGTTTTTCTTCGAGGCCCATGCTTCTCTAGTTCCAATCCAGGCCGCCGCGACGCCACACGTAGGCGTACGCGAAACCGACCGTCGCGATGAACAGCACGATCTCCACCAGGCCGAACATGCCCAGCGCGTCCGCGGAGACCGCGAACGGGTAGAGGAAGACCATCTCGATGTCGAACAGGATGAACAGCATCGCGGTGATGTAGTACGCGACCGGCATCCGGCCGCCGCCGACGACCGGCTGCGGCGACGGTTCGATACCGCATTCGTAGGCCGCGAGCTTCGCCTTGTTGGCCCGGCTCGGGCCGACGAGCGGGCCGAGCAGCACCGAAAGCACCGCGAACGCGAGAGCGAGGACGAACAAGAGGACCAGGGGGAGGTACATGTCCAGGTTCGGCACCGAGGGGGTGGTCGCCTGGGTCAGCACGGGCAACATCAGCACGGGGTTTTCGCCATCCTTTCCGCGCCGCTGCGGTTTTCGAGTCGGGGTTCACCGCTTCCCTCGGTCGGCACCCTAAGTCACTTGGGTCACACCGCCGAGGGTTAGGCAACCCTTACGGGCCGTGCATGACGGCCCCCTTGCTTGTGAAATAGTTCACAAGCCTCCCGTCGAGGATGTGAAGCGATTCACAAAGCATGAGGCGAGTGTAGGACGTGACTCACATTCTTGTCCCTAGGCCCCGTGCTATAAGGCTGCCCTAACTTGACCGCACGGCCAGTACGGTTACTTCCGGCGTGCGGTACCGATGACCTGCGACGTCGTTCCCAAGATCGGCTTCAGGGGTCCGTTTGACCACATTTGTCCTGTGACCGATACCACTGCCCGGAGTACCCGTGACTGGTCCAGACGTGTGGGACCAACGCAATTGGTCACCTACTTGCGGCCTCTCCCGAAGCGCATGGGTCCGGTTGGTCGTGAGTGGCGATTCGGGTTCTAACCCGAATCGCCACTCACGACCAACCCGACCCAGCACCCGCAGCAACCCAGCCGACGCCCGCCTTCAGGTACTCCGGATCCGTCAGCGCGGAGAGGGCGTCGCCCTCGCCAGAGCAGCGATGAGACGGTCGACGCCGTCCCCGCCCTTGGCGTCGTAGCAGCCCGAAAGTCCCTTGTACACCAACGGAAGGATCGAGTTGATCCGCAGCCCGTACTTCGTCGCGGCGTGCATGATCTTCGGCTTCCCGATCAGCTTCGCGAACACGTTGCCGAGCCGGTAGTAGCCGCCCATCAGCTCCGCGACGGCGCGCGGGTAGCCCTCCAGCGCCCGCTCGCGGGACGGACCCTCGCGGCGCGCCAGCGCCTGCACGACGAACTCCGACGCCAGCTGCGCGGACTCCATCGCCGCCGAGATGCCCTCGCCGTTGAACGGGCTGACCATGCCGCCGGCGTCGCCGAGCAGCAGCAGGCCGTCGCGGTAGTGCGGGGTGCGGTTGAAGCCCATCGGGAGACCGGCGCCGCCGACCTTGCCGATGGCGTTCTCCTCGCGGTAGCCCCATTCCTCGGGCGTCCCGTCGAGCCACTGGCGCAGCAGCGCGCGGTAGTCGGTACTGCGGAACGCGGCCGACGTCGACAGCATGCCGAGGCCGACGTTGACCGTGCCGTCGCCCAGCGGGAACGCCCAGCCGTAGCCGGGCAGCAGCTTGGGGTCGCGCGGGTCCGAGCGGTCCCACAGCTCCAGGTGGCCTTCGATGAACGGGTCATCGTGGCGCGGGCTCTTGTAGTACTGCCGCACCGCCACGCCCATCGGGCGCTTCTCGTTCTTCTGGATGCCGACGCTCAGCGCGAGCCGCGCCGAGACACCGTCGCAGGCCAGTACCAGCGGAGCGCGGTAGCTCACCGGTGTCTTCTCCGGGCCGACCTTCGCCTCGACGCCGATCACGCGGCCGGTCGGGCTGGTGATGGCACCGGTGACGGTGGTGCGCTCGTAGAGCCGCGCGCCCGCCTTGACCGCGGTCTTCGCGAGCAGGTCGTCGAAGTCCTGACGGGTCCGCGAAACGCCGTACGGCGGGTAGCTGGTCAGGTCCGGCCAGTCGAGCTCCAGCGTGAGCTCGCCGGTGAGGATCCGCAGGCCGCGGCTGTGCACCCAGCCGGCGTCCTCGCTCGTGTCGATCCCCAGGTCGATGAGCTGCTTGACGCCGCGCGGGGTCAGGCCGTCGCCGCACACCTTCTCGCGCGGGAACTCGGTCTTCTCCAGCAGCAGCACGTCGACGCCCGCGCGGGCGAGGTACGTGGCGGCGGTGGAGCCGGCCGGTCCGGCACCGACGACGATGACCTCGGCGTCGTGGTCAGGGTTGCGACGTGTCATGGCCGCGAGTTTACGGAGGGCTTTTTGGCGCGGTGGATGGCGACGACGCCGAACGTGAGGTTCAGCCACTCCACCTCGGTCCACCCGGCGCTCGCGATGATCTCCCCGAGCGTCCGCTGATCCGGCCACGCCAGCATGGATTCGGCCAGGTAGGAGTAGGCCTCGGGGTTCGACGAGGTCCTGGCGCCGACCCACGTCAGCAGCTTCGCGATGAACTTCCGGTGCAGGAACCGGATCGGCGGGAATGTGGGCGTCGACACCTCGCAGATCACCAGACGGCCGCCCGGTTTGACCACCCGCGCGATCTCGGTGAGCGCGGCCTTGGTGTCGACGAAGTTCCGCAGCGCGAGCGAGATGGTCACCGCGTCGAAGCTGTCGTCGGCGAACGGCAGCTTCATCGCGTCGGCGGCCACCATGGGGACGCCGCGGTGCTTGCCGGCCCTGAGCATGCCGACCGAGAAGTCCGCCGCGAGACACCAGGCGCCGTTGCGCGCGTACTCGACGGTGGACACGCCGGTGCCCGCCGCGAGGTCCAGCACCTTCTCGCCGCGTTTGGCGTCCAGCACCCGGCCGGTGATGGTGCGCCAGCGGCGGTCGAAGCCGAAGGTCATGAACGAATTCGCGCGGTCGTAGCCGTCCGCGACGTCGTCGAACATGGCGGCGACTTCGTGCGGATCCTTGTCAAGACTCGCTCGGGACATACCCGAACAGTAACCCCGAGCCCCTGAGACAGGTCACCCAAGCGGGAGCAAAGCGGCGCCCCGTAGGTTCACCTGGCCCGGTGAAGCAACGCCGGGGCACGGTGCGCACCGGCCCCCGCGACCTCGCCGGCGAGGATCCTCCGCTCCAGCAACCGCAGTTCCGGCCCGGGTTCGAGGCCGAGCTGATCGACCGAGACCCGGCGCGCACGCCGGTACGCCGCCAGCGCGTCGGACGTGCGCCCGGCTCGCCAAAGAGCGTCCATCAGGAGGTACTGGGCACGCTGCCGCAACGGGTTCCGCCGCACCAGATCCGCCAGCTCGACGGCCGCGCTCGCGTGCCGCCCGAGGTCCAGTTCGGCCTGGTAGAGCTCTTCGAGCAGGACCAAGCGGTGCTCCGAAAGCCGCATCGTCTCGTCCGAAAGCAGCGGGACGTCGAGGCCTTCGTAAGGCGCGCCATGCCAGTGCGTGAGGGCCTGCCGGATCAGCGAGGCGCGCTGCGCGGGGTCGGCGGACTTGAGCGCTTGACCCGCCAGCGTCTCGAAGGTCTCGACGTCGAGTTCGCCGGGGTGGACCTCCAGCCGGTAGCCGCCGTTGTCGAAGCCGAGCCGGTCGCCTTCGGGCAGGGCCTGCCGCAGCTTGTGGACGTGCCAGTGCAGCTTCGGCACCGCCCGCGGCTCCCACTTGCTCTCCCACAGGGCCTCGGTGAGCACGTTCACCGGCACGAAGGTGTTCGCGCGGACCAGCAGCACGCCGAGGAGCGTTCTCCTCATCCGGCCGTGCAGCGGGACCGACCGCGATCCGGAAGAGATGCTGAACGTGCCCAGTACTTCGAACCTCACGTGCCGTCCTCTCGCTCGATGGCGTGAGGGGACGATGAATGCCGGTTGTACAAAAGAGATACAAAGACCAAGTCTGGGAGCGAAGCTCCTCAGTTGAGGGTGGTGGCGGGGGCACGGATGGAGATCACTTGAGTGCGGAGAGCATTCCCCGCACCGATCTCGGCCAGGCGAATTCCTCCGCGCGAGCCCGGGCCGCCGCGCGCCTCGCGTCCTCGGGACGCTCCAGCAGACCGGTGACCGCACCGGCGAAAGCGGGGGCGCGATCGTCGACCGCCTCGCCGCAGCCGGGCCGCACGATCTCCCGCAGCGCCGACGACGCCGAGACCACCACCGGCGTCCCCGAAGCGAGCGCCTCCAGCGCGGCCAGCCCGAACGTCTCGTGTGGACCGGGCGCGAGGGAAACGTCGGCGCTGGCGAGCAGCCGCGCGACGTCGCCGCGTCCGATCAGGAAACCGAGGAAGGTCACCGGCAGCCCGCGCGCCCGCCGCTCCAGCGCACGCCGCCGAGGGCCGTCACCGGCGATCACCAGCCGAACGCGGTGCCCCGCCTCGGTCAGCTCGGCGACGGTGTCCACGCTGCGCTCGACGTGCTTCTCCGGCGACAGGCGTCCACAGTGGACGAGCAGGGCGTCGGCGTTCCCGGTCAGCGTGTGCCGCCAGTCGTCGTCGCGCCGGGCCGGGGTGAACGTCGTGAGGTCGACGCCGAGCGGAACCCGGCGCACGTTCGGCGCGGCGATCCGGTCGAACTCCGCGCGGGCGAACGCCGTCGTGCAGACGACCGTGTCGTAGCGCCGCGCCATCCTCCGGTTCGCGACGTCCGCGACGCGCCGCGCGACGGGTTCCGGCATCAGGAACTGCTCCAGCAGCCTGTCCAGCCGCTCGTGCGAGATCACCATGCTGGGCACGCCGTTGCGCCGCGCCCACACGCCCATGCCGCGCAGGGTGAGCCTGTCGGACACTTCCAGCCTGTCCGGTTCCAGGTGTTTCAGCACCGCGCGCACCCGGTGCGGATCGACCGCGCGATAGCCGCCGGTGCCCGGGATCTGCGGTGCGGGAAGGGAAAACCGGCGGACTCCCGAGGGCAGTGTCTCGTCCGCGTAGCGCCGCCCCGGCACCACGAGAGTCACTTGATGACCGCTCGCCACGTAACCGGCACCGAGGTGATGCAGCGCCGTCCGCAGCCCGCCCGAGCGTGGCCCGTAGAAGTTGGCCAGCTGGACTATGTGCATTTCGAGTCCGCCTTGTGCCCGGTTCCTTTCCGGCCGATGCATTCCAGTCCGCCTCGTGCCCGGTTCCTTCCCAGCCGGTACATCGTCAGGCCGCGCGCGCGATCTTGCCCTGGACTTCCTCGTAGTGGCCGACCAGTTCATGGCAGACGGCGGGCCAGGTCCGGCCCAGCACGACCTTGCGCGCCTTCTCCCCCAGCCTGGCTCGCAACGCTTCGTCGCGCAGGTCGTTCACCTTGTCCACCAGCGCCGTCGCGAACCCGGCCCGGTCGGCGGGCAGCAGGTACCCCGTGCGGCCGGGCAGGACCAGATCCTTCGGCCCGCCCGCGTTCGGCGCCAGCACCGGCAGCCCGGACGCCATCGCTTCCTGGATGGCCTGGCAGAACGTCTCGTGCGGTCCTGTGTGGACGAACACGTCGAGGCTCGCGTACGCGGCGGAAAGCTCTTCGCCGTACCGGGCGCCGAGGAACGCCGCACCCGGGATCCGCTCGCGCAGCATCGGCAACTCCGGCCCGTCACCGACGACGACCACGCGGATGCCGTCGACCCCGGCGAGCGCGGTCAGCCGCTCGACCTCCTTCTCCGGCGCGAGCCTGCCGACGAAACCGACCAGCAGTTCGCCGTTCGGCGCCAACTCGGCCCGCAACGCGAGGTCTGCGTGGACCGGCGAGAACCGCTCGATGTCGACGCCACGCGCCCAGCGGTGCACCCGCGGGATCCCGTGCAGTTTCAGCTGCTCCACCGAGTCCGTCGACGGCGCGAGCGTGCGGTCGGCCCGCGAGTGCAGGCGGCGCACCCAGCGCCAGGCCGCGCGGGCGGCGATGCCGAAGCCGTACGCGGCGGCGAACCCGGCGATGTCGGTCTGGTACACCGCGACACACGGCACCCGCAGCCGTCTGGCCGCGGCGAGCCCGCGGGCGCCGACCACGAACGGTGACGCCAGATGCACCACGTCCGGGCCGAAATCGGCCAGCGCGGTGAGCACCGTCCTGGTCGGCACGCCGACCGGGAGGGAGTTCACGCCGGGGAAGTCGAGGGCGGGGATGCGCACGACCGGGGCGCCGAGGTACTCCACGGGACCCGGCCCCGGAGCGATGATCAGCACGTCGTGCGCGCGGTCGCGGAGGTGTTCCACGACGCGGAGCACGGAGTTGGTCACGCCGTTCACCTGGGGCAGGAAACTTTCGGTGACTATCGCGACTCGCACGCGGATCACTGTCGCATCCGGTTGTGACGCCCACGCCAACAAAAACGGAACAGACGACATGTCATCTCAAGGTCGTGTTCCGTAAACCAGGCTCGGCCACACTAATCAGGCATGACCCTCCTGTCGTCAAGGCCGCCTCAGCCCGTCGAGCCAGGGCTGGTGTCGAGGGCCCTCGAAGTGGCCGGGCGGCTGGCCAACGACGCGACCGACGTGATCACCGCGACCGCGGGCCGGGGCGCCCAGCCCGATCCGAAGGACTCACCCTTCGACTGGGTCACCGACACCGACCGGATTCTCGAACGCCACACCCGGCGCGTGCTGACCGCGGAATTCCCCGGCATCCCCGTCGTCGGCGGTGAATTCGGTGCCGACCACGGGGCCGACGTCGCGGAGTACCGCTGGGTGGTCGACCCGGTCGACGGCACCGCGAACTACGTCGCCGGTGTCCCCTGGTGCGCGTACAGCCTCGCCCTGATCGACGCTTCGGGTCCGGTGGTCGGCGTGGTCGCGGACCCGTACCGCGCCCAGATCTACGCCGCCGCGCGCGGCCGCGGCGCGCGGGCGAACGGCAAGCCGATCACGCTCACCGACCGGTGCGGGACCGCGGGGGCGATCGTCTGCACGGAGCTCACGCGGAAGGGTGTCTGGCCGGGGATGGGCCAGTTCATCGAACGGGCCGCCGCCGCGCACGCCGGGGTCCGGGTGCTCGGCTCGGCGGCGCTGGCGATCGCGCAGGTCGCGCTGGGGCACGCGGCCGCGGCGGTGCTGCACAGCTACCGCGAATGGGACGTCGCCGGATCGGTCGCGCTGGCCATCGAGGCGGGTGCCGTGGTCCTGGACCGGCACGGGGAAGGCGCGGCCCTGCCCGTCGACGCGCTCCTGGTCGCGGCGCCGGGGGTGGCCGACGAGGTCTTGGGCTGGTGGCAGGAGTCGGTCGGCTGAGTTCGCCTTCCGATCACGCGAGTTCCGTCCCCCATCACGCGAGTTACGCCTCCAAGCACGCGAGTTCGCCTCCTGATCACGCGAGTTCGCCGATTCCGCACAGCAGGCTCGCGGGGCTGGGCACGGAACTCGCGTGCTTGGCGGCGGGACTCACGTGCTTGGAGGCGTAACTCGCGTGATCAGGCGGACGACTCGGCGAGCGAGTGCCGGTAAGCCAGCCGTTGCCGCCGGATCCACCACAGCAGCGGGCCGGCGATCAGCCAGGTGAAGAAGATCATGCTGCCCAGCGGCAGCAGCGTGTTCGACGCCGAGCGGCCCGCCACCCGCGCGAGTTCCGGGTCGCCGACGTCGTACTCGATGTTCACGAGCTGCCCGGCGGCGAGCCCGGCCGGGTAGAGCACACCGTTGGCCGGGCTGTGCATGATGCCGTCGGGGGTCGCGTAGTTGATGATCGTTCGGTCGAAGGCCACCGACTCGACCTGCGCCGTCGCCTGCCCGAGCTGCGCTTCGATCGCGCTGTCGTTGCGGATGGCGGCGAACAGCAGCGAGACGCCGAGCACGGTGACGAGTGAGGCGACAACGAGGGTGGCATACCACCCGATGCGCCTCACCCGCTCCGCTTTGGCCGTCACGCCGCGAGCGTAGCGCTACCCGTCAGTGGGCGTGTCGCTCGGCGAGGAATTCATGGGTCGCCTTGATCTGCGGGTAGGACTTCGGTGCGACAGGCGCCACAGCGGCCCGGAGAGCCTGCGTGCCGTTGGGGCTCGCCGCGGGCTTGCCCTTGGTGTACAGCCACGTCTGGAACAGGTCGTACAGCGGCTTGCCCGAGATCTTCTCCGCCAGCGCGATGAACTCTCCGATCACCGCCGACTTGGCCTTCTTCACCTGCTGCCAGGTCTGCAGGATCCGGAAGAACGTGTCGTCACCCACAGCCTTGCGCAACGCGTGCACGGCGAGCGCGCCGCGGTCGTAGACGGCCGCGTCGAACTGGTTGTCCGCGCCCGGGTCGGCGGGCAGGACCTGCCAGAACGGGTCCTCGGCTGGCACCGAGTCGTAGATGTACTGGGCGAGTTCGTCTGCCGTGCCCTCGCCGCTCTCCTCCGACCACAGGAACTCGCCGTAGGAGGCGAAGCCCTCGTTCAGCCAGATTTCGCTCCACTTGCCGAGCGTGACGCTGTCGCCGAACCACTGGTGCGCCTGCTCGTGCGCGACGATCGACGTGTTGGAGCCGGACCGGAAGGCCCTGGCGCCGTACACCGGCCGCGTCTGGTTCTCCAGCGCGAAGGTGATGCCGGTGGTGACGACGCCGCCCTGCGCCTCGAACGGGTAGGGCCCGAACTTCGAAGCGAGGAATTCGGTGATCTCCGGCGTCCGCTCGATGCTGGCCTTGGCCGCGCCGAGCGATTCGCCGAGGTCGGCGCCGTAGGCGGTGATGAACGGCTTGCCGTCCGGCGTGGTCTGCTCGTTCACCTCGAACTTGCCGACCTCCAGCGACGTGAGGTACGTCGCCTGCGGTTTGGTGCTGCGCCAGTTCCAGCGCGTCCAGCCCGGCCGCTGCACCGTCTTGCGCACGAGCGTGCCGTTCGACAGCGCGGCGACGTCGTTCGGGACCTCGACCGAGACGTCGTAGGTGGCCAGGTCGGTCGGGTGGTCGTTGGACGGGAACCACCAGGCCGCGCTCTGCGGTTCGTCGACGGCCAGCGCGCCGTCCGGGGTCTTCTTCCAGGCGGTGAAGCCGTCGATCTTCACCTTCGACGGCGTGTCCGCGTAGGCGACGACGACCGTCGCCGTCTGGCCTTTCTTCAACGGCGAGGCCGGCGTGACGGTCAGCTCACCGGTGCCGTCGGTCGATGTCGCGAACTTCGCGGGCCGGTTGCCGACCTGGACGCTCGACACCTTCAGCCCGAAGTCGAGGTTGAACGCCGAGAGGTCCTGCGTCGCGGTGAGCAGGATCGTCGTGGCGCCGGACAGCAGGTCGGTGGACGGCTGGTAGGTCAGCCGGAGGTCGTAGTGAGCGACGTCGTAGCCGCCGTTCCCGGCGTGCGGGTAGTACGGGTCGCCGATGCCGATCGAGCCGGGCGCGGGTGCGGCGGCCGCGCTGCCGGCGAGTAGCACCGAGACGACGCCCGCGGTCAATCCGGCGAAGCCGGCGCGAGTCTTCAAGCGCATTGCGAATCCTCCCAGGATTTGTCAGCGCGCTCGAACGTAGCCAGACGATCAACGCGGAGACACGTCCGAAGGAGGGGTTCCTAGCCCCTGGACTGAGATCAAAAACGGCTAGACAGCGCGTACGGCCGACGAAACCGCCGTACGGAGGCGCGCGTGCAGGTCACGGTGTCGCGTTCGGTCCACGCGGACCTCCACCACCCGCAGCCCCGGCGCGGGCTTGAGCGCCGCACGGAACTCGGTGAGCGTCTCGGCGACGACGTGCGGCACGCGGTAACCGGCGCACAGGGCACCGAGGTCGGCGCCGTGCGGTGTGCCGAAGACCCGCTCGAAGCTGGCGTTGTGCTCGGGCGCGCCCTGCTCCAGCAGGGAGAAGATGCCGCCGCCGTCGTCGTTGAGCACCACGATCGTCAGGTCGGGGCGCTGTTCGGCGGGCCCGGTCAGCAGGCCGCTCGCGTCGTGCAGGAACGTCAGGTCGCCGAGCAGGGCGTACGAATGTCCCCTGTGGACGGTCGCGGCGCCGATCGCGGTCGACACCATGCCGTCGATCCCGGCGACGCCGCGGTTGCGGTGCACGAGGACGTCGGGCCGCAGCCGTCCGGCGAGGGCGACGTCACGGGTCGGGTTGGACGAGCCCACGACCAGCAGCGACCCCTCCGGGACCGCGTCGACCAGCTCGGTCGCCAGGCGCAGCCCGCTCGGCCACGGTTCGTCGGCCAGTGCTTCGGTCACCGCCGCCGACGCCGCCTTGTCCGCGCGCTGCCAGCTGGCGAGCCACTCCGGATCGGCCGGTTTGGTCGGCTCGTCGAACCACTGGCCGACCTGGCGGACGTTGTGCGCGGGCGCTGGCCAGTCCGAATCGGGCCGGACCAGCAGCACCTCGACGTCCGGATCGGACAGCACCCGCTGGACCTGCCGGAACACCGTCGGGCGCCCGATGCACAGGACCTGTTCGGGCTTGTGCCGCGAGATGAACTCCTCGACGCCGAGCAACCAAGCGCCCGACGAGATCGCCGTCGCGCCCGCCATCCCGATGCCGCCGGTCTCGGAGACGACCGGCCAGCCGTGCAGTTCGGCCCATTCGCTGGCCGCCTGCACGCCGGTGTCGCACGCGATGACCAGGCCGTGGCGGGCCGAGGGCACCACGAACGAGGGAAGCGCGCCGAAGTCGGGAAGCTCCGTCCAGCGAGCGCCGTCGGGACGCCCTTCGAGTGACTCGTACCACTCGCCGTCATCATCGATATCGGGCACGAGCGGCTCCCGGAACGGGATGTTCAGGTGCACCGGCCCGCAGCGCCATTCGCCGTAAGCGGCGTTCCAGGCGCGGCAGATCTGGCCGCGCCAGTACGAGTTCTGCCCGGCGCGGCGTTCGGCGACGGCGAGCTCGTCGAAGTAGCGGACGGCGTTGCCGTAGAGCTGGTGCTGGTCGATGACCTGGCTCGCGCCGGCGGCCCGCATCTCGGGCGGCCGGTCGGCGGTCAGCACGATCAGCGGGACACCGGCGCGGTCGGCCTCCAGCACGGCGGGGTGGAAGTTCGCGGCCGCGGTGCCCGACGTGCACAGCACGGCCACGGGGCGGCCGGTGCGCGCGGCGATGCCGAGGGCGAGGAAGGCGGCGCCACGTTCGTCGATGCGGACGTGCAGCTGGAGCCGTCCGGCGGCCGCCGCGTCGTACAGCGCGATCGACAGCGGGGCGTTGCGTGAGCCCGGGCAGAGGACGACGTGCGAGACGGTGTTGCGGACGAGTTCGTCGACGATGACCCTGGCCTGCGCGGTGGATGGATTCACCGGCAGACCTCGGGTTTCACACTACGACTCACGGCCACACGTCCTATTCTCCCAAACGTGGATGACGCCCAGGTTTCCGAGCTGTTCGACCCCGCCTTGTGGACCGAGGTCGAAGGTTTCGACTTCACCGACATCACCTATCACCGCTCCTCTGAGAGCCGCTCAGGCAAACGTGTCGTACGTGTCGCGTTCGACCGTCCCGAGGTCCGCAACGCCTTCCGCCCGCACACCGTCGACGAGCTGTACCGCGCGCTCGACCACGCGCGGATGAGCTCGGACGTCGGCTGCGTCCTGCTCACCGGCAACGGCCCCTCGCCGAAGGACGGCGGCTGGGCGTTTTGTTCCGGTGGTGACCAGCGTATTCGCGGACGCTCCGGGTATCAGTACGCGGATGGGGAGACCTCCGACACGATCGATCCGGCCAGGGCCGGAAGGCTGCACATTCTCGAGGTCCAGCGGCTGATCAGGTTCATGCCGAAGGTGGTCATCGCGGTCGTCCCGGGCTGGGCCGCCGGCGGCGGGCACTCGCTGCACGTCGTGTGCGACCTCACGCTCGCCTCGGCCGAGCACGCGCGGTTCAAGCAGACCGACGCCGACGTCGGCTCCTTCGACGGCGGCTACGGCTCGGCGTACCTGGCCAAGCAGGTCGGGCAGAAGTTCGCGCGGGAGATCTTCTTCCTCGGCCGCGAGTACACCGCCGAGCAGATGCAGGCGATGGGCGCGGTCAACTCCGCCGTCCCGCACGCGGAGCTCGAGGCCGAGGCGCTGGACTGGGCGTGGGCGATCAACGGCAAGTCGCCGACGGCGCAGCGGATGCTGAAGTACGCGTTCAACCTCACCGACGACGGTCTGGTCGGCCAGCAGCTCTTCGCCGGCGAAACCACTCGACTGGCGTACATGCAGGACGAGGCCGTCGAAGGGCGCGACTCCTTCCTGGAGAAGCGTTCCCCCGACTGGTCGGCCTTCCCGTACTACTACTGACCCCTCGCGTTTCGTCCTCTGAATGCGGTAGTTGCGTGCGCAACGATCGCATTCAGAGGACGAAATGCGGGACGTAGGGTGGTGGGATGCGTGCGGTGGAGGTGGACGGGAGTCCAGGGTCGGTCGACGAGCTGACCTCGGCACTGGCCGAGGCGCTCGACGGCGGCCAGGCCGTCCTCCCCTACACGTCCGAGGTCCCGCGGGACGCGATGGAGCCGAAGCGCCCGGCCGAACCCGGAACGGCGGTGATCATCGCCACCTCCGGCTCCACCGGCGAGCCGAAGGGTGTGCTGCTGTCGGCGTCGGCGCTCACCGCGTCGGCGCACGCCACCCATGCGCGGCTCGGCGGACCGGGCCACTGGTTGCTCGCGACCCCGGCGCACTACATCGGCGGGCTCCAGGTGCTGGTGCGCTCGCTGCTGGCCGGGACGACGCCGTCCGTGCTGCACGCGTCCGGTTTCCGGCCGGACGACTTCGCGGAAGCCGCCGCGCCGTTGCTGTCCCTGGACGGCCCGCGCTACACCGCACTCGTGCCGACCCAGCTCGGGCGGCTGCTCGACGCGGGCGGCCCCGGTCTGGCGGCGGCCCGCGCCTTCGACGCGATCATCGTCGGCGCCGCGGCGACGACAGCGGATCTGCGCGAGCGCGCCGCCGAAGCGGGCGTGAAGATCGTGCCCGCGTACGGCATGAGCGAGACCGCGAGCGGCTGCGTCTACGACGGCGTACCGCTGGACGGAGTACGCGTCGCACTCGAGGACGAGCGGGTCTATATCACGGGTGACGTTCTCGCGCACGGCTACCGGCTGCGACCCGACCTGACCGCGGAGGCGTTCGAGGACGGCCGGTTCCACACTTCCGACCGCGGCCGGTGGTCGGCCGACGGGCGGTTGGAGATCCTCGGCCGGATCGACGACATGATCAACACCGGCGGGGTGAAGGTGGCCGCCGCGACCGTCGAGCGGATCCTGACCGCGCAGCCCGGGATCCGGGACGCGTGCGTGGTCGGGGTACCTGACCCGGAGTGGGGCGAAGCCGTCGTCGCGCTCGTCGTCGGCGCTGGTCGCGACGTCGATTCGCTGCGTGCCGCGTGCCGCGAAGAGGCCGGCGCGGCCGCTGCTCCGAAGCGGGTCGAATTCGCCGAAGAGCTGCCGTTGCGAGGCCCCGGCAAGGTCGACAGGACGGCCGTCAGGAATCTCCTACGAAGGTCGTGAATTCCCCACCGATTACTGGGACGTTGTTGACACGATCATTACCCGCGGGTTTACGTCTACGTATGACGCGCTGGACACGCACAGTATTGGCCTGCACCGCCGTCACGATGGGACTGGTCGCTTTGGCCGGGCCCGCGCTGGCGGACGAACCGGAGACCGCCGTTCCGAACAGCGGCACCCTCACCTGGACGCTGGAAGACGTGATCGACGACCTCAAGTAGCGCGACTCGTCACCTGCTCGCGATGCGTCGAGCAGGTGACGAGCCCCGCATACCGGCCGGTAGTGGCCAGGGCCAGAATGGCGGCATGGCGACTGCTGGTGAATGGATCGAAGGGGCGCGCCCGCGGACGCTGCCCAACGCGGTGGCGCCGGTGGTCGCCGGAGTCGGCGCGGCGATCGCCCTCGACGGCTTCTCCTGGGTCCGCTCGATTCTCGCGCTGCTCGTCTCGCTGGCGCTGATCGTCGGCGTCAACTACGCCAACGACTACTCCGACGGCATCCGCGGCACCGACGAGAACCGCGTCGGCCCGCTGCGGCTGGTCGGCTCCGGAGTCGCGAAGCCGAAGGCCGTCCTGGCGGCCGCTCTCGTGGCCCTCGGGCTCGCCGGAGTCCTCGGACTCGTGCTGGTCGCGATCAGCGGGCTGTGGTGGCTGCTGGCGATGGGCGCGGTCTGCATCCTCGGCGCCTGGTTCTACACCGGCGGTAAGAAGCCTTACGGCTACTACGGTTTCGGCGAGATCGCGGTCTTCGTCTTCTTCGGGCTGGCCGGGGTTCTGGGCACCGTGTACGTCCAAGCCGGACAGCTCAGCTGGACCGCCCTCGGCTGCGCGGTCGCCGTCGGCTCGTTCTCGACCGGCGTGCTGACCGCCAACAACCTCCGCGACATCCCGACCGACATCGAGTCCGGCAAGCGCACGCTCGCCACCCGGCTCGGCGACGACGGCACCCGGCGCCTTTATCTGACGCTGGTCGCCATCCCGTACGTCGTGAGTGTGCTGCTCGCCTTCGTGACGCCGTGGGCGCTGCTGGGCCTGTTGACCGCGCCGCTGCTGCTGAAGTCGGTCAAGGCCGTCGGCGGCGGGGCGCGGGGACGGGCGCTGATCCCGGCGCTGCGGGACACCGGGTTCGCGATGCTGGGGTGGGCGGTGCTGACGGCCGTCGCTCTCGCCTTGTGAGTCCCCCTTGATGCGGGACTGTGTGGATTTCGGGGCGTTGGGTGACCCGGAATCCACACAGTGCGGCGCGAGAGGGCCGGTCACGACCAGTCGGGCTCACGTCGGCCCCTGCGGGATGAACGCACCGTTCATCCCTTGAGCTTTTGCCTTAGGGCCACTACCTGTAGTGCTCCGACGCCTGGGCGACCACTAAATGCGGCCCACGCGATAGCAAAGGTCCCTTGCTCTTTTGGTGATCCGGCGCCCCTGAGGTAGGCCGCCCAGCCGACGTTGCGAAAGACCCCAGTGCCTCAGTCCTCTGGGGCGAGCTTCCCGCTCCCCAGGAACTCCCGGTACTTCTCCAGGTAAGGCGCGATGTCGATGTTCTTCTGCGCTAGCCACACGTCGTCGTAGTACGTGTTGGCGTACCGCTCCCCGCCGTCGCACAGCAGCGTGACGATACTGCCCGCCTGGCCTTCCGAGACCATCCGCGAGATCAGCGTGAAGGCGCCGAAGAGGTTCGTCCCGGTCGAGCCGCCCGCCCAGTGCCCGGTCCGCTCGCGCAGCACGCGGATGGCCGCCAGCGAAGCGGCGTCCGGCACCTGGAACATCTCGTCGATCACGCCGGGCACGAACGACGGCTCGACGCGCGGCCGCCCGATTCCCTCGATCCGCGAAGGCATGCCGGTGCTGTAGTCGAGCGCCCCGGTCTGCCAGGCGCCGAAGAACGACGAGTTCTCCGGGTCGACGACGGCGATCTTCGTGGTGTGCCGCTTATAGCGCACGTAGCGGCCAAAGGTCGCGCTCGTGCCACCGGTCCCGGCGCCGACGACGATCCACGTCGGCACAGGGTGCCGCTCGGACTGCATCTGCGCGTACACCGACTCGGCGATGTTGTTGTTCCCGCGCCAGTCCGTCGCGCGCTCCGCGTAGGTGAACTGGTCGAGGTAGTGGCCGTTGCACTCCGAAGCGAGCCGTTCGGCCTCCGGGTACATGTCCGGCGCGCGGTCGACGTAGTGGCATTCGCCGCCGTAGAACTCGATGAGCGCGATCTTCTCCGGCGAGGTGCTGCGCGGCACCACGGTGATGAACCGCAGCCCGAGCATCCGCGCGAAATACGCCTCCGAAACCGCCGTCGAGCCGCTGGACGCCTCGACGAGCACGGTGTCCGGCCCGATCTGACCGTTCACCAGGCCGTACAGGAACAGCGAACGCGCGAGCCGGTGTTTGAGCGAGCCGGTCGGGTGGACGGACTCGTCCTTCAGGTACAGGTCCACGCCCCACTCCGGGGGCAGCGGGAAGACGTGGAGGTGCGTGTCGGCACTGCGGTTCGCGTCGGCCTCGATGATGCGGACGGCTTCGCGGACCCAGCTGCGGCTGTGCAGGAGGCTCACGCTGCGCCGTCCACCCGGTCGCCGCGGAGCTGCGAGCGCAGTTCGGCACGGGCGCGAGCGCGCTTTTCGTTGCGGCGGGCGAGCCCGGCGGTCACGCGCGCGTTCAGCGGGCGGAACAGCAGCAGGCCCAGCGGCAGCCCCACGACCAGGCCGATCAGCAACGCGACGAGCAGCGGGACGTTGACCAGCAGCAAGCCGCCTGCGATGACCCCGACCAGGAGGAACCTGGCCAGCACGTACAGCGTCAGGTCACGGGGCAGGTGATTATCGCTCACACCAACGCAGGCTACGCGTTGCCGTTGCGGCCGTCGTCCAGGCCCGCGTTGTTGGGCCGTCCTTCGAAGCGGGTGGAGAGCACGACGGTGGTGTTCGTGCGGCCGACACCGGGGATCCGCCGCAGCCTGCCGAGGGTCCGCTCCAGATCGTCGACGGTCGCCACCCGCACTTTGACGACGAAGGCTTCGTCGCCCGCGACGGCGTAGCAGCTTTCGACCTCGTCCAGTGCCCCGAGCGCCTCCGCGACGTCGTCCTCGGTCGCGGTGTCGGTGGGGTGGATGCCGACCAGCGCCGTCACCCCGAGTCCGACCGTGTTCGGGTCGACCATGGCGTGGTAACCGGTGATCACGCCGGCGGCCTCGAGTTTGCCGACCCGTTCGTGCACTGATGAAGCCGAGAGCCCGACAGACCGGCCGAGGTCGGCGTAGGTAGCCCGCCCGTTCTCCCGTAATGCCGCGATGATCTTCCGATCCACCTGGTCCACCGCTACACCTTAGGTGCCACGGCCCGATTCGCGTGATCAGGGCGCGTTTTCGTACATCCGTGACAAGACCGCGGGTCGGAAGGCGCATGTCGCGGTTGTCGGTTTTGACCTTTAAGGGCTCTTTACTGTTGGACAACCGTTCGAGTACCTGACGGGTGAGATGCAACGATTGCCGTGTTGGCTACCCGGCACGACGGGCACAGGGCCCGCCTCCGGTTTAGCACTGGAACCGTGAAGGAGGCGGAAAATGACCGCGACCATGGGCGGCAGGTTGCTCACCCCCGGCGAAGTGGCGGCTCTGTTCCGGGTCGACCCCAAGACCGTGACCCGCTGGGCGACCGCGGGCCGCATCGGCTCGATCCGCACCCCCGGCGGGCACCGCCGGTTCCGCGAGGCCGAGGTGAACGAACTCCTCGCCGAGCTCACCACCGACGCCAGCGAGCCCGCTCGCAAGGTCTGAGCAGGCATTTCCCGCAAGAAGGACTCCAGTGACGAAGGGCTCGTAACCGCCCTTCGTCACATTGGGGTATCCATGAGTCCCCCCGCGCGCGGCAAAGGGGCTAGCCTCGTGGGACTGAGCAACGTCCTCCACGCGGAAAGGGACCGAGCATGATCTATCTGCTCGCGGCCATCGGAGCGCTCACCGTCGCCGTGGTGTTGTGGCGCGCGTTCGGGATCGAGCGCGTCGGGGTGCCCTCGTCGCGACCGACGCTGGCCCCGGACGACGACCCCGACTTCCTGCGCAAGCTAGGTGAGCAGCAGCGCAAAGGTAAAGACGAGGACAAAGACTAGGCCTGGGAGCCCCGCTCCTCCGTTGAGGGTGGCGGCGGGGCATGGGATGGACTAAGGCTGGATCGGCTGGTACTGCTGGCCGCCGAAACCGTCGGCGACGGTGGCGGCCAGTTCCAGCAACGCCAGCCGGGTGTCCGCGTCGAGCCGGTCCAGCTCGATCTCGGCGCCCTCTTCCAGATGCGGGTCGAACGGGATCCGGCACACCGAACGGACGCGCGCGCCGAAGTGCGCGGCGAGCTTGTCGAGATCGACGGAGCCACCCTTCGGCCGCACCGAGTTGATCACCGCGACAGAGCGTTTGACCAGGTCACCGTAGCCGTGCGCTTCCAGCCAGTCGAGCGTGGCCGACGCACTGCGCGCCCCGTCGACGGAGCCTGAAGAGACCACCACCAGCGCGTCCGCGACGTCCAAAACGCCCTTCATCGCCGAGTGCATCAAACCGGTCCCGCAGTCGGTGAGCACGATGTTGTAGAAGTGCTCCAGCAGGTTGACCGTGCGCCGGTAGTCGTCCTCGGAGAAAGCCTCCGAAACCGCCGGGTCCTGCTCGCTGGCGAGGATCTCCAGCCTGCTCCCACCCTGCGAGGTGTACGAACGGACGTCGCTGTACCTGGTGATCTTGTCCGCGTCCCGCAGCAGGTGCCGCACGGTCGCGGTGGTCTCGATCGGGATCTTCTGCGACAGCGTCCCGCGGTCCGGGTTCGCGTCGACGGCGACGACCCGGTCACCGCGCAGCGAAGCGAACGTCGAGCCCAGCGTGGTCGTCGTGGTGGTCTTGCCGACGCCGCCCTTGAGGCTCAGCATCGCGATCTTGTAACACCCGCGCAGCGGCTGGTTGATCTGCGCGATCAGCTCGCGCTTGCGCGTGTCCTTGGGGCTCTCGCCCGGGTTGACGAGCTTGCCGGTGCCCACGTAGAGGGCCTTGCGCCAGCCCGACTGCGGCTTGCGCTTCTGCGGCTTCACCAGGCTCGCGGTGGCGAGCTCGTCCGGGAGCGCGTGCCTGCCCTGCGGCTGCGGAAGCCCCGGCACCGCCTGTTGCTGCGGCGGCTGCGCGTACTGCTGCTGCGGCGGGTACTGGGCGGCAGGCTGCGGCGGGGCCTGCTGGGGCTGCTGAGGGTGCAGCGGGGGCAGGTTCTGGTCGTAGGGCTGCTGATACTGCCCTTGCGACGGCTGCGGCAGCGGCGGCTGCTGCTGCGGGTACTGGGCCTGCTGCGGCGGGTACTGCGGCTGGACGACCTGGGTCGGCTCGGCCTCGAAGCCGCTCGCCGTCGGGTGCGGCGCCGAATCCGTCCGGTCCTCGGAGAACAACTCCGAGGGCTGGACGCTCTCGGTGGGTTCGGGGTGGCCAGGAGCCGATTCTTCGCTGGGTCCGGTCACCGCTGAATTCCTCCTCCGCGCACGTCTTCCCCGATTACCTCAGTATTGACGGTAGTCGGCACGCGCGCAGGGGCGGCGGTCAGCCCCCGGCGTAGGAGTGCAGGCCCGACGTCACCAGGTTCACGAAGAACATGTTGAAGATCGTCGCGGAGAACCCGACGATGTTGATGATCGCGGCCCTCTTCCCGCGCCAGCCCGCGGTGGCACGGGAGTGGAGGTACGCCGCGTAGACGACCCACGCCACGAAGGCGACGGTCTCCTTGGGGTCCCAGCCCCAGAACCGGCCCCACGCCGCCTCGGCCCACACCGCGCCGCAGAGCACGCCGAAGGTGAAGATCGGGAAGGCGAAGATGGTGGTGCGGTAGGCGATGCGGTCGAGCACGTCCGCGGCGGGCAGCTTCGGGCCGAACTTGGCGAACTTCGCCGGGTTGTCGTCGTGTGCGGCGCGGAAAAGGTAAAGGACGCTCGCGACACCCGGCACCAGGAAGACACCCGAGCCGATGATCGCCGCGGAAACGTGGATGATCAGCCAGTACGACTGGAGCGCGGGCTGCACCGGGGCGGCCGTCGTGTACAGCATGGTGCCGTTGACGAACATCAGGATCACGACCGGCAGCAGCAGGAAGCCGGTGAGGTGGCGGACCGGGAACTTCCGCATGATGACGAGCCAGGTCACGACGGCGATGAAGGTCGTGGCCATGCCGTATTCGTAGAGGTTGCCCCACGGCGCGCGGTGCACGGCGAACCCGCGCAGCACGATCGCGGCCAGGTGCAGCAGCGCGGCCAGCACCAGCAGCGCGGCGCCCATGCGGCCGATGCGCTCGGGGCGGCCGATCTCGCGCGGGGGCTCGACGGGCGTCCCGTAAGCCGGCGGCGGGCCGCCCGCGCCGACCAGTTCGCGGGAGCGCTGCATGCTGCGCTGCGCCGCCAGACGGCCCTTCGCGCCGAAGCCCTGCTCGATGAGGGCGAACATCAGCGCGAGGACGTAGATCGCCGCCGCGGTGGTGTAGGAGTAGTCGCTGTACTGGGACAGCGTCTCGTTGATCGGCATGACCTCTAGTTGCCTCTCTGCCCCTGGACCAGCTTGTCGCTGATCCGCTGGAACTCTTCGCCGTAGCCCGCCTGATCGGTGCGCGCCAGCCCGGCGACCTCGATCACGGTACCCGTCTCACCTTCGCGCGCCGGGGTCACCCGGACCCACACGCGGCGCCGTTTGACCAGCAACGATCCCGCCAGCCCGATCAGCATCGCGACCGCGCAGACCAGCACCCAGCCCTGCACCGGATCGTGCGAGACCTGGATGGCGACCCATTCCTGGACGCCGTCGAAGCGGACTTTCGTGCCGTCGTCCAGCACGGTCTCCTGGCCCTGGTCCAGGTTCTGCCGCGTGAGCTTCTTGAGCCTGCCGTCCTCGACGAGCGACTGGTCGATCTGGAAGATCGACTGCCCGCGGCCGGCGTCGAGACCGAGGTCGCCACGGTAGATGTCGACGGCCACGGCCGGCTTGTTCGCCTCGGGCCGCGAAGACGTGAGCACGTTGCCGTGCATGAACGCGGTCGGCGCGAGCAGGCCGGTGATCGCGAGCTGACGGGTGCGGCGTTCGATCGGGTCGGTGATCCCCGGCTGGTCGATCTTCGTCGCGCCTTCGGAGAGCTTCGTCGGCTCGTCGGCGGGACGCCACGGAGTGATGTTGGTACGCACGGTGCCGTCGGGGAAGGTCACGGTGAACTTCGGGGAGTAGCCGAAGTTCAGCAGGTAGACGCGGTCTCCCGCGGTGCGCAGCGGCGAGTTGACCTCGAGCCCGTACGGCTTCCAAGCACCGGTCTTCAGGTCTTCGCCGGACTGGTACTCCATGTTGGAGTGGTAGTAGTTCGCCTGCCCGCTCTCGGTGTAGCGCGCCTCGAAGTCCTTGAGGCGGATGCAGAACGCGTTGAGGTCGGTGCCGTCGACGCGCAGCCCGGCGTTGAAGGTGTCGTAGCCGAGGATCCCGGAGTTGCACCACGGGCTGCCGTCGGCCTGGACGATGACCTGGCCTTCGTAGCCGAACATCTTCCCCAGCGCGAAGAAGATGATCAGCCCGAGCATGCCGAAGTGGAAGACGAGGTTGCCGGTCTCGCGGAGGTACCCGCGTTCGGCGGAGATGCTCCGGCTTCCGTCTGCCTCTTCGCGCTCGACACGGCGCCAGCCCTTGAGCAGCGTGTGCGTGTCCTTCATGACCGTCTCGGGGGTCCGGTCGGTCGTGGTGGACACGTGATGCGGCATCCGCGAGAGCTTGCGCGGCGTGAGCACCGGCTTCGCGCGCATCGCCTTCGCGTACTCGAAGCTGCGCGGCGCGAGACAGCCGATGAGCGAGACCATCAGCAGGATGTAGATCGCCGAGAACCAGACGCTGCCGTAGACCTCGAAGAACTGCAAGCGGTCGAGCAGTTCGCCCCACCAGCCGTGCGCGGCGATGTACTCGTCGGTCTTGGCGACGTTGAGGTTCCGCTGCGGCAGCAGCGCGCCGGGCATCGCGGCGAGCGCGAGCAGGAACAGCAGCACCAGCGCGGTGCGCATCGACGTCAGTCCGCGCCAGGTGTTGCGCAGGAAGCCGAGGACACGCTTCAGCGGTGTCTGGCGGTATTGGGTGGTCACAAGGGCAGCCTGAGGTCGTTCACGAGGGTGTTCCGGATCCAGCCGATCATGTCGCCCCACAGCCCGGTCACCAGCAGGATGCCGACGATCATCAGCAGGACACCGCCGAAGACCTGCACCTGACGGCCGTGGCGGCGCAGCCAGTCGGTGGCGCGGACGGCCCAGCGGGCGCCGACCGCGATGAGGAGGAACGGGACGCCGAGGCCGAGGCAGTACACCAGGATCAGCGCGTAGCCGCGGACGGCGGCGCCACCGGTGGCGCTGGCCAGGGTGGTGACCGCGGACAGCGTCGGCCCGATGCACGGCGTCCAGCCGAGCCCGAACACCGCGCCGAGCACCGGCGCGCCCCACAGTCCGCCGCGCGGCACGTGGTGCGACCGGAACTCGCGCTGCAGGCCAGGGATCCAGCCGAGGAAGACCAACGCCATCGCGATGGTCAGCACGCCGCCGAGGCGCTGGAGGAGATCCATGTTGAGCTGGACGACGTCGGCGATCCACACCAGCGTCCCCAGCGTCACCACGAAGACGACGGTGAACCCGAGCACGAACAGCGCCGCCGCGCCGACGACGGCGTAGCGGCCCTTCTTGCGCCCCTCGCCGGGGCTGACCGCGGGGGCGTCCGCGCCGACCAGCGCCGCCAGGTACGCGAGATACCCGGGCACCAGCGGCACGACGCACGGCGACGCGAAGGAGATCGTCCCGGCCAGCAGCGCCACACCCGCCGCGAGCAGCAGCGGCCCTGAGAGCGCCAGCTCGGTAACACCGTTCACGCAAAGGAGCGTAGGGAGTGTGGTTCAAGTGAAAACGCCGGGGCTGGCCCAACGGGACCTACGTCGCACCCGGTCAGGACCTTGGTCCCGTCCCCTTTACCGCGTTTCGTCCTCTGAACGCGGTAGTTGCACACGCAAGGACCGCATTCAGAGGACGAAACGCGTGAAGTGGTCAGGCGGGTTCGGCGGCCAGGCGCTGGACGACGGGCAGCAGGTCCGACGCCAGCAGGTCCCGCAGGAACACCGCGGCGACGCGGTGCTGTTTGTCCAGCACGATCGTCGACGGGATGATGTTGCGCGGATAACCCGAAAGCTGCAGCAGCGTCCGCCCCGACGGGTCGTAGATCGACGGGTACGTCAGTTTCCGGTCCCGCATGAAATCCTGCGGCGGCTTCCGGTCGTTGTCGCGCAGATCGATGCCGATCACCTCGACGCCGGACGCCTTGGTCTGGTCGTAGACCTTCTGCATCTCCGGCGCCTCGACGCGGCACGGCCCGCACCACTGGCCCCACAGGTTCAGCACGATGACCTTGCCGGGGAAGTCCGCGATCGAGAGCTGCTTGCCCTCGTTCATCAGGTCGTCGCCGGACAGCGTCGGCGACGGCTGGCGGTCCGCGACGTCGTAGGTGATGTCGACCTTCCCGCCCGGCGACACGAAGTTGAACGAGCCGCCGGTGACGACGGCGTCCTTGCCGGTGGTGCAGCCGGTGACGACGAGCGCCAGCCCGACGACGGCCGCCACGAGTCGCTTCATGCGCCGGTCACCTTCGGGTCGGTCGTGCCGGCGGGCTCGCTGTAGACGATCCGCACGAGTTCCTCGCCCTCGAAGACCAGGCTGGTCAGCGACGCGAGCGAGCACTGCCGGTTGCGCGGGTCGTGCCAGAGCCGCTTCGCCTCCAGGAACCGCCGCACGGTCCAGATCGGGAGCTGGTGCGAGACGCACAGCGCCTCGTGGCCCTCGGCCGCCCGCCGCGCGCGGTGGATGGCGCCGAGCATGCGGTGCGCGATCTCGACGTACGGCTCGCCCCAGGACGGCCGGAACGGGTTGACCAGCTTCGGCCAGTGCTTCGGCTGGCGAAGGGCGCCATCGCCGACTGCGACGCGCTCGCCCTCGAACTGGTTGTCCGCCTCGATGAGCCGATCGTCGGTGTCGACGTCGAGGCGGTGCGCGGCGGCGATCGGCGCTGCGGTCTCCTGCGCGCGCTGAAGCGGCGAAGCGACGACGTAGGTGATGTCGTGCTTCGCGACGGCTTCGGCGACCGTCAGCGCCTGACGTTGTCCGCGGTCGGAGAGCTTGAAGCCGGGCAGGCGGCCGTACAGGATCTTGTCCGGGTTGTGCACCTCACCGTGGCGGAGCAGGTGCACGATCGTCGTCTCGCTCACGCCTGGACCGCCTCGGCGGCGGCGCGGGCGGCGACGCGCAACGCGGAGGAGATGATCTCGAACTCGGCGTCGCCCATGGCCGCGTTGACGAACCACGCCTCGTACGCGCTCGGCGGCGCGTACACGCCGTTGTCCAGCAGCGCGTGGAAGAACGCCGGGAACCGCCAGGTCTCCGAGGCCTGCGCGCCCGGGTAGTTCGTCACCGGGTTCTCGCTGAAGAACACGCTGACCAGGTTGCCCGCGTACTGCACGGTGTGCGTGACACCCGCCTCGGTCAGCGACCGGTCGAACAGGTCGCCGAGCCGCTTCGCGTTCGCGTCGAGGGCCGCGTACACGGCGTCGTCGGCCGCGCGCAGCGTCGCGAGCCCGGCGGCGACGGCGACGGGGTTCCCCGACAGCGTCCCCGCCTGGTACACCGGCCCGCCCGGGGCCAGCTTCGCCATCACGTCGGCGCGGCCGCCGAAGGCCGCGGCGGGCAACCCACCCGACATCACCTTGCCGAAGGTGTACAGGTCACCGGCGACGCCTTCGAGGCCGAACCAGCCCGCCTTCGAGACGCGGAACCCGGTCATCACCTCGTCCATGATCAGCAGCGCGCCGTGCTCGTGCGCGATCTCCTTGAGGCCGGCGTTGAAACCGTCGGCCGGGGCGACGGCGCCCATGTTGCCCGCGGCGGCTTCGGTGATGATCGCGGCGATCGAGTCCGGATTGTCCACAAAGGACTTCCGGACCGCGTCGAGGTCGTTGTAGGGCAAGACGATCGTGTCGGCCGCCTGCGCGCCGGTGACACCGGGCGAGGTCGGGAGGCCGAGGGTCGCGACGCCGGAGCCCGCTTCGGCGAGCAACGCGTCGACGTGACCGTGGTAGCAGCCCGCGAACTTGATGATCTTCGCCCGGCCGGTGAACCCCCTGGCCAGCCGGATCGCGCTCATCGTCGCCTCGGTGCCGGAGTTGACCAGGCGCACCTGCTCCACCGGCTCGACACGGCCGATGATCTCTTCGGCGAGTTCGACCTCGCCACGCGTCGGGGTGCCGAAAGACAGCCCGTCGACAGCGGCTTCACGCGCGGCGGAGACGACGTCCGGATGCGCGTGCCCGAGGATCATCGGGCCCCACGAGGAGACCAGATCGACGTAGCGGTTGCCGTCGGCGTCCCAGAGGTACGGGCCCTCGCCGCGCACCATGAACCGCGGGGTGCCGCCGACGGAGTTGAAGGCCCGCACCGGGGAGTTCACCCCGCCCGGGACCACGGCCTTCGCTCGTTCGAACCATGCCTTGGACTGATCGACTCCGGTAGTCACGTCCCCAGTCTCGCAAATCACGGATGACACCCGCCGTTAGGTCGTGTCCTGGTCCTCGCGGTTCCGGGCACGGCGTGACCAGGCCCACTAGGGTGGGAGCACTCCCGTCGAAACCCTCGCGGAGGAATCCACGTGTCCACGGTGCCGTCACCACCGACCCACCACCGTCGCCTTCGCTGGCAGGCCTTGGCCGGATTCATCGCCATGGCGGGAATCGTGGGCATCGTGGCCGGGCTGGCGGTCGCCACCCGCTCCGAAACGCACAACGCGCTGGCTCGCCCGTCGTGGGCGCCGCCGGGCTGGCTCTACGGGCCGATGTGGTCGGTCCTGCTGCTCCTGGTCGCCTTCGCGGGCTGGTGCTACTGGCGCACCGACGGCGAAACGCGCGGCTTCGCCTTCTACGGCGTCTGCCTGCTGCTGACCCTGCTGTGGACGCCGCTGTTCTTCGCCGGCGGCGCACACGCCCTCGCCCTGGCCGACGTCGTCGTGCTGGACTTCGTCGTGCCCATCACGATGGCGGAGTTCGGCCGCCGGTCGAAACTCGCGGCCTGGCTGCTCGTGCCGTATCTGCTGTGGCTGCTGTTCTCGACCGCGGTCAACGCCGCGGTCGTGTGGCTCAACTGAGCTTCGGTTCCTTGGGCTTGCGGCCCTTGGCCCGGATGGCGAGCAGGAACTGGCGGATCGCGTCCACCACCAGGATCGCGGCCAGCACGCCCAGCCCGATGGCGCCGGCGAGCGGGCCACCGAAGTAGCGCTGCGATTCAAGCGTCGTCGTCTCGCCGTAGGTGATCACGACCGGGACGACACCGGCCTTCCAGCACGCGAAGGAACCCCACACCGCGAGCGCGGCGAGGATCAGTTCGACCGCCCCCACCACGGCGCGCAGGGGTTTGTGCAGCCGGGCGTCTCGCCGGGAGTCCTCCGGTGGCCACAGATCGGCACCGGTCGGCTGGGGAAGGTCGATCACGGTGGGCAGTTTCTCATGACTCTGTGGTGCGGGCACGCACCAAATCCCCGAGTGCCTCGCGGAGGGCGTCCGGATCCTTGGCCCAGGCGCGCACGAAAACGCCGTCTTCGAGTTTCAACCCGACTTCGCCGTGCTTCTTGGGGATCGTCCAACCTCCGCCGAGGACCCGCGAGCCGACCGGGGCCTCGTCTTCGAGTACCTCGGCGATCCGGGCCGCCTCAAGCGTTTCCCTGCCCTGCCGGTAGCCGTCCGCGGTGACCTCGAGCGAGAGGTACCGGCGACGCGCGTACACCCAGGGCACGGTGATCGCCACCAGCCCCACCGCGACCAGGATCCAGGCGAGCCAGTGGACCGGGCCGCCCGTCGCCAGCTCCGCGAGCAGCCCGGCGAGGGCGAACAGCGGCGCCCACAGCAAAGCCGTCCAGCCGACGCCGGGTTCGTCGTAGAGGGACGGCTCGGAGGTCATGGCAGCGTGCGCCCCACCTTCGGGAAATGGTCGGCGACGCTGGGCAGGTACATGAGCACCAGCGCGATCGCCACCAGCAGGGTGGACACCAGCAGGAACACGTTGAGCGAACCGCGCAGGATCAGCAGTTCCACCAGGACCAGGAAGACCGCGCCCACGGTGAGGACCGTCCTGGCCGACCGCGTTCCCTCACGGGCCTTGTACGCGAACAGCGCGAACAGGACCGCGAAGGTGAGCGCGCCGCCGAACAGCATCCACAGCAGGGTGTTCACGCCGGAAGCGACCTGCACCGGATCGGCGGGCTGACCGGGAACCGGGTTCTCCCTGATCTGCTTGAGGATGCCCTCGGTCAGTTCGTCCTTCAGCACCAGCAGGGCGATCTGCCCGGCCACCAGGACGACACCGGCGAGGATCCACAGCCAGAACGAGATGGCCACCGGCTTCGGCACCGTGATCTTCGGCGGCTTCTGGCCGGGGAGGATCGGATCCGGTGACATTCCCCGCTTGCGGCGCTCGTCGTCCGTTTCGTCGGCTCTGCTGTCGCTCACGCGAGGCAGCCTACGTGGTTTCGCAGGCCAGGCCGTTGCCGCCCGGGTAGCTTGTGCGCGAATCGACGAACACTGGGGATCTCACAATGACCACACCGAGCCAGTCCGATGGGGCCTGGCATGGGCAGCGACAGCCCTGGCCACAGCAGGGATACGGCTACCCGCAGCCACCACAGCAGCAGTACCCAGGCGGTTGGCACCAGGCGCCCCCACCACCACCCGGGAAGTCCAAGAAGTTCCTCTTCTGGCTGATTCCGCTCATCGTGGTGGTCGTCGCCGCGGCCGTCGTGATCCCGATCGCACTGGCGGGCGGGGAAGAGCCTCGGGAGCCAGCCGCCCAGCCGCCGAGCACTTCGGCGCCGGCGGCCAAGAAGGTGAAATGGCGGCTGTCCGGACTGGAGGGAGACGTCCCCGAGTACAAGCAGGGCGTCACGACCTGGCTGCACGAGGACACCCTTGTCGTCGTCCGGGACAAGTACGTCGCCGCGTTCACCAGGGCGAACGGTGAGCGGCGCTGGCTCACCGAGGTGCCGGACGGGAAGCGGGCGTGCGGTGCCTCCGTGGAACCGGTCGACGGGAAGATCGCCTTCGCCTACGGCGAGGAAAAGACCTGTGACAACGCTGCCCTCATCAACCTGAAGGAAGGGAAGCTCCACTGGCAGCAGCCGATGGAGGTGCCTCAGAAGCTCAAGGGCGACCGCCCGCCCAAGTCCGCGATCTTGCAGATCGCCGGTGACGCCGTCTTCGTCACGCAGGGCGAGGGAATGGCCGCGCTCGACCTCGCCACCGGCGCCCCGAAGTGGGCGAAGACCCATACGCGCGAACCCGACCGGGCCGACGATCCGACCTGCGCCGGGCAGGACGCCGTACCCAGGGACGGCAAGATCGTCGTCGTGATGACCTGCCTCACCGGGGACTACGGCCTGAGCATGCTGCGGGTCGACGCGTCGACCGGGAACATCGAGGTGGCGGAGCACCAGCCGAAGGAGAGCAGTTCGCTCGGCAACGTCGGGATCATCTCGGCGAAGCCCCTCCTGGTCTACGGCAAGACCACCGACACGGGCACGTACTTCCGCTTCGGGGACGACCTGAAGCTCGAGTCGAAGATCGACGGTGGCGACCCGTTCACGCCGGACGGTCTCACCGGCGCCGACGGCCAGGGCTTCGACAGCGACGCGTCCGGCACCGAACACCTCGTCAGCCCGGCCCTGGTCACCGAAGAAGTGCTCTACACCATCACGATGCCCCAGGCGGGCACGGTGAACGCGCTGGTCGCGGTGGATCTGAAGACCGGGCAGCGCAAGTGGTCGGCGAAGGTGCCCGAGGGCACCGTGATGGCTCCGCTCGCGATCGAGGACGGCCAGGTGATCACCGAGGTCGCGCCCGTCACGCGGACCGGGCCGCAGCGAGTGGTCAAGGTCGCCGTCGCGGACGGAGCGGTGACGCCGATGGTCGAAGCACCGATCGAGAACGCCGACAACGACAAGAACGGGCCGATTTCCGGCCTCTACCGCTATCTCTGGGCGGACGGCCGCGTCTACGCCGTATGCGGCCGTTTTCCGAAGTTCAGCCTGGACATCTACACCGTCGAACCTTAGATCGCACCGAAACAACCGGGGAACCGAATGACCAGACCACCCACTCCGCCCGGTGGCGGGCAATGGCAGCCGCACCAACCCTGGCAACCGCACCAGCAGCAGGGCTGGCAGCAGCCACCGCCCCACCCTCACCAGCAGCCCTACCCGCAGAACCAGTACGGCCCCCCGCGGCAGGAACCGCCCAAGGGCAAGAAGTTCCTCTTCTGGCTCGTGCCGCTGATCGTCGTGGTGGTCGCCGCCGCGGTGATCGTGCCGATCACGCTGAGCGGCGGCGGAGACGAAGGCCAGGGGCAGGCGGCCCCTCCGCCCGCCTCCGGATCGCCGGCCGGCTCGCCGAAGGTCAAATGGGAACTGTCAGGGGTGAAGAAGGACGTCCCGGAGTACAAGCACGGGATCACCACCTGGCTGCACGAAGACGACCTCGTCGTCGTCCGCGACAAGTACGTGGCTGCCTTCACCAGGGCGGACGGCAAGCAGCGCTGGCTGACCGAGGCGCCGGGCGGCAAGATCTTCTGCGGCACCGGAGTCGAACCGGTCGAGGGCAAGATCGTCCTCGCCTTCGGCAAGGCGAAGGCCGGCAGCGAAGACGGCAGCTGCGACAACGCCACCATCCTCGACCTGAAGGACGGGAAGCTCGGATGGCAGGTGCCGATGGCCATCCCGCAGAAGATGCAGGACCGGGTGGTCTCGGTGGAGGCCGTCGTCACGCAGATCATGGGCGACGTCGTGTTCGTCACCGCGGACCAGGGCTACGCGGCCCTCGACCTGGCCACCGGCGCGATCAAGTGGACGAAAACGTTCTCCCGCAAGGCCGACGGCGAAGACACCTGCGCGGGGCACGACATGATGCCGAGGGACGGGAAGGCCGTCGTCGTGGCGTCCTGCCTCACCGGTGACTTCTCGGTCACCGTGCTGCAGATCGACCCGGCGACCGGGAACGTCGAACTGGAGGACAGCGTCCCTCACGACGGCTACTCGATCTCGGGGATCGGTCTCCTGTCGGTGAAGCCGGTGCTGGCGTACGGCTCGAACACCGAGCAGGGCACGTACTTCCTCTTCGACGACAACCTGAAACTCAAGTCGAAGATCGATGGTGGCAAACCCAACTCCGAGGAGGAGCTCGACGGCACCACGTCACAGGGTTTCGGGGTCAGCGCCTCGGGTACCGAACATCATCCGAGCGCCATCATCGTGGACGGCGACACGTTCTACACGCCTACCAGGACGATCGGCGGACAGATGAACACGCTGGTCGCGGTGGATCTGAACACCGGACAGCGCAAGTGGACGGCCTCGGTTCCGGAGGGCACGATCCAGGCGCCGATCAAGATCGTGGACGGCCAGATCCTGGCCCAGGTCGGCCCGGTGTACAACACCGGACCCCAGCGGACGGTCAAGATCGCGGTCGCGGACGGGAAGGTGACGCCGTTCCTGGAAGCCCAGATCAGGAACTCCGAACAGGACGAGACCGGCCCGATCCCGGGGTTCTACCGGTATCTCTGGGCCGACGACCGCGTCTACGCGGTGGCGGGCAAGTGGTCGAATCTCAGCGTGGACGTCTTCCTGCTGCAGGCTGAGTAGCGAGAACGAGAAGGCCCCTTCGCCGCGGTTTCCGTGGCGAAGGGGCCCTTTCGTCACGAGGCTCAGTCCAGCCAAGCAGCGGCTTCGGCGGCCCAGTAGGTGAGGATCATGTCCGCCCCCGCGCGGCGGATCGACGTCAGTACCTCGAGGATCGTGCGTTCGCGATCGAGCCAGCCGTTCGCCGCGGCGGCCTCGACCATCGCGTACTCCCCCGAGATGTTGTACGCCGCCACGGGAACCGTCGACGTCTCGGCGGCGGCCCTGATGACGTCCAGATAGGTCAGCGCGGGCTTGACCATGATCATGTCGGCGCCCTCGGCGATGTCCAGCTCGATCTCGCGCAACGCCTCGCGCACGTTGCCCGGATCCTGCTGGTACGTCTTCCGGTCGCCCTTCAGCTGCGAATCGACGGCCTCACGGAAGGGGCCGTAGAACGCGCTGGCGAACTTCGCCGAGTACGCGAGGATGCCGGTGTCCGTGCGCCCGGCGCGGTCGAGCGCGGCGCGGATGACGCCGACCTGGCCGTCCATCATGCCGCTGGGACCGAGCAGATGGGCCCCCGCCTCCGCCTGCGCCAGCCCCATTTCCGCGTACACGCGCAGGGTCGCGTCGTTGTCGACACCGCCTTCGGCGTCGAGGACGCCGCAGTGGCCGTGGTCGGTGAACTCGTCGAGGCACGTGTCCGCCATCAGGACCGTCGCGTCGCCGAGATCGGACCTCAGGTCGCGCAGGGCGACGTTGAGGATGCCGTCCGGGTCGATCGCGCCGGAGCCCTCGGCGTCCCGCGCCTTCGGGATACCGAACAGCATCAGGCCGCCGACCCCGGCGTTGACCGCGTCGACGGCGGCTTTGCGCAGCGTGTCGCGGGTGTGCTGGACGACGCCGGGCATGCTGGAGATCGGGCGGGGCGCGTCGGCGCCCTCGGCCACGAACATCGGAAGGATCAGCTGGCGGGGGCGCAGCGTCGTCTCACCGACCAGCCTGCGCATCGCCGGAGTGGTACGGAGCCTGCGGGGACGATGTTCGGGGAACACCCCTACGACGGTACTCCCGCTCGCTAGAGGGGCGGTGAACGGCTCAGGGGCCAGGCGGCCGAACCTTTCCTAAGGAACGGTAAAGAGTCGCCTTTGCCCGATTCCTAGCGGTGTGACGTGGGTTACCTTTCCCTCCATGTCGAGCTCAACGGTGACCGACCAACTGGAAGAACCGCCCGTCGGCTGGCGCGCACGGCTGCGCCAGGTCGGGCCAGGGATCATGGCCGCGGCGACCGGGGTCGGCGCGGGTGACCTCGTCGCGACGATGGTGGCCGGATCGCGCTTCGGGTACACGCTGCTGTGGGCGGTACTCGTCGGCACGATCTTCAAACTCGCGCTGGCCGAAGCCGTCGGCCGCTGGCATCTGACCTCGGGCCGGACGATCCTGTCCGGCTGGCGGACACTGGGGATCTGGGCGCTGATCTACTTCGGGATCTACGCGGTGATCTGGGGCTTCGTCTACGGTGCGACCGCGATGTCCGCGTCGGGCCTGCCACTGAACGCGCTCTTCCCCGCGCTTTCGGTGCGGTACTGGGCGATGATCTGCGGCCTGCTCGGCTTCGCGCTGGTGTGGTTCGGGCGTTACGCGATCATCGAGAAACTGATGACCGTCCTGGTCGGCATCATGTTCGTGACCGTGGTCGGGACCGCGATCCTCGTCGTGCCGAATTTCGCGGAACTGTTCAAGGGCGCTGTCCCGACCCTGCCCGACGGCTCGCTCGTCTACGTCCTCGGCCTGGTCGGCGGCGTCGGCGGCACGATCACCATGGCGGCGTACGGCTACTGGACGCTCGCGAAGGGCTGGCGTTCGTCGAAGTGGCTCCCGATGATGCGCACCGACAACGCCGTCGGGTACGTCATGACCGGGATCTTCGTGATCGCCATGCTGATCGTCGGCGCGGAACTGCTGATGGGCCAGAAGATCATCTCGGGCGACAAGGGCCTGCTGTTCCTCGGCGACACCCTCGCCGCGGACTACGGGCAATGGGCGCGGATCCCGTTCCTCATCGGCTTCTTCGCCGTTTCGTTCACGTCGGTGATCGGTGTCTGGCACGGCGTGAGCCTGCTCTTCGCGGACTGGTGGCGCATTCTGCGGCTGCCCAGGAACGCGACGGAAAGCGTTGAGGCGTATGAGAAAAAGGCCGGTGAGCGCAGTGTCGCGTACCGAGGATACGTGCTGTGGCTGACCTTCCCGCCGATGGCGTTGCTGTTCCTGGACCAGCCCTTCCAGCTCACCGTGATCTACGGCGTGCTGGGCGCGTTGTTCATGCCGTTCCTGGCGGCGACCTTGCTGGTGCTGCTGAACACTTCGCGGGTGCCTCGGGAAGGGCGTTCGCGGTGGCTGTCGAACGGGCTGCTGGGCGTGTGCCTGGCGATGTTCGCGTACCTGGCCTACACGGAGGTCGTGAAGTTCTTCTCGTGAGTGGTAAGGACGGTTCTAACCGTCCTTACCACTCACGAGACATGCCCCACCACGCCACCGCCACCCTTGCTCGCCCCTGCACCCGCCTGCATGTACTCGGGAAGGTGTGAAGGCCTCCTTCCCTACCTTCAGGGTAGGGAAGGAGGCCTTCACGGACTCACGACCAATGCCGCCACACGAGGCCCGTATCCGCACGCCCGCCGGGGACACGCTGAACTCGGCGGGCGTGCGCCGAGACGGGAGAACGGTCGGTCACCGTGACCACTTGGACCGCGCACCCGGCCGGGGTGCAGACCTCGAAGGGCGTGGCGGCGGCCGCGGTGCCCGGGAAACCGAGGGCCAGCACGCCCAGGGCGGCGACGGTGAAGGCCAGAGACTTCATGATCGCTCCCCAGTGCTTGTCGGAATCACCGAGGCTATGACCGGCCGCTACGCACACGGCGAAGTTTCACTGAGGAACGAAAAAGCCCCCTCCTCACGCGAACGTGAGAAGGGGGCTTTTCGTGAATCAGGAGCGGCGGGCTCGCTTCGCCTTGCGAGGCGGCGGGAGCGCACCTTCGGCACGGAGCCGCGCGGCGTGCTCGGCGAGCGCGTCGACCAGGTGCGGGACGTCGGCCTTCTCGGGCTGGACGTCGACCCGCAGCCCGAACTCCACGGCGGTCTCCGCGGTCTTCGGGCCGATGCACGCGACCAGCGTGCGGGTGTGCGGCTTGCCGGCGATGCCGACGAGGTTCCGCACGGTCGAGGACGAGGTGAAGCAGACCGCGTCGAAACCGCCGGTCTTGATCATCTCGCGGGTCTCGGCGGGCGGCGGCGCGGCGCGCACCGTGCGGTACGCGGTCACGTCGTCGATCTCCCAGCCGCGTTCGCGCAGACCGGCCGAAAGGGTCTCGGTGGCGATGTCCGCCCGCGGCAGCAGCACGCGGTCGACCGGGTCGAGGACGTCGTCGTACGGCGGGAACTCGGCGAGGAGGCCCTCCGAGGACTGCTCGCCTTCCGGGATCAGCTCGGGGATGATGCCGAAGGAGCGGACCTTCGCGGCGGTCGATTCGCCGACACAGGCGATCTTCACGCCCGAGAAGGCGCGGGCGTCGAGGCCGAACTCCTCGAACTTCTCCCACACCGCGCGGACGGCGTTGGTCGAGGTGAAGACGATCCACTGGTAGCGGCCGTCGACGAGACCCTTGACCGAACGCTCCATCTGGGCGGGGCTGCGCGGCGGCTCGACCGAGATGGTCGGGACCTCGTGCGAGGTGGCGCCGTGGCCGCGAAGCCGCTCCGCCATCTCACCGGCCTGCTCCTTGGTGCGCGGCACCAGGACCTTCCAACCGTACAGCGCGCGCGACTCCCACCACGACAGCTTCGAGCGCTGGCCGACGGCCTGGCCGATGGTCACGATGAGCGGGCCGACGAGCTCGCCCGCCTCGTTCGCGACAGTGGCCAGCGTGGTGTCCAGGGTGCGCTGGGTGTTGATGGTGCCGTTGGACGTCACCGCGACCGGGGTGGTCGGCGCCAGCCCGTGCTCGGTCAGCGCGGACGCGGCCTCGGCCAGGTGCGCCGACGTCGCGTGCAGCACGATCGGGCCGGGGGTGGCGGCCAGCGCGGCCCATTCGACGTCGCCGCGGACGTCGACCTCGGTGTGCGTGCCACCGAGCGCGACACCGGCGTACGCCGGGACGGCCGCGCCGGGCGAGACGCCCGGGATGATGTCGAATACGGCGCTGGTCCGGGAAACGGCCTGCACCTCGGCGACGACGGCGGGCTGGGTCAGCGGGTCACCGGCGATCAGCCGGAGCACCAGCCGTCCGGCCTTGGCCTCGTTCACCAGGTCCTTGGCGACCTCGGTGGCCTCGCCGACGGCGGGGCGCACTTCGGCACCTTCGGCGGCGAAGGCCAGGACGCCTGCTGGGACGTCCGGGTCGGTCACCACGACCTCGGCCTTGGCGAGCAGCTCCTGAGCGCGGACGGTCAGCAGACCGGCGTCACCGGGGCCCGAGCCCACGAAGGCGACACGCCCGGTGGTCTTACGCGCGGGGGTCATCTGTGCGTTCTCCTCTTGAGCGGCCGCAGTCGAGCGCGGCCCTACCTTCAACGTTCTGACTCACTGGGCGGGGCCGGACAGCGCGCCGGCCCCCAGGTCGAGCAGCTCGGCGGCCAGTGTCCGGCCGAGCTGATCAGCATCGCGGAAGTCGGCGAGCGCGGAAGCGCGCACCATGTCGACCGCGTCCCCGTCCCCTTCGACGGCGGCGGTGCCCCGCAACGAGATCCGCTCGACGACCCGCCCTTCGGCGTCCAGGTCCTCGACGATCTCCGCCAGCGCTCCGACCGGTGCGCTGCACCCGGCTTCCAGCGCCGCGAGCAACGCCCGTTCGGCGGTCGCCACGGCACGGGTGCCTTCATCGTCCACTGTGGACCCGAGCAGGTGCTCGATGTCCACGTCACCGGTCCGGCACTCCACCGCCAGCGCACCCTGTGCGGGCGCGGGCAGCATCTGGATCGGGTCGAGGGTCTCGGTGATCTCCTCCGCCCGGCCGATCCTGGCCAGTCCGGCACGCGCCAGGATGACGGCGTCCAGCTCTCCGTCGCTCACTTTGCGCATGCGGGTGTCGATATTGCCTCGGATCGGCACGATTTCCAAACCGAGACCGAGCGCGCGCAGCTGCGCGGTCCGCCGCGGCGAGCCGGTGCCGACGGTCGAGCCGGGCGGGAGCTCGCCCAGCGTCAGCCCGTCACGGGCGATCAGCGCGTCGCGCGGGTCCTCGCGGGGCGGCACGGCGGCGAGCGTGATGCCCGGCTCCGGCTTCGTCGGCAGGTCCTTGTACGAGTGCACGATGACGTCGACTTCCTCGCGCAGCAAGGCTTCGCGCAGCGCGGAAGTGAAGACGCCGACCCCGATCGTCGGGATCGGCGCGGACGACTTGTCGCCGGGCGTCGTCACGGTGACGAGCTCGACCTCTGCGCCGGTGGCGCGCAGGGCGTCGGCGATGGTGCCGGTCTGCGCGAGGGCGAGTTTGCTGCCGCGCGTCCCGATGCGGATGACTCTGCTCACTGGATGATCACTCGTCTTTCGGCGTCGCAGTAGGACTGGCCACCGCGGCGGGCGCCTGCGGGTCGAGGCAGAACAGCTCGCGCAGCGCGTTGGCGTAATCGGTGTCGGCCGTCTCGGCGGCCAGCTGCTTGACCCGCACCGTCGGCGCGTGGAGCAGCTTGTCGACCACGCGGCGGACCGTGCGGCCGACCTCCTCGCGAACCCCGGGTTCGAGGTCCGGCAGGCGGTTGTCCAGCCGCAGCAGTTCCGCGTCGACCACCTCGGCCGCCCGGCGCCGCAGCGCCGTCACCGTCGGGGTGACCTCGGCGCTGCGCTGGCCGGCGAGGTACTCGCGCACCTCGTCGAGCACGATTCCGGCGGCCTTCGCGGTTTGCCGTTCGGTGGTCGGGGTGCCCGCTTCCCGCATGCGGCGCTGGATGGTCTCGAGATCGACCACGGTGACCTCGGCCAGTTCGGCGACGTCGTGGTCGACGTCACGCGGGAGACCGAGGTCGCAGACCACCAGCGGGCGTCCGGCGCGGGCCGGGACGTGCTCGGCGGTGAAGACGGCGGCCTGCGCGCCGGTGGAGCAGACGACGACGTCCGCCTCGGCGACCGCGTCCGCGATGCCGCTCATCTGGACGGCCTTGGCGGGCACGCCCTGCTCGACGCTGGCGGCGGCGAGGCGGGCGGCCCTCGCCTCGGTGCGGTTGGCGATGGTGATCTCGCCGATCCCGGATTTGCGCAGGTGGGACGCGGTCAGCGCGCCCATCGAACCGGCGCCGACGATCAGCGCGTGCTTGCCCGCGAGATCGCCCGCGGCGGCCAGCGCCTCGGAGACCACCGAAGCGCCCAGCTGGTCGAGGCCGGTCTCGGTGTGGACGCGCTTGCCGACGCGCAGCGTGGTCTGGATCAGCTCGTGCAGCGTGCGGCCGACGGTGCCGGCCTCACGCGCGGTGGCGTACGAGGACCGAATCTGGCCGAGGATCTGCGTCTCGCCGACGACCATCGAGTCCAGCCCGGAGGTGACCGAGAACAGGTGCTCGATCGCGGCGCCCGCGTAGTGCACGTACAGCGAGTCGTACAGGTCCGCGGGCTGCATCCCGGCCTGGCGGGCGAGCACGTCGGAGACGTCGTTCAGACCGCCGTGGAAAGTCTCGACGACGGCGTAGACCTCGATGCGGTTGCAGGTCGAGACGAGGATCGCCTCGCTGACGTGCTCGGCCTGCTGCAGCTCGTTGAGCACCTTGGTCACGTCGGTCGCGGGGACCGCGACGCGTTCCAGGGTGCTCAGCTCGGCGCTGCGGTGTGAGAGCCCGACCGCCAACACGCTCATTTCAGCGCACCACCATTCCGTTGCCGTGGCCGTTCACGCTGCCATTCTCGGGGCTCCCGGGGCCACCGTCTCCGCCGCCGTTGCCGTTAGCGGCCAGATCGGCGCGACGAGCGACGTGGAACGACAGGATCTGCAGTTCGACCGCGAGATCGACCTTGCGCACCTCGATATGTGCCGGAACCTGCAGCACCACCGGGGCGAAATTCAGGATGCACTGCACGCCACCTGCGACAAGCCGGTCGCAGACCGACTGCGCGGCGGTGGGCGGAGTGGCGATGACGCCGATGGAGATCTGCCGTTCGGCGCAGACTTTGGGGATCTCGTCGAGATGCGAGACCGGGAGGCCGCCGACCGGGACGCCGACCAGATCCGGGTCGAGGTCGAACAGCGCCTCGACCGGGAACCCGCGGCCGGGGAACCCGCCGTAGTTGGCCAGCGCGTGCCCGAGGTTACCGATGCCGACCACGGCGACCTTGTGCTTGCGGGTCAGGCCGAGGATCCGCTCGATCTGGCTGACCAGGACCTGGACGTCGTAGCCGACGCCGCGGGTGCCGTACGAGCCGAGGTAGGACAGGTCCTTGCGCAGTTTCGCGGAGTTGACGCCCGCGGCCTGCGAGAGTTCCTCGCTGGAGATCGTCGTCGCGCCCTGCTCGGCCAGCCCGGAGAGGACACGGAGATAGACGGCGAGGCGGGCGACAGCGGCCTCGGGGATCGACTTCGCGCGGACCGCTTCCGGTTCGGCGGTGGCCTCGACGGCGGGCATCTCCGCGGTGGGCGCGTTGTCGGCGTCCGGTGTCACCCGGGTGCGCCGGCCTCGTTGCGACACCACGCTTGTCCGCTCCTCTGGTCCTGCGACGACATGAGTCACCCGAACCTGGAAATCGGCTCTTGACCCGCGGCGCTGAGTCCGGTTCGATGCCGGGCGCTTTCGGAGGCGACGTATCTACGGTAGCCACTTGTGAACGCAGGCACAAAGTCACTGGTAGGTGCTGTGTCCAAGGTCGCGCGGGGGCTTCTACCGCTACCGGCGGACCGTCCGCTCAGTAGCGCGTCAGCGCGACGAGGGGACTTCACCGGCGCGCCTCTTTCGGGCCGAAGGCCCACGGAAACGTTTTGCAGGGCGCCCTTCGCACCTGGGTGACGCGTAGAACGGCCCCGCGCCCTGCGAAAGGTTTCCGTCAGCGCGCGTTAAAAGACACCGTGTGCCAGCCGGTGGCGCCGTCGGGCACGGTTCCGGCGCGCTCCGGCGTCTGCGTGTAGCCCGACTGGTCCGTCGCCCGGACGGCGATCTCGTGCTGACCAGGGCCGACCTGGACCTCGGTCCACCACATCCGCCAGGTGTCCTTCGAGGTCTCCGCCGACAGGACAGCCTCCTGCCACGGCCCTTGATCGACCCGGACCTCCACCTTCGCGACGCCGGTGTGCTGCGCCCACGCGGTCCCGGACACCACGACCTTGCCCGCGTTCACCGCCGAGCCGGGCGCGTCGATCCGCGACTGCGTCTTCACCGGCGCCTCCCTGGCCCAACCGCGGCCGAGCCAGTACGCCTGGCGCTCCTCCCACGTGGTGATCTCCAGCTCGGTCACCCATTTAGTGGCGGACACGTAGCCGTACAGCCCGGGAATCACGATCCGCGCGGGGAAGCCGTGTTCGATCGGAAGCGGTTCGCCGTCCATGCCGAGGGCGAGCATCGCGCCGCGCCGCGGGTCCAGGGCGGCTTCGACCGGGGTGCCGCAGGTCCAGCCGTCGACACTGGTCGCGAACATCTGCTCGGCGCCCGGTTTCACGCCCGCTTCGTTCAGCAGGTCGCGCAGGTCGATGCCGATCCAGCGGGCGTTGGAGATGTACGGGCCGCCGACCTCGTTGGAGACGCAGCACAGGGTTACGTCGCGTTCGATCAGCGGCCGCGAGCGCAGATCTTCATACCTATAGGTGACCTCCCGCTCGACCATGCCGCGGATCTGCAGGCTCCAGTCCTCGGTTCGGACCTGCGGGACCACCAGCGCCGTGTCGATCCGATAGAAATCCTTCGAAGGAGTGATGTACGGCGGGGTGCCGAGCTTCGCGAAGTCCGCGTCAGGCGGGATCGGCGGCGCGGTCCTCGCCGCGACGAGCCTGCCGACGGCGGCACGCGACTCCTCGGCGTTCTTCCTGGTCCCGATGATCTGACCGGTCAGCGCGGCGACCCCGGCCCCGGCCGCGACGGACGCCCCGGTGATCAGCACCTTCCGCCGGTCCGGGCCCTCGCCTTCACGGTCGTCGAAGAACACCTTCGGGCGGAAGAACGAGTGCAGCCGGGTGAACACGACGAGCGCGACGACGGTGGCGATCACCGGCGCCAGCAGCGCGATCTGCCCCAGGTCGGTGCGCACGAAGACGGCGGCGACGCCCGCCGCGCCGAGAACGCCGACGATCACCTGGCCCGGCAGCGGAGTGCGGCGCGAGAGCTGCCCGGCGAGCAGCGCGAACAGCACCAGCACCACGGCGAGACCGATCTTGAGGACGAACTTGTCCCAGGTCTCCAGGGTCTGCTCGGCCCAGGCGACCACCGCGTGCGGGCTGTGGTCGATGACGAAGTTCGCGACGGCGACGAACGGCGAAGCCGTGTACCCGACGAAGCCCGCGACGAGATGCCCCACGCCGAGGGCGGCGGCCAGTGACAGGAGCCCGGTCAGCGCGGCCTGGGAAGCGGTGAGCCTGCGTTCGTCCACGACTCCATCTTCGCCACGGATACGCCCGGAAGTCGGCCGATCGCCCTTACGAGACTGTTACGCCAGCGCCTTCCGGAGCCTGTCCTCTTCGACGCGCCAGTAGCCGTGCTCGGCGTCGTCGATCAGGATCACCGGCACGCGGTCGCCGTATTCGGCGCGCCATTCTGGGTCGCTGTCGACATCCCGCGCCGACCAGGCGACGCCCAGTTCGCCGCAGATCCGCTCGATGTCCTGTTCCGCGACCTCGCACAGGTGGCAACCCGTGCGGGTCATGACGGTCACGTGGTGGGCCATGCGTCCAATCCTTACCCGGTCCGAGGCACTCTTTCCCGCCGAGGGCCCATCAGCGCAGTCGCATACGGCGCAATTTTCCAGTGGCGGAATGCGGCAGCGACTCCGCGAACTCGACCGTGTGCGGCACCTTGTACCCGGCCAGGTGCTCCGCGCAGTGCTCGACGACCTGCTGTTCCGAGAGCGAAGCGCCGGGCGCGGGGACGACGACGGCCTTCACCGCTTCGCCGGTCCGCTCGTCGACGACGCCGACGACGCCCGCCTCGACGACCTCGTCCAGCATCGAGATCACGTTCTCGACCTCGTGCGGGAAGACGTTGAAGCCGTTGACGATGATCAGGTCGTTGGCCCGGTCCACCAGGTGCAGGTCGCCGTCGCTGTCCAGGTAGCCGACGTCGCCGGTGCGGAACCAGCCGTCCTCACCGGGGCCGTGCGAGCCGTCGGGCCAGTAACCGGAGAACAGGTTCGCACCGCGGATCGACACCAGACCGGTGCCGCCGTCCTCGTCGAAGGCGTCGCCGAGGTCGTCCGGGTCCAGCGGGACGGGCTCCGCGTCGCCGTCGCTGTCGACCAGCCGGAGCTCGACGCCGGGCAGCGGCCGCCCGACCGAACCCGGCTTCGGGTAGCCGGTGACCAGCGTCGTGGTGACCACCGGCGCGCATTCGGTGAGGCCGTAGCCCTCGTAGACGTCGAGGCCGGTGGCGCCGCGGAGCGCGGTGAGGACCTTCGGGTGCAGCGGCGCCGCGCCCGACGTCATCCGCCGGACGGTGGACAGGCCACGGCCGAGTTCCTCGGGGTCCATCGCGGCGAACTCGGCGTACATCGCCGGCACGCCGGCGATCGACGTCACCCGGAATTCGGCGCAGTCGGCCAGCGTGCGCTCGGCGAGGAAGCGTTCGGACAGGATCGCCGTCGCGCCGACCGCCGTGGTCTGCAACAGACCGGGACCGAGGCCGTAGACGTGGAACAACGGGATGGTGATGAGCACGCGGTCGCCGTGCACGAGCGGCGCCGGGACGATGCGGCTCAGCTGGCCGAGGTTCGCCAGCAGCGCCCGGTGCGACAGCATCACGCCGCGCGGCGGGCCGGTCGTGCCGGAGGTGTACGAGATGACCGCTATGTCCTCACCGGCGCCGGCCTCGTCGACCGGTTCGGCTGCTCCATCCGAGGTAACAGGCGGTGAGAGGCTTGTCACTCCCTCGGGGAGCTCCTCGGAGACTTCGCGTTCGAGGACGAGCCGTGCGCCGCTGTGCTCCAGCAACCCGTTCAGCTCCGCCGCCGGCCCCTGCGGCGAGATCGGGACGACCACCGCGCCCGCCCGGAGCGCCCCGAACAGCGAGACGGCGAACGCGGCCGAAGTCGGCAGCCGCAACGCCACCCGGTCGCCGCGCTCGATTCCCGCGTCGAGCAGGGCGCGGGCCAACGCGTGGGCGGCGTTGTCGAGCTCCGACCAGGTCAGTGCGACCCCGCCGCCGGTCTCCTGGACGGCCGCTTTGCCTGGCCACTGACGGGCGGCCTCGGCGAGCAAAGTGGGCACGCTTCCTTCGGCAACCTGCTCCGCGCTCAACTGCGAACCTCTTCCCTCGGTGAACGGCGTTGTCAGTTTGTCATCTCGGCCACCGTCATGGGGGTCACTCGCTTTCGTCGCAGTTCCGTAACCCCGGCACCGCTACCTACTTCGCGGTAACTACACGTATGCTGCTGGGCGTCGTCGAGTGGTGTTGATCACTCGATGGTGAGAAAGGGAGTCCGGACGTGCAGATCTTGCAGGCCCACGCGGCGGTGGGACATGCGAGCCGGTGCTCCCTGTCCGGAACGGGAGGTGCGCCATGACTCTTCCCGCACCGAATCCCGTCTCAATGGTGGCGGGCCACATCCTCCGCCGGAGTGGTTTCCCCGCGGCGCCGTCGCCCCGGGCGAAGGTCGACGAGGGCGACGCCGCGGCCGAAGCCGCGAAGGCCGAAGCGTGGGATCTGGTCAGCGCCGCGCAAGGCGGTGACACCTCCGCATTCGGGCGGCTCTACGACCGCTACGTCGACGTCGTCTACCGCTACGTCCTGTTCCGCCTCGGCGACCGGGACCTCGCCGAGGACGTCACCAGCGAGACGTTCCTCCGCGCGCTGCGCCGCATCACGTCGGTGAGCTACCAGGGGCGTGACGTCGGCGCCTGGTTCGTCACCATCGCGCGCAACATCATCCTCGACCACGTGAAGTCGAGCCGGTTCCGCCTCGAGGTGGTCACCGACGAGGTGGCCGAGCCCAACGGGGCGCCGATCGGGAACGTGGGCGTGCAGGCGGTCGCGGGACCCGAACAGCAGGCCATCAGCCGCGCCACTCGAGCCGAACTGCTGCGCTGCGTCGCCGAACTCGGCGAGGATCAGCGCGAGTGCATCGTGCTGCGGTTCATGCAGGGGCTTTCGGTCGCCGAGACCGCGGCGATCATGAAGCGCAACGAGGGCGCCATCAAGGCCCTTCAGCACCGCGCGGTACGCCGTTTGGCACAACTTCTGCCCACCGGATTGCGTTAAAGTCCCATATTTGTCCCTCGCCGGGCCTTGCCGTAACCCTTGGGCGTCCCCGCTCGTTTTCACTGCCAGACCGGTGTCAGGACCGGGCTGAGCAGATGGAGACTTCGCCGTGGGCGTGCCGGGATGGTTCGCGCGGGAGCGGGCGGACGGTGACCGCTTCGCCGACCTTGTCGACGGCACCGAATCCCCGGACGACGACGAGTTCGCGCACGAACTCGCGCTCGTCGGCGGCTTGCGCGAACTCGGCGCCGGCGGCGCCCCCGACGCGGAGACCCGGCAACGGATCCGTGACGAGATCGCCGGACGACTCGCCGAGGCCGAGGCCGCGCCCAAGCGTCGCGGTCACACCGTCGCCAACCTCGCCGCGGCCGCCGTCGCGCTCGTGCTGGCCCTGGGCGGCATCACCCTGCTGCTATCCAAGGACGCGTTGCCGGGCGATCCGCTGTACGGCATCAAACGAGCGGGTGAATCGGCCGCGCTCGGGCTCACCTTCGACGAGCAGGACAAGGCGAAGAAGCATCTGGAGTTCGCCGCGAACCGCGTCGGCGAGCTCGACGAACTGACGCGGCAGGGCGCGCCCACCGACGCCTACTTCACCGGCCTCACCGATTTCGAGACGGATCTGCGAGCCGGTGTCTCCCGGCTGACCGCGTTCGTCACCGATCAGGGTGGCCAGACCCGGCTCGCCGAACTCCGCACCTGGGCGCGGCAGCAGTCCGACCGGCTCGGTCTCCAGGTCGACCAAGCCCCCGCCGAGGCGCGCGACAAGTTCGCCGCGGCCCGTGTCCTGCTCGACAAGGTCCAGGAGCGGACGACGGATCTCGGCTCGCGCCTGGTCTGCTACACGATCACCACGGGCTCTTCCGACGAACTCGGCGCGGTCCCGGCCGTCGGTGACTGCGTCCGCGACCCCGATTCCCCCCACGCGGTCCTGCCGCCGGTGACGTCTCCCCCGCCGTCGTCGGCACCGACCGGGTCACCGGCGCCGACCTCGGTGCCGCCGTCGTCGTCCGCCGTGGACACCGCGGCCCCGACCGGGCCGATCGCGCCGCCGACCGGAGGCACACCGCCACCCGTGGTCCCCGTCCCCGGCCCCACCAACCTGCCGCCGCTGCCGACGACCACCACCACGCCGAAGCCGCCGCTGGTTTCGATTCCGCCGCTCATTCCGGGATTACCGCCGATAACCATCGGCTGACTCACCGTCGATGAGGGAGGCACCACACCCGGGGCAGCGTGGTCGGCCGCTCGCTACGCTGTGCACAGGCACCTGGGATTCCGGAGGCGGTGTGCGTGTCAGTTTGGCGGGGCAAGGATAAGAGTCAAGAGCTCGAACGACTGGCCGAGCTGGCGGGCGAGGCGTCGGCCGAGGCCGCCATGGCGACCGCGTCCGCCGAAGCACTCGAACCGCCCGCGCCGCCCGCTCCGCCGGACCTGACGGCGGCCGCGTTCTTCGACGTCGACAACACCATGATGATGGGCGCGTCGATCTTCTACTTCGCCCGCGGCCTGGCCGCGCGCAAGTTCTTCACCTCCGCCGATCTGGCCGGATTCGTCTGGCAGCAGGTGAAATTCCGGCTCGGCGGCCGGGAGAACAAAGAGGACATCAAGACCCACCGCGAGCGCGCACTGTCCTTTGTGGCCGGCCGCACCGTGCAGGAACTGACCGACATCAGCGAAGAGATCTACGACGAGCTGATGGCGGACAAGATCTGGTCCGGCACCCGGGCGCTCGCGCAGATGCATCTCGACGCCGGACAGCGCGTCTGGCTCGTCACCGCGACCCCGATCGAGCTCGCGGCCATCATCTCCCGGCGCCTCGGCCTCACCGGCGCGCTGGGCACCGTCGCGGAGACCAAGGACGGCGTCTACACCGGCCGTCTTGTCGGCGACCTGCTGCACGGCCGGGCGAAAGCCCACGCCGTCCGGGCGCTGGCGTCACGCGAAGGGCTGAATCTCAAGCGCTGCACCGCGTATTCGGACTCGCAGAACGACGTCCCGATGCTGTCGGTAGTCGGAACCGCGGTCGCGGTGAACCCGGACGGCGGTCTTCGCGACGTCGCGCGGGCGCGCGGCTGGGAGATCCGCGACTTCCGGACCGGACGCAAGGCCGCGAAGATCGGCGTGCCTTCGGTGCTCGGCGTCGGTGCCGTGGCCGGTGCCGTCGCGGCGGGCATGGCCTATCGGAAGCGCTGACCTTCCACGCAATCAGTCACCTACTTGCGGCGATCGCGGCCGTGAGTAGGTGAGTCGGCGGCCGGAGCGGGCCCGCCACGAAGGCCTGGCGCTCCCCTGACCGTCCATAAGGGACGCTAATCCTGATCAGGATGCCCGATTCGGGGATTTTGCGCAGATTAACGAGAGGTCGTGGACGGTAAAGAGGGTTGGAACCCGATGCCACGTAGCTTAAGTTGATCTTGGATGGGGGCCTGGATCGTAAGCGGTGAGGGCTGCCGCAGGTCACGCGCTCGGCTTCCCTGGCCGACAAATCCCACCAAAGGACCATCATCACTGTCGTGAGTGGCGTTTCGGGTTAGAACCCGAAACGCCACTCACGACCAACCCGACCCACGAACCGTACTTTGGCCATCAATCGGTCATTCAGGGCACGGCCGGCCTGAAGCCCGTCACTCGCGAGTTCCGGGTCTGATCACGCGAGTGACGCGTTCTAGCCCTTGAAGACGCTCTTCCGCTGCGAAAGGCGTTTGTACAGCGACTGCTGGATCGACTCCCGTACCTGGTCGGTCAGCGTGAAGACCAGCATCGGGTCGTCGACGGCGTCCGCATCATAGGTGTCCGTGCGGATGGGCTCGCCGAACTCGATGCTCCACTTCGTCGGCAACGGGATCGCGCCGAGCGGGCCGAGCAGCGGGAAGAACGGCGTCACCGGGAAGTACGGCAGGCCGAGCACGCGCGCGAGGAGCTTGATGTCGCCGATCTTCGGATAGATCTCCTCCGCGCCGATGACCGACACGGGGATGATCGGCACGCCGGTCCGCAGCGCGGCCGAAACGAAACCACCGCGGCCGAACCGCTGCAGCTTGTACCGCGACGAGAACGGTTTCCCGATCCCCTTGAACCCCTCCGGCCAGACGCCGACGAGTTCTCCCTTGCGCAGCAAGCGTTCCGCGTCGGCGGCGCAGGCGAGTGTCTGCCCGGACTTGCGGGCGAAGGAGCCGACCAGCGGCACCTGGAACACCAGATCCGCACCGAGGCCGCGCAGATGCCTGCCGCCGGGGACGTGGTCGTGCACGGCGACGGCGGTCATCAGCGCGTCGAGCGGCAACGTGCCGGAGTGGTTCGACACCAGCAGTGCGCCGCCGTCGGCGGGCAGGTTCTCGACGCCGAAGGTGTCGACGCGGAACCACTTCTCGTACAGCGCGCGCAGCGGCGGCAACAGCAGGGTCTCGGTGAGCTCGGCGTCGAAGCCGAACTCGTCGACGGTGTAGTCACCGGTCAACCGGTCACGCAGGAACCCCAGCGCCGTCCTGAGCGAGGCCGGGAGGAGATCCGCGTCGGCCGGACGGGTCCTGGCGGGCGCGACGCGCGCCGCCCCGGGGAATTCGACGACGGGCGCGTCCGCCCGGCGCTCCTGCTCCAGATGTTCTCGCGCTTCTTCCGACTCGCGAAGATCCCGTTCCGCTTCGACCGCCGGGTCCGGCTTCTCTCTGCCGGGGCCGTGCAACGGGATGACCTGCGCTTCAGCGCCGCTCACGTTTTCCGCCTCGCCTTCGTGAGAGTTTTCGGGATCGTTCTCGTGTGGCCTGCTCACCGGTGCGCCGCCTGTCCGGTCGCCGCGGCCACCAGCACCTTGCTCGCGAACCCGGCCAGCTTGCCGCCGTCCACCACGGGACGGAGCCCGCGGCCGGAGATGTAGTCGTCGAACGCTTCCCGCGTCGTCCAGCGCGGGGTGTAGCCGAAATCTTTCTTGAGCTTCGTGTTGTCCACGACGCGGCCGAAGTTCAGCAGCCGCACCTGGTCGGCGGAGAAGTCGACCACGCGGGCTCCGCGCAGCACTTTGCCGACCGACGGCACGACACCGCTGGGCATCGGCAGCTCGACCCGGCCGGCTCGCCGGATCGCCTGCGAGAGGGTGAGTACCCCGTCCGAACCGACGTTGAACACGCCTGGCTTGTCGTTCAGGGTCGCCTGCTCGAACACCGACAGCGCGTCCGAAGCGTGGAGCAGCTGGAGCCGCGCGTCGTAGCCGAAGACGGTCGGGACGAACGGCAACGCGAAGTAGCGCGAGAGCACGGTGTCGATCTCGGGGCTGATGATGTTGGCGAACCGCAACAGCGTCGTCGTGATGTCGGGACGGCGACGGAGTAGCCCGCGGACGTATCCCTCCATCTCGACGGCGTCCTTCGCGTAACCGCTGGTCGAGGTGGGGATGAGTTCGGAATCCTCGGTGAAGACGGCCTGCGAGCGCGCGCCCGCGCCGTAGACGGCGGCCGTCGACTTCACCACGAGCTTGCGCACGAGCGGCGAGCGCTGGCAGGCCGCCAAGAGCCGCATCGTGCCGATGACGTTGACCTCTTTGATCGCCGTCCGGCGAGCCGGGCCGGCCGGATGCGCGGTGCACGACGCGTGCACCACGGTGTCGACCTTGGCCGTGCTGATCACCTTGGCGATCAGCGGGTTGCGGATGTCGGCACGGACGTATTCGGCGTGCCCCATCCGCTGCAGGACCGACTTGCGCGGAGGCGTGGTGTCGACGCCGATCACCCGCTCGAACTCCGGATTGTTGCCGAGTCTGGCGAGCAGCTTCCCGCCAAGGTCTCCCCCGACCCCGGTCACGAGCACGATGTTCGACGGCATAGGACTCCCTGCGGCTTGGGCGGTTCTCGGACTTCGATCACGGGGTCCGGATGACCTTGAGCACTGGTCGATCCACCGAGTGTGCGCGTACCTGCACTCATGGGAAGCATCGCGCGGCTGCCCTTGAGATGTTACCGCTCATTAGGGGTAGTCGAGGCAGCGCTTACATGCTATTAACCAGCCGCTCGCAGAGGGGATGCACGTCTCACTCGGATGGGCGGAAACCGCCCACCAAATGGGAATGGCCCGTCCAGAAACTGGACGGGCCACTCACCGGCTGTGTCTTACTTGCCGGCCTTCCTACGCTGAACGCGCGTCCGGCGCAGCAACTTGCGGTGCTTCTTCTTCGACATGCGCTTACGGCGCTTCTTGATCACAGAGCCCATCGTGAGCGCTCCTTCCTTCGTCGTCGGTCACGCTGCCCGGCGCAGCGTCCAACGGGTGGAGCGCACAGGCACGAGCGGTCTTCCAGGGTACTCGCGCCCCGGAAGACGCCCTCGGGCGGGCACGTTGTGCCCCGCGAAACGGGCCTCAGCCCACGTCGAAGTACGCGCCCTGCAGATACTCATGAACGGCCTTTTCGGGCACTCTGAACGACTTCCCGACGCGCACCGCGGGCAACTCGCCCGAGTGAACGAGGCGGTAGACGGTCATCTTGGAGACCCGCATCAGCGTGGCCACCTCGGCGACCGTCAGGAACTGGACCTGGCCCACTGAGGGCAGATCGTCTTTCTTGTTCGGCGGCATGTTTCACCGTGTCCTTCGACACGTGTCGCGCCACGAGGCTTCCCCACCTGTGGTATCGACACGCACGTGCTCTCCTGAGAGTAGCGGGACACGTGTGGCTAAAGCGACGCGAGTCACCGAGATGGGCCCGTACGACTACGCATTTAGTCCTCTAAATGCGGTAGTCAGACGACGAACTACCGCATCCAGAGGACTAAATGCGGGGATCGTGGGCGGCGCCCAGCTCGGTCGAGCGGTCCTTCGCGGCCTCGATGGCGGCCAGCAGCGCCGCGCGGACGCCATGCTTCTCCAGCTCGCGGATGGCGTTGATGGTCGTCCCGGCGGGCGAGGTGACGGCTTCGCGCAGCAGCACCGGGTGTTCGTCGGATTCGGCGAGCATCTTCGCCGCCCCGACCGCCGACTGGATGATCAGCTGCCCGGCGAGCGCGCGGGGCAGGCCGAGCAGGATCCCGGCGTCGATCATGGCCTCGACCAGGTAGAAGAAGTACGCGGGCCCGGAGCCGGACAGCGCCGTGACGGCGTCCTGCTGCGACTCGGGCACCTCGACGACCTGCCCGACGTGCGACAGCAGGTCCTTCACCACCGCGATGTGCTCGGCGGTCGCGTGCGCCCCCGCGGAGACCGCGCTCATCGCCTCTCCGACGAGCATCGGGGTGTTCGGCATGACCCGCACCACCGGGACGCCGTCGGCCAGCCTGCGCTCGTACAGGGCGGTCGGGAGGCCCGCGCACAGCGAGACCACCAGTGACTCCGCGCCGAGCAACGGCGCGAGCTCGTCCAGCACCGGTTCGATGTCCTGCGGTTTGACCGCGACGACCAGCACGTCGGCCCGGCGGGCGGCGTCGGCGACGGTGACCCCGTGCACGCCGTAGCGCTCGGTCAGCTCGGCCGCGCGCGCCGGGTACCGCTCGGTGAACAGCAGGTCGTCCGGGCTGTGCCCGCCGTGCAGCAGGCCCGAGAGCAGGGCCTCCCCGATCTTCCCGGCACCCAGAACCGCGATCACGCTCATGCCTTCTTCCCGTACTGGGTCACGTTCCGTCGCATGAGCGGGCACTGCGTCGATGATTCGCTCGCAAGCTCGCTCATGTCTTTCAGCGTGCCAAACGGCCGTCAGCCACCGGGCGCCGGGGCAAGCGCCAGCTGCCGCGCCTGGCAGACGAGCCTGCCCTGCGCGTCGACCACGAGCGCGTCCGAGTCGAACCAGGCCTCGTGCACCGACTGGCTCTGGACGAGCACCCGCAGCCAGCCCGGCGCCGGCCGCGTGCGCAGCAACGCGGTCAGCTGCACGGCCGGCGCCCAGCCGACCCGGCCGAGGTTGTAGACCACCGGCGGGTTCACGTCGCTCGCGAGCAGGGCGAAGAACGGATCCGCGAGCCCGTGCCTCGGCCGGACCCACAGCCGGATCCTCGGCGGGTCGCCGATCCGGCCGTGCAGGTAGCCGACGCTCGCGGGGTCGAGCCGGACCTCGCAGCCCTTCGCGAGGTTGAACCGGCCTTCGGAGGTCTCACCGGTCATGGGGACCGCGCCGGGCGGCGGCTCCGCGGGCATGGCGGGGACGTCGGTCCACTCCGGACGCCGCATCGGCAGCCGCCCGGTGGTCACCCTGGCCTCGACGCAACTGCGGCCCCGCTGCTCCAGCGTGACCGCGACGACCGAGGCGCGCCTTCCGACCTTCCGGACGTCCATGCGCAGCAACACCGGCCCCACCGCCGGCGGGTGCAGGAACTCCGCGCTGATCGCGAGCGGCTCGGACGGCGGCTCGCCGCGTTCGTGGAGGAAGGTGAGGGCGGCCCTGGCCATCAAGGCCATCAGGAAGCCGCCGTGGGGGTGTCCACCGATCGACCATTCGGTCCGGAGGACCGCCGTGAAAGTGCCGTCACCCAGTGATCTCGTCGCGCACGCCGCGTCGAAGGAGGTGCTCGTTTCGTCAGCCGCGCTCACCGAGCACTGACCCAGGCCACGAGCCGATCCATCGGGGTGCGGGAGATCAACAAGCGCAGCTGCTTCACGGTCGGAACTTTACGTGTACCAGCGCCTCGAGCGCAGGGAGGAATGAATCTCCGCACCCGGAGACGATCTTTGTCACTGGCCGAGGTGAAGCCTCGCGAACAGGAGTGACTCCGCGAGGTCCCGCGACCGCCGCGCCGCGCTCGGCGACCGCCGGGTGTTGATCTCCAGCACGACCTGCCCGGAGAAATCGCTGTTCACGAGCTTTTCGAGCAGTTCGGCGCAGGGCTCGATCCCGCGTCCGGGCACCAGGTGCTCGTCCTTCGGCAGGCCCGTGCCGTCCGCCAGATGGACGTGCGCGAGCCCGGAACCCATCCGTTCGGCGAGCGCGAGGGCGTCCATCCCGGCTGCCGCTGTATGGGACAGGTCGAGCGTGTAGTGGCGAAACCCTACGTCCGTAGGGTCGATCGACGGCCGGAAGGCCGACACGCGCGACGTCCGCGAGCCGCCGGGCGGCCGGACCTTGAACATGTTCTCGACCGCGATCTCGATCCCGCTGGCTTCTTCGAGCTCGTCGACGAGGTCACCGAACGCGTCGCCGTAGCGGCGCTGCCACCGGAACGGCGGATGCACCACGACCGTGCGCGCGCCGAGCTCCTGCGCCGCGTCCACGGACATCCGCAGGCGCACCTCGGGATCCGGCGACCACACGCGCTGGGTGATCAGCAGCGAAGGCGAGTGGATCGACAGCACCGGCACACCCGTACGGCGCGACCAGCGGCGCAGCGCGGAGATGTCCTGGCTGACCGGGTCCGCCCAGACCATCACCTCGACACCGTCGTAACCGAGGTCGGCGGCCAGCTCGAACGCCGTGCCCGCCCGCAACGGCCAGACGGACGCCGTCGAGAGACCTACCGGAATCTGCTGAACCATTCCGGCATCCTTCCCGAGTCCGCTAACGCGCGACCAGCAGGAGTGCGGCCGGTGAGACCGTCACCACCAGTCCGACCAGTACCGCGAGCACCAGGGTCTGGAGATCCTCCGCCTTGCGGATCTTCCGGACGATCCACACCAGCGCGACGATCACCAGCAGCGCGGCGACCAGCGCGGCGGCGGGGATGTTCACCCACAGCCAGTTGAAGCCCAGCCAGACACCGGCGCCGCCGACGACGCCGAGGGCGAGCTGGCCGGCCAGCGCCAGCCACTGCTTCCCCGGCGAGACCTTCTCGGCGGGCGCCGCGGGCTCGTCCTCCTCGACGACGTCGTCGACGCTGTCGTCGTAGTCGTCCTCGTAGTCGTCGGCGCGGTAGCCGTAGTCGTCGCGGCCGAAGTCCGGGCCACCGTCCGGGTACGCCGGGTCGGCGAACTCGCGCTCGTACTCGTCGAGGTTGTCCTGCCGGTCGCGGTCGTCGAGCGAATGCGGCGGCACGAAGGGCATCGGCGCCGGATGCCCCATGGTGGGCGGACCGGCGTCGAACGGGTCCGGCTCGGGGTCGGCGTCCGGTTCGACGGGCGCGACCGGGGGCGGCACCGGCGGGATCCCACCGATTTCGGTGTCCTCGGACTGCACCTTCTGCCTGCGCTTGCGCCATCCGGCGAGGCCGGCGGGCGGCGCCGGAGGCTCGACGGGCGCGGGGACCTCGGGCTCGGCCGCTGGTTCGTCACCGACCGCGGCGAACTGTTCGGTGCTCGGCTCGGCCTTCGGCTGGGGCGGGCGCGCCGCGGGACGGCGGCGCCGCGCCGGCTGGGCGGGCGGCGTCGCGAACGCGCCGCTGGCCATCGGGCCCGGCTGGTCCTGCACGTCTTCGGCCGGGGCGTCGAGGCCGCCGTCGAGCCTCGCCGACAGCCCCGAGGACGGGGGTCCGGCGGGCGGCTCCGGGCGACGGCGGACCGGCGGCATCGCGCCACGGGTCTCCTCCGGACGCGGACGGCCACGCGGGGGCAGGCCCTCGGAGTCCGGCGGGCGCTGCTGGTAACCGGACTGCTCCTGCGGCGGAGCCGGCCGGACGAACTGACCGGACTGCTGCGGGGGACGCTGCTGATAACCGCTCTGCTCCTGCGGCGGAGCCGGCCGCGGGAATTGACCCGACTGCTGCGGCGGACGCTGCTGATAACCGCTCTGCTCCTGCGGCGGGCGCACCGGCGGCGTCTGCCGGGTCGGGGTGGACGCGACGTCCGGCGGCACCGGCAGCGGCGCGGAGTCCTGCTGCGGCTGCGGAAGCGGACGCGCGCCGGAATCTTGCGGGCGCGAGCGGCGTGGCGGACGGTTGGCAGGCGGCGGGGTGTCGCCGGACACCCTGTCGATGATCGCCTGCGGCGCCGTATCGCTCGGGGACGGCGCGCGCCGCCCGCGAGTGGGCTCGGGAGCCTCGTCGTCGTCGGCCGCGCGGCGTCGCCTGCGGCGCCCGCCCTCGGGCTGGGCTCCGTGCTGCGCGAGCAGCTCCGCCACGGTCTTCTGTGGCTGGCCGCTCTCTGTCTCGTCCGTCATACCGTGCAGTCCAATGCGCGCTCAAGCCGTTGCGAACCGGCACGCGACGGGGCATCGGCGGCGTCGCGCGCGCTGTCCACCGTCATCCGCATTTCCGTCACCACTTCACCGTGCCCGTTCTCCGTCGACTAAGTCCAGTCGGGCGCTGCCGCCCACAGTCTCGTCCGCACCGTTCGAATGGTCCAGCCGTCGAAGGATGACACCTTCTCGCAGCGCCCACGGACAGATCTCCAGTTCTTCCAGGGAAAGCGCCCGCATGGTGGCTTGTGCGACGAGCGCGCCCGCCACCAGCTGATGCGACCTGCTCGCGCTGACCCCCTCGAGTTGTGCCAGGTCATGGGCGGTCATCCGGGAGATGAACGCGATGAGCTGGCGCAACGCGGTGTCGGTCAGGGTACGGCGCACATGCGGCCCGCCGGCCGACGGCGCCGCTCCGGTCAGCCGGGCGAGCGACCGGAACGTCTTCGACGTCGCCACGACCCGATCGGGTTCACCCAATTTGGCGACCTTCTTCGCGAGCGGGGCGAGTTGTTCTTCCAGCCACACCGAAGTCGCGATGAGCTCCGACCGGGTGGGCGGGTCGTGCTGGAACCGCGTCCGGGTGGTCCGGCCCGCGCCCAACGGCAGCGATTCGGCCAGATCCGGCTCCTCGTCGCGGCCCATCGCGACCTCCAGAGAGCCGCCGCCGATGTCGAGCACCAGCAGCTTTCCCGCCGACCAGCCGAACCAGCGGCGGACGGCGAGGAAGGTGAGCCGGGATTCGTCGATCCCGGAAAGCACCTGTAGTTCGACGCCGGTCTGCTCCTGGACCTTCGCCAGGACCTTCGGGGCGTTCTTGGCTTCGCGGACCGCGGAGGTGGCGAACGCCATGACCTCTTCGCAGCCGAGCCGCGCCGCGGCCGCTTTCGCCGATTCGACCGCACGCACGAGGCTGTCCGCGCCCGCGCGGCTCAGGTCGCCGTTGCGGGTGATCTGCTCGGCGAGCCGGAGGACGGCCTTTTCGGAATGCATCGGGGTCGGGTGGGCGCCACGGTGGGCGTCGACCACGAGCAGGTGGACGGTGTTGGAACCGACGTCGAGTACCCCTAGGCGCACGAGCGTCTACGGTACCCGCCCCCACATCAGGTCACGAAACCGTAACCGTGATCTGTATCGCAGGGGCGGGTACCGGACCTGTCACGTCTCGAACTTGTAGCCCAGGCCACGCACCGTGACCAGGTGCCGGGGCGATCCCGGGTCCGGCTCGATCTTCGAGCGCAGGCGCTTCACGTGGACGTCGAGCGTCTTGGTGTCGCCGACGTAGTCCGCACCCCACACCCGGTCGATCAGCTGCCCGCGGGTGAGCACGCGGCCCACGTTGCGCAGCAGGTACTCGAGCAGGTCGAACTCCTTCAGCGGCAAGGAGACCTCCTGGCCGTCGACGGTCACCACGTGCCGCTCGACGTCCATCCGCACCGGCCCGGCCGCCAGCACCAGAGGCGCCAGATCGCCTTCGGAGCCCGGCTCGCCACCGCGGCGCAGCACCGCTCGCACCCGCGCGATGAGCTCACGGGCCGAGTACGGCTTGGTGACGTAGTCGTCGGCGCCGAGTTCCAGGCCGACGACCTTGTCGATCTCGCTGTCGCGCGCGGTCACCATGATCACCGGTACGGCGGAACGCTGCCTGAGCTGCTTGCAGACGTCGGTGCCGCTCATCCCGGGGAGCATGAGATCGAGCAGGACGATGTCGGCGCCGTTGCGGTCGAACTCCTCGAGTGCCTGCTGCCCCGTCACGGCGACGGCGGCGGTGAAGCCCTCTTTGCGGAGCAAGAACGCGAGCGGGTCGGCGAACGACTCTTCGTCCTCGACGATGAGAACCCTCGTCACAGGTTTCCTCCATGGTCGGGGCTTTCTTGCCCTGTTGCCACGAGACGGGGTGTCCGCTCGGGGGTCTTCTCCGGCCGGGACGCCGGCGGAGCCTGTTTCGCGGGCGCGGCCGGTTCGGCGGGGATGTGCGCGGGGATCCGCAGCGTGAAGGTCGACCCGGTGCCGGGACGGCTCCACAGGCCGACCGAACCGCCGTGGTTGGCGGCCACGTGCTTGACGATCGCCAGCCCCAGCCCGGTGCCGCCGGTCGCCCGCGACCGAGCCTTGTCCGCGCGGTAGAACCGCTCGAAGACGCGCTGCTGCTCGTCCTCCGCGATACCGATGCCGCGGTCGGTCACCGCGATCTCGACCTTCCCGTCGACCAGCCGCCTGCTGATCGACACCGGGCTGCCCGGCTGCGAGTACGCGACGGCGTTCTCCAGCAGGTTCGACAGCGCGGTGACCATCAGCGTCCGGTCGCCCTCGATGAGGAGCCCGCTGGCCGCGTCGGTGGTGATGGTGATCTCGGCGGATTCCGCCGAAAGCGTCGTCCTGCCGAGCGCCTCGCGGACCACGGCGTCGACCTCGACGACGTTCAGGTCGGGCAGCCGCTCGGCGCCCTGGAGCCGCGAGAGCGCGATCAGTTCGGTGACGAGCTGGCCGAGCCGCGTCGATTCGCGGAGGATCTTGCCGCCGAAGCGGCGGACCTCCTCGGTGTCTTCCGCGGCGTCGAGGACGGCCTCGGTGAGCAGCGCGATCGCGCCGACCGGCGTCTTCAGCTCGTGGCTGACGTTCGCGACGAAGTCCCGCCGGACGGCTTCCAGGCGGATCGCCTCGGAGTGGTCGACGGCCTCGACCACGGTGAACCCGTCGCCGAGCGGGCGAACCTCGCCGAGGACGGCCTCGGGCTGACGCCCCCTCGCCTCCAGCGGGGAGAGGTCGATCTCCATCGGTTCGTCGGTCTCGACCACCTGCTCGGCGGCCTTGCGGGCCCGCGGATCGGCCTGGTTGACCTTCACCAGCCCGAGCTCGTAGGCACGCGGGTTGTGCAGGACCATGTCGCCGAACTTGTTGAGCACGACGACGCCGTTGTTGCTGGACCGCACGAGGCGTTCGAGCAGTTCGGCCACGGTGGGGCCGGTCGGTCGCCGCTCCTCGCGGCGGGTGCGACCCCTCGCGATCAGGAAGCCGAAAACCACACCGACGATAAGTCCGCCGACGGCCATGGCGAGTGCAACAGGCGTGGTCACAGGGGAATCGTAAGCGCGTGGGTAGGCTTTTGGCCTAGTCCCGGCCGCGTACTCGTGATGCCTATGACACCTGGGGACGCCCTGTTCGCCTGCAGGTCAGGCCTCGTTCACGTGGCCGAGACCTCCCGGGTGAGACGGGTCACCCGAAACGGGGACATCGGTGACGACTCTTGCCCGGATTCCGACTTTCGTCGTGACTCTCCGGACCGTGTTCCGCCCACTCACCGGCGAATAGCGACGTTCCCGTCACGGCTGCCGGGGAATGTTGGAAGACTGTCGCCGTGGAACTCGTCAGTGACATCTCCCTGATTCGCGGAGAAGAAGAGCTGTTCGACCGGACGGCTCATCTGTTCGTCGCGGCGACCGACATCGCGTGCGCGGCCGACGACCTCTACACCTGGGCGCTTTCCCGGCCGTCGCTCACGCGGCAGGGTGAGCGGCTGGTGCGCGACAAGCGGATCCGCAAGCTGTACCGCCCCGGTGTCCTGCTGAACGAGCAGACCGCGGAGCACCTGCATCACCTGTCCGGCCTCGGCGCGCAGATCCGGATCGGCACCGAGGAGATCAACGAGACGATCCTGCTCGACGAGCGGGTCGCGATCATGGCGGGCGACGAGGGCAAGGCGGTGCGCTCGTACAGCGTCATCTCGCGCCCCGAGCTGGTGCAGGGCATCCTGTCGCTGTTCGAAACCGCCTGGCTGGCGTCCACCACCCTGGAGACGTTCGACGCGCGGTTCGCCGACATCCGGATGGAGGCACCGCAGATCCTCGAGTTCCTGACCACCGGCTGCAAGGACGAGAAGGCCGCGAAGAGCCTCGGCATGGGTGTGCGCACCTATCAGCGTCGCGTCTCGGAACTGCTGGTCGCGCTCGGCGTGACGTCGCGGCTCCAGGTCGACGCGCGGGCGCGGGAACTCGGCCTCTTGTGAAGCGCTGGGCGGGGCTCGCGGTACTGCTCGCGCTCGCGGGCTGCACCACCACGGTCTCCGGCACTGCCCGGCCCGAGCCGGAAACCCCGCCCTCGAACCTCGCGCTGGTCGACCCGGTGCGGACGGCCGCTGTGCTCACGGCGGTGAAGACGGCCACCGAGGCGGTGTTCTCCTACGACAGCACGGCCGTCCCCGCCTACGAGAAGGCGATCGACAGCAACCTGACGCCGGGCGCGCGCGAGGAGCTGGCGAAACTGTTCGCCGAGGTCCGGAAGTCGGCGGAACCGATCAAACTCGTGACGAGGGTGATCGTCTCGGCCGCGGTCGAGGAGACGCCGGACAAGGCGCGGGTGCTGACGGTGCTCGACCAGAGCAGCACCAGGGCGGGCGCCACCAGCAAGGGCATCGCGTCGGTGCTGCTCGCGACCGTGCGCGAAGGCGACCGCTGGCGGATCGGGAAGGTCGAGGTGAACCCGTCCGCGCCCTCGCCCGCGGCGGAGAAACCGGGCGCCGGCGACCGGGTGTTCGCGAGGGTGCGGGATTCCGCCCGCGACGGCGCCCTCCGCGCCGCGGAAGCCCTGCTGAACGTGGACCCGGCCGACCCCGAAGGCACGTACGCCCGCTACGAGTCGGTGTCCACCGGACCGTTGCTGACCCAGTTCCGGCAGGACAAGGCGACGCGGCTGAACCAGATCCGGTCCGGGGGCACGAAGGCGTCGCCGTCGCCGAACCCGGCCGCCGCGGTCATGGAGGTCGTGGACGACAAGGCGAGCGTGCTGCTCTTCGCGACGACGGACGTCACGGACGCGGCCGGGCAGGCGACGAAGCGGTACCTGCCGATCGTCCTGCGCCTCCAGCGGCTGCCCGAGGGGTGGAAGGCCGCGGCCGCCGTGGCGAACCAGGGCCGCTCCCCTGACGCAATTCGTCCTCTGAATGCGGTGGTTCGAGAGCGAACTACCGCATTCAGAGGACGAAATGCGTGGGTCTAGCGGCCCTGGTTCGCCACGGCGGCCGCAGCTTCCTTGGCGGCTTCCGGGTCCAGGTAGGTTCCGCCGGTGGTGACCGGCTTGAGGTCTTCGGTGAGGTCGTAACGCAGCGGGATGCCGGTCGGGATGTTGAGCCCGGCGATCGCGTCGTCGGAGATGCCGTCGAGGTGCTTCACCAGTGCCCGCAGCGAGTTGCCGTGCGCGGCGACCAGCACGGTCTTGCCCGCGCGCAGATCCGGCACGATCGCGGACTCCCAGTACGGCAGCAGCCGCGCGACGACGTCCTTGAGGCATTCGGTCAGCGGGGCGGCGTCACCGAGGTCGGCGTAGCGCGCGTCGCCCACCTGGCTGAACTCGTCGGCCGGGTCGATCGGGGGCGGCGGGGTGTCGTAGGAGCGGCGCCAGAGCATGAACTGCTCCTCGCCGAACTCGTCGAGGGTCTGCTTCTTGTTCTTGCCCTGCAGCGCGCCGTAGTGCCGCTCGTTGAGGCGCCAGTCGCGTTTCACCGGGATCCAGTGCCGGTCGGCGGCGTCGAGCGCCAGGTTGGCGGTCGAGATCGCCCGGCGCATCAGCGACGTGTGCACGACGTCCGGCAGCAGACCGGACTCCGCGAGGAGCTGCCCGCCCTTGCGCGCCTCCTGCTCGCCCTGCTCGGACAGCGGCACGTCCACCCAGCCGGTGAACAGGTTTTCGGCGTTCCACGTGCTCTGCCCGTGACGCAGCAGCACCAGAGTCCCAAGCTCAGCCATGGGGTTCAGCCTGCCAGAGCGAGCGGAAGTGCCGGTCAGAGGGCCGCGCTTCGCCTTGTTTCTACGGAGAGTGCGTTACCGGCGAGTAACACCTTCACCCGTCCAGAAGACGGGTTGCCAACAAGTCCCGATCTCCGGAAATCAGACTGCACTCCGTTATCCCCATTTTCCAAGTTCACTCGAACGGAGTAACCGGTAGTCTTGTGATTACAGGTGGAGATCTGACAGGTTGACTACGTCCCGCGCGGCCGGATTCCACGCACTCCCCGGTTCGACGCGGGTGACGACCGCGACTCGTCTCCCCCCTGCCGAGTCGCGGCGCCCGCCGGCCCCGTTGGCATCCCCCTCGTCACCGGGTCCACCTTGGCGGGAACTTCAGCGGGGCGGCTCGAGATCGCGACTCCCCCCTCCCTCGAGCCGTCCCGCCTGTTCTCTTCGGGGCCCAGTCCCGCACACGCGTGCTTGAAGACCGAACATGCGTGCTTGGGGCCGGAACTCACGCTTCAGTCCAGCGGAGGCGCGGACGGCAGATCCGAGGCGGTCGCCATCGCGGGCTCCGCCGGACGGCGCCGCTTGCGCAGCCACCACACCAGCGCGGCCGCGGGGACACCGAAGACCAGCAGGAACGGCGCCATCGCGCCGAGCACGGTCAGCAGGCCGCCGCCGAAGGTCAGGAACGCGTCCCAGCCGTCGGCCAGCCCGCCGAGGAACCCGCTGCGGGATTCCTCCGCCGCCGCGACGGTCTCGGCCTTCACCTGCAGGGAGATCGTCGACATGGCGACACTTCCGGCCAGGCTCTCGCGCCGCTTCTGGAGCGACTCGAGCTCGGCCTCGCGGCTGGTGAGCTCACTCTCGACCGACGCGATCTCCGAGACCGACGTCGCCCTCGCGAGCAGCGCACGGATGCGCTCGACGCTCGCGCGCTGGGTGGCCAGCCGTGAATCGACGTCGACCATCTGCTCGGTCACGTCCGTCGCGGTGACCTCGCGTTTGACCTGCTTCCCGAGCTTCCCCAGCTGATCCAGCACGCCGTCGAGACGCTCGGCCGGCACGATGACGTTGACCGACGCCCGCTTCTCCTGGGTGCTCTCCTGCCCCGTGTAGCCGGCGGCGCCCTGGGTGATGACGCGCACCTGCGAGATCACGTCGGCGACGTTCGGCGCGGTGAGCTCCAGGCTCGCCGTGCGCACCAGCTTGCGATCGGCGATCCCCGGCTGCCCCGCCGGCGCCGGGGCCTTGCCCGAACCCGCCTTGCTGTCGGTGGCCTCCTTGTTCGGCGTCCCCTGGTTCGGCGCCGCCTGCTTGGTGTCGGCCGACATCGGCATCGCGGCGGATTCACCGCCGGAATCGTTCGCCGAGCAGCCCGCCAGTGCCAGCACGATGCCGGCGGCGGCGACCCATCTCACTCGCTTGCGCATCAAGACCGTCTCCCTCCAGTGTCGCGGAAAGAGACGGAGCCGGATCCGGTGCCGTTGCACCGTTCGGGTCACGAGTCGGTCAAGGCTCCGGGTTCGTGTCCGTTCGAAGGCTCGACGAGATGTTTGAACGCCTGCAGGTTCGCCAGCGATTCGCCGCGGGAAACGCGCCAATCCCACTCGCGTTTGATCGATTCCGCGAATCCGAGTTCCAGCAACGTGTTGAAATCGCCGTCGGCGGCTTCCAGCACCTGCCCGAGGATCTTGTCCAACTCGGACTCGGTGACCGTGTCCAGGCCGAACCGGCCGACCAGGTAGATGTCGCCCATCGCGTCCACGGTGTAGTGCACGCCGTACAGCTTCGCGTTGCGGCGCAACAGAAACCGGTAAACGTCCTCATGGGACTCATCGGGACGGCGGCAGACGAAGGCTTCGACGGCGAAGGCGTGGTCCCCGGCGACCAGCCAGCAGTTGGTCTGCAACTTCTTGGTACCGGGCAAGGTGACGAAGTACTTTCCCTCGCCACGCCTTTCGTATTCCAGGCCCGCATTGTCCAAAGAGGACCGCAAGGTCTCGTCGAGCGTCAAACCGCCACCTCCGCGCGCTGTTCGAGGGCACGCCGGAACGCGCCGGTCGCCTGAGCGTACGTGTCCAGCAGCCGGTCCGTCGTACGGCGCCAGGAGAAGCGCCGCGCGTGGACGACGGCGTTGGCCGAAAGTTCGGCACGCCAGCCGGGCCGCAGCGCGACATTCGCGAGCGCACCGGCCCAGTCCTTCGCGTCGTGCGAAGGCACGAGCAGCCCGGAGACCCCGTGCGGGACCGCGACCGGCAGCCCGCCGACCTCGGCCGCGATCACCGGCGTCCCGCAGGCCTGCGCCTCGAGCGCGACCAGCCCGAACGACTCGTTGTAGCTCGGCACCGCGACGATGTCGGCCGCGCGGTAGACGTTGACCAGCGACTGGCCGGGCTGCGGCGGCATGAACCGGGTCTGCTCCTCGATCCCGAGGGAGACGGCCAGTTCGCGCAGGGCCTGCGGCTGCTCCAGCCCGGTCCCGGACGGCCCGCCGACGATCAGCACCACCAGCCGCGACGCCAGCTCCGGCCGCTCGCGCAGCATTTCGGCCGCGGCGAGCAGGAGGACGTCCGGCGCCTTCAACGGCTGGATGCGGCCGGCGAAGGCCAGCACGATCGCGTCCTCCGGCAGGCCCAGGGCCCTGCGCGCGGCGGGCCGGGAACCGGGGGTGAATCGGTCGAGGTCGACGCCCGGCGGGATGGCGTGCACGGCGTGCGGGTCGGCGTCGTACAGCTCGATCAGCTCGCGGGCCTCGACGCGGGTGTTCGCGACCAGGCAGTCCGCCTCCTCGACGACCTGCTCCTCGCCGATCACGCGGGTGCGCGGCTCCGGGGTGTCGCCCTCGGCGAGCGCGGCGTTCTTGACCTTGGCCAGGGTGTGCGCGGTGTGCACCAGCGGCACGCCCCAGCGGTCGCGGGCGAGCCAGCCCGCCTGACCGGAAAGCCAGTAGTGCGAATGGATGAGGTCGTAGTAGCCCGGCTCGTGGAACGCCTCGGCCCGCAGCACCCCGGCGGTGAACGCGCACAGCTGCGCGGGCAGCTCGTCGCGTCCCAGCGGCTCGAACGGCCCGGCCGGGATGTGCCGGACCACCACGCCGGGCGCCAGCTCGGCGATCGGGGGCTGATCCGAGGACGTCGCCCGCGTGAACACCTCGACCTCGACGCCGCGGCGGGCCATCTCGGTGGCCGTCTGGCTCACGTAGACGTTCATGCCGCCGGCGTCGCCGGTACCCGGCTGCTCCAGCGGAGAGGTGTGCAACGACAGCACCGCGACGCGCCTGGGCGCGGCGTCGAACCCGTGCAGGGGGATCGTCACCTGGTCAACACTCCCGAAGTCCTACTGATCGGCGAACCGGCGCAGTAGATCACCGAACTCGTCCGCCGCTTCGGCGAACGGCAGATGCCCCACCTCAGGTAGCCAACGCACGACAGCCCCCTGAATCTTCCCCGCCGCGTATTCCGCCGACGTCGGATCGATCACAGCGTCCGCGAGACCATGGACGATAAGTGCCGGTTTGTCCAGATCGCGAAGGACGTCCTCGCTCCCGATGTCGCGCCGGAACAGCGCGGAACGCACCGCGGGCGGAGTGGAAAGGCACGCGCCGAGCAAGGACTGGGTGAGCGTGCCGGACACCGGGGCGGCGGTCATCCGCTCGCTGAACTGCACCAACGCGGGAATCGCGACCGCCGGATCGTCCGCCAGCACCGCCGGGATGGCCTCGCGCATGGCGGGCCCGACCTTGCCGCCGGGCCGGTTCTTGCCGATTTCTGTGATGGCGCCCACAAAGACGACGCCGCCGAGCCTCGACGAGCCGTGCACGCGGAGGTAGTCGGTGATCACGAGCCCGCCGTAGGACCAGCCGACGACGATCGCGTCTTCACCGGCGAAGTCGAGGACCGAGGCGAGATCTTCGGCCCAGACCCGCGGATCGTCGTAGCCGGCGGAGGGCACCTCGGAATCGCCGTGCCCGCGCAGATCCATCGCGACCAGGCGAAACCGCTCGCTGAGCTTGGGATCCGCCAGCTGCGGCGCCCAGGCCTTGGCGGACTGGGCCCAGCCGTGCACGAACACGATCGGACGGGTGTTCTCGGCGCCCTCGACCCACAAACCGATGCGGGTCCCGCCGTAGCCGACTACCTCGGTCTTCATGCGTCGCACTTTATGAGGTCGGCCGGGGTGGTCGTGGGGGGGGGTTTTGGGTGGGAACCCAAAAACCCCCCCCCCACCCCCCCCCCCCACAGCCCCCCCCCCCCCCTCCCCCTTCTTTCCCAGAAAGAAT
>NZ_JBWKEA010000001.1:722150-798157 GCF_056435685.1 Amycolatopsis sp. NPDC043885
CCCTCTTTTCCCTTGTTCCCCCTTTGTGGAGTTCGTCTGGGTGGTGTGGGGGGGGTGTTGGGGGGGAGAACCCGAAACGCCACTCACGACCACCTGTACCGAACGGCCACCCGCGCCCTCGCTACTTGATCGCCGAGAGGGCCTTCCACGACTTCCAGTCGTAGAACCAGTCCTTGACGTCCGATTTGGTCGGGCTGCTCAGTTTCGAACCGGTGATCTCGACCGGGTCGCCGATCATGGCCGAATCGAAGTACTTCTTCGCGTCCGCGTCGAGCAGGTTCACGCAGCCGTGCGAGGTGTTGGCCTTGCCGATGTTCGCCGCGTTGTCCTGGTTCTCGTGGATGTACTCGCCGTTGTTCGAGATCCGGCAGGCCCACTTCTTGTTGACGTTGGTGTAGCCATAGCGCGCGTTGTCGAACCGCGCCGTCGGCTCCTTCGTCATCACGATGAACGTGCCGTTCGGGGTGTTGCGCTGGACGTCGGAGTCGAGCCCGTTCGAGCACGGGTAACTCGCCGATTCCGCGCCGCCCCGGTAGACCTTCATCACGTGGTCCGGGGTGTTGATCTTGACCACCTGGTTGCGGCCGATCTTGAACTCGGTGGTCACGTCGGCCTTGCCGTACGCGCCGCCGCCGAGCGCGACACCGTAGAGCTTCGCCTCGACGTTGACCTTGATGTTGGCGGGCCAGTACTCCTTGGGCCGCCAGTCGACCTGCGTGTCCGACAGCCAGCCCCAGGAGCCCTCGACGTCCTTGTCGGTCTTCACCTTGAGTGCCTTTTCGGCGGCCGCCTTGTCCTTGACCGGGGACGCGAACTTCACGCTGATCGGCATCGCGACGCCGACCTCGGCGTCGTCGGTCGGGTTCAGCGTGGCGCGAACCTCCTTGGCGGGTTTGACCGTGCTGAACGAGCCCTTGAACTCGGCCGGCTTGTTGTCACTGCCGGTGGCCTTCGCGGCGTAGGTGTACGTCTTGCCGTAGCCGAGGACCTCCATGCTGGTCCAGGTGAGCCCGTCGGGGGAAAGTTCACCCTTGACGTCCTTGCCGCTGTCCCCCGTGACCTTGACCTCGGTGAGCTTGCCGTCGGCGACCTTCACCACGACCGGTGTCACCACGGAGGCGTCCTTGGCGTCGGCGGCGGGTTCGGCGGTGATCTTGGCGACCGGGGCGGCGTTCTGCTCTCCGCCGCCGCTGCCTTCCGGCTTGGCGTTGCCGCCTTCACCACTGGAGCAGGCAGCGGCCAGCATGGCCGCCCCCGCGGCGAGCGCGGCCTTGAACACCGTGCGCCGTTCGATCACGTGTACCTCCCATGAAGATCCCCGTCTCCCCGCGAGCCCCTACCCGCTCAGCGCTGGGAACCTCTCCGACGTTACCCGCGGCGACGGAAGTCACCCGCGCCCCTTACAGGAATAGACGCACGGGACGGCGTGGGGTTGTTCACCACCCGCATTTAGTCCTCTGAATGCGGTCTTTGCGCGTGCAAGTACCGCATTCAGAGGACTAAATGCGGGCAGGGGTTCAGAGCGAGCAGTTGATCAACAGGGGTTCCGGGTGCAGTGACACGCCGAAGCGAGCCTCGACGCCATCGCGCACTTCGCGCGCCAAAGCGAGAAGGTCCTCTGTCGAGGCCTTGCCCCGGTTCGTGAGCGCGAGCGTGTGCTTCGTCGACAGCGAGACCCTGCCGCCGGGCCCTTCGTGGCCCTTCGCGAACCCGGCCCGCTCGATCAGCCAAGCGGCGGACAGCTTCGTACCGCCGGGCGCCGGGTACTGCGGCACGCGGACGTCCTCGCCTACGACGTCCACGATCCCCGCCAGCACCTTCGCCAGCCGTGCCTCACCGATGATCGGGTTGGTGAAGAACGAGCCCGCGCTCCACGTGTCGTGGTCGTCGGCGTCCAGGACCATGCCCTTGCCGCGACGCAGGCCGAGGACGGCTTGGCGTGCTTCGGCCGCCGGGACCCGGTCACCGATCTCGACACCCAGCGTGCGGGCGAGTTCGGCGTAGCGGATCGGAGCGGAGAGGCCGTCTTCGGTGACCTTGAAACGCACGGTGAGCACGACGCCCGCGTCGGTCCCCTTCAGGATCGACGTGCGGTAGCCGAAGCCGAGCTCGTCGGCGGTCAGCGTGCGGATCTCGCGGGTGGCACGGTCGTAGAGGTCGACCGAGACCAGGGACTCGGCCACCTCGCAGCCGTACGCGCCGACGTTCTGGATCGGCGTCGCGCCGACCGAACCGGGGATCCCGGACAGGCATTCGAGCCCGCCGACGCCGTCGGCCACCAGGCCCTCGACGAAACCGTCCCAGTTCTCCCCCGCCGCGACCTCGACGAGATCCCCGTCACGTGTCCAGCCGGTGTTGCCGACCTTCAGCACCGCGCCGTCGAAGCCGTCGTCGGCGACGACGAGGTTCGAACCGCCGCCGAGCAGCAGGACCGGCTCGCCCGCTTCGTCGGCCTCGCGGACCGCGTCGACCAGGGCCTGCACGGTCTTCGCCTCGGCATAACGCCGTGCCGGACCGCCGAGCCGCAACGTGGTGTGGTCGGCGAGGGCGGCGTGCTGGGTGGGAGTTTCGGCAGTGCTCACGCCCGTGAACGGTACTGTCTGGCGCCATGGCCTCCCGTATCGAGCACCGATCGACGTTCTCCGCAGACCTCGCGACCACGTTCGACGCGGTCGCCGGCGAGGCGGCGCTGCGGGCGAGGCTGGAGGAGATCGGCGACGACGACGCGGAGCTGCTGGAGTACGTCCCGGCCGGGGACGGCGTGCGCTACAAGCTGCGCCAGGGCATCAGCTCGGACAAGCTCCCGTCGGCCGTGCGGACGCTGCACCGGGGCGATCTGATCGTCGAGCGTGAGCAGACCTGGAAGACCGCCGGATCCGGCTACACCGGCACCGCGACGGCGTCGGTCTCGGGCGTGCCGGGCGAGATCACCGCGAAGACGTCGCTGACCGGCGAAGGCGAGCAGGTGACGCTGGTCAACAGCGGCGAGGTCAAGGTGCGGATCCCGTTCGTCGGCGGAAAGCTGGAAGGCGTGATCGCCGAACAGGTCACCAAGCTGCTGGAACGCGAGGCCGAATTCGTCGCGAAGTGGCTGGCCGAGCGCTGAAACCGGTCGGGGCACCGACACGGGGCACGACCAACCCCAACCGGCTCCGCCGCGTCGACCGCTGGCTCGCGAGCGACCCTGACGTGACCCGGCTGCTGCACCGCGCGGACGAACCGCTCGTGGTGGACCTCGGCTACGGCGCCTCACCGGTGACCACGGTCGAAATGGCGCGCCGGCTGCGCACGGTCCGGCGCGACGTCCGGGTGCTGGGCCTGGAGCTGGACGCCGAACGGGTCGCCGTCGCGCAAGCCGCCGTCGACCGGCCGTGGCTGGACTTCCGGCGCGGCGGCTTCGAACTCGCCGGGACGCGGCCGGTGCTGGTGCGCGCGTTCAACGTGCTGCGCCAGTACGACGAAGCCGAGGTCCCTGGCGCCTGGTCGCTGATGCTGGACGCGATGACGCCGGGCGGGCTGCTCGTCGAAGGCACCTGCGACGAGATCGGGCGGCTCAGCACGTGGGTCGCGGTCGGCTCCGGCGGACCGCGCAGCCTGACCCTGTCCGTCCATCTCGCCAGCCTGGAACGTCCGTCCACAGTGGCCGAACGACTGCCCAAGATCCTCATCCACCGCAACGCCCCCGGCGAACGTGTCCACGAGCTATTGTCTATTTTGGACATATGCTGGGCGACGGCGGCGCCGCACCAGAACTTCGGCGTCCGCGCCCGCTGGGCGCACGCCGTCCACCTCCTCACCGCCCGGGGCTGGCCGGTGCTGAACCGGCCGTCGCGGTGGCGGCTCGGTGAGCTCACCGTGCCGTGGTCGTCGGTCGCCCCGGACTAGGAATTCACCGGTCGAACCCCGCTCCGTCACCCCAAAGCGACCTGCGGTGATCACCATGGAACCGTGGAACTGCTGGAGTACGTCACCGAGCTGCTCGAGGGCACGCTCGGATCGCCCTGGCTGTGGGTGATCGTGTTCCTCGTGTCCGGGTTGGACGCGCTCCTGCCATTCATGCCGAGCGAGACCACCGTCATCACCGTCGCCGTCCTGATCGGCACGGACTTCTCCCAGCTGGCGCTGCTCGCGCTGGTCGCCGCGCTCGGGGCCTGGCTGGGCGACTGTCTCGGTTACACCGTCGGCGCGGCCGCGGGTCCGCGAGCGCTCGCCCGCCTGCAGCGCGGCCCGGACGGGGTCCGGCGCTACGAATGGGCGAAGATCCAAGTGCGGCGCAACGCCGTCTTGCTGATCCTCGCCGCCCGATACCTGCCCGGCGGACGGGTCGCGAGCGGGCTCGCCAACGGCAGCCTCGGCTACCCGCCGCGCAAGTTCGTCCCGCTCGACGCCCTCGGTGCGAGCATCTGGGCGGTCTACAGCGTCCTCATCGGTCTCGTCGGCGGAGCGGCCTTCGCGGACGAACCGGAGAAGGGCCTTCTGCTGTCCTTCGCGCTCGGCCTGCTGCTGGTCGCGGCGATCGAGGTCGGGCGGCGGGTCCGCGTCCGGATACTGACCCGGCGCCGCGCCGCGGCCGAGACCAGCGACAATGGAGTCCGTGTCGAACCCTGAACGTCGCTATGTGATCTCCTTCGGCTGCCCTGACCGCACCGGCATCATCGCCCGTATCTCGGGTTTCCTCGCCGAGCACGGCGGTTGGATCGTCGAAGCGGCGTACCACACGGACCCCGACACCGGCTGGTTCTTCACCCGCCAGGTCGTGCGCGCCGACTCGCTCCCGTTCGATGCCGCCGAACTGCGCTCCCGATTCGCCGACGTCGCGAAGTCGCTTTCGGCCGAGTCGAGCTGGCAAGTCAGCGACACCGGTGAGCGCCGTCGCGCCGTGATCCTCGTCTCCAAGGCCGGGCACTGCCTCTACGACCTCCTCGGCCGGGTCGCCTCCGGCGAACTGGACATCGACGTCGCCGCCGTCATCGGCAACCACGCTTCGCTGGGCGACATCACCCGCGCCCATGGCATCCCGTTCCACCACGTCCCGTTCCCCGCCGGTGACGCCGCGGCCAAGGCGTCCGCGTTCGCCGAAGTGCGGAAAATCGTCGACGAGCACGACCCGCACGCCGTCGTCCTCGCCCGGTTCATGCAGGTCCTGCCCCCGGAACTGTGCGAGGCGTGGGCCGGGCGGGCGCTCAACATCCACCACAGCTTCCTGCCGTCGTTCGTCGGCGCGCGGCCTTACCACCAGGCCCACGCGCGCGGAGTGAAGCTCATCGGCGCGACCTGCCACTACGTCACCGCGGACCTCGACGCGGGTCCGATCGTCGACCAGGACGTCATCCGCGTCGACCACGGCGATTCCGTCGAGGACATGGTCCGCAAGGGCCGCGACATCGAGAAGGTGACGCTGGCGCGCGGGCTGCGATGGCACCTGGAAGGCCGCGTGCTGGTGCACGGGAACCGGACTGTCGTGTTCTAGTGGTTCACTGGGGTCATGGGGACCTCAGAGATCAAAGTGATCGAGACGCGCGAAGCGCTGCGTGAACACCTCGGCCACCCGGCCGAGCGCACCAAGGGGAAGATCATCCCCTTCCTCGATCCGCACGCGCGCACGCTGATCGAACACTCGCCGTTCTACCTGCTGGCGACGGCGTCGTCCGACGGGACGTGTGACGTCTCTCCGCGGGGCGACCCGGCCGGTTCCGTGAAGGTGCTCGACGACAAGACGCTGCTACTGGCGGACCGGCCGGGCAATAAGCTGCTCGACAGCCAGACCAACATCCTCGAGAACCCGCACGCCGGACTGCTGTTCCTGATCCCGGGGATGAACGAGACGCTGCGGATCAACGGCCGCGCGAAACTGGTCGCGGACGCGCCGTTCTTCGACGACCTCGTGGTCAAGGGGAAGCGGCCCGCGCTGGCGATCATGGTCGAGGTCGAAGAGCTGTACATGCACTGTGCCAAGGCTTTCCTGCGGTCCTCGCTGTGGAAGCCGGAAACCTGGCCGGAGCGCTCCAGCCTGCCGACCGCCGGCCAGATCTTCCGTGACCAGATGAAGCTGGACATGTCGGCGGAGGCGCTGGACGCCGCGCTGACCGAAGGCGCGCTCACCACCCAGTACTGAGCCTCCGCGCGTGCAATGAAGGGGCCTTTCATCGCAAAATTTGCGATGAAAGGCCCCTTCATTGCACGTGAGGCGGGGTCAGACGCGGACCAGCATCTTGCCGGTGTTCGCCCCGCCCAGCAAGTCCAGGAAGGCCTGCGGCGCGTTGCGGATACCGTCCACAACGGTCTCCGAGTACTTGAGCTTCCCGGAGGCGACCAGCGGAGCGACCTCCTTCACGAACTGCGGCTGAAGCGCGTAGTGGTCGCCGACCAGCATGCCGCGCATGGTGAACCGCTTCGCGATGATCGACGCGAGATTGCGCGGCGCCGCGGCCGGTTCGGTGTTGTTGTAGACCGAGATCATCCCGCAGATCGCCATCCGGCCGTGCAGGTTGATCGAGTCGATCGCCGCTTCGAGGTGCTCGCCGCCGACGTTGTCGAAGTACACGTCGATGCCCTCGGGTGCCGCCGCGCGCAGCTGCTCGGCGACCGGGGCGTCCTTGTAGTTGAACGCCGCGTCGAAGCCCAGCTCGCCGGTCAGCCACTTGACCTTTTCGTCCGTGCCCGCGCTGCCGATGACCCGCTTCGCGCCCCTCAGCTTCGCCAGCTGGCCGACGACGGACCCGACGGCACCCGCCGCGCCGGACACGAAGACGGTGTCGCCCTCCTTGAACTCCGCGACTTCGAGCAGTCCGGCGTACGCGGTGAGCCCGGTCATGCCGAGGACGCCGAGGTACGCGGTGATCGGCGCGGCCTCGGGGTCGACCTTCACCGCGTGCTTCGCGGCGACGACGGCGTGCGAGCGCCAGCCAAGGCCGTGCAGCACGATGTCGCCCGGCTTGAAATCGTCCACGGTGGACTCGAGCACTTCACCGACGGCGCCGCCGTGCATGACCTTGCCGACTTCGTACGGTTCGGCGTAGGACTTCGCGCTGCTCATCCGGCCGCGCATGTACGGGTCCACGCTCAGCACCTGGTTGCGGACCAGGATCTGCCCCTCGCCCGGCACCGGGATCTCGACGTCGGCGATCTCGAAGTTCTCGAGCGTGGGGACGCCGTGCGGACGGGAGGCGAGCCGGATCTCGGTTGCGTTCACGAGGTAACTCCAAGTCTGTTGCCCAAGCGGGGCGATCGCCCCGTATTCACGCCGGGTACAACGAGCGAACCGGGGCGGCCATTCCGGTTGTGGCGAGCACTACACGACCTCGGCGAGTTTGCCGAGCACTCCCTCGTAGATCCGCTTGAGCCCACCGGGCGCGAAGGTCTTCTCGAAGAAGCCGCCGATGCCGCCCGCGCCGTCCCAGGTCGTCTCGATGCGGACGACGCTGCCGCCCGGCACCTCGCGGACGGTCCAGGTGGTGACCATGCTGGAGTTCGCGTCGGTCTCGACGAGGGTGCCTTCGGACGGCTCGGTCACCGTCGCGGCGACGTCACGCACACGCTTCGACGTGGCCTGCAGCTTCCAGCGCGCCTTCGTGCCCGCGCCGGCTCCGCCTTCGGTGACCTCGTAGTCGCGGTAGTGCTCGGTCAGCAGCTTCGGCCGGGTTTCGGCGTAGTCGGCGACGAGCGCCCTGACCTTGTCCGCCGGCGCCTCGATGGTGCGCTCCGCGATGGCCGTGACCTTTCCCATCCCACTCCCTTTCACCCGTGGTGCAACGACAGCGTCCACGATTCCACCGACGCCCGCAGCCGGAGCGGGCGGCCCTCCTCCGACTGCAATGAAGGGGCCTTTCATAGCAAAATTTGCTATGAAAGGCCCCTTCATCTCACTTGCGAAGAGCCTCAGATGAGGGACTTCTCCTTCAGCCAGTCCTTCGCGACGTCGGCCGGCTTCTCGCCGTCCGAGTCGACGCGCTTGTTCAGCTCACGCAGCTGTACGGTGTCGAGGGCCTTGCTCACGGCATTGACCGCGGCCGCGAAGTCGGCGCCGCGTTCGTCGAGGACCTTCTTGTTCACCGCGGGCACGACGTTCTCGGTCGGCACGATGGCGAGGTCGTCCTCCAGCACCACGAACTGCGGGTCGCCGACGAGCGGGCTCACCGAGTCGACCGGGATGACGGTGACCTTGCCGGACCGCAGCTGCTCGACGCGCGGGCCCGCCTCCTGCACGGTCTGGAACGTGGCCTTCAGTTTGTAGACGTCCGTGAAGCCCTTGAAGCAGGGAAGCCGCTCCGCGCACTCCGGCCCGCCCGCGACGATGACGTTGTCGACCTTGGACAGGTCGCTGATCTTCTTGAGGCCCTTCTCCTTGGCGAGGTCGGCCTTCACGATGTAGGTGTTCTTGTTCTCCGCCGGCGACTGCTCCAGCAGGGCGATGCCGTCGGGCTCGAACAACTTCTCGAGCTGCTCGTGTTCGGCCTGCGCGTCCTTCGCGGCTTCCTTGCCGTATCCGGTGGTGATGGCGGCACCCTGGTATTCCGGGATGAACTGGAGTTCGCCGGATTTCAGCGCCGGGTAGATCAGCTCGCGCGAAGCGAGGTTCAGCTTGCGGGTGATCGGATAACCCTTGGCCTCCAGCGCGTTCGCGTACAGCTCGGCGAGGATCACGCTGTCGGTGAAGTTGAAGGACGCCACCACGATCGGTGCCCCGCCCTTGCTCTGCGCGGCCGGGGCCGCCGCGTCGTCGCCTCCCCCACAGGCGGTCATACCGAGGACGGCGGCGGCGAGCACCGCGCCCACTCGAACATTCCGTGTCCAGCGCACGTGCACACACTCCTATGACTCGTTCAGAGGAACGAACCGTATCCCCGGGTCACGACAGAATCCACATTTTGAGAGTTCCGCCCCTTCTGCTCCCAGAGAGCGGAATCCGGCCGCCCGATCGGGGTAAGGTCTGCCGGTGCGAGCCTCCTCCGTGTTCCCCGTTGCCACCCAAGGTGGACGGCCGCTCTTCGAGTGGCGGTGGGTGGACCGCCATCTCGACGAGATCTTCGAGCGGCTCGGCGAGCACCTCACGCTGACCGCGGCGGCGCTCGCCATCGGGCTGGTGGTGTCGATCGGTGTTTCCGTGGTTTCGCTGCGCCGCAGGTGGTTCTACGTCATCGCGCTGAGCACGGCGGGGTCGTTGTACGTCATCCCGAGCCTCGGTGCCTTCGCCGTGCTGGTGCCCTTCACCGGTCTGACGTCCTTCACCACCGCGGTGATTCCCTTGGCCACGTACACGTTGCTGATCCTCATCCGCAACATCGTCACCGGCGTCGAACAAGTACCCAAGGAAGTCCGCGAAGCCGCGATAGGCATGGGTTTCACGCGTTCGCGGTTGCTGTGGCAGGTCGAACTCCCGCTCGCGCTGCCGGTGGTGATCGCGGGCCTGCGGGTCGCGGCGGTGACCACGATCGGGCTCGTGACGGTGACTTCCATGCTCGGCAAGGGCGGTCTCGGGTACTTCATCCGCAACGGGATCCAGACCGCGACGCCGAACCCGACGTCGATCATCGTCGGCGTGGTGCTTTCCGTGGTGCTGGCCGTGGTGGTGGATCTGTTGCTGTGGCTCGGTGGGCGCGCGCTCGCGCCGTGGTCGCGGAAGGCGGCGTCGCGATGAGCATCATCGACCAGACCATCGAGTGGTTCGGCGAACCGAACCGCTGGAGCTGGACGGACCCGGCGGGCGTGCCGTACCGGACGGTCGAGCATCTGCAGTTCTCCTTGCTGGCGCTGGCGATCTCGGCCGTGCTGACGATCCCGCCCGCGTTATGGCTGGCGCACTACCGCCGCGCGCAGTTCCTCGCCACGAGCGCGGTGAACATCGGCCGCGCGATCCCCAGCTTCGGGCTGGTGATCTTGTTCTGGTTCCTGGCAGCCCGGCTCGAAGTCGACACGACGTTCTGGCCGTTGATGCTCGCGCTGGTGGCCTTGGCGCTGCCGCCGTTGTTCACGAACACCTACGCGGGCGTCGTCCAACTGGAGCAGGAAACCGTCGACGCCGCGCGCGGAACCGGCTACCGCGAGTGGCAGATCATGCTGCGCCTGGAGTTGCCGCTCGCGTCTCCGGTCATCCTGGCGGGTGCCCGCGTCGCGTTCCTGCAACTGGTGGCGACGGTCGCGATCGGCGCGATCGTCAACGACGGCGGCGGGCTCGGACGGTACATTGTGGACGGTTTCGCCCTCGGCGAACCCGGCCACGGCGAGATCCTGGCGGGTGGCATCGCGGTCGTCGTACTGGCATTGGTGTGCGAAGGCGTTTTCGCGCTCGTCACGCGTTGGGTGACCCCGCGCGGGCTGGCGATCCAGTCCCGCGCGGCTGCCCGCTCCTGAGCGTTCACCGCCGCCCACGCGAACGCCTGGAAGGCGTGCGCCAGCGGGATGATCTCACCGGCGCGGCCCAGCCCCGTCCGCGGCACGGCGGGGCGAGGAACGCGGCCTCGAAGGCCGAGGCCAGCGAGAAGTCCTTTGTGGACAGCCTCACTCGACGGGGCGCGCGAGCCCGTCGATCACCTCGGCACCGGGCAGGGCCGCGAGGGTCGCGCCCGAGATCAGCAGCTTGCCGCCGCGGATACCGCTGCCGATGACCAGTTCGGGCTCGTCGGCGACGCGCTGGTCGATCAGGATCGGCCATTCCGCGGGCAGGCCGACCGGCGTGATGCCGCCGTACTCCATTCCGGTGAGCGAGACGGCCTCGTCCATCCGGGCGAAGGAGGCCTTGCGGACGTCGAGACGGCGCTTGATCACGCCGTTCACGTCGGCGCGGGTGGTGGCGAGGATCATCGCGGCGGCGAACCGGACCTCACCGGCGCGTTTGCCGGCGACGACGACGCAGTTCGCGGACGCGGAGAGCGGTGAGCCGTACGCCTCGCAGAAAGCGGCGGTGTCGGCCAGGTCGGCGTCGATCTCGACGACGCCGACGGCATCCGGATCGGGCAGGGCGGCGAGTGCCTTGGCGACGGGCTCGGCGAGCAGGTCCGTGCGGGAGAGGGCGGGGACGACGGTGAGGCTTCCGGCGATGGTCCAGTTAGTCACAGGGCCACCCTAATGTCGGCAGGGCGCCGCCCGGGAGAACGCGCACGATGGGCGATCAGGGCGCCCTTCCACCGCGATAGCGGGGCCTTCGGCCGGGCGGGTTCACGCGTTCGGTGACTTGTCCGAGTACATCTCAGCTCCGCCGAACCGGCACTCGATCACCAGTTGCGGCCGCCGCGCTGCACCTCGATGAGCTTGGGGCGGACGTCCACGAGGTAGACCAGGACCGCGACCAGTGCGGGCAGCCACAGGATCATGCCGCCGCCGTAGAACTGGAAGAAGGTCAGCACCACGGTCGATCCGCCGGTGATGAGCATCCAGATGGGCTTGGTCTTCCGATCGGCGGCCGAGTACGCGTCCGCGCGCTGCAACAGCGCATGCACGAAAGCGAACAGCCCCGTCAGCGCGCCGCCCCAATGGATGGCGATGAGGATCCAGGTGGCAACGAACACGAACTCAGCTTACGTCAAACCGGGCGAATGACCCGGGCCCCCGGCACCGAAGCGGCGCCGGGGGCCCGGGAATTCACGCGGAACTTACTTCTCGGTGGTCTTCGGCGCGGTGGCCGGCTTCTTGGCGGCCGGGCTGGTGGTGGTACGGCGCGTCGTGGTCGTGGTCTTCGGCGCGGTCTTGTTGGCGACCTTGCGCGAAGCCGAACGCGTCTCGTGCGCGAGGTCGTCGCCGATCTCCTCGACCTCGTCGGCGATCTCGCCGGCGAGCTCGGTCACCTTGCGAGCGGTCTTCTCGCCGGCGGAACGGGTGCCCTTGGTGACCTTGCCGAGCACGGTGTCGATGCGCTCACGGGCGTCGGTGGTCGCGCCCTCGACGCGGTCCTGTGCGGTGCTGATCGCGTCTTCGAGCTGCTCGATGGCCTTCTTGACCTGCGGCTGCGCGGCGATCTTGTCCCACGCCTGCTCACCGGACTCGGCCAGCTTGTTGTACAGCTTCAGCGCGGCTTCGGTGTACTCGTCGATGACCTTGCGCAGCTCGGCCGGGTCCAGCTTCTCGCGGAGACCCTCGACGTCGTGCGGGAGCTCTTCGATGTTCTTGCGGGCGGTCTCGCTGCCCTCGACGACCTTCTCCTTGGCCTTGGACACGGCGTCGACGACGGCCTGGCCGGCCAGGTTGCCGGCACCCAGGGCGGCCAGCAGCGGCGTGCGGACCTGGTCGAGGGCGGTGTGCTTGCGGTCGGTCTTGGTGGCCGTGGTCATGCTGACTCCTTGGTTTCTGTGACTTGGTCTTCGGTTTTCGCCTTGGCCGCCTGCTCGGGTTTCGCGGCGGCGTTCTCGCGGCGGAACGATTCGTAGACGTCGAGCAGGACCTGCTTCTGCCGTTCGGTCAGCTCGGTGTCGGCGCGGATCGCGTCGCCGACCGGGCCACCCATGGGCAGATCGAGGATTCCCGCTTGCACGTAGAGCGCCTCGGCCGAGATTCGCAGGCCCTTGGCGATCTGCTGGAGGATCTCCGCGCTGGGCTTGCGGACCCCGCGCTCGATCTGGCTCAGGTACGGATTGGACACGCCGGCGAGTTTCGACAGCTGCCGCAAGGAGATCTTCGCGTTGCTGCGCTGCTGGCGGATGTACTCGCCGATGTCGGAAGCGATGTCCGCGACCTTCTCCATCGGTCCACCCGATGCGGGCTGATCCCGGTCGATGTCTGACATCGGTCACCTCCTCGCGACGTCGTCAACGCTACGCGCGGGTGCTAGCAATTGCAAGCACTCTGCTTGCAACCATCGGGTGTGTTGGTGCTCACCCCGCTACCGTGGGGGGATGTCGAACGCGACGCGGCTGCGGCGGCGCCTCGTCGAGCATCTGCTCGCCGAGGGCGTGCTGCACGACGCGCGCTGGATGACCGCGTTCCGCTCCGTGCCGAGACACGTCTTCCTGCCGCGATTCTTCGTCCCGGCGGCGAACGGCTGGGCCGCGGTCGAAAGCGGCGACGACGAGTGGCTCCGGCGCGTGTACTCCCCCGACGTACTGGTCGTCCAGCTCGACGACGACTCCGGGCTCTGGGAACGGGCGCGCTATCTCGGCGCCCAGCCCGGAACGCCGACGAGTTCGTCCAGCCAGCCGTCGATCATGGCGATCATGCTCGAAGAGCTCCGGGTCGCCGACGGGCATCGCGTACTGGAGATCGGCACGGGCACCGGTTACAACACCGCCCTGCTGTGCCATCGGCTCGGTTCCGGGCTCGTGTACACAGTGGACATCGACCCGGAACTGGTCGACGCCGCGCGCAAACGCCTGGCGGAGATCGGGTACGCGCCCTCGTGCGCGGCGGCCGACGGCGCCGAAGGCTTCCCGGCGGGCGTGCTCTACGACCGGGTGCTGTGCACGTGCTCGGTGTCGTCGATCCCGCCCGCGTGGCTGGCGCAGACGATGCCGGGCGGGCTGATCGTCACCACGCTGCACCGGCCGATCGGCGGCGGACTCGTCCGGATCGTCGCGGGCGAAGGCGCGACGGGACACGGGCGGGTGCTCGCCCGTGACGGTCGCTTCATGCCGCTGCGCGCGCACCGCTTCAAGCCGTCGAAGGCGCTCGAAGGTGATGTCTCCTGGCGGCCGACCCGGCTGCCGATGGGCGTGCTCACCGAAGGCCGCAGCCGCTTCGAGTTCTTCGCCGGGCTCCACCTTCCGGGCGTGACGGCCGCGCGGACGGGCCAGAGCACCACGCTGGTCCATCCGGACGGCTCATGGATGCGCCATCGGCAGCGGGGCAGCGAGTTCGAAGTGGCCGAAGGTGGCCCGCGGCGGCTGTGGGAGATCGTCGAAGTGGCGCACGAGGACTGGCTCGGCCTCGGCGAGCCGGGGCGGGACCGGTTCGGGCTCAGCCTCGACGGCGAGGACCAGGTGATCTGGCTGGATTCACCCGACGGCCGCACTTGGCCGTTGCGTCCCTGAAAGCAGGCCTCGCACCCACTTCTCGACGTGGTCGACGGCGTCGTCCACCGGGATGCGGGTGGTGTCGAACAACTCGACCGGCGGATCCATCGAGGGCGCTTCCGCTTGCAGCCACTCGTTGAACTCCAGCATCTCCTCGACCCGCTCATCGTCCCACTCGCGCCAGGCGGGCCGCGCCAGCAAACGCTTGCGCAGGGCGTCGGGCTCGCTGACGAGGGCCAGGTAGTGGATGCCGGAGAAGAAGACGCGCTCGGGCAGCCGCTCGAACTCGGGCGGCGCGACGGTGCCGCAGAGCACGACCGGCCGCCCGTTCTGGTGCAGCATCGCCGCCATCCGCAGCCAGGTCGAGCGGAACGCGGGATGGCCGGGGACGTCGTCCCGTAACGCCCCGGTCCACAACACGTCCTGCTCGACCACGAGCGCGAGATCGCCGAGTCGTTCCGCGAGCCGCGGCCCGACCGTCGACTTGCCGGCGCCGCTCGGCCCGGTCAGCGCGAACAGCGGAAGGCGCCGGAAGGGCCACTGGTGCGCGCATACCGCGCACACCAGCAGCCCGTTCTCGACTCGTGGCCGTTCGGCGCGATCACCGCAGGCCGGGCAGATCTTGAGATCGAGGACCACGGTCAGTCGAAGAGGCCCTCGAGGAAGCCGCCCTTACGGCGCTTGTGGCCATAGCCGTGCGGCGAGTCCGCGTAGCCGCCGCGGTAACCCTTGGGCGAGTCGGCGTAACCACCCCGGTAGCCCTTCGGCGAGTCCGCGTAGCCGCCGCGATGGGGCCGCGGGGAGTCCGGCCGTCCGTAGTGCGGAGCCGGCGCGTGTCCACCTCCCTGGTACGGCGGGGGCGGCTGGTGCCCGCCACCGTAGTACGAGTTCTCGGCACCGGCGATGGCTTCCAGCTCACCCCTGTCCAGGAAGATGCCGCGGCACCCCTGGCACTGGTCGATGTGGATGCCGTTCTTGTCGACGGTCTTCATGACGTTCTGGCACTTCGGACAAATCACGTATCAGAGATTACGCATTTTTCTCGTCCGAGGTCAGCAGGCGCACAGGCAAAACGGGTGCCCGGCCGGATCCGCGTACACGCGAAAGGTCTCCGGGGAGTCGTCGAGCAGCTTCGCGCCGATGGCCAGCGCTCGCTCGTGGGCGGCCTCCATGTCGGCGACGTCGAGGTCGACGTGGGCCTGCTGCGGGTTCTCGGCGGACGGCCATGCGGGCGGCCGGTAGTCGGGCACGCGCTGGAACGAGAACCGAGCGCCGCCCTCCGGGTTCCGCAGAGTCACCCAATGGCCGTCTTCGGCGACTTCGGCCGCCTTCCAGTCGAGCAGCTCGCGGTAGAACTCCGCCAGCGCGACCGGGTCCGGGCAGTCGAGGGCCACCGCGCCGAAGGTCGGTACCGCACCCATGGTTCAGCCTCCAGAAGGATCGAGTAACCAGTGAAATTAGTATGAAGGTTATCGGAGCCGATGACAACCGGTCTCGCCCGTACACTGGGCGAGGTGAACACCGACGCGTCCCTGGTGGTCGAGTTTCTGAACACGGTGAACGTCGAACGCGGCACCGACCTCCTGGACGATCTGGAGTCCTGGCAGCACTGGGCCCGGGATCACCGGCTTCGCGCGGATACCCCCGCGGCCGCGCGCGAAACCCGGGACGCGCTGCGCGCCGCGATCGGCGACCCGCGGCTCCCACGGCCCGGCCTGCGCGCGCCGGCGGAGATCGTCCTCGGTCCGGAAGGCCCGCTGCTGGTCTCGGAAACGGTCTGCGGGGCGGTGATGGCGGCGTCGACCCGGCTGACCGTGCTCGGCGAATGGATCCGGCTCAAGATCTGCCCGGCGGACGACTGCCTGTGGGCGTTCTACGACGAATCGCGGAACCGGTCGAGGACGTGGTGCTCGATGCGGGCCTGCGGGAACCGGGAGAAGGCGCGGGCCTGGCGGGCGCGGACGGCGGACATCTCGACCTGAACGGCGGATCTCGCGTGCCTGGACCCGTCACACGCGTGCTTGAAGCCGGATCTCGCGTGCTTGGGGGCGTCACGGCTCCAAGCACGCGAGATCCGGCTTCAAGCACGCGAGATCCGGCAAGCGTCGTGACCCGCCGGGGACGCGCGACCACAACTTCTGGTGTCACCCACCCCCGAGTTACCCCCAGGGGTTGTGCACACCGTTAGGCCAAAAACGTGAAAAGCTGTGGATAACCCTGGGGATGACTCCACTTCCTGTGGACAACTCCCGGTGAGGCCTCCGGAGTGTGGTATAAGCGCGGCGGCTCAGAAAAGCAGCTGCGCGACCGCGTAGATGACCAGCCCGGCGAGCGCGCCGACCACCGTGCCGTTGATCCGGATGAACTGCAGATCCCGGCCGACCTGGAGTTCGATCTTGCGCGAGGTCTCCTCGGCGTCCCAGCGCTCCACGGTGTCGGTGATGATCGTGGTGATCTCCTTGGAGTAGTGCGTGACCACGTAGGCCGCCGCGCCCTCCACCCAGGTGTCCACTTTGGACCGGATGTGGTCGTCGGAGACCAGCCGCCCGCCGAGGGTCTCGAGGCCGGTGCGCACACGGCGCCGCAGTTCGCTCGACGGGTCCTCGGCGGCGTTGAGCAGCATCTCCTTCGCCGTCGCCCACGCCGAGCCGATCAGCTTCTGCACCTCGTCGTGCCCCAGCATCTGGGACTTGACCTGCTCGGCGCGCGCCATCACCTCGGGGTCGGTCTGCAGGTCCTGGGCGAACTCGCCGAGGAACTTGTCCAGCGCCAGCCGCATGGGGTGGTTGACGTCGGTCTTCACCGCCCAGACGAACGACAGCACCTCGCCGTAGACCTTGTCCGCGAGCATCTCGTCGACGAACTTCGGCGACCAGCTCGGCGCCCGGTCCGAGACCACGCGCAGCATCGTCGTGTGGTTGTCCCGCACCCATTCGTAGGCGCGGTCGCACATCAGGTCCACCAGCTTGTGGTGCGCCCCGTCGGCGAACACGCCGGCCAGGATCTTGCCGAGCGGAGGACCCCACGGCTTGTCCACGATCCGCTTGACCACGGCCTGTTCCATGATCGCCTGGACGTCTTCGTCGCGGAGCACCTTGACCGCCGCCCGCACGACGGTGGCCAGCTCCGACGTCACCCGCTCCGCGTTGGCGGGCTGCGAAAGCCAGCCGCCGAGCCGCTTCGAGACTGCGACCCGGCTCAGCTTCTCGCGGATCACGGACTCGGACAGGAAGTTCGAGCCGACGAAGTCACCGAGGCTGCTGCCAAGGGCGTCCTTCTTGTTCGGGATGATCGCGGTGTGCGGGATCTTGATCCGCAGCGGATGCCGGAACAGCGCCGTCACCGCGAACCAGTCGGCGAGCGCGCCGACCATCCCGGCTTCGGCGGCGGCGCGGACGTAGCCGACCCAGGCCGGCCAGCCCGCGGCTTCGGCCCAGCTGGTCAGCAGGAAGATCACCGTCGCGCCGAGCAGGAACGACAGCGCGACCATCTTCATCTTGCGCAGGCCGCGGCGCTTCTCCTCCTCGGCGGCGGTTCCACCGGGCGGATCGGCTGGGGTCACCTTGGCGGGCGTCAGTTGCTCCACACCGCCATTGTCCGTGAGGATGGCTGATCGTGCGCGAACCTGTCCTCGTACCCCGCCTCCAGCCCTTCACGTCGACCATCTTCGCGGAGATGACGGCACTGGCCGTCCGTCACGAAGCCGTCAACCTCGGCCAGGGTTTCCCCGACACCGACGGGCCCGCCGGAATGCTCGACGCCGCCAAGAACGCGCTGTTCGGGGGTGCGAACCAGTATCCGCCGGGACCGGGGCGTCCCGAACTGCGCGCGGCGATCGCGCGGCACCGGCTGCGGTACGGCACCGCGTACGACCCGGACACGGAGATCCTGGTCACCGCAGGCGCCACCGAGGCCATCGCGGCGTCGCTGATCGCGCTGACGCAGGCGGGTGACGAGGTCATCGTCATCGAGCCCTACTACGACTCGTACGCGGCCGCGGTCGCCATGGCGGGCGCGGAGCGGCGTGTCGTCGGCCTGGTGGAACGCGACGGCCGGTTCGCGCTGGACATCGAGGGCCTGCGCGCCGCGGTGACCGACCGGACCAGGGCGATCCTGATCAACTCGCCGCACAACCCGACCGGCACGGTGTTCACCCGCGCCGAGCTGGAAGCCGTCGCCGCGCTCTGCGTGACGCACGATCTGATCGCGATCACCGACGAGGTGTACGAGCACCTGGTCTTCGACGACGCCGAGCACCTGCCGCTGGCGACCTTTCCCGGTATGCGCGACCGGACCGTCTCGATCTCCAGCGCGGGCAAGACGTTCAACTGCACCGGCTGGAAGATCGGCTGGGTCTGCGCGAGCCCCGAACTGGTCGCGGCGGTGAAGGCGGCGAAGCAGTTCATCACCTTCGTCTCGGGCGGCCCGTTCCAGCCTGCCGTCGCCCACGCGCTGGACCACGAACTGCCGTGGGCCGAAGACCTGCGTACGAGCCTCCAGGACAAGCGGGACCGGCTCTCGGCGGGGCTCGCGGAAGCCGGGTTCGCGGTCCGGCCGACCGCCGGGACGTACTTCGTCTGCGTCGACGTCCGGCCGCTCGGGTTCGACGACGCCGCGGAACTGGCCTGGGAGCTCCCCGAACGGGTGGGCGTGGCGGCCGTGCCCGTAAAGGTGTTCACCGATCACCCGGAAGAGTGGAAACACCTCCTGCGTTTCGCGTTCTGCAAACGCAACGAGGTCATCGACGAAGCGGTCACCCGATTGCGCAAACTTCGGTGACTCGTCCGATGTTCACGCCCAGCCGCTCTTTTCGAGCGTCCGTCTGAGCCGGTCCAGACACCGTCTTCGCAGCCTGCCCACACTGGCCGGACTGATGTCCAGCTCACCCGCGAGCTGGGCGTAGGACAGCTCCGGCCGGTACGCGAGGAGCCGCATCATCCGCCGATGCGAGTCCGGCAGGCGATCGACCGCCGCCCAGAGCGCGCGATCACGTTCGGCACGGACGACCTCGGCCTCCGGGGTCGTCTCCTCGTCGGGCAGCGGGCGCGGCGTTTCGCGCCTGGTCCTGGTGATCATCCGGAGCGCGCGGCGCCGCGCGGTGGTCGTCAGCCAAGCACCGAGCTTCGCTTCGTCGCGTAGTGCGCCAGGCGCACGAAGCAGTTCCAGCCACGCGTCCTGACAGACGTCCCTGGCGTCGGCTTCGCTCAGCCGATACGCCTTCAGCGTCCTGAGCACCGCCGCCGACAGCGCGTTCACGTCCCACATCCCGGACCCTTCCCTCCCGGCGGCTCGCGTCCGCCGAGCCGCTCACCGAACGCGACTTCGACGGCACGCACCGCAGCAGGGATCCGGAAAAGGTCAGGTCACCGAGGATTTGAGTAGTTCCACCTCTCACCGGATGGCCGCCGGGCACATACCGAGAGTGATCAACTCCGGTACTCCAGGCACCGGAGCCGGTTGCGTCGTTCCGCCTAACGGGCTGGATCGACGGCGGCTGAAGTGAAACACTCCCCTCCGGTGCTAAAACTGGTGCAGCCCCGGGGGAACTGCGACCTGGCCGGAAGAGACCCCAAGCAAGATCGAACTCACGCGGGAAACGTGGGTTTCAGGCGCGGACGGTGGTGATTGCTGTGAGTGGTACGGCAGTCGTGCGCCGTGGCGGCCTCACCGCCCCGAAGCGAATCCTTTTCGCGGGCGGGCTTGTGCTCACCGGCTGGATCCTCGGCGCCGTGCTGAGCACCCCGGCTTCAGCCGACGAACAGGCACCCGTGACGCCGGAGACCTCCGTGGTCCAGCCCGCGGACGAAACCGGGTCCGGGAAAACGACCACTCCCCAGGAGTCCACTTCGGACCCCACCGCGACCGAGACCGCGAAACCCACTGAGACCGCTGAATCCTCCCAGGAAGAGCCCGCTCCCGTCGTGCACGAGGAGCCTGAGGCCACTGTGGAGGAAGAGGCGGGTACTTCTTCGGAACCGGCCACGAAAACCGCAGAGACCCAGGCGTCCAATGGCTTACTGGGCGGCCTCATCGGCGGCGTGCTGAATGTCGTCACGAACACGGTCGGCGGCGTCGTCCACACCGTCGGCGGGGTCGTCGACGGAATCGGCGACCAGGTAGTCGCGCCGATCATCACGCCGGAACCGTGCTGTGGCACGGGCGCCCCGGTGATCCTGCCGGGCACCGGCGACATGCTCGACCCCGTCTTCGGCGGCGGCTCCGGCGAGTCGGCGAGCGGCTCGGTCACCATCGCCGTCCCGGCCAAGGCCGTCACGGAGAAGGTGCCCGCGCCTGCCACTCCGGCCCCGCGCCCGGTCGTTCCCGTCGAGAGTCCCGCTCCGGCGACGGCAAGCCAGAACCACCGCGTCACCCTGCCCGTCCAGGTCAAGACCGACGCCAAGCCCGCTCCGCCCGCGCCCGCCGAATCCGACACGCACGCGTCCCCGGACGGCGGCGGCTCGAGCGGCGGCGGCGGTGGCCTGCCGAACTCCCCGGTGGCTCCGATCGCGCCCACGACGACCGCCCAGCCGGGGCACGACAACACCGGCGGCGGCCGCGGGCCGCTCGCCGTGCTCGACTCCGGCATGCCCGCCACGCAGCTGAAGCTCATCGGCACCGGCTGCGACCACGAAGGCGAGCGCACCGGCAGGGAAGCCGCGCTTCCCGCCACCTCCCCCGACTGACCTGACCAGGTCGCCGGGGAGAACCTCGTCCAAACCAAGATCAACTTCGGGTTTCGACGTCCGCTGATTCCTCTGGCACAAGCCGCTTTCCGCCTGCCCTCGTTCAGGCATCCCCTTTGTCTTCCCGAACGGCCGACCGCGCCCGGCCGGTTCGGATCCCGGCCCCGGCGCCGCGCTGCCCCTGCGGCGCCGGGACCAGCACCGGGTGGACTTCGGGGGCTTCTGCTCACCGCGCCGAGCAGGAGCCGGTCAAGCTCGAAGCCCGCCTGAACCGCGGGCGGTTCCCGGCACGTCGAGGGGCTGTGCCGGGTAACCGCCGCGGTGCCCGTCCCAAGGTTTCGGCCTTGGGGCGGGCCGGATAGCCGGTGCGCTGGTCGCGCGGCGCCGATGCCCTCCCTGGAGCATCGGCCGCCCCGCCGGCGCACCGGCTATTTCCGTTTCCAGCCCCGCGTTTCGTCCTCTGAATGCGGTAGTTGCGCGTGCAAGTACCGCATTCAGAGGACGAAATGCGGAGAGTCAGGTGACCTGGACGGTGGCCGGGGCGGCCGTGGCGGGGGTCGCGGCCACCGAAGCGGCGGCCGTGCCCAGCCGCCGCACGGCCTCGAAAAGCCGTTCGGCCGGAAGCGCGTACGGCAGCCGCAGCCAGCGCTCCAGTCCACCGTGGACACCGAACCGCGAGCCCGGCGCCACCTGCACTCCGTGCCCCGCCGCGGCGACGGCCAGCCGCGTGCTCATCGGCTCCGGCAGACGGCACCACAGCGAAAGCCCGCCGCGCGGTACGGTGAACGTCCACTCGGGGCAGTACCAGTTCAGTGCCCCGGTCAACGCGTCCCGCAGCGCCAGCGTCTCCTGACGGCGGTGCGCCAGCGCGGCCCCGCCGTCGTCGAGCAGTTCGGCGAGGACGAGTTGCTCGAAGACCGGCGACCCCAGGTCGACGGCGAACCGGGCCGCGATCAGCCTGCCGATGACGTCCTCGGAAGCGCGGATCCAGCCGAGCCGCAGGCCCGCCCAATGCGATTTGGACGCCGAGCCGATCGTGATGCCGAGGTCGCCCAGGTACGCGCCCAGCGGCGGCGGCCCGTCGGCCGGATCGCCTTCGAGGTCCAGCTCGACCAGCGTCTCGTCGACGATCGCCGGGGTCCGGGCGCGGTTCAGCGCGGCCGCGAGGCGCTGACGGCTGTCCGCGTCCATGCGCAGGCCGGTCGGGTTCTGGAAGTCCGCGACGAAATACGCGAGCCTCGGCGAGGATTGCCGCAAGGCGGCCTCGATCCCGACGATGTCCCAGCCGGTGGCCGGATCCAGGGGCACCGGCACCGGGATGGCGTGCGCGGCGCCGATGGCCTCCAGCGAGTTCGGGTACGTCGGCTGCTCGACCAGCACCCGGTCGCCCGGACCGGCCAGCATCCGCAGCACCTGCACGAACGCGTGATGCGCGCCGTTGGTGACCATCACCTGATCGGCGTTGGTCGTCAGCCCGCGTTCGGTGTAGCGGCGGGCGATCCGCTCACGCAGGACCCGCAGGCCGCGCACCTGGTAGCCGTTCTCGCCGAGGTGGTCGACCAGCGCCTTCCGCGCGGCGTCCACGGCCGGGACCAGGCCGGCGACAGCGGGCGGGCAGGCCTGGGCGAGGTCGATGAGGTCCTCGCCGGTCGGCAGGATCGCGTCCCGGCCCCGGCCGCCGGGAGAAGCGATCCACGAGCCCGCACCGCGACGGCTGGCGACCAGGCCGTCGGCCCGCAGCTTGTCCAGCGCGGCGCCGATCAGCGTGCGGCTGACCTCCAGCGCGTCGGCGAGTTCCCGTTCGGCCGGGAGCTTCGTGCCGAGCGGGAGCCTGCCGTCGAGGACCAGCAGCTCGACGGCCGCCGCGAGATCCGCGGCACCGTGTCGAGAACCACTCTGCCGCCAACTTCCCAGCAAAAGGGCCAATTTTGTGCCTGAAACGCGTCCAGTCAGCGGAATCAGCGGTTCCATAAGGCCAATTCTTTCAGATTGGTCATGGTCAAGGTAGCCACTTACCCCTGATGGTGGACCCGTGGCACTCAAACTCGACCTCAGGCCCGTCGGCATCTCCCAGGACACCACCCGACGCTCGATCCAGCTCGTCGGCGGACTCGCCCTCTACGGCGGCAGTATGGCCATGCTGACCAGGTCGGGACTCGGCCTTGACCCGTGGGACGTGCTCCACGAAGGGCTGATGAAGATCACCGGTCTCTCGTTCGGCACGGTCACCGCGATCGCTTCGGTCCTGGTGCTGCTGCTGTGGATCCCGCTGCGGCAGCGGCCCGGTATCGGCACCGCGGCCAACGTCGTGGTCATCTCGCTCACCGTCGACCTCGTGCGGGTCTTCCTGCCGGACCAGGACGTGCTCGGCTGGCAGATCTTCAACCTCGTCGCCGGGGTCGTGTTCAACGGCCTCGCCGCCGCGATCTACGTCGGCGCGCGACTCGGCCCCGGCCCGCGCGACGGGCTGATGACCGGCCTCTCGGCCCGGACGGGCAAGTCGATCCGCCTCGTCCGGACGCTCATCGAGATCACCGTCCTGGTCGCCGGCTGGCTGCTCGGCGGCACCGTGGGTGTCGGCACGGTCCTCTACGCGCTCGCGATCGGACCGCTGACGCAGGCTTTCCTGCCGTACGTCATCTGGCGAGAGCGCTCCGCCGGCTAGCCGCTCGCCGGGACTCGCGTGAGCCGGCGGCGCTCCTCAGCTGGCCTCCCGTTGCTCAAGCAGCCGCCGGACGGCGAGGTAGTCGATGCCCCGCTGCGCGAGCACGTCGGCCGCGACACCGGGGACAGCGGTCAGCGCGAGCAGCAGATGCTCGCCTTCGATGCGCTTGCTGCCGACATCGATGGCTTCGCGAAGGCTCTTCTCCAGTACCTTCTTCGCCTCCGGCGTGAACGGCCGATGACCGCGCCCCACACGACGGCCACCGGTCAGCGCGCCGGGGCCGTGGCGCTGCTCGACCCGCTCGACGATGTGCTCGACGTCGATGCCGAACCCGCTCAGGGCTTCGACATCGGCGTCGCTCATCCCGCCCCGCCGCCGGACGCGGCGGAGGTCGTCGGCCAGTTCGTCCGCCGGGCAGCCCAGTGCGGTGAGCACGCCGGTGTGCCGGGCGAGGGACGTCAGCAGATGCAGCGGGTCGACGTTCCCGGACACCTCGTCCGACGCGACGCGCTGGGCGCCGACGACGACTTCGCGGGCTTCGGTGGTGAAGCGTTCGAACATCAGTGCCTCCCGTACTTCTTGTGCACCGCTTGCCTGCTGACCCCCAGCTCGGCCGCGATCTCCTGCCAGGACCAGCCGTGCACCCGCGCGCTGCGGACCTGCACGGCTTCGAGTTGTTCCAACAGCCGGCGCAAGGCGGCGACGGCGCGCAATCCCACGCGGGGATCGCGGTCGCCGGCTCGCGCGGCCAGATCTGTCGCTTCGGTCATGACGTCAACCTACGTTGACATCTCGTCCGCGTCAACCTCGGTTGACAGTTAGGGTCGGGTCATGGTCGAAATCGCAGTGGCGGAAAGGGACGGAGTAGGCGCGGACGGAGCGACGCGCCCGACCGAAGACCATGTCGCCGTACTCGGCAACGCCGTGGTGGTGCTCGACGGGGCGACCGCACCGCGGCCGGATCTGCCGTCCGGCGGCTGGTACGCGAGTCTGCTCGTGCACAGCCTGTCGCGGGCCTTGAGCGCGGAACCCCAGGCCGATCTCGCGGTGCTGCTGGCCGAGTCGATCGCCGACGTCGCCCACCGCGAGGGCCTCGAACCGGGACGATCGCCGTCGAGCACGGTCGCGATCGCGCGCTGGACGGACGACACCGTCGACGGGCTGGTACTCGCGGACAGCCCGATCATCGCCTTCGGGCCTTCCGGCACCGACCCGCTGACCGACGACAGGCTCGTCTCGCTGCGCGAACGCGGCCAGCTCCGCACCGGCGCCGACGTCCGCGCGAAACGCAACGCTCCGGGCGGCTTCTGGGTCGCCGAGGCGGAACCGAAGGCGGCCGCGGAAGCCATCCGCCGCAGCTGGCCGCGCTCGGAGGTCGACGCCCTGCTGCTGGCGACGGACGGCGTCGCGATCGGTGTCGACGAATACGACCTGTTCGACTGGCCCGAGGTGCTCGCCATCAGCCGGGAGCGTGGCCCGGACGCCGTCCTCGACGCGGTGCGCACGGCGGAGAAACAGGACCCGGACGGCGAGCGCTGGCCCCGCGCGAAAAGGCACGATGACCAGCTACTGGTACTCGTCGACTTCGGGGTAGCCCCAGGGTAAAACCGGGGGCTTCCCGGATCGGAAATCCGCGCCCGCGCGAGCACGCTGGACGCATGACGTTCCCTGGGGAGAGATCGCGGACCAAGCCCTGGCTGATCGCGTCGGGCGCGGCCATCGGCTGGGCACTGTTCACCATGGTCGTGCTCCACCTGATCAGCTCACGCGATCCGGTGTTCGACACGCTGTCCAGCTACGCCTACGTCGATCGCGGCACGGGCATGCTCGGCGCCAGCGTGCTCTCCCTGTCCATCGGCTCGCTCACCGCGCTCGGCGCGCTGGCCGCGGCCGGGATCCCGCTCAGCCGCACCACGAAACTGCTGTTCGTGCTGTGGTCACTCGGGCTGGCGGCGGCCGCGATCTTCCCGGCGAGCTACCCCGAATTCCCCGATCCGGTCAGCGGCGAGATCCACCTGTACGCCTGCCTCATCGCGTTCCTCAGCCTGCCCGCCGCCGGGTTCACCCTGCGCGACAACCTGCGCGGCACGCCCGCGGCCAAGCTGGTCGGCCGCCTGGCGTGGGGAAGCGCCGCCGGGTTGATCGTCTTCGGGCTCAGCTTCATCTTCGTGCGCCTGTCCGACATCCCGTTCTTCATGACACTGACCGACATCGCGCCGGTCGGCGTCATGCAGCGGGTTTCGCTGGTGGCGCACGTGATCCTGATCGCCGGGATGCTGAAGGTCGCGTCAGCGGCGCACCGCGTCGGCGAATTCGGGGGCGTAACCGTAGAGGCCGGGCAGACCGCCCGTGTGCAGGAAGACAACGTGCTCGCCGGGCGCGAAATGGCCTTCGGCGGCCCACTCGATCAGCGCGGCGCCCACTTTGCCGGTGTACACGGGATCGAGCGCGATCCCTTCCGTGCGGCCGAAAAGCCGCACCGCGTCCCACGTCCCGGCGGTCGGGATCCCATAACCGGGACCGATCGTGCGGTCGTCGATGCGCAGGCCGTCGAGTGACGGCGGCTCGCTCCCGAGCAGCACGGAGGCCGCGATGGTGAGGTCGGCCAGGTTGTCGAGGGCCTCGTCGACCGGATGGCTGACGCAGGCGATGTCCAGCGTCAGCCAATCGATGTCCGCCGTTCCGACGATGAGCCCGGCGGAGGTCCCGCCACTGGCGTGCGGGGCGACCAGCCGCGCCTTGGTGATGCCCAGCTCACCGAGCTGCCCGGCGATCTCCCGCGCGGCCGCGACGTACCCGAGCGCCCCGACGCCGTCGGAACCGCCGACCGGGAACGTGGCCACCTCGCGGCCCTCGGCCGCGGCCTCGGTGATCAGCCGCTCGTAGGTCCTGCCGGTCTCCTCGCCGTCGCGGCAGATGTGCACGTTCGCACCGAAGAGATGATCGAGGGAGACGTTGCCGGACCGTTCGTACGCGTCGCCTTCGCGGGGGACCTTCGCCGTCAGCACGAGCTCGCATCGCAATCCGAGCTTCGCGCAGGCCGCGGCGGTCTGGCGGCCGTGGTTGGTCTGAAGCGCGCCGAACGTGATCACCGTGTCGGCGCCCTTTTCGATCGCCGCGCCGAGCAGGAACTCGAGTTTGCGCAGTTTGTTCCCACCCACCCCGAGCGGATGCACGTCATCCCGTTTGAGCAGCAGGTTCGGCAGGCCGAGGGCCTCGCCCAGCCGCGGTGCGGGATGCAGCGGCGTGGGGTAGCCGCCGAGGTCGACGCGGGGGAAGCGATCGAAGTTCATGAAAGTCACGTAACCACACCGAAGCTACCCGGTGGTATCGTTCGTTTGAACGAACGAGACGCGCAGGGGGAATCATGACCACCTCGAAACCGGACCTCGCGTTCACCGGCCTGGCCGAACAGGCCTCGCTGCTCGCCAGTGGCGCGGTCACTTCCGTCGAACTCACCCGTCAAGCGCTGGAGCGGGCCGAAGCGAGTCAGCCCGTTCTCAACGCCTTCAAATGCCTTCGCGCCGAAGAAGCCCTTCGCGAGGCGGAGGAAGCCGACCGACGTCTCGCCGCCGGCGAGACCGCTCCCCTGCTCGGCGTCCCCACCGCCATCAAGGACGACCTCGACGTCACCGGCCTGCCGACGGCGTTCGGCTGCGAAGGCGACTTCGCCGCCGCGACGGCGGACTCCCCGCCTGTCGCCGCGCTCCGCGAGGCGGGCGCGGTGCTCATCGGCAAGACCAACACCCCGGAACTCGGCCAGTGGCCGTTCACCGAAGGCCCGGCGTTCGGCGCGACCCGCAATCCGTGGGACACCGAGCGCACCCCGGGCGGTTCCTCCGGCGGCGCGGCGGCGGCCATCGCGTCGGGGGTGATCGCCGCCGCGCTGGGTTCCGACGGGGCCGGGTCGATCCGGATCCCGGCCGCGTGGACCGATCTGGTCGGGATCAAACCGCAGCGCGGCCGCGTCCCGACCGAACGCGAACTCTTCCACGGGCTGACCGTGGTCGGCCCGCTCGCGCGCACCGTCGCCGACGCGGCCCTGCTGCTCGACGTCGCCGCCGGGACCGGCACCGCGTTCCAGGCGGCCGCCCGCCGTGAACCGGGCCGCCTGCGAATCGGGCTCTCCACCAGGATCCCTTTCACGGCAACGAAAACCCGGCTCGATCCGCAAGCGCACGCGGCCGTCGTCCGGCTCGCGGAGCGGTTCGCCGAACTCGGCCACGAGATCGTCGAGATCGAACCCGACTACCGGCTGATCGGCCTCACCTTCCTGCCGCGTTCGCTCGTCGGCGTGCGCGACTGGTCCCGTCGCGTGCCGGACCAGGCGCGGCTCGACCCGCGCACGCGCGCCAACGCCCGCCAGGGCTCGGTGCTGGCCGGACCGGCGCTGCGGCTCGCCCGCGCCACGGAACCATCGCTGCAACGGCAGATCGGCTCGGTGTTCGGCCGGGTGGACGTCGTCCTCACGCCGACCACGGCCACGCCGCCACCGCGGATCGGCAGCTTCGACGCGCTCTCCGGCTGGCAGACCGACCAGGCCATGATCGCCGCGTGCCCCTACGCTTGGCCGTGGAACGTGCTGGGCTGGCCGGGCGTCAATGTCCCCGCCGGACTGAGCCGGGAAGGACTGCCGCTCGGCGGGCAACTGCTCGGCCCCTCGCACGCCGAGGAACGGCTGATCTCGCTGGCCGCGCAACTGGAAGAGGTCGAACGGTGGCAGGACCGCAAACCCGAGACCGCTTGGTGAACACCCGCGAAGCCATTCTCCACGCCGCGCTCAAGGTGGTCGGGGAACAGGGCGTCGGCGGGCTGACCAACCGCCGGATCGCCCGGCAGGCCGAGGTCTCGCTCGGCACGCTGACCTACCATTTCCCCAGCCAGACGGCGTTGCTGCGCGAGGCGATGCTGCTGTTCGTCGAAGAAGAGACCACGAAGCTGACCGGGTTCGTAGACGCGTACCGCGAACAGGGCTTGAGTGTCGAGCAGGCCGCGTCGGTGGTGGAGCAGGTCATCGCGCAGCTGCCCTTCGGCACCGACGAACTCGGCGCGCACGAGCTGTACCTGCAAGCCGCGCGCGACCCCGGGCTCCAGGACGCGGCCGCCCGGTGTTTCGCCGCCTACGACGAGCTGGCGCTGGTGATCCTGAAAACGCTCGGCGTGCCGTCCCCCGAGCGGCTGACCGGCCCGGTCGTCGCGCTGATCGCCGGCCTCCAGTTGCGCAGGCTGGCCACGGGCGACGACGGCGTCGGGGTGGCGCAGTCGTTGATGATGCTCGTCCGCGGCGCGTCATGAGCGGTCCGCCGATCGTCAAGGGGACGGCGGCGTGGCGGTACTTCGGCGACTTCCGGGCCGGGCTGCTGGCGGGCCAGGTGCTGGTGCTGCAAGTCGCGCATCCGGTCGTCGCGGCCGGGGTGCGGGATCATTCCGACTACGTCGAAGATCCGTGGACCCGGCTCATGCGCACGGCCGCGTCGCTGTCCATCTACATCTACGGCGGCCCCGAGGGCGCGCGCTACGAGGCGGACCGGCTGCGCGAGCTGCACCGGTCGTTCACCGGCGTCGACGACGGTCACCGTTACAGCGCGCTCAACCCGCGCGCGTACGCCTGGGTGCACGCCACGCTCGTCATGGTTCCCGTTGACACACAACGGTTCTACGGCACCCCGATGACCCCGTCCGAACTGGACGAGTACTACGCGCAGATGTGCGACGTCGGACGGCTCCTCGGTCTGCGCGAGCAGGACATGCCGCCGACGTGGCCGGAATTCGAGCGGTACTACGCGGAAATGATCGACGGTTTCGGCCCGAACGAGACGATCTCGACGTTGTTCGAAACGATCCGCACGGTGAAGAAACCGTGGCGATGGCTGCCCGACAATCGGTGGGTGCGCTTGCAGCGGCGGCAACACCAAGGGCAGATGTTCGTCATCCGCGCCACGCTGCCGCCCGCGCTGCGGGATCGCCTCGGTCTACAGTGGACGGACCGGGACCAGCGCCGGTTCGACCGGTTCCGCACGGTGGTGCGGCTGGCCGGCGGGCTGGTGCCGGTGCCGTTGCGGTCTTCGCTCGTGCGACGGATCGGCAGGCTCAATGTCTGGTTCCGGGCGCATCCACGCGCCTACCGGTACCTGGGCGGGAACACGTGACTCGCGTGCTTCGGGACGTAACTCGCGAGCTTGGAGCCGGAACTCGCGAGTTCCGGCTCCAAGCACGCGAGTTCCGGGGTCAAGCACGCGAGTTCCGTATTGGGGGCCGGGTCACCTGGGGGAATTCCCCCTGCCCTGCCCCACCGGAGTAAGGGACGCCGTCCCCTTTACGGGGGACCCCGGTTCACCCCGCACCGTGACGTTTTCCCGGACCATCGTCGTTAACTTCAACCGGGATGGGGAATTCACCGAGGGGGCGGCGCACGACGCTGTTGGTCATCGCCCGTGTACTCGCGCTCTGCGCGCTGGCGTCCTTTCTGCTGGGCGGCACGGCCCAGGCGGACGGCGTGTCGAGCGGCGCGGACGTCCAAGTCGCGCAGACGCTCGGCACCCGCGATCTCACGGTCATCCTGCGGCGGATGGACATCGCGCCCGGGCCGCTGCACGTCGACGTCGTCACGCACACCGGAAGCGCGCCGGGAACACTGAAACTGCGCGCGTCGGCCGCCGGGACGACGTTTTCCGAAACCACGATCCGCCTGGACGGGAAACCCGGCGCCCACGCGGCGCAGCTGCGGGTGGACCAGCCGGGGCCGTGGGAGCTCGGCCTCGACGACGGGACGGACACCGCGTCGATCCCGTTCATCGTCCCGGCCAGGGTCATCCCGCCGTGGGAGAAGGCCACCTTCGGCGGTTTTGTCGCCGCGGGCGTGTTCCTGGTGCTCGGCCTCGTCGTCGCGCTGCGGGGCAAGCGGCCACAGCTCGCGCTGATCCCCGCCGGCGGGATGGTCGCCGCGCTCGCGGTCGCGATCACCGGCGCGATGCTCTCCGCGTCCACCCCGCCGCCGCCCGCGCCCGGTACCGCGCTGGACCCGACGATCGACAACATCCGGGACCCGTATGCGAACGCGCAGATGTCCACTGTGGACTTCTCCCGGCCGCCGGTGAATCTGGCCGCGCACTCGCCGAACGCGCGATCCGGCGGTCTCGCCGAGGTCCGGATCGCCGTCGCCGACGGCGCGACCGGCCGCCCCGTCGACGACCTTTTGGTGCACGACAACGCCTTGATCCATCTCGTCGTCATCTCGCCGACAGGCAGGCTGTGGCATCTGCATCCGGTGCGGGTCGGCCCCGGTGACTACCGGGTGAAGTTCACCCCGCCCGAGGCCGGGACCTACGCCGTCGCCGCGGAACTCGCCCGGCGAGGCGGCGGCGTGCAACTGGCCCGCACCACGCTGGATGTCGCGGCCGGAAAGGATTCCGCCGCCGAACCCGTTCCCGCCGGAGCAGGAAAGCGAGTCGTGCAAGGAAACCTGGTCGACGTCGAGGTCAAACCGGGAAAGCCGACCACGATCACCGCGCGGTTCGGCAAAGCGGATCTTCAACCCTGGCTGGGGATGCTCGGCCACCTGATCGTCGTCGGCCCGATCACCGACGACAGCCGGGTCGGCGCGGATGCCGCTGCCGCGCCGACCTGGGCCCATGTGCACTCGATGATCCCGCAATCCCCTGGTATGCCGGGGAAGCCGGATGAGACCGTCGCCGCGTACGGCCCCGACGTCCCGTTCACCTACACCTTCTCCGCGCCCGGCAAGTACCGGATCTGGTTGCAGGCCGAACGCGACTACACGGTGCTGACCGTGCCCCTGCAGATCGAGGTCCCGCAGGAAGGGGTACCGCAATGAGTTCCACCGTGGACAGACGCAAGCCCGTCCTGCTGATTTCCGTCGTCTCGGTGCTCGTGGTGGCGATCGTGGCCTGGCTGGTCTGGCCGAGCAGCGGCGGCGCGCAGGTCCAGCGCTCGACACAGGGCCCGTACACGGTGCAGCTGTCGGTCGAAGATCCGCACCAAGGCGAGAATGTCTTCGCGCTGACCGTCACGGGCGCCACGCCGGACGTCGTCACCCTCGAACCCGTGATGCCGCAGATGGGGCACGCGCTCGCCCCTTCGCCCGCGATCGCGGAGGGGCCTGGCCGGTTCCGCACCGGCGACGTCCTGCTGCCGATGTCGGGGCAATGGGAGATCACCGTTTCACTGCGCGGGCCGTCCGGCGCCACGCAGCACGTTTTTCCTTTGCTGGTCAAGTAAAGAGAGAGGTCGGGGGTATGGAACTCACCGCGGGAGGAGCGAGGGCCGTCTCGGTGGCGCGAAGTGAACGCACCGGTCTCGTACCGGCGGGCACGGTGCTGGCCGGATCGGTGATCTCGCTGATCGGGCTGACCTGGGACATCCAATGGCACGGCGATGTCGGTCCGGACACTTTCTTCACGATGCCGCACCTGTTCCTGTATTCGGGCAGCGCGATCTCCGGGCTCGCGAGCCTCGCGGTCGTGCTGATGACCACGGCGGCGCGCCGGGCAGGCCGCCCGGTCGATGCCAGGGTCGGCGGCCGCGCGATCAATGTCTTCGGCAAGGTCTTCGCCGCACCGGCCGGCTACCTGGTGACCGGTGCGGGCGCGGCGATGTTCCTGCTGTACGGCCTGTGGGACCAGTGGTGGCACGGCCTCTACGGCTTCGACGCGGTGATCGACTCGCCGCCGCACATCGGGCTGCTGCTGTCGATCACGCTGAGCATCATCGGCACGGTCATGGTGTTCGCGGCCGCTCGGGAACACCGCTGGGGCACCGTCGGCGTGGTCGGCAGCCTCGGTGTGCTGATCGCGTTCAGCACGGTGACCGTGCTGGGACTGCAGCAGATCGACGTCGACGGGCTCGACGTCGTCTCCGTCGGCATCGCGCTGCTTTCGGTGCTGCTGGTCTCGGCGGGCGCCGGATTCTGGGCACGGCCCGGCGGCGCGGTCCGGGTCGCCGCGGCACTGGCGGTCATCCAGGCGATCACGTGGTGGTTCTCGCCCTGGGCCGCGGAGGCGTACGCGGGAGCCGTCGGTCTGCCCATGCGCGACTACATCGACGGCGTTCCCGCGATGCCCTCGATGATGCCGATGGCGCTGCTGCCCATCGCGGCCGTGCTCGAGGCGGTATATCTGCTTTCGCGACGCGGCTGGTCCGCGGGCCGCGTTTCGGTGCCGGCGGGCGCGATCGGCGGCCTCCTGGTCGGCGCGAGCATGCCGATCCAGAACGCGATCGTCTACGGCGCCGACCGGATGCCGTGGGCGGTCGTGTTCGCGACGGCCGCCGCCGGCGCGGTGGCCGGGCTGCTCGGCGGGTTCGCCGGGTGGCGTTTCGGCGGGATGCTGGGGCTGCTGGCCCCGGCGAAGGGGGACAACGCGCATGCGTAAGACACTGCTGGCCCTGGCGGCGGTGATCGGTCTGCTGTTCGCGACCACGCCCACGGCGAACGCCTACGAACCGGTGAACATCGTCCACACCGAACGGGTCCAGGTCGGTCCGTACGGGATGACGGTCGGATTCAGCACGTGGCCCTTGCGCGCCATGCAATCGCTGGACTTCACGTTCATCCCGGACGACGGGATCGCCGGCAAGTCGGGGACGCTCGCGTTCGTCAATCCGGAGACCGGGCGGCTGGGGCGTCCGCAGCCGCTCGCGAAGCATCCGCGGAAACTGGAGGTGTGGGGGCTGGACATCCGTGCCCTGCAGACACAGGGCTCGTGGACGTTCCGGTTCGAGATCGAGGGCCCCGCGGGCAAGGGCACGGGAGAACTGCGGGATCTGGCGGTGCTCGAACAGCCGGGTCCGCCGATGGCGGTGAGCTGGTCGATCAGCCTGATCCCGCTGATCGTCCTCGCCGTCCTGATCGCCGTCGCCTGGCGCAGAACGAAATCCAGGCTGCGCGGGAACGGGCTCCCCGCCACGGTGTGACTCGAAGTGACCGAAGGTCGGATGGCTCGCGTGTCCCGATGGGCACGCGAGCCTTTCGTCATGGGCTCAAATCGAACTGTCCGGCCTTGACCGCCTCGAGGAAGGCGTTCCACTCACCGGAATCGAAGACGAAGACGGGACTTTGGGCCAGCTTGGTGTCACGGACCCCCACCAGGCCTTCCCTGCCGAGATTGACCTCGACGCAGTTCCCCCCGTTGGGCTCACTCGCGAAGGATTTCTCCCACGCGGAGTCGTCGAACAGCGACACGGCCGTGGTCGGATCGTAATCCACCGCCGATGGATAATCGGCCATTGGTCGTACCTCCGAACGTCGGTCGGGGGTGCGGGCCGCGACCTGCGCGAACCGTCACCGTCCCGGCTTCTCCCTGCCTCAACGGGACTATCCCGCACGGCCAAGTGGGTGATCAACTCCGCCCACCCTCGACATGAAGATTATTCCAGGAGTAGGATTAATCGCAGCGGCCGGGGCTCGGTTGTTGGTGATTCGCTCGCAGTACGCGGACATCCCGGCGACGGACGTCACCGGGTGCGTCAGCAGGGAGTTTCGCCGTTCCGGCAGGCCACCGACGGCAGGTGACCGGCGGGGACACCCACCCCGCGGCGCATGACCACCCACCGCCGACCTCGTGGGGGAGGATCAGCGTGATCATTCAGGACACCATGCCGGCGACGGTACTCGCCGTCGGCAGGCTCATGGCCGGGACGGCGGGCGAAAGCCGCCGCTCCGCGCATCTCTTCGATTTGCACACCGGGGGTTCGCACCCCGAGTTCCTGCACGCCCGCTGCGGCGCCGCGATGCCGTACGACCACTTGGAATGGGTACCCGTCGGTTCGGGGATGCCCTGTGAGCGTTGCCTCGGCCTCGCCGGTTCGGCCGACCAGGCGCGGTTGCCGCGTCCGAGCCGGGGGGTGTGACCGCCATGGCCGTCCGTCTCACCACGCTGCTGTTCCGCCGTGAGGACGAACGCCTGGCCTCGGCGAAGCACCACCGCACCATCGGGCTCGAACTGCGTCAGCGGTTCGGGTTCAGCCTCATCCAGGCCCCGCTGCGCAAACAGCCGCCGTGGAACTCCGAAGTCGACGCGCCCGGCGCGCACCGAGACCTGATCAGGACCGGCCGGCCGCTCGAAGGTCAGTTCGAGCTGACGCCCCTGATCGGGCATCTGACCGGCCGGGCCTGACCGCTCAGGGCCTGTTGGCGGAGCTGAGGTTTCGTCCGGAAAGTGGCCATAGACGTGAACCCGCCCGGCCGAAGGCCCCGCTATCGCGGTGGCAGGGCGCCCTTCACCACCTTCGTAACCTGAAAGACCAGGTCACGTCCTGCCGACGTCGATCGCGGACGCGGGTTCACCTACAGACACTCAGGGCTTGCGGCCCAGCCCGCCGAGTCCGCCGGTGAAGGTCGGGTCGTCCGCGAACCGGTCGCTCGCCCGGGAATCCGCTTCGTCGAGATGCCAGGTGGCCATCCAGTCGATGCCCGGCTCCACCATCTCCAGCCCGTCGAAGAACGCGGCGAACTCCGCGCGGGACCGCAGATGGAACGGCGCGCTCGTCTTCTTGTACAGCTCCTGGACGTTCTCCCGGTTGTCGCCTTCCTTGCGGGTGACGCCGTCCTCGGTCAGATGCGAGGACAGGAAGTACGAACCCGACGGCAGGAAATCGAGGTACCGCTGGACCATCTCGTGCACGGGCTCCTCCGGGCCGAGGAAGTACAGCAGGCCGACCAGCACCAGCCCGATCGGCTGCCGCGGGTCGATCACCCCGGTCTCGAGGGCGCGTTTCCAGATGTCGGCGGGATCCCGCACGTCGCCCTGCAGGACCGCGTGCCGCCCGAGCAACCCCTCCCGTTCCAGCAGCAGCTGGGAATGCGCGACGGCGACCGGCTCGATGTCCACGTACACGACCCGCGAATCGGGGTTGATCGCGCTCGCGATCTGGTGGACGTTGCCGACGGTGGGCACGCCTGAGCCGATGTCGAGGAACTGCGTGATCCCCTGACGGGCCAGGTAACCCACGCCGCGGCCGAGGAAGTCGCGGCCGACGCGGGCGAACGTCTTGACCTCCGGGAACTGCTTCAGCACCTGCGTGCCGAACTCGCGGTCGATGGCCCAGTTGGCCGAACCGCCGAGGAACCAGTCGTACACCCTGGCCACGTTGGGCCGTTCGAGATCGACACCTTCGGGAACTTCGGGGTCCTGCTGCGTCGTCATACCGTCACACCTCGTCAGAAACCGGGTTTGCGGGCGACCCCGCCGATGGCGCAGTTAAGCGCAGGCGAGTGGGGGTCGTCCAGCCGCCATGCGCCGACCGGGACCAGACCCGGTGCCACGAGGTCGAAATCGCCGAAGAAACCGAGGATCTCTTCCTTGTCGCGAAAGGACGCGGGCGTGCTCGACTGCTCGTACTGCTTCACGACGCGCTGGACCTGGTCCAGCTCGTCACCTTCCACGCCGGACATCGTGACGTGGGACAGGACATAGAAGGAGCCCGCGGGCAGCAGGCGCCGGTATCGCGCGATGACGTCGGGGAGCCCGGGGTCCGGCACGAAATGCAGGACCGCGACGGTGAGCAGGGCCACCGGTTTCGCCGGATCGAGCACGCCGGTGTCGATGGCGCGTTCCCAGATGTCGTCCGCGTCGCGCAGGTCGCCGCCGAGCACCGCGTGCCTGGCGGGATTCCCGTTCTTCTCCAGCAGGATCCTGGCGTGCGCCACGGCGACCGGTTCGTTGTCGACGTACACGCACCGGCTGTCGCCGTCGACGTCGTCGGCGATCTCGTGGACGTTGCCGACCGTCGGCACGCCGGACCCGAGGTCGAGGAACTGGTTCACCCCGTGCTCGGCGCAATGCCGCACCGCGCGGCCGAGGAAGGCGCGGTTGGCCCTGGCGAGCGAGCGGATGAGCGGGAAGGTCTTGACCAGCTGTTCGCCGAATTCCCTGTCCACCGCCCAGTTCGCGGTTCCGCCGAGCGCCCAGTCGTAGATCCGGGCGGCGTTGGGCCGCTCGAGATCCACGCCGTCGGGCAGGAATCGCGGGTCCATCTCAGGATTGCATCTGGGTTCTGTACAGCTCGGCGAGTTCCTTGAGGAACTGCCTGGTCTCCTGGCGCTCCAGCGCGGCGCCGCGCAGCCGGTCCCAAGAGTCGACGAAGATGTTGAAGTCCTTGACGTCGTCGAGGTACAACCCGCCCGCGGAATGTTCGATGTAGACGAAATCCCTGGTGCGATCGGGAAAACGCATGATGGTGAAGTCGTTGGGCACCGCGGCGAGCCGCGCGCCGAACGGCAACACGTGCACATACACGCGCGGATGCCTGTCCAGCGCCAGCAGATGCTCGACCTGATCCAGCATCACCGCCGGGGCGGAGCCGCCGGGAGCGCGGCGCAAGGCGCCTTCGCTGATGATGAACCGGTAGTAGGGCGGCTGCTGCTGTTCGAAGACGGCCTTGCGGTCCAGCCGGTTGCGGACCAGTGAGGTCACGTCGGTGGCGCCCGCTTCGGTGAACTGCTTGAGCATGTAGTGCTCGGACTGCAACGGGCCGGGGATGCGCTCGCCGTGCCAGGTGAGGATCTCCGCGGCCGCGGGTTCGAGGTCGGTGAAGGTGCGGAACCAGTGCGGCACCACGGATCGGTAGCCGGACCAGTGGCCGCGCTGCCCGGCCGCGGCGCGGGCCAGGTTCATCAACGTGTCGGCCTCGTCGCCGTTGATCCCGAACGCGTTCAGCATGGATCGCACATCCCCGAGCTTGACCCCGACGGCACCGGACTCGATCTTGTTGACCTTGCCCTGGGTGCAGCCGAGAACCTCGGCGACCTGCTGCTGTGTCATCCGCGCGGCGTTGCGGGCATGCCGGAGCTCGTTCCCGAGCTGCTTCCGGCGCGAGGTGACGGTGCTGGCCATCGCCTTGCTCTCCCGGACCACATAACCAGGACCGCGGCTGCCCGCGGTCCTGCGCGCGAATACTCGAACCCACCCAGGGTACTTCACCTTGAGGGGTTCGATGATGACATTGCGCAGCGTTCCAGGAAACGCCCGAAAACACCAGTCACCTGGTACGTCACCCTGGTGGCGGATCGATCTCGTCACATTTCGGGCACGCCGGTCGGGCATAGTGACCGAGTGGACCAATCCCCCTTCGCCAGGCAAGTCACCGATGGTGTCTTCGGGTACGTCCAGCCGGACGGCTCGTGGTGGATCAACAACTGCGGGATCGTCGCCGCGGGCGATCACACGGTGGTGATCGACACCTGTTCCACCGAACGGCGTACCAGGGCGCTGCTGGCGACGGCGGAGTCGGTGGGCGGGGCGCCGGTGACCACCGTGGTCAACACGCATCACCACGGCGACCATACGAACGGCAACCACCTGGCGACCGGCGCAACGATCGTCGGGCACCGGAAGACGCGCGAAGTGATGGTCGCGACCGGGATCAACACCTACGAGAACTCGTTCACCGGCAACGACTGGGGCCATCTGGAGCTGCGGCCGCCCGAGGTGCTGTTCGACGACCGGCTGACCGTGCACGCCGGCGACGTCCGGCTGGAGCTGATCCACCCCGGACATGCCGCGCACACCACCAACGACGTCCTCGTCTGGCTGCCGGAACGGCGGGTGCTGTTCGTCGGCGACCTGATCTTCAACGGCGGCAGTCCGTTCGCTTTGATGGGCTCACCGGCCGGTTGGCGGAAGGCGCTGGACCTGGTTCGCGAGCTGGAACCGGAGACGATCGTGCCGGGCCACGGGCCGGTGTGCGGCCCCGAAGCGATCGACGTCGTCGACGGATACCTGGGCTTCCTGCAAAAACTCGCTTCGTACGGGAAGGCGCCGGGTTGACACCGCTTCAGGCCGCTCGCGATGCGGATCTGGGGCCCTACGCGGCACTGTCCGAACAGGAGCGGCTGCCGGCGAACCTGCACCGGGCGTATGCCGAACTGGACGGTCTCGAGTGGGGCGCGCCGATCGACCTGGGTGCCGCGCTGGCGGACATGGTCACCTTCAACGGCGCCCCGATCCGGTGCTTCTCCTGACGGCCCCGCCGCCTGTCCGCTGACGGTGCCGCCGCTGTTGCGAAAGCCACAGCAACCCTCCCGGCACCCGTGCCCTCCCCAGGGCACCCGCACCCGATGTCTTGAAAGCCCCACACGCAGCCCCCACACGCAGCCCCCACCCGTCCCTGGGGGGCGACCCCGAACCCAGCGTACCGGCGAGAGGGGGCGGGCCGGGGCGCGTAAGGCGAGTTGTCCACAGCCAGGCCCGGTTGTGGACAACTCCCGGTTGATCCCTTCTCGCCCCGGCGCCGTATCCCTCGACGGGGATAGGCTCGGCACGGGAATCGAAGCGGAAGGGTGCGGATGAGCAAGAAGGCGAGCATCGGGGTCACCGGCCTGGCGGTCATGGGCCGCAACCTGGCCAGGAACCTCGCGAGGCACGGGCACACGGTGGCCCTGCACAACCGTTCCGAGCAGCGGACGAAGGAACTGGTCGAGCAGTTCGGCGACGAAGGCGACTTCATCCCGGCGTATTCGGCGCAGGAGTTCGTCGACGCGCTGGAGCGGCCGCGCCAGGTCGTGATCATGGTCAAGGCAGGTGCGCCGACGGACGCCGTGATCGACGAGTTCGTCCCGCTCCTCGAGAAGGGCGACGTGATCGTCGACGCGGGCAACGCGCACTTCGCGGACACCCGTCGCCGCGAGGCCGCGCTGCGCGAGAAGGGCATCCACTTCGTCGGCACCGGTGTGTCCGGCGGCGAGGAGGGCGCGCTGCACGGGCCGAGCATCATGCCGGGCGGGTCCAAGGAGTCGTACCAGTCGCTCGGGCCGCTGTTCGAGGACATCTCGGCGAAGGTCGACGGCGAACCGTGCTGCACGCACGTGGGCGCGGACGGCGCCGGGCATTTCGTGAAGATGGTGCACAACGGCATCGAGTACGCCGACATGCAGCTGATCGCCGAGTCGTTCGATCTCCTGCGCGGCGCCGGCGGCTACTCCCCGGCCGAGATCGCCGAGGTGTTCCGCACGTGGAACGCGGGGCGGCTGGACTCGTACCTGATCGAGATCACCTCGCAGGTACTGGCCCACACCGACGCAGCCTCCGGCAAACCGTTCGTCGACATCGTGGCGGACCAGGCGGAGCAGAAGGGCACCGGCCGCTGGACCGTCCAAATCGGACTGGACCTGGGCGTGCCGATCAGCGGCATCGCCGAAGCCGTCTTCGCGCGTTCGCTGTCCGGCTCGTCGAACCTGCGCGAGGCCTCCCGCGGACTCGGTGGTCCCGCGCGCGCTCCGCTGACGGGGTCCGCTCTGGACACCTTCGCGGACGACGTCGAGCAGGCGCTGTACGCGTCGAAGGTGGTGGCGTACGCCCAGGGCTTCAACCAGATCCAGGCGGGCGGTGCCGAATACGGCTGGGACATCGATCTCGGCAAGGTCGCGTCGATCTGGCGCGGGGGCTGCATCATCCGCGCGAAGTTCCTGAACGACATCACGGCCGCGTACGCCGAAGAGCCCGCGCTGCCGACGCTGCTGACTTCAGGTGGCTTCCGCAAGGCCGTCGAGGACGCCCAGGACTCTTGGCGTTCGGTGATCTCCACGGCGGTGCGGCTCGGCATCCCGACCCCGGGCTTCTCGACCGCGCTCGCCTACTACGACGGTCTGCGCGCGGAGCGGCTCCCCGCCGCGCTGGTGCAGGGGCAGCGGGACTACTTCGGTGCCCACACGTACCGCCGCGTCGACCGCGAAGGTTCGTTCCACACCGCCTGGGCAGCCGACGGCCGCCCCGAGGCCTCGGCCTGACAGAGTCCCGTGATGGCCCCCGACTGCCAGGGGGCCATCACGCGGCCAACAGGACAAGGGCGACGAACACCAGGACGGTGAGCGCGATCCGCGTCATTCCCCGCGCGCCGCGACTATCTCCGCCAGCGCCCGCGAAATCACCGCCTCGGTCTTCTCCTTCGTGAGCCCGAGCCCGGTCAGCAGGTCGTCGCCGAGTTCGAACAGAGCCAGCAGGATGTGCTCGGTGCCGATGTAGTTGTGCCCGAGCCGCAGCGACTCCCGCATGGTCAGTTCCAGCGCCTTCTTGGCCTGCGCGCCGAACGCCATCTTCGCCGCCTCCGCCGGTTCGTCGGCGGGTTCCGGCAGCCTGGCCTCCGCGGCCTCACGGACGGCCTCGAGAGTCACGTTCTGTGCCACGATCGCCCCGGCGGCGAGCGCGGCCGGTTCCGAGAGCAGACCGAGAACCAGATGCACGGGCTCGATCTGCGGGCTCCTCGCCGAGACCGCCGCGTCCCGTGACGCGACGACGACGTGCCGCGCGCGATCGGTGTAGCGGCTGAACACCTTCACCAGGTCTTCCAGCGAAGAGCCGCTGGAGTCGACGAAGCGCTTCTGGGCTGCCTGCTTGGACACACCCATGTTCTTGCCGATTTCGGTCCAGGACGCGCCGGAACGTCGTGCCTGGTCGACGAAGTGACCGATCAGATGGTCGGCCACTTCGCCGAGGTGCTCGCCGAGGAAGACCGCGTCGGACAACTGGCCGAGCACGTCTCCGTCGGGATGCTGCTGCTTGATATGGGAGATGAGGTCGTCGAGCCGGACCGGATTCGTCATATCGTCAACTTTAGGTTGACGATCAGCCATCGTCAACCACGGGTTGACGCAAAGGTGGCCTTGAGGTCGAAGCCGTCGGCCTCCAGCGTCTCGAACCGTGGTTCCGGATCCGCGGCGAACAGGCGGCGCGCGGCGATGTGGTCCGGCGGCCGGTTCACCGACTCGACCCCGACGAGCACGCCGTCGCGGAACGACAGCACCGAGAACTTCCCGCCCTCCCGATCCCCGGTCACGACGGTCTTGTCCGCGCCGGTCAACAGCCCGGCGATCTGCAGTTTCGCGCCGAGCTGGTCGGTCCAGAACCACGGCAGGCTCTCGTAGGGCGCGGGTTCGCCGACGATGACGGCCGCGACGGCCCGCGCCTGGTCGACGGCGTTCTGCACCGACTCCAGCCGGGTCGCCGTCCCCGCCTGGACACACGGGAAGTTCGCGCAGTCCCCCACCGCCGAGATCTTCGGGTCGCTCGTGCGCAGGTGCTCGTCGACGACGACACCGTTCGCCACGGCGAGCCCCGCCTCTTCGGCCAGTCGTGTCCGCGGCACCACCCCGACCCCGACCAGCACCAGGTCGGCGAGCAGACGGCTGCCGTCGCTCAGTTCCACCTCGGCCACCCTGCCGTCACCGTGCAACGCGGCGACCCCCGTGCCGAGCAGGATGGTGTGCCCGGCCCCTTCGTGCAGAGCCGCGAAGTACGCCGAGACCTCGGAAGTCGCGACACGGGCCAGCAGCCTGTCCTGCGCCTCCACGATCGTCACGGGCCGTCCGGCGTGCGCGGCGAATTCGAGCCCGATGAACCCGCCTCCGACCACCACCACGTTCTCCGCGCTTTCCAGCGCGGCACGCAACACATCGGCGTCGTCCTTGGTTCGCAGGGTGAACACACCGTCCAAAGTGGAACCGGGAACCGGCAGGACACGGTTGTCCGCGCCCGTCGCGAGGACGAGATGGTCGTACTCATGGGCACTCCCGTCCTCGAGTACCACCTTCGTGTCATCGCGATCCACCGATGCGACACGGCCGGGGATCAGCTCGATGTCCTTCTCCGCGAAGAAGTCCTCGGGCCGCAAACGCAACTGGGCGTCGCCCGCGGTCCCGGCGAGGTAGCCCTTCGAAAGCGGAGGCCGCTGATACGGGAGGCCGGGTTCGTCACCGATCAGCACCACCCGGCCGTCGAACCCCTTGTCCCGCAGCGAGGTCGCCACTCCGAACCCGCTCTGCCCGGCCCCTACGACGAGGACGGTCTCCATCGGCGCTCCTTCCGTTGTACCCGATGTCCATTCAACACCGCCCCTTCGCAACATGATCCTCACGCGGCGGACGCGCTACGGTCATGCCCGGCGAGTCCACTGCTTGTTACCGCACTGAGAAGGGGGCTCCATGAGCAGGCCAGAGGTCCACCCGGTCGACGCCTGCCCGCCGCTGCCGAAGCTGACCTTGCTCGGCCTGCAGCACATGACGATCATGTACGCGGGCTCGGTGGCCGTCCCGCTCGTCGTGGGCAGCGCGCTGAACCTGGACGCGGCGACGATCGCGTTGCTGGTCAACGCGGATCTGCTGGTCGCGGGCATCGCGACGCTGATACAGGCGGTCGGGATCGGGAAGATCTTCGGCATCCGGTTGCCGGTGGTGGCGGGCGCGACGTTCACCGTGGTCAACCCGATGATCATGATCGCGTCCCAGTACGGCATGCAAGCCGTCTACGGCGCGATGATCGCGTCGGGTGTCTTCGGCCTGCTCATCGCGAAACCGTTCGCGAAGATGATCCGATTCTTCCCGCCGCTCGTCTCGGGCACGCTGCTCATGGTCATCGGCATTTCGCTCATCGGCCCGGGCGTCGGCCTGATCGCCGGACACGACACCGGTTCACCGGACTACGCGAAGCCCGCCAACATCGCGCTCGCGTTCGGCGTGATCGTGGTGATCGTCCTGTTCACCCGGGTCCTGCGCGGGTTCGCGAGCCAGATCGGCCCACTGCTGGCGCTGTTGATCGGCCTGGTCGCGGCCATCCCGATGGGCTTGGTGAGCTTCAAGGGCATCGCCGACGCCGGCTGGTTCGGCCTCGCGTCACCGTTCCACTTCGGCCCGCCGACCTTCCCGATCGCGGCCGTGCTCTCGATGTGCGTCGTGATGCTGGTGACCTATACCGAATCCACCGCGGACCTGGTCGCTGTCGGCGAGATCACCGGACGGCCGGCGACGGACTCCGACCTCGCGCGGGGTCTCGCCACCGACGGCCTCTCGGCCATCCTCGGCGGCACGATGAACTCGTTCCCGGACACCGCTTTCGCGCAGAACGTCGGCCTCGTGCAGATGACCGGGGTGCGCAGCCGATGGGTGGTCGCGATGGCGGGTGGCCTGCTCGTGCTGATGGGCCTGGTGCCGAAGGTCGGCGCCTTCGTCGCGGCCGTACCGGAGCCGGTGATCGGCGCGGTCGCGGTGGTCATGTTCGCGATGGTCGCCGCGGTCGGCGTGCAGAACCTGAAGAAGGTGGAGTTCTCGGGCAACCACAACACTTTCATCGTCGCGGTGTCGGTCGGGGTCGGGCTGCTGCCCGCGTTCGCCACGAACCGGTTCGGGAACTCGATCTTCTTCCAGCACTTCCCGGCGTGGCTTCAGACCATCTGCGGCAGCCCGATCACGGTCGCCGCGATCGTCGCCTTCACCCTCAACCTGTTGTTCAACCACCTCGGCAAACGCCGGGAGCCGGATCTACTGCGAGCGCCCTAGCAGAACAGCCACTTCGGCCACAGGTTGCACTCTTCGGTCGGCGTCGTCGAGGGCGGCGGCGTCGGGTTGGGCGGCTGCGGAACGACGGTGGACCCGGTCGTCCTCGGCGGATCGGCGGGCCCGTTCGATGACGTCGGCGTGGTGGGATCCGGGGAGTCGGACGTCGACGCGGCCGAACTCGACGTGCGGCGGCTGGACGTCGTCCGGCTGGGGCGCGACGAAGGCTCCCCGACGCCGGTTTCGACCGTCTCGGTGGACGGGACCGCCGACGTCGCGCCCGCTCCCCCGTTTTCCGAAGGCCGCTTCGGCATCTCGATGACGCTCATCTGGTTCGGCGCCGCATTCGGTTCGGGGTCCGCATCGAACCCGACGAGAACAGCGGCCGCGCCGCAGGCGACGACCACGGCGATCACCACCGCGATAACTCTCCAGCGTGACTTTGCCCGTGACTCCTCGTGGTCGTCCCAGCCCTCGCGAATAAGCAGGTCGGCGACCGAAACGTCGTCGTCATCCACCAGCTGAAACCTTTCGCACCGGGAACGAGCGAAGAGTAGTTTTACCGCAACTCACCGCCGAATGGGTGAAGTTAACCAAAAATTATTCACCCGATGGAACACGCCAGCGTAGGCCAGTCACACAGCGTGTATTCATCCGCTTCCGCTCATATCGGCGGTGACGGACCTTCGGTTCGCGTATACAGCGTCCCCCGCGGGTGGTGTAATCGACGGTGCCAGCACCGGAAGAGGGGGTTCGGACGGATCATGGAGGCTGACGCCCTCGCCGTGCCCGGAGCCGGTAATTCCGGTCGCCCGGCAGTCGCCCCGCTCGGAAACGGGCCGGTCGGCGATCTCGGCCTCGCGGGCGACCACGCCGCCATCTGGTCGTACGACTTCGAGCACGAGACCCTGTCCTGGCTGCCAGGACTCGAGAACCTGCTGGGCGGAGGCGTCCTCACCGAAGCCGAGATAGAGTCCAGGCTCGCCGATCTGGTGGCCCCGCTGACCTCCGGCACCCGCACTTCCCCGCCGTGGCGCGAGTTCGAACTCGAGCAGTCGTTCCTGAACCCGGCGGGCGAGGTCCGCTGGGTCCGGCTGCGTGCGCGCACGATCGGTGACGACAACGGCTCGACGGGCCTGCTCGGCATCGCCACCGACGTGACCGACGTCCGCGAGAACCGGCAAGCCCTCGAAGATCTCACTGACCGTTACCGGCTTTTGGTGGAACTCAGCCCGGACGCGGTCTGTGTCCACGAAGCCGGCGTTGTCACGTACGTCAACCGGGCGGCCGTCACCGCGCTCGGAGCGTCTTCGACCGCCGAGCTGATCGGGCGGCCGATCATGGACTTCGTCGCCGACGAGTCGCTCCCGGCCCTGCTGGACAGGATCGCGTCGCTTCACCGCCAAGGCGCGTCGACCGACCCCGCCGACACCGTCATGCTCCGCCTCGACGGCATGAAGTACCTGGTCCAGAGCATTTCGGTGCGCACGACCTGGGAGGGCAGGCCCGCGTTCCAGGTCATCATGCGCGACATCAGCGCGCAGAAGGCCGCCGAAGCGACCCTGCGCTACCAGGCCGCACTGATCAGCCACGTCAGCGACGCGATCATCGCGACCAGCGGCACCGGCGTGGTGACCAGCTGGAACCCCGCCGCCGAGAACGTCTACGGCTGGACGGCCGGAGAGGCGATCGGCGGCACGGTCAGCGATCTCGTCGGCGCCGAGCTGGATCCGGAAACGGTGCTGCGCAGGGGCGGCGTCATGCAGACGACCCACCGCCATCGCAACGGTTCGACCTTGGCCATCCGCATCTCGGCCGCGGAGATGAACGACGGGTTCGTCCTGGTCTGCGCCGACGAAACGGCCCGGCGGCGCGCCGAACAGCACTACAGCACAGTGGTCGCGTCCCTCGACGAAGGCGTGGTCGTGATCGGCCCCGGCGGCCTCATCGAATCGGCCAACCCGGCGGCGTGCCGGATCATCGGCATCGACCACGACGACCTCATCGGCGTCCCGTGCGTGACGCTGGAGCTGTACGACGAACAGGGCCGGATCCCGCCCGCCCGGATGCCGTCGGTGATCACCCGGCGCACCGGGGTCACGCTGACCGGTCTCGTGCTGCGGCTGCGCAGGCCCGCCGGCGACGACGTCTGGATCTCGCTGACCTCGCGGCTGCTGCCGCCGGAAGACCCGTCGGCCCAGGCTGTGGTCGCCTCGTTCACCGACATCACCGAACGCCGCGCCATCGGCGAACGGCTCGCCCACGAGGCGACGCACGACCCGCTCACCGAACTCGCGAACCGGACGCTGGTGCTCGACAGCCTCGCCGAGGCGCTGTCCGGCGCGGGCCGCGCCGAGCTGACCACACTGCTGTTCATCGATCTCGACAAGTTCAAGGTGATCAACGATTCCCTCGGGCATTCGGTCGGGGACAAGGTGCTCCGCATCGCGGGCGAACGGCTGCGGAGGGGGATCGGAGAGAACGATCTCGTCGGCAGGCTCGGCGGCGACGAATTCGTCGTCGTGACCGCGGAGATCACCGAGCCGCACGAGATCAAGGCGCTGGCCGAGCATCTGCGCGAAGCGCTGACCGAACCGATCACCGTCAACGGCAGGCAGCTGCACATCGACGCCAGCATCGGCATCGTCACCGCCGCAAACGACGACACCCGGACCGCCGAAGATCTCCTGCGCGACGCGGATGTCGCGATGTACCAAGCGAAAACGCTCGGCCGGGCGCGCTACGAGTTCTTCGACGTCGAGCTGCGCGAGCGGATGCAACGGCGGCTGCGCATGGAGCAGGACCTGCGCGACGCCCTGCAGAACGAGGAACTCTGGACGGCGTACCAGCCGGTCGTGGACATCGAATCCGGCGAGATGGTCGCCGTGGAGGCGTTGCTGCGCTGGAAACATCCGGCGCACGGCAGCGTCTCGCCCGCCGAGTTCATCCCGCTGGCCGAGGAAAGCGACCTGATCAACCTGATCGGCAAGTACGTCCTGCGCACCACCACCCGCGAGATCGCCAGACGGCGCGAGCAACTCGGCATCGACCTCAACCTCAAGGTGAACCTCTCGGCCCGCCAGCTGGACGACCCGCATCTGGTCGCCGGGGTGCAGGACGCGCTGAAGACCACCGGGCTCCCGCCGCACGCGCTGACCCTGGAGGTCACCGAGAGCGCGCTGATGCGAGACCAGGCCGCGGCCGCCGAAGTCCTGATGTCGTTGCGCGATCTCGGTGTCTCACTGGCGATCGACGACTTCGGCACCGGCTACTCGTCGCTCGCCCAGCTGCAACGGCTCCCCTTGGATACGCTCAAGATCGACCGCACCTTCGTCACCGGTATCGCGGAATCGCGCGACGCGGCGGCGATCGTCAAGAGCATCATCGCGATGGCGCACGCCGTCGACCTGATCGTCGTCGCCGAAGGTGTCGAAGACGATCAGCAGCTCACGATCCTGCGTGAGCTGCGCTGTGACCAGGCGCAGGGCTTCCATCTCGGTCGCCCCGCGCCGCCGGACGAACTTTTCGGAGCCGTGGGATGAGTGTCGAGATCAAAGCCGGAAAAGACCGCTACGACATCGTCGTGGACGGGAAGATCGCCGGGTTCCTGGAAACCCGCACCCGCCCGGACGCGATCCTGTTCCTGCACACCGAGATCTCGGACGACTTCGCGGGACAGGGTCTCGCCGGCAAGCTCGTGACCGCGGCGCTCGACGACGTCCGGTCGCAGGGCAGATCCGTCCTGCCCTACTGCCCGTACGTGCGCTCGTTCATCGCGAAGCACCGTGAGTACGAGGACCTCGTCCCCGAGGACAAACGCGCCGAATTCGAACTCTGAGCCTCAGCCCGGATAGATCGTCAGCAGTTTCGCGAGCTCGTCCTCGGTGAGGACGACGTCCAGCTCGCGCAGTGTCGCGTCGAGCCGCTCGGGCGGGACCGTGGTGGTCTCCTTGGTCCCGTCCGGGCGTTCGACGATGAACTCCTCACCGACCAGTTTGCGGCTGAGTCCTTCCTCCAGCCGCATGACCACCAGCTGCCCAGTGAACGGCGACCGCGGATGCGTCGACGTGTAGTGGTGGTAGACCTCGTAGTCGATCCGGTGCATCGGTGTGAGTGTGAAGGCGTGCAGGTCGGTCCAGTCGTCGCCCTCCTTTTTCTGCAGGCGCCACCAGTCGCCGTCGGCGACGAGCCGGTGCGGCCAGCCCGCCTGATCCACCACGGCGCCGTCGGCCAGCGGCATCGGCACCAGCATCCCGGCGCCGAATCCGACGTCGACCAGATGCGGGACGCCGTCCGCCTCGACCACGAGCGTCATATGCGTGTACGGCCCGTTCTTCTGCGGCTGCACCCGCGCGACCAGGCGGCGTACGGGGTAGCCGAGCTGCTCCGCGGCCGCCGCGAACAGGCTTCCGTGCTCGTAGCAGTAGCCGCCACGATGGCGGTGGACGAGTTTGCCGATCACGTCTTCGAGCGCGATTCCCTTGTGCTGCCCCAAAACGACGTCGACATTCTCGAACGGGACGGCCAGGACGTGCGCCTTCGCCAGCTCACGCAACGCGGCGGCGGAGGGCTTCGCGCGGTCCTGGCCGATCCGGCCGAGGTACGCGTCGAGGTCGAGGGTGTCGACGGTCCATTCGTCGACCTGCTCAGGTGCGATTGTCATGCTTCGAGATTGACACCTCGACCTTACTTGAAGTCAAGGTCGATCTTGGCCGCGGAAAACCGTTACCCCAACTGGTAACTGGCAACGGCCCCCGACTTTCGTCAGTTCACGGACGAGTGACGATTGGCCACCCTTCCGGAGTGAGCCGGTGAAACACACCGGCGTGGAAGGAGAAAGCAGATGAGGACTCGTACCCTCGTCGCCGGTCTGCTGACCGGAGCGGCCGCCGTGCTCGGGTTGGCGATGCCGGCTTCCGCCGCCGAACCGCCCTCGGGCGTTCAGCCGCTGATCGTGGGCGGTGTGGACGCGACCGAGACCTACAGCTTCATGGCGTCCATGCAGACCAAGAGCGGTGACCACAACTGCGGCGCGTCCCTGATCTCACCGGAGTGGCTGGTGACCGCCGCGCACTGCGTCGAGGGTGAGCAGCCCGCCAACTGGCAGTACCGCCTCAACACCACCGACCACACCAAGGGCGGCGAGGTCGCCGAGGTGGACAAGTTCGTGGTCCACGAGAAGTACGACGGCTCCGGCCCGTACGACATCGCCCTGGTGCACCTGACCAAGCCGGCGGAGGCGGCGCCGATCGAGATCGGCCAGTCGCCGGCGGCGGGTACCGACGTGCGGGAGATCGGCTGGGGGCTGACCTGCCCCACGCGCGGCTGCGGTTCCGCCCCTGTGGTGCTCCAGCAGCTCGACACCAAGATCGCCGAAGACTCCGGGTGCTCCGGCTCCGGCGCCTACGACGCGCAGACCGAGCTGTGCATGGACAACCAGGGCGGCAAGGCGAGCGCCTGCTACGGCGACTCGGGCGGCCCTGCCGTCGTGAAGTCGGGTGACAAGTGGACGCTGGTCGGCGCCACCAGCCGCGGTCAGACCGCGAGCTGCCCGGAGATGCCGGGCATCTACACCGACGTGACCGCGTTCTCCGACTGGGTCAAGCAGCAGACCGGTAAGTAGAACGCCAAGCCCGCACCGCGCGGTGGCGCCCGATGCTCCTGCGACATCGGACGCCACCGCGCGGGGCCGTGGACCCGGCCCCAGGCATGAAAAAACCGCCTCGATGTGCATCGAGGCGGTTCGTTGAGCGGTGGCCAGGGCCGGGGTCGAACCGGCGACCTTCCGCTTTTCAGGCGGACGCTCGTACCAACTGAGCTACCTGGCCGGGAACGCCGGCAAGGAGCCGAACGATCTTGCGACCCTGACGGGACTCGAACCCGCGACCTTCGCCGTGACAGGGCGACGCGCTAACCAACTGCGCCACAGGGCCTTGCATACTGCGGTGTAACTGTACTGCGTACTCCCAACGGGATTCGAACCCGCGTTGCCGCCTTGAAAGGGCGGAGTCCTAGGCCGCTGGACGATGGGAGCCCGGTTCGGTTTCGGCGAACCGACCGACCCGCGCTCTCCGGTGTCCCCGGGAGCGAACATAACTATAGGACACCCCCGTTTCCGCTTCCGCACAGGGGGTCCCTTAGTTGTTCACAGGGCTGGGACCTGCGAGAACGCGGCGAGTTCAGGATATCAGGCCCGAGCCGCCGCCCGGACCTGAAACGAAGCCCTGCCGCGCGGCACACCCCCGCGCGGCAGGGCCCCGTGAACGAACTCAGCGCTGGACGGGCGCCTGCCCGTCCTCGTCCAGCGTCAACCCCAGCATGTCCAGCAGCTGGACACAGTCATCGACACCCAACGCCCCATTGGCCACCGCCAGCCGGGCACGGCGCACCTGGTCGTCGGACACGCGCTGCGCGTCCCCCTGACCCGTGCGCTGCGCCGGCAGACCACCGGCCAACGTCGTCGAGCTTCCCCCATCGGCACCTTCGTACCGAAGGAGGAACTGTCGAACTTCCACAGACCCACCCATGGTTCCTCCAGACGGCCAACGAACAGCTTGGCCGCGAGGCTAGCCAGAGCCGGCCGCGACACACAGCCCCCCGGAGAGTGAACCTGTCGCCACGCTCCGCACAACGCAGAGCGATCGCGCATGCGGCCGCGCCACATGAACCCCAGGCGAACCACAGGTGGCGCCCTGCCCGGAATTCTGCCCGCGCCCACTCGCCCTTCTCAGCAAACCGTGCAACAATCGATTTGCTGACACACCCCCGGTCAGCGCCTGTGGAGATCCCCTCCGACCCCCGCGTTCCTCCCCCTGGCGCGGGGGTCGCTCCGTTTTCTGGGGGCCACCCCCAGACCCCAGGTCCCTTGCGGCGGCGGTTGGCAGCCCAGGACCGGGAACCTTGATCGAATTTCTTCCGGGGCGCTTGTGATTGCGGGTTGCGATCATGGGAAAAGGGTTTCCTGTCGGGGTTGGGCCATTCGAGACGAAATAATGGGTGTGTCGTGGCTCACTGTGGTTGGTTTGCCGAGACCGAACCGTTATCGTGGCCCGGTGCCCCTTCCTTCCCTGAGCCGTCGTAGCGGCAGCCGCACGAACCTGAAGCCGGTCAACCCCGGTCGTCACCGCAACTCCGCCTCCAAGGAGGCCGAAGCGGTCGTCGAAGACACGGAGCTCACCAGCTACCTTCGTGCCCTCGCCCCTGAGAACGACCCGGAAAGCACCGGCACCGGCAAGCGCTTCGGTGAAGCGCAGGTGTTCCAGCTGCGCATGAACCTCATCGCCTGCGAACAGCTCAAGGACGCCGCCGCCGAGCGCAACCTGTCGCCGCAGGCGCTGGCGCAGGAATGGATCCTCGAGCGCCTCTCGTGGGAATCGCAGGCCAACTCGGCCCAGCAGCGCCGCCACGAGGAAGCCCACACCGACGAATTCCGCTTCGACGCCAACGCGTGGGAGCAGCCCGTCCCCCGCTGACCCCGGTCCCCCGGAACGGAACAGCACAACAGAAGAAGCCTTCGGACAAGAGAAAAGCCCCCGGCGATCGCCGGGGGCTTTTCTGATCAGTCTGAGCAACGCCTGAAGGGCGGACTCAGATCGCGCGGACCTTCTGGGCCTGCGGGCCCTTCTGGCCCTGACCGACCTCGAACTCCACTCGCTGGTTCTCCTCGAGCGTGCGGAACCCGCGACCCTCGATCTCCGAGTAGTGAACGAAGACGTCGCCCTCGCCGCCATCCTGCGCGATGAAGCCGAAGCCCTTCTCCGCGTTGAACCACTTCACAGTGCCTTGCGCCACCGCTGTACTCCTCGTTGCACATCCGCTTCGAGTGCCTCCGAAGCGACACCCAGACCGTCCCGGGCGGTTCCAACGAGTCGAGCGAAGAGCGCGTCACCGGCTCATGGCTCGCGTCAGAAGTTCCGCGAGTGTGAAGCCACGAACACGCAAAACGACGGCCTGATGGCAGCGTACCGGGATCTGGCCATATTTGAAGCCCGTGATCGGACTCTGGGCGCCCCCAAGTACCAAGGTCACCGGAACGTCGTACGCGGATCCGGCTTCTGTCGGACCCCCTCGCTACCCTTTCGCCGTACGCCGACCTCAGGTCATCGCCGGACACGGAACGAAGTCGGCCATGCCCCGATCGTGAACTACGATCCACCCGATTGTGACTCGCATCACTCTCGGTGGGATCAACTTAAGGGGCGGTCCGGACGTCATGGTCGGTGTACAGGGGAGCAAAGGGGAAGCTTTGAGGTTCACGGAAACCGCGCGCCGCCGGGCGGCGTTCGCGGCACTGGGGTTGGTGGCGGTTCTGACGCTGGGGGCGTGCAGCAGCGAGCCGACCGTGTCGGCCAGCGGGCCGGACGGCGGCGGGCCGGTCAGCAGTGACACCGGCGGGAAGGCGCCCGCGCCCGCCAAACTGACGTACGAGCCCGCGGCGGGCGCGCAAGACGTCGCACCGGGGCAGCCCATCAAGGTCAGCGTCGCCGACGGCACGCTCGACCAGGTCGTGCTGACCAATCCGGACGGCAAGCAGGTCGCGGGTCAGCCGTCCGAGGACAAGAAGAGCTGGTCCACCACCGAACAGCTCGGCTACGGCAAGGCCTACACGTGGTCCGGCAAGGCCACCGGCACCGACGGCAAGCCCGTCGAGATCGGCGGGAACTTCACCACCGTCAAGCCGCGCAAGCAGGTGGGCGCGAACATCAACGTCTTCGACGGGCAGACGTACGGCGTCGCCATGCCGATCACGCTGACGTTCCCGAGCAAGGTCACCGACAAGGCGTCGGTCGAGAAGGCGCTCTCGGTCGAGACCACGCCGAAGACCGAGGGGTCCTGGGCCTGGGTCCACGACGACACCTCGGTGCACTGGCGGCCGAAGGCCTACTGGCAGCCCGGCACCACGGTGAAGTTCAACGCCAAGATCTACGGCGTCAAGATCGGCGAAGGCGTGTACGGCAAGGAAGACCGCTCGGCGAGCTTCACGATCGGCCGCTCGCAGATCGTCAAGGGCAACACTCAGACCCACCGGCTCGTGGTGGTCCGTGACGGGCAGCAGATCGCGGACTACCCGGCCAGCTACGGCCTCGACGCCGACCCGGGCCGCGTCACGCCGAGCGGCACGCACGTGGTGATGTCCAAGCACGACACGTACTCGATGACCAACGAGCGCTACAACTACGAGAACATCGTCGTGCCGTCCGCGGTGCGGTTCTCGACCAACGGCGAGTTCATCCACGGCTACGCGCCCTCGATCTGGGCGCAGGGCAAGAAGAACATCTCGCACGGGTGCGTGAACCTGGCGCCGGCGAACGCCAAGGCGTACATGGACGGCGCCCTGGTCGGCGACCCCGTCGAGATCGAGGGCAGCACGGTGAAGATCAACCGCGCGCGCGACTACAGCGACTGGACCTACTCCTGGGACGAGTGGACCAAGCTGTCCGCTCTCGCGAGCTGAAGTACTTCCATGGAACCGGGCGGCCGGAGACCTTCGCGGTCTCCGGCCGTTCGTGTTCGTTGCCGTGCGCTGACTGGCACCTTCCGCGAACTTCCGAAACTCGATGCAACCCCAGAACGAGCGGGACGCATGTCTAACGACGTAAGGCGCCGCGGCCAATGAGCGGCGCCCGGATCGAGGAGACACTCTTGCGTACTCGTATCGCTCTTTCCCTCGGCGCGCTGCTGCTGGCGGGCGGCGCCGCCTTCGCGACCACGTCGCTGGCGTCGGCCGATCAGAGCGCCCCGTCGCCGACGACCACTCAGGCGCCCCAGCCGCCGACCAAGGCGCCCACCGTGGCACCGGGCGAACCGACCCGCGCCACCGCCGCCCCGCCGGCGCCGGCCCCGGCGAAGACCGGCGCCGCCGTCGTGAAGCCGGGTGAGCACCGCGTGCCCAAGGCCGTTCCCGCCGGGCCGACCGGGGATCTGCACCTCCCCGCCATCGTCGAAGGAGCCGGTAACTAGGTGTCGCTGAGCCGCTCGTCGAAGACCGGGACGGGCTCGCCGTGGGACGGCGAGTTCGCCCGGTACTTCGACGAGCGCGCGCACAGCCTGCGTGCCACCGCGTACCTCTTGTGCGGCGACTGGCACCAGGCCGAGGACATCACCCAGGCCGCGCTGCTGAAGCTGTACCTGGCTTGGCCGAGGCTCTCCCGGCACGACGCGCTCGACGGCTACGCGCGCAAGATCGTGCTGCGGACGTTCCTCTCCGAGCACCGGCGCGTGTGGCGCAAACGGGAGAAGCTCACCGACGCCCTTCCCGACGTCCCGAGCGAGGCAGGGGGCACCGAACAGGAGATGCTGGTCAGGCACGCGCTGTCCGGCATCGCCCCGAAGCAACGGGCCGTACTGGTGCTGCGCTACTTCGAAGATCTCGGCGTCGAAGAGACGGCCGCGGCGCTGGGCTGCAGCACCGGCAACGTGAAGAGCCAGGCCGCGCGGGGTCTGGCGACCCTGCGCAAGCGGCTCGGACCGCATTTCAGCGAACTGGCCTTGAGCGGAGCGCACGACGATGGGAGGTGAGGAGATGGACGAGGACATCAAAGGCGTGCTTTCGCACGGGGCGAGCGGTCCCCCGCTGGGTATCCGGGCGGCGGACATCATCGAGCGGGGTGGCCGGATCCGGCGACGACGCAAACGGCTGGCGGTGGCGGGGAGTTCGCTGGCGACGGTCGCGGTGATCGTGGTCGGCGCGATCGCCGTCGGCGGTCGCGGCGGCGAGGGTTCCACGCCGGTGCAGCCCGCGGGGCCGGGCCTGTCGACCATCGCCCCGGCACCGGTCTCGCCTGCGCCTTCCGAGACGACTCCCCGTCCGGAAGTCTCCCCCGAGAAGCCGCCCCCGCCCGCGACGGCCCCGAAGACCGAGCAGACGCGTTCGACACCGAGGTCCGTTCAGCCCGGCCGTACGACGACGGCCGGTCCTCCTCACGCTCCGTCGCCAACGAAGGGGCCGAGCGAGCCGCCGACGGCGATCACGACCCACTGATCCACCGCCCGGAACGTCCGATTCCCGAAGCGTGACCCAAAGTAATCGGAAATTCTCCGACATCGGCTTCACCTGGTGCTTCGTCACCGATTCGGGGGAACGGCGGTCGCGCGACCGATCCAAAGCGCTGAATCAGGACGTTTGAACACCTACGGTCGAGGGAACAAACCCTCGACGATGGGTAAGTAAACGGGTGGGTCGGGAGGTCAAACCCATGGCCGAAGAGGCGCTGAGCGCGTCACATCAGGAAAAAGGGGAACCGGCGGAGGCCCCACCTGAGCAGATCAGAAAGGCCGTCGCCGGAGCGGCGATGGGTAACTGCATCGAGTGGTACGACTTCGGTGTTTTCGGCTTCATGCCCGCCATCCTGGGGCAGGTCTTTTTCAACGCTTCGAGCACTTCCGAGGGTGCGCTGGCGACCTTCGCGGTCCTGGCGATCACCTTCATCGTGCGGCCGTTCGGCAGCTTCGTGTTCGGCCCGCTGGGGGACAAGATCGGGCGCCAGAAGGTGCTCGCGCTGACGATCATCCTGATGTCCGGGTCGACGTTCATCATCGGCTTGTTGCCGTCCTACGCGACGATCGGCCCGGCCGCGGCGGTCCTGCTGATCCTGTTGCGCACCATCCAAGGCTTCTCGGCGGGCGGTGAGTACGGCGGCGCGGCGACGTTCATCGCGGAGTACGCGCCCGCCCGGCGCCGGGGTTTCTGGGGCAGCTGGCTGGAGTTCGGCACGCTCGTCGGGTTCGCGATGGGCGCCGGCTTCGTCACGATCTTCACCGTCGTCCTCGGCGACGAGGCCATGCGCGAATGGGGCTGGCGATTGCCGTTCCTGATCGCGGGCCCGCTCGGCATCGTCGGTCTCTACCTGCGGAACAAGCTGGAGGACACTCCGCTGTTCCAGGAGATCGAGAAGAAGAACCAGGTCGAGAAGTCGCCGCTGAAGGCGCTGCTCAAGAAGCACTGGACGTCGATCCTGCACCTGATCGGCATCGTGGTGATGCTGAACGTCGCCGACTACATCGTGATCACGTACCTGGAGACGTATCTCAAGGACGTGGTCGGCTTCAGCGGGCACGCGCCGTTGCTGATCATCCTGGCGACCATCGCGCTGATGCTGGTCCTGATCGTGCCGATCGGCATGCTGTCCGACCGCATCGGGCGAAAACCCATCCTGATCGCGAGTTGCGCCAGCTTCCTGGTGTTGCCCATCCCGGCGTTCTCGTTGATGGGCGCGGCCGCGGACGACCAGAACGGCTGGCAGCTCACCCTCGGCGTGCTGATGATCGCGGTGCCGCTGGTGCTGATACTGGCCGTGCTGGCGGCGACGCTGCCGGCGATGTTCCCGACGCAGGAGCGCTACGGCGGTTTCTCCATCGGGTACAGCGTCTCGACCGCGGCGTTCGGTGGCACGGCGTCGTACGTCATCGGCAGCCTGGTGAACTCGACCGGCGACACCCTATGGCCCGCGTACTACCTGATGGGCTCGGCGGCGATCGCGGCCATTCCGATCCTGCTGCTGCCGGAAACGGCCGGGGTGTCGCTGCGTCGCATCGTGAGTTCGCGGATCATCCGGCGCCGGAAACCGGAACCGGCCACTCCCGGCGGCGCCCCGGAGCTACCGGCGAGTTAACGTCTTTCCATGAGCCGTATCTCGCAGCCGTGGCCGCCGGTCGAAGTCGAACCGGCGACCGTTCACCCGAAAGCCCCGCAGCCGGGCAGCCACCTCGGCATCCACTTCGGTGAGTGTTTCGGGTGCGGCGACGAGATCGAGGCCGGGCTCCACCTGCATTCGACGGTGGGCGAAGGGACGACGGTGTACTCCAAGTTCACCGTCACCTCCGCCCACCAGGGTGCGCCCGGCCTCGCGCACGGCGGTCTCCTCGCCTGCGCCTTCGACGAGGCGCTCGGCGCGACCGTCGGCAACCTGCTGCGCCGCCCCGCCGTCACCGGGAAGCTGGAGACGGATTTCCTCCGGCCGGTCCCGGTCGGCTCGACCCTGTACATCGCCACGAAACTGGACGGCGTCGCCGGCCGGAAGATCTACGTGAGCGCCGACGGACGGCTCGACGCCGAAGACGGCCCTGTCGCGGTGCGTGCGCGGGCGCTGTTCGTGCGGGTCGAGTTCGAGCACTTCAGCACCCACGGGGATCCCGAGGCGCTGCAGAAGCTCGCCGCCGCGCACGAGAAGGCCAAACGCGAACGCGAGTGGGACATCAACCCCTGAGCATTTCGTCCTCTGAATGCGGTGGTTCGCAGGCCGAACTACCGCATTCAGAGGACGAAATGCGTGCTAGGTGAGGGTACGAGGCCGGATCGCGTTCGCCTTGTCGACGAGTTCGACCCGCTGGTCGACCGAGCCTGCCAACCGCGCCAGCGTCCGGTAGCAGCGCTCGAGCCCGAACCGCAGATCCCGTTCGTCCAGGTCGCAGCCCAGCACCTTCGCCCCCGGCGTCGGCCGGTTCTGCGAGTTGAGCCAGCCGTACGCCGCCTCGAGGACCTCCGCCGACAAACGTGTGCGACGTTCGGCGTCGAGCTGCAGACGCTCCAGCCTGGTCGAGGCGTCGACGAGATCCCGCTCGGACACCATCACCGGGTCCTTGCCGCCGCCGTTGATCCTGGTCTTGATCTTGATCGCGGCCACCTGCGCGGCGACATAGTGCGTCGAAGACGCGGGAACGGCTTCGAGCACCTCGATCGCGCTCGCCCTGGCGCCCTGCGCGAGGTACACGCGAGCGAGGCCGAAGGCGGCGCTGACGTAGGACCGGTCCGTTCGCCACACCAGCTCGTAGTAGCGCGCGGCGCCGAAGTAGTCCCCGACTCCCTCCGCGCTGACGGCCAAGGCCAGCTTCGGCGCGATCTCGCCGGGCAGGTCGTCGTACACCGCTTCGAACGCGACGTGCGCGACACGGGACCGGCCGCCCGCGAGCTCGATCAGCCCGCGGTACCAGTCGATCCGCCAGTCGTGCGGGAAACCGGCCTTGATCGCGAGGTACTGCGCGGCCTGCAGCTGCCGCTGCGCCTCGACCAGCTCGCCGAGTTCGATCCGGGCGCGGACGATGCGCAACCGGACCTCGATCGACTCGCGCGGCGCGCCGGCCAGCGACTCGATCGCGCCCTTGGGATCGAGCGCGACCGTCGACGCGAGCACACCGGCCGCCGGGTCGTCCGTGTCGACCTGCGGGATCGGCAGACCCGCGACCACCTCGCCGGGATCCGGCAGCGGCACACTCCCAGCCGACGCGACGGGTTCGTCCACGCCGAACGTGCGGCTCTCCGGGCCGAACACGGTCGAAGCTCCAGGGCGCGGCTTCCCCGTACCCAGCGCCATGATCTCGCGGAGCACACCGGTCAGCTGGTCGGCCATCTCCTCGGCCGCGATGAACCGGCGATCCGGGTCTGTATGCGTCGCCCGCTTCAGGAACCGGTAGTACGAACCGAAGAGCGCGAACAACGGGACGACGTCCGGGCCGGGCAGGGTTGTCTTGTACTTGGTGGTGTAGCCGGAGAATTCGAAGCTGAGGACGGCGAGCGTGCGGCCGACCGTGTACAGGTCCGACGCCACCGAAGCGCCGTGCGTCGCAAGCTCGGGCGCGCTGTAGCCAGTGGTGAAGAACAGCGGGCTCTCGTAGTCGTCGACGCGGCGGACCGCGCCGAGGTCGATCAGCTTGAGCTGTTCGTGCGTCTGGATGACGTTGTCGGGCTTGAGGTCGCAGTACAGCAGGTTCTGGCCGTGCAGGTAGCCCATGGCGGGCAGGATCTCGAGCCCGTAGGCGATCACCTGGCCGATCGGCAGCGGCTCCGGGCGCTTGGTCTCGCGGTGGTGCGCGAGCGCGAGCTGCCGCAGCGACTGGCCGCCGACGTACTCCATGACGATGTAGCCGACCGAGTTGCCGGTGTCGCCGTCCGGATGCTGCACGAAGTTGTGGATCTTGACGATGTTCGGGTGTTCGACCTCGGCGAGGAACCGCTGCTCGTTGGCGGCGGCCGCCATCGCGGTGGCGTCGCCGGTGTCGATCAAACCCTTGAGCACCACCCAGCGATCGCTGACGTTGTGGTCCTGCGCGAGATAGATCCAGCCGAGGCCGCCGTACGCGAGCGCGCCGAGGACCTCGTACTGGCCGCCGACGATCTCGTTCGGCCGCAGCTTCGGGACGAAGGAGAACGGGTTCCCGCACTTCTCGCACTTGCCCTCGGGCGAACCGGGTTCGCCGTCCTTGCCGCGGCCGACCTTGGCGCTGCAACTACCGCAGAAGCGCTTCTCCTCCGACACCATCGGGTTCTCGAGGACCGCGGACGCCGGGTCGCGGTACGGCACCTGCGGGACGTCGACGAGCCCCGCGCCGAGACGGCCACGACGCGACGTGCGGGACGACGTCCGGCGCGCGGTGCCGGGGAACGAACCGGTTCCGGTGCCGGTGCCCCGGCTGCCCGATCCGGTCCCGGTGCCTGTTCCGCGGCTTTCGCTGGAGCGTTCCGGGAGGACGCTTTCCGTGCCCGGGTCCGGCAGCGGCCCGGGTCCGTTGTCGACGCGCGGCGTCGGCGGCATGATGCTCTGCGTCTCCGGTGCCGGCGAGGCGAGCACGCTGGTCGGCTGCGGCGCGTCGGCGGGTGCCTGCCAGTCAGGGCGGACGACCTGGGTCCTCGGGCTCACCGGGGCCATGTCGCCCGGCGGGCGCGTCGGGTCCTCGGCGCCGGGGATCGGCCGCTGCTGGCCGCGCGGCGGAGTCCGCGGGCGCTGGACGGGCGCGTTGATGGCCGTGCGCTCGGCGTCGTTCTCCGGCTTGGGCCGCGGCGGCTCGGAGAGATCGAGCCTGCCGGAAATGGACGGTTCGGGCGTTTCCCAGCGGACCGGCGCGGGCGGCGTCCAGGAGGCGGACTCCGCCTCGCGGTCCGGCGTGGCGTCGTCCGGCGCTGCGTGCCGAGGACGGCGCGGCTCTTCCGACACTGGTACCTCCCGAAATCCCCGCGACGGCGTCATCCCGATCCTAGTGGTGAGCAGGCAGGTCGTGTCCGCGCCGGGTCCAACCCGCTACGGTGCGATGGAGAACCGATTCAGCAGGTGATGAGGGGGAGGGACCGGTGCCTGCGTCATTTTCGATGTCGATGGCCCAGCTCGACGTCGTACTCGAAGATCTCGGGCTCGGCAGATTCGTGCTGCCCTTCGAGATCCCGACCGTCGGGACCACCATCTCCGAACGCGAGCGGCACTGCGAAGAGATCTGGGCCGGGCTGACCGAGCGGGGTTTCGCCCGCGGCGGTGAACTACTGCGCGACTACGAACAGACCCTCCGCCTCTGGGCCACCGGGGACTTCGTCCTCACCATGGAGGCGCACGAGGTCGAGCAGGACGCCGAATACTTATATCGAGGTGCGTGGAACAGTCGCCAGGGTGTCGTGAGCCAGCAACGCGGATTCGACATCCTCTTCGAGCCGGTCTACCCCGAACAGGTCGTCGCGACCCTCCTCGGTTATCTGCCGTCACTGCAGCCGTTCCCCGGACGGGTGACGACGTCCAGCACGCTTCCCCCGTCCAAACGACCGGACGACCCGTTCGACGAGGACCCGGACAACCTCCGCCTGGGCGCCGCCGGTCGCTTCTTCGAACACCCCCTCGCGCGGCTGGGCACGGTCAGCGTCACCCTGCGCGACGACCGGGGCAAACCGCAGCAGAAGAGCGTCCAGTGGTTCGACAGCGTCCAGGGCCGCTTCATGCTCGCCACCGACCGCTTCCCCGACGGCGAAGTCCGCCGCACGTTCACCCCCACCAGCGGCTCTCACCTTGCACGATGGGTCCACGACCTGGTCGAAGCCGCCCGCGTCGGCAGCGCGTGATCCTCGCTGGAAGGCGGGCTTCGGGACCGTTTCCGCTGATATCGTGATCTGACGAGCGCTATGAGTAACCGGGACTTGGTACAGGGGAGAGACCATGACTGAAGGTGCCGGCGGACCGCCGGGCAACTTCTCGGACATTCTGGGCGACTTCTCGGCGCAGGCCGACCGGATGGTGACGGCGGCGAAGGAGGGGCGGTTCGCGGTCAGCGAGGAGATGGGGAACGCGTACAAGGCGGCCCTGCAGGACTATCTGGATAGCTGGGACAGGAACCGCAACCACTTCGACGGCCTCGGTCAATCCCCCGAGCTCGGCGGAAGCCCTTACGCCGGCCAGGTCGGTCAGCACATGTCCTTGATCGCGGCAGGCGACGGGCAATCCGCGAAAACACAGCTCGAGACCCTGAAAGCCGTGGTCGAACGCGCAGTTTCGGCCATCGATACGGCGATGAGCAAATACAAGTCCAGCGACCATGCGAGCAGCATGGACCTGTCCAAGATCGGCAAGGAAATCCACTAGATGCGCCATAGTCGGCCGAAAACCTTGAAGCTCGTCGTCCTGCTGACGCTGATGGCGACGCCTTTGTTCGTCGCGGGATGTACGACGGAAAATCGAGGCTCCCCCACTCCGTCATCGCAAGCACCTTCAAGCGAGGAACAACAAAGTTCCGAACCGCCGAAGGACGTCTTCGCCGATCTGAAGGCATGCGACTTGCTCGAGCCGATCACTTCATCGCAGGGCTTCGATCCGGTCCAAGTCGAAACCTACCAAAGCGACAATGGTTGCGGCACCAGCAAATCCCGCTATGGGAGCGTCTCGGCCTATCTGGTTCCCAACGCCGGGATCACGGACCTCAAGTTGGACGGCGGCACCAAGAGCCCGACGACGATCGACGGCCGCGATGCGGTCGAGATCAAAGGCAACGCGGGTAAAGGCAGCTGCATGATCGGAATCTCGGTGACCGCGACGTCCAGGGCCACAGTGTCCATCGCGATGTCGAACACCGAAAACGACGCGGCCTGCGCCGCCGTGAGGCCAATGGCCGAGCAGATCGCGCCCAAACTGCCCAGAGGGAACTGAACGGATAGGGAGGGGACCATGGCGGAGAACGTCGGCCAGGAGATCATCGGCTCGTTGGCGCGCGCCGACGGCAAGGCGCACCGGACGTACGAGGGCAAGCGCTACGCGGAAACCTACGACGAGGTCAACCAAGGTCCCGGCGGCAACTCGGTCACCGCTCGCATGACGGCGGAGGCGAAGGCCGGTGAGTATTCGGGCGAGCAGGCCGAGCTTCTCGCACACGGCCAGCAGTTCCGAGGCGGGCTCGGGCCGTCTGGCCAGCGCTACGAGGGCAACTCGCACGGCGAACTGATCGGTATGGTCACCAATAACCTTTCCGCCGAGAAGATCGACCAAAAAGGCGAGCTCTGGAACAACCAAGGCAACGCGCTGAACACCTTCAGCAACGCCCTCAGTTCCGCCGCCAACAAGGAGGGCGCCCACTGGCAGGGGACCTCAGCGGAGGCCGCGCACGGGTTCTTCAAGAACCTCAGCAAGTGGGCCGACACCGCGGGCGACGGCGCGTATCTCGCGTCCAACCGGTTCTCCCAGTCCGCCGCCGCGGCCACCACCGCGAAGAACTCCATGCCCGAAGAGGTCCCCTTCGACCGCAACGCCGAGTACAAGAACGCCCTCAACCAGCTCGCGACGGGGAACCTGGCGGGCGCGGTGGACACGGTCGGCAACATTTCGGCCAAGCAGGAGCAGTCGTTTCAGGCGCACCAGCAGGCCGCGCAGGTGATGCACACCTACGACCAGTCACTCTTCGACGTCAACTCCAAGCAGCCCACGTTCGCCCCGCCGCCGGAAATGGGTGATTCGACGTCGGTGTCCGGGTTCTCCGGGGGTACCGAGGTCAACGGCTTCAGCGGCGGGCCGGGGCCCAACAGCGGTCCTGGGCCAGGGGCGCCCGGGCCGGGTGGTCCGAGCGCGCCGGCGCCGGGGCCCGGGATCACCACGGGTGGCGGGCACACCGGGGTGCCGGCGCCGGGTCAGCCGGTCGGCGGGCAGCCGGGGTCGTTCCGGCCTGGGCCGACGCCGGGATTGGCGGCGCTGAACACGCCCGGTCCCAGCGGTCTCGGCCGGTTGGGCAGCGAGCAGTATCGCGGCAAGCCCGGCCGGACGACGAGCGGGCCGGGCGGCAGCGCGGCGAACCGGTTGACCAGTGGCGGAGGCGGCGGGTTCGGGCGCAACGGCGGCTCGGGCAACGTCGCCGAGCGGCTCGCGGGCGGCAAGGTTTCGGCCGGTGAGGCCGAAAAGCTCGCGGGCAAGGGCGGCGGGTCCGGGGCGGGCAAACTGCCGGAGGAGCGGATCACTCGGGGTGGCGCGGCCGCCGCGGGCAAGAGCGGCGGTCCGGGCGCGATGGGTGCCGGCGGCGCTCCTGGCGGCAGGGGGCAGAAGGAAGAGGACAAGGAAAAGAAGGCTCCGAACTACCTGCAGGAGGAGGACGCCGACGTCTTGTTCGGCGGCTACGAAGGCGAAACGAAGCCGGTGCCGCCGGTGATCGGCGAGAAATCCCCCTGAACCGAAGCGGGCCGTTCGGGAGCGAATCCCGAACGGCCCGTTCTCACTTGTACACGGGCGAAGGCGGCGTTCCGCCCTCGAGTTTGTTCCCGATCCATTTCGCGTAGCTCGCCTGCCACGCGCCGCCGCGCACGTTCTCCAGCACGGCGTTCACGAAGCGCACCATGTCCTCGTTCTCCTTCGGGACACCGATGCCGTAGTTCTCCTCGGTGAACCGGTCCCCCACGATCTTCAGCGTCGGGTCCTGCGCGAGCATCCCGGCGAGGATGACGTCGTCCGTCGACACGGCCTCGACCTGCTTCTGCTGCAGCATCACCAGGCAGTCCGACCAGTTGTCCACCGAGACCGGCACCGGCTTCGACGGATCCGCCGCGATCTTCGTCAGCGAGGTCGACGTCTTGGTCGCGCACACCCGCCGCCCCGCGAGGTCCGACAGCTGGGCGACCTTCGACCCGGATTCGACCAGGATCCGTTGCCCCGCTTGGTAATACGCGGTCGAGAAGTTGACCTTCTTCAGCCGGCTGCAGGTGATGCTGTAGGTCCGCACCACGATGTCGACCTGCTTCTTCTCGAGCACTTCTTCCCGCAGTTTCGACGGGATCGCCCGGAACTGCACACGCCCTTCCGCGCTGCCGAAGATCGCCTTCGCGATCTCGTTGACCAAGTCGATGTCGAAACCTTCGAGCTGGCCCGAAGTCGGGTTCCGGAAACCGAACAGGAACGTCGTCTGATCGACCCCCGCGACGAGCTTGCCGTTCTCCTTGATCTTCGCCATCGTCGAACCATTGGCGATCGACGTGCCGTTGGTCGGCCGCAGGCTCGCCAACGGGTTGCAGGTCGTGTCGGTCGTTCCGCCACCGCCGGCGTTGTCGGCGCCGCCGACGTTCGCGGGCAGCGGCGGCGCGACCTCGCCGACGGGAGCCGGGTCGACCGGCGCCCCCGCGCTGCCACAAGCCGTCGCCAGCACCAAGACCGCGCCGAGCACGGCCGTTCGCAGACCGTTCCGCATCACCGGTACTCCCTCAGCCGTTCACGGATTCCCAACGCGGACCCCGCCGCCGCGATCAGCGCCAGCACCGCGATCCCCGGCGCGAGCAGGGTCAGCGCGCGTTCGGCGCCGCGGGTGTCGTCGAGGAATTCCTGCCGTCCCACGTTGATCGCGGCCACCAGGTTCTCGTCGAGCCGCAAGAACGCCCTGGCGGCACCGTCCTGCTTGTCGTCACGGATGGCGGTGTCGACGGCGTCCTGGTAGGAGCCGTCGTCGTCCTGCCTCCGCACTTGACCGTGCGCCTTGAACCAGGCCGACGCCGCTTGGATGGCCGCGTCCACCTTGTCCGCGGCCGCGCCGCCCGCGGCGAGACCGCGGGCCTCGCCCAGCAGGCCGCCCTGGCCGTCCGTCCCGCCGAGTTGCCCGGCGAGATCGATGAAGTCCTTTTCGTACGCCGCGCCGTCGCCCCGGGCGACGAGGGTCAGCGTTTCGTCGGCTCGTGCCTGCAGCGCCGCGATCCGGGCGCGGACGAGGACGTCCACCTGGTGCGAGCCGTCTTCTTCACCGCTGCCGACGAGGGAGCTCTGCACGATCAGCGCGACCGCTCCCCACAGCAGGGCCACCACCATCGACACCGTCGCGACGACCAGCCCGACGTTCAGCAGCCGGTTGGTCTTCCGCGTCAGGTGCACCTGGGTGACGATCAGCGCGGCGAGCAGGGCGAGCACCAAAGCCGTTGCCAGCCAAGGGAATCCGGTCGCGTCGTCCTGTTCGGCGGCGAGCCGGTCGGTGTCGATGCGGTACAGATCCTGAGCGGCGGGAAGGATTTTCGCCCGCATCAGCTCGGACGCTTCCCGCAGATACGAGGCACCGACGGGGAAACCCTGCCGGTTGTAGGTGCGCGCGGTCTCGATCAGTCCTGTGTAGACGGGGATTTCGCGGCCGAGGGTGTTGATCCGCTCCGCCGCTTCGTCGACGCCGGAGGAGTCCGATGCCGCCTTCGCCAGCGCTGCCCCGGCCTCCGCGATGTCGCGTTCGTACCGCTGGCGCATCGGGAGCGGCTCGGTGCCGATGGAGAGGAACGAACTGGCCGCCGTCGCGTCGGCGTCCGAAAGCGCGCGGTAGACCTGTTGCGCGGCGGCGGCGAGCGGTTCGCGGTGGTCGATCAGGCCGTTGATCGTGTCCTTCTTGTCCTGCGCGGCCAGCGTGCCGAACAGGCCCGCGACCAGCGACAGCAGGACGAGCCCGATCGCGATCACCGACAGCCTGCCCGGCGTGGTCGCCGCGGACCGGACGATCGCGCGGATCCCGTTGCCCGGCAGTTCGAGCAGCCCGGCGATCCCTCCGCGACCTCCCGGCGCAGGGGGCGGCTCGGGGCTCCCCGGCGGCCCCGGCCGGGTCACTGTGCTCGTCATCGCCGATCCTCCCCATTGGCTCTACCCGCAAAGAAGGTATCCGAGTCGGGATCAGCGCAGCCAGTGACACCGGTGTGTGTCATCGGCACGTGATCTCCCGACGGTGTCAGAGGCCTTTTTCCAGGCCGTACCGCACGATTGCGCACACCGATCGACGGCGCGACACTCGCCACCGCGAGCGAGATTCAACCCCGGACGGCGGGCGCGACCGAATGCGGGAGCACCTCACCCTCGGACGGCCGCTCCACGACGACCTCGACGTCGTCGTCGAACCGGTACGGCCTCGCCAGCAGGAACCCGCCGAAATGCCGTCGCATCCTGGACATCTCCGCGCGGACGGTGACGGTGCGGCCGGCGTCGCCGAAGAGGTCGCGCGACAGTTCCGACGCCGACCTGCCTTCGCGATGTCGCGCGAGGACGTACAGCATCTCCGCGTGCCGCGGGCTCAGCCGATGCGACCAGGTCCCCGCCGCGCCCGAGACACGCAGCGTGCTTTCCCGCGACGACCTCAGATCGAGTACGACCCGCGTCGGCGGCGCGTCCTCCTCATCGGTGAGCCGGACGAGCCAGCCGCCGGGCAGCGGCTCCAGCAGGCATTCGCCGTAGGTCGGCAGCCAGGTGCGGCCCGGAGCGGCGCCGTTCGGCAGCGCGATCCGGCCGACCGGCACGAGACCGGCCGAGGCCGCGATCCAACCGTGCGGGTCGGCGATGACCGCCCGGCCCTTCACCTTGGCGAGCAGCGGCGTGGCCAGACCGCGCAGCCGTTCGAGATCCGAGAGATGGGTGGTGCGCAGATGCGCTTCGGCGAGCTTCGCGACCGTATCGACCAGGGCGAGGGTCGTCGGGTGCACGGTGGAGGCCGGTCCGGAGAGGTCGACGACGCCGAGCAGCCTGCCATCCCTCGGATCGTGCAGCGGCGCGGCGGCGCAGGTCCAGTCGTGCTGGTTGCTGACGTAGTGCTCGGCCGAGTAGACCTGGACCGGATGCCGGGCGACCAGCGCCGTGCCGATGGCGTTGGTGCCCGCGGCGCGCTCGTGCCAGTCGACCCCTTCGACGAACCCGAGCCCGTCGGCGCGGCGGCGGACCGCGGTGCTGCCGTCACGCCAGAGGACACGGCCGTCCGCGTCGACGACGGCCATGATGTGCGCGGCCTGCTCGGCGAGGCTGATCAGGCCGCCGCGCAGAACGGGGAGGACGGCCGCGAGGCCGCTCTCGCGACGGCGGGATTCCAGCTGGTCCGGAGTGAGCGCGGACGACGGCGAGCCGCGGTCCGGGTCCAGGCCGAGCCGCCGCATACGCTGCCAGGACGCGCCGATGACCGCTCGCGGAGCACTCGGGAGCGTGGTCCCGGCGAGCGCCGCCTCACGTACCTCGGCGAGGGCACGCGCGTGCCGCCGCGGGTCCGCGCCGACCGGCAGCGCCGCCTCCAGCTGCACCTGGCCCACCCCTTTGCTCTGTCAGGCCAGTGTGCCCGGACGTCCCGGGGAGCGGAAGGTCTCTGTGACCTGGGCGCGGTCTACCCGGGGAACGGCGCGTCCGCGAGGCGGGGCGTGGGAACGACCTCCGCGGGCTTCCGGCCCAGCAGCAGACCGGTCCTGGTGGCCTCGGCCATCACCGCGCGGACGTCGACGCACCACGGGCCGTCGGGCTTCAGCTCCACGAAAGCGCTCTCTCCCGGCTTGAGCACGAAATGCGGTTGGCCGTCGAGCGCGATGGAGCCACCGGCGGCGGCGAGGTCGACGCGGACCCCCGCGTGCAGCACGCTCCAGCCCCGGACGCCCACCGCCCGGACCTCGCCGGGCGCGATCGGCGCCTGCACGACGTACGGCGCCTCGTCGACCGGCCCGAGCGAGACGGCGACACCGTCCACAGTGGACTTCGGACTGGGGCACAGCCGTCCGGGGATACTCGACAGCCCGACCCCGTCCGGGACGGCGAACGTGCAGTACAGCTCGGTCAGCGACGCGGGGTCCCACCGGCTCTCCGAGCACACGCTGACGTCGGTCAGCGCGATCTCGCGGCGGGCCTTCGTGACGACCTCGAGCACGGTCGCGCGGTTCGTGACCAGGTCAGTGTCCACCTGATGGGTGGCCACCAGCCCGGCGGCGAGCCCGGCGACGGTGGATTCGTCGGCACCTCCGGCGGGCAACATCAGCAGCGGCACGTCACCGCAGGCGGCCGCCGCCGCCCGCATCATGGTCTCGTTGCCCAGGCAGATGATCACGCTGGCACCCGCGTCCACCATCCGGCGGACGGTGCCGATGATCTTCCCCGCGTCGGTCCACACCATCACGCGGCCGACGCCGGCCACCCTCAGTGCCGAACGCAGGCTCTGGATGTCACGCTCCGAAGCGGGGTTCGCCACGATCCCCGCAACCGCTTCGCCCACATGTCCTCCGCTGCCGCGCCAAGTCCCTACAAGGAAACGACGTCCGCGCCACGAAAGAAAGAGTTGCACGAGGTTGCATCACAAAGCCACCGCGGCGGAGGAAGGCGACCGGCAGGATCACCAGGGCGGCCAACGCGGCGAAAGCGGCGTGCTCCGGCGTGAGGTCCTTGAGCACCGGATGCCGCAGCAACGGGCCCGCGAACCACACGAGCGGGGCGAGAATCAGTGCCACTCCGCAGTAGGTTCCGGGCGGTGCGCGGGTGGCGGCGGACGGCTCGCGGCGGAACCCCGGCCGCGGTCGTGTCGTCCGGTCAGTCACGAGCCCGAAAAGCAGCAGGGCCGCCTCCCCGAGGGGATGACGGCCCTGCTTGGAAAACCTGGATCAGATCACGGTGACCGAGGTGGCCTGCGGACCCTTCGCGCCCTGCCCGATCTCGAACTCCACGCGGGCGTTCTCCTCGAGGGTACGGAAGCCGTTGCCCTTGATCTCGCTGTAGTGCACGAAGACGTCGCCGCCGCCGTTGTCGGGAGTGATGAAGCCGAACCCCTTCTCGGAGTTGAACCACTTCACAGTGCCCTGAGTCATAAAATCTCCATATGCAACACAAACAAACAGGAAGCCACGTCGGCAGCCCGGGTCATGACCAGACGGTTTGCTTCCCCGGAAACACGAGGAGACACTACGCCCGCTGAGTTCTGCGAGCGTGAACCAACACGAACACAAAAAACGAGACCTGAAACAGTAAAGCACACCTCACGCAGGCCGACAAGCGTCGTCACCCGGGTGTGCCCGGACGCACTGTACCTCTCCCGGCGGAGGCTCCTCCGGCCGGGCTATTCGCCACTGGCGGCGCGCAGGGGTACCTCGGCACCGAACGGCGAACGGCGCAACGCCTCCCGGTTCGTGGCCACGACGGCGATGTCGTGGGTCTCGGCGTCCGCGCTGAACAGCACCGGCACCACGCCGGAAACGGACTTGTCCTGTGGCTTCGTTTCGTCAGCCATGTTTTCTCCCAGTGTCAACACAACGCTCTAAGTACTGCGTGCCAACAACTTCACCGGTGATCGTTCCGGTCCATATCGGACCCTCGGTGTTGCCGCGATTGTGCCACGGCCGACCGACAAAATCCGGTCTCCGCGACCGAAAGTCGGCCGAGTCGTCACCGGTTTCCCTCCTTTTGGAGCAGGTGAAGGCGGCGCCACAAGGGTTTCTGTGTATCCCCTGAGAAAAAGTACCGCCCGTTAAGTCGGCGCGGCGGACTCCTACTGACCTCCCTGCTGCGGCCTCGCGGCGCCCAGCAGGGTCGTCAGCCGGATGTCCGGGGTCACCACGTCCGGATCCGTCCTGATGTCGATCACGCACGGTCGTTGCCGCACCAGCGCGCTCGCGATGATCGGCTCCAGCTCCTCACGGTCGTCCACGGTGTACCCGGCGGCGCCGAGCCCGCGTGCCCACGACGCGAAGTCGGTGATGGGGACGGTGACCCCCGAAAGCCGTCCGTGCTTACGCGCCTGGTGCACGGCGAGCGGGCCGTGCACACCGTTCTGGAACACCAGGACGGTCACCGGAACGCGGTAACGGACGGCGGTCTCGATCTCCTGCCCGGTCATGAGCGCGCCGCCGTCGCCCGCCATCGCGATGACCGTCCGGCGTGGTTCGGCGAGTTTCGCCGCGACCGCCGCGGGGACCGCGTAGCCCATGGCCGCGTTGCTCGGCCCGAGCTGGCTGCGCGGCGCGGTGAAGCACCAGTAGCGGTGCATGAACTGGGCGAAGTTGCCCGCGTCGCTGGTCACGATCGCGTCCTCGGGTGCGAGTTTGCGCACCGCCCGGATCACGTCCGCGGGGTGGACGCGGGTGGCGCCGCTGGTGTCGGGCGGCGTCATGAAGGTGTGCACGGCGGCGTTCGCGGCCGACGCGCGCCGCTGCCGCGGCGAGGCGACATTGCGCAGTTCACGCAGGAAGGGCTCGACCTCGGAGTCGACCCGGAAGGTCAGCCCGCCGCGGCGGGCGGGTTCGATCCCCGTGCCCACCAGCACCAGCGTCTGCGACGGCGTCGGGTAGCGAAAGGACTGTGTGGTGACCTCGTCGAGCTGCGTGCCCAGCGCGAGCACGAGGTCCGCGCGCTCCAGCGCGTCGAGCTGCCGCGCGGGGATGCCGATGCCGAGGTGGCCGGCGTAGCGCGCGTGGTTCTCCGGGAAGGCGTCCTGACGGCGGAACGCGTTGTACACCGGCAGCGCGAGCTCGTCGGCGACGGCGATCAGCTCGTCCCGCGCCGCGCGGGCCCGGCCGCCGACGATCACCACCGGGTAGCGGGCCTCGTCGACCAGTTGCGCGACCGCCTCGGCGGTCCGGCCGAGCGCGCCGGTGGCGGGCGGGCGCACGGCGGCGACCGGTTTGGCCGAATCGAACGGGACGCCCCAGAAATCGGCGGGGACGGCGACGACGGTGGGCCCCGGCCGCCCTTCCCGGCAGCGGGTCAGCGCCTCGACCAGCAGGCCGGGGACCTCGTCTGGCGATTCCGCGCGACCGGTCCACTTCGAGATCGGCTCGAACATCGCGGTCAGGTCGGCGGTGGGCAGCTCGCTCGTCGGGCCGGGATCCTGCGGCGGGTTCTCCAGGAGGACGACCATCGGGCTCTCGTCCTGGTACGCCGTCGAAACGCCGATCGCGAGGTTCGCCGCGCTCGGGCCGCGGCCCGCCAGCAGCACCGCGGGGTGCTCGGTCAGCTTGCCTTCGGCCTCGGCCATGAAGGCAGCGCCGGAGTCGTGTCTCGCCGAGACGAAGGTGATCGAGCGATCGCGTTGCAGCGCGTCGAGCAGATCCAGGAAGGACTCACCCACCACCGCGTACACGCGGTGGATCTGCGCCTCGGTCAGGATCCTCACGGCCGTCTGGGCGACGGACGCTCCCGGTTGGTATCTAATGAGAAGAGCTTAGGCGGGCGGTGATCGGTGCCGTCAAGCGATCTTCCGATTCCGGCAACCCCGGAGCGGCGGAATGTCCGATATTCGGAACGTGTTCGAGCAAGGGAGCACGAAACGTGACCTCAGCCACCGCCGGACGTGAAACTGTTTTCACCTACGGGGCACCGGCCTTGAAATACGGCACCAGGTCGAGCGACGAGATCGGCTACGACCTGACTCAGTACGGCGCGCGCCGGGTGCTCGTCCTGACCGACGCGGGTGTCGCCGCGACGGGCTGGCCACAACGGATCGCCGAAGGTATCGAAACCTATGGCATCGAAGCCGTCGTCTTCGACGGCGTGCACGTCGAGCCGACCGACGTCAGCATGCGGAAGGCCGTCGACTTCGCCCGCGGGCAGGGCGAGTGGGACGCCTTCGTCGCCGTGGGTGGCGGGTCGGCCATCGACACCGCCAAGGCGGTGAATCTGTTGACCAGCAACGACGGCGACCTGATGGACTACGTCAACGCGCCGGTCGGTGGCGGCCGCGCGCCGAGCTCGCCGCTGAAACCGCTGGTCGCGGTGCCGACCACCACCGGGACGGGCTCGGAGAGCACGACGGTCTGCGTGCTGGACGTGTTGTCACTGCGTGTGAAGAGCGGCATCAGCCATCTCCGGATGCGCCCGAGCCTCGCCGTGGTCGACCCGCGGCTGACGGTCTCGCAGCCGCCGGAGGTCACCGCCGCGAGCGGGATGGACATCCTTTGCCACGCCGCGGAGAGCTACACGGCCAAGCCGTACACCGAGTTCGACCGGAAGCGGCCGGAGGACCGGGTCCCTTACTGTGGCTCGAATCCGCTGGCCGACATGTTCGCCGAGCAGTCGCTGCGGCTGCTGTCGTGGGCGCTGCCCGCGGCCGTGCGGGACGGCGCCGACATGAAGGCGCGCGAGGCGATGGCGCTCGCGGCGACGTTCGCCGGGCTCGGCTTCGGCAACGCCGGCGTGCACATCCCGCATGCCAACGCGTATCCGATCGCCGGGCAGGTCCGGGACTTCCACCCGTCCGGGTATCCGGGCGACGAAGCGATGGTGCCGCACGGGATGGCGGTCTCGCTGACCGCGCCGGCGGCGTTCCGGTTCACCTTCGACGCCGCGCCGGACCGGCACATCCGGGTGGCGCGGCTGCTCGCGCCGGACTACGAATGGCCGGGCGATCTGCGTGACCACCTGCCCGCGGTGCTGGGACAGATCATGCGGGAGATCGGGATCCCCAACGGGATCGGCGCCGTCGGCTACACCGAGTCCGATGTGGACTCACTGGTTTCCGGCACGGTGAAACAACAACGGCTGCTGGCGACGGCCCCGCGCGAGGCGTCCGAAGCCGACCTCGCCGTCATCCTGCGGGAATCGGTGACGCTGTGGTGAACGCCGAGTACCCGCACTGGCAGACGGTTCCGTTGCGGTGGAAGGACAACGACGTCTACGGGCACGTCAACAACGTCGTCCACTACTCGGTGATGGACACCGTGATCAACACGTGGCTGATCGAACGCGGCGGCCTCGACATCGAAACCGGTGAGGTCATCGGGCTGTGCGTGGAATCGCAGTGCAAGTACCACGCTTCGGTGTCGTTCCCGGGTGAACTCGAGGTCGGCCTGCGGGTGGGCCATCTCGGCCGGTCCAGCGTCCGCTACGAGGTCGGGATGTACTCGAAGGAGACGGTGATCGCGGAAGGGCACTTCGTGCACGTCTTCGTCGATCGCGGATCCCGGCGGCCGGTCCCCGTCGAAGGTCTACTCAGGAGCGCGCTGGAAGAACTGCGCACTGGGCTGGGGTAGCCGCGGCGACCACGCGTGCATGAGCTGGGCGTAGCGCGTGGACCGGTCCATGAGTTCGAGGTGGGTGCCCAACGCGGTCTCCTTGCCGTCCATCACCAGGACCCGGTCCGCGCGCAACGCCGACGACAGCCGGTGCGCGATCACCACCAGCACCCCGCCCCGCTCGGCGAACGCCCGTTCCGCACGGGCTTCGGCGGGCGGGTCGAGGTGCGACGTCGCCTCGTCGAGGATGACGACGCCCGCGTCGCTCGCGTAGACGCGGGCGAGCGCGATCAGCTGCGCTTCGCCGGCGGACAGCGTGCCGTGCCCGATCTCGCCGTCGAGCCCGCCCAGCCGCGTGACCAGCGGTTCCGCGCCGACGGCCGCCACCGCCGCCAGCAGTTCGCCGTCCATCGCGGTCTGTGCGAACAGGCCGACGTTGTCCCGCACGGACCCCGCGAAGACGTAGGCCTCCTGCGGGATCAGCGCGATCATCCGGTGCCGCAGCGCCGCCGGGACCTCCCGGACCGGCACCCCGCCGAGCAGCACCCGGCCACCCCGCGGTTCGAGCATTCCGGTCAGGAGCCCGGCCAGGGTCGACTTGCCGATACCGCTCGGCCCCACGACCGCGAGCCGCTCGCCGGGCCGCAGGTGCAGGTCGAGTCCCCGCACCACCGGTTGCGCGGCCGCGCCCCAGCTGAAGGTCAGGTCGCGCACGTAGATCGCGGTCCCGTCGGGTTCCGCCGTGCCGTCGGGTTCGGGCTCGGCCTCGGCGGTCTCCGCGAGCCGCCGCAGCGCGACGATCAGCCGCAGCACCACGGTGCTCGCGGTCGCGGCCAGCCCGCGCAACGCCGGCTGCATCGTCGTCGCGAGGTAGACGAGCGCCCCGAGCGCGGCCCCGGCCGTGAGCACCCCGTCCCTGACCATGCCCGGCGCCACCAGCAACGCCAGGAGCAGCGGCACGAACCCGCCGGTCGCGATCACCACCGTCCTGGCCGCCCCGGACCTCGCCACCCGCATGGCCGCCGCGGCCTGTGTGTCGATGGCGTCGTAGAGCTCCAGCGCGGCAAGAGGTTCCGCGCCGCAGGCGACGACGTCGCGCATACCGGACAGCGACGCGCCCGCGACCTCGGCGGTCCGCTCGTCGGCCAGCGCCAGCGCGCGCTGACGACGGGCCAGCGACGGGAGCAGGCAGGCGAACACCGCGACCGCGACCACGACCGGGATCGCGACGATCAACGCGAGCGAACCGGCGACCGTGAACAGCCCGGCCAGCGCCGCCACCGTCGTCACGATCATCCCGCGCGCCTGCACCAGAAGCCCGGCCGTGGCGTCGCGGACCACTTCGACGTGCTGGGTGATACGGGCGACACCGCTGGCGTCCGGCTGGTTCCGCGGCGGCGCCGGATCGTGCAGGACCCCGCGCACGACGGCCGTCACCAGCGCGTCGCGCAACGGCTCGACGACCTTGCCGAGCTGATGCCACACCAGGCGCGAGCCGAACGCGCCGATCACGGCGACCAGCCCGAAGACCGCGAGCCAACGCAGTCCGGTGCCTGGCCGATCCGCGGCAAACCCCTCGTCAACCGCGAGTTCGACCAGGCGACCGGACAAGAACGCGGGTGCGCTTTCCAGTACGGAGCAGGCCAGCAGGACCAGCCCGCCGCGCCACTGCCCGGCCAGCGCCGAGCGGTAGAGCCCCCAGACGCTCACTGCGCGCCCTCGGTGAAGACGGCTCGATAAGCAGGATTCCGCCACAGCCCGTCATGCGTGCCGACCGCGCGGACGCGGCCGTCTTCCAGCCACACCACCGTGTCCGCCCGCGACGCGGTGGCCGCGCGATGGGTCACCACCACCCGGGTCCGGCCGGGGAGCGTGCGTTCGATCGCCTCTTCGACCGCGGCTTCGGTGACCGTGTCGAGGCTGGCGGTGGCGTCGTCGAGGATGAGCACCCGCGGCGCGTGCGCGATCGCGCGTGCCAGCCCGATCCGCTGCGCCTCCCCACCGGAAAGCGGCGTCTCCGAAAGTGGCGTCTTGTACCCGTCCGGCAGCCGGACGATCAGGTCGTCGACCTGCGTGGACCGGCAGGCGGCGCGCACGGCGGCCTCGCCTGCCCACGAGCCGTAGCCGACGGCGTCACCGATGGTCGCCCCGAGCAGCGCGGGCCGTTCGAAGGCGAACCCGACGACCGCGCGGAGCTCGTTCGGCCGCAGCCGCTCCAGCGGGCGGCCGTCGAGCAGCGCCGCCCCCTGGTCCGGGGACAGCAGTCCGCCGAGAACGTTGACCAGCGCGGACTTCCCCGAACCGGATCGCCCGACGACCGCGGTGAACCGGCCGCCCGGCACGAGCAGGTCGACGTCGGCCAACGCGCCTTCGACGGTGACGCCGCGCAATTCGAGCTTGCCCCGCCCGGGGGCGACGCCGAGGTCGCCCGGTTCGGGGACCGGCGAGTCCAGCACCTCGTTGATCCGCCGCGCACACGACCGCGCGCGGGAAAGTGTTGTGAGCAAAGGGATCTGGGTGATCAGCCCCATGCCGAGCGCGACGTAGCCGAGCGCCGCGAGGACCTGGCCGACGGTCAGCCTGCCCTCCAGCACACCGAAACCGGCGGCGACGAGCACCGCGAGTTCGACCGCTGGCAGCAGCAGACCCGAGCGCCACACCATCTTGGCCTGGGTGCGCCACATCCCGCGGCCGGCGAGACTCAGCTTCGGCAGCGGCCGCAGGACGCGTTCGGCCTCGCGATCGGCGGTGCCCGACGCGGCGATCGTGCGGAGGCCGGCGACGGCGTCGACCATCCTCGCCGCGAGTTCGCCGGACACCTCTTGATAGGTCAGGACGTCGTCCGCGGTGTTCTTCAGATGGGTGCGCGCGAGCATCAGGCCGAACGGGATGCTGCCGAGGAAGACGAGCGCGAGCCGCCAGTCCATCAGCGCGAGCAGGACGACGGCTCCGCCGGAGATCAGGGTGGTCGACCCGAGCTGGACGACGACCGAGGCGACCATTCCCGCGCCGGTGCAGTCACCGGTGAGCCTGCTGATCGCGTCGCCGTCGGCGAAGGTCGATCGGGTGCCGAGCGCGAGATAGCGGTCGGCGAGTTTCCGGCGCAGCCAGGCGGTCGCGGACGCGGTCATCCGCGCGGTGAGGATGCCACCGATCAGGCCGACGGCGATTTCGGTGACACCGAGGACGATCAGCCAGGAGACCTCGGGAAGGCTGGGCCGCCCGGCCACCACGGCGTCCACCGCGGCGGCGAGCGCGCCGGGCAGCAGCAGCCCCGCCGCCGTCCCGGCGAGCGCGCTGAGAATCAGCGCGATCAGGCGGGGGCGGTCGAGCAGGGTCACGGTGACCAGCAGCCGATCGGCGGAACCCGCCATCCCACTCCTAAGTTCCTTGGTTCAGGGGCTCTTCCCGGCATGCGATGACAGTTCGGTCGGGTGGGTCGTGGGGGGGGGGTTGGGGTTTTCCCCCCACCCCCCCCCCCCCCCCCCCCCACCCGGCTCCCCCCCCCCCCCCTCCCCCCGGGTCCCCAACAAAC
>NZ_JBWKEA010000001.1:798167-921634 GCF_056435685.1 Amycolatopsis sp. NPDC043885
GGGGAGGGGGGGGGGGTTTGGGTGGGGGGGTTGGGGGGGGGGGGTGGGGTCCCCACCCAAACCCCCCCCCCACGACCCACCCGACCGGCTCCGCATCCCACTCCTTACAACGTGATCCCAACGAGATGAACCAGACGGCAAAATGAAAGCGCGGGAGCGGCGCACTTGGCCTGTGCCGCTCCCGCGCCGTCAGTGGTCAGCCGTGACTCAGTGGCAGGTCAGCAGGCTGACGGTGCTGTTGGCGCAGGAGGCCAGCAGGCTGAGGTTGCTCGCGCCGCCGTGGCTGCCACCGCCGCCGCCCTCGAGGACCTCGGGGGTTTCCAGGGCCTGCAGGTCGAGAACCAGTTCCATGGTGTTCCCTTTCACTCGTTATCTCTTTGGTCCGCCGTCCTCACTGGACAGCAGTTCGAGAGGACAGGAAAGGCAGTGCGGCCTTCCCGTCCAGGGTGGCGGCCAAGGCGAGCAGGACGCCCGCGCCGCCGGTGACGACGTCCATCGACAGCCGCAGCAGCTGGTTGCCGGGGAACGCCAGGCCGCCCTTGTACGGCACCGCGTACCAGGCCAGCCGGGAAAGATGCAGGTCGATGGCGTCGCGGACGCGCTGGTCCGGTTCGGCGCCCATGGCCAGCGCGGTCATCAGCCCGCCCCGGCCGAACAGCAGCCCGGGATGGATGACGAACTCGCCGCGGCACGCTTCACGCAGGCCGGGAAGGCTCTTCAACGCCTTCGCGCCGGGACGGTACTTCGCCAGTTCTTCGGCGGCCATGAGGATCCCGGCGCTGCCGACACCGGCGTAGGGCAACGTCCGGGTCTCGCCGTCGCGGACCTGCAGCGAGCCGTCGTCGGACTCGACGCACTCCTCGATGTCCCGCTCCAGCGCCTGGTCGGCGAAGGACAGCCAGCCCTCTTCGCGGGTGCGCTCGAACAGCCGCACGAACAGCAGCGCCGGACCGGACCAGCCGTTGAGCAGCCCGGCCCTGCCGAAGTCGCCGGGCGGGTCGGCCGTTTCGAGCGCTTCGGCGAGCCGGACGGCGGTGGCGAGCGCCTGCCTGCCGAACTCGTTGTCCTTGCGGGACACCGCGAAGTGCAGCTGGGTGAGCCCGATACCGGACAGGCCGCCTTCCAGACCGTGGTCGGTGGTCTGCTCGACCAGCGTCGCCGACGCCGACAGCAGCTTGGTGGCCTCGTCCCGGTACCCGAGTTCTTCGAGGACGTACGCGATCCCGTACGAGCCGTCGTAGAACCCCGGACGTCCCGGTGGTTCGCGGCGGATCGAGTCCAGCAGCCAGCGCTCGTGCTCCCGGTGGCGCTCGCCGCAGGCCGTTTTCAGTGCGTAGAGGACGCCGGCCGCGCCGTAACCGAAGCACGCTCCGCCGACACGGAACTGCTCGATGTCGCCGGGGAAGAGCCGGTCGGTGCGCTCGGGGGTCGCGCTGGCGCGGATCGCCTCGGTGATCTGCTTGCGCACCAGCACCCAGTTCGGCTTGTCCTGGTCCAGCTCGGTCGCGCTCGTCAGCGGCGGGACGTTCCGGGGTGCGAGCTCGGCGACGATCGAGTCGGCGTAACCCTCCGGGACGTCGAAGCGCTGCTGGACGAAGTCCGCGAGCCCGCGCAGCTTCGCCGGGGCGAGCTCGAGAAGCGTGGTGAGCGGCAGGAAGATCCACAGCTTCAGGACGGCGAGCGCGTACTCGTCGACCTCGAAGCCCTTCCGGTCGCGCGGAGCGCGGAAGCCGGGCGCGCCGAGGGCGGGCCGCGTGCCGCTTTCGACGTCGGACGCCATCTCGAAGTCGATCAGCGAGACCGTCTTGTCTTCCCCGTCCTCCCCGTCGACCAGGATGTTCAGCGAGTGCAGGTCGCCGAAGACGATCCCGCGGCCGTGCACCTCACCGACCATCGCCTCCACCCGCCGGACCAGCGCCAGCGCGCGTTCGGTGTACGCGGCGATGTCGGCCTCGGTGGTGTCGCGCCTGGTGAGCGGGTAGTTGCGGGCGAGCCAGTTGCCCAGCGAAACGCCGGGCATGTACTCCATCGCCAGGAAGTGGTGCTCCCAGACGGTGAAGCGGTCGTAGGTGGCGGGGATGCCGTCGATACCTTTCAACCGCTCCAGCACCTCGTGCTCGCGGCGGAGACGTTCGACGGCGTCGACCTCGTCGCGGTCCAGGCCGGCGAACGGCCTGGCCTCCTTGAGGACCACCCGTTCGCCGTCGGTCTTCCGGTCGGCGAGGTACACGCCGCCGCCGTTGGAGAAGTGCAGCGAGCTTTTCACCTGGTAAGGGAACTGATCCGCTTTGCCGCTCTTGCGAGCTGCGAGATGAGGCGCGAGGAACTCCGGAATCGTCACCCAGTCGGGTACGGAGAAGGTCGGCTCGCGTTTGTCCGGGACCAGGGTGCCGTCCGGTTTGCGCACCGCGAGGACCCGCTTGCCGTCGAGTTCGACCCATTGCTCGGCGAATCCGCCGTAGCGGACGTAGAGCGGCCCGGAACCATACCGGAGATCACTGAGAATGTACGCCCCCGGTTCGCCGTCGAGCTTCGCCGACAACTCGGCGAGAACACGTTCCAGCTCGTTGTTGTCAGCCGGATAAAGAGTCAGTAACTTACCGCTTCCGTCACGCGGAGCGTATTTTGAATTCCTCGCGAGCAGCGTGCTCCGCGAGCGCAGATGCTTGTAGGACACGTCGTGCTCGACACAATGCTCGTGCACCTTCACGAGCACCCGCTCGGCATTGGCCAAACCTGCTGAAACGTGGATTTTCCAGCCCTGCAAGGGAAGATTTCGTGCAATCGGGTGCAACAGCCGCCACACTCCGCGCACTCCGGTGCGCCAGCCGACCTCAGGAGCGGGCAACAGGGAGGCGAAATCGTCGGCGGCGTCCCCGGTTTCCCGCTGCTCATCGAAGAACAGCGGATCGGCGAAGCAATACGCTTCGTACCGGACGTCCATTCGAGCGCCCCCTCCTTGGCACCAATCGGATGGGCCATGTGCACCATCGCGATGGAGAATATTCCACCTGCCGGATCCCGAACGGCCAATCCGCCATATCGGGGGTTCGGATGGGCTGTTCAGGGACGTGAATTCGAAATCTACCGAATGGTAGGGGTACCCAGCGTGAGATCAACTCGTATTTAAACCACCCGGTCGGTGTGTAACAGGAACGAACCAGCGGCGTAATCCCTGGTCCAGGTGGCCAACGCAATAGCGCGCGACCGAATTGACGGTGCGCCAACCGAACGCGTTTCGTGATCTATTCACCCGAGGTCTGGACCACTGAGCCCGCCGTGGCGCCCGCCACGCACCCCACCGGTCGCCCGTCGGCGATGATCCGCCCGGAGGTACGTTGTCGCCGGTGGAGCTGGTAAGGAGGCCGACGTGATCACAGGCTTCGCGGTGACCGTCGCGATCTGCGCGACGCTGGTCGCGGCGTGGAGTTTCGTCCAGGCCGCACGCGGGAAGCTGCCCGACAACGCACTGCTCGGCGGCCTCGCCGTGGTCGAACTCCTGCTGGTGGCCCAGCTCGTGATCGGTGTCGTGCTGCTGATCGGCGGCGGCAGCCCCGGCAGCATGGCCACCTATCTCGCCTACCTGATCGGCTGCCTGGTCGTGCTCCCGCTCGGGACGTTCTGGGCGCTGGCCGAGCGCACCCGGTCGAGCACCGTGATCCTCGGCATCGCGTGCCTCGCGATCCCGGTGATGGTGCTCCGGCTGCACGAGGTGTGGGCGGGCGCCAGTGCGTGAAGAGACCGAGGAGAAGACGGTGGACAAGGCCTCCGGCCCAGGACGGATCCTGGTCGCCGTGTACGCGATCTTCGCGCTGGCGGCGACCTCACGCGCCGCCGTGCAGATCAGCACCAAGTTCCACGAAGCCCCGCTGGCCTACGCCCTCTCCGCGTTCGCGGCCGTCGTGTACCTCCTGGCCACCATCGCGCTGGCCCGCCGCGGCGCGGGCTGGTGGCGGGTCGCGTTGATCGCCTGCGCCGTCGAGCTGCTCGGCGTGCTGACCGTCGGCACGTTCAGCCTCTTCGACCGCGAGGCCTTCCCGCACGCCACCGTATGGTCGGTTTACGGCCAGGGCTACCTCTTCATCCCGCTGGTGCTGCCGGTGATCGGGCTGTACTGGTTGCGGCGGACGAAAGAGCGGCGGTGAGCGTGGGGGTCGTGAGTGGTAAGGACGGTTAGAACCGTCCTTACCACTCACGAGTCGAAACAGCCCTTTTCGTTGAGCGGCCCGAACGTGGGTAGGACCAGCCCGCACAGGTAGCCGTCGATCCAGCGCCCGTTGCCCGCGACGTTGGTGAGCACCCGGATCGCCGGCGCGAACGCGGCGATCCCCCTGGCCAGCGAATCCTGGTTGCGCTGGAGCATCGACGTCAGCCGGTCGAGTTGTTCGAGCACCGGCCCGAGCTGCCCGTCGTTGTCGGCGATGATGCCGTCGAGCGCGGTCGCGAGCCGTTTCGATCCGTCGAGCAGATCCTTGATCGCCTGCTGCCGGGTGGAGATCGCGCGCAGCAGCGCGTTGCCGTCCTGGATCAACCGCTGGACCTCGGTGTCGCGGTCGACGAGGGTCTGCGACACCTGCCGGGTGTTCGCGAGCAGTGTCCGGAGTTGCCGGTCGCGGGAGGCGATGGTGCCGGAGAGCTTCGAGATCCCGTCCAGCGCGGAGCGGACGTCGGCAGGCGTATCGGCGAAGGTCGCCGAAATCGTGTCGAAGCTTTTCGCGAGCTGGCCGACATCGATGGCGTCGACGGTTTTCGACAAATCCCGAAACGCTTCAAGGACGTCATACGGCGCGGTGGTCCGCCGCAGCGGAATGGGGTCACCGGGGTCGAGGATCGCTTCGCCGCGCGGGTCGAGCGCCAAGTACTTCTGCCCCAGGACGTTCTTGATCCGAATGGACGCGCTCGTGGCGTCGCCGACCCACGCGTCCTTCACCCGGAAGGAGACGAGCACGCGATCGCCTTCGAGGCCGATCTCGGACACCTTGCCGACCTTGACCCCGGCGACCCGGACGTCGTTGTCCGCGCGCAGTCCGCCCGCGTCGGAGAACTCGGCGGAATAGGTGATGCCGCCGCCGATCACCGGCAGCGCGTCGGCGTTGAGCGCCGCCGCCATCCCGAGGGCCATCGTGGTGAGCCCGGCGAGCGCGAGCTTGATCGGATCCACCGCGCCGAACGACCTCATCGTCTCACCTCGCAGGTCACGAGCGGCAAAGCTTAGGGGCCGCTCCTGCCCATCGCCAGGCGAAACGTTGCACCAATCGGGTGGCAGCGTCTGTCCATTATGGACTCTATTCGACGTCTAGCCGGACTTCGTAGTGGAGCGTCCTGTACTTCTTCAGCCGGTGCAGGAGCGGGACGAGGAAGCCATGCAGGAGCCGATGCTTCCTGGCCAGGCGATCGGCCGCGTGCCGTGCCTCGTCACCGTCGAGCAGGCGAACCCGTCCGCTCACGGCCTCGCCGGTCGGGATGCCGCGGAACGTCGAAGGGGCGATCTCGATCCGCGGATCGTTCCGCATGCGCTTGGCCTTCCACGCCGCGTCATACGTGCGGAGGTATGCGTGATCCCCTTCGACGGCGATGTTGACCGGCGTCCCGTCCCCTAGCGCCAGAGCCCGTCCGCCGTCCCCCGCGCGACATGCTCCTCGTAGACCTCGACCTTCCGGCTGATCAGCTCCAGGCAGTCGGCCAGTTCGGCGATCCGGTCCCGGACGGTGTTCTGGTGTTCCCGCAGCAGCTCCAGCCGCTTTTCCTCGTTTCCCGGTCCTTGCCGGACGAGTTCGGCGAATTCGCGGATGGTGGCGAGCGGCATCCCGGACGCCCGGAACTTCGTGCAGTTCACCAGCCAGTCGACGTCCTGTTCGGTGTACACGCGGCGGCCGTTCGCGTCCCGTTTCACCGCCGCCGCGAGCAGTCCTTCCTTCTCGTAGAAGCGAAGCGCGTGCACGCTGAGGCCCGTCCGGGCGGTGACCTGGCCGATCGCGAGTTCCGTCACGCCGGCGACGATAGCGGTTGTCCTAGAGGGCCCTCTAGCTCCTAGCGTCCGCCGCATGACCACTTCACAGCACAAGATCGGCTCCGGCTTCGGCGCGCGCAGCACCGCCGGGGAAGTACTGGACGGGATCGACCTTTCGGGCAAGCTCGCCGTCGTCACCGGTGGCTATTCGGGACTGGGCCTGGAAACCACGCGCGCGCTGGCGAACGCCGGCGCGCAGGTGGTCGTCCCCGCGCGCCGTCCGGCCGACGCCGAGGCCGCGCTCGCCGGGATCTCCGGTGCCGAGGTCGACGAGCTCGACCTCGCCGACTTGGCGAGCGTCGAGGCCTTCGCCCGGCGGTTCCTCGGCACCGGGCGTCCGGTCGACCTGCTGATCGCGAACGCCGGGATCATGGCCGCGCCGGAACGGCGGGTCGGCCACGGCTGGGAGTCGCATTTCGCGATCTGCCACCTCGGCCACCACGCCCTGGTGAGCCGTCTCTGGCCCGCGCTGAAGGCGGACGGCGGCGCCCGCGTCGTCACGGTGTCCTCCTCCGGTCACCATTCCTCGCCGATGCGCTGGGACGACGTCCAGTTCGAGCGCGGCTACGACCGCTGGCTCGCGTACGGCCAGGCCAAGACGGCGAACGTGCTGTTCGCGGTGCGGCTGGACACGCTCGGCGCCGACCACGGGATCCGCGCGTTCAGCCTGCATCCGGGCGCCATCCTCACGCCCCTGCAGCGGCATCTGCGGCAGGACGAGATGGTCGAGCGCGGCTGGATCGACGAGCACGGCAACCTGGCCGACCCGGATTTCAAAACGCCGGAGCAGGGCGCGGCGACCCAGATCTGGGCGGCGACGTCACCGCGGCTCGACGGGATGGGCGGGCTCTACTGCGAGGACTGCGACATCGCCGAGATCGCCCCCGAAGAGGGCGAGTGGGTCGGAGTGCGCCCGTACGCGACCGATCCCGGTGAGGCCGCGCGGCTCTGGAAGCTCTCCGAGAGCCTCACCGGGACCTTCCTCGGCTAGTTCCAGAACTTGATCTCGGGGTTGCCCGGCACCGGCCCGTCCAGCAGCGGCTGATGTCCGCCGCGCAGGTTCTTGTCGAAGAACGCGGAGACGTACGCCCTGGTCAGCGCCATGCCGCGCTCGCCGCCGAGCAGACCGGGCTGGCTCAGGCCGAGCTGCTCACCGAGTACGCCGACGTCGGTGAAGGACGCGTGCCCGGCCGCCGCGACGCTGATCCAGCGCTTCCAGCCGGTGAGGTTCGGCCAGCTGCCCGCCCACGTGGTGTCCGGGCCGGCCGGGGTGTACTCGCTTTCGCGGCCGAGCAGCAGGAACGGCCGGTCGATCCCGGACGCGGGGATCGGCGACCACAGCCTGCCGTCCAGGTCGGCGCCCGCGCGGATCCGCCGGTCGTCGACCATCGCGGCCGGCGTGCTGTACCCGCCGATCGAGTGGCCCGCCATCCCGATGCGCGTCCGGTCGATCAGCCGGGACCAGTGCGACGAAGGCCTGGTCAACGTGTCGAGGACGAACGAGGCGTCCGCGGAGCGGATCGGCGGGAGCAGCTTCGAATCCGATCCGCACGCGGCGCATCCGGTGACGTGGCCGTCCGGGAAAGCGGTGCCGTGGGACTCGTGGTTGTGGCCGATCAGCGCGACGACGAACCCCTTGCTCGCCAGCTCTTCCGCGAGCCCGGTGAGCGTCGTGCGCGGTTTGCCGAATCCCGGCGACAGGACGACGAGCGCGTGCTTGCCCGGCAGCGGGGGCGCGTCGACCCTGGCGCCGGTCCGGGTCCCGGCGACCAGTGCGGGGTCGATGTCGGGCAGGCCCGATTCGGTCAGGAACGCCTTGGCCTCGGCCAACGTGAGGTAGGGCCGTTTCGGGCCGATCGGCAGCAGCGCGGGGTAGAACATCGACACCATCAGCTCGCGCGGACCGGACGGCACCCAGGGGTCCTGGCGCGAGCGGTCGACGAGATGCAGTTCGGTGGAGCCGACGGGATGCGATCCGGTCGGCGGCGGCAACGTCAAGCGTGGGGCCGCCGCGGCCGGGCTCGCCAAGGACACCATGCCGGCGAGGGCGGTCAGCGCGACGAGAAGCCGTCTCATGGGGTTTCCGTTTCTGTCGAGGATCTTCCTGCGTCCAGGCTGGAGCCCGGCGCCGTATTCGCGCGTCTGCCGCAGGTCGTATCCCGAGGTCTGCCGCGAGAGGGATCCGCGGCACCGGATGCGGGATTACGCTCGGCTGGTGCTGGCCTTCCTCAGGAATCACCCGAGAGCCGTCGACCGCGGCCTTACTATCCTCATCGGACTGTCCACTGTGGTCTCGGCAGACGACCCAGAAGGCTTCGAGTGGTGGCTGGTCTCCTTGGTGGCCTTGGCTTCTTTGCTCGTCCGGCACCGGAATCCCACGATCACCTTCGCGGCCGGGGGCACGGCCTCGCTCTTGCATCTGGCGTTGGGCAACGACCTCAAACCCGTCGACGTCGTGGCGCTGGTCGGCCTCTTCTCCGTCGCGGCCTGGGGGTCGCGGCGGCGTTCCGTCGCCCTGTTGGCGGCGGGACTGCTCGTCGCCGGAGCATGGTCTTTCTATGCCTCGGAAGCGAACACGCGGACCCCGGGCCCGACGCCACCGCAACTCATCATCATCGATCGGCTGGCGCCGGTCGGCACCGACGCCGACGACCACCAAGTGCAGGACTGGGGCGGTTTTCCGGCCATCGGCCTGTCGCTCGGCGTGGCGTGGCTCGCCGGCCTGAACACGCGGCAGCGCCGGATCCGGCTGTCGGTGCTGGAACAGCGGGCCGCCGATCTCGAACGCGAGCGCGACACCCAGGCCGCGCTGGCCGTGGCCGCCGAACGCGGCCGCATCAGCCGCGAACTGCACGATGTCGTCGCCCACGCGCTTTCCGTGGTGGTCCTGCAAGCGCAGGGCGCCCAGGCGGAACTGGACCGGCGGCCCGAGCGATCGCGGGAGGCGCTGGACGCCATCGTCGACACCGGGCGGACCGCGTTGAGCGAGATCCGGCGCCTGCTCGGCGCGCTCGGCCAGGACGAGCCGGACTGGGAGCCCCGGCCCGGTGCGGAGCGCCTGCCGCGGCTGGCCGCCGACATCCGGTCGGCGGGCACGCCGGTCGAGTTCCGCGTCGAAGGGGAACCCCGGCCACTTTCGTCCACAGTGGACCTGGCGGCCTACCGGATCGTGCAGGAGGCGCTGACGAACGTGCTGAAACACGCCGGTCCGGACGCGTCGGTGACTATCGTGATGCGGTACGAGCCAGGGACGCTGGAGATCGAGGTGACCGACGACGGCATCGCGGCGGAAGCGCCATCCGGCACCGGGCACGGCCTCGAAGGGATGCGGGAACGGGTGAACGTACTGGGCGGCACCTTCGACGCGGGTCCGCGGGCGGAGCGCGGCTTCGCCGTCCGCGCGACCCTGCCGTCATGACGATCCGGGTGGTCATCGCCGACGACCAGGCGCTCGTGCGCACCGGCCTGCGGATGATCCTGGACAACGCGGACGACATCGACGTCGTCGGCGAGGCGGGCGACGGCGCGGAGGCCGTCGCGCTGGTGGCGGAGCTCGATCCCGACGTCGTGCTCATGGACATCCGGATGCCCGAGATGGACGGCGTCGAGGCCACCGCCGCGATCGCCGCGGCTCAGCGCGCCCGCGTCCTGGTGCTGACCACGTTCGACCTGGACGAATACGTCTACGCCGCGCTCCAGGCGGGGGCCAGCGGCTTCCTGCTGAAGGACGCGCTGGCGCCGGATCTGCTCGCCGGGGTCCGGGTGGTCGCCGCGGGCGAGGCGACCCTCGCGCCCACCGTCACCCGGCGGCTGCTCGACCGGGTCGTCACCGGCCTGCCCGTGTCGCCGCCGGACGACCGGCTCGCCCTGCTCACCGGCCGCGAACACGAGGTGCTCCAGCAGCTGGCACGCGGCCTGTCCAACGCCGAGATCGCCGAGCTGCTGTTCCTCTCGCCGGGCACGGTGAAGACCCACGTCGGCCGCATCCTCACGAAGCTCGGCCTCCGCGACCGCGTCCAGGCCGTCGTCTTCGCCTACGAATCCGGGATGATCAGCCGCTGATCGCGGCGGGTGTGCGCCAGTGCTTGCCGCGCCGGGGCCGCCGGTGCTGTCCGCGCCTGCCGAGGCCGGCGAGGCTGTCGACGGGGCGCGCGGCGAATTCTTCGGCGGTGATGCCCATCCGCACGAGATACTTGATCTCGCCGCGCACGACCTCGGTGTCGCGCAGCCTGCCTTCCTCGCGGAAGCCGAGACCGCCGTGCAGGGAAAGCGACGCCAGGTTGCCGCCGTACACGCTGACCTCGCATTTGCGGAAGCCGCGTTGCCCGAACATATGCGCCAGGAGGACGGTGATGGCGTCCGTGGCGTACCCGCAGCGCTGGTGGCGCGGGGCGATCCCGATGCCGTAGCCGAACCGGCCGGTCACCGGGTCGGCGCCGATGGTGCACACCGAACCGACCAGCATCCGGCCGCGCACCGTCTCGATGCCGAAGTGGATGTCGTCGCCCGAGGACCCCGAGCGGTGCGAGGCCCAGTGCCGGTGCCCGCCGCCGAGCAGCGGTGTCGCCTCGCGGGCCATGTCACGGTCGAAGCCCATCAGGACCCGGCGATCCCGGAGCCCGACCTCGCGCAACCGCACCTTCCGCCCGACCTGATCGGGCTCCAGGGCGGAGCGGCTCACCGCGTCCGGCCGCACGGGTGCTCACGAAGGATCACAAGCATGCATCGACGATATCGGGTCCCGAAACGCCCGAAGGCCCCCACCCGGTACGGATGGAGGCCTTCGGCGTGAAGAAAGTCAGATGGCGACGACGCGCTGGGCCTGCGGGCCCTTCTGACCTTGGCCGATCTCGAACTCGACGCGCTGCCCTTCGTCCAGGGACTTGAAACCGCTGCCCTGGATCTCCGAGTAGTGCACGAAAACGTCCGGTCCGCCGTCGTCCTGAGCGATGAAGCCGAAGCCCTTTTCGCCGTTGAACCACTTAACGCTGCCCTGAGCCATACTTTTTCTACCTGCTCTTCATAGCGAGTCTGAGCTCATTCGATGCCCCGATCTCGCCGTCCATTGTCGCAGGTCTTGCCGCGTCGCACACGTCGCCGTCCCAAATTTCTGTAGACCCCCAGGTCAGGATCACCTTCGGCGAGCCATCCGGCGGCCGGATTCAGTGCTCTTCCGGCTCGGACCCGATCCGGTAGGGGACGGGCCTGCCGTCCTCGTCGCGCACCTGGACCGGCTTGCCCTCGGCGTCCACGATCTTGCCGTCGACGATCTTGTCGCCGTCCTTGAGCCGCGAGAAGGCCTTGAGGTCGGAGTAGTCGATCACCCTGGTCGCGGTCGCGAACACCGACGGGTCGCTGCCCGTCTTGGCCGGCTTCAGGTGGTTGAACAGCAGGTTCAGCACGACGGCCATGAGCGCGGCGGAGCTGATCCCCGAGTGGAAGATCGTGCCGACCCACGCCGGGAAGTGGTGGTAGAACTCCGGCGCCGCGATCGGGACCATGCCCAGCCCGACGGAGGCCGCGACGATCACCAGGTTCATGTTCCCGTTGTAGTCCACTTTGGACAGCGTCTTGATACCGGACGCCGCCACCGTGCCGAACAGCACGAGACCGGCGCCGCCCAGCACCGGGTACGGGATCGCGGCGACCACCCGGCCGAGCACCGGGAGCATGCCGAGGACCAGCAGGATCACGCCGCCGGCGGTCACCACGAACCGGCTCCGGACGCCGGTGATCGCGACGAGACCGACGTTCTGGGCGAACGCGCTCTGCATGAACCCGTTGAAGACCGGCGCGACCGCCGAGGACGCCATGTCGGCGCGCAGCCCGTCGCCGATCCGGCGTTTGCCGACCCGCGTGCCGACGATCTCCCCCACCGCGAGCATGTCGGCCGTGGTCTCGGTGAGGGTCACCAGCACGACGATGAACATCGACACGATCGCGGCGATGTCGAAGGTCGGCGCGCCGAAGCCGAACGGGGTCGGCACCGCGAAGATCGGGCCGTCCCAGACCTGGGAGAAATCGGCCTTGCCCAGCACGGCGGCCAGCACGGTGCCGACCACGATCGACAGGAGGATCGAGAGCCGGGAGATGGCCGGGACGGCGACCTTGCTGAGCAGCAGCACGATCGCCAGCGTCATCGCGGCCAGCCCGATGTTGGAGACCGAGCCGAACTCCGGCGCCTTGGTGTTGTCGCCCATCGCCCACTGGGCCGCGACCGGCATCAGGCTGAGCCCGATCACCGTGATCACCGTCCCGGTGACCACCGGCGGGAAGTACTTCACCAGCCGGGAGAACACCGGCGTGATGAGCAGGCCGAGCACCGCGGACGCGATCACCGAGCCGAACACGGCGGGCAGCCCGCCGTCGGCCACGATCGCGGTCATCGTCGCCACGCCCGCGAAGGAGGTGCCCTGGACCAGCGGCAGCCGGGAGCCGAAGAACGGGATGCCGAACGACTGCAGGATCGTCGCCAGGCCACCGATGAACAGGCACGACGCGACGAGCAGCCCGATCTCGGCGGTCGAAACGCCCGCGGCGCCGCCGATGATCAGGGGCGGCGCGATGATCCCGCCGTACATCGTCAGGACGTGCTGGATGCCGTAAGTGAAACTCCTGCCGATCCCGAGCCGTTCGTCCTCGGGCCTGCCGCTCGCGGCCGCTTCGGCCCGCGTCCTCTTCACCATGGATCCGCCTCTCGATAGAAGCGAGCGATGCCGGGCAATTTCAATCTGCGGAGGTTAACTTCCGCATGGCAGAACTCGCAAGACCCTGCCCGTACGGGTCGTCCTCCCGGCGGGCGGGCAAAGATCCTTTCCGCACAGGGGCACCGGAGCGCGGCGATGGTAGAAATTGCCTGCCCAGTCGGTGAGGATCCCGAGGCAGGAAGACGGCACAGATGGCGAATCCGCTGATCGCTGAGCGTCAGGACTCCACGAAGGACCACTCCGGTGTCCCGCTGCTGGAATCGGCGATCGACCTCAAGGAAGGCATCGAGAAGGGCGACTGGGCCGCGGTCGCGATGGGCGCCGTCGGGACGGCTCTCGACGCGCTGTCGATGGCCATGGATCCGTTCGGTTCGATCCTCGCCGCGGGCGTCGGCTGGTTGCTCGAACACGTCGGCCCGCTCTCCGACGCGCTCGACGCGCTGACCGGCGACGCCGATCAGATCAAGGCGCAGGCCGAGACCTGGTCCAACATCGCCAAGGAACTCGGCGCCATCGGCACGGATCTGACCGACCTGGTCAAGGCCGACCTGCAGACATGGGCGGGCGACGCCGCGGACCGCTACCGCGAACGGTCCCAGGACACGGTCACCGTGCTCACCGCGGCACAGAAGGGGTGCGAGGGAGCCTCCAGCGGAGTCAAGACCGCGGGCGAGGTCGTCGCCGCCGTCCGCACCCTGGTCCGCGACATCATCGCCGAACTCGTCGGCCACCTCATCAGCTGGGCGCTGCAGGTGCTGTTCACCCTCGGCATCGGCCTGACCTGGGTGGTGCCGCAGGTGGTGACCGCGGTCGCCAAGACCGCTTCGAAGATCGCCGATCTCACCACCAAGCTCGTCAAGGCGCTCAAGGGCCTGATGCCGCTGCTCAAGAAGGCCGACACGCTCTTCGACGACGCCGCCAAGGCCCTGCGCAAGCTGCAGGGCGGCAAGGTGGACGCCCCGCCGCCACCCAAGACCAAGGGCGGGAACGACCGCGGGATCGACGAGGGCACCACCAGCTCCAGCGCCGACGGCAACGGCAAGCCGGGCGGTGGCAACGACGGCACCACCAACGACAAGAGCACCAACACCAAGAGCGACAACGACCAGACGAACACCAGCGGCACCGACGGCGGCGGTACCCGCGACCGGGGCGGCAGCACCGACACCACCAAGAAGGACGGCAACGGCGACCGCTCGACGTCGTCGGATTCCAAGAACTACTGCGGTGACCCCGTCGACGTCGCGACCGGCGAAGTCGTCATGAAACAGGTCGACGTGACCCTGCCCGGCGACGCGGGCGATCTCGAACTCTCCCGCACCCATCTGTCGGCCTACACCGCCGGCCGCTGGTTCGGTCCCTCTTGGACGTCCACAATGGATCAACGGCTGGCGATACAGAGCGACCGGATCCTGTTCTACGCCGAAGACGGCATGGTGCTGACCTATCCCGTCCCGACGACTGGCCCCGTCCTGCCGGTGCAGGGCCCGCGGCACCGGCTGCGGCGCGCGGCGGACGGCTACCGGCTGTCGATGGGCGATCGCGAGCTGCACTTCGCCGGCGCGGGCCGGATCCTGCCTCTCACGGCCATCGAGCGGAACGGCGCCCGCACCGAATTCGCCTACGCGGCCGACGGCACGCCCGCGCGAATCCGCCGTGACGACGGTGTCGAGCTCGCGATCGGCACCGCGAAGGGGCGGATCGTCGCGCTCGGGGCTCCGGGACAGCCGCCGCTGGTGCGCTTCTCGTACAACCGGCTCGGCCAGCTGAGCGCCGTCACGGACTACGCGGGCCGTCCCATGACGCTCGACTACGACTTCGGGCACCGGCTCGTCGGATGGAAGGACCGCACGGGCACCTGGTACCGCTACGTCTACGACGACGCCGGGCGCTGCGTCCGCGCCGTCGGGGCGAGCGGCTACTACAACGCGACGTTCGCCTACGAACCCGGCACGACCAAGCACACCGACGCCGACGGCCACACGTGGACGTACCGCCTCAACGATGCCAGGCAACTGGTCGAACGCGTCGATCCGCTGGGCAACTCCCGGCGCTACGCCTGGAACCGGCGCGACGAACTTTTGTCCACAGTGGACGAACTCGGCCGGGAGACCGGCTACGAGTACGACGAGGACGGCGCGCTGGTCGCCGTCCACCGTCCCGGTGGATCGACGGTGCTGCTGACGCACACCGACGGCGAGGTCCGGCTGTCGGCGGGAGACGTCCGGCGGACGGTCCCCGCGTTCGACCCGGCCACCACCCTGGTCGGCACCGGACTACCGGTGGAGATCCCGGACGCGCCCGACCCGTTGACCGACGCCCCCGTGACGGACCGTCCCGGCGACCGTGACCTGTTCGGCCGCCCTCGCCTCGCGTATACGGCCTCCGGCGGCGCGGCGAGGCTCGGCTGGACGGCCGACGGGCGCCGCGCCTGGCGGCTCGGCCCTGACGGCGGCCGCGAGACGTGGGTGCACGACGCCGAAGGCCACGTCGTCGAGCACCGCGACGCGGCGGGTGCCGCGCGGCGCCGCAAGTACGGCCCGTTCGGCCTCGTCCTGGAAGAGGCCGACGCCGCGGGCGCGCGCACGCTGTTCACCTACGACGGCGAACTGCGGCTCACCTCGGTGACCAACCCGAACGGCCGCACCTGGCGCTATGTCCGCGACGCCGCGGGCAGGCTCGTCGAGGAGGTCGACTACGACGGCCGCCGGATCGGCTACGCCTACGACGCGGCGGGGCAACTGCTTCGCATGACCAGCAGTACGGGTGACGCGACCGAGTACGACTACGACCTCCAGGGCAACGTCGTGGCGAGGCGTACCCCGGACGACGTCACGCTGTACGAATACGACGCGCTCGGCAGGATGACCGTCGCCGAGAACACCGAGTCGCGGGTCGAACTCGTCCATGACGACGGGGACCAGATCGTCGTCGACACGATCAACGGGCTCGGGGTGTGCTGGCGCCACGACGGCGACGTGCTCGTCCGCCGGACATCGTCCGGTGTGGACAGCGAGTGGCGGTTCACCGGGTCCGGGCTGCCGCGGTCGCTGCGGATCGCCGGCCACGAAATCGAGTTCGGCTACGACGACGCCGGACGGGAGGTCACGCGCGGCGTCGACGGCACCGTGGTGCTCCGGCGGCGCTTCGACGCGGAAGACCGGCTCGCCGAAGAGCACATCGTGGGCGTCGGGCCGCGCGTCTACGGCTACCGGCCGGACGGCAGGCTCGCCGCCGTCGACGACGCCATCCGGCCTTGGCAGCTCACCTACGACACCGCGGGCCGGGTCAGCGAGGCGCGCGGGCCTGCCGGGGTCGAACGGTTCACCCACGACACCGCGGGAGCCATGGCCCTCGGCGAAGGCGTCTACAGCGACGACGAGCGGGGCCGGGTCACCGGGGATCAGTCCTGCGCCTACGAGTGGGACCACCTCGACCGGCTTCGCTCCGTGCGCACTCCCGACGGCGCGCTCTGGACCTACCACTACGACGCGCTCGGGCGACGGTTCGCCAAACGCCGCTGGCTGCTCGATCCGGAAGGGGAAGCCGAGCTCACGCACGACGTCCGCTTCCTGTGGAGCGGGATGAACGTGGTCGAGCGGATGGATTACGACCCCGCCGACGAGTCCTACCGGCTCCTGACCTGGGAACGCTACGACGACGACCGCCCCGTCGTGCAGATCGAGCGCACGGGCGCGCTCGAAGACGCCGTGTTCCGTGCCGTGATCACGTCGCCCGCGGGGACGCCGACCGAGCTGCTCGACGAACACGGCACGCTGGTCTGGCAGGACCGCAGCAGTTTCTGGGGTGTGCCGTTGCCCGGCGCCGACACCGCGTCGATGCCGCTGGCGTTCCCCGGCCAGCACCGCGACGACGAAACCGGGCTGCACTACAACGTCTTCCGGTACTACGACCCCAGGACCTCGCGGTATCTCAGCCAGGACCCGCTCGGCCTCGCCGCCGCGCCGAACCCCGTCGGCTACGTCGACCAGCCACTGCTCATCGGCGACCCGCTCGGCCTCGTCCCTCCCTGCGGCAAGACCGGGCCGGGCAACCAGCAGCGGCCGCAGCCGGTCGGCCCCAGTGGGCAACCTCAGCCACCGCGAAGGAGCCCGCGGAAGCCTCCTGTCAACGTCGACAAGATGTCGAAGGAGGAGTTCGAGCGGTTCAAGCCGAAACTCGACCAGATCCTGAAGGCGGACAAGCACTTCTTCTGGTCCGGCGGCACCAAGAAACGCAAACGCGGCGAAGAGGACGAGTACCTCGGCTCGGTCGAGGAGAAGGCCACCAAGATCGCGAAGCAGAACGGCGGCAACACCCTCGAAGGAACGCTCAAGGACAACAACATCAAGATGCCCGGGTGGATCAACGATCCCAACGACCCGAGGAAACCGCTCGTCCAGGAGAAATGGGACTACGTCTCCGAAACCTTCGCCAAGAACTCCAACAAGGACACGCACGTGGTCTTCCCCTACTGGCCGGGCAAGGGGCACGACATCTACCCGCATCGCCGCGAGGACAACGTGTTCGACGTGACCGAGTACCCGAGGCTCGAATCGATGGGGATCGACCACATCACCAAGCACAACGCGGAGACCGGGCACACGCGCCCGTACCGGCACACCAAGTGACGTTGCCGCCGCTCGCCTGATTTGGTATACCAAAGAGAGTCCGGCGAGAAAGGTGTCCCCGTGTTGATCCGTGACGTCCGCCCGTGGGGTGGACAGCGCAGCGACGTCGAGGTGGCCGACGGCCGGATCACCGCGGTGCGGCCGCACGATCCCGCCGCCGCGCCTGCTCCGGACACGGTCGAAGGGCGCGGGCGGCTGCTGTTCCCCTCGTTCAGCGACGTGCACATCCACCTGGATTCGACGCGCATCGGCCTGCCGTTCCGGCCGCACACCGGCGCGCCGGGCGTGTGGGCGATGATGCTGAACGACCGCGAGAACTGGCGCGACGCCGAGGTCCCGCTGCCCGAACGGGTCATCGGGACGCTGGAGCGCATGATCGCGAACGGCACCACCCGCGTGCGCACCTACGCACAGGTGGACGTCGACTGCCGGCTTGAGAAGCTCGACGCCGTCCTCGCCGCGAAGGAGCGCTTCGCCAAGCAGGCGGACGTCGAGATCATGGCGTTCCCGCAGGCCGGGATCCTCCGCGAACCCGGCACCGTGGACGTGCTGGAGGCCTCGCTGCGCTCGGGCGCCACGGTCGTCGGCGGGATCGACCCGTGCTCGCTGGACAAGGACCCCAAGGGGCATCTCGACGTCGTGTTCGGGCTCGCCGAGAAGTACGGCGTCGAGGTGGACATCCACCTGCACGAACCCGGCCACCTCGGCGTGTTCTCGACCGACCTGGTGATCGAACGGGTCCGCGCGCTGGACATGCGCGGCAAGGTCACGATGTCGCACGCGTACGAACTGGGCTCGATCTCGGAATCGGTGAGCCGCCGCCTGATCGACACGTTCGCGGAACTGGACATCGCGATGGCGACCGTCGCGCCGTCCACCGACGGCCAGCTGTCGCTCGCGGACCTCACGACCGCGGGTGTGCGCGTCGGTCTCGGGGAGGACGGCCAGCGGGACTACTGGAGCCCGTACGGCAACTGCGACCTGCTCGACCGCACCTGGCAGCTGGCCTTCACGAACGGCTTCCGCCGCGACGACCTGATCGAGATGGCGCTGGCCGTCGCGACGATGGGCGGCGCGTCGATCATGAGTCACGACGTCCCGCGGCTGGCGGGCATCGCCGACCGGCCGGGGGTGGCCGCCGGCGACCGCGCCGACCTGGTGCTGGTGGACGGCGAGACCCCGACGAGCGCGGTGATGGACCGCGGCAAGGACCGCACGGTGCTGCACGACGGCGTCGTCGTGGCGGACGGGCTTTCGGTGCTCGGGTAAAACCGTTGGCGCGCGATCGCCGGCCGCTGCTAACTTGCCGGAGGCCGTGCGAGCGAACGAGGAGGTGGTACCCGTGGACATTTCGACATGGGTGCTCCTCTCAGGGGTCACGGTCGGGCGGTAGGTCGTCCGGGAGCGCCGTTTCACGAGCACTCCCGAAAGGCACGACCATGCACTTCACTTCCGAACGACGCCTCGGAGACGCCCTCGAGCGCGAATTCACCCTCGGCGACATCCCCGGAATCCTGTGGACGCCCGAATCGGCGGCACCGGCCCCGCTGATCCTGATGGGTCACCCCGGCGGACTCGGCAAGATGCACCCCCGGCTCGAGGCCAGGGCCCGGGCCTGCACGGCGGCGGGCTACGCCGCGGCCACCATCGAACTCCCCGGAGCCGGTGACAGGCCCCGTTTCCCCGCCGTCGACGAAGCCCGCGCCGACCTGCAGCGCGCGGTGAAGGCCGGCGAGCCGGTCACCGGCGACATCGTCGACCGGCTCGTCCTCCCGCTGGTCGAAACGGCGGTCCCGGAATGGCGGGCCACCTTGGACGCCCTCCTCGGACTACCCGGAATCGGTGGCCCGGTCGGGTTCTCGGGTGGGGTGATCGCCATCGCCACGCGGCTCGCAGTGGTCGAGCCCCGCGTCGAGGCAGCCGTCCTGTTCGCCGGGAGCTACGTGCCTCGCAGCATCCTCGAAGAGGCCCGGCAGGTCACCATCCCGCTGCTGGTCCTGCTGCAGTGGGACGACGAAGGGAACGACCGGCAGCACGCCCTCGACTTGTTCGACGCCTTCGGTTCGCGGGAGAAGACGTTGCACGCCAACATGGGCGGACACACCGGCGTCCCGCACTTCGAAGGAGACTCCGCGGGCCGGTTCTTCACCCGGCACCTGAAGTAACCCGATGTCGATTTCCGGGTGCGTCGTTCGTGGGGTAGTCGAGCGGTCGCCACGAGGGCGCCGCCACGACCACAGGAGACACGATGTCGCACCCGGAACCCGTCGCCCGCCGCATGTACGACCTGGTCGAGCCCATCGGTCTGATCCCCTACTTCGCCGACGAGTCCGACGAGGCGCTGATGGCGCTCGGCCTCCGCAACCCGTGGGACGCCTACTTCGCCGGGCGGGCCGCTCCGTTCGGCCGGTCGGTGCCCGCCGAGGTGATCCACGCGATCTTCTACAACTTCGCCCCGGGCGAGGTGGCACGCCACCTCCCGAAGGTGTGGGAGCTGACCACGCCCGAGGCGGCGCTGGCCGCCCGCGAGCGGGGATGCGTCGCGGGGATGCGGCGGATCCTCGGTGACCTCGCCGACGACCCCGGCGTCACGCGCGCCGGCGAACTCCTGCTGAAGGCGGCGACCAGTGCACCCGTGGAGGGACGCGCCCTCTTCGCCGCCGTCCGAACGCTTCCGGTCCCGGAGGAGCCCGTGGCACGGCTGTGGCACGCGGCCACCCTGTTGCGTGAGCACCGCGGCGACGGCCACACCGTCGCTTTGCTGGCCGAGGGCATCGGCGGGACCGAGTGCCACGTGCTCCACGCCCTGTCCGTCGGCATACCCGCGCACGAGTTCGGCCGGGTCGGCCATCTCCCCGCCGCGCAGCTGGCCGCGGTCGTGGACGGGATGCGCGACCGCGACCTGATCGGGTCCGACGGCCGGCTCACCGACTCCGGCCGGGCCACGAAAGAGCGCGTCGAGGCGATCACCGACCGGCTCGCGGAGGCGCCTTACATCGCCTTGAGCCCCAGCGAACTCGAGCGTCTCGTCGCCGACCTCGAACCGGTCTCGGCCGCCATCCGAGCCACCATCCCGTGGTAGTCACCGGACGCGATAACGCCGGTGGGTGGCGACGCCCGCGACAGCTTCACCCTGGGGAACGAGCTCGCCCACGTGCCCGGCGAACACAGAGGTCCCCTGACCCAGCACCACAGGGGCGAGGTGGAGGAAGACCTCGTCGAGCAGGCCCGCGGCCAGCAGCTGCCCGGCGACGTCGGCGCCCATCACGAGTACGTCCTTGTCCCCCGCGGCGTCCTTGGCACGGCGGACCGCGGCCTCCAGCCCGTCGAAGACGAATGTGCCGCCGTTGTCGCCGAGGAGGTCTTCCCTGGTCCGGTGGGTGACCACGAAACTGGGGACACCGGGCCACGGAGTTCCGCCCCACGGCCGCAACCCGAGGTCGAACGTGCGCCTGCCGATGACGGTCGCCCCGACCATCGCGTTCACCTCTTCGAAAACGCGGGCGTCGGGGCCTCCCCCGGCCATCCATTCATGCAGGCGTTCCCCGCGGTCGCCCATGGGCTCTTCGGCCCGGACATTCGGCCCGGCGGTGAAGCCGTCCAGCGACATCGACACATCCAGCACCACCTTGCTCATCGCAAGGCCTCCTTCGCTCCCGTGGCGCCGCTGTCCGGCGCTTTCGAGAGGGAGTCGGAGCGGGCTCGGCCGTCTCGACATCCACGCACGAACGCCCTTGCCCGGTTCGGACAAGGGCGTTCACAGGTGGGGTTTCAGTCGTCGGCGCGGAGTTCGGCGTTGAGGCGCTGAGCTTCGTGGAGCTGGTCTTCGAGAGTGACGATGCGGCAGGCGGCCTCGACGGCGGTGCCCTGATCGACCAGTTCCCGCACCCGGGCGGCCAGGCGAAGCTGGTGCCGGGAGTAGCGGCGGTGGCCGCCGGCGGAACGCTGCGGGGTGATCAGACCGGCCTCGTCGAGACTGCGAAGGAAGCCCTGGGTGGCGCCGAGCATGTCGGCAGCCCGCCCCATCGTGTAGGCGGGGTAGTGCTCGTCATCGAATTTGTCGGCCCCGTCGGCCGATCCGTTTTGATCAGGGATCATTCCACCTCCACATCACAAAGGACCCCGGGTGCCAGAACGGCACCCGGGGTCCTCAGGGTTGGGTTTCACCATTGTCAACCGACGTGACCGCCGGCCTCTTGCACCCGCGTCCGCTGGGAAGCCGGACCTCGCGGGGATCGCTCATTCGTGACCGCGAACCACCTCCGAACTCGATGGAACTACGGCACCCGCGCGGCGCTACCTTGCCGCTGCGGGCGATCCAATGATGTTGCCGTTCCCTTCTTTCCTGTGTTCTCACCTTGCTGGGTACTGCTACTTCACCTACTGCGGACGCCAACGACGGGAACCCTTCCACTGATCGGTCCCAGCACGCTGACGCCGCTGGCCACTGCCCGGAGCCCCGTCACAGATCGGCTCCGGCCACCTGACCGGTCCTGCAACTGCACTACTGACTACAACTTCGTGTTCTTCACGGGCGCGCTTACTCCGCCCGCGTCCTGCGTCCGATCACCGTCCGGGACCTGTTCCTTGATCGGCCCCGTACCGCCTGACCGGCTTGTCTCACCTCGCGGGCAGTTACGTCATCTCCCGCGCCTGCTTGACGTTGTCTTCTCGGTACAAGGAGAACATTACACACACCCGGCGTTGAATGTCTACCCCAGTCAGCATAGATTTTCTGAGGCGCGTCGGACGGGTGAAGACAGAAGGGGCAGGCGACCATGAGTGACGACCTCACCGGGGATTCGCTCGACGAGCGGTACGGCCTGGCTGTGGTGCGTGACCTGGAGGAGTACGCCGAAGCCCTGTCCCGGCTGGTCGAGCAGGGGCTCCAGGACCGGCGCGCGCCACTGCTCTCCGAGGCCGAGGCCTACGCTGTGGCGGAACTGCTCGCCCGGTTCGCGCTCGATGAACCTTGGAGCGCCTTGAACCAGCTGGCCGCCACTCTGGCCAGCCGGATCTACAACCGGCTCGGCGCCTGAACACGGCCGAACTCAGCGGCCGACGGCGATGAGAAGCCCCGCGGATCGCCGGTTTCGGCCTGCCTGAACGCATTCCCTCTGGGCGAGCCCGTGACTGGAAACCTGCTTTCACCGCGGTCGAGTGTGAAGCCGTTCTCTACCCTTGCCGGAGAACCGCGAAGGCGATGATGTTGTCACGATAGCTGCGCACCGTACGGTCGAAGCCACCGCCGCAGGTGATGAGCCGAAGCTGAGGATCGCTGGTGTCCCCGTAGACGGCGTCAGTCGGGAACTCGTCCTTGTCGACCTGCATGACCCGGGTGATGACGAAAGTGAGCACCAGCCCGTCCGCGCGAGAGACGACGACGTGGTCCCCTGCCTGCAACTCTTTGAGCCGGTAGAAGATCCCCGGTTGTTCGTTGCCGTCGACGTGACCCACGATCACGGCCGGGCCGATTTCGCCGGGTGACGTACCCTCCGCGAACCACCCCGCCTGCATCGGCCGGCTGACCGGGGGCACCTGCAGGGTGTTGTCCTGGTTGAGCCCGAGGGGCACCAACGTGGATTTCGCCCTGATCTTGGGGATCTCGACGAGAACCGGATCCGAGCGCGGCAGCGCCGTGGTGGCGGGAGGAGTGCTCGCCGCCGGCGGCGGAGCCGATGTGGTCGTGCTGCCGGACACGGCCTGTTCCCGTCCGCCCGTGAGGACGAAGGTCAGCCCGGCCAGGACGGCGAGCAGGACGCCTGCCAGGAGCAGGAGTCCTCGATGACTGCGGGCCCAGCCGGGCTTTCCCATTTCGCTTCCTATCCGGCCGCGGTGCCACCACCGCCGGTCTCGACTCCGCCGGAGGGGACCTTCGGTTTGGTCGTGGTCTTGGATGTCGTCGGCGGCGCCGTCGGCGATTTCGACGTCGGTGTGGTCGCGGTGGGGCCAGTGGGCTTGGTCGTCGTGGTCGGCCCGGTGGTGGTCGGGGTGGTGGTCGTCGGAGGCTGGGCGGCCCCGACCGGCACGGCGAACAGCAGACCGCCGACGAGCGTCGCGGCAGCCGCGGCACAGGTGGTCATGACGGAAGGTTTTCGCATTGATCGGACCTCGTTTCGCTCGAAACTCTTCAGGTGAGCCGATTGCGTATCCGGACCATTTCACCTTGTCCCACAAAGGATCGAGCGAGAAGGGCAGAAGGTCCCGCCCTCCCGGGCGCAGGTCTCTTGACGAGCGCACATGGCGGACGACGACTATCGCCGTCGCGGGGGTAAGCGCTTTCGTTCTGTGCGGCATCGAGTGGAACCGCTCTCCTGCCGACTCTCGTCTCCGTCGCTCAGCCTTCGGACAAGCCGGCTTCCGGCGGGTACACCCAGGTGATGCCCAGTGATCCCAGACCGCGACTGATCAGGTCCTGCCGGACTTGGTGTGTGGTGCATCCGCCGTAGACCAGGTGGGTCAGCCGCATCCGCTCCGGATCCCGGGTGGGTTCGGCCATCAAGCTGAGCACGCCATCACCGCATGGGTGATGTTCAACGTGCTCACGTGGCCCGGCGTACTCCGCCTCGATCATGGCCTCGTATGCGCCTGGTCCGTCCTCGGACAACGCCGCGTACAGCTCATCGACCAATACCTTCACCTGCGGCAGGTGTTCCCGGTGGCGGGTGATCAAGTTGCTCCGCCGCCAGCTGCCCTCGTCATGCGATCTCCAAGACACGGACTCTCCCTCGTCCAATGCTGCACGCAGACCCCTCCCGCTCACCGTGACACGGGATTCTCTGTCTCAGAAGGGACTTTCGGCAGGGAGCGGCGGACCGAATGTCCTCTCCGCGGCGACGGAATCGGATCGTCGGCGCCATTACGCCAGAGGACGGGGGAAGTGCCGAAGGGGCGCCGTACTCGCCCAGCCGCGGCGCCTGCGGTCAAGGCCCGTGATTCGTCGGCCGTCCCAGGCCGGGTGTTCGTGAGAATCCGGCGAAAGCACGATTCTCACGAACATGTCGTTTTGTGCCGGTTCATGAGAGACTGGCTCGCATCTGGCGCGCCGGGGTTCCTGCCCGGACTTTTGCGCTTCCTCGCCGCTGGTGGCGTCCCCTGGCCCAGGACCGGTGACGTCGAACAGTGCTGCGCTCGACCCCGGTCACATCGGGGCCGTACCGGACAAGGTGGAAGCGGAATCGATTCCCGAAAGGGAGGACGCTATGGGCGAGCAGCCCGATCGCCGGCACAAACCCCGCGTCATCGAACAGGACACCGGGACAGAGACGCCCCACATCGACCCGGCCGGGCCGCAAGCGGCTGACGAGGAACCGCTGACCTTCCCCGATGTCCCCCGGCTCGGGCTCGACCGGCTGCTGGGTCGGCTGGTGGAACATGCCCAGGAGGTGCTGAGTACCCAGGGCAGGCTGCGCGGGCTGCTGCGCGCCAACCGGGCGGTGACCTCCGACCTGACCCTTCCCGCGGTGCTGCGGCACGTCGTGGAAGCCGCCCGGGACTTGGTCGGCGCCCGCTATGCCGCGCTCGGCGTGATCGCCCCCGACGGGACCTTGGCCGAGTTCGTTCACGTGGGAATGCCCCCGGAGATGGTGCGGCGGATCGGAAGCCTGCCCCAGGGCAAAGGACTGCTCGGCGCGCTGATCGCCGACCCGCGTCCGATCCGCCTGGACCGGATCGAGGACGACGACCGGTCGTCGGGATTCCCCGACGGCCATCCTGAGATGCGCGGTTTTCTCGGCGTGCCGATCCGCGCACGCACGACGGTGTTCGGCAACCTGTATCTGGCCGAGAGCGTTCAGGGCCGGTTCAGCGCCGAGGACGAAGAGCTCGCCACCGCCCTGGCGTCCACCGCCGGGGTCGCGATCGAGAACGCTCGGCTGTTCGGCTCCGCCCAGTCCCGCCAGGACTGGCTACAGGCTTCGACCGCGATCACCCTGGCTGTTCTGACCCCGGAGACGAGCGATCCATTGGGACTTGTCGCCGAGCACAGCCGCCGCACCGCCGACGCCGACATCGTGACCATCTGCCGGCCCGACGAGGACCATCGGCGCCTGCTTGTCGAGGTCGCGGTCGGTCCGGACGCGGCGGCGTTGCTCGGTACCGGTGTGCCCATCGATGACTCGCTGTCCGGCCGGGTCTACAGCACCGGCAGGCCCTTACTGGGGACCTGGCCGCAGGAACAGTCCTCGACCACCGCCGACGCACCGGCCGGGATGGACATCGAGTCGATGATGATCGTCCCGCTGAGCGACCGCAGGGTGACCGGGACCATCACTGCCGCCCGGCGGCACGGCCGTCCCGCCTTCACCGCCGAGGACCTCGACATGGCGGCATCGTTCGCCCACCAGGCCTGTGTCGCGATCGAACTCGCCGACGCACGCGCAGAGCAGCAACGCGTCGCCGTATTCGACGAACGCGACCGGATCGCGGCAGACCTGCACGACAGCGTCATCCAGCGCCTGTTCGCCACCATCCTCTCCCTGCAGGGAACCGTGTCCGGTCTCGGCCCGGGTCCCGCCTCCGGCCGGATCCTCGGCACGATCGACGACCTGGACGTCACCATCGGACAGATCCGTAACACGATCTTCCAGCTCGGCCACATCACCCCGCTCGCCGACATCAGCCTCCGCGGCCGGCTGCTGGACGTCGTCACCGACACGACAGAGGCCCTCGGATTCGATCCCACAGTGCGGTTCGCCGGCCAGCTGGAAGGCATCACCACACCCGCCATCGCCGACGACTTACTGACGGTGCTGAGCGAAGCCTTGAACGATGTCGCCCAGCACGCCAACGCCACCCACGCCGACGTGGAGATCACCGCCCACGACGAACGAATCATCCTCGACATCACCGACAACGGCATCGACCCCACCCAACGGCACAGCGGCCTCACGGACATACGCGCCCGAGCCGAAAGCCACGGCGGACGCTGCACCCTCAGGCCCCACCATCCCGCCGGCGGCCACCTGGCCTGGCAGGTTCCGCTCATCCCCGGATAACCCGTCCGGGTCGGCAACACCCACGCACGGGCGAGGTCAGATCGCCCGCCGGAGGAGCGGTGCGCCGGTGGCCCACGGGTCGCGGCGGAACAGCAGCAAACGGTCCTTCAGTTCGCCACGCTCACCCCGCGGGCCCGGTGGAACCGGCGTGGTGAGCGCGCCGGTTCCACCGCCGGACCGGGCCGCCACCGGGTCACCACCGATGTAGGCCAGCACGAGCAGTTCCTCCCCGGAATGGGTTTCCATCGCGAGCGCCCACCCGTGCCGCTCGTCCCACAGCAAGGCCATGTCCCGCCCGGGATGGCGCGGCAGCCGCACGTCCAACGCGACATACGCCGACGCGGGGGACCGAGTCCACGATGCAGGACTCTTCCCCGACCCCACCACGGCGCTCACCGCGGCCACATAGCCGGTCAGGCCACACCGAAGATCATGATCGCTTTCGATACCGGTGATCAAGGGAATCAACCTCCGTCATATCGGCACGATCCACCGCTCGTCGCGATCTGCCATCACCCGACGACGACCATATGGCCCAGCCGCAGTCCCCGGATGGCGTCACAAGACCCACGGCCCGAGGACTTTCGTCCCCGCCAGGCCGTCAGGAGAGGGCCCTATGCGCCCGCCTTCGCACGGCCTCGGCGCGTTCCCGTTCTTCCAGCGCCAGAGCCAACTTCACCGTCCATTGACGCAGTCGGGGATTCGGACGGCGACGAGCGCGGATCCAACTCCGGGCCGCGTTCGATCTCACACCGTACGAGGCGAAGTGCTTCCAACGCGATCTCAGGCGCGTCCCGGCGCTGGTCCGGCGAAACGGTTCGGCGGTGTGCGACTCACTTCTTCTCGCGGCGAGCGTTCCTTTCTCCCGCTCAGCGGCGGTCCACAGGCACACCCGGCTCGACGGTGGAACGGAACCAGTCCGGAAAGTCACGCAGACGCATCATCGCTGCCTTCGCATCCGTCGGTCGCACACGGGGCCACGTGGCCTTTCACGGTCCAGGGACCTTCTTCCCTCGCATCGGAAACCTTGGGCATGAAAGGGGATTCACCCGACCGGCCATCGCGCTGCCGGGGAACGGTGGCCTCGCCGGTGCCGAGAGAGCCGGTGAAGCGGGCGATCCGGATTCGCAGGCCGTTCTCGAAGGTCATGACCCTCGCCCACCGGGTCGCCCGCCACGTGACCGGAGGGAGGTGATTCCGGCGCGACATGGGGTAGGCGATCCCGGCGCCGGTGACGATCCAGCTACCCGGTGAGTGACCGTCGAGGTGCGAGAATTCGACGATGACAGGACGGAACGCGGCGAGGTGGAAGGCTGTCGCGTCCTTCCCGATGGGAATGAACACGTCTCCGCTGTCGAGGACGAAACAGAGAAGGGGCATCGGGCCGCTTCCGTCTATGGATACGAGCGCGTCACGGCGCCGTTCGGGTCCTCGGACGAGTTTCACGCATTCAGAATGCGTCAGGGAGATGCGGTCCATGCACCCACGTCCTCTCCTCGGTTCCGTTCTCAGCTGAGAACGAGGTTCTTCCGCCGTGTGGCGATACGCCGGCGCAAAGTGGCTTGTGAGAGTGCGTGATTGCCACATGCACACCACGAGGGCAGGAGGTCGTAGTCCTGTCCTGGCATATCGTCGAGCAGCGCGACATGCTCCTGCCCCTGACGACCCGCCTCGGTGGAATCACGCGAATCGCGCGTATGAGAGCCCGTCAGCGTCACCACGACGCGACCGTTCGGAGTTTCGTAAACGACCGCGACCTGGTGTCCGGCATGACAGCGAACGCGAAGCAGCAAACCGTGGTCTCGGTGCCGGCCGAGCGCGACAAGACCCTGAACCGCTCGTTCACGGCGCTGTGCGGATGAAACAGCCATGTCGTCCACAGTGGACCTGTCTGTCACGCCACGCGACGCAGGTCTTGAGTCTTCTCGAGCGCTTGCGCTTCGTCGGTGTGCTTACGAGACAGGCCTTCGCAGAACAGCAGGACCTCGCGCCAGAAGTAGCTCGTCCCCGCGACGGCGATGCCGGTGAACACGATCCCGAGTCCGTGGTTGCGCACGGGCAGGTTCCACGTGGCGAACAGATCGAAATCCGCGATCCAGGCGATGGCGATGCCGAGCACCACGAACGCGATCGCCCAGAGTTCGCGGCCGAGGGACAGCCAGCGTCCGCCGATCGCCGCGATGGTCAGAACGCCGAGCCCGAACGCGGTGAGCATTCCCCAAGCGAACATGTCACGTCTCCTTATGCACTCCCTGTGTTCTTCCGGTTGCCGAATCCAGCGTGCGCGCCGGGCGTGAACCGAAGATAGGGACCAAAGCCCGTTCGTCGAAGACCGTGGCACTCGTGTCGAAGGCCTGACGGCACTGAAGGCCCATCGCCCCTGCCGTCTGAGGGCTTTGGCCTCTCACCCGAATGCGGCCAGGTGGGGAACATCGCCTGGTGACGAGACGAACCGACCGCGTCACCGGGTACGCCGGCCGGTCGAGCCTCGCGAAACGGAGGGACGGATGTTCTTCGTATCGGTGAAGAACGTGGCCCGGCAAGGCTCCGCTTCGCACCGTGGGACGCGTGTGACGGCCGGCCCGCCGGAGCGCTCGTCGAACGAGCTGCCCGTTCGATGGCCGGATGCGCCGCGCACGACCCCGAGGCTCGCGGTCGGTGCCTGAGGATTCCCGCTGCAGGAGGACGAAATGGTGATCGGAAAGCACGTCCACCCGAAGCACGGCCGCGTCGGCGACACGGTGCGCGCCTTCAACAAGCGGGTGCTGAACCCGGTGATGCTGCGCATGGCGGGGCGACGACACTGGTACGCGGCCCTGCTACGGCATACCGGCCGTCGTTCCGGCAAGCCGTATGCCACGCCCGTGGTCGCGGAACGCACCGAGAACGGCTTCATCATTCCCTTGCCATACGGCACGAAAGTCGATTGGCTGCGGAACGTCCTGGCCGCCGGCCACGCCACCCTGGAGGTCAAGGGCGACAGCTACGACGTCGTGGATCCCGCGATCCTCGACGCCGCGACCGTCCTCCCGCGAGTATCGCCCGGACGAGGAAGGGTGTGGCGGCTTCTCGGCATCCAAAAATACGCGCGCGTGAACCTCAGTGTCGACCACCACTGAGGTTCACGCGCGCGTGTCGACGGCCGCCGTCAACGCGTCCATTTTGGACTCAAGCACGTTGACGGCGGGCCGGGCTTCAGGCGGGCGTTGCGGTCCGCCGTTGGCCGGCGCCCCCCTGCGCCGGGACCGTGACGACAGGCTCGGTCGGAGCCGGGACCGGAGTGGCCGCCGCAGTGGCTTCACGGGCCAGGAACGAACCCAGCTCGCCGATCGTGCTCATCAACGGTGCGGGGAACACCACGGTCGTGTTCTTGTCCACTCCGATCTCTACCAGACTCTGCAGATTGCGCAGCTGGAGCGCCAGCGGGTGCTCCATCATGGTGTCCGACGCCTTGCCCAGCGCGGAGGCGGCCTGGGCCTCGCCCTCGGCGTTGATGATCTTGGCTCGCTTCTCCCGCTCGGCCTCCGCCTGCTTGGCCATCGCCCGCTTCATCGAATCCGGAAGTTGGATGTCCTTCAGCTCCACCAAGGTCACCTCCACCCCCCAATCGAGCGTGGTCACGTCGAGAATCTGGCGGATGTCCCGGTTGATGGCGTCGGTTTCGGACAGGGTCTCGTCCAGCGTGTGCTGCCCGACCACCTTCCGCAGTGTCGTCTGCGCGATCTGGTCGATCGCGGCGTAGACGTTCTCGATGGCGACGACCGACTTGACCGCGTCGACCACCCGGAAGTAGGCGACCGCGGACACGTCGACGCTGACGTTGTCGCGGGTGATGATCCCCTGCGACTGGATCGGCATGGTGACGATGCGCAGCGACACCCGCCGCAACACGTCGATCACCGGGATGATCAGCCGCAGTCCGGGTTCCCGCACACCGATGACGCGGCCCAGCCGGAACAGGACGCCTTTCTCGTACTGTTTCACGATTCTGATCGCCGTACCCGCCACCAGCGACACAGCGGCGGCGATGGCGGCGATGACCCAGCCACTCATGATGCTTCTCCAGTTCACCGGTGGAAATCGACCGCTGAGAGGTTCTCCAGCGGGGCAGCGGATACTCCAGCCGCCGCCCATGACTCCAGCCAAGCCTTCCGACGTCGCCGGACCTACGGCCGGAAGTCATCTCGGACCGGGACCTTCGGGTCACCCCCGATGTGTCGGCCCTTCGCCCCTGCCCGCACGCCGTCCGCCGCGCCGGCTGCCTGGTGGGCGCGGCGATCAACGGCATGCTGCCCGGCTCATCGGAGCGGTCCTCTCGCGGTCGGACGGTCGCGAGCGGATGCGCGTGGCGAAGCCGGATGCTCTTGCCGGACAGGTGGCGGGGCGATCGGTGATCAGGATCGACAAGAGGGTGCCGACCACGCGGCGAGCTGGGCGATCCCAGTGGTGAGGCCGGTGCCGTCGATGGCCGCGGCGCGCAGGGCCAGGACGGCGCCGTGGGTCGGGAGGTAGTGCGCGAGTGCGTACAGCGGGTCCGGGGAGCGTCGAGACGGCCTGGTTGAGGGCGACCAGGGCGCCCCGCAGGAAGCCGACGGTACCGGCGAAGCCGAGTTCCAGGGCGGGGACGGCGATCGCGGTGATGGCGAGGGCGGCCAAGGCGGCCGCGGTCGCGCCGGGGATGGCGGCGCGGAGGATGATCCGTCAAGTGGGTTCGCGGTTGCTGGGCAGCCGGTGTCGAGGTTGGCGGCGCGGGAGCTGGTACTTCCGGGCGAAGATGCCGCCGTGGCCGGACGGCCGGAGACGGCAGATTCGCCGCGGCTTCCCGCACGGAGCACTGGGATGGCCCACCGCGATCCCACGTCGAGTCTCGCAGGATCATCAGACAGGTATATCCCCGCTGGCCAGCGGGGATGTCGAATGAGTGGGCCGCCTGGGGCTCGAACCCAGAACCTACGGATTGAAAGTCCACAACTTGGCTATATCAGCCAGTGCCGATCAGTGTCAGATTCTGGTGATTCGTGCAAGTCAGCGCAACGTTAGGCCGGTGTCGAGTGTCGCGCCGTGCTAAGCCGTATCAGGCTCTACTTCGGCAACGGAGCCCAATCGGAGACGACGTGTAGCGGCTGCGAACCTAGTCCCAGACGGTGTCCGCACTGCCTGCGGCTATGCCTCCGGCCGCGTTCGGCTGTCGTCATGAATCCGAGCGGGTTACTGCTTCAGTCGACGCCACCTCGGACGTCTCAATGAGATCAGCACTCGCTCTGCATCTCGACGGCGACCACCATCACGCCGCCAAGATCCGGCAGGCCCTCGGCGAAACGGCATTCGCCGCTGAGTTCCCTGCCGCTCGCCGAGACCCCTCAGTACCAAGTCACATCCGGTCAGACCCAGCCGGAGAAGAGATCCTCGTCGAACGGCAGTGGCTTGATGCGGTAGTTCGGCGGTTCGACACCCAGGAGATTACGGACAAGGAAATCCCACCGGCGCTTGTAGAGATAGTGGTCGTAGCCGAGATAGATGTGGTCGGCGCGAGGGACGATCACCAACTCGAAGTCCTTGTCCGCGGCGATCAAGCGGTCGACGACCCGCAACGTATTGGTGAAGTTGACGTTGGTGTCCATACCGCCCTGGATCAGCTGCAACTTTCCTCGCAGTTTGTGGGCGACGTTCTCGTTGGCGGCCTTCGAATAGTCGGTCTCGCCGGGCGGGCCTTCGTAGGTCTCGCCCCACCCGGCGTGATAGTTCCGGAGGTCGTGATCGCCGCAGTTGGAGGAGCAGACCCGGTAGAAGTCGCCGTAATCGAGGATGGCGCGCAGCGAGGCGTATCCACCGCTCGAGTCACCGAAGATCCCCACCCGGTCGAGGTCCATCCAGGGGCGGGTCTCGGCGAGCTGCCGGATCGCCCAGACGTGGTCGCCAAGGCCACTGGCGTCAGCGCGGTTGCCATAGGAGACATCGTGGAACGCCTTGCTTCGTCCGGGTGTTCCGCGTCCGTCCACGGCGACGACGACGAACCCGAGCGCGGCGACCACCTCACCCCAGCCGGAGTAGGCGTCCTCGAAGGCCGGGCTGACCCGGTTGGTGTGCGGCCCCGGGTAGATGTGGTCGATGACCGGGTAGCTCTTCTCGGGATCGAACCCGTGCGGTTTGTACAGCACGCCGTGGATGTCGGTCTCACCGTCGGCCGCTTTGGTCCAGAAGTGTTCCGGGGGCGCCCAGCCGAGCGCGGTGAGCCCGCTGATGTCCGCGCGTTCCAGTTCGACGAGCACGGTGCCGTCCCAGTCCCTTGCCGTGATCACCGGCGCGTCGCCGGTGCTGGCCGCCGAGTCGATGAAGTAGCTCCGGTTCGGCGCGACCGTGACCGTATGGTCGAGGTCGTCGTCGACCACCAGGGTGAAACCGCACCCGTCCAGACCGACCCGGCAGAGCGAACGGCGCAACGGATCGGTGTCGCTCAGCCCGGAGGCGGTGAAGTACACCAGCCGCCGTTCCTCGTCGACGTGCAGGATCCCCCGTACCAGGAACTCGCCCGAGGTCAGCTGGTGGCACAGCTCGCCGGTGTTCGCGTCGTACAGGTACAGATGTCCCCATCCGTCCCGCTGGGAGAACCAGATCACCTCGTCACCGCCGGAGAGCACCGCCAGCACCGGCGGCCGCCCGTCACCGGCGAACGGATTCGCCTCGACGCGGGTCGGGCCGGACTCAGACAGGATGTCCGTCACGACACCGGTCGCCGGGTCGAGCCGATGCAGCGTCAGCGTGCGCAGGTCCCGCGGCTGGCTCAGGAAGTAGACCGCCGCCCCGTCGGCCGACCACCACGCCAGCCGGACCATCACCGGCGACAGGATGCTCATCGGCAGCGGATCCGCTTGTGCCGGAACGATTTCGCCGGTCTCGACGTCGAGTACGACGAGTTCGGCAAGGGGCAGCCGCTCGTCACCGGGGAACGCGTTGCGCTGGGTGTACCAGACGGGCAGGCCGCCGTCGTCCGGCCTGGCGTCGACCAGGTGGATCTTACGCACGCCCCGCTGGTCAGTCCGGTGGGTGAGCACCCGGGTGGAGTCCGGCGCCCAAGAGGCCGCCGGCGGCATCGTCGGATAGCCGAGCCTCTTGCTCATCGTGCTGCGGTGCCACCAGTCCGCGCTGGTCCCGTAGTCGTGGTCTTCTTCACCGTCGAAGGTCAGCGCACGCTCTTCGCCGTTCTCCAGCGTGCGAAGCCACATGTCGTGGCCACGGAGGAAGACCGTGTGTTTCCCGTCCGGCGAGGCGACCTCCAGGAAGCCCGGCAAGGGCTTTCGCGGCTCCTTCGCGCAGGAATAGGTTTCCACTGTGCAACGCCAGTGCTCGTCGAACGCGTCGAACTCGACCGCGCCGTCGGACGGTTCGATGGCGCTGAAGGGCAGCGCCGCCGGGTCCACGTCCTCCCCCGAAGCGTCCGCGAGCGCCTTCGCCAGCCGCTCATGGTCGAACGCCTGCTCCCGGATGCCCGCTTCCGGGTCGGCCAGGATGAACCGTTTCCCCACGGCCGTGTTCACCCGGTACCAGAAGCGACTTCCGCCGTCGAGCCACCGTGGTTGCACCCGAGCGCCGAACACCAGTCCCGGCCGATACTGCCGGATCAGCTTCTCCGCGTTCTGATAGACCGCCGCATCGAGTTGTGCCGTATTCATCGTGACACTTTCCTTTTCTGTGCCGAAAGACCTGCGGTTGAAGTTTCGTCCGATGTGGACAGATAGGCCGCCCCCTGCTTCGCGGAGAGGATCACCGCCAGGAACGCCGCCACCGTTCCCGCCGCTACCGCGGCAAAGGCGGTACCGGTCGCGGCGTCCGGGTGGACCAGGGACTGGCCGCGAGCGGCCTGCCAGGCCACGGCGGCCAGCAGCGCGGAGTAGCCGAGCCCGGCGACGGCGACCAGTTGTGCGCGTACTTTCCCTGTCCGCAGCCACGTGTACCGGGCCGCGAGCGCCCCAAGGAGGAGCGTGACCAGTAGCAGGACGTGAATACCGTGCATTCCGACGAAGTGCGGCACTCGCATGTCACCGCCGGTCATGCTCCAGTTGGTCAGGGGCATGCCGGTGCCATCGGGGTCACCGATGCCGTGCCCGACGTACATGGTCACCGCGTTCCCATTGGCATCGAGCACGGTGCGGGGCTTGATGCCTTGTGAGACACCGAGCCAGAACGGCACGCTCATCCCGAAGACCGCCATCCCCAGCCCGGCACGCAGCGCCATGGACAGCGCCCTGCCGCCGGCGCGCTGGATCAGCACCAGAATCGCGATGACCAGGTTGAAGAGGAGGACCGGCGGCACCCCATAGGTGAGGATGCCCAGCACCACCGAGTTGACCGGATCATCCAGATCGGTGTTGAAGTGGCTGAAGGTGCCACGCGCCGCCTGCACCGCGATCCCGCCGACATCGACCGCGGTGAACACCGCGTGACCGGTGCCGAGCCACCAGCCGAACCGTTTCGCCTTGCCCAGCTTGGTGAGCAACCAGGCCAAAGTGGCACCGTAGGCCGCGAACGCGAAGCCGAACTTGAACGGTTTCACCCATACCGATTCGTTCAGCAGGGTGCGGTCGTCCACGAGCAGGCCGACTCCGGACACCAGCATGAGCGCCAGCATGAGGAGCACGCTCACCATCAGCGGGCGATGCCATTCCCGCCACGCCGTGACCAGGAACGTTTTCATGGCTGGGCCCGCTTCGCCGGTCACCGGGTGGGTTCGCGGTTGTAGAGTTTTTTGGCCCAGACGTATCCGCCGAGGGCGATGACGGCGCTCCAGCCGGCGGCCAGTGCCGCGCTGTTGCCGATAGGGGTGCCCATGAGCAGTCCCCGTAGCGTCTCGATCAGCGGCGTGAAGGGCTGGTAGTCGGCGAACCATTTCAACCCGGCGGGCATGGAATCGGTGGGGACGAATCCGCTGCCCAGCATGGGGAGGATCATCAGCGGCAACGGAAGGTTGCTCGCCGCCGCGACACTCTTGGTGACCATGCCGAGAGCGACGGAGAACCAGGTGAGCGCGAAGGTGATCATCGTCAGGACACCGAAGACGGCGACCCAGTCGAGAGGAGTCGCGGTGGGCCGGAACCCCACCAGCAACGCGACCCCGATCACGATCACCATACTGAGCAGGGCCTGGATCAGGCTGCCGACGACATGACCGGTGAGTACCGAGACGCGGGCGATCGCCATGGTGCGGAAGCGGGCGACGATACCTTCGGTCATGTCGGTGGCGACCGAGATCGCCGTACCTTGTGCGGCGCCGGCGACGGTCATCAGGATGATGCCGGGCGCGACGTAGTTGATGTAGTCGGCCCGGCCGCCGAGCGGGCCGCCGAGCCCGTTGCCGAGGGTGCCGCCGAAGACGTAGACGAACAGCAACAGGAAGATCACCGGCATACCGGCGGTGACGAGCGTCAGCGACGGGTAGCGCCGCATATGGCGCAGCTGGCGCCGCAACATGGTGGAGGAATCGCTGATGGCGTGGGAAACCGTGCTCATCGGGCCATCTCCTTCTGCGCGTTCTCGGTAGTGGTGTTGCCGGTGAGGGCGAAGAAGACGTCGTCGAGATCCGGAGTGTGCACGGACAGCCCGTCGACGACGAGGCGGGCGGAGTCGAGCCAGTCGAGCAGGGTGCGCAGTGTCCGGACTTCACCGTCGTTAGGCACCTGAACACTGAATGCGTCGGCGTTGCGGGACAACACATCCAGCGACCGGGACGCGATGTCGAAGCTGCGCGCGTCGGCGAAGGTCAGGCTGATATGCCCGCCACGGACCCGGCGCTTGAGTTCGGCCGCGGTCCCCTTGGCGACCAGCTTCCCCTGGTAGAGAACGGCGATCTGGTCGGCGAGCTGATCGGCCTCTTCCAGGTATTGGGTGGTGAGGAAGATGGTGACCCTGTCCTCGGCGACGAGCCTGCGGATGATCTCCCACATGGTGCGGCGGCTGCGGGGGTCCAGGCCGGTGGTCGGTTCGTCGAGGAAGATGAACCGCGGCCGCCCGACCAAGGTCATCGCCAGGTCGAGCCGTCGCCGCATCCCGCCGGAGTAGGTCGCCGCGGGCTTCCCGCCGGCCTCGACCAGATCGAATTGTTCGAGCAGCTCGACGACGCGCCGACGACGTTCGCGCCGTGGCAGGCGGTGCAGATCCGCCATCAGCTGCAGGTTTTCCGCACCGGTGAGCAGGCCGTCGACCGCGGAGAACTGGCCGGTGACGCCGATCGACGCGCGGACCGCGTCCGGCTCCTGGACCACGTCGTGGCCGTTCACCCGCATCTCGCCGCCGTCTGCGGTGATCAGCGTGGACAGGATCTGCACCATGGTGGTCTTGCCGGAGCCGTTGGGGCCGAGGAGTGAGAAGATCGTTCCCTCGTCGACTGTGAGGTCGATGCCATCGAGGACGACGTGATCGCCGTACGCCTTACGCAGCCCGGAAACCGCGAGCGCGGGTTGGTTTCGGTTGGTATTCATGTGTTTTCGTTTCTGCTAGCAGGGACCAGAGGATTCAGGTGCGGCGGATCACGATGTCGCCGGAACCGCTGACGGCACGCACCTCGACCGATTTACCGGCCGATGCGCCATCGGGCGTCGCGCCGAGAAGGTCCTTCACCGCGCCGTACTGGGAGCTGGCATTCAGCCGGGCGATGGTGCCTTCGCGGACACCGAGTTCGAGCTGTCCGGTCGAGGTTTCGACGAATACGCTGCCCTGCACCACTTCGCCGATCCGGATGCCGCCGTACCCGGTCTTGGCCTCGACGTCGGCGAGGGCGCGTTCGACAGCGATGTCGCCGTTTTCCGCGGTGGCCAGCAGTCCTCCGGTGACCTCGTTGATTTCGATGTCGCCATTGAGGGTCTTCACGGAGGCCGAGCCATCGATCACCCCGACCCGGATCCCGCCGGCACCGGTGGTCAGCTCGAGGTTTCCGGTCCGGTCGAGGTCGACCTCACCGAAGGAGGTGCGGATCCTGGTGTCACCGAGGCGCCCCTCGCCGCGCAGATTGCCCGCGCCGCTCCCGGTATTCAGCCGGGAACCCTCCGGCAGGTCCACGGTCACCTCGACCGAACCGTTCGTCTTGAGCAGTGAATCAAGGAACTTCCCGGCGGTCCGCACCACCAGGCGCCCGTCGCCGTAGTCGACCTGGGTCTGCTCGACGGCCTTGATGTCGTCCGCGGAACCAGGATCGAGAGGGCTTACCAGGACGTGGGTGTCGGAGCGTTCGCTCGCGGTGATCCGGACACCACCGGCTGCGAGATCGATCGTGGCGTGGATCGGTCCGGGCGTTTCGAACGTGGTCATGTCAATCCTTCTCGCTGTTGGTAAGGGAAACCGGAGCTACCAGGTGACCGGGAGCCGGTGCACGCCGTAAATGTCCATCCCGGCGCGGGTCGGCACCTCCTCGGGCGCCACCGCGAGCCGCAGTTCCGGGAACCGGTCGAAGAGCGCGGGGAACGCGACCTGCATCTCCACTCGCGCCAGCTGCTGGCCGAGGCACTGGTGGATGCCGTGCCCGAACGCCAGATGCCCAGTGGCCGTGCGGCGCAGGTCGAGGGTGTCGGGGTCGGCGAACCGCGTCTGGTCACGGTTGGCCGAGCCGAACGCGAGGGCGACCGTCTCGCCGGCCTTGACGATCTGGCCGTCCAGCTCGATGTCCTCCAGCGCGGTCCGCTGGTTGGAGGGGACGATGGCCAGATAACGCAGCAGCTCTTCGACCGCGCCGTCGACCATTGCCGGCTCCGCGCGCAGGGCGGCGAGCTGCTCGGGGTGCTGCAGCAACGCGAAGGTGCCCAACGCGAGCATGTTGGCCGTGGTGTCGAAACCGGCGCCGAGCAGCAGTGCGCAGACGTTGGTGAGTTCCTCGTCGGTGAGGTCCTCCGAGGCGAGATCGCTGAGGACGTCGTCGGTCGGCTCGGCACGCTTCGCCTGGATCAGGCCGTACAGGTAGCCACCGAGCTCGCCCATCGCGGCGGCCTGTTCGTCAAGGGAGACGTCGGAGCTGCTCATCACCGCGAGATATCCCCGGAAAGACTCGCGTTCGGCATAGGGAACGCCGAGCAGTTCGCAGATCACCAGCGCGGGGATGGGCTGCGCGAAAGCCTCGACCAGATCAACCGACGGGCCGTTCGCTTCCATCGCGTCCAGGTGCGCGGTGGTGATCTGCTCGACGCGTTCGGTGAGCAGGCGCATCCGCCGGACGGTGAACTTCCCGGTCAGCAGCTTCCGGTAGCGGGTGTGCTCGGGCGCGTCCATCCCGATGAAGTCGCCGGGCTGGGCGGGCGGGAACCCGCCGGCGGCGGCCATCACCCCGGGGTTCGGCCAGTGCATGAGTTCGGACCTGGAGCTGAAACGGGGGTCGGCGAGCACCTTCCGGACCAGCTGGTAGCTGGTGGCCAGCCAGCCGACGTGCCCGTCGGGGAAGACCATCCGGGTCAGCGGCCGCCGCTCGCGCAGCTGGGCCATCTCGGCGGGCGGGTCGAAGGGACACCCCGGCGCGCGGGTGGCGGGCAGTTCAGTCAAGGCGGAGTGGGACTCGGTCATCTTGGGCTCCTTCGCGGACAGAGACGATCAGCAGCCGGTGCCGATCATTCAGAACATGGCGAAGGTTACGTTGCATTCAGTAAATCGTCAAACAGCTATTTCTGAATTATTAGCCTTTTGCAGGTCAGAAGCTTCTTGTGTTGCAACAGACTTGGAGCCTAATGCAACATCGGATCCGAGCATTGTTGCAATGGACTGCGGATGAACGCATACTGGCGGCCACCCCCGCGCTCCGCTCCGCCGGACGGGCCGACCGAACACCAGGAGGCGAACTCGATGCCAGGCAGCAGGCTGAGTCATCAGGACCGCGAACGCATCGCGACCTGGCTGCGCGAAGGACTCAACTACGCCGAGATCGCCAGGCGTCTCAGCCGGCCACGGTCGACCGTCACCAGGGAAGTGATCCGCAACGGTGGCCCCGACGGCTATCGCCCCGATCAAGCGCACCAGGCCACCGAACAGCGTGCGCGCCGAAGCAGGTCGGTCCGGACCCCGGCGGTACCGGTCACCACCGCCCAACCACACGGACGTGACCCCGAAGCGGTGCACGACTTCGAGGAGGAATTGACCACCGTCCTGGTCAGGACCGGATTTCCCCGGATGATGGCCAGGGTGCTCGCCTGCCTCTACACCACGGACAGCGGCAGCATGACCGCGGCCGAACTGGTTCAGCGGCTCGGCGTCAGCCCGGCGTCGGTCTCCACTGCCATCCGCTACCTCGAAGAACAAGAGCACATCAGCCGCGAACGCGACCCCCACCAACGACGCGATCGCTACGTCATCGACGACGACGTCTGGTACCGGTCCATGCTGGCGAGCGCCCAAACCAACGCCATTCTGGCCGAAACCGTAAGGAGAGGCGCCAAAACCCTCGGCGGCACCACACCCGCCGGCACCCGGCTGACCGACACCGGTCAGTTCCTCGAGCGCGTCCATGACGAACTTGTCCGGGCAGCGGAACACTGGCGAGAGGACCATTCGGCGGTGCGGGAGCAGAACCTCTAGGTCCCCGAGTCAGCTGGTCGAGCGCCTACGCCGTTTCGGCTGACCGGGCGTCACTTCGAGGTCAACGGTGAGCGCTTGGCCTCGTCACCCGGTGCACCGGCTCAGCTCCAACGGAAGAACGCGGCCGAGACGACTACCCCGAGTACCGTCGCCGCGGCGAGGCTCACCAGGTGGGCCGGCTCGACCGGGTTACCGCCCCATACGGCGGACAGTGCTTCGAAGGTGGCGCCGAACGGGAGCCGTTCTCCTATGTCGGCCAGTGCGTCCGGGAGCGTGTCGCGGCCACCGAACATTCCGCCGAGTGCGCCGAGAGCGAAGAAGGAGATGAGGCCGATCGCCACGGCGGAGTTCGGGGTCGGAGCGATCGCGGCGACGATCATGCCGACCCCGTACAGGGCGGCCATCGCGAGCAGCAGGACGACGATCGTCATACCGGGGCGTGCGGGCGGGCCGGCGTCGAACACGACCGCGGCGACAGCGAACGCGACGCCGATGCCGATGGCCACCTGGAGAACGCTCACCACTACCTGGGCGACGAGCACCATAGCCGGTGACGCCGGCGTTACCGAGAGCCGTCGCAGGATTCCAGAACGCCGGTAGTAGGCCAGGAAACTGGGCATATTGACGATGCCGATGGTGGCCAGGACCATGGTGACCACCAGAGGCAGGACGTAAACGTCGAGCGCGGTGCGGCCGTCCGCCACGACCTGCTCATCGGCCGATGCCGCGTTCATGACGAGGATCAGCAGCGGCAGTCCGATGGGGATGACCAGCCCCGCGGTGTCGCGGGCGACCATCTTGGCCTCGCACCGGATGAGCGCCAGCCATGAGCTGGGACCAGGACGGCGCGCGTCGATCGTGGTGTTCACGGGGTCTCCTCCAGTTGTTTTCCGGTAAGGGCGACAAACGCGTCGTCGAGGGTTTCGGCCCCGGCACGCGTCACGAGCCCGGCGGGCGTCTCGAGCGCCACAACGCGACCACCGTCAAGCAGCGCGACATGATCGCAGAGCCGTTCCACCTCCTCCATCGCGTGGCTCACCAGTAGAACCGCGACACCGTCATCGCGCAGCTGCTCCACGGCGGTCCACATCTGGCGACGCGCGCGCGGGTCCAGCCCGGTGGTGAGTTCGTCGAGGATCACCACCCGAGGTCGTCCGACCAGGGCCAGCGCGATGGACAACCGTTGCTGCTGACCGCCGGAGAGCTTCTCGAACCGGGTCGAGCGGTGCGCGGTCAGCCCGAGTAGGTCCAGGAGTTCCCCGGCGGGCCTCGGATCCGGGTAGAAGCTGCGGTACAGGCCGATGAGTTCCGCGGCCGTCAGCGCGTGGTGGAGGTAGGACTGCTGGAGCTGCACGCCCAGCACCTGGCGGACCTTTGCGCGATCGCGCCGAGGATCGAGGCCGAGCACGCTGACGCGGCCGCTGTCGGGTGCGCGCAGCCCCGCGATCATTTCCACCAGGGTGGTCTTGCCGGCGCCATTCACGCCGAGAATCCCGAGGACTTCGCCCGGCTCGACGTGCAGGCTCACGTCGTCGATCGCGACCGTGTCGCCGTAGCGCTTCCTGAGGTGTTCGGCGGTGACCGCCGCGGCTGTGTCGACCATATGCCGACGGTAGGCGGGCCGGGCAGGCATTCGCGGGTGCCGGCGGTCAGGAAAACGAACCATGACTTTTGGCACCCGATGTCGGTCGGACCAGACCGTAGAGTGGGTTCATGCGTCGACTCGGTCCGGACGAGTGGTCGGGTCTGGTGATGTTCGTCGTGTCGATGGTCGTCGTCGGCCCGGTACTGGTCGGGGTGAACGAGTCGGCCGTTCCGCGCTTCTGGTGGGTCGTGCTGTTCGCGGTGTTCGTCGCCACCATTCTCATCTCCGTGGGCGCGGTTCCTCCTCTGCGGGTCCGGCGGACCGCCTACGCGACCGCGGTCGTGGCCGGGTGGGGGCTGGTGGCGTCCGCGACGCACTTGGGTCTGCTGCCGGTCCTGCTCGTGGTCGTCGCCGCGGTGAGCGTCTACGTCGTGCCGGCGTGGGCGGGCTTCGCGGTGGTGGGCCTCAACACCGCGGTCATCGCCTCGGTCACAGCGTTGAAGGTGGACGACACCGCCGGCGTGGTGCTCGGTGCCGGCTTCTACGCGCTGATCCAGGTGGCGACCCTGCTCAGCTCACTGGCGTTCCTCCGGGAGCAGCGAATGCGCCGGGAGCTGGCCGAGGCGCACATCGAACTGCGAGCGGTGAGCGTGCTGCTGGCGGAATCGACGCGCACCGCCGAGCGGCTCCGGATCTCCCGCGACCTGCACGACCTTCTCGGCCACCAGCTCACCGTGCTCGCGCTGGAACTCGAAGTGGCCCGCCACCAAGACGGGCAACGGGCCAGGGAACACGTAGAGCGAGCCAACCAGGTAGCCCGCGACCTGCTCGGCAACGTCCGCGCCACCGTCAGCAAGCTGCGCATCGAATTCCCGGACCTCACCACGGCCCTGCGCCGGATCGTGTGCGATCTGCCCGACCTCAAAGTGGCGATCGAGGTCGCGTCCGAGGTGCGGACCAGCGAGGAGCAGACCGCGGCGCTCGTGCGGGCCACACAGGAGATCGTCACCAACACGATCCGGCACGCCGACGCGCGCGAGATGTGGATCGACATCTCGGCAGACGGCGACGCGGTGTGCCTCACCGCCGCGGACGACGGCAACGGCGCGGCCGATCCGGTACTCGGCAACGGATTGCGCGGGCTCGTCGAACGGTTCGAGGCGCTCGGCGGCGAGGTGCGTGTCGACGGCCGGAAAGGGTTCCGGGTCACCGCCCGGATGCCCACGTCGTGACCCGCGTCGTGGTGGTCGACGACCAGACACTGGTACGACAGGGCATCTGCGGACTGCTTGGCCTCGCCGACGTCGATGTCGTCGGCGAGGCCGACGACGGGCAAGCCGCGCTGGAACTCATCGCGGCCCTCGCCCCGGACGTGGTGCTGCTCGACCTGCGAATGCCCCGGTACGACGGGATCTGGACACTTGAGCGCCTTCGCGAACGCGGTCTCGACACGCCGGTCCTCGTGCTCACCACCTTCGACGACGACACGCTCGTGCTGGACGCGCTTCGGGCGGGCGCCCGCGGCTACCTGCTCAAGGACGTCACCCTGGAACAACTGACCCGCGCGGTCCGCACCTTGGCCGAGGGCGGCACGCTCATCGCGCCGTCGATCACCAGCCGCCTGCTGCGCGCGATCCGGTCCGGTCCCCCACCAGCCGGAGCCGACGCACCGCCCGTGCGGGAACTCACCGGGCGCGAGCTGGAGGTGGTGCGGTTGATGGCCGCGGGGTACAACAACCGCGAGATCGCTGGAGCCCTGTTCCTGGCCGAGGGCACGATCAAGAACCATGTGTCGACGATCCTGCTCAAGCTCGGAGCGCGCGACCGCACCAACGCCGTGCTCCGCGCATTGCACGATGGAATCCTGCGCTGACCGATACCCACCCCTCACCGACCATTCACACCGCCCGAAGGTTGTCGTCGAACAGCAGCCATTCGTTGTGGCCACCTCAGGACGTCGCGGGCACAAATAGCGGTCGTACTCCGGCGAACGTCCCGCCAAGCATGGAGCGGATTGGCAGGACCGAGGCGGTCGAAGTTGCCCGGCAGATGCCGCGCCAGCTGCTCGTCAATGAACCCGACCCGGCCGCGAACCCGGCGAAAGCCACCGCTGGTGCAGTCGGAGCGCCACCATATCGCCGAACACGTCCGGTCGAAGCGAGTGGTGTACGAGCGTGACAGGCTCCGCCAGGGCGACGGCGAGGTTCTTGGGAACAGCTCCGACGGCCATCGCGCGACGCCGACCAGGAAGCAATGCGCTGGACCGGTTCACACGTGTGGCGGATTCGTCGCTCCACGGGATCCTGCGGCAGGCTGAGAGTTGGCGTCGAGGGGACTCAGCCATGGGCAACCATTCTTGCCTTGCATTGTTCGGCGACGTTTTCTCTTCGCGCGGCACGCTCCCAATTGATGCTGGAGAGTTTCACTGAGGCGAAGACATTTTTCAAAGCTGAGGATCGAGACATGTTATTTGCGCGTCCGCCTTGTCGGTTGCGCTGCCGATTCCCGGTGTGACGCTCGCTCATGCGGCTCCACATGCGCAGGGCAGGAGACACCGTCGCCAGTTTCGAGGGAATCGGAATCCTCGTTGGCGGCCAACTGTACCGTTTGAACGGTCACAACCCAGCTCGTCAAGCTGGCAGCCGACCAGCCAGCTCCATCGCGCCGCCGCGACCGATCCTGGGTTGGGCAGCGGCAGCACGACCTCGGCGCCTGCCCGGTGCAGGGCGTCCGCGGTCTCGGCGTCGAACAGCCCTCATCTGGACAACCGCGGAAGCGTGACGGTTGCGCACAGCGCCGCAGCGAGCTCTGCGACGACGCGGCTGGTGCCGGGGTCGAGACGGGTATCCGGGAACGGCAACAGGACACGTCCCACAGGAACTGCTTGCGGACCACGTCTGCCGGCTCTACCACTGTTCGCCGCCGATTGGTGAAACCCAGAGCGGCGTCGGTGGAAGCCCCGTGATGTCCGAGGACGGTGTACCTCCGGCAGTCGGCGCGACCATCGACGGTGACCCAACTCGCTGACAAGCCTCTTCCGGCTGCACGACCTGCGCCAAGGCACGGCCAACCTGTCCCCTCGCCGCGGGCAGCGACCTTAAACCCGTGCAGCACCTGCTCGGGCACAGCATCGTGCTCACCCGCCGACAGCTACGTCAGCGTACTGCCGAGCCTGGCCCGCGACTCCGCCAGAAGCCACGGCTCGGCTCATCCTCGACACCGTCAGCGCCACGGGCACGCGCCTGCGGGGTGCCGCGCCGCCGCGTCCCTGCGCCGCCCGGTGGCCGCCGGCAGACGGACCCGCCACACGAACACCGCTGCCTGAGACCCTGGAGACCTGTAAAGCCCGATCAAGAAAGGGCACAAACCCGCGACGGTGAAGCACGCCCTCGGATACGCCGTTGCTCGAGTGCTGCAGAGATCTTCCTGTACGGAGCGCTGGGAGAGCCCACCGCGAGCCCACCCAAGATCACGCCGACGACCACATGATCCACAAACAAGAACATCCCCGCTGGTCAGCGGGAATGTCGAGTGAGTGGGCCGCCTGGGGCTCGAACCCAGAACCTACGGATTAAAAGTCCCCTCCGCCACCGTGCCAGGCAGTGCCGCGAAGTGTCGGATTCTGATCATCCGTGCAGGTCAACACGGACATCGCCGCCGAACCGGGTACCAGGCCGTATCGGGCCGTGCCGGGCTCTACGTCGGCAACGGAGCCCAATCGGAGACGGCGCGATCCCCCAACGCTCCACTCGCCAACCACGGACGGCCAGCGCTGCCGTTCACGGCATGCCCTTGTCCGTGTCCCGCCCTGTGCTGCCTCGGATACGTTGGTCCCAACGAGGCAAATGCGTCTCGCGGCCTCGCCTGCGGGCAATCGAGTGCCATGCCGTGCTCGCTTCCAATCAGAGACCGGATGCTCAATACACTTCGGACACTACAGCCTGCCACCGAGAAGCCGCGCCAGCGAGGCATATCCGGGGATATTGGCAGCCATCGGACTACCGGCAAGCGATAAGTGAGCGATTCGGACCTCGCCATGGCTCCGCTTCACGGTCACGATCAGTTGTCGAGTTGGTAGTACATCTCGATCTACCAGAAGCCCGCCTCATGCCTTCACAACACGCTCACGGCTCGCCCCTCGTTATCTGCCAACAGACTCCTAGGGGATCTTCCTCTCATCGACCCGAAAACATTGGGGCCCTCCATCAAGGAACAACCGATGAAGCCTGATGAGACCAGTGGCGCCAGTACCGCACGACTACGGTCGCATGCGCCTGTTCCTAGTGAAGTCCTGTCCGCGGCGGGCGACTCTATACGCCGAAGACTTGAGCTGCACGACCTGCTCTCGAAGGTCCTGCCTTAGGAGCGGTTTACTTCGAATTCCTCAAGCACACCCCCAATCTCATCAAGCTCGTATCCGGTGCGCAGAAACAACTCTCGACCCCCCAACAACGAGACTACATATTGCATCGACTGCAGCCAGCTGGAAATCAGATGACCAGCCAGCTTCCCAACCGCTTCCCGACTATCCAAAACGTCGGATGGCAGAGGACGCAGAGTAGGTACAGAGACTGAGCCGACCTCGCGCTCATCGTCGGAAATAATCCGAACCCTTACGTCCTGTCCGACAATATTCTTGAGCGAATTTACGAATTCGACCAGAATTGATACTACTCCGGGGGGCGCGACCCCGCTTGCGGTAATCCTCTCCTCATACTCACGCAATTGATAGGTCACTTGCCGGATGACCTTAAATTGACTTCCGCTAAGAAGGACGTCGAATTGGGAGCCTCCGACTCCACCTGCCCTTTTATCACTAGGATCACTCAAGGACATTCTTGAACCAATCATATCCACCTCGAGGTGTATACACAGTTCCGCCCACTCCATCCTCAATCACAACAGCACCCTTACTTGAATCCCAGTACCCGACTCGCCCGTTCCTGAGGTATCTGGTCTCGATATTTGGAACCTGCCCGTTGATTATTCCGTCAACATAGTGCCCTAGCGCTCGCTCGTCGACGCCACGCACGAAATGAGTCCCGTCACCGGCAAGCGCCCTCTCATTGGCATGATCGGCAATGTTCTTCGCGATCGGATCCAGAGAACAGTTGTGGACGAGGACCGACGTGATCTCACCCACCAGGACGTGGTAGGTGTGCAGGGTGTTGACGGTGAGGTTGTAGACCCGTTGACGCTGGGCCTGCCACCGGTCGACCTTGACCACGGTGACGGCCACTCCGGTGTCCGTGCGAAGGGTATCACCGGCTTTGAGGTCGGTCGCGTCGGTCCAGGACGCGCGGCCTGGTGACCAGAACGGGTGTTGATCGGTCGCGATGACCACACCGACCTTGTCCCCGCTGGCACCGTCGGTGTCGACGGTCAGTTCGACCAGGTTCTTCTGACCTTCACCGACGATGGTCGCGATTACCGGACGCGGCTCGGTGCGGCCGGTTTCAGGGTCTGTGGCGACGACCTCGTCACCGACCTCGACCTCCTCGATCGGCTTCGTCACCCCGCCGACAAGCAACACCCGAGTACCCGTGACAAAACTATTCGACGTGGCACATTTAGCCGCGGCCGGGCCCGCGTCGCCGGCCAACTTCGTTCCCTGCTTAGCAGCAGCCTTGGCTCCTGCAGCCACCCAGCCGGCGATGGGAATAGCGGAACCGGCAGAAAACGCGGCGTTAGCTAGATCGTCTTCACCGAGATATATTGTCGCGTTGATGATATCAGCAGCCTCGCCGGGCCCGGGGAGATAGCCGATGATGTCAAGGCTGTTATGTGCGGCGTCGGAAAGGCTTTCCGACCTGAACAACTGCCAGACCGCGCCTGCGCCGGTCCAGGGCACCGCTACAGCGTCCGCCCATTCCAGAAGAGTCTGAGGGCGGCGCTTCTGCTTCTTCGCCCCGTTCATCTGCGCCTGGTAAAACTGCCGGCGTTTCTCGTTCGCACCGGGCTGGCCGCGCTTGACGTTCATGTTCGTGAGCTGCTGGGGGCTGTAGTGACCGTGGATACCGCTTCCGGCCACCGGGTCGATCCCGCAGTCGCCCCGCCACCCGACGCAATAGCCCGGCGAGTCCTCAGGCGCGAGGCCAGTGGGATCACTCAGCGCGATCGGGTTGTTGTTGGCATAGCTGTAGCCATTGATCTGCTGCGGGCTGGACGGGTCGAGAAGCGGATCCAGCGACACGAACCGGCCCAGATCCGGGTCGTAGTCACGAGCACCGAGATGCGTGAGCCCGGTCGAGGCATCGATCGTGCCACCGACGAAACCACGCTCACCCGGCATGCCCGCGTCCGGGCCACGCTGGCTACCGAAGGGGGTTTGGCGTCGCTGCTTGACGGTGAGGTCGTTCGCGTTGATCGCAACCTGTGTGGTGCCCTGGTGATCACCCGCCAGCCAGGTCAGGGCGGTGTTGGTCCGCATCGCGACGGTCGCTCCGCCGTGGGTGTAGTACCTCGTCGTGGTCGCGTTCCCGCTCGTCTTGTCGAGGCGAACCTCCTGTTGACCGAGGTAGAGCGTCGTGCCCGTCGGATCACGCCGGATCAGCCGATCGCCGTCGGCGTCGTAGAGGAATGACGTGTCCGTAGCGCCCTCGGTCACCTTTTCGAGCTTGTTCTCGACGTTCCATTCGAGGTTCTGCTGCCCGGAGACGCCGGGGCGGGTTTTGGTGTTGCCGAGTTGGTCGTAGGTGTACTGAGTCGTCTTGGCGCCCGCAGGCCCTTCTGTTGTGACGGAGTTGAGCACATGCGGTTTGGCGGTGCCGGGAGCGGCGTAGCTGTACTTGCGGGTGATGTCGCCACCGGCCAGGTGCTGGGTGTCACCGGTCCGGTTGCCGGACTTGTCATAGGTGAAGGACTGCCAGTACGGGGCCGGGCCACCGAGGGCGTTGACCGCCGGGGGAGCGCCGCAGTCGGCGTTGGCGGGGGTCCATGCCTCGGTGAGGCGTTTCAGATAGTCGTAGCCGAAGCACTGCTTGTCGACCGGCTGCCCGAGCGGGGCGTTACCGATCGAGGTGATATTGCCCGCCGGGTTGTAGGTGTAGCGGGTGTCGGTCTGCATCGGCTGCGGGACCTCGGCGTCGACGATGGTGCGATCGAGCCGCCGGGTGTTGGTGTCGTAGTAGTACGACAGCCAGGAACGTTTTCCGTCGGTGCTGGTGCTGCTCTCGCCGCCGAGCTGCAATCGTTGTGGTTCGCCGTAGCGGGTGTACTCGGTCCCCGACACGTAGTCCTGGTAGTCGGGGCCGTCCCAGCTGCCCTCGGTCGTGAGGGGGTTCCCGAGATCGTCGTAGACGTGGAGCATGCTCTCGGCAGGTAAGTCACCGGCCTTGGGAACGCCGGCGCCGCCGACGCTTCCGTCCGGGTTGTACTGCAGGAACGATTGGTAGGTGCCGGCGAGTTTCGGCCCTTCGACCGGCGGGATGATGATCGATTGGACGGTCGGTTGATACAGCGGTCCGTAGACGTTGACCTTCTTGACGTAGGGGTTTCCGTCGACCCAGCGAGTTGACGACGCGACCTTCCCGATGCCTTTGGGCGCGGTGTCGTAGACCCATTCGTTGAGTTTGGTTCCCGACAGGTTGTCTTTGAAGACGCCGGTCTTGCGGCCGAGTTGATCGTAGCGGTAGGCGAGGGTGGTGTTGCGGGCGTCGGTGCTGCTGGTCTGCTGGTTCAGCTTGTTGTAGGTGTAGGTGGTGGCGCCGCGGTCGGGATCGTCGGTGCGGATCAGCGAGCCGTGGATGTCGTAGGTGTAGGACCAGCGGTTGCCACTCGAGTCGGTGATGGCGGCGAGCTTGTCGGAAGGGGTGTAGTCGTATTTGGTTTCGTCGTAGTCGTCGCCTGTCGGCTGGGTGCCGTGGTACTGCCGAAGACTGCGAGTGCGGCCACGGGCGTCGGTGATCGTGGTGGTCGCGAGACCACCTTCCGGCGGCGTGATGCTGATCGAGTCTCCACCGTAGGCCGAGCTCGTTCGCCACTTCTCCTGTCCACCGGCCCGGTAGATCGATGCGGTGGCCCGGCCGGCCCCGTCGAACTCGGTAACGGTCAGTCCGGGGACCTTGGTGTCGCTGGCCTCCCAGAGCGAGGTATCGACGGGTTGGTCGTTGTAGAAGGGTTGGGTTGTCTTGTAGGCCCGGCCCTGTGAGTCGTATCGCGTGTCCACCAGCAGCCTGCCGCCGCCAGGCGCGGGTGCCTGGGCTTGCCGGGTCCGGTAGAGACCGTCGAGGATCGCGGTCGAAGTGGTGTAGTTCCCGTTAGGGCCGATCCGGGTCGTGGTGATCGAGCTGGGGGCGTCCTTCCGGACGTCGTAGGCGAAGCGGGCGTTGCCTTGAGCGTTCTCTGCTCGGGGCCGGTTCGGTTGCCAGACTTCCGCCTTGCGCCCGAGCGCGTCATAACTGATCTCCGTGACGCGGTTGTTGGGATCGGTGACCGTCCGGGGCAATCCCCACGCGGGCTCGAACGCGGTGGTCGTCTTGTGCCCCAAGGCGTTGGAGGTGACGAGCTGTGTGACGGGACCACCGACGGCCGGCGTATAGGTGGAGGTAACGGTGTTGCCCTCGGCATCGGTGACCTCGAGCGGACGACCGTAGACATCGAGTTTGGTCCTGGAACTGGTCCGGTAAACCGGAGTGGAGCCGTTGTAGCTGTCGACTTCTTCAGCCAGCGTGACATCGCCGACCGTGGGCGGAGCACCATTCGCGAGGGTGTCGTAGGACAATCGGACGTCGGAGATGGTGTCTCGCGGATATACCGGCAGCAGACCGCAGGCCGCAGAGAGAGTCTCGACCCTCGAGGGGAAGCTCAAAAGCCATCGTGTGGTGTTCTGCGCGTATGTCGTGGTCGTGCAGTGTTCGTCCCCGGAGACGGCGATGTCACCGAAGTCGTTGACCTTGATGGGCAAGCCGTTGGGATCGTATTCCGTCGTGGATTTCGCGACGCGCCAGCCACCCGAGGCCAGTGCCGCGAACCCTCGCTTGACACCGGTGTTGACCAGGTATGCCTTTAAGGAGCCTTGGGTGGCTGTCGGGCCTTGCCAGGTCGGTTCGGTGATCGTCTTGCCGACGATGGCGCCGCCTTCGCCGTTCTTGACGATGCTCTCGAGAGTGAAGCCCTGGAGCCAGTCCTCGTCGACGTAGGTGCCGCCCTCACTGTCCTGCACACTCGCCGTACGCGAGCCGTTGTTGGGCAGCTTGTCCCCATGCATGCCGCGGAAATAGCGGGTTTCGGTGTACCCCATCGGCCCGCTGGGGTCATCGGGTTTGCCGGTGCGGACGACGACCTTGCCGAACCCGCGGAATTCGTTCCAGGTCTTGTCTTTCTCGGTCTCGAAATCAGCTGTGGAGTAGTGCCACGCCGCACCTTCGGGATAGGAGTAGCTGGTGACCTGTTCACTGCTCGTACTCATCCAGTCGGACTCCACGACCGACTCGACAACGTACTTGTTGAAGTAGTCGGTGCGCTCGGCGAAGTCGCGCTGCGTCCAGGTGGCCGGGAAACAACGTTTGGTGTTGGTTTCCGGTTTGTCCGGCAGCGATGCGGCAGTACAGTCGGCAGCGGCGTAGTTGATCGTCGTGACACCGCCGGCTTCGGAGACGATCGCGGAGAGCCGATACCGATTCAGGGGGCCTGCCCCGTCGCCCTTGTCCACCCGGTTCGCGAGCTTCTTGCCCTCGAAGGTGACCTTGGGCAGCGCGATCGGTGTTCCGACATGACCAGTATGGATGACACTTTTGAGCCAGAGGGCGGCTTTCCGGCCGTCACCAGGGTCGGGAAACTGGTGTTCCAGAGTCCAGCTGTCGACATCCGCGTAGCCGGTTCCTGACCGGACCTGGGTAGTGATCTTGGCGAGGCGTTTCGTCGACCAGAACGTGGGACTGTAACGGTCCTTACAGGACGGACCTTCGCAGCGATCCGCCAAGGCGACGTCCGGGAAGTTCTCCGGCTTGTCAAGCGTGCACAGGCTGCCGGGAACGCAGCGATCCTCGGTCGTGAAAGTCACCTTGCCTACCGCGGGCGCAGCGTCACCGTCACGAAGTCCGTACTGGATCTCCTTGAGCGTTCCGCCACGGACGTAGGACACAGGAGTGTCTTTAAGGTTCTGCCCGTAGTTGTTGGTCTCGACGTCGTAGGTGTAGCGGATCAGGTTGCCGTGGCGGTCCACGACCTTGTCGAGATTCCAGCGGTAGGCCTGCACGCAGGCGGAGTTTTCGAACTTGTTGTCTGCCGCGTGACACGGCTCACCGACGTCGTCACCGTATACCGGCACCGTCCAAGTCGACTTCGACGCCGGCGCGGACCCGAAGAAATACTGGGTACCGTCGACCGTGGTGATCTTCCAGTACTCGCCGTCACGAGCACCGTTCGCGGCGCCGGTGAGATGCTCGATTCGCGAGCCGTTGTCGCTCTTCTGACGCCATGCCTTCTTCGTGGCGTCGTAAACCAGCCTGCCACCGGACCCATTGTAGGACGCGATCGCGTTATCGCTCTTCCAGCAGAGGTCACCGACCTTCGGCGGCGTCGTTCCGTTCTCTTTGTCGTCCTGACAAGCACCGTAAGCCCGTTCGACGAAGCCCGGGTGGAGGTCCCACCCGTCCCCGACCCAGGATGCCTGGTTGTTCGTGGCACTCGTGCGCCCGTCAACCGCCGACGAGGTGTAGGACAAGGCGAGGTTGGGCGTCAGGTTCCCTGCGGCGGGAGGCACACGCAGTGGATACGACCAGGAGAAATCTCCCGTTTGCGTGGATACGTCCCAGGTTGCCGTGGGCGAAAGCGACGTCGCTTTACTGGTTCCTCCGCCATCGGGCGTGGTGGAGCCAGTGGGCTGGTTCCCCGTGAGCGCGGCCAAGCTTGCTTCGTCGAGGTTGCGCCCCTGCATGGTCTGCTTCGTCACCGGAGTCGAGTCGACTATCGGTGAGTCGACGCTCCAGCCGTTGGCTGCGTTCGCGACTTGCGAGGTGCTGACGCCGGTCACGACCAGCGAGCAGATCAGCGCAACGGTGAGGGTTCTCGATGTACGGCGTGTGGACGACTTGTGTCGCATCAGTTCTCCAGGCTGGACGCGGTGAGGCCTTCCCCAGCGCGGGGCTACCTCGTGTGCGGTGGACGATTCGCGGTTTGGGCTGGAGATCTAGCCGCCACCGACTGTCGATGGCCGTGCTGCGCCGGGCGTCGGTTCCGCACTGCTCGTAGCTGCGAAGACGGGTTCGACTCGGGGGATGTCGGCGAGGACGTAGCCGAGGAATCGGTCCTTGGGCAGGCCTTCGCAGTTGTCGTCGTCGCTGGTCATCGACTCGGTCCCGCTGCTGCCACATCGGTAGAGAGGTTTCGCGGTGGCGTCGTCGGGTTTCTGTGTCCAGAGATGACCGATCGATTCGATGACGGTTTTGCCCTCACAGGCGCTGTCGAGGGAGACGAAGTGGTCCGTGTCGTTCACACACGCGGTGAAGGGCTGCGTACCTTGCTGCGGGATCAGAGGAACGTAGCCGTGGCGGAACTCCTTGTGATAGCCGGGCCGCGCTCCGTGCGTCGTACTGAGATGGTCATAGGCATTCTCGTTGTAATACCGCACGAGTGGCGCGTAGGCGAGCGTGTACCCCAGCACTCCCAGTTGGGTCGCGCCTTCGCAATTCTCGTCGCTACTGTCGAAATGTTCCTCAGCCAAAGCACAGCGATAGACCGCCATGGTGGGAATGTTGCTTGGCTGGACGGTGTATACCGATCCGGTTTCACCGAGCTTGACGTGGCCATCACAGGAACTGTCCATTGACGTGAAGAATTCTTCACCGTTTCGACAAGAATAGAGAACGCGGGTGTTGGGATGTGTCGCCGGGACCAGCATGCCGAGGCTCTTCTCGAAGTGATTTCCGGCAGGCGGCGCCTCGCCGGTGTTCGCACTCCTCTGCTCGCCTGTTCCGTCGCGGAAGCGTCCGAACTGGCCGGCATCCGTCGCTGGAAAGGCTCCATGCGCCTGGATCGCCGCGTCCGAGACGATCCCGTAGCGGGCATAGACCTCGTCGACCAATCCCGGGAAGAACTCCTTATGTTGCCCGTTGTACTTGGCACGACCGATCGCGAACGAACCGTCCGCTTGCCAGAGGACCACGTTCTGTTTCTTGCCGGCGAACTGCCCATTGACGTAGATGCGGAGTTCGCGCGCGGCCTGGTCGTAGACGCCTGTCAGGTGCGTCCACTGGTTCACGACCGCGGGGTCGAAGGAGCTGGCGTAAACCAGCGGTGACGAATCGGCGTCTTGCGCGGTCGAGCCGAATGTCCACCGGTTCACTTCAGGGCGGTACTGGATCGTGAAACCGCTCATTCTCGAACCGTCTTGGGACAGCACGGTCGCGACCTGGTCGGTTCGGGTCAGTTTGGCCCACGCCGACACGGTGAAACTGTCTTCTGCCGCCAGGCCACGCTCAGGTGCGGTCGCCTGGCCGCCCACCCCGTCCAGCTGTAGTGCTGTGCCACTGATCCCTGGTGCGAACGACGTTCCGCTGGACGGGACGACGGCATTGTCCCGCCAGCTGTAGTCCTGTCCAGTACTGTCGTCGAACCGCCATGCGCCCCCGTCTCCCCGCGGGGTGTCGTCGTGGACCTTCCGCACCTCCGCGTCGGTGAGCGCCTTCGAAAAGGACCGGACGTCGTCGATCCTCTCGGGGAAGAAGGCTCCGTCCTGGCCGTTCCAGCGACCTCGGCCGATCGTGAAGGCCCCGCTGGACGGAATGGTCGTGACCCCGACCTGGATGCCGGACTGGACACCGTCGACATACAACTTCAGCTGCCGGAACTGGGCGTCGTACACCACGGCCAGATGAGTCCAGTTGTGGGGGATCGAAGGTTGGGTCTCCCAGACCTCGACCGCCGGTGGATCGTCCTTGTCCTCGCCGGGGACCACGACACGCCACCTCTTCGTGCTGCCGTCGTACTGGACGAGGAAGGCGCTGACCCGGTTTCCGTTCTGCCCGAACACCGAGTAGTAGCCGCTGTCGGTCTTCGTCAACTGGACCCAGGCCGCGGCTGAGAAGCTCTTCGTCGTATCCAGCACCGGACCGGCGGTCTGCGCGTAGCCGGTGGTCCCGTCCAACCGCAACCCCGGGCTGTTCAGCCCGCCGCCCCACCCGGCACCGTCCTTCAACGCCGCGGTCATTCCACGCCCGCTCGCGTCCGAAGCTGTCAGTCCGGCGTTCTCGTCGAACCGCCACTGCCCCGCGTCCGCGACCGGCAACGTCGCGGTACCGCCATCGGCGGCGGGGTAGGACTTGTACAGGCTGACCATCCTGTCGCGGTCGAGCGCTGTGGTGTAGAGGCGGACATCGTCGACCTTCCCGGTCCAGTGCTGGCCCGGCTTGTCCGCGACCAGGCCTCGCCCGATCTGGGTCGTACCGGGTGCTTGCCAGCGTGTGATGAGCGTGCCGTCACCGACCCTGTTCCCGTTGACGTACAGCCAGGTCTTCTTGGTTTGCCGGTCATAGGTACCGGCCAGGTGAACCCAGGAATTGATCTCCGCGGGGAACGTCGGCACCGCGGCTTTGGTGACCGGAGCCGCGTCCGTGTCGGATTCCGCCATCTCGAACACCCATTTCCCGCAGGCGTTGGGATTCTCGAATTCGCCACCGAAGCAGGTCGCGTTCATCTCATCCGCGACGTGCCCGAGCCGGAACTTGCTGGTCCGCTCACCGTCGATGCTGACCGCGGTGAGTTTGGAGACGATGTCGGATTTGCGGTCCATGTACACCCACGCCGACACACTGAAGCTCTCGTCCGTGCGCAGATCGGCGCCGGTGGTGCCGATGGCTCCGGTCTTTCCGTCGAACTGCACGGCGTTCCCCACCCGGCCTGGCGCGAACTGCGCCCCCGGCTCGAGTGTTCCGGTGCGGGCGCCGGTGGAGTCGGCGACCTTGGTACCGCTGGATTCGTCGAGCTGCCAGTTGTGCACCAGGGTGAGGTCCTGGCCGGACATCGTCCGGATCTCGTCGGTGAACAAGGTACGGCTGTAGACCTTGACGTCATCGACCGCACCACCGAACGCGTCCAACCAAGTGCCGTTCCACTTACCGCGGCCGATGTCGAACTCTGTGGTCGCGTTCCACTTCGCGGTGAACGTCGCGGTCCCCGACAGGGTGCCGTTCACATACAGCTGCATCTCACCGGTGTTGCTGTCGTAGCTCGCGACGAGATGTGTCCAGACACCGGTCTGCACTGGCTGCGCGGAACGCGCCCGGACAACCTGGGCGGGGGCGGTGCTGTCGGGGCCGTGCATCGCGAACGCCCACCGGTCATCGGCAGTGCCGGTATAGCCGAGGTTGAACGCGGACACGTTCTGCCCGCTCTGGCTGACCACAGCGCCCCAGCCCGGGGTCTTGTTGGTCATCTTGACCCAGGCGGCGACGGAGAAGCTCATGCTGCTGTCGATCGGGGCGGGTGCGCTGACGTGGTCGTCGACGCCGTCCAGGTTCACCGCGAGATCTGTCGCATCGGGGTAACTGGTTTGCCCGGCGACCCACTGAGCACCGTTCTTCGCGCTGCCGTGTTTCGCCATGCCCGAGGTGTCCTGCGCGTCGCCGTCGAGCTTCCAGGTGGCGGCCGTGACGTTGTTCTGAGCGACGATGCCCTGGATCTCCGAGAGGTCGAGCGTGCGGCTGTAGGCGCGCACCTCATCGATGCCGCCGGACCAATAACCGAGCGGAGTCCCGTATTTCCCTCGACCGAAAGCGAAGGGACCGGCGGCGTGCCACGGTGCGGCTGGAGCAGGCACGCTCACGACCTGCTTCCCGTTGACGATGAGGGTGAGAGTCTTGGCGGTCGCGTTGTACACGCCGGCCAGGTGGGTCCACGGCAAGGTCTGCACCGTGCCCGCATCGGACCTGGCCTCCACTGCCGTGCCACCGGTGGTGTCACCGGGATTCATTCCGAAGACCCAGGAACCGTTGTTCTGCTTGAGGTAGAACCCGCTTACCGCTGTGCCGTCCTGGGAGACGGCGGTCATGTCCCCGAGCTTGTCCGGCTTCACCCACGCGGTAACCGCGAAACTCTGATCCGTCCGCACCACCGGCCCCGAGGTGGCCGCATAGCCCTTGACACCGTCGAACGTGGCCGCGCCGTTGACCGCGCCCGAAGGAGCGAACCTCGCACCGGGCTGCAGCACCGCCATTTCGCCACCCGCGGCGGCATTCCGCGCGGTCGTCCCGTCCGCGTCGTCCAGATTCCAGTAGCCCGCGGTGACGTTGTCGCGTGTGACCGCGGACTTGACCTCGGCATCGGTCAACACCCGGTCATAGGTACGGACCTCGTCGACCACGCCGGCCAGGTACTCAGCCCCGGCACTGTTGACGATCGCGCGCCCGACCGCGAACTCATGCGTCGCCGGCCACGGATCCTTCCACGCCGCACTGCCCTGGAGATCACCGTTGACATACAGCCTGATCTGCTGCGCCCCGGAGTCGTAGACACCGGCCAGATGAGTCCAGGTGTTCGTCTGCGCCGCACTGATCGACGTCACCGTCGTCGGCGCCGTAGCCGGGTCGTTTCCGGGCCTGAACTCCAACGCCCAGCGATCGGTCGCGGTACCAGTGTGCCCGAGCTTCACCATCGCCGTCGTCGACGCGTTCTGACTCAGCAGCGTCGACCAGCCGGGCTTCTTCTCCGCGAGGTTGACCCAGCCCGAGAAGGAGAAACTGGGATAGGTGCCCGCCGAAATGGGCGCCGTCACGTAGTCGTCGACACCGTCCAGCTTGACACCGGATCCGGTACTGCCCGGCACATACGCGGGCCCACCGTGCAGCGTGGCGTCGCGGAACCCGAGCGTCGCGGTGTCCTTCGTATTGCCTTCCAACGACCACTGTGCCAACGGGCCGTTACCCGCCCGCACGTAGAAGTGGTGCGCCTGTGTCGGACTGCGATGCCCCGCACGGTCGACACTCTGCACGAACAGATCCCTCGGCCCGTCCCCCGGCGGGGTCAGCTTCACAGAGGCCTTACCGCCAAGGGCGACCGCATCGATCGGTGTCGTGGGCGGATCCGTCCAGCCATAGAGATAGTGATCGACATCCGCGACACCGCTCGCTCCGAACTCGAACACATCCGGCACGCCGACACCACCGTGCCATAGGTTGTCCGCTTTGTAGAGCGGCGCTGTCACAGTCGGCTTGATACCAATACCCGTCCGGTCGACAATGAACGGTCCTGGCCCGTTCCGCCAAGGCCCACCGTCCGCCGTGTCGTGCCCCCACACCGTCCACGTGACACGTTGTCCATCACGCTTCGTCAGATCGACATCTGTGCTGTGGTACGCGCCCGATGCCTGGTAGATCGCCGGAGCACGCTGGTCCGGAGCACCACCGTAAATGTCCCAGACCGGACGGAGCTGGTCATTGGCGTCCGGGTCGGACAACCTGCTCAACAGCCGGATGGACGGATCCCCGACATACGGCACCCCGCCACACCAGCGACACGGCGCGGGCAGCGGCGGATCGGTCTTCATGTCATACGGCGCGTTCGGCTTCGTGTTGTAGCGGATCTCCAGGATCGTGCTCGGCACGTCATACCTGCGCCAAGCGTCAGAGTCCGATTCCGACTCCGCCTGCAGGTAATAGGTGGTAGGACCACTCGGGCTGTAGTAGCCGCCAACACCGAACGAGATCGCCTTGTAGCCCTGACAAGCAGTGCCATCGTTCGCCGGCACCAGGGTCGTACCGATATCCTGCCCACCAGGCTGATTCGCCCAGTTCAGACCCCACGAGATATTGCTGCGCGCGATGAAGAGCTTCTGGTATTTGAAGCCGCAGCTCGGTCGATGCACCATGACCGTGTTGAAACGCACCGAACTCACCTCTTTCCCGGCTAGGAAAGACGTGTCGAACTGGAAATACGTGCGCGCAAGATCAATCGTGTTACATTCCGCGAAGGTACACTTTCCGACCTTCGCCCAAGCGTCGCCATCGCCCGTGCCGTTGACATACGACCGGTCGGGGTGTCCTCGGAAGACCTTCGCCCACATGCTCTGCCCCGGCGACCGCATGTCCGGATCGACCACCACCGGGTACCGCGTAGCCGGATCCGCCAGCATCGCGGCATTCGGCGTCAACGTCATCGCGGAGCGATCGACCTTGACCCCGACCGGCGTGCTCGTGCTTTCCCGCCCCCGCGCGTCCCACATCGTCGCCGCCGGCGCCACGAAGACCTTCTGGCCGTCGCCATCGACGGCCTGAACGCGGCCGCCTTCATCCGAACTGAGCTGCACGCCTTCCGTCTCGACCCCAAGCTTGATCGACGCCAACGCCGGATTGCGTCCCGCCTCCGGCGTCTTGACCACGAAGCGCTGGTTGTATCCCTCCGCTTCGGCCTGCATCTCCAGGTCGACGCCAGGCAGCACCTCCCGATACCTCGCCGTGCTGCCCTCGAGCTCAGGCTTCGGCAACCTGTCAGGCCACCACAACGCGAGACGCTTGCCCTCGCGCGAGAACCGAACCAGCGGCCCCTCGCCACCGGCGGAGAACGCCATGTCGGCCACGGCCGCTTTCGGCCTGATCGTGCCGTCCGGCACGGATGCCAGCGCCGTGTCAACGGGCACCCAACCGTCACCCTTCCGGACCCGCACAGGCTGCGGCGACAACTGCGCCGTCAACGTCCCGTCCGGGTTCGCCAGCACCTTCTTCGCCTCAGCGGTCTGGTTCGCCACCCCGACCGGCGCGCCCTGCAACCGGGCCGCCGCGAACGCGCTGGCAGCATCCGGCGCCTCCGCGACGGGAACGACCGGGGTCGGCAGCGAACTCTTCGGCGAACTCGCCGTCACCACAACGACGCCGGCGAGCATCAGGAACACCATGGGTAACGTGCGCAGCCTGAAGCCACGCGTCACTGACGGACGCACCATCGAAAAGGACCCCCTCGGCCCGGTCAGCACGCGTCCCCCGACGCCACGCGACCCACAAAGTCATCCTGACTCTTCACGATCACTATCGAGTGAAGGAAGACTCCATCAGAGTGAACGATCATGACATGGATCAGACCAATTTGTGGCATCACTACAAGCAGTTCTCGGTTTCATCACCTCTCATCCCGACAGATTGTTGGCATTTTTCCGACACAAAGTTTTAATCGTTTTCCATCCGCCAACGCACCGTTTGCCAGTAATCGCAGGCGCAGGCGAGTTCCTGTTCTCTCACGTGCCCGCCTGGAGCGCACGACGCCCCTCGACTCCGAACGCGCAGCGATCGGACACTTGCTGGAGCGCCCTCGTGCAATACCTCGACACGAACGACGCCGGTCCGGGCTTCTTTGCCCTCGCGCAGCGCACAGACTTCACGGTTCCACACAGCGGATTTCGCGCGCCAGCGCGTCATCCGCTGGGAGTCGGACGTGGCGCATCGGCCCAGCGGCGCACGGTGGCCGGAGCCGCTGCGGCCCGCCGAGGTCAGCCGTCGACGCGCAGAATGTTCGCCAGCATCGCCGCGCGGCGCTCCACACGGCTTCGGTCATCTGTGGGCTATCCGCTGAACCGGACGTCGTGAACGGCGCCGGGAGCGGCGAACTCCAGTAACCGCAGCGCTTCGGCTTCGATGGCCTCTCGGTGGGCGGCGGAGATCGAGCGCAGCGGCACGACGGTGAGCACACCCGTGCGGTCCTTCGTCCAGGTCGCGGCCACTGTGCCGTTGACGAGGACGGTGGCCGCGACCGCCGCGCCCTGGCAGACCTGACGCCGGATCGGCTCGGTCATCACGCGCGTGCGGTCGGCGTGGGCGAGCAGGGTCGCGTCGAACTCCGCGAGGAGCCGGACGGGCGCGGGCAGGTCCAGCGAAGGGATCTCGTGGTCCGGCAGGTCGAACAACTCGCGTCCCGCTTCGTCGGTGTATGTCCGCAGTTCCGGCCGCAGCTGCTCGAAGACCTCACGCAGTCCGCTCACCCCGGACCAGGTCCGGGCGTCGGCGACGGTGGCCGGCCCGAACGCGGCGAGGTAGCGCCGGATCAGCTCGCGCACGTCGTCGGCGGTGGCGGCTTCGGGTACACCGGGAAAGACGGTGAACGGGGTCGCGCCGCGTTTGCCCCACGTTCCGCTCGGAGCGGGGTGCACCAGTGCGAGCAGGTACTGCACGGTCCAGCCGAGCGCCTGCGCGTCGGCACCCGGCCGGGTTCGCGCGAGCGCCCGCCCCAGCTCGGGCCGGGTGAGGACGCCGCTGCCGTCGAGCAGCTTGACCGCGTCGGCGCCCGGTTCACCCCCCGCGAGCCGCCGTTCGACGACGTCGCGGCCTATCTGGCGCAGCGGCTTTCCGCGCGCACCTGGCCCTGCCAGGCGACGGTCGAACTGCACGAATCCGCCGACGCGGTGGCCGACCGGGTGTGGCCGGGGATGGGCGCCGTCGAGGCCATCGACGAGCACCGCTGTCTCCTGCACCTCGGCGCTCCGACGACATCCGACCTGGTGTGGATGATCACGTCAGTGCAGACCGATTTCACCTTGGCCAGCGGACCACCGGAACTCGAAGGCGCGCTCCGGCAACAGGCGGAACGGTGCCTGCGCGCGATCGAGGTTTGACCATGCGTCAGGTCAAGGCTGTTCCACCGAGGACGCGGCACAAGGCGGCGTCGACGAGCGGTTCGGCTTTGACGGTGTAGACCTCCCAGGGTTCTTGGCCTGGGCCGTGGGACCCAGACCTTGTCCTGCACGGCATAGCAGCAGATGGTGTTGTCCTCGGTCAGCGGGCCCATTCCCCATGTCGTGCGGCATCTGGAAGCCCACGGCATCGTCGTACTCCGCCTACCGCCTGACTTCGACCCACGGGTCGACGCATTCTCCACCGAAATGGGCCACCGCCCTCTCGTACTGCTCTCCCCCGCCAAGGACGACCGCGCCCGCAGCCGATTCGACGCCGCACACGAACTCGGCCACCTCGTCATGCACCAAGACGTCGAGCCCGGCTCCAAGATCATCGAAACGCAGTGTTTGTAGAGCCCGAACATGCCGGACCGCTCACACGCAGGGCAGAGCATCAACGTGCCGTGGCTCAGCGCAGCTACCTGGGCACGAGCTTCAGCACAGCAGTGCGAACGGAGACGAAACGGAGCCCAATCGTGGTCGGCACGGAGGCAGGCGTGGCCAATAAATGACAACATCCCCGCTGGTCAGCGAGGATGTCGAAAGAGTGGGCCGCCTGGGGCTCGAACCCAGAACCTACGGATTAAAAGTCCGCAGCTCTACCAATTGAGCTAACGGCCCGTGCGGCCGAGTCTAGTAGACCGCCGTCGGCCACCAGGATGCCGGGGCGGTCGCCGGAGCGCCACGGAATTGTCGGGGGTCTCTGCCATGGTCGAGGGCATGGACACGATCCCCGACGAGAACTACGCGGCCAACTGGGAGGGCGACCGTCCGGAGCCTCCGCGCGTGGCGAGCGAGCGCGAGATCCTGACGTCCACCCTCGACTGGCATCGCCGCACCTTCGAACTGAAGTGCCAGGGGCTGACGCCGGAGCAGATGGCTCTGCGGGCGGTGGAGCCGTCGGGCTTGTCGCTGCACGGACTGCTCAGGCACCTCACGGGCACCGAGCGTTGGTGGTTCCGCCTGCAGTTCGCGGGCGAGGACGTCCCGCTGCTCTATTACTCCGACGAGTGGCCTGAGCAGGACTTCGAGGACACCGGCGGCGACGTCGAGGCCGAGTGGGCGGCGTGGCATGAGGAGTGTGCGCGGTCGCGGGAGATCGTGGCGGCCGCGTCGCTCGACGACACGGGAAAGAGCCGCCGTGACGGGGAACCGTTCTCGTTGCGGTGGTTGCTGACGCATCACATCGCCGAGTACGCGCGCCACGCCGGCCACGCTGACCTGCTGCGCGAGCGCATAGACGGGAGGACAGGCCACTGAAACCCTGAAATGCGATGCTGGGGCGATGAACGCCGATCCCGATTCCGGCCTCCTGTCCCCGGTCCGCGCCGGCACGCCCGCCGAGGCGGCGACGGGTGATCTCGCCTGGGTGCGAGCCCTGTTGGACGCGGAGGCGGCGCTCGCCAGGGCGCAGGCCGGCACGGGGCTGATCCCGCGGGCCGCCGCCGAGGCGATCACCGAGGCCGCCGCGTCGGTGGAGATCGACGTGGTCGCGTTGGCGAGGGCGGCTCGTGAGACGGCGAACCCGGTCGTGGGGCTGATCAAGGAGCTGACCGAGGCCGCCGGGACGGAGTACGTCCATCGCGGCTCCACCAGCCAGGACATCTTCGACACCGCGATGATGCTGGTCGCCGCGCGGACACGGGCGCTACTGGTCGCGGATCTCGAGGCGACGGCGGACGCGCTGGCGGAACTTGTCCGCGCGCATCGCGACACGATCATGGCCGGGCGCACCCTCACCGCCCACGCGGTCCCCACCACGTTCGGGCTCAAGGCGGCGGGCTGGCGTCAGATGACGCTCGACGCGCTCGACAGGCTGAATCGTGTCGTCCTGCCGGTCTCGCTCGGTGGCGCGGCGGGCACGAGGGCCGCGTACGCCGAGTACGCGCGCCTCGCCGACCTGCCCGACGGCTATCCGCAGCGGCTCCAGACGGCCTTCGCCGAGGAGACCGGTCTCGCCGAGACCACGCTCCCCTGGCACACGCTCCGCACCCCGACGGCCGACCTCGCGGCCGGACTCGCGTTCACGGCCGCCGCGCTCGGGAAGATCGCGGTCGACGTCCAGTTCCTGACGCGCACCGAGGTCGGGGAGGTCACCGAACCGGCGGGCGAGGGCCGTGGCGGCTCCTCGGCGATGCCGCACAAGCGCAATCCGGTGCTCGCGACGCTGATCCGGTCGGCCGCGCTCCAGGTCCCGGTGCTGGCCACCGGCGTCACCCAGGCCCTGGTCTCCGAGGACGAACGATCCGCGGGCGCGTGGCACGCCGAGTGGCAACTGCTGCGCGAATGCCTGCGCCTGACCGGCGGCGCCGCGCACACGGCCGCCGAGCTCGCCCGCGGCCTGGTGGTCAACGACGAACGCATACGCGAGAACCTCGGCCTCACGCACGGCCAGATCGTCTCCGAGCGTCTGTCGACCGTGCTCGCGCCGCTGCTCGGCAAGGCACGGGCCAAGGAAGTCCTGGGACGCGCGTCCAAACTCGCGCTGGAACAGGACAAGGCGCTCGGCGAGGTTCTTTCCGGCCTGCCGGAGATAACCGGAGTCCTCCCCACGGATTCCCTCGCCGACCTGCTGGATCCGGCGAACTACACCGGGTCGGCCGGGGTGCTCACCGACGCCGCCCTGGAGGCCCGCGAAGAAAATCCGAAAACTCCTTGAACCGGTCCCGCGCCGGGTCCGTGTAGGGGGTACAAGCTCACCGCGCCAAGCCGCGGAACCCCTACGAACAAGGAGAAATCCCATGCTTCGCAAGCGTTTCGTCGTCGCAGCGGCGTCCGCGGCCGTGGGCCTGGTCGCGCTGTCGGCCTGCTCCGGCGGCACCGAGCCGGCGGCGCCGGCCGTCGCTCCCGCCGCCGCGGTGGCCGGGGCGGGAGGGAGCGCCCCCGCGGCCAAGGGTGAGACCAAGGTGGCCGTGGCCGAAGCCGGTGATCTCGGCCAGGTTCTCGTCGACAAGGACGGGTTCACGTTGTACCGCTTCGACAAGGACAGCGCGAAGCCGCCGAAGTCCAATTGCGACGGTGACTGCGCGAAGACCTGGCCGCCGATGCTGGCCGAGGGCGAAGTCCAGCTCGAGGGCGTGGATCAGGCGCTGGTCGGCGAAGTGACTCGCGCCGACGGACGCAAGCAGGTCACCGTCGGTGGCTGGGCGCTTTACCGCTACGCCAAGGACACCAAGGCGGGCGAGGCGAAGGGACAGGGCGTCGGCGGCACTTGGTTCGCCGCGAACGCCAAGGGCGGCAAGGCGGGCCAGGCGGCCAAGGAGACCGAGGCGGCTCCGGCCGAACAAAAGGACGGCGCCACGAAGCTGGTCGCGAGCAACGTCGACGGCATCGGACCGGCCATTGTGGACAAGGACGGCTTCACCCTCTACATGTTCACCAAGGACAAGAAGAACAAGCAGCCGACCTGCAACGGTGACTGCGCGAAGACCTGGCCGCCGGTGCTCGCCGAGGGCGACGTCCAGCTCGAAGGCATCGACCAGAAGCTGCTCGGCACGGTGAAGCGCGCGGACGGCACCACGCAGGTCACCGTCGGCGGATGGGCCGTCTACCGCTACGCCAAGGACGCGAACGCCGGTGAGGCGAACGGGCACGGCGTCGGCGGCACCTGGTTCGTCATCGAGCCCGCCGGCTGCAAGAGCACCGCGCCGGTGAAGAACAAGGCCGCGCAGAGCGGGAACGCCGCCCCCAATAAGGACGACGCTCCCGCCCAGGAGTACGGCTACTGAGACCTAGTGGGCGAGGCCCGGCGGTCGCTCTTCACGAGCGACGGTCGGGCCTTTTTCATGCTTCGGCCGTCGCGAACCGTCCGTAAGGGGTTCGACGACCGTGGCGCTGTCGGCCCGGTCCGTCACCACGTTCTCCTCTTCGTCCTCCGGCAGCAGCACCTTGTGCCGCGCGGGCAGGAACGCGATCAGCAGCCCGAGAGCGGCGAGGCCGAGGTGCAGCCAGTTGTCCGTCGCGTTGAGGTTGAACGGGTTCCCCGCCTCTGAGACCGGGTTCGTGGATACGGTCCCGGTGATCATGAGGCCCCAGACGAACAGCGCCCCGAAGGCGACGAACGTCAGGAGACCGAAGGCCCGGGACCGGCCCGAGCCGAAGGTCAGCAGCAGACCGATCGCGCCCAGCAGGACGAAACCGAGGTTGTAAAGCGGGTTCACCGAGAATCCGAGCACGGTCGCATCGCTGCGGCCGGCGAAATCGGCGAACCCGGTCCTGGTGAAGCCCACGATTCCGAACACCAGGAAGGCCAGGCTCGACAGCCCGGCGAGAACCTGCGCGGGCTGGACACCCGCGGTCCGGATACGAGCGCGTTGTGCACGTGCCATTGCTCCGCCTCCCAGAGTTGGCGACCTGATTTCAGGCTTGGGCGCCGGATACCCCGGGGTCCTCCCGGGCAAACCGAGGCGTCCGAACGGCCTAGCCGTGAACACGAACGGGTGATGCGGTCAACAATTCGTGTGGGCAAAGCAAGTGGGGTCTTCCTTCTGGTGGGGCTGTGCCTGGGAGCCATCGTCGCGATGGTGCTGCTTCCGCCGCACCGTCCCGGCCCGGCGGCGGTCGCTGCCGCCGCGTCAAGGGACACGGTGATCACCCTCGAAGCGGAACCGGAACCGGAACCGGTCGAATCCCCGGCTCCGTCCTCGTCGGCGGCGCCAGGGCCACCGCCGAAGTCCGTCGACACCGAGGCACTCCCAGGCCTCGTCCCCGGCGGGCAGGTGAGCGTGGTCGTCTACGACCGCACCGCCAAGAAGACCACGGTCTCCGTCAAAGCGGACCGGCCGTACACCTCGGCTTCCCTGGTGAAGCTCCTCATCGCGCTGGAAGCGCTTCAAGCGGGCACACCGGCGAGCACCGTGCAGCGGATGCTGTCGGCCAGCGACGACGACATCGCCAGCAGGCTGTGGACGGCCTTCGGCGGACCCGCCATCGTCACCCGTTGGGCGGGCAAGATCGGCCTCGGCGGCACGCGTCCTCCCGAGGATCCCGGCCGCTGGGGCGACACCCGGATCACCGCGGCGGACGTCGCGAAGATCTACCGCTATCTGCTGGACCAGGCGGGCGCGGGAACGCGGACGACGATCATGCGGGCGTTGAGCGGTGCGACGGAGAGCGGTTCCGACGGTGTCCGGCAGTACTTCGGCATCCCGGACGCCGTCGGTTCCCTTCGCTGGTCGATCAAGCAGGGCTGGGCGTGCTGCCGCGGCTCGCGGATCCTGCACAGCTCCGGCACCGTCGGCGAAGACGATCGCCACATCGTCGTCGTCCTGACGTCCCAACCGGTGTCGACCACCTACACCGGCGCCGGCAAGCGGGTGACCGCGGTGGTGAAAGCGCTTCGACCAGCTATTGACGACATGTAAACAAGGTGGGACAGTGACCGCACGCCACTCTCTCGGGAGGTCGTCATGAGCACCGAAGCCCGCCTGCCCGCCGTGGCTCCGCTCGGCCCGGATTCCGTCGCCTGGCGAGTGGTCGGCGACCGGAGACTGCTGCTCGGCGCGGGGACGGCGTTGCTGCTGCAGGTCGCGCATCCGGTGGTCGGCGCCGGCGTCCACGACCATTCGAACTACACCGAAGACCCGTGGGGCCGTCTCGACCGGACCATCGATTCCTTGCTGTGCCAGGTTTTCGGCGGCCGGGAAGCGACCGCGGAGGCCGAACGGCTCCGCGAGCTGCACAAGGCGATCAAGGGCGTCGACCATCACGGCGAGCGCTATCACGCGCTGAACCCCGAGGCCTACCGGTGGGTGCACGGATCGACGTTCTGGACGACGGTCCGCATGCAGGAGGTGTTCATACATCCCTTGTCCCACAACGAAAAGCGTCACTTATACGCGGAATGGCGACGCCTGGGCCTGCTGCTCGGCCTCCGCGAGCACCACATGCCCGAGGACCTGGAAGGATTCGACGCCTATTTCGACGACGTGGTCGCGAACCGGCTCGAGGACAACCACACGGTCCGGGAACTGCTCCACTCGATCACCATGCGGGACACGCCACCGCCGCCGTGGTGGTTCCTGCCGGAGGCCTTGTGGCGTCCCGTCCGGCCGGCGGGCGGGAACGTCCTGACCCTGTGCGCGATCGGCCTGCTCCCCCAGCCCCTGCGTGATCGCTTGAGTCTCAAGTGGACGGACGCGGACGAGCGCCGACTCCGGCGCCTTGGCGCGGTCATGAAGGTGGCCGGGAACCGCGTTCCCGACCGGCTTCGGTTGTACCCCAAGGCTTATCGCGCCAAGCGCGGTTAGCTACTCGACGACGTCGACCAGCGCGCCCTTGGCGCCGGTGTTCGGCAGCGGCCACGGCTTGACTCCGCCGCTGCCGACGATCTTCTTGTCCTGCGGCGCGCTCGGCGGCGCGGTGCGCGCGCCGATCCACGCCAGGACGTCCGGGATCTGCGTCTTGAAGGTGTTCATGTTGTGCCCGGCGTCCGGGATCCGCCAAGTGGACAGCGTCGCGGGCGCGCGGACGGCGGACTGGAGCTGGTCGAGCGAGAAACTCTCGAAGCTTTCCTTCTCCCCCGCGATCGCGAGGATGTCGACCGGTGACGGGTGCTTCTGCAGGTTCACCGTGATCGTGTTCGCGTCGACGATGTCCTGCCTGCCCTTGAAGAGGTTCTCCGTCTCGGCGTCCACCGAAGCCTTGTAGTAGCCGCTGACGCTCGCCGCCTGGCCGTACCACTGCGGATGCCTGGTCACCAGGTTCATCGCGCAGTAGCCGCCCGAGGACCAGCCCGCCATCGTCCACGCCTTCCGCTGCGTACTCGCGCCGAGCTTCTCGATCGCCCAGTCGCGGATGTCGGCGGTCAGGTAGGTGTCGTTGGGGGCGCCGTTGACTTCGTCGACGCATTCGGTGTCGTGGCCGACCTTCGGTTTCCCGGTCGGGTCCGGGATGATCACCAGGGTCGGCGGGAGCACGTGCTTCGCGATCGCTTCGTCGAGCCTGCCCGGCATCCCGTACGGGCCGGTGACCACTTCCGGACCGGACGGATAATTCGGGATCCATTCGATGACCGGGAATTTGAGTGACCGGTACGCGGGATCGTAGTACTGGGGCGGAAAATACACCGAGACGTCGCGCGTGAGGCCGGTGCGTTTGCCGGTCACCGTCATGTGCACGACGGAACCCTTGCCCTCCTTGGCCCGCATCGCCCCGGCGTCACGCAGTTTGTCGAGTTCCGAGCCGTTCTCGCCGGCGACGGCGTCGACGTTTTCCGCCGAGTACACACCGGTGCCGAACAGGGCGCCGACCGTCGGGAAGAACCCGCCGATCATGTTCCCGCCCATCCCGGTGCTGACCACGATCAGCACCACCGCGACGAGGATCGTGCCGCTGCGGCCGAGCACCTTGCGGCGCCAGCGTTCCCAGAAGAACGGTACGGCGATGATCGCGAGCAGGGTCAGCACCACGACGATGACCAGGTTCAGTGTGGAATCGAGCCGGATGGCACTCAGTCCCAGTCCCATGGCGATCGTGTCCCTCTCCGGCGGCGGCACGCCCCCGCACCGCACTTCCCACATCTGGATCAAGAGACGTGCGACCACCGGAAAGTGTTGTCCAGGGTGACGCGTGTCACCCTGGACAAATCGCTCAGCCTTCGAGCGCGGTGCGCAGCACCCCGATCGCCTGCGCGATCGCGGCTTCCGCGGCGTGCGTTCCGCGCAACGTGTTGAGCATGACGAAGTCGTGCACGATGCCCTGGTACCGCACGGCGGTCACCGGAACTCCGGCCTGACGCAGCTTGGCGGCGTACGCCTCGCCTTCGTCGCGCAGGACATCGGCCTCGGCGGTGATCACGAGCGCGGGCGGCAGGTCCGCGAGCTCGTCGAGGCTCGCCCGCAGCGGCGAAGCGGTGATTTCCGCGCGCTGCGCCGGATCGGTCGTGTATTGGTCCCAGAACCACTTCATGCCGTCGAGGGCGAGGAAGTACCCCTCGGCGAACCGCCGGTAGGACTCGGTGCCGAAGTTCGCGTCGGTGACCGGGTAGAAGAGCACCTGCTGCCGGAAGGTGACGTCGCCGCGCTGCTTCGCGAGCAGGGTGAGCGCGGCGGTCATGTTGCCGCCGACGGAGTCGCCGGCGATCGCGATCCTCGTGCCGTCGAGCCCGTTTTCGGCGCCGTGCTCGGCGACCCACTTCGCCACGGCGTAGTTCTGCTCGATGGCGACCGGGTAGCGCGCCTCCGGCGAGCGGTCGTATTCGGGGAAGACGACGGCCGCGGCCGCTCCGACGGCGAGCTCGCGGACCAGGCGCTCGTGGGTGTGGAAGTTGCCGAAGACCCAGCCGGCGCCGTGGATGTAGACGATCACGGGCAGCGGGCCGGTCACGCCCTGGGGCCGGACGATGCGGACCTCGACGCCGTCCACGTGCGTGGTCTCGACATCCGCGGCGGGCAACTCGACGTCGCCGCCCTGGACCTCGTCGACGGCCTTGCGTCCTTCCTCCAGCGGCAGCTGGAAGAGGAATGGCGGGGTGGCGGTGGCCTCGACGAAAGCCTGCGCGGCCGGTTCGAGGGCCAGGTTGTGCGGGTTGGCGGTCATTTCTGCCTCCTGGGTTCCAAAGTCGACGCAGCAAAAGTAGCTTGCAACTTAGTTGTGCACAACTAAAATGTACTCAAGGAGATTTGGCTCACTCGAGTGGCGGTCTGCGGCATGATCGACGCACCATGGGGACGAGGAGGACCGATGCCGACGGACAACACCGGATCGCTGTGCCTGGACGATCAGCTGTGCTTCGGGCTCTACGCGGCATCGCGGGCCGTGACCGCGCTCTATCGCGTCGTGCTCGACGATCTGGGCCTGACCTATCCGCAATACCTGGTGATGCTCGCGCTCTGGGAGGAGGACGAGCGGCTGGTCAAGGAACTCGGCACCGTGCTGAACCTCGACTCCGGCACGCTGTCGCCGCTGCTCAAGCGGCTGGAGAAGTCCGGACTGGTCGAGCGCGTCCGCCAAGCCGACGACGAACGGTCCGTCCGCGTCAGCCTGACCGGGGACGGCGCCCGGCTCCGGGAACGCGCGAGCGGGATCCCGAAGATCATCGGTGACGCGATGGGCCTCGACGCGGCCGGTCTCGCCCGCACCCGCGCGGAGCTCGATCGCTTGACCGAATCCGTGAACGCCTACCGCGAGGCCTACGTCCCGGCCGGTTAGCATGGGATTTCCGGCGCGGACAAAGGGATGACGATGATCGATCACGACGCGGCGCTCAGGGCCGTCGAGAACAGCTTGGACCGGCCGTCCGCGGCCCGGGTCTACGACTACTTCATCGGCGGCGACACCCACTACGCCATCGACCGCAATTTCGCCGAGAAGGTGCGTGAGCGCCTGCCGCTCATGGGCGACTACTGCAAGACCAGCAGGCAGTTCCTCGGCCGGGCCGTGCGGCACTGCGCGGAGCTGGGCATCAAGCAGTTCGTCGACATCGGTTCCGGCCTGCCGACCGCGGGCAACGTGCACGAGGTCGCCGACGAGGCGCGGCCGCAGGAGGACACGCACGTCCTCTACATCGACAACGAGCCGATCGCGCTCGCGCATTCGACGCTGCTGCTCGCCGACACCGCGGACCCCGACCGTCACCACGCGATCGCCGCCGACCTGTTCGACCCCGAAGACCTCTGGAACCGGGTGATGGACTCCGGCATCATCGACGTCCGGGAGCCGATCGCGCTGGTGGTCAACGCGGTCATGCACTTCATCAAGGACGAGCAGGACCCCGACGGGCTGCTGGACTTCTACCGCGACCGGCTCGCGCCGGGTTCGCTGCTGGTGCTTTCGCAGATGACCAACGAGAACCCGGCCAACGACGAGGAACGGCAGGCGCTGCTCGACATCCTCGAGTACTACGAGACCACGACGAACCCCGGTTTCCTGCGCACCATGGACGAGTTCCGGCGGTTCTTCGGCGGCTGGCCGCTGCTGGAGCCGGGCCTGGTCTACGCGCCGGCGTGGCACCCGGACGAGAAGACTCTCTTCGCCGCGAACCCCTCGGAGTCCCGCGTCATCGGGGGTATCGCCCGCAAGCCGTAGCTTTCCCGCGTGAAGGCCCCTTTCCCTCGGCTGAGCCGAGGGAAAGGGGCCTTCACGCGCTTTGTGACCCACGTCGCCTTGCAGTGCAACTAGGTGCATATGAAACTAGGTGCATGGCACTGGAGCACGCGATCCTGGTTTCACTGTCCGAGCGGTCCGGCTCGGGCTACGAGCTGACGCGGCGCTTCGAGAAGTCCATCGGGCTGTGGTGGAGCGCCACCCACCAGCAGATCTACCGCGTCCTCAAGCGGATGGAGGACGCGGGCTGGGTCGCCGTCGCCCCGGTCGCGCAGTCCGGGAAACCCGACAAGAAGGTCTACACCGTCGGCGACGCGGGGCGGGCCGAACTCGCCCGCTGGCTCGCCGAACCCGATCCGTCGGCCACCGCCAGGGAACTCGCCGTGAAGATCCGCGGCGCCACCCTCGGCGATCCGGCCGCCGTCGCCGCCGAGGTCACCCGGCATCGCGACGCGCACGCGGCACAGCTCGACGCGTACCTGCTGATCGAGAAGCGCGACTTCCCCGACCCCAGCGTCCTCAGTGGACAGTCGTTGCATCAGTTCCTCGTGCTGCGCGGAGGAATCCGAACCGAACAGGGCCACGTCGAGTGGCTCGAGGAAGTCCTCCGGGCATTCCACCACGACGCGTAAGGACCAGCGATGAGCCCGTACCCGAACCTGCTGTCCCCTCTCGATCTCGGCTTCACCACCCTGCGCAACAGGGTGATCATGGGCTCGATGCACACCGGCCTCGAGGACAAGGAAGCGCATTTCCCGCAGCTGGCCGAGTACTACGCCGAACGCGCCCGCGGCGGCGTCGGGCTGATCGTCACGGGCGGCTTCGCGCCGAACCGGACCGGCTGGCTCCTGCCGCTGGCGTCGAAGCTCTCGACGCGCGCGGAAGCCAAGGCGCACAGGCAACTCACCGATCCGGTGCACGAGGCGGGCGGCAAGATCGCGCTGCAGATCCTGCACGCGGGCCGGTATTCCTACCACCCGCTGAGCGTTTCCGCGTCGGGCATCAAGGCGCCGATCAACCCCTTCAAACCGCGGGCCCTTTCCGGGTACGGCGTACTGCGCCAGATCCGCGCGTTCGCCGATTGTGCCTTCCTCGCCAAGGAAGCGGGCTACGACGGCGTCGAGATCATGGGCTCCGAGGGCTACTTCATCAACCAGTTCCTCGCCGAGCGGACCAACAAGCGCACCGACAAATGGGGCGGCAGCCCGGAAAACCGCCGAAGGATCGCCGTCGAGATCGTGCGCCGCACGCGGGAGGCGGTCGGCGAGGACTTCGTCATCATCTATCGACTGTCCATGTTGGACCTCGTCGAAGGCGGACAGCGCTGGGAAGACGTCGTCGCGCTGGCCAAGGAGGTCGAAGAGGCGGGAGCGACGATCATCAACACCGGCATCGGCTGGCACGAGGCGAGGGTGCCCACGATCGTGACGTCCGTGCCGCGCGCGGCGTTCACCTGGGTGACCGGCAAGCTCAAACCGCACGTCGGGATCCCGGTGGTCACGTCGAACCGGATCAACATGCCCGAGGTCGCCGAGGAGGCGCTGTCGAGCGGCGACGCGGACCTGGTGTCGATGGCGCGGCCGTTCCTCGCCGACCCGGAATGGATCCGCAAGGCCGAGAGCGGGCGCGAAGACGAGATCAACACCTGCATCGCCTGCAACCAGGCCTGTCTCGACCACGCGTTCAAGCGGAAACTGGTGTCCTGCATGGTTAATCCGCGTGCGGGCCACGAGACCACGCTGACGCTTTCACCCACGCGCAAGACCAAACGCGTCGCCGTCGTCGGCGCTGGTCCCGCCGGGCTCGCGGCCGCGACCGGCCTGGCCGAACGCGGGCACACGGTCGAACTGTTCGAAGCCGACGACGAGATCGGCGGCCAGTTCGGGATCGCGCGGAAGATCCCGGGCAAGGAGGAGTTCGCGGAGACCATCCGCTACTACACGCGACGGCTGGAGGTCACCGGCGTCAAGGTGCGCCTCGGCACGCGCGTGGCCGCCGCCGATCTGATCGACGCCGGGTTCGACGAGGTCGTGCTGGCCACCGGCGTGACGCCGAGGGTGCCGTCGCTCCCCGGTATCGACCACCCCAAGGTTCTGTCCTATGTGGACGTCGTGCGGCACGGGAAACCGGTAGGCGGCAAGGTCGCCGTGATCGGCGCGGGCGGGATCGGCGTGGATGTCAGCGAGTTCCTGACGCACACCACCTCCCCGGCGCTCGATCTCGACGCCTGGATGGCCGAATGGGGCGTCACCGATCCCGAGCGGGCGGCGGGCGGGCTGACCGAGCGGAAGGTCGAGCCGTCACCGCGGCAGGTCTTCCTCCTGCAACGCAAGAAGTCCGGCATCGGCGCGGGACTGGGCAAGACCAGCGGGTGGGTGCACCGGGCCGCGCTGAAGGCCAAACGCGTCGAGCAGCTCACCGGGGTCACCTACGACCGGATCGACGACGACGGCCTGCACATCACCGTCGGTGACCGGCCGCGCGTGCTCGATGTGGACAACGTCGTCGTCTGCGCGGGCCAGGAGCCGGTGCGCGACCTCGTGGACGACCTGCGCGCGGCCGGACTGCCGGTGCATCTGATCGGCGGCGCCGACGTCGCGGCCGAACTGGACGCCAAACGCGCCATCGATCAGGGAACCCGCCTCGCCGCCGTTCTCTGACGAGTGGCCTCGTAGATGGCAGGATGAACCCTTGTGCGGGACGTATGCGTGATCGGGCTCGGGTTGATCGGTGGTTCGCTGCTGCGCGCGGCGCATTCGATCGGCCGCACCACGTTCGGGGCGACGACCTCCGAAGCTGACGCGGACGCCGCCAGCAGGGCGGGTTTCGACGTGACGACGCAGGTCGAAGCCGCGCTGGGCAAGGCGGCGGAGCGGGACGCGATGATCGTGCTCGCGGTGCCGCTGCCCGCGGTCGAGGAAGTGCTCCGGACCGTTTCGCGGGTCGCCGGGCACTGCGTGCTCACCGACGTGACCAGCGTGAAGGGCCCGGTGCTCGACTCGGTCCGCCGTCGCGCGCCGTACGCGAAGTTCGTCGGCGGGCACCCGATGGCCGGGACGGCGAACTCCGGCTGGAAGGCGAGCAACCCGGCGCTGTTCGGCGGCGCGGCGTGGGTGCTGGGCGTCGAGCACGACACCGATCTGACCGCTTGGGCGGACGTCGCCCAGCTGGTGCTGGACGTCGGCGCGCATGTCGTGCCGCTGCCGGCGGACTCGCACGACGAGACGGTCGCGCGGATCTCGCATCTGCCGCACATCTTCGCGGCCATCCTGGCCACGATCGGCGCGCAGGGCGGGCCGCTGGCGATGGCGCTGGCCGCCGGGTCCTACACGGACGGCACGCGGGTGGCCGGGTCGAGCCCGGCGCTGGTGCGGGCGATGACCGAGGGCAACCGGGACGCGCTGCTGCCGATCGTCGACGAAGCGCTCGGACGGCTGGGTGCCGCTCGGGGCTCGCTGGCGTCGACGGGCGGCCTCGCGGTGACGGTCAACGCGGGCTATGAGGGCGCGCAAGCGTTTGCGGCCAGTAAGGACGCGGAACGCGCGGGAGTTCGGGTCAGTCTGAGCGCGCCGGACGCGCGCGACGGCCTGATCGCGCTCGGCGAGCGCGGCGGCCGGATCACCGCGATCGAGGGCGACACCGCGATCGGCGAGGTCTCCTGACGCGTTTCGTCCTCTGAACGCGGTCCTTGCACACGCAACTACCGCATTCAGAGGACGAAATGCGCAGGGGTTACTGGCCCTGCTGGGGCGGGGTGTCGGGGGTGTCGTCGAACTTGTTGATGAAGCCCTTCGCCTTCTCGACCCCGGAGTCGATCTGCGAATCGTGACCGGAGAACTTCGACTTCGCGAAGTCCGCCGCCTTGTCCAGGCCGCCCTCGATCTTGTCGTTGTGCTCGCGGAGAGCGTCGGTGGCCTTGTTCTTCAATTCATCGAAGTTGATGCCCATGGTCACATCGTCACACAGGCACCGGCGAACACGCCCCGCGATCACCCGTCGTGGGGACGCTCAGAACGGCCGGTCGCCCACGATGGCGACGCGTTCGGCCACGCGCGCGTACGGGTGGTAGTCGTTGACGGCGTAGTGCTGGGTGGCGCGGTTGTCCCAGAAGGCCACCGAACCCGGCCGCCAGCTGAAGCGCACCTGGAACTCCGGGATATGCGCCCGGCTGAACAGGTACCGCAGGAGCCTGTCGCTCTCGTCGCGGTCCATGCCGACGATGTGCGTCGTGAACGCCTGGTTCACGAAGAGGGTGCGCCGCCCGGTTTCCGGATGCGTGCGGACGACCGGATGCTCGACCGGCGGGAACGCGTCCTGGTGGCGCAGCAGCAGTTCCGGATCGGAGAAGCGGTCGAAGCCGGGGATGAAGTCGTGCACCGCGGTCAACCCGTCGACGCGGTCGCGGACGTCTTCCGGCAGGTTGTCGTAGGCGGCGGCCATGTCGGCCCACATCGTGTCGCCGCCGACCGGCGGGATCTCGATCAGCCGCAGGACCGAACCGAGCGCGGGCTCTGGCCGGAAGGTGACGTCCACGTGCCAGATGTTCTCGAACGCGGGCATGGTCGCCGAGCGGGTGAACCGGGTGGTGTCCGCGGTCTCCCCTTTCTGGATGAACGGGTTCGTCTCCAGTTCACCCCAGTTGGTGGCGAAGGCACGTTGGTGCTCCGAAGTGATGTCCTGGTCGCGGAAGAACAGCACCTTCCACTCCAGCAGCGCGCGATTCAGCTCGGCGTGGAGAGCGGGCGTCAGCGGCCGGGCCAGGTCGACGCCGCCGATCTCGGCACCGATCACCCGCCCCAGCGGACGCAGCGCGAAAAGCTCGTACGGGCGTTCTTCGATGCCTTCCGGCAGGCGCCGTAGCAGCCGCGGCCCTTCGAGGATCCCGCCGTCGGGGACGGTCGCGGGGCGGAGACGGGCACGGTCGGGCAGTTCGATGGACATGGAGGCTCCCTGGATTCACCGTCGGACGACTTGGCGAGATGAGGAGCTACGCGGGCGGAGAGCCCAAACGTCCACGGCGCAGGAGCAATGCGGCAACGCCTTCGCCGGCCGAACGCGTCGGCGCGGACTCCCAGTGGACGGACACGGCGCCATCGTGGGCGCGATCCGGCGTGCGGTCAACACCGTCCACGGGCCGGGACGATCATCGCCTCCGCTCGGAGGGGAAGCTGCCCGACCACGTGTTCCGCTCCTCGCGCGGCCGCAGCGCCTCGGCCAGCACCCACTGCGAATGCGTCGTGCCGCCCCGGCCGACCGGACCGAGCTGGAAGGTGACCCAGCCGACCCAGTGCCCCGTCGTCGTCGCCCGCCACATCCCCAGCAGCCCGGGGACGGTGCCGGTCAGATCCAGGCCGTCGGGCAGGCGGGTCTTCACCGCGCCGACGGGGTACACCAGCTTGAGATCGACCCAAACGGGCTGGTTGGGCCGGACCATGTGCAGGTGACGCGGCCCCGGCGGCAGCGTGTCACCAGTGTCGAGCATGCGTCGATTATGCGTGAAAACTCGAACATTAGTTCGAGATGATGCTCACCCTCCCCCGTACGGGTGGTCGCGTGGCTAGGGTCGGCGGCATGCTCGTCTGGATCAACGGCCCGTTCGGCGGCGGCAAGACGCAGACCGCGCACGAACTGCACCGGCGGCTGCCCGGCAGCGTCCTGTCCGATCCCGAGGTCGCGGGTTTCGGCCTGCACCGGATGATGCCGCCACGGCTGCGCGGCGACTTCCAGGACCTCGCCGCCTGGCGCCAGGGCGTTTTCGAGGTGCTCGACCTGGTACTCGGCAAACAGGACGGTCCGGTGATCGTGCCGATGACGCTGGTGGAGCCCCGGTACTTCGAGGAGATCGTCGGCAGGCTGGCCGACCGCGGGCACGACGTCCGGCACTTCGCGCTGCTGGCCGAACGCGAAACCGTGCTGCGACGGCTGAGCGAACGCGGCATCGTCCATTCCGTACGGCGGAAGGGGAGGCCGCCGAAGCGCGAGAGTTTCGCGGTGTCGAAGCTCGACCTCTGCCTGGACCGGCTGAGCGGTGCGGAGTTCGGCGAACACATCCACACGGACACGCTCGCCGTCGCGCGGGTCGCCGATCGGATCGCCGCGTCGGCCGGGCTGCCCCTCGCCCCGAACACGGACGGCGCGCTGCGGGGTTTCGTGCGTCGCAAGTGGACGAGCGTCAAGCACATCCGGTTCGGCTGACGCTCAGGCGCGGCGGTGGTAGGGCAGGAACCGCCGTACCAGCCGCAGCGGCGCGCGTTCGACGAGGTCCGGGCCGCGCACGGCGTCGAAGGCGGCGCCGATCTGGTCGACGACGCCCGACAGCTGCTCGTTGTCGGGCATCGGCATCTCCGCCGGTTCCCGTTCTTCGCGGACGGCGGCCGCGAGTTCGGTGAGGGCGGCCGTCAGGAGGGCGATGTCGGCATCGGCCGGGGCAGGGGCGCCGCGGCCGAGGGTGACGCCGACCTCGGTGACGGCGTCGGCGACGCGTTCGAGCCCGGCGATCACCGGCCACCAGGCGACGGCCTGCCGCCCGGCCGCCGAGGGTTCGACGACGACCTGCTGGAACGCGGTCCGCAGGTCGGCCAGTGCGCGGTAGGCGCGGCGACGGGCGCGGGAACGTTCCAATCGCGCTTCGCCCGACGGCGCGAGCACGAGCCCCTTGTCGACGTATTTCACCAGGCTGTCGAGGCTGTCGGCGAGCCGTCCGCCGACCTGCGGCCGCCGGCTGCCCGGCCAGAGCAGGTAGCCGAAGATCAGGACGATCGCGCAGCCGAGCACGGTGTCGACGAGCCGCGCGAGCACGACGTTCCAGCTTCCGGTGCTGGCGAGATCCATCTGCAGGATGATCAGCGGGGTCACGAAGGCGCTGAGGATGCCGTAGTTGCGGACCTTGCCGACCGCGACGCCGCCCGCGAACACGGCGATCAGCAGGACCAGCAGCCAGCCTTCGCCGCCCGCGGCGAGTACGGCCGCGCCGATGCCCACGCCGATCACCGTGCCGATACCGCGCAGCACGGCGCGGCCGAACACCGAGCCGAAGTCGGGTTTGAGGACGATGCCGACGGTGAGCGTGATCCAGTAGGACCGTTCGAACGGGACGAGCAGCGCGACGACTTCGGCGATCGCGACGCACAACGTGAGGCGGAGCGCGGCGAACCAGGTGAGCGGGCCGGAGATGAGCGACCCCGCCCAGCCGCGGAGGCGTTTGTGCCACGGCTGGATCTCGCGCCGTTTCCGGTTGTCGCCCTTGCCTATCCGGGCGAGTCCGGCGTAGAGCGCGGCGGGGACCGGGTCGGCGCCTTCGGGCGCTTCGGGCGGCTCCGGCAGTTCTTGGTTCGCGAGTACGGCCGCCGAAGTCGCGATGAAGTGGTCGATCACGTCTTCCGGGGCGCGGCGGCCGGCGTTGACCATCGCGACGGACGCCTCGACGGCGGGGGTGCTGGCCGAGAGCAGGTTGAGCAGCTGGCGGTAGGTGGCGTCGCGGCCCGACAGCCAGGATCGCGCGGTGAGCAGCCGGTCGTACGCGGTGTTCATCGCGGTCGTGAGCTGGTGGCGCGCGACGCGGGAGGTGGCTTCGTCGGTCGCGGACAGCATCGCGGCGAGTTCGACGTAGACGTGCGCGACGGCGCCGCGTTCGGGGCTGGTGGCGCGGAAGGTCCAGGTGGCGAGCGCGACGAGCAGGCTCCAGGCGGCGCCGACGCAGAAGTAGCCGAGAAGGACTTCGACGCGCAGGCCGGTGACGTGCTGGCCGGTGCCGAGCACGCAGAAGACGAACATCTGGAGCCCGGCGACCGACGCGTTGCTGCCCGCCGCGCTGATCAGCGCGGACACCGCCGCGACCCCGACGACGACCGGGATGGACGCGGCCGGGATGCCGCCCGTGATCAACCCGGCGAAGTAGCCGAGGACGGCGGCCGCGGTGGCGCCGCCGAGCCGCCGGGCACGGTAGCGGTACGGGCCGGCGGATTCCGAAAGGACGGTGGGCAGGGCGCCGGTGGAGATGAGCGCGCCGACGGCGATGTCGCCGAGCGCGTAACCGACGGCCAGCGGTACGGCGAGGGCGAGGACGGCGCGGGCGACCATGTTCCACGGAATGGGAACCGGTGTGCTGCGGAGCAGCTGCACCAGCCAATGTGGTGCGGCGATCTCGCGGCGCGTCGTGCTCACGCCCCTATCTTGACTTATCCGTGGCGGCCGGAGCGGTTATCGTCGCCACATGGGCAAGACGTACTCCTTCGAGGTCAACCGGACGAGCAGCGCCTCGCCCGCTTCGCTGTTCGCGCTGGAGGCCGACGGTTCCCGGTGGTCGGAATGGGCGAAGCCGGTGGTGTTCCACTCGCGCTGGGCGCGGAAGCCGGACGCGGACGGAGTGGGCGCAGTCCGGGCCGTCGGGCTGTGGCCGGTGTATCTCCACGAAGAGACGCTGGAGTACGAACAGGACCGAAAGCACGTCTACGGCTTCGCGGGTCTCGCACCGCTCAAGGACTATCGCGCCGAAGTCTCGTTCACGCCGAACGCTTCCGGCGGTACGGATCTGCGCTGGGCCGGCCGGTTCACCGAACCGCTGCCCGGCACCGGCGCCGCCGTCCGCACGGCCCTGCGCACCGTGATCTCGATCCTGGCCACTCGCCTGGTGAAACACGCGGAACGCGCCTGACCCCACCCCCCGCCCTTCCCAAGGGGGGCGACCCCGAGTCCAGTCTACCGGCGATGGGGTACGGAAAGGGCCGCTCGGCTGAGTTGTCCACAGGGGGCGATGGTTGTGGACAACTCCTGTGGGGAACTGAAGGACGCCAAAGCCGCATAGGACGCGGCGAAAGTCCCTTCAGCCCGCGCCCAGGCACAGGAAGGGGCGCCGCAACGGATCGGCGGCGGTCGCTTCCGCGAGCGCCAAAGCGGGCGCGGTCCCCGAAGCCAACCGCCGGTGCAGGTCGGACATCGCGGCGGCGGCGGCCTTGTCGCCGACTCGCGCGATCGCGCCGATGACCGTCCGCGAACCACTGGCGAGCAGCGTCCCGGCGAAACCGAGCGCCTCCTCGCCGGGCCGGATATGACTCATCGCGAGTTCGCACGCGGCCAGCACCACCCGTTCCGGCGGCTTCGCGAGCCGGGCGGTTTCGTGCGCGTACAACGGGCCGTCGACGAGCTCCAGCCGCGAGAACAGCGCGTTCGCCGGTTCGTGCGCGCCGTGCGCGACCAGATGCGCCATCCCGGAACCGTCCAAAGCGGACAGTACGGCGTCGCTGGTCGCGTCCTTCCCGTCGACGAGGCGGGCCTGCGGGTACACGGTCCGCAGGTTCCGCACCTCACCGACCGAACCCGGCACCCCAGGCCCGCCGGCGAGCAGAACCGGGCCGGAGCTCCGCCTCCCGGACGCGGTCACCCATGCGGTCGCCGACGGCGCGATCGACACCGGATGTCCGTGCAGTGACGGCAAAGCACCCCACGGCAACGCGTACAGCGAGCCGATCGGCACGATGATCAGCTCGCGGTTCTCCAGCGTCTTCGCCAGCGACGCCGAGATCAGCTTGTCCAGTTTGTCCGCCCGGCGCCGCGCGGAACCGGTGACGACCTCGACCAGCGGGGCGGGCAGGTTGTCCGGTGCCAGCGCGTCGAGGTCCGCGTGCAACTGCCGCGCGGTCTCGACGATCTCCGCGAGCGGCCCCAGCTTCAGCAGCCGGAACCGGCCGCGGTCGACGACCACCGCGTACAAGGTGTCGCGATACCCCATCAGGCTGACCAGCACGCGATCGCCGAGCCGCTCCACCACCTCTTCGGGTGCCGAGACCGGGCGCGGCCGACCCCATTGGCTGGTGTACCACCCGAGCCGCGTCGCCTCCCGCTGCAAACGGTCGTAGCGCTCCTCGAGTTTCCCGACCGGTTCGCCGGACGACCGCCGCGCCTGGATCGTCCCCTGCAAGTGCCGCATTTCGTTGATGTGCCGGGCGAGCGCGGGATCCTCGATGACCGGCAACGGTTCGTAGCGGTACACCTGCGCGCGCGTGCGTTCGAGCCACGCGAACAGGCTCTTCGCCCCGGCGCCGCTGCGCCTCGCCTTCTTGAGCACCAGCGTGAGCGCGAGTTTGCCCAGCTCCTCGCCGTGCGCCGCCGTCCCGCAGACAAGGTCGAGCCCGCCCATGCGGTCGCGGATCTGCCCGAGTTCCGCCAACCCTGCCCGCGCCTGCGCGAGCGCCGAACGCGGCCGATGCGACGCCACCGCGAGTTCGGCCCGGCACAGCCGCAGCTGCATCCGGTGGTCGATCGGCGTGGTCTGCCGAGGTTTCGGTACCTGCGCCAGGAGTTCCTGCGCGGCGACCGTCTCTTCGCGACGGATCAGCAGCCGCACCGCGAACATCCTGGCCGCGCCCGCTTCGTCGCGCAGACCGAGCCCGGCCAGCCGGATGGCGAGATCGGCCAGCCGCTCCGGCAGTTTCGCGGACGGCTTCTTTTCCCGGTCCGCCAGTACCTTCACCGCGTCCGCGCGGAGCCGGGTCAACTCGGCGATCTCCGCCCACCGGCCGTTGCCACGCCGCAGGAAGCTCCGCCGTGCGGACGTCGCGAGCTTCTTCGCGAGAACGTGGTCACCCTCGAGGATGGCGGCCCCGGCCCGCGCGACCTCCGCTTCCGCGACGAGATGGCGCGCACCGTTGTCCCGGAGTTCGGGGATCGCCTCGTCGAGGTGTCGCGCCGCTTCCTCGGCGAGCCCGGCGGTGAGCAGGGCCTTCGCCTGGTCGAGCCGAACGAGCGGCAGCGAGCCGGGACCGTCGGTGACGAAGATCGAGGCCGCCTGTTCATAGTACCGGAGCGCTTCGGGGATGTCGCCGAGCAACTGGGCGTGATCACCCAGGTTGTGCCGGATCTTCCCTTCGAGGCGGCGATGGCCGTACTTCACCGCGATGTCCAGCGCGCCGCTCAGATCCTGGTAGGCGCCGTCGGGATTGGTCATCTGGAGATGCAGCCACGCCCGGTTCATCATGTTCCGGGTCAGGAGCAGGCTGTGGTCCTCCACCTCGTCGGCCAGGCTGGGAAGCACCGCGTCGTAGAGCGCGAGTGCCTCCTCCAACCTCCCGATCCGCATCAGGACGACGGCGCGCTGCAGGACGACGGTGAACCGCAGCAGCCGCCGGGTTTCGCCTTCCGGCAGCGAAAGCCGCACTCGCTCCGCCTCGTCCAGCCGCGCGAATCCGTCCTCTTGGGACAGGACCTCGGCCTCGGCCGCGGCGAGGCTGATCAGCACCCTGACCCGGATCTCCAGCCGTTCCGGCCCGGCTGCCTTCAGCGGCCCGAGGCACGACAAAGCGCGCTGCAACAACCTGATCGCGGCGCCCGGGCCGTGGTCGGCGGCGGCGGCCATCGCCTGACGATGGAGGTCCGCGGCCTCGGCTACGGGATCGACGACAGGAAGCTGCGCGGGCACACGCACTATGGGAGCACACCCGCGCCGCATAACGGAACAGCCGTCCGGTTACAGCACCACTGTCGGGGTCACGACGGTCCGGCGACAGGTCACGTCGCCGAGGTGGATCACGATCTGGGTGGTGCCCTGGGGGACGTTGTCCAGCACGAACCGGCCTCCCTCGTCGGCGGTGGTGGAACTCGTGCCGTGCTCGGCGACGCGAACCTCCACTCCGTACTCGCCGGCGGGCACGAGCCAACCGTCGATCCGGTGTTTCTTGCCGATCTTGGTGAGGTTGATCATCACGGTCAGGTCGCTGACGGTGAAGGTGATCGTGCCGGTGTCGCTGCCACGAACGCCCGCGGTGGCGTCCATCCGTTCCCAGCGGGCGACCTCGACGTCGAGGTTTTCGAGCGCGAGCGCGAACTGAACCCGCTGCACCAGGTCTCCCGGTGGCGGGTCCAGTTCGTTCATGAAGCGCCCGATATCGGCGAGCAAGGCCTCATCGCCCGGGGAGGTCATCTCCCCCGGCGTCCCGAGGTCGTTCATCGGCTTCCCCCTTCGTGGGCCAGCAGGTCGCGCATCGATTCGAGGCAACGGCCCCTGGTCGGGCCGACACTTCCGCGCGGCATACGGAGTGCTTCGGCGACCAGTTGGTATTCGGCCCTCCCGGCGAGCACGGTCAGCCGAAGGAGCTGCTGACAGCGGTGCGGCAGGCGGAGGAAGGCGCGCCAGACCCGGCGATCCCGGTCGGCGCGGACGGCTTCCTCTTCGGGGGCCGGGTGGGTGCTCTCCATACTCTCGGCCAGCTCGTCGGTCAGCGGGACAGGCTGGGCGCGGCGGCCGAAAGGATGTTGTGCTTCGCGTCTGGTGGTGGTGATCAGCCACGCGGCGAGCGCCTTGGGGTCACGGAGTTTCTCGAGCTGACTGAACAGGGCGAGCCACACCGTCTGGACCACGTCCTCGGCGGTCAGGCGGTCGAGCCCGTTCGCGCGCGCGACATGCCACACGAGCGGGGTCAGCTCGTGCACAAGTCTGTCCATCGCCTGGCGGTCACCGGCCCGCGCCGCGCGCATGCAGGCGGCGTGCAGATCGGCACCGGTCAGTCCTTCCCATGGCGGGTCTACCTCGGTCGTTTGCACGTCGGTCACCGTATCTGCCCCACTTCGGACGTGTCTTCGTGTCGGCGCTGGCAGTATCGCGGGCCCTTCGGGGAGAAGGAGCGTGCAAGAGGCTCTGGGATACATCAAGTCACTAACTTTTTTGTCGAATTTCGGTCATCCCCTCGATGTGGGGTGAAGGACCAAAGGCACCGGCCGGCGCGAGTAGGTGTGGACTGCGCACCGGCCGGCCCTTTTTCCCTCCCCCCGGGCCCGCTCCCCAACGGGCCCGCGTCCGGGCGTCCCCCCTCCCCCGAAGGGAGCACCCGGAGGTGATGCCCGGAGGCCCCCTCGGCCTCCGGACATCACCTGTCTGTGTTGGTTCAGTTCACCGGCGGGTTGGTGCCGTTCGGCTCCCAGTTGCCGTCCGGGCTGGTGCCGGGACGGGGCGGGACCGGCGCCGTGATCGGCTTCGGCTTCGGGGTCTCTTCGAGGTCCTCGGTGGCCGTGGCCTCGTCGTCGACGGGTGCGGTGTGGGTCTCGGTAGTCATCGGGTGTCCCTCATTTCCTCGACTGCTCCATAGGACGCAATGAGGCTGCCACCAGATACACGCAGAGCCAGTTTTTTCGCGGAAATTTCTTAATCTGTGGCAGGCGGGTGACCCGATCAGCGTTTTTACCCGGAAATGGTGTCGCTGAGTAGCCGTCGGCTCACGTCCGCGAGTTGTTCGGCCCAGCGCCGGTAGCCCTCGGGGCCGGGGTGGAAACGGTCCTCGGCGAAGGTCGCCGGGTCCAGCATCGCGGCGGGCATCGGGACGTGGACGACGCCGGGCAGCAGCGCCAGCCGCGCGGCCGCGGCGTCGAGGACGGCCGACCGCGCGCCGAGGACGTCCCGCAGCGGACGCGGCAGCGACGGGAACCGGCCCATCGGCGGCACGCCCGCGAGCACCACCGGGACCCGGCCCACCCGGCGCCGCACGGCGACGACGAGGTCGAGCAGGTCACGCCGGTAGCGGGTGGCCGAATGCAGTTCGATCGTGTCGTTGACACCCAGCGCGATCACCACGAGGTCGGCGGGTTCGAGCAGCGGCAGCAGCTCCTCGCGCGCCACGCGCGCGTTGGCGCCGGTCTTGCCGAGTGCCTGCCAGGCGACCGCGCCGCCGTCCCGCGCGAGTTCGTCCGCGAGCCGTCCGGTCAGCGCCTCGGCGTGGGTGGCCGCGCCGACGCCGTCCACGGTGGACTCGCCGAGCACCGCGAGCCGCACCGGGCGGCCGCCGCCCTTCACGAGGCCGGTGACCGGCCCCGCGGCACCGGGCAGCCTTGGCGTCGTACGGCGCACCCGGACGGCTTGCGCGAGCAGGATCGGGGCGAGCACCACCGCACGGCTGATCACCCCGCGACTCTACTTCCGCGTTTCGTCCTCTGAACGCGATCGTTGCGCATGCGACAACCGCATCCGGAGGACGAAACGCGGAATCAGCCCTGGGCGATCGAGACCGTCTGACGGACGAGCGAATCGTCCGCGGCCGCGCGGAGCAGGTAGTCGGCGACGTCGGCGCGGTTGATGCTGTAGCTCCCGCGGACGTTGCCGTCGGTGCGGGCGGCGATCGCGCCGGTGTGCGGCCCGTTCAGCAGGCGCGGCGGGCGCACGATCGTCCAGTCGAGGTCGCTCGCGCGCACGATCCGCTCGGCGGCGACCATGTCCGCGAAGGCGTGCCGGAGGACCCTGCCCAGGATCGGCTTGACGACGTTCCTGGTGAAGAAGGCGTCGCCGTCGACGAACGGGCCGCTGGCGCTCACCAGGAGCAGCCTCCGCGTGCCCGCCGATCCGAGCGCGGCGACCGCGGCGTGCGCCCCGTCGGTGACGATGGTCGTCGGGTTGCGGTCGCGGGCGCCGAGGGCGGAGATCACCACGTCGCGCCCGGACACCGCCTCGGTCAGCGCGCCGTGCTCGGACAGCCGGGCGATGACGACCTCCAGCAGTTCACCTTCGGCGTTCAGGCGGGACGGGTCGCGGACGACCGCCGTGACGTGGTGCCCCGCGGCCAGCGCCTGCTTGACGACTTCGGAGCCGACCCCGCCCGTGGCACCGAGAACAGTGAGCTTCATGGTCACGCCTTCCTGGGTTAGTGAACACTCACCCACTATGGTGAGTGTTCACTAACCACTTGTCGAGCGAACGCTGAGAAGCCCTCAGGAGCGAACATGGGAAGCCGCGAGGAGATCGTCGCCGCGGCGGCGAAGGTGATGCGCGAGCAGGGCTACGCGCACGCCACGACAAAGGCCATCGCACGGGCGGCGGGCTACTCCGAGGCGTTGCTGTACAAGCATTTCAAGGACAAGACCGAGATCTTCATGAGCGTGCTCACCGAGCGGCTGCCCGCGCTCGGGACGACCCTGGACGAGCTGATGAGCTCCGCGGCGGACACACCGCTCGCGGAGAATCTCGCCCGGCTGGCGCGGATCACGCTGTCGTTCTATCTGGAGAGCTTCCCGATCGCGGTGTCGCTGTTCTCCTCGCGGGAACTGCTCGCGACCCATCGGGACCGGGTCATGAGCCGGGCGAGCGGGCCGGACGTCCCGCTGGTGCGCGTCTCCGCGTACTTGGGCGAGGAGGTCCGGCTCGGCAGGGTTCGCGAGGACGCGGATCTGGACGCGGCGGCGTCGCTGCTGCTCGGGGCCTGTTTCCAGTACGCGTTCCTGGCGTCCTTCGACGACCGCGAGCCGTCCCCCGAAGAACTGGACCAGTGGGCGGAGAGGCTGGCGGGCACGCTGGTGGTCGCGTTGGTCGTGAGTGGCGATTCGGGTTAGAACCCGAATCGCCACTCACGACCACCTGTACCGAACGATCATCCGCGCCTGCGCGCCCTACTTGCCCTTTTCGGCCCGCGTCTCGTGCCACTTCGCGTACATGTCGTTGAGCTCCTTGATCATGAAGCTCAGGAAGTCGCGCATCTCGGCGACCCGCTCGCCCGCCGGCGTGTCCTCGCCCAGCGCCGAAACGCCCTCGTCGGCCGCGTCGCGCCACATGGTGATCATGCGGTCGCGCTTCATGAAGGTGGCGTACCAGAGGTCGTCGAAGAGCCGGTAGTGGTCGCGGCGCGAGCCGGGTTCGCGTTCCTTCGCGACCAGCCCGATCTGCTCCAGGTACCGCACGGCTCCCGAGATCGCGGCGGGGCTCACCGAGAGCTGGTCGGCCAGCTCGGCCGCGGTGAGGCGGCCGGCGTCGGTTGTCATCAGCGCGGCGAACACCCTGGCGGGCATCCTCTGCATCCCGATCTGGGAGAGCGTGAGGCCCAGATGCTCCACGTAACGGCGGACGGCGTCCTCGTCTCTCTGGGTGCTCGAAGCACTCTCAGGCGTCGTCGTCATGAGCACATCCTCTCCTACGTCCCCCAGAGTGATCACACCATCCATATGGTTTCTTAACTTCACAACTTCGTGAAATCACTGTACATTCAGCCGCATGGAAAACGCCATCTCCATCTCCGGCCTCCACAAATCCTTCGGCCGGACCAAGGCTTTGGACGGCCTTGACCTGCAGGTACCCGTTGGGGAGGTGCACGGCTTCCTCGGCCCGAACGGCGCGGGGAAGTCGACCACCGTCCGGGTCCTGCTCGGCCTGCTCCATGCGGACTCGGGCGACGTCCGCCTGCTCGGCGGCGATCCCTGGAAGGACGCGGCGAGCCTGCACCGGCGCCTCGCCTACGTCCCCGGCGACGTGAACCTCTGGCCCAACCTGTCCGGCGGCGAGGTGATCGATCTGCTGGGGCGGCTGCGGGGCGGGCTCGATCAGCGCCGCCGCAAGGATCTGATCGAGCGGTTCGACCTCGACCCCAGGAAGAAGGGGCGCACCTACTCCAAGGGCAACCGGCAGAAGGTCGCGATCGTGGCCGCGCTGGCCTCGCATGTGGACCTGCTGATCCTGGACGAGCCGACCTCGGGCCTCGACCCGCTGATGGAGGCCACCTTCCAGTACGCGATCCAGGAGGAACGCGAGCAGGGCCGCACGGTGCTGCTGTCGAGCCACATCCTCGCCGAGGTCGAGGCGCTCTGCGACAAGGTCAGCATCATCCGCAACGGGCACACCGTCGAGACCGGCACGCTGGCCGAGCTCCGGCACCTCACCAGGACGTCGATCTCGGCCGAGCTGGCCGGCCCGCCGAACGGGCTGACGAAACTTCAGAACATCCACGACCTCAAGGTCGAGGGCAACCGGGTCCGCTTCGATGTCGAAACCCGCTCTCTCGACGAAGCGCTGCGGCAGCTCACCCAGGTCGGTGTCCGCAGCCTGACCAGCCAGCCGCCGACGCTCGAAGAGCTCTTCCTCCGTCACTACACCACCGAAGCGAGCGCGAAATGACCGCGACGCTGGACCGTCCCGCGGTCTCGGGTGCCGTCCACGGACTCGTCGGCACTTGGCAGCTGACCAGGCTGGCGCTGCGGCGGGACCGGATCGTCCTGCCGATCTGGATCGTCCTGCTCGGGATCATGCCTTCGACCTCCTCGGGGACGTTCGAAACCCTGTACCCGACGGCCGCCGAACGGGCCGGGCTCACCGCGAGCATGGGCGCGAACCCGTCCCTTTCGCTGATCTACGGCCCGGCCTTCGACCTCTCGACCGCGGGCGGGTTCACCGCTTGGCGGCTCGGCGGGTTCCTCGCCCTGGTCGCCGGGCTGATGGCGGTCTTCACCGTCACCCGGCACACCCGCGCCGAGGAGGACTCCGGCCGCGCGGAACTGCTGGCCTCCGCGGTGGTCGGCCGATACGCCCTGCTGACCGCGGGCGTGCTGGTGTCCGCCGGCGCGAGTGTCCTCATCGGACTCGTCGAGACCGGGCTGATGATCGGCGCGAAGCTGCCCGTCGGCGGCTCGCTCGCGCTCGGCGCCGCCACCACGGCGACCGGGCTGGTCTTCACGGCGATCGCGGCGGTGGCCGTCCAGGTCGCCGAGTATTCGAGGACGGCCAACGGGATCGGCGCCACCGCGGTCGGGGTCGCGTTCCTGCTGCGCGCCGTCGGCGACTCGACCTCGGACGCGACCTGGGTCTCCTGGCTTTCCCCGATCGGGTGGGCGCAGCAGATCCGGCCGTTCGCCGACGAGCGCTGGTGGGTGTTCCTGCTGCCGCTGGCCGCGACCGTGGTCGTCGGCGCCGCCGGGTACGCGCTGCTCCCGCGGCGCGACGTCGGCACCGGCATCATCCCGCCGCGTCCCGGGCCCGCCGAGGCGGCGGCGTCGCTGCGCAGCCCGTTCGCGCTGGCGTGGCGGCTGCACCGGGGCCCGTTGATCGGCTGGCTGATCGGCACGGCGTTCTGCGCCGCGGTGTTCGGCTCGGTGGCGAGCGGTATCGGCGACGTCGTCGGGGAAAGCCGGCAAGCGAAGGAGATCTTCCAGCGCCTCGGCGGCACGGACGGGCTGATCGACGCCTTCATGGCGGCGATGACCGGCCTGTTCGCCATGGTCATCGCGCTCTACGGCGTGCAGTCCGCGTTGCGGCTCCGCGCCGAGGAGACCGCCGTTCGGGTCGAGCCACTGCTCGCGACGAGCGTGGGCAGGATGCGGCTGCTGGGAAGCCATCTCGTGTTCACGTTCGGCGGCACGGCGCTGATGATGGTCGTCAGCGGTGTCCTTTTGGGACTGTCGAACGGCGTGCGGGCCGGCGGTGTCTCCGACTCGGTCGGGGACATGGTGGTCGCTTCGCTGGCGCAGCTTCCGGCGGTGTGGGTGATCACCGGCCTCGCCGTGACGCTCTTCGGCCTGGCGCCGAAGTTCTCGACGGCGGCGTGGGCGATCGCCGGGCTGGCGTTGCTGCTCAGCATGTTCGGCCCGGTGCTGGACCTGCCGCAGGCGGTCGTGGACGCCTCACCGTTCTCGCACGTTCCGAAACTGCCCGCCGCGGAGTTCACCGCGACACCGCTGGTCTGGCTGACCGCGGTCGCCGTGGTCGCGCTCGTGGCCGGGCTCATGGGCTGGCGGCGTCGCGACGTCGGCTAGCCACAGGGGAAACCGTGAAGGCCGTCCGTCGGGGCGGGCGGCCTTCACGGTACTTGCCGTACTTCGCCGCCGGGTGTCGCGACCAGTTTCGCGGTCGGCACGCCGCCTCCGCACGCCTCGCCCGCCGGATAGGCGATCACCGGCGTCACGTCGAGTACGTGGGGTTTCCCGTCGTCGAGGGTCACCGTGGTCCGGACCGGCGTGGTCGGCAAGCCCCGGGTCGGGATGAAGACGTGCTCGCCACCGGGCGCGGACTCGGTCACACAGTCACCCGCCCAGCACAACTCCAGCGACACGCGGGTGATACCGGCGGCCACTTCCGGCGGGATGTCGAGGGAGATCCCCTCCGCCAGGCCGATGGCCGGGCAGGCCTTCTCACCGGAATCGCACGCGGTCAAGGTCGCGAGCAGGAGCAGGAAAACGGGAAGTCGCCGCATACCGGGCAGACGAGGCGAAGGCCGCCCTGGTTGCATCAGTCGCTTCGGAACCCCGTGGTCGTACTGGTCGGAAGTGCCGTCGAGGTGAGTGAAGGCGTCACGGTCCTGGTCACCGTGCGCGGCGCCGGTGTGTTGGTGCGGGTGATGACGAGCGGTTCCGGGGCGCTGCCCGGCACGGTGACCGTGACCGGCCCGACCGAACGGGAGGTCGTGGCCGGGGACGGGGTCGTGCCGGTTTCGTACACGCGGCGCTGCGGCTCGCGGCTTGCCACCAGGAGGGCGGCGACGAGCAGCCCGGTCGCGAGGCCGGCGATGGCCGCGACCGTGACGGGACCGGTGGTGGGACCCTGACCGAACATCCGGCACCCCCTCGCCACGCGAAGCGCAGGTACGAGGACTTCTCGCGTTGATCTTACGTTTTGTTACGCAGCGTGCGCAATCCGTCGACAATGATCCGCACGAGATGCCGCTCTTCGAGTGAGTACCGTTCGGCGGCGAGGCAACCGGCGATCAGGGCGCGCAGATCGTCGCCGTCGATGTCCTCGCGCACCGCGCCCGCGGCCTGTGCCTGCGCCAGCAGCGCCTGCGTCGCCGAGCGGAACTCGTCGCCCGCGCTCGCCTTGAAACCCAGCCCGGTCGTCTCGGCGAGCGCGTCGCAGAGTGCCCGGTTGCGCGACGCCTGCTGGACGACGCGTTTGAAGAAGTCGAAGAACGCTTCGCCGGGGTCTTCGGCGGTCAGCAGTTCGCGTGCTTCCCGCGCGAACTGTTCGAGCCGGTCCACGACGACGGCTTGGAAGAGCGCTTCCTTGCTGGGGAAATGCCGGTAGACGGTGCCCGCGCCGACGCCGGCGATCCGGGCGATCTCGTCGAGGGGGACGGCGAGGCCGTCGACGGCGAAGGCCTCTTCGGCGGCCGCGAGCACCTTCGCTCGGTTGCGGCGCGCGTCGGCGCGCAGCACGGGCTTGTCCACTGTTCCCCCTCCTCAACCGGGTCCGGCGTTCCGATTCAACGCCGCCGGTGACGAGGGCATTCCGTGAAGGCCTCCTTGCCTACCCTCAAGGTAGGCAAGGAGGCCTTCACTACTCGCCGGGCTCTGGGCGCGGCACCGGCGGCCGGGTCGCGAAGGTGAAGGAGAGCGGTCGGCCCAGGGCACAGCTCAGTGGACCGCGGTCTGCGTCCCGTCCGGTGTGAGCAGTCCTTGGACCGTGGTGAAGAGGTACTCCCAGACACCCGGGATCAGCACCACCGCGGCGACCGCGAACACCGGGAAGATCAGCCGGTTCTCCACCTTCTTGCCGGTGCGGAACCGCAGCGGCTTCGGCGGCCGGATCTCGTACCAGGTCTCGCCCGCGATCGGGATCGGGAACAGGAACGGACAGCCGGACTCGGTCAGCGCGTCCCCGAGGCAGTGCACGAAACACCCGGCCGCGACGGCGATGCCGAGCCAGCCGGAGATCTCCGCCAGTTGCGCCGCCTTGTCCGGTGGGGCGGTCCACACCCACCAACCGACCGCGGCGCCGCTGACCGGCAGGAGCCAGTCGCCGAGCGCGCCTTCCGCGAGCAGCAGGCCGAGGACGACGACACCGAACACGGCCCATGGTCCGCCCTCGGCGGTACCCCAGGAGGTCAGGAAGCCGAGGCCGACGGCGAACAGGACGGTGTGCGAGAGGTGCCGGTGCTTACCGGTGACCTTCTCGTCGCGCGGTCCCTTGGTCAGCGCGTAGAGAGCCGCCGAAACCCGGCGAAGCAGCCAGGAGATCGCGCCGGTGAACCAGCCGAGCAGCTTTGACGCGCGAGCGCCCGGATGGTCCAGATCGGGCAGGAGAGCGAATCCGGCCGTGGTCGCGGCGAACACGACCGCCTGGTGCACCGTGCCCGCCCCGACCGCGGGTGCGAGCGCGAGGCCCGCGCACCATCCGGTCAGGGCATGCGTCCGCCCCATCATCGTGCTGCCCCCAGGTGTCGCGGATCACGAGCCCACGACCGTATCGGGGGATCAGGCGGGAGGCTCCTCCGACACGCTGAGGTGCTCGGCGACGCCGGTGAGCTCGATCACTCGGCTCACCTGCGGGCTGGGCACCAGTTCGAGCTCGACCTCCTTCTCGGCGGCCTGACGCTGTGCCTGGAGCACCACGTTCAGCGCCGAGGAGTCGAAGAACGTCACGCCGGTCAGGTCGGCGACCACCCGACCCGACGGTTTGTCGGTGATCAGGGCCCCGAGGGTCTCCTGAAGCTGCGGGCTCGTCAGCAGGTCGAGCTCACCGGTGACCACCACACGCGGTTCAGACGCGTCGGCGTCCAGCGTGATGCTGAAACCGGGCGGCGTGGTGTTCTGGTCCGCTGCGGGCATGCACATTCTCCTCATCAGGTGAGAACCGACGCTCAGCGCCGGAACGCGCCTGTGGTCTCAAGCGACGGCCGCGCCCAGTCCGGACACGGACGCACGCTCTTCTTCGGCGGGTAGGCGTGGCTGTCCCCGCAACGACAGTCCCAACCCTAACCCAGTACGGACGGGGCGCCACGATCGCCGTCGCGCGCGTCGCCGACCGGTGCCCGGGACGCGCTCAATGCGCGGTCAAGGCCTTGCGCTCGGCGCGGCGCTCGCGGAGGAACAGCTCGCGGCGCTCGATCTCGCCCAGTCCACCCCAGATGCCGTACGGCTCCTGCACCGAGAGCGCGTGCTTGCGGCACTGCGCCAGCACGGGGCAGGTGTGGCAGATGGCCTTGGCCCGCGATTCGCGCCGCTCGCGGGCCGAACCACGCTCGTTGTCCGTGTGGAAGAACAAGCTGCTGTCGGCGCCTCGGCACGACCCACGGAGCTGCCAATCCCACTCTTCCGCCACCACGTTCGGCAGCCGGCTCACGTCAGCCATGTCGGTCCCCGCCTTCCCAGGAGATCGTTTGTCGCCGGTTACATGCCCGCCCCCTGCGCGGCTCAAACGTGGGTTTGGTTTGCTCACACCCAGGGCATCTGACCGATCGGCAGCGCAGCTCGAGAGAGGAACACACGTGGTGGACAACACCCCGCCCAGCGGGGAGGGCGCTCAACTCATCGAGGTACGCACGGCCGCGGTACCGCACGTGGTACCGACTCTCCGGACGATCGTCGCGGACATCGCGATGCGCCAGGACTTCGACCTGGACGCCGTCGAAGACCTCCGGATGGCGGTGGACGAGGCGTGCTCCATGCTGCTCCCCTCGGCCGCCGACGGGCACCTGAACTGCGTTTTCTCGTGGAAGGACGGGCGGATCGAGGTGACCGTCTCGGTGCTTTCGGACTCCCCGGAACCCGACGACGAGACCGGTCTGTCCTGGCAGCTGCTCACCGCGCTGGCGACGTCCGCGCGGCGGAGTGTCACCCCGGCCGACGGCGGCTACCTGTCCAGGGTGGAACTCGTCCGGGAGAGCGAGGCGGCCCGGCCGTGACCGAACCCGTCGAGCAAGACGGCGCGGACGTCCCGGCCCTGTTCGAGCGCATGTGCGCGCTGCCCCAAGGCGCTCCCGAACGCGAAGCGCTGCGGGACGAGCTGGTGCGCGCGCACCTCGAACTCGCGCGCAATCTGGCGCGCAAGTTCCGCAACCGGGACGAGTCGATGGAGGATCTGGTCCAGATCGCGACGATCGGGTTGATCCACGCCGTCGACCGGTTCGACCCCGGCCAGGGGAGTGACTTCCTGGCCTTCGCGGTCCCCACCATCTCCGGCGAGCTGCGGCACCACTTCCGCGACAACAGCTGGTCGGTGCGGGTGCCCCGGCGCCTCAAGGAGCTGAACGCGAACATCTCGGCCGTGCGCGAAGAGCTGACGATCCGGCTCTCCCGCGCGCCGAAGCCCAGTGAGATCGCCGCCCATCTCGGCGTCCCGATCGACGAGGTCTACGAGGGTCTCCGTGCCGGCCAGGGCCGGTACGGAGCCTCGCTGGACAACCTCCTGGAGAACTCGGCGCACACCCGCTTCGGCGAGGCCGACGCCAACCTGAGCCAGGCGGAGCTGCGCGAGGCGCTGCGGCCGATGCTGGAACGGCTGCCCGACCGTGAGCGCAAGATCGTCGCGCTGCGGTTCGGGTCCGGGATGAGCCAGTCGGACATCGCCCGCCGTGTCGGTGTTTCCCAGATGCAGGTGTCAAGATTGCTGGCCGCCACGCTCAAGAAACTGCGGGAAGGTCTGAGCGAGACCGAACTCACGAACGGGACCTGATTCGTCGACGGCCCTTGTGGGTATCTGGGAGGCGAACAGCGGATCTGGGAGTCTCTCGTGAGGGGAGGTGCGGAACCATGACGATGTCCAAGACCCGATCGGAGGGCTCGTTGCCGGTGGTCTCCCTCCCCCTGCCGGTCGATGTGACGGCACCGGCCGTCGCGCGGCAGGCGGTGCGAGCGACTCTGGCGGACTTCGGCCTCGACGGCCCGGCGGTCGACGATGTCCTCCTGGCGACCTCCGAGCTGGTCACGAACGCCTTCGAGCACGGCGAGAAGCCGGACAGGCTCGAAGTCGAATACTCCGGCGGCAGGCTCACCCTGCGGGTCTTCGATTCCGGATCGGGGCGGCCGAAGCTGAAGGAGCCGTCGCCGATGGCGGCGCGCAGCCGCGGTCTCCAGCTGGTGCACGCGTTGTCCGACGATTGGGGCCACGAGCTCTGCTCCGGCGGGAAGTACGTCTGGGCCGTGTTCAGTCTCGACCGGGCAGACGCCCCAGCTTGAGCGCCGCGTCCGTTTCGGCGATGCGTTCCCGGAGCGATTTCCGCTCCAAGGCCTCGACGGCGGCGACCAGCACCTCCCTGAGCGGGTACGGCAGTTCGGCTTCCAGCTGCGCGGCCGCGGCGCTGGTCGCCGCCCATTCGGCTTCGAGCGTCGGCATCAGGCGCCGTGTCTTCTCGGTCAGCGAAACGATCCGCTGCCGGGCGTCGGCACCGGGCCGAAGCGAGACGAGGTCCTGGCGCGCCATCTGCGCGATCGTCTGGCTGGCCGCGGAATGGGTCACGCCGACTTCGGCGGCGAGGTCGCGGATGGGCAGCGGCCCGTGCGTGACGATCGCGCGGACGAACGGCGTGAACCGCGGGCGGTAGTCCCCCAGCCCGATGTCCTCGAAGAACGCGGCGACGTCCGCCTCGGTCACTTCGAGGACGTGCCTGAGCAAAGTGCCCATCCCTCGTTCGCGCGGCGGCCTCCCCACCAGCGGATCATAACGACATAATCGCCGGATGACGCCCGAAGAGCTGCTGACGACCACCCGGACCGTCCGCAAACGACTGGACCTGACCCGGCCGGTGCCTCTCGAACTGGTCAAACACGCCCTCCAGGTGGCGCTGCAGGCGCCGAGCGGGTCGAACACGCAGCGCTGGCACTGGCTCGTGATCACCGATCCCGGGCAGCGGGCCGAGCTCGGCAAGCTGTATCAGCGGGCGTGCCGCGAGTACCTGGATTCCCCGCACGCGGCCGGGAAACTGTTCGCGGACGACCCCCGGCGGTCGAAGGTGCAGAAGCGCGTCGGCTCCAGTGTCGAGTACCTGGCCGACAAGATGGGCGAGGTGCCCGTGCACGTCATCCCGTGCTTGGAGACGAACAGCGCGGAGCTGCCCGCCGGCAACCAGGCGGGTCTATGGGGGAACCTGCTGCCCGCGGCGTGGAGTTACATGCTCGCGGCGCGGGCCGTCACGCTCGGCACGGCGTGGACGACGCTGCACCTCGCGTACGAGAAGGAGGCCGCGGAGATCCTCGGCCTGCCGGAGAACGTGCACCAGGCCGCGCTCATCCCGACGGCGTTCTACACCGGTGACACCTTCAAGCCGGCCCCGCGTCAGCCGCTCGAAGAGGTCATGCGGCTGGACCGCTGGTAGGGCCGGTCGCCCGGGCGAAAGTGGCATTCGCGACCTGGACGACCAGGTCGCCGTCGATCGCGGACGCGGGTTCACCTACTAGACGCTGAGATAGGACTCCAGCCGGTCCGCCAGTTCCTTGGGGTGGCTCAGGGGCACGGAGTGGGAGCCGTCGATCTCGTCGGGGGCGAAGCCGAGCCTGTCCCGGACGACCCGGCGCTGGAACTCGGGCGTGAAGAAGCGGTCTTCGCGCCCGATGAGCACCTTCGTCGGGACGTCCGGCCACTCGTCCAGCGGCCACGGCTGTGCCCATTCGGCGCTGACCTGGTTCCGGCCGTGCGAGCCCGCCTCCGCGACGATGTCCGAGGGGACACCGTTGTAGAACTTCTCCTCGTCGGTGAGGTCCTTCGCGTCCTCGAAACCCGTGTTGCTCCACCAATCCCCGGGTGTCTCGCCCGGTTTGGGGATCATCGGCGTCAGCATCACGAGCAGCCGCGCCGTCAGCTTCCCGGCGACGAGCGGCGCGGTGAAGCCGCCGTAGGAATGGCCCAGTATCACCAGGTCCTCGCGGTCGCCGATCGCGTTCACGACGGCGTCGACGTGCTCCGGGAAACCGGCCTTCTCGTCGTCGATCGGCAGGTTCACCGCGACGACGTCGTGCCCGCGGCCGGTCAGCTCCGCCTCGAGGATGTGGAAGTCCCAGGCGCTGCCGCCACCGCCGTGGATCAGTACGAAGGTCGCCATCGCCCCAGCCAACCCGAATTCGGGCGGATCAGCAACGACCGAGCATGTCGCTGAGCGCGCTCTTCTCGGCGGTGGTGATCGTGAGGCCGTAGTAGTGCTTCACGGTGATCCAGTCGGTGGCGTAGGTGCACCAGAACGAGACGAGCGGCGGCTTCCACTGGTCCGGCGCCTTGTCGCTCTTCTCCTGGTTGACGTTGTCGGTGACGGCGAACAGCTGCGGGCGGGTCAGGTCGTTCGCGAACTGGCGCCGCTTCTCGTCGGTCCACGACTTCGCGCCGCTGACCCAGCTCTGCGCGAGCGGGACCATGTGGTCGATGTCGACGTCGGTCGGCTTCGTCCAGGTCTCGCCGTCGTAGATGCTCGTCCAGCTGCCGGAGGTCGGGGCGCAGTCGGAACCGGCCTTGACGTCCTTGCCGTCACGCTTGAGCACGAACTCGCGGGTGTTGCAGTTGTTCCCCTGGTTGTCCCAGTGCGGGTACTTCTTGCGGTCGTAGCCGTCCATCGAACCGCGCGGCGCGACGGTGAGCTCGTCCAGCTGCTTGCGCGCGTCGGCGGCGCTCGCGGGGTTGGCGGGCTTCGGCTGCAGCGCGTCGCCCTTGCCGCTCACGAACCAGAAGACCGCGAGTACGACGGCGGCGAGGGTGATCAGCAGGAGCAGCCGCTGTGCCGTGGTCATCTGGCTGGTACGCGTGGCCACCGCGCGGTTCCTTTCGACGGGGTTGGGAGCGCCCGAGTATCACCTCGCGGCGTGAGGGAACCGGGTGCGACACGGCGATGACACCGAGCAACGTGATCCAGGCCACCTTCGCCGGATCGGCTACGGTCAGGCCGTGAACGAGGCACTGGTCGGCATCAAGACGGCGAAGTGGGCGACCGTCGCGGTCCGCCGCCGAGTCCTCGTGATCGCGCACAACGTCACCACGGTGACCCGGCTGCTGGACGTGCTTCCCGCCTTCGAGAACGATTTCCGCGTCCAGGTGGTGTTCACCTGCGCCGGGGATCCGTTCCGGCACGGCCTGCGCGAACTTCTCGACACGTTGGGCATGGCCGTCATTCCCTGGGCGGAGGCCGAACGGTACGAGTTCGACCTGGTCGTCACGGCGAGCCATCACGGCGGGATCACCGATATGACCGGCCCCAAGGTCGTTCTTTCGCACGGAATCGGATATACGAAATACTCGCCCGGAAACCGAGAATCCGGAAATCGGCAGATCTTCGGCCTTTCGCCACAATGGTTGCTGCACGACGGCGAACCGATCGCCGAAGCGTTCGTCCTCTCCCACACCGCTCAGCTGGACCTGCTCACCGAGACGGTGCCCGCCGCCGCCGGGAAGGCCGTGGTCGCCGGAGATCCTTGCTATGACCGGATTCTCGCCGGCCTGCCGTACCGCGAACGGTATCGCGAAGCGCTGGGTTCCGGTGACCGCGAGGTCGTCCTGACCTCGTCGACATGGTGGTCGAACGCCCTGCTCGGCTCCTGGCCGGATTTCCTCAGGAACCTGCTCGCCGCGCTGCCCATCGACGAGTTCCAGGTGCTCGCCGTCGTGCACCCCAACGTCCGGCACGGGCACAGTCCGTGGCAGCTGAACACGTGGCTGGCCGACTGTGTCCGTTCCGGCCTGGTCGTTCTGTCCGAAGTGGACGATTGGCAGGCGGGGCTCGCCGCCGCCGACCTGATCGTCGGCGACCACGGATCGGTGACGGGATACGGTGCGGCGCTGGGGAGACCGACGGCGCTGGCGGCTTTCGGCGACGACGATGTCGCGCCGGGAACGGCCATCTCCGTTCTCGGCGAGACCGCGCGCCGTCTCGACCGGCGGCGCCCGCTGCTCCCTCAGGTCAGGCGCGTCCTCGACGAGTACCGCCCGGGCGATTTCGCGGGGGTCGCCGAACTTGTCACCTCGGTCCCCGGCGAGTCACTCCAGCGGCTCCGCGGCGTCTTCTACCGGGTTCTCGGCCTTTCCGAGCCCACGAACGAGATCCCGCTCGGTCCGGCGCCCGCCCCTCGGCTCGCGATCCTGCCGTCGCACCGCGTCGCCGCCGAAGTCCACCACGAAACCGACCGTGCCGGGCGGCTCGTCCGGCTGACCAGGTATCCGGCCGAGCTTCGGCGTGGGGCCGGGGCCGATCCGCACCTGTCCTGCCCGGACGACCACCCGCTCCGCTCGATCCGCTCGGGAGCCTCGGTGCTGACCGGCACGGACGCCGTCGCCGGACTGCGCGCTGGAGTGGTCGGTGCTGTCCTCGGCGAGGGGAAGAGCGTCGTGACGGCGCCGTCGGGGCGACGTGTCGAAGTCTCCGGCCCAGGTCCCACCGAGGTGCACGCCTCCGTCGTCCGCGCTTGGCTGGACGACGGGCATCCTCTGGAGGAGCTCACTCCGTCGATCACGGTCGAACTCGGCTCGGGCCGCTACGGCCTCGGCGTCACTCTTCGCTGAGAACGGCGCGGATCTCCTCGGCCTGCTTCGCCATTCCCAATCGTTCGAAGAGGGCCAACGCCGGGACCAGCAACTCCTCGGCGTCCTCGCCGAGTGCGTGCAGGATCAGGCCGAGCCGGCCGCCCGAAAACGCCTTGTTGGCCTCTTCGCGGTCGGCGGTCCGGAAGAATTCCCAGGCCGCCGCCGCGGGTCCGCGGGCGTCCTCGAAGCGGCCGAGCTTGAACAGCACCCGGCCGGTGTGCAGGTCGAGCAGCGCCAGCGCCCGCGGTTGCCGCGAGACCTCCATCGAGGCCACCGCTTCCCGCGACTTCCCGAAGAGCTCGAGCGCGAATTCGTGGTTGCCGCGGGCTTCCTGGGCCAGGGCGTACCAGTCGTAGGTGCTCTGCCGCCCCGGCGGATAGTCGACTTCCAGGGCCGCCTTGACATACGCGTCGGTCTGATCGAATTCTCCGGCGGCCTCGTGAAGCCCGGTGAGGTCACGGAGGACCTGCCAGCGATCCGGCGGTTCCGTCCAGCGGCCGAGGATCTCGTGATAGGCGTCGATGACGTCGTCGTGCCGCTTCGTCTGATAACCGAAGTACCACAAGGAGAACGGGAAGATCACGCCGAGCTCCTCGGTCGGCAGCGCGCGGGCCTCCTTGGCGGCGGCCAAGATATTGGGCCATTCCTTCGTGAACTCGGCCCAGGCGTCGCCTTCGAAGGCCTCGATCTCGGCGTAGTGGCTTTCCGCCTGGATCGGGGCGGGCCGGTTCGACAGCGTCTTGTCCAGCGAAACGGCCAGCCGCCAGTTCCACTGGACGGCCTTCGTGGCGATGCCGGCGAAAACGGACTCGTCGAACTCGGAGAGCGCCTTGTCCTTGGCGAATTCGCGAAGGAGGCTGTGATAGCGGTACCTGCCGGGGCCGGTGCGTTCGATCAGGCTGCCCTTGGTGAGCCGTTCCAGCAGGCGCTTGGTGTGGGGCGCCGCCCGGCCGAGGACGGCCGCGGCGATGGCCGTCCCGAAATCGACGCCGGGGAGCAGGCTCAAGGCCTTGAACGCGAACCGCTCTTCCTCGGTCAGTTCCGCGTAGGCGAGGTCGAAGATCTTGAGGACCGGGCGCTCGTCGTCGAGTTCGAGGGCGGACAAGGGATTTCCGGCACTCAGCTCCGCGACGTACTCAGCGGGGGTGCCTCCCGTGTCGCCCAGCCGCACCGCGGCGACGGAAAGGGCGAGAGGCAGCCCTTCGCAGATCCGGTTGACGGCCTCGATCTCGCGAGCGCCGACCATGGTGCCGGTGCGCTTGACGACCAGTTCGGCGGCCGCCTCCGGCCCGAAGGTCTTGACCGTCGATGTGGTGAAACCGTTCATCCGCAGCTTGTCGAAACTGCTTCGGCTGGTGACGACCACGGCGAGCTGGGGCGAGGCGAACAGCAGCGGCACCACCTGGTCGGCCGTGGCGACGTCGTCCAGGTACAGCAGTACCTTGCGTCCGGCGAGCCGGGCGCGCAGGGCCGCGATCCGGCGCTCGTCCCTGGCCGGCATGGCTTCTCCGACCACCCCGAGGTCTTCGAGAAGGTGCAAAGCGATCTCCGGGGCCTCCAGACGCCCCTTCGTACCCGCCGAACCCTGTGTGTCGCAGAAGAGCACGATCTCGTAGTGCTCGGCGATTTCGTGACAGACCTCCGTGGCCAGCACGGTCTTCCCGACGCCTTGGGGGCCGGTGAACAAGATCAGATGAGGCTGCCCGGTGGAACGCGCCTCTTCGTTGCGCCGCCGGAATTCGGCGCGTTCGGGGCCTCGGTCCACGAAATACGGATTTCGCATCTCTGCGAGCACGGAGCCGCTCCTTCCCCCCTCGGGCATCGGCTCCGACCCTACCGCGAGGTGATCTCGCAGCGTGATGACTTCAGTACTTCCCGTTCGCTTCCTGGAGCGCGTCGGCGGCCAGCGACGCGGCCGGATACGTCGCCAGCCGCGACCGCATCGACGTCGTGTTCGCCAGGACTCGGCCGTCCCGGAGCAGGCGCTCGACGCCCGGCACGAGCGAGGTCGCCGGATCCCAGACATGGGCGAGCCCCAGTTCCGCGAGTCTGCGCGCGGTGGCGCGCTGCTCCCGGCTCCGAGGCGTGACCAGCATCCGCGCCCCCTGGGCCAGCGCCTCCTGGACGGAGTTCATCCCACCGTGGGTCAGGAACGCGTCGACCCTGGGCAGCAGCTGCCGTTGCGGCAGCCAGCGGCGCGCGATCACGTTGCCGGGCAACGGCCCCAGCGCGGACGGCGGGGTGTGCGAGGTCGCGATCAGCACGGTCCATTCCGTGCCCGAGAACGCCCGCGCGATCCGCCGGAAGAATTCCGGTGTCCTGGCGAAGACGGTGCCGGGCGACACCAGCAACGTCGGGCCGTCGGGCGCCGGGCAGTCCTCGGTGGTGACCGGCGCGATCAACGGCCCCACGAAGCTGAAGCGGTGCGCCCGCGGTTGGAGTTCGGGCAGGGCGTTGACCAGCGCCGGGCCGGAACCGGCCGCGGTGCCGGCGTGGGTCGTCCAGAACGTGACGACCGGCAGGGCGTGCCGCCGCGCGAGACGGCGCGCCCACGGGACCGCCGGGTCGGCGATCACCAGGTCGGGCCGGGCGGCGGCGAACTCCCGCTCGCAGCGGCGGGCAGCCGCGGACCAGGCGATCCGGCGGCGCGTCCGGTTCCGGATCCACGCGGCGATCTCCGGCGGCCGCGCCGTCGGCGCCACCCGCACGACATGGTCCGGCGGCGAGACCACCGGTTCGGCACCTGTCCGGCGTACGACGTCTTCGAATCGGGTGCCGGAGAGGACCACCCGCACCCGGTGTCCCCTGGCCACCAGTTCGACCACGACGGGGAGCATCGGATTCACATGCCCGTGCGCGGTGTACGGCACGAAGACACAGTCCATCATCGGTCGATCATCACTGTCCGCTTGAGCCCGGGTTCGCCGGGTAGTCGTTGCCGCGATGTTGTCACATCGAAGCCCTGAGCTGCGACTACCCCAGGAACGCTGCCGGAAGGAGCGGGCTTGTGGGCGACGGAAAACGTAAGTGGAACACCCGGGTCGACGACTATCTGAACCGGAAGGCCGCGGAACGCGGGCACGTGATCGCCATGGCACGTATGGGATCCACCGCGTTGGAGCGCGGCGATCTCGACGAGGCGGAGGCGTGGTTCCGGAAGGCCGCCGAGGGCGGGGACAGGGTCGCGATGGGCAACCTGGCGCGTCTCCTGACCGAGCGCGGCGTGCCGGAACAGGCCGAACGCTGGTATCGGGAAGCGGCGACGGCCGGTGATTCGCATGCCATGTCGCATCTGGGAAATCTCTGCGCACGACGAGGGGATTCGGACGCCGCCGAGGACTGGTGGCGGCGTGCCGCCGTCGAGGGCCGGGTCGAGGCGATGGCGGAACTGGCGCGGTCACTGCACCGGCGTGGCGAACTCCAGGAAGCCGAGTACTGGGCTGGCGACGCCGCGGAGGCGGGCAACGTCGAAGGAATGATCACGCTGGGCGCCGTGCTCTGCGACACCGGCCGGACCTCCGAAGCGGATCCCTGGTGGCGCAAGGCGAGCGAAGAAGCCGACGCGACGTCGCTGATCAAACTCGGCCACCAGGCCCAGCAACGGGGCGACCTCACGCGCGCCGAAAGCTGCTACCACGCCGCCGCGGCCGCCGGCGCCCCCGACGCCGCCGTCCGCCTCGGCGTGGTGCTGCACCGCCGAGGCGAACTCGACGCCGCCGAACACTGGTATCTCAAGGCCGCCAAACGGGGCGACGCCGCCGCGATGACGAACCTGGGCGTGCTGGCCAACGACCGGAACGATCCCGGCGAGGCCACCGCCTGGTACCGGAAGGCCGCGGAGCTCGGCAGCGTCCCCGCGTACACCAACCTCGGCAGGCTCGCCGCCGACCACGGGAACTTCCAGGAGGCCGAGCACTGGTTCCGCGCGGCCGCCGACACCGGCGACCAGGCGGGGCGACGGGATCTGGAGGAGCTGTACCGCAACCGTCAGCGGTTCTAGGCTTTCCAGTTCCGCATCGCGGCGAACCCTTCACGCAGCCGCTGGAGTTTGCGGCTGCGGTACGGGTCTTCTCCGTCGTCGAGCCTCCACCGCTCCTCGACACCGGCGCGGAACACCGCGAGCCCCTCGAAACCGAGGCTCGCGGTGAAGTCCGCGATGTTCACGTCGACCCGGCCGGAGCCGTCGAGGTCCAGCCGCAGCAGCCACTCCGCGAGCTCCTTGGGCTCCGGCGGCGAGTCCGCGCAGGCCTCCGCGTACAACGCGAGGGCGCCCCGCGCCTCGTCGCCGAGCGCGCCGAACGAGTCCTCGACGAAGTCCAGCGCCTCCACCACCAGCTCGACGACGCGGCACAGCAGCGGCCCGTCCATGAGTTCCCTGGCGGTGGCGAGCACCTCGCGCACCTTCTCGGTGTACGCGACCGTGCCCTGGAAGCCGACGAAACCGCGCAACCGCAACGTTCGCTCGACATGACGCCGCAACGCGTCGAGGTCGCCGCGGCCCGCCTTGAGCGAGAGTTTGCGGAACAGGGCCGGGTCCTCGTTCGCGTGCCCGACGAGCAGCTCGATCAGCTCGGCGCGGTCCAGGGTCTCGACGTACCCGCGGATGTCGGCCGCGCCGCCGTCCGCCACGCCCTCGAGGACCAGCAACCCGACGGCCACGCAGTGCTTGCAGAAGAAGCCGTCCGCCGCGTGCGGGCAGGTGCACTCGCCGACCAGCTCGCCGTCGACGTCGCGCAACCGGACCGTGTACCGGTCGGTGCCGCTGACCACCGCCGTGACCCCGCCCGCGACGTCGTCCAGCGTCTCGACCGACTCCAGGTACTTGGCGCCGCGCGCGAAGGAGACGTCACCGGCCTGCCTGCGGAGTTCGTCCTCGCTGAACCACGTCACCGGCCTATTCTGCGCCTTGGCCCGGAGGACCGAGGAACAACCCACCGCTCGCGTCGAGGACCTGCCCGGTCACCCACCGGGCGTCGTCGGAGGCGAGGAAGGCGACGACGTCCGCTATGTCCTCCGCTGTACCGAGCCTCCGGTGCGCGGTGAGGGTTTTGATGGCGGCCTCCAGCTCCGGCGTGAAGATCTCGCCGTTGTCCGCGGTCCTGGTGGCGCCCGGCGCGACGACGTTGACCGTGATCCCGCGCGGTCCGAGCTGGTGGGCGAGGGTGCGGCTCATCGTCTCGAGCGCGCCCTTGGTCATCGCGAAGGACGTCTGGGCGGGGTTGGCCATCCTGGTCGCGACCGACGAGACGTTGACGATGCGGCCGCCGTCGTTCAGCGGTGCTCGCTGGATGAGGAAGTACGGCGCTTTCACGTTCACCGCCATCAGGCGGTCGAAGCTTTCGGGCGTGTCCGTCTCGATCGGGCCTGCCGGCTGGGCGGCCGCGTTGTTGACCAGGATGTCCAGGCTGTCGATGCCCTCGAGGGCGTTGTCGACTCCCGCCATGGTCGACAAGTCGGCCTGCTCACTCGACAGTTTGATGGTTCGTATGCCGTCCTTCTCGAGCCTCCGCGCGATCGCCGCCCCGATCCCCCGCGACGCCCCGGTCACCAATGCCGTCTTCATGCACACCCCAGATGTTAGTTACTAACACTTTGATAGTGTCTACCACGTGAGCCTCCGAGACCGCCAGCGTGCCGAGACCCGGCTCGCCATCCAGACGCACGCCATCCGTCTCTTCACCGACGTCGGCTACGACGCGACCACCGTCGCCGACGTCGCCGCGGCCGCCGGCGTCTCGGCGATGACGGTCTACCGGCACTTCCCGACGAAGGAGGACCTGGTCCTCTACGACGAGTACGACCCCGTGACCGCTTCCGCCGTGCTTGAGCAGCCTCCTGGCCCTTTGCCCCTGCGGATCGGGCGCGCGCTGGAGTCGACCGCCGCTTTGGGGTCTTCGCAGGAGAAGGCTTTCCTGCTGGCGCGGCTACGACTGATGATCTCGGTGCCGGCGCTACGGGCGCGACACCTGGACAGCCAGTACGCGACGGCGGATGCGATCGTGGCTTCTCTCGGTTCTTCTTCGCCCGAGGAGGAGTTTCAGGTGCGGGCTACGGCTATGGCGTGCCTGGGGGCGGCACATGTGGCGCTGCTTCGGTGGGCGGAGACGGACGGGGAGGCGGACCTGGCTGGATTGGTCAGGGAGGCCCTGACCAGCGTCTTCGGAGGCTAGCTAGCCAGCCAGCTGGAGAAAACCCGCGCCAACTCGTCCTTGAGATGTTCAGGCGCGCAGTATCTGAGCGGACCTGCCATCGTGTGCCCCACCCCTACTTTTGGGACCGCCTCGATCGGCGCTACGACAAACGCCTCACCCTCGTCCATGAGCAACGTCCTGGCCTCAACCAGATAGGCGAGAGCCTGGTCGTACCCGCTCCGCAAGTACTCACCTTTGTTGGTGTACTTGCATTCAATGACCACCCCACGCTTGTTCGCATGGTCTATCAGGAACAAATCCGCACCCCGAACGTAGCCACGGCGCACCAACCCGCGGGTCGCCTCGACGTAGGGTTCGGTGTTCTTGGTGAAGTCCCAGATTTCCGCCGCTTCGAACCATAAATCCCACGGCGCAGCGCCAGGAACTTCAACTCGAAACGCAGGACCGCGCGAGCGCCCAGCCAGCGGACGACGGCTAACCGGCCGACATTTCTGCTCGCGCAGCACACCAAGCATCGTTCCTAATACGCAAAGGTGAAAAAGCCGCCACCTGATCTCGTCGTCAGGAGTCAGCAACTCAGCAGCAAGCCGAGCCAGGTCACTGGTTTCTTCCTGCCGGAGCAGGTCGGCCAGGTCCCCGACGACCCGCCACAATGGTCCGGCCCGCCGAATTCCCTCGACCATCAGTCGATCCGGTGACTCAGCTTCCACAGCTTGCAGTTCCGGCGTCGCCGCCAACTCGTCCAAAGTGGACAGCTGTACTTGCACCTTCTTTCCGATCGTAGGACGCATCTCCTTCGCATGCAGGTGTACTGCAATGAGACGCTCGACCGTCCAGCGCAAGGTACTCAGTAGTTCGTCGTCCACCCCACGTCGACGGGCGCGGCCGAAAAGTTCGGTCGGCGGCCACCCCTGCCGTCGAGTAGCCGGCCAGTCAATGGCTCCCCGCGGAGACCGGCTGCGCACCGTTTCCGCTTGACTGACAACGGGTAAGACCTTCAACCAGTCCTGAACGTTCGTGGGTAGCTGCTCAACCAAAGGCCGGCATTGCTCAAAGAGGATGAGGTGTGCTCGACGCTCGACATCCTTCTCCGTCCACTCGAAGTCATCCTCGCTGAGGACCGCGGCCAAGCCCGCATACAGCTCACCCTTACCGGACCAGCTACGGAAAAGCTCCACAAGACCGTCCTCGGGAAAGGACAGCTTCTTCGTCATCGAAGAGCCTTCAGGTGGTCAAGCAGCCAATCCCACTGATCACCCAGCACCGCAGTTGAGCCCAGCACAGTCCCTAGCCTGCCCAACCTGCTTCCGTCGTAGCCGGACAGCCAAGATCCCATGCACGCCAGATAGCCCTCGGCAACCAACTGCGTGAGGCCAGACTCAGCATCTGCCAGCAGCCCCGAAGCCACATAGTCGGAAACATCAAGGAGCGCCGCAGGCCCCATCGGGTCCAGAACGTCGACTTGAGCAGCATAGATACGTTCCAGAATGCCGCGAAGACGCTCTGCTTGCGGCTCTGGCACTTGTGCGTCGGCCCCAGCGATCCTGTTCCTGAGGGCTGCGGAGAACTCGTCACCTACCGGGGCTGACACCGGAACATGACTGAAGCGTCGACCGAGCGCCTGACCGAACCGGAACACGCGCTGCGCATCGACAGCGTTGTAGGTACCGATGAGTCGCCAGTCAGTCCCAGCCACGTAGTAGATCGGCTCGTTCGATGAGCCTTCCGCTCGAAGGCGTTCTTCCCCGACTACAACGCTTTCCGGCTTCGTACCCCAGGTAAGGATGATCGGGCTCGACCTCGGATCTGGACTGACTCGCCCAACCATGACCTCCTTGCCAGAGAGCCACGTCAGCAACCCTCCGAAGATTCGGTCCAGATCAGCGCGATTGGCCTCATCGAGGACCAGCCACTGATCTTCTGCAATGGCTTCCAGCACGTGCCCCGGGCTGAATCGCAAATGCCCGTCGTCGTCAACGGTGTCGCCACCAACCAGATCTCGGGTGGTCCATGACTCGTCCGGAGTAACGATGAGTGGGTTGTGTACGAGCCCCATCCCGAAGGACTCTGGCTCCCTGCCGATCTCATCGACGAGTTCGCCAACCAGCTGCGTCTTCCCTGTTCCGGGCGGGCCCACCAACATTACTGCCTTACTGGACCGCACCGATAACCGAAGCATCCGCCGGATTCGGTCGTCGATCACTAGCCGCTGTGCAGGCGTTCTCACCTTCCGCCCCTTGACCACGACACGCTCTAACGACTTCCCGAAGAACTTGGCCACCTCTTCGGCGGACGTGATCTCGGCTCCGATCTGCATGCCGACCCAAGTGACGTCCCAGCCAAACTCACCCTGGCCGAGAAGAAGCGCGGCGGGCGTGTCGTTCGAGCGCAGGTACTCGCGCAGCGCACTTACAGCGCGATCGGTGTCAGCTGAAGGAAAGACCACCACTACAAGCTCAGCGTTCTCGACCCGGGTCGAACGGTCCAGCTGACCAGCCAACTCGGCCGCCCTACCGATTTGAATTGCGGCAACGCGAGTCGCTCGGATGCCAGCAACACTTCCCAGGTAGTACTCGAGTCGCGAGAACTTCGTCCCACTGGGCGAGTCCAGATCGACCTCGCCCAGGCCGTCTCGGAGCAACCTCTCAGGCGTCCATTCCTCCGCGTCAGTCATGAACCTGAAGGTACCGGCGAGCGCACGGCCAGCCGACACGCCACGCGCGGTAATCGGCCCCCGAGCAAGCCCCTCCCGTTAGCGGACATGCTTCACTTCGGGAGTTGCGCGTACGCAACCTTCGCGCCACTACACTCAGTCGCCTGCGTCACACGGAGGGGTGGTTGTGGACGAGAACGGCCTGCACGAGCAGCTTCGTCAGCTTCAGACCGAGGAGGTCAGAGGCCAGCATGCACTGCACAAGCCCTTGTTGCTGCTCTGGCTCTTCGGTCGGTACCTCGATGAGCGCTCCTCGGCCACGACGTTCGAAGCCGCGGAGGCTCCCCTCAACGACCTGATTGATCAGTTCAGCCTTCGCAAGGTCTCCGCAGCGGAACCCTTCTGGGCACTCGAACGAACGCTGTGGACTCCGCTCACCGCAGACGGCTCGCCCATCGCCGAAACCCCTCGCTCAGCGAAGTGGCTACGGGACAATGGAGCACGCGGCAGTCTCCGCGACGAAGTGGTGAATGTGCTCGATGAACCTCGTGGCGTCTTCTCAGCCGCCGATGTGCTCTACGAGTACTTCCCTCACAACTACGTCGATCGGCTTCGGAGTGCCGTCAGATTGGTGCCACCCGTGTTTTTGCGTTCTGCCGCACTGAAGCGTGAAGCGCCGACGACGGCCACCACCACGAAGCTGCCCCGAGCGCCGCGAAGCAAGAACCGAGAGGTTCCTCTCAAGTACGAACGATCAGTCCGCAAAGCAGTCTTCGACTGGCTCGAAGACTTGACCGCACAGAACGGCGGCCCGATCCCGTTCGCGCAGCTGACCAACTTCATCTTCGACGGCACTCGCATCCCGGTCCTCAATCCCCAGTCCGGAATTCACAAGCCGGCAAAGCTCGGCAGCGCCTTGTCAATCAAAACAGTGTACAGGCGCCCCAGTGAGGAACGCCCGTACGAGGATGAACTCGACGGAAGTGGCCGTATTCTTCGCTACAAGTATCGAGGAAAAGATCCACTCCACTCCGATAATGTCGCTCTGCGGACGGCGATGGAACTGAAGCTTCCACTGTTCTGGTTGAAGGGTGTAGATCCCCACGCGAACTACGAAGTTCACTTCCCGCTGTGGCTGACCGCAGAGAGGCCTGAGCAGCACCTGTTCGAGGTTTCGTTCGACGGTCCTCCCGACGACTAGCTGCCCATAGCTCAGGCTCCACCGCCACAAAGGCGTTGCGCTGCAGCGATCCTTGAGTCAAGGTAAGTGCACTCAAACAGCCAGAGGAGCAGCCATGACGAACATGTACGAGCGAAAGGCGCAGCGCCGGCATTCGGCCATTGCGCTCGCCGCCGCGTGTCCGTCACCCCATGGCCGACGATCCTCGTCGTGGCCTAGCCAGTGGATTCAGGCCTGCGAAGGCTCCCCATCATGACGCCATAGTGTTCGTCATGTCGGGGAGCCGCCCGTCGGGAAACCGACCTGGGCGGCTTCTCTTTTTGCGTGCCCATGAATTTCTTTATCGGCGAGCTTAGGAAGCGGCACGGTCTCCAAAACCGTCGCCAGGGGGTTCGATTCCCTCCGCTGATGCTCGACGCTGCCGATTGCAGCGCGAACCTTGATAACCGAAGACTTTTTTCCAAGCTCGTCCCCGTCGCCGAATGAGGCTGCCAGGCCGAGCGCCGGTGGAGGCGTGTCTACGTCTTCACTTCGCCCGTGTAGCTCAGTTGGATAGAGCGCCGCACTACGAATGCGGAGGTCCCAGGTTCGAGTCCTGGCACGGGCACTGGTCGGCGTGTCCGAGGGGGATTCGCCGGCTTGGAGGATTGGCCGAGCCCGGTAAGGCAGCCGTCTTGAAACGGCGGTCGGCGCGAGAGCGTCGCGCAGTTCGAATCCTGCATCCTCCGCAAGCCCCCGTGGTCCAACGGATACGACGCCGGCGTCCGAAGCCGGGAACGCAGGTTCGACTCCTGCCGGGGGCACGGAGACCGAAGCCGAAGGAGACGAGGCTCCGGATTGTGGCTCCGGGCATTAGCCGGTGCAAGTCCGGTCGGTCACTCCAGCTTGGCCCACTTCACGACGGTCGTGCGGCGGCCTGCAAAGCCGTTGGACTCCGGGTTCGACTCCCGGGTGACCCTCCACCACAGAGCGACCTTTCTGGCGACACGGTTGCGTACGTGACAAAAGAGTTCCACCGCCGCAAGTCCTTGCGCTACATTCGGACGTACGTTCGAATGGGGGTATCTAGGTGTCCTTGAAGGAGCTCACGAGTCGCGACGCGGTACTCAAGGCAGCACAGCAGTGCGATGTCATCGACCTGGGAGCACCCGAGTCCAGGCTCTCCCGCGCGCTAGTCCTCGAACTCGACGGCAAGTACTACCACGCCCAGAAAGTCGTCAGTCTCGCCTACAACGTTCAGCACCCAGACCGCGACAACCTTCCTGCCTCCGATCTCACCGAAGAAGCCACAGCACGTAGCCTCCGCCGACTTGGCTACACAAGCTCCACAACTGCCCAGTTATGGCCACCACGTCTTGGAGCGGAGTACCCCAACCGAACTGCCATCCGGAAGATTTTTGGCGGCAACGGGGTTGCTGGGATCACCAGTTTTTCTGGCGACAGCGTCATCAACATCTTCTCGGACGAAGAGGGGCCATACGCCGATGAACCACCAGACGCGGTGAACCCCTTTGAGTATCGCGGCGAGGGACGCAACGGCAACCAGAAGCTGTCACATGGGAACAAGGCACTCGATACCGCTCGTAGGAATCTTGAGGCGGTGCGGTACTGGTACCGACCGGCTGGCGGCACCTTCAAGTTCACTACCTGGGTAGCAATCCTTAGCCGAGCGCAGGTGTGGTCACCTGACGACAACAAACAACTCCGTCTCGAGTACGCGTTCCAGGTGATGGCAGTCCCCGGTCCCGAGCTAGACACTTGGCCAGCTCGTGTACGCAAGCTCATCGACGACCAAGACATCAAAGACGTACCGCCACCGCTGCCCCCAGCTAAGAACGCCACGAGCAGCCAGCGAAGGACGACCTACCGGGACTATCTCCGCCTTATCGATAAGTCATCGAAGGATGGTCGCGAGGGACGCACGCCGTCCAAGGGAACCCGCAATGTCTATCCCCGCAGTCGCGCCGTACGCGATGCGGTGCTCGTCCGCGCGGACGGCGACTGCGAGAACGACAAGTGCACAGGCATGCCCTTCGACACCGCACCTGGCGGGGTGTCGATCCTTGAGGTGGACCACGTAGACGATCTCGCACTCAACGGGCTTGACCACCCGTCAGTCATGATCGCGCTCTGCCCTAACTGCCACGCGGCGAAAACCCGAGGGGCAAACCGAGCCGCTATCAAGCGCCGCTTTCGCGTCAGGGCTGCCGAACTACATCACAGTGCCGACCAGTAACGGTCCACAACGGACAGACAAAAAGGCCCTCCCGCGAACGGGAGGGCCTTAGTGCTGTCTCAACCAGACGTGCGCCCGAAGGGATTCGAACCCCTGACCTTCTGATCCGTAGTCAGATGCTCTATCCAGCTGAGCTACGGGCGCTTGTTCAGTTATCAATCTAGCACCTGCCGGAACAGGTACCAGCGGAGGCTCCGGGATTTGAACCCGGGAGGGGGGGTTACCCCCAACCGCATTAGCAGTGCGGCGCCATAGACCAGACTAGGCGAAGCCTCCCAGGCCCAACGACCACTGCTCAAATAGGTTACACACCCCGCGTACCCCCTTGGAAGGCACCCCCCTTAGACGCGTTGCAGGGCTCTGAGCAGGCGATATGGGCGACCGCCGAGTCCTTCGGCTTCGAAGACGGCGACGCCGACTCGGGGGAGGTCGCGGGCCGCGGGGTAGGCGAGGTAGCGCGGGACCCAGCGGGGCTGGAACTTCGCGTTGAAGCGGTAGAGGGTCTCGATCTGGATCCAGCGTGAGAAGAATCGCAGTGTCCGGGCGGACAGGCGGGCGACGGGTCCGGCGCCGATGCGCTGCCCTTGTTCCAGGACGGCCCGGAAGGCGGCGAAGTTCAGCGAGACGTGCTGGGCCGGGGTCGTCAGGAGGAGTTCGGAGATCATCAGTTCGTTGACGCCGGTCGCGGCGCATGACGTCCAGGGAGGGGCCCTTCTCGCCCCAGGGGACGAACTGGAGGACTCCGCGCATCCGTCCTTCGTGTTCGGCGGTCACCAGGATCGAACCTGGGTCGCCGATACGGCCGAGCGCCATCGAGAAGCCACGTTCGGTATCGGTGCCGCGCCAGGTGGCGGCGAGAGTGCGGAGTTTCATCGAGCTCGGCGAGAGGCAGGTCTTCGGCTTTCCGGATGCGCGCGGTGTAGCCGGCGCGCTTCGTGCGCGAGACGGCTTGGCGGACTCCGCGCATGACGCGGCCTTCGAGGGTGAAGGTCTCGGTGTCGACGACGGCCTCGTCGCCGATCTCCAGCACCTAGAGCCCGAAGCGTGCCCAGACGGTCGCGCCCAGTTCCGAGCAGCCCATGGCCGCCGGGGTCCAGGCGTACCGCCGGCAGACGTCCAGGTACTCCTCGATCGCGCCGAGCACAGCGCGACGCCGGCGATCACCCGATAGGTCACCGCGGCCTTCCCCGACTTCGAGAAGACCACGAACTTGTCCCGGCGCAGGGCGAAGTACCCCAGCGAGTCCCGCTCCCCCAGCAGCCCGCGGAGCCGTTCGACCTCGTCGTCGGTCAGCTTCGGCGCGGGTTCGGCCGAGCGGAGCAGGAAGTACGCCGCCGGCAGCACCGCGCCGATCCCGAACAGCAGGCCGACGGCGGCCGACAGGTCTTCCAGCCACAGCGCGGGGAACACCACCGGACCGCTCACGCCGATCAGGGCCAGTGTCGACTGCGCCAGCCGGTCGCCGAAATCCGCGGCGATCGGCGCGACCGAAAGCAGCACGAAGTTGATCGCGACCCCGGCGACCGTCAGTTGCAGGAAGACCCGGACCGCGCGCCACCGGCCGATGACCGGATCGGGCAGCGCGATGAAGTGGCGCCGCGTCGCGATCAGGGCGATCAGCAGCACGGCGGTGGCGACCGCCGGCTGCCAGGCCGGGCGCTTGCGCCGCTTGAGACCGGTGGCGAGCAGCATCAGCAGTACACCGGTCACCAGCACGACCGTCGCCGCGCCGACCGTGGCCTCGTGCGGCAGTTCCAGCCATTCGACGACGCGTCCGCGCAGGGTGCGCCCGGCCGGGACCAGCACCGAGACCAGGGCCAGCAGTCCGGCCAGCCGCGTCACCCAGGTGATCACCGCCACCGAGGTGGCCCCCGCCACCCGCCAAGCGCCCGCCAAGTTCCGCCCCTGCGTTCAGCTCCTCGCCAGCTCCACGAACGGTACAAGGGCGTCGGGGTTCAGCAGGGCATCCCGGCTGACGGCGCGGTCAGGTGAAACACCCGAAAGGATCTTCTTGACCGGGACCTCGCATTTCTTGCCGTTGAGCGTCCGGGGCACCTCACTCACCTGGACGAACCGGTCGGGCACGTGCCGCGGCGAGAGGGCCCCGCGCAGTTCCTTGCGCAGGGCGGGCTCGACCCCGTCGAGCGACGCGCCCTCGGTCAGCACGAGGAAACACAGCAGCTGCCCATCCTCGTTGCCCGCCGCCGACGTGTCGATCACCAGCGAGTCCGCGACCTGGTCGAACGACTCCACGACGCGGTAGAACTCGGCCGTGCCCATCCGGACGCCGCCGCGGTTCAACGTCGAGTCGCTGCGCCCGTAGATGACGGCGGAGCCGCGGCCGGTGATCCGGATCCAGTCGCCGTGCCGCCAGATCGCGGGGTACATCTCGAAGTACGCCTCGCGCAGCCGCGAGCCGTCCGGGTCGTTCCAGAAGAAGACCGGCATCGACGGCATCGGCTCGGTGATCACCAGTTCGCCGACCGTCTCCACCACGGGCTTCCCGGCCTCGTCGAACGCGGCGACGGCGGCGCCGAGCGCGCGGACCGAGAGTTCGCCCAGCCAGACCGGGACGTCCGGGGCGGACGCGACGAACGCCGCGCACAGATCCGTGCCGCCGGACACCGAGCAGATCTGGACACGTTTGCCGACCTCGTCGACGATCCACCGGAAGCCCTCGACGCTGAGCGGTGCGCCGGTGGATCCCAAGGCGCGCAACGCGGTGAGGTCGTACCGCTCGGACGGTTTGATGCCGGCCTTCAGGCAGCTCTGGATGTACGGCGCCGATGTCCCGAAGTAGGTGACGCGGTGCTGCTCGGCCAAGTGCCACAACACGTTCAGGTCGGGATGGCCCGGGCTGCCGTCGAACAGCACGATCGTGGTGCCGGTCAGCAGCCCGGAGATGAGGAAGTTCCACATCATCCAGCCGGTGGTGGTGAACCAGAAGAACCGATCGCCAGGACCGAGATCGCTTTGCAGCGCAAGGGCTTTGAGGTGTTCGAGGGTGATCCCGCCGTGTCCGTGGACGATGCCCTTCGGCAGTCCGGTGGTCCCCGAGGAGTACAGCACCCACAGCGGGTGGGCGAAGTCGACGGGCTCGAACGCCAGCTCCGCGCCGTCGTTGTCGGCGAGCAGCCGGTCCCAGTCGAGCGTGCCGTCGAGGCGGCCGCCGGCGTAGTCGACGAGCACGGTCGCTTCGAGCGTGGAGATCTCGTCCCGCAGGGCGTTCACCGTCGACCTGCTGTCGAACCACCGTCCATTGTAGACGTAGCCGTTGACCGCGATCAGCACCTTCGGCTCGATCTGCGCGAAGCGGTCGGTGATCGCGCGGACGCCGAAGTCCGGCGAGCACGACGACCAGATCGCGCCGAGGCTCGCGGTGGCGAGGAAGGCGATCAGCGTCTGCGGGCAGTTCGGCGCGAGCGCGACGACCCTGTCCCCTTTGGACACTCCCAGCTTGCGCAGCCCTTCCCGCGCGGAGGCGACGGCGGACCGCAGAGCGCCGTACGTCAGCTGCGACGAGAGGCCGTCTTCGCGGTGGAAGATCACGGCGACCTCGTCGTCGGCCTTCGCGGCGCCCGCGACACCGGGCATGAGCGAGTGCTCGGCGTAGTTCAGCGTGCCGCCCTCGAACCAGCGCGCGTCCGGCATCCCGCCGGTGAGCACCTCACCGGGCTCGTCGTGCCAGCGCACGCCGAGGAAGTCGGCGACGGCGGACCAGAACTCCGGTACGCGCTGGACGGAGAACTCCCACAACGCGTTGTAGTCGTCGACCTCCACGCCGCGTTCGGTGCGCAGCCACTGGCGGAACGCGTCGATCTTGGTGTCGGGCAGGCGGCTCGGCTCAGGGCGCCAGAGCACTTCTGGGGCGTCGGCGGTGTGCGTCACCCCGCGATGTTAACCCTCGTTAACCGCTCTGGCGAGCCCCCGTGAACAGCTCGTACGCCATCGACTTCAGCCGCGACGCGTCGAGCGGGGTGACGGTCAGCCACCCTCGATCGCGGCGAAGCCCGTAGCGGCCGTCGGGGGTGTCCACCCAGGTCAACGCCCCTTCGCCGCGCACCCAGCGGCCTTCCCACGACTTCCTGGCCGCCCCGAGCCGCCCGCCGCCGATCCGCCGCGTCGCGATCCTGACCAGCACGATGACCTCGGGTTCCCGCAGCCCGGCGTCGCGCAGGACGTCGGAGAACGCCGGCTGCCCGCCGCGCTCCCCCGCCTCGCACGCGGCCGTGTAGTCGTCGACACGCAGGTTGACCGAGAGGCCCCGTCCCTGCTCGCACGGCGGCAGTGCCTGCAGCAGGGTCGCGGCGACGAGCGGCTCCCGCAGCTCGGACAGCTCGACGTCGGTGCCCGAAACGCCGATCGCGACCGCGCCGCGGTCGGACACGCAGCCGACGGCCCGGTACGCCGGGTCGCCGTCGAGCCGCAGGTCCAGCGTGAGTTCGCTGTTCGCGACGGTGTGCAGCAGCCGCACCAGCTCGGGCGCGGGCGAGTCGACCGTGCCGAGTCCGCGTTCGGACAGCGTCGCGCTCGCCGTGGCCACCAGTTCCGCCCGGAACTCCGGTGTCCGCCCGACGTGCGGGACCTCCAGCACTGCGGGCAGTTCGTCGCGGCCGTGCGCCGACCAGAGAAGGAACAGCTCGCCGACGTGCAACCGGATCCAGTCCATCAGCGGTCGGTCCTCGGGTCTTCGCCGATGACCGGCGGGGTCACGTGCCCGCTGAGACCCCAGACGTCGGAATCCTCGACGAGATAGCCCGGGGACTTGCGGCTTTCACCGTCCTGCTGCCCTTGCGGCGGCATCATCCCCATCGGCATCCCGCCGACGCCGCCGCTCCCCGCGGCCGCGGCCCTGGTCCCGGCGACCTGACCGGGCTGCTGCCCCGACGGGCCGAACCCGCTGACACCCGAGCGGCTGCCCTGCCCGAGATCCTGGGTCGTGCCCGCGACGCCGGGCGGCGGCACGACGGCACCGCTGCTCGCGCCGGGCTGACGCGGCGCCTCGACGACCGGCTCCCGCACCTGGATCGGGCCGGCGTCGTCGACGCCGCTGCTGCGCGTGGAGTCGTCCGGCGGCGTCTCCGGCTTCGGCTCGGGATCCGGCTTCGGTTCCTCGGGTTTCTCAAGGATCTTCGGCTGTTCGCCGTACGAGACGAACTGCGGGACGTTCTCGTAGACCTCGCCGGAGCTCCGCTGCATCCGTGTCATCACGTCGGCGGCCTGACGGTGCAGGTCCTGCGCGTTCTCGTCGGTGGGTTCGGCGACGATCCGGCCGGCTTCGGCGAAACCGCCTTCCGACGGCGGCGAAGCCGACATGGCCTGCGTCGAATCCGGATCCGAAACCGGGACAGGACGGCGTTTCGGCACCTCCGGCGGCTTGGGCCGCGGGGCGTATCCCGGCGGCTCGGGCATCGTGCGCCGCGCGGTTTCGGCGATATCCGCCTGGCGGCGCACGCAGTTCGCGACGTTGTCCGCGCGCAGGCTCGTCTCACTCGCCCAGTCGACGAGCTTGATCGCGACGTCACGCGCCCTCTCGGCACCCTCGCCCGTCCAGCCGTCGGCGGTCGCGACGATGGCCGCCCTCAGCTCCGAACCGATCCTGTCGAGGACCACCCCGATGGTCGCCCACTGCCCGGCGGCGGCTTCCGCGCTCGCGAGGTCCAGCTCGTTGTGGACCATCTCGTAGAGCTCCCGGTGCGGGATGGTCAGGTAGTCGATGTCGGCGTAGAGGCTGTCGGGACCGGGTTCCGGGTCGGGCTCGCGCGGCGGCCACGGCATCGGCAGGATCCGCATCAGCGCTCATCCTTCCGCTCGTGGTCGACGACGTCCTCCATGTCGAACCGGCGGGCGATCCGCTCGATGCGTTCCTGCCCCTCCTCGTCCACGGCGACGTACAGCTTCCGCGCCGCCTTCACGGTGAGCTGGAAGTCTTCGAGGACACCGGCGAAGTCCGTGAGGACGGGCACGGCCGCTTCGGTCCCCTTGGTCGCGGCGCCCTGGAAACGTTCGCTCATCGTGTGCCCGACGAAGTTGTCGCCCAGTTTCAAGGGCGCTTTGAACTCCGTCGAGCCTTTGATCAGGGCGTCGAGCTCCTGACGTGCCTTCACCAGTGCGTCGATGAGCTTCTTGGCGGCGTCCTCGGTGACCTTGACGGTCCCCTTCTTGGCATCGGTCTTGGCGGCCCGGACCTTGCTCGCCAGCGGCGCCAAGGCGGGCGCCGAAGCGCCGAAGGCGGCTTGCGCCGTCACGCGCGTCTCGGGTGACTGTGCCATCGGACCCCTCCCCTGTCACATCTGAAGGGGAATGCTAGCGCGAACGGAGTCACCGCAGGTGAGCGTCGAACCAATTCAGCGTGCGCTGCCAGGCCTCCGCGGCCGCGTCCGGGTCGGCGTCGAAACGGTGGTTGGCGCCCGGGTAGTGGACGACGTTCGTCGCGACGTTCGCCGTCGCCGCCGCTTCGCGAAGTTGCTCGACTTCGGCGCCTCCGGCCTCGTCGCCCGCGTCGCCGTACATGCCGAGCCAAGGGCTGGTGAGCCGTCCCGCGATCTCGACCAGGACCGGCAGCCCGGTGACGCCCTGCCCGCCGACGCTGACCGCCGCGCCCAGCCTGCGGTTCGACGCCACGACCAGCGCGGCCGTCCCGCCGAGGTCGAAACCGACCACACCGACGAGATCCGCCTGGACACCGCGCTCGGCGAGCCAGGAGAGCGTCGCGTCGGTGGCTTCGAGCAGGTCCTGCTGCGTGAGGTCGTCCCGGTCGAGATGCGGGGTGACGGTGAGCCAGCCTTCGCCGGCGAGACCGGCCAGGAGCAGGCCCAGACCCTCTTCGACCTCATCGGCCTCCTCGTGCAGCACCACGAGCCCGCCGCGGACGACACCGTCCGGTTCGGCGAAGGTCAGGCGCAGCGTGCGGCCGTTGGCGTGCTGGTGTTCCACGGTGGTCGTCAGGGTCATTCCTCCATCAGACCACTCTTAGGTAAATATTCGGAGCTTGCGCTCGCGCGGGAGGATACGGTGTCGGAGCCGTCCCCCAGACGTAGGAGCGCCGAAGATGTCACCTGTTTCGCCGCGTGCGGATCTCGAATCGTTGCCGAAGTACGTCCCTGGCCGGACAATCCAGGGCGCGATCAAGCTGGCGAGTAACGAGGTTCCCGGTGGGCCGCTGCCGAGTGTGGCGCAGGCCATAGCCGAGACGGCGCAGGGCATCAACCGGTACCCGGACATCACCGCTTCCGCGCTCGTCGAGCGGCTGGCCCGCGAACTGGGCGAGCCGGTCGAGCGGATCGCCGTCGGCTGCGGTTCGGTTTCCCTTTGCCAGCAAATGATCCAGGCCCTGTGCGGCCCTGGCGACGAGGTCGTCTTCCCGTGGCGTTCGTTCGAGGCGTACCCGATCGTCACGCAGGTGGCGAACGCCGTCAGCGTGAAGGTGCCGCTGACCGCCGGGCACGGGCTGGACCTGGACGCGATGCTGGCCGCGATCACGCCCAAGACGCGGCTGGTCTTCGTGTGCAACCCCAACAACCCGACCGGGACGGTCGTGCGGCGGGCGGAACTGGAGCGCTTCCTCGACGCTGTGCCCTCGGGTGTGCTCGTCGTGCTCGACGAGGCGTACAAGGAGTTCGTGACCGACGCCGAGGTGCCGGACGGCGTCGAACTCGCGCGCGGCAGGGACAACGTCGCGGTACTGCGGACTTTCTCGAAGGCGTACGGCCTCGCCGGTCTTCGCGTGGGTTACGCGGTGGCCCCGGAAGCGATCACCGTCGCGCTGAAGCAGGTCTACGTCGCGTTCTCGGTGAACATGATCGCCCAGGCGGCGGCCATCGCCTCGCTCGACGCGGCCGACGAGCTGCTGGAACGCTGCAAGGAGATCGTCTCGGAGCGCACGCGTGTCCGGGATGCCTTGGTGGCCAAGGGTTACGAGGTGCCGGAGACGCAGGCGAACTTCGTCTGGCTGCCGCTGGGCGAGCGGACGACCGAGTTCGCGGAGCACGCACTGGAGCGCAAGCTGATCGTGCGTCCCTTCGCGGGCGAAGGCGCGCGAGTGACCATCGGGACACCTGAAGAGAACGACCTCTTCCTCGAAGCGGCCGGGGATTTCCCGCGCTGAGCACACTTTCGGCCGGCCCGCGCTTCGTCCACGGAGCGCGGGCCGTTCCTCTTTGAGGGCAAGGCAAGGGAACCCCGCACCGCGGACGAGTCGGCACGCGCATCGGGCCGGTCCTATTTGAGGAGCAGCTGCACCATCGCGGCGAGGCCGATCACGACGATCACGCCGCGCAGCACCTTCGGCGAGAGCTTGCGGCCGATCTTCGCGCCGATCTGGCCGCCGATCGTCGACCCGACCGCGAGCAGCGCGACCACGGGCCAGCTGACCGGCGCGATGAAGGCGTAGATCGCGCCCGCGACGATGTTCACGACCGCCGACAGGGCGTTCTTGACGCCGTTGAGCCGCTGCAGCGACTCCGACATCAGCATCCCCATCACGGCCATCATCATCACGCCCTGCGCGGCCGTGAAGTATCCGCCGTAGATGCCGATCAGGAAGATCAGGAACAGCAGGAGCGGCCCGATCTTGTGGACCGTCCCGTTCTCCTCGCGGCGCTTCGCGACCCAGGCGGCCACTCGCGGCTGGACGATCACGAGCACCACCGCGAGGCCGACCAGCGCGGGGACGACGGTCTCGAAAGCGTCCTTCGGCAGCGAGAGCAGCAGGATCGTCCCGCAGATCGCGCCGAGGAACGACGCCACGGCGAGTTTGGCGACCTGGGGCCAGTAGCCCTTGAGCTCCTCCCGGTAGCCGATCGCCCCGCTGACCGTGCCGGGGGCGAGGCCGATCGCGTTGGACGTCGTCGCCGTCAGCGGCGAGTAGCCGAGGGCGACCAGAACCGGGAAGGTCACCAGCGTGCCCGAACCGACGACCGTGTTGATGGTGCCCGCCCAGAGCCCCGCGACGAAGATCACTACCGCGTGCCACCACGTCATAAAGCGCTCACGTCCGCACCCTAAGCACCGTTACCTCCTTTCGCGCTCCGGATGTGTCTAGTCGAACATTCAACGAGCCCGTTATGTCTCGTTCGGTGCGAAGACGCAGAACTCGTTGCCCTCGGGGTCCTCGAGAACGTCCCACTCGACGTCTCCGCCCTTGGCGCGCACGAGCTTCGCCCCGGCGGCGACCAGCTCGGCCGCGGAGCCGAAGACGTCGATATGCATGCGGTTCTTCACGGTCTTCGCCTCGGGCACCGGGTTGATCCAGATCAGCGGGCCGCGACCGGCCGGATCCTCGATCGCCACCGGCCACTCCACCGGCCGCTGGTCGCGGCGGACGTACCCCATCGCGGCGCACCACCAGTCGGCGAGGAACTGGTGGTCGTTCGCGTCGAGGCAGATGTCCTCGAACACCGCCGGCATTCAGTTCTCCTCCGGTAGATGAGCCGCGGTGATCTCCGCGTCGACCGTCCAGCCGAGCGTCAGGTACAACGCGCGGCCCTCCTCCGTGGCGACCAGGACCGCTCGCTCCGCCCCGGCGGCGACCGCCACCTCGTCGAGCCGGCGCATGACGAACCTGCCCAGCCCTCGCCGCTGGTGCTCGGGCTCCGTCACGACCTGATCGATCACCGCCGTGCCGCCGGCTATCGCGACCCGGCCGGTTGCCGCGCATGAGCCGTCCGGCGCGCGCACCACCACGTCGGTGACCACGCCATCGCCGACCAGCTCCGCCCGGTACGGCTCGGGCGCGGCCATCACCGGCCGCAGCGCTATCGGGGCGCTCATCAGGTACTCCGGCGGGCCGACCTCCCATTCCGGCGGCACCGTCTTCGCCACCTCGTCCCGCGAACCACTCACCTTCAGCCATGTTCCGGGCTCTGTCAGCGAACGCGCCCGGCGCGCGACCGATCCGGCGTCCGCCAGCACGTATCTCACGCGGTGCCCGGGACGCCCGACGTCGAGCCGGTAGCCGTCCGGTTCGGCAACCGGGACCCCGACGCCGCGCGAAAGCGCCCAGCCGTGCACCCATGCCTTGATCAGCCCTGCCACCCCAGTCATCTTCGGATGATGACACCCCGCACCGACAATTCCTGGCGTTCCGCCGAACCTGCGAGGATGGCACCGTGGCGGGCGACGAGCGCGAACAGGTGTGGAGTGCGACGGTCGACCATCTGCGCGCGATGATCGACTCGGGCAGGCTCCCCGCCGGATCGAGACTGCCCGCCGAACGGGCGCTCTGCGAACAGCTCGGCATCAGCCGCGGTTCGCTGCGGCAGGCGTTGCGGGTGCTGGATTCCATCGGTTACGTGCAGGTGCGGCCGGGGTCGGGCACGTACGTTCGCGAGAAGCTCGACGAGCGACCCCTGCGCGGCTGGTTCTCCGAGCACGAGCACCTGGTCGAGAAGCTGTTCGACCTGCGGACCACCGTCGAGCCGACGCTGGCCGAGCGGCTCGCGCTCGACCACACGCCACGGGTGCTCGAGCGGCTGGAGGGCACCGTCGACGAGATGGACCGGGCCGCGGCCGACGGCGACATGCTGCGCGTGATCGCGGCCGACGCCGAATTCCACCGGGTGATCGCGGAGAACGCCGGCAACGACGACGTCACCGACCTGCTGCGTTCGGTGCTGTCGCTGGTCGGCGAGGAGCGGCGGGCGGCGTTGCGGCTTCCCGGGCAGATCCGGAAGGCCGTCGACGAGCATCGCGCGATCCTCGAGGCGATCCGCGGTTCGGACGCGGCGGCCGCGCGGGAGATCACCCTGCGGCATCTGCTCGACGCCAAGACCTACGTCCACGACTACACGACCCGGGATTGACGCTTCCTTGATGGCGTTCGCGGATCCGCGCGAGTAGAGTTTTCAGAAGATTGTGAAACTTCTGACGGGGGTGTGCGGTGGAGAAGGTCCGGTTCACCGAAGAGAAGGCGACGATGCTCGCCACGCTGTACGGCCGGGCACTCGACGCCCGCAGCGACCGGCCGATCCTCGGCGACAAAGCCGCCGACGAGGCCGTCAAGCAGATCGACTACGACTTCGCTTCCCTGGGCGTGAACGCCGACATGGGCTTGACCGTCGCGATGCGGGCCAAGCCGATGGACGACTGGGCGGCGGCGTTCCTGCGGGAGCACCCGGACGCGACCGTCGTCCAGCTCGGCTGTGGGATGGACAGCCGCGTGTACCGCGTCGACCCGCCGCCTTCGGTGCGGTGGTTCGACGTCGACTACCCGGAGGTCGTCGATCTGCGCGCCCGGATCTACCCCGCGCGGGACGGCTACCGGACCATCGGCTCGTCCGTGACGGACTTCGGCTGGCTCGACGAGATCCCGTCGGACAAACCCGGTCTGGTGATCGCGGAGGGGCTGACGATGTACCTAAGGCCGTCCGAAGGCGAGGAACTGCTGCGGCGGCTGATCGCGCGTTTCCCGCAGGGCGGCGAAATGGTCTTCGACATCTTCAGCAGGCTGGGGATCAAGCTGCAGAAGCTGAATCCGGTGGTCCGCAAGGCCAAGGCGACGCTGTACTGGGGCATCGACGAGATCTCCGAACTGGAACGGCTCGGCTTGACGCTGGTCTCGAAGCTCGACTCGACGGATTACGCGACGCCCGAAGTGAAGGCGCGGATTTCGCCGTCGATGCGGGCGCAGCTGTGGTTCGCGGGGCTGTTCCCGGCGTTCAAGAAGATGGGGCGGATCCTGCGGTTCCGGTTCTGAGGGCCTCCTTCCCCACTCTGAAGGTCAGGATCCCGGCGAAGTCGCATGAACGCCGGCCAGTGTCGCTCTTGGCGATTCGAACCGGACCTCCTGACAGACGATGTCCACAAAGGACTCCAAATCCCAGAAGAATGTCCGTTTGATGCCTATATGTACGGTTTTGATGGTGGTCGTGAGTGAGCAGGACGGTTCTATTGAGGGAAAGGGCGAATGTGGCGTGACCGAGCCTCTGCGACGAAGGACCCCTTCACTGGCTCAAGGCAGAGGCGGCCTTCGCGGCCGTGATTCTGGACTGGCCGACAGGAGCCGACCGCGCCCCCGAGTGTCCACCAAGGACACTTTTCGCTGACTCGATGTCCGAGTGATGCCCAGATGGACGATGTCACGAGGGGGTCGTGGGGGGGGGTTTTGGGTTTTCCCCCCCAAAACCCCCCCCCCCCCCCCCCCCCCCCCCCCCCACCCCCCCAACCCCCCCCCCCCCCCCCCAAAAAAAACACCCCCC
>NZ_JBWKEA010000001.1:921644-1026712 GCF_056435685.1 Amycolatopsis sp. NPDC043885
GGTGTGGGCTTTTCTTTCTTTTTGGGGGGGGGGAAAAAGGGTTTTCTTGGGGGGGGGGGGGGGGGGGGGGGGGGGGGGGGGGGTTTTTGGGTTCCCCACCAAAACCCCCCCCCACGACCCCCTCGTCGAACCGTGCAAATCACCCAAGTCGGACACTGTCACCGGGAAAAAGTCCGTAATGAACAGTGGGAAAGGCGCCTGGTCGGCGAGTCCCGCTTCCGCCGCCAACTCCGGAACACCACGTTTGCCTTACCCCTCTATAACCCTCTTTACCACTCACGACCCCTTCGCGAAACGCCCGAATCGGGCACGGCTGCCCCGAAAGGGTCCCTGTGGACGGTCGAGAAGATGCCAGGCCACCGTGACGAGCCCCTCCACCACCCATTTGACCAGCGGATAGACGACTTCGCCGGGACCCTGACTCTGAAGGTAGCGAAGGGGGCCCTTCGCTACGCCGCCGACGGGGCTTTGGCGAGCCTCATGGTCTGGGCGTCTGTTGCGAAAGCATCTTTCGCAACGTTGAAGGTTGCTGTGGCTTTCGCAACGCCTGGCCGCTCGGTACCCCGGCGGCGTCAGCGTGACTCCAGCACCCGCTCGACGAATCGGCGCAGTTTGTCTTCCAGCCGGAAGACGCGTTCCTCCAGCGTCAGGGACTCGAACGGCTGCGGCACGTCCGACTGCAACTCGCCGCGGATGTACTGGCTGCACGCGAGGTTCGCGCACGCGTAGATGCCGAGCGTGTTCCCTTCCCTGCCGGATTTCCCGGCGCGGCGGCCGGAGAACAGCGCGATGTCCGACAGCGGATGTGTCGTTGTGCACAGGCCGCACATGTTGCTCAGCAGGACACGGCCCTTCGGCCGGGGAGCGGCCCGGAGGGACAGCCCGACGGTTTCCCCGCGGTACGGCAGCACGAGATACGCCCGGGAGGCGGCCTTCGGATCGCGCCAGCCGAGGAATTCCCTTTTCTCCCAGGGGATCTCTTCGGGCCGGGCGGGCAGCGTGACCCCCTTGGCCTCGCCTCGGGTGCAGTTCACGAAGGACGCTCTGATCTCGTCCTGGCCCAGCGGTTCCATACCCGCACGGTAACCAGCGCACCCGAGAACGGGCGAACCGTTTTCCGCCGGAGGTCATACGATCACCGGGTGCGCGGGAAGACGATGTCGAGCCGGTTCCGGCTGGTGCTCAGGACCAGTCTCGGTTTCGCCGCGCTCGGCGTCGGTTCCAGTGTGTGCGGTGCCGGTGTGGTCGCGTTGCTGCTGCTCCTGCAGGGCCTGCCGAGCGAGGTCGGCGATCGCGGCTGGATCCTCGGCGTCACCGCCGCCGGCATCGTCGCGCTGTCGCTGATCGTCGGTACCTTGTGGACGGCGTGGCTCCAGCGGCGCACGGCGGTCTGGTTCGTGTTCGGCCGCCCGCCGACGAAGGCCGAGGCCGAGCGGGCGCTCCGGCTCCCGGTCGACATGGGGATCGTCAGCGGGACACTCTGGCTGATCGGCACGATCGTGCTCGGCGCGCTCGCGCGGGCGCTCGGGTCCTGGATGGACGCGCTCGGGATGGCGCTGGTGATCGGGCTCGGCGGGCTGACCACGGTCGGCCTCACCTACCTCGCCGCCGAATGGGTCGCGCGGCCGGTGATGACGATCGCGCTCAAGGTGACCCCGCCGAAGGGGACGCTCAGGGTCACCGTGCGAACCAGGGTGGTCGTCACCTGGTCGCTGGCGAGCGGCGTGCCGTTCCTCGGGGTGCTGCTGGTGGCCGCCCCGCCGGACCTCGGCCAAGGCGACCACGTCGCGAGCCTGATCATGCTTTCGGCGATCGGCCTCGGTGTCGGCGCGATCGGGACGGGCCTGCTCGCGAAGGCCGTCGCGACACCACTGCACCGGCTGCGGGTGGCGCTCGACGAGATCGCGCGCGGCAACAAGGAGATCGTGGTCGAGGTCGACGACTCCAGCGAGATCGGCCTGCTCCAGACCTCGGTCAACGACCTGGCCGCCGGGCTCCGCGAGCAGGATCGGATGCGGGATCTCTTCGGCAGGCACGTCGGGGACGAGGTGGCGCGGCACGCGCTGGAGTACGGCGCCTCCCTTTCGGGTGACGTGCGCGAGGTGACGGCGCTGTTCGTCGACGTCGTCGATTCGACGGCCTTGGCGAGCCGCACCCCGCCAGAAGACCTCGTGAAGACGCTCAACCGGTTCTTCACCAGCGTGGTGCACGCGGTCGGGGCACGCGGAGGGCTGGTCAACAAGTTCCAGGGTGATGCCGCGCTCTGCGTCTTCGGCGCCCCGACCAGGCTGGCGGACGCGCCCACGGCGGCGCTTTCGGCCGCGCGGGCCATCCGGGACGCCGTCCAGGAGACCGGCGAACTCGACCTCGGCATCGGCGTCGCGAGCGGGCGGGTCTTCGCCGGTCAGCTGGGGACCAGCAGCCGGTTCGAGTACACCGTCATCGGCGACGCGGTGAACGAGGCCGCGCGCCTGACCGAGGACGCGAAATCCGCCGACGGCCGGATCCTGGCGAGCGAAACGGTGCTCAAGGCCGCGTTGGAGAGCGAGCGCGCGCACTGGAAGCCGTACGCGGAACTCGAGCTGCGCGGGCGCCAGGAGCCGACGCACGCCTGGGAGGCGAACGCGCTCAGCCCGGAATGACGTCCGGCCAGCGCAGCAGCGTCGAGCCCCAGGTCAGCCCGGCGCCGAAGGCCCCCATCACGACGCGGTGCCCCGGCTGGAGCGCGCCCTCCTTGGCCGCGTCGGCCAGCGCGATCGGGATCGACGCCGCGCTCGTGTTGCCCACCTTCTCGATGTTCGAGTACATCACGTCCTCCGCGAGCCCGAGCTGTTTCGCGCAGGTCTGCAGGATGCGGATGTTCGCCTGGTGCCCGATGAACCGGTCGATGTCGCCGACCGCCCAGCCGGCGGAGTCCAGCACCGCGCGCGCCGATTCGGCCATGCGGGCGCAGGCGTGCCGGAAGACGGTCTGGCCCTGCATCACCAGGTAATGATCGCGCGGGTCGTCCGAGCGGCGGTTCTTCGCGCCGCCCGCCTCGACCCAGAGCAGTTCCGCGAGCGCGCCTTCGCTGTGCAGGTCGAACGGGCCGAGCGCGCCGAGCTCGTCCGGGTCGCCCGCGCGCAGCAGGACGGCGCCCGCGCCGTCACCGAAGATCGGCACCGTGCCGCGGTCTTCGGGGTCGACGAGCGAGGTGAAGACGTCGGCGCCGATCACCAGCACCCGCCGCGCGATCCCGGCGGCGATCAGCCCGGCGCCGGTGGCGAGCCCGTAGACGAACCCGCTGCACACGGCGTTGACGTCGAACGCGGCGACACCGTTCAGCCCGAGCTCGGTCGCGACCTGCGGCGCGCTGGCCGGGCACAGCTGGTCGGCCGTGGAGGTCGCGAGCACGACGGCGTCCGCCGCGGTCTCCCCCGCCGACGCCAGCGCCCGGCGTCCCGCCTCGACCGCGAGGTCCACAGTGGACGTTCCGGGATCGACGACCCGGCGTTCGGCGATGCCGGTCCGCGAGCGGATCCACTCATCGGAGGTGTCCAGCCGCTGGGCGATCTCCTCGTTGCCCACCACGCGCGGAGGCAGCCATGAGCCGAGACCGGCGAGAACGGCGGCCTGAGATGAGGGCACCAAGGAATCCTTTCGCGGGGAAATGAGAGGTCTGCCATTCACTTGTAAGCGCTACCATTCAGTAGACCCGTCAGTTGTGTTCCGGGTCACAATTCAAAGAATTCTCATCTTCTTCCCGAAGCGACCAGGCGAACGGACCGAGCACCCGATCGGGTGACGCACACCGCGTCGAGGCGCGAGCAAAGAACAGGCGCCCGGGAGAGCCGCCCGGTTAGCCTGACCTGGTGCACACACCCGACCTCGACCGCATGGACGTCGCCATCCTCGCCTGCCTCCAGTCCGACGCCCGCACGATCGCCGAGCACATCGGCGCGAAGGTGGGCCTGTCGGCGGCCGCCGTGCAGCGGCGGATCAAGCGGCTGCGGGAGACCGGGGTGATCGAACGCGAGGTGGCGGTGCTGTCGCCGCGCGCGCTCGGGCTGTCGATGACGTTCGTGGTGATGGTCGAGATGGAACGCGAGAACCTCGCGGTCCTCGACGGGTTCCGGCGTCAGGTGCTCGCGGACGACAACGTCCAGCAGTGTTACTACGTCACCGGCAACGCGGACTTCGTGCTCGTGGTGACCTGCCGGGACATGGCGGATTTCGAGACGTTCACGCGGCGGATGTTCTTCGACAACCCGAACGTGCGGCACTTCACGACGTCGGTGGCGATGGACCGGGTCAAGACCGGACTGACGCTGCCACTGGAGCCCTGAGGGGCCGAAGGGGACGACGGCGTCAGTTTCGACCGCTTCCAAAGAGGACAGTCCTCAGTGGACCTCGCGACGGGCGGGCCTCGCGAGAACAGCCACTTCGCGAGTTGCGTCCTGCGCAACGCCGGCTCACGACCTCGTCACCACGGGTATCCACCCGAACGCAAGGGGTCTGTGCCCGGCGTTACACCACTATGGACATATGCAGCCGATAGCGTGAACGTCGTCGCAGTCGCGTCATCCGGCGCGTGTCCGGCCATCTCCTCCCCGAGACGAAAAGTTCGCGCCGCGCGAACCACGAGCACTTAGGAGTGGCCGTGCACACCGACGCAATTCACCAGAGCCAGTTCGTTCTGCTGAACAACAGCAGCACGCCCGTTCTTTCCCGCCTGTCCTTCCACACCGGCGAACCGTTCGCGGTCACCGTGTCGTTCCGGACGGAGCGCGGCCGGTGGGTCGAGTGGACCTTCGCGCGTGAGCTGCTCGTCACCGGCCTCACCGACCCCGCCGGGCTCGGCGACGTCCGCGTCCGCCCCGACCTCTCGGAGGACGAGGCGCTGCTGACGCTCGAAATCGAGTCACCCGACGGCTACGCGTCGTTCGAGCTCGAGCGTGAGGACGTCGAGTCGTTCCTCGAGTCCACCTACGAGCTCGTCCCGCTCGGCTCCGAGAGCGAGCACTTCGACGTCGAGGCGCTGATCGAGGAGATCAGCAACGTCTGAGACCTTCCCGCGGCACGAAGACGAAGGGCGGCCCGAGTGCGCTGGAGGCACTCGGTCCGCCCTTCGTCCTGTTCACGGTCCCCCGATGACCGGGGCTGAGGTCAGCCGAGGACCAGGGAGGTCCCGGTCGCGGACAACGCCGGCCGCACCGGGAAGAAGTACGTCACCGAGCTGTTGCCGCCGGACAACATGCCCTGTGCCTGGTTGCCCGCGATGAACGAGCCGCCGGAGTCGCCCGCCTGCGAGCGGACGTTGGTGGCGGTCATGCCGTAGACCGTGCCCTCGGCGTAGCGGACGGTCTGGTTCTTGGCGCCGACGGTGCCGCAGGTCCAGCCGGTGGTCGACCCCGACTTGCAGACCGACGCGCCGGTGGCCGCCTCGGTCGAACCGCTCACGCGGGTGCCGTTGTTGATGACCCCGCGCGGCACCCAGTTGCTGTTGACCCGGACGTGGCCGTAGTCGTTCCCGGGGAAGCTGGCGCGGGCGAACGAGCCCATCGCGACCCGGTTGTAACCGGTCACCGTGCCCGGGCCGCAGTGCCCGGCGGTGAGGAAGCCGCCGTTGACCGAGAAGCCGATCGAACAGCGCGAAGAGCTGTTGATGTAGTACGCGTCGCCACCGCGGACGTCGTACTTCAGGGTCGGCACCGAAGTGGTCTCGACCACCGCGACGGCGGCCTTGTCCACCTTGGCCTTCTCCAGGTACGAGTCGACGACGCCGCTCTTGCCCGGCAGGACGTTCACCGTCACGCGGTTGGTCTTGGTGTCGACACCCCAGCCGGTGATCGCGCCGTCCGCCGCGCGCTCACTGGCGTTCAGTTTGTCCACAGTGGAATCCAGCTGGGCGGCCGAGAAGCGCACGAGTTCCGCTTCCGCGCCGCTGGCGAGGACCTGGCCCAGTTTCGCCGCGTCCGTGACGCCGACGCGGAGCTTGCCGGTGGCCTCGTTGTAGCTGGCGCCGCCGAAGCTGCCGGCGAGCGCCGAGGCGAGTGACTGTTCGAGAGCGCCGGCGGCCGTCTCGCTCTGGATCCGGGCGAGTGCCTGGCCGGCGGTCAGGCCGAGGTCCCGTTGCAGGGCGGGAACCATGTCTTGATTGAGCAGAGTGTCCGAGGACGCTGCCGCGGGGGTACCCGTGACGAGCGCGCCGGTGGCCAGTGCTGCCGTGGCGGCCACACCGAGGAGCTTCGTGATCTTCATGCTTCTCCCTCGTCATCACGCACGGCTCCGGTTCGCCATGCGATGGCCCTCCCCTGACGGGTGAGAATTCTGGACTCGGACGAAGGCCGCAATCCGGGTCGGCGCGGGATAGGTATACCCATTCTTCTGGAACCGAATCCCCTGCTCCACGAGCGGCCACCTAGTGCAGGCACCCGGACGGGCACGTCCGTAAGTAGGGTTTCGAAGCAAATACCTTGCGTAGTCATGGCCACCCCCTGAACGTGGGATGAATCGCCGAATCGGGTTTTTCGCCGACGTTTCGGGTGTCCGGTGATTTTCCAACCGACGATCCGTCAGCCAACCGGTGACGCTGTGTCCACGAACGGCCTCAGGGGGTGCCCGGGGTGTCCGTGTTGGGTGGTTTACGACCCGGTAGGCAGTGCTTAGGCTCCGCAGGACAACGCACGAGATCGTGTCGGGCTCAGCGGGAACTCCCCACCGAGGAGCGCATGATGTGGCTTGCCACCCCTCGCCCGACCTCGGTTTCGGTCCGCGCCGGATCGACGGCGCTCGTGGGCCGCGACGTCGAGGTCTCGGCGATCGTGAAGATCCTGCTGCGCCGTCCCGCCGCCGTGCTGATCGAAGGCGAACCCGGGATGGGCCGCAGCAGGCTGCTCGCAGAGCTGGCCGGACGCCGTGAGTTCGCGGCGGGCCGGGTGCTCTCGGGAGCCTGCCAGCCGATGCGCGAGCCGTTCCCGTTCGGACCGGTGCTCGAAGCGCTGCGTTCGGCGGGCGACCGGCCGCTCGGTCCACTCAGCCCGGTGGCCGGGGTGCTGAGACCCTTGTTGCCCGAACTGGCGGAAAGCCTTCCGCCCCAACCGGAACCACTCGCCGACCCGTGCGCCGAACGGCACCGCCAGTTCCGCGCCGTCCGCGAGCTCCTGATCGCCTGCGGGCCCGCGCTCGTCCTGATCGACGACCTCCAGTGGGCCGACGAAGGCACCCGTGACCTCATGCGGTTCCTCGCCGCGGCCATGCCCTCCGAACTGGCCGTCGTCGCGGCGTACCGGACCGGCTCGCCGTCGGGACACGGAGGCGCGGGGATCCCGTTCCGCACCCCGCCGAACGTCCAGACCGCCCGCGTGACGCTGGGCCCGCTCGACGTCGAAGCCGTCGGGAAGCTGGCCGAGGAACTGCTGGACCTGCCGCGGGTCTCCGCGCCGTTCACCGCGAAGCTCCACGAAAGCACCGCCGGGATCCCGTTCGTGGTCGAGGAGACCCTGCGGGCGCTGCGCGACGCGGCCGGCCGCCTGCCGATCGGGGAGGTGCTGAGCGACCGGCTGCTGGAAAGCCTCGAGGTCCCGGTCTCCCTGCGCGAGGCCATCACCGAACGGCTCGAAGCGCTGCCCGAGCCCGCCGTCCGGCTGGCCCGCGCGGCGGCGGTGCTCGCCGTCCCGTCCGAGCCCGCGGTGATCGGCGAACTCGCCTGCCTCGACGGCGACGCGCTCCGCGCGGCCCTTTTGTCCACTTTGGATGGCGGTGTCCTCGGCGAACTCGGCGGCGACCGCTACGGCTTCCGGCATCCGTTGGCCCGCAAGGCCGTTTACGACACGGTGAGCGGCCCGGAGCGCACCCTGCTGCATTCGCGCGCCATCCAGGTGCTCGCCGGTCAGCCGGTCCCGCCGCTCACCCTGCTGGCGAACCACTCGCGCGCGGCGGGGCGGGCCGAACAGTGGCGCCACTACGCCGAAGCCGCCGCCGACGAGGCCATCGCCCACGGCGACACGTCACGGGCCATCGACCTGCTCCAGTCCGTGCTCGCCGAGGCGGGGCTCGGCGAGGACGACATCGCCCGGCTGGCCACGAAGCTCAGCCAGGTCGCGCTGCGCGGGTTCCGCCCGGACGTCATCGAGACACTGGAGCGAATCCTCGAAGACCTCACCGGCCTGCGCCCGAGCGTGCGCGGGACGATCCGGCTCAGCCTCGGGATGCTGCTGGTCCGCACGATCGGGCGCCTCGGCCGCGGCCGGGTCGAGGTGGAGAAGGCGATCACCGAACTGGTCGACGAGCCGGAGCTGGCCGCCCGCGGGATCAACCTGCTCGCCCAGCCGATCGACGGGCTGACCCCGTTGTCCTGGCACGAGGTCTGGATGGAGCGGGCACGCGAGGTCTTCGGCCGGATCGAAGACCCGGAACTGCGGCTCGCACTCCTCGGCGACCGGATCTCCACCCAGGCGCATATCGGCGACGGGTCGGCCTGGACCGAGTTCACCGAGCTGCCGGACCAGGGCAGCGGGGTCGCCGAGCGGGTCCAGCTGGCGCGGCTGTGGTGCAACCTCGCCGACGCGCAGTCCTGGGCAGGCCATCTGGCCAGAGCGGAAAAACTGGTCTCGGAAGGGATCCGCCGCGCGACCGACGCCGGCGCGCTCTACGCCGCCGGGCTCGCGCAGGGCACCCGCGTCCGGCTCGACTGGGTGCGCGGCGACTGGTCCGGCCTCGCGGAGGCCACCGAACAGCTGCGCGACGCCTATCCCGACCTCGGCCCGATCGTCATGGAGTGCTCGCTCGTCCTCGGCGGGTTGTCCGCCGTTCGCGGGGAATTCGCCGCCGCGCAACGACATCTGGCCGCGGCGGGCGTCCACGCCCCGGAACACGGGCCCATCCCCGTCGTCCTCTCGGCCGCGGGGGTCCTGATCAGGGTGCTCCTCGCGACGGACGACGTCGACGGCGCGTGCGCGGCGGCCGACAACGCCGTCGCGGCGGCCCGGCGCAAGGGTGTCTGGGTGTGGGCGGCGGCGCTGGTCCCCGCCGCGACCGAGGCCTACACGCGGGCGGGGCGCTGGTCGGAGGCGGACGCCGTGGTCGAGGAATTCGCCCGCGGGATCGACGGCAAGGACTCGCCGGTCTCCCGGGTCGCGCTGCTCGCCGGCCAGGCGATCCTGCTCGACGCGCGCGGCAAACATCCCGCCGCGGCAACGGTTTTCGACGAGGCGGCAGCGGGCTACGAGGCGCTGCCGATGCCGTATCAGGCGATCGGCGCCCGGGAGCGGGCGGCCCTGTCCCGGCTCAACGCGGGTCGTCACACCGCGGGCGACCGCAAGGCGATCGAGGAGCTCGCGGCGGCCGCGGAGGCCTACGAGCGGCTCGGCGCGACCAGGGACGCCGGCCGCTGCCGCCACCAGCTGCGGGAACACGGCGCGTGGGCCCCCTCACAGCGCGGACGGCGCGGCTACGGCCAGGAGCTCTCACCCCGCGAACTCGAGGTCGCGCGAATGCTTTCCGACGGACGGACGAACCGGGAGATAGCGGACGGGTTGTTCCTTTCGCCGCGTACGGTCGAACAGCACGTCGCCAAAGTCCTGAGGAAACTCGGGGCTCGTTCGCGGACGGACGTGGCCCGCCGGATGACGACCTACGCCCCGGCGGGGGCCGACCGCTGAATTCGGCCCCCGTGGCACGGCAAAGTCACATAACCGCTGGTCGGCGGCGCTCCTGGCCACTCGAACGGGACATCGTCGGCTGCCGGCAGAGGCAGCCGACCGGGTCGCGGGTGTCCACAAGGGACACTTTCTGGCGGCTGGATGGCCCATATGTGCAGGTTCGCGAGGGGGTCGTGAGTGGCGAGGGTGGTTCCAACCCAATGTCACGTAGCTTAAGTTGATCTTGGGCGAGGTTGGCAGGTGGGGTGAAGGCTCACTTCGCTGCGTCTGATGCGACGAAGGGGCTTCGGCTCTGGTCGTGGGTCGGGTTGGTCGTGAGTGGCGTTTCGGGTTCTAACCCGAAACGCCACTCACGACCCCCTCGTGCAATCGCCTATCCGGGCTTATTCCTTTAGGGGCAAGAAAAGTGCCCGATCGGGCACGGTGATCCATTCCATCGGGTTCAGCGGTGTGCGTATGGTTCCGTAGGTTCATGCGCTGTGCTAGTTTGTTTTGGCCATTAACAAAGTCGGGGCCCGACCCCGTGAGGGAGTAGCGCAGAAGCATGGCTGAGCGAGCCGATTTCGCGCTGGGGACGGTCGAGGCGACAGTGGTCGGGCGGGCGCTTGGCGTCGATGCCCGCTTGTTTCCCTTGCGCGTCCAGAACACTTCGATCGACCCGGAGCGGTACGCCGCGATCGTCCGGAAGGTCTACACCGATCTCGAACGGCGCCGCCTGTCGATCGACGGCGAGCTGAACCAGGCCGTCCGCACCGCGTTCGCGCTGCTCGGGAACCACCGGATCACCGTTTCGATCAACGGTATCGACGGTATCGGCCAGGACATCGCCGTCCTCGCGCTCACCGATGGCAGGCAGGCGCTCGGCATCACGCAGGCCCACGGCGAAGACCTCCTGCAGTTCGCGCTCTTCTCCGACGAAGAGCTGGTCGAGGTCCTCTCCGGGGTGCTGCCGCGGATGCGCCCCGCGTCGACCGGCCGCCGCACGATCGTGCAGAAGGAGGAGCGCGCCGTCTCCGCGATGGCCGCGCGCCGCCAGGCCGAAGCCGAGTTCGACGAGGAAGAGACCGACGCGTTCGGCAACCTCCAGTTCACCGGCGTCGTCCGCGCCCGGCCGGAGGCCCCGGCACCGCGCAGCGACGAGAGCGACGTCGAGGTCTTGGAGAAGGTGCTGTCAGGGACCCGCCTCGGCGGCGGGTACATCATCGTGAGCGGTATCGGCCGCCGCGGCGAACGGCTCCGGTCGACACCGTTGAGCTGGCTCGACACCGAAGACGGCCGGTACCTGGTCTGGACCGAGACCGACGAAGCCTCCGGCGCCGTGATCGGTCACTACGACCCGGCCAGTCAGTCGGGTGTGGCGAACGCGATCCGGGACGCCATCGCGGACATCTACTGACCCCTCCTGAACCCGGCGAGAGGACCCTCCGTTGACCGAGGAAGCACAAGAACTGAAGCCGGCGGCGGCGTTTGCCCCCGCGCAGGTCGCGCTCTCGGGCACGCAGCTGAAGCGCATGGCGGTGCAAGGTGGCTTCGCCGTCGACGAGACCACCGGCCAGGAGATGATCCGTTCACTCCAGGGCGTGATCGACAGCCTCGAAGAGCGCTGGAGCGCGCTGACCAAACTTCAGAAGTCGCCGCCGATGAGCTCCACCGCGACCGCCCGCTGGGTGTCCGAGCACATGCACGGCACCGCGACCGACGCTCAAGGTCTGCTCACCCAGCTCCAGTCCGCTCGCGCCGAGTTCCCGACCTACATCGAGGCGATCGAACTCGCCCAGCGGAACTACCGGGAACGCGACACCCAGAACCAGCGCGACCTGAAGCAGATCGACACCGAGATCTGAAGGAGAGACCCGTGACCGAATCCGAGGAGAAGACGGCGAAGGTCTCCGACCCGAACTCGCCCGACTACAACAAGCTCGACTCGCACTACGACCCGACCGCCGACTCGTCGTCCGACTACTACGTCGGGCCGCTGGCGGACAAGGCCGCCTCCGGCGACGAGATCCGGGCCGGGGCCTCGGCCGGGACGGACCTTCTCTTCAACATCCTCGGCTGGGGTGACAAGGCGCTCAACGGCTTCAAGGACATGTTCACGCAGAAGATGTACGAGGGGCAGCTGGAGAAGGCGCGCGAGGGTCTCGACAAGAACCTGGACATCCGCAAACCCGGCGAGCCGCCGTCCACGATCTGGGCGAACGCCACCCACGAACAGATGCAGACCGCGATCGCGGACAACGCGGATCCGGCCGCGGTGGCCGAGACCTCCGAGGAGTGGATCCGGGCGGGCAACGACCTGGCCTCGCATCAGCGCAACCTGGCGAAGGCGATCAGCGCGAGCACGGCCAACTGGGAGGGCGAGGGCGGCGACGCGGCCCGCGAGCACCTCGCCGGTGTCGGCAAATGGCTCGGCTCGACCGCGAACGGCGCGACGCTGGCCGGACGGCAGCAGCAGATCCACTCGCAGACGCTCAACGAGACGCAGAAGCAGATGGCGGCGAACCCGCCGGTGGCGTTCAACGTGCAGGAGGCCAACGCCAACCTGCAGAAGATCACCGACCCGTACGTGTACATGGCACAGCTCGGGAAGGACCTCACCACCTTCAAGAAGCAGCAGGACGCGCGGGACCAGGCCGCGAAGGTGATGACCGAGTTCGACACCACGGTCGGCTCGGCGATCGCCACCCCGGCGTTCCCCGCCCCGCCGAAGCTGGCGACGGCGACCAGGCAGCTCCAAGGCAGCCCCGCCGGCGGTGGCGCGGGTTCGCCCGCCGGCACGCTTCGCGACCGGATGTCGCCCGAAGGCGCCGACGGGCAGCTCAGCCCCTTCAACGCCGCCTCGGACCGTACGCGCCCGGACGGCCTCGTCGCTTCGATGGACGGCACGCCGCAGGGCGGGGCCGGTGGTCCTGGCGGCGTGTCGCCGTTCAGCTCGCCGAACGGCGGACCGGGCGGCGGCCCCGGTGGTGGTCCGGGCGGCGGCCCCGGTGGCTTCCCCGGCGGCGGTCCCGGTAGCGGCGGCCCCGGCTCCAGCCCGACCATGCCCAACATCGGCATCCCGAACGGGCCGACCGGCGGCGAGACCTACAAGCCCGCGGCGTCGACGAGCCCCCACCTCCCGAACATGCCCAAGATCGACGACGGCACGCGGACCACGGGCTACACCCCGCCGTCCGTCACCCCGCCGTCGTTCACCCCGCCGAACATCCCCATCCCGGAGAGCGGCGGCCCGCGGCCCGGTGGCGGTCTTCCGTTCACGCCGCCGAACATCCCCGTCCCGAACGGGCCCAACAGCGGCGGGCCGAGGCCGGTCATGCCGAACATCCCGCCGATGCCGCGTCCCGGCGGTATCGGCGAGCGGCTCACCGGCCCCTCGTTCCCGGACGGCAACTCCTACAAGGGCACGCCGTACAACGCGCCCAAGCTCGGCATGCCGAACATCCCCGGCGGTGGCGGCACCGGTGGCACCAGCAGCTTCGGCGGTGGCGGTGCCGGCACGGGCGGTGCCGGTGGCGCGGGCGGCGGAGGTCTCGGCGGGGCCGGACGGGCGACGGGCTCGCTCGGCATGGGCGGCGCCGTCGGCGCGGGCGCGATGGACGCCGAGGCCGCCGCGGCCCGTGCGGCGGGCTCCGGTGGCAAGCCGGGTACGCCCGGCGGCATGGCCCCGATGGGCGGCATGGCCCCCGGTGCCGGCAAGGGACAGGGCCAGGAGGACAAGGAGCACAAGGTCGCCGACTACGTCGAGTCCGACGACCCGTCCTTCTTCGCCGCCGACGAGGTCGTGGCGCCGCCGGTGATCGGCGACTGGAAGAACAAGGACTGGAAGTGACCGCCTCGTTCGAGGTCGATCCGGACGACCTGACCGCGCACGCGAGCCATCTCGAAGGGCTCGTCGACCGGCTGAACACCGCGCACGGCGCGACCGGTTCGGCGATGTCTTCGGACGCGTACGGCCTGCTGTGCGCGTTCCTGCCGCCGATCGTCAACCCGGCGGGCGAACGCGCGGCGGAGACGATCAAGGCGGCCGCCGAAGGCATCCAGTCCACGGCGGACAACGTCCGCACCGCGGCCAAGTCCTATGTAGACGGTGACAAGACCAACGCGGAACCGTTCAAGGCGGACTTCAAGGCCTTGGACATCGGAGGAAAGCAGTGACCGGCGGGAACGAGCTCGGCGAGCTCATGCTGGACCCCGACGAGGCCCAGCGCAAAATGGACCGATGGGCCGCGGGGCTGGAAGAGAAGGCCCAGCGTTACGCGGCCGCGCAGGAGCGGACGGAGCAGCTGCGGCTGACCGCGTCCAGCTCCGACGGCGCCGTCAAGATCACCGTCGGGGCCGACGGCGGCGTGACGGACATCGAGTTCGGGAACAAGGCCAGGACCTATCCGCTGGAGGAACTGTCGCGGCAGATCCTCCAGACCATGCACAAGGCGCAGTCCGGGATCGCGGGCCAGGTCGCCGAGGTCATGCAGGAATCGCTCGGCGACGAGGACCAGGAGACCAGGGCGCTGATGATCGGCACCCTGCGCAGCCGCTTCCCCGAGATCGAAGAGGAAGAGTCTTCGGACCCGCCCGCTCCCCCGGCGTCGTCCACCGACACGCCGCCCCCGCCGCAAGCGCCTCGCGAGAAGCGTCACGAAGCGCCGGACGACGAGGAAAACTCGCCCTGGTGAGGTCCTCGTCCTTGAAACACGAGGAAGGTCGCCGTGGGTAACCCGCTTGTCGCCGACGTAGAGGACTCGACGAAGGCGTACACCGGCTCGTCACTGCTGGAGTCGGCGTTCGAGCTGAAATCGGCCATCGAAAGCGGCGACTGGGCGTCGGTGGCGCTGGGCGCGGTCGGGACCGCGCTCGACGCGCTGTCGATGGCCATGGACCCTTTCGGCGCGATCCTCGCGAACGGCGTCGGCTGGCTGATGGAGCACGTCGGCCCGCTCAAGGAAGCGCTCGACGCGCTCACCGGCAACGCCGACGAGATCGCCGCGAACGCCGAGACCTGGATGAACATCGCGACCGAACTCGGTGACGTCGGCGCGGATCTGGCCGGGATGGTCTCCGCCGATCTGCAGAGCTGGACCGGGGTCTCGGCCGACGCCTACCGTGCCCAGGCCAAGGACACGGTCACGCTGCTGGAGTCGGCGAAGGCGGGGTGCGAAGGCGCCTCCAGCGGGGTGAAGACGGCGGGTGAGGTCGTCGCCGCCATCCGCGCGCTGGTGCGCGACATCATCGCCGAGCTGATCGGGCATCTGATCAGCTGGGCACTCCAGGTGCTGTTCACCCTCGGCATCGGCCTGACCTGGGTGGTCCCGCAGGTGGTCAACGCCGTGGCGAAGACCGCGAGCAAGATCGCGAACCTGACGAAGAAGACCGTCAAGGCGCTCCAGGCACTGATGCCGCTGCTGAAGCGAGCGGACGACCTGTTCGACAGCGCGGCGAAGGCGCTGAGGAAGCTCCAGCCGGGCAAGGGTGCGCCCGCGCCGAAGCCGAACAAGCTGGACGAGGGCACGACGCCCAAGAGCAGCCCCGACGGCGACGGCACGACACCGTCCGGCGCGCCGCCCAAGAGCGATCCGCCGCCGGTGAAGTCGGATCCGCCGCCTCCGCCGAAGAGCGACACCCCGGACGGATCGACCACGCCGTCCGGCTCGCCGCCTCCGCCGCCCAAGGACCGCGGCGCCCCGAAACCCGAGACGAACAACCGGATCAAGGACAACGAAACCACCCCGGGGGACCGCGTCCCGCCCAAGGACCGCGGCGGCTGCGGCGACCCCATCGACGTCGCGACCGGCTCGATGATGCTGACGCAGGATGACGTCGTGTTCGCCGGCGTCCTCCCGCTGACCGTGTCGCGGACGCATCTCTCGTCGTACCGCCTCGGCCGGTTCTTCGGCTCATCGTGGGCGTCCACTGTGGACCAGCGGATCGAGATCGAGGACGACGGCCTGCACCTCGCGCTCGCCGACGGGACACTTCTTTCTTACCCCGTAGCGCTTTCCGACCGCCCTGTCCTCCCGGAATCCGGGCAGCGACTCCCCTTGTCCAAAGTGGACGATGGCTACGGAGTGACCACTCCGGACGGAATGCTGTTCTTCTCCGGCCCCGGGGACAGCCTTCCCCTGCGCGCGATCGTGGACGGCGACGGTCACCGGATCTCCGTGCACTACGACGACAACGGCGTCCCCCGCGAGCTGGAACACTCCGCGGGCTACCGCCTGCTCGTCGAGTCGAAGGACGGACTCGTCACGGCCCTTCGGCTGCCCGGCGCGGAAACCGCGCTGCGGAGCTACCGGTACGACGAGCGGCGCCGCCTGGTCGAGATCGCCGACGTCGCCGGTCAGCCCCTGCGGTTCACCTATGACGCCGAAGGCCGGATCGTGCGCTGGGAGGACGTCAACGGGCGCTGGTACGGATACGGCTTCGACTCCGAAGGCCGTGTCGTGCGGGCACAGGGCACCGGCGGCTTCCTCGACGTCGACATCGAGTACGACCGGGAAAACCTGGTCACCTCGGTCACGAACTCGCTCGGGCACGTCACCCGGTATCAGCTCGACGAACTGCACCGGATCGTCGCGGAGACCGATCCGCTGGGCAACACCACGCGGTCCGAGATCGACCGCTTCGGCAAGCTGCTCAGCCGCACCGACGCCTTGGGCCGCACCACGCGGTGGGAGATGGACGACGACGGGAACGTCGTCACCGTGCTGCAGCCGGACGGCGGCCGCGCGCTCGCCGAGTACTCCGCGCCGGGCCGCTGGACCAGCAGGACCGGGCCGGACGGCGCCGTCTGGCGCCGCGAGTACGACGAGCGGGGAAAGCTCGTGCGTGCCACGGATCCGACCGGCGCCACCACCACCTACGGCTACGACGACGCGGGCAACGTCGCGGTCGTGACCGACGCGCTCGGTGGCGTCACCCTGATCGAGTCGAACGCGGCGGGCCTGCCGGTCTCCGTCACCGACCCGCTCGGCGCGGTCACGCGGTACACCTACGACGAGTTCGGGCAGACCACCTCGGTCACCGACCCGCTCGGCGGCGTCACCCGGACGAAGTGGGACGGCTTCGGCGAGATCGCCGAGCAGATCGACCCCGACGGCTCCGTCTGGCGCTGGAACCGCACCACGGCGGGTTCGGCCGACGAAGCCGTGGACGCCCGCGGGCTCGCGGTGCGCACCGAGTACTCGCAGTTCGACCTGCCCACCGCCGAAATCGGCCCGGACGGCGATCGACTGTCCTATGTGTACGACACCGAGCTGCGACTGGTGTCGGTCACCAACGAACACGGTCTCGTCTGGCGCTACGACTACGACCCGGCCGGGAACCTGGTCGGCGAGACCGATTTCAACGGTCGCACCACCCGCTACGGCTACGACGCCGCCGGGCGGATGGTGTCGCGTACCAACGGTCTCGGCCAGACGGTCGTCATCGAACGCGACGCGCTCGGCCGGGTCGTCGCTCGCCGGGCGGGCGACGACGTCGCCACGTTCACCTACGACGGCGCCGACCGGATGACCTCGGCACGCAACGCGCATTCCGAAGTCACCATCACCTACGACGCGCTGGGCCGGATCGTCTCGGAAACCCTCAACGGCCGGGCAGTCCGCTCGGAATACGACGCCATCGGCCGTCGCGTCGCGCGGCGCACCCCTTCGGGCGCCGAGTCGTTCTTCGCCTACGACGCGGCGAGCCGCCCCGTCGCGCTGCGGACCGCCGGGCGCACCATGCTTTTCGAGTACGACCCGGCAGGCCGGGAAGTGTCGCGGCGGCTGGAGGGCACGCCGGTCGAGCTGCGCCAAGGCTGGGACGCCGCCGACAGGCTGACCTCCCAGACCGTTTCCACCGGCAGGGGTGTCGTCCAGCACCGCGAGTACGGGTACCTGCGGGACGGGCTCGTCTCGTCGATCTCGGATTCGCTGTCCGGGCCGCGGTCGCTGCGGGTCGACCGGGCGGGCCGCGTGGTCGACGTCCAGGGTCAGGGCTGGCGGGAGAGCTACGGCTACAACCTCGCGGGCGCGATCACGCAGGCGGGCTGGCCGGGTGCGGATCCGGCCGTCGGACCGCGGCGCTATCAGGGCACCCTGATGACCGGCGCCGGGGCGACGTCGTACCTGCACGACACCGAAGGCCGCACGATCGCGCGCCGCGAGCCCGGCCGCGCCTGGACGTATCAGTGGAATTCCGACGACCGGCTGACCGGCGTGGTCACCCCGGACGGCGAGCGCTGGCTCTACCACTACGACGCGCTCGGACGGCGGATCGCCAAGCAGCACCTCGACGTCCACGGCCGGATCCTCGAACAGATCGACTTCACCTGGGACGGCTCGAAGCTCGCCGAAGAGATCCGTGGCGGCACCGCCGTCGTCTGGGACCTGGAGCCGGGCACGGACCGGCCGATCACGCAGCTCGAACGGATCCCCGGACAGGACGCCCGGTTCCACGCCGTCGTCACCGACCTCGTCGGATCACCGAGCGAACTGCTCGACGAATCCGGCGATGTCGCCTGGCATCTGCACACCTCGCTGTGGGGCAAGGTGCTCTCGCCGCCGGGGCAGGCGTACACGCCGTTGCGGTTCCCCGGCCAGTACCACGACCCGGAAACCGGGCTGCACTACAACTTCAAGCGCTACTACGACCCGGCCACCGGGCGGTACCTCTCGCACGACCCGCTCGGCCTCGAACCGGCGTCGGATTCGCTGGCCTACGTCGGCAACCCGACGGACATGATCGACCCGCTCGGCCTGGCACCGACGAAACCGAAAACGGGCACCTGCGGCAAGGGGACCCGCGGAGGCGGCGGCAAGACGAAATCTTCGGGCAACCGGGTCACCAAGCCGAAGCCGACGCCGGGCCCGAAGAAGCCGCGGCGTCCGCCGCAGAGCTACCTCGACGGCACGCACGGCGCGAAGAAGCGTGAGCAGAACCGGCTCACGGCGAAGTACGACAACGATCTCAAGGCCGACGGCCGGGAGAAGGTCTCCGGAGATTCCCACGAGTCCGAGCACCCGGTCCCCTACGAGGCGATCGGCCGTGGCAGTGGCGGCGCACGGGGTTCGAGTCACGACCAAAAGGACCTGGAGAACCACGCTTGGGCGTATCAGGAGGCCAAACCCGCGCACGCGTCGCATATCGGTACCGGTAACAAGGGCGACCAGGACCTGACCGAAGGTTCGGCGAAGCCGAGCGGCTTCAAGAACAGCCAGGACTACCGCGACTCCGAGCGCAACGCGCTGGAAGGCGGCGACCCGAACACCGCGATCCAGCTCAACCAGCTCGACTACGCCTTCCGGGACGGGTTCAAGAACACCGACGGCACCCTCGACGGCAAGATCGCGGACGACTCGTACCACAAGATGATCGACGACGCGCACGCCAGCGGCAAGGGCCTCACCTACTCGACCGGCCCCGGTACGACCGCGACCACCCCGCCGCTGTCCAGCCACGACGTCAAGGAACTGCACATGACCCGGGACACCATCCGGGACGGGGACTGGCCCGAGGAGATGAAGCGGCAGAACCGCGAGACCTACGAGCAGGAAGTCGATCGGATCCACGAAGAGACGTACAAGAAGCCGACCAAGGAAGACTGGGAAAAGCTCGACGCCGGCGGCTTCGGACCGCTCGACACCGGCAAGAAGGACCCGAACGCGATGGACGTGGACTGACGTCCCGGTTTTCGCGTGACTGGATGGCGAGGCAAGGGTGTCGTGGTGGAGCGACTGCCGGATGGCCTTCTTCGTACCCGATGTGTCCACAGAGGACACTTCCTGGCGACTTGATGCCCGATTGATGCCCTTACGTACGATTTTCCAGGGGTCGTGAGTGGCAAGGAGGGTTAGAACCCTCTTTATCACTCACGACCCGACCCCAAAGCCGCGCAAAGCACCTAAATCGGACATCTTGATCTCCACTAGCGTCCTTTATGGACAGTGCCTTACCCGGCAAATCGCGCATATAGGCATCAGACAGACATTTAGGGCGTTGTCGATTTCCTCGTGTCAGCCCTCGAAGCCGACGAAGAAGGTAGTTGCACGCGCAAGGACCGCATCCAGAGGACTGAATGCGGGTCGTCAGGCGGCGGCGAGCGCGACGACGCGGTTCCGCCCGCTGTTCTTCGCCTGGTAGAGCGCGGAGTCGGCGACGTGCAGCAGCCGTTCCAGCACGGTCCCGCCGGACGGGTAGACCGCGGCGCCGATCGACACCGAAAGCCCCCGCACGACGCGCGGCCCCGAAGCGGTCGCGACCTCGACCTCGAGCGCCATCACCGCCCGCCGCACGCGCTCGGCCACGGGGAGCACGTCGGTCTCCGTCGCGCCGGGAAGCAGCACGACGAACTCCTCGCCACCGAAGCGGCCGACGGAGTCGTAGTCGCGTACGTGCTCGGAGATCGTCTTCGCGACGGCCTTGAGCACGACGTCGCCGGCGAGATGCCCGTAGACGTCGTTGACCTGCTTGAAATGGTCGAGATCGAGCATCAGCACGCCGAGTTTGCTCTTCGCCCTGGCCGCCGACGTGAGTTCCCGCTCGCTCAGCGCGTGCCACGCGTGCGCGTTCAGGACGCCGGTCTTGCCGTCGATGTTCGCCGCGATCTCCAGCTGCCGCACCAGCACACTGCGGTGCAGCACCAGCACCGGCAGCAGAACGAACGGGACGAGCGCCGGCGCGTGCACGATGCCCAGCGCGGTCGAGGTGCCGAGCACCAGGGTGGTGATCTCCAGCAGGTTGTCGTCGCCCGTGCCGAACAGCGCACGCGGGGCCCTTGCCCCGGTGTGCAGGTACACCGAGAGCGCCACGATGAAGGCGTTGACCACGGTGAACACGGCCGCCGCCTCGACGATCTTCAGCGAGCCGGCGAACCCGACGGGCAGGCCGTTCCACCCGGAGACGATGGCGCCCGACGCCAGGCAGGAGATCACGATGGCCGCCGCGCAGTACACCACGCGGTACGCCGGGCGGTGGCTCATCCCCCGCCACACCCGGAGCCAAAGATGCAGGTAGATGAGCAGTCCGAGGGCCAGCGCGAGCCCCTGCGGCAGGACGAGCACCCCCGCGAACGTCCACACCGAAGTCATGTTGATATGCGGCCGGTCACAAAGCGTGCGCCGTAACCGTTCCACCGAACGCGAAAGCTCGGCCTGCAGGATGGCGAGGCCGAGCAGTGATCCAAATCGGACGAATTCCGTAGTCTCGTAGTTCGATCGGAGCAGGGCGATTACGGCGACTGCCGCCGCGAGTCCTTCCACCACAAGAAAAACCGCGGGAACACCGCGTGGTCCGGACCACAAGTCCCAGTGCCGGACCCAGGCTCTCAGACGTGTACCGGCCCCTTCTCCGGCGAGTTCCGTATCCCCCATAATCATCGTCACCGGTCCCCCTTCCGTACATAATTCAATGTATCCGAGGTAGTACTGAGGGTGGCTCGAGTCAATTCCGGAACACACAGATGGAGCAGTGGGAGGGAGGACCATCATGAACGGTCGCGAGGACTGATCCCACCAATTCAGCCGGTCCGGCTCCCGGCAGGGAGCCACACATCGGGTCCGGTGGCGATGGCGCGTTTCCAGGCCATCGCCATCGGCCCCGCCGAGGCCACGGCCACCGTCGCGGCCACCCCGACGGCCACGAACGGACCGGTCAACTGGGCGAGACCGCCCGCGAGCATGATCCCGATTCCTTGCACGGTAACCAAACTCGTCGAGGTCAGGCCCATCACCTGTGCCCGGACACCGTCGGGCACCGCGCGGGCCATCAACGCGACGGCCTGCAGGTGGTACGGCGCCGCGAAGGCGCCGCTGAGCCCGATCAACCCCAGGCACACCGGCAGCGACGGGCGAAAGAAGAGAAAGACCAAAGGAACGACAGATGCGATGGCGAGAATGCCGACAATTCGCGTTTTCCGTCGCGCCGGAACCCATTTCGTGAAGATCCACGACCCGATTACCGAACCCACCGGATCAGCCGCGAGAATAAGCCCGACCGCGAAAGTCCCCGCCCCGAGACCGACTGCGAGCGGCGCCGCGAGCCCTTCCGGCGCGATGGCGAACCCGGCGAGCATCTTCAGCCCGAAGAGCACCCGGATTCCCTTGCCCTGCCACAGTTCTCGGGCACCTTCACCACTGAAAGCCCGTGCCACCCGGCTTTTCACCGAAGATTCCGTGGCGACGGGCTTCCGGCGGCGAACCCCTGTGGACACCAGCAGCGCAGAGACCACAAAGGTCACCGCGTCGATCACCAGGCCCCAGTAGGGCGTCACGAACCCGATCACCAGCCCGCCACCACCGAATCCGGCGAGCTGTGCCGTTTGGATGGTGATCGTGCGGACCGCGAGCCCGGCGACGTACCGGTCGCCTTCGAGGACGTCCGGAAGCAACGCGAGCTGCGCCGCCCGGAAGGGACCGCCCGCCATCGTCAGGATCACGAGCAGTCCGGCCAGCACCGAGAGCGGCATTCCCGGTACGGCCATCAGCGCCGCGATCACCGCGCGCAGCAGGTCGCAGACGATCATCACCGTCCGCCGCGGATACCGGTCCGCCAAACCGGCGAACAGGGTGCCCCCGATCAGCGTCGGCAGGTACGTCAGGCCGTAGGTGAGCCCGGTCAGCCCCGCCGACGCCGTTCTTTCCCAGACCAGCACCGACAACGCGACCCTTGCCAGCTGGTCACCGGCCTGCGAAAGCCCCTCGGCCGCCCACAACGCACGGAACTCGCCGACCGCGAAAGCGGCCTTGAACGCGGTGCTCCGAGCGGAATCCCCCTTCTCCATGAGCCCCTCCCCTTGGCTCACGGTAGTCGATCACTTCCGCAGTGTCAGCGGCCATCCGGACCACGACGTCCGTCAGTGTCCACTATGGACAGACAGTTTCGCGTGTTCCACGGCGGCGCGGGCGAAGGCCTGGACGAGCGGATGCGGCCGGGTTCCGTCACCGGCGAGTTCCGGCTGGAACAGCGTCGCCAGGAAGAACGGATGCTCCGGAATTTCCGCGATCCGCGCGTCGCCCTCGCCGTCGAATCCACTGAAGACAACCCCGTTCGCCGCCAAGGTGTCCAGATGCCGGGCGTCGAGGCCGTACGAACAGTGGTACCGCTCAACGGAACGTTCCGCCCTGAGGATCCGCGCCGCCAGGGTGTCCGGCGTGACGTGGACGGCACCCTCGTGCCCGACGAGCGAACACGCCAGCGGGACGATCAGCCGCTCGGCCGGCTCCGGCGCGTTCTCCGCGTGCCCGATCCCGCCGAGACCGCAGACGTTCCGCGCGAATTCCAGCAGCGCGTGCTGGAAGCCGGCGCAGGTGCCGAGGAACGGGATGCCGTTCTCGCGGGCGGCGCGCACGGCGTCCACCGCGCCGGCTTCGGACCGGTAGGGGCTGCCGGGCACCAGCCAGACGCCGTCGAAACCGGCGAGGTCGCCGACGGCGTCCGTCGGGAGCCAGTAGGCGTCGAGTTCGATGCCGTCACGCTCGGCGAGACGGGCGAAGAGCATCGGGATCCGGACGTGGGAGCGGACGCCGTCCGAACGGTCACCGACCAGGGCGACCCGGGCTTTCTCTGTCATGCGACCATCCTGACCCGCGAACCGAGTTCAGCGCCAACGATGATCCATGCTGGATCGATAAGCGATACTGATGACCATGGAGACCCACTTGCTCCGCACCTTCGTGGCGGTGGCGCGCGGCGGCTCGTTCTCGCGCGCCGCCCGCGACCTCGGCTACACGCAGTCCGCGATTTCCCAGCACATCGCCACGCTCGAACAGGATCTCGGCACCACACTGCTGACCCGGCGGCCCGTCGCGCCGACCCGTGCCGGGGAACGTCTCCTCGAACACGCCGGCCCGTTGCTGACGCGGCTCGACGCCGCCCGCGCGGATCTCGCCAGGCTCACCGCGGCGCCCACCGGCCGGGTCGTCCTCGGGCTGACCCCGCTGTCGCTCACCGCCGAAGTCGCCGCCGCCGTGCCGCGCGGCACCGACGTGCGCGTCCTGGGCCGCGAAGACGTGCTGACTGAGGTCGCGGCGGGCGCACTGGACCTCGGTCTCGTCGACGGGATGACCGCGCCGAGCGATCCGCTGCCGCTGCCGGACGTCGGCCCGCTCAGCACCACCGTCGTCGGCGAACGCCCGCTCGCGGTCGCGGTACCCGCCGACCATCCGATGACGGGACGGACCGTCCGGCTGGCCGAACTCGCCGACGCGGGCTGGATCGACGCACCGGACACCGCGATTCCCTTGGAGCGCTTGAGGAAGGCCGCCTCGACCGACGGGTTCCGCGGTCGGCTGCGGTACACCGGGACCGACGTCCGCGGGCTGCTCGGCCTGGTCGCCGCCGGTCAGGGACTGGCGCTGCTCCCGGCGGACGTGCTCACCGGCGTGAGCACACTTTCCTTGTCCTCGCCGCGCGTGGTGCACCGCACCGAACTCGTGCACGGCGACCCCCGCGAGGGCTCCGCGCTGGCCGCCGCGCTGACGGGTCAGCGGCCGTAACTCATCATCCCCTGCGCCATCTCCATCGCCAGAGAACTCGCCACGACGGGATCCATCATGCTCCGGAGACCGTCCGCCGCCTTGTCCCGCGATCCGATGTCGGAACGCGGCTGCTCCGGCGGTTTGGTCTCGGCGGGCGGCAGGGCGACGACCTGCTCCTTGGCGGGCTTCTTCTTCGTCACGGGCGCTTGCTGTTTCACGGTGACCGGGACGTAGACGGTCACCGGGGCGGCCTGCGGCGCGGGCTGCGCGGGCGGCGGCGCCTGCTGCGTCGCCACGGCGGGCAGCGGCTGCTCGGGCAAGGCGGTGTCGTCGACCGGCTCGACGGTGAAGGTGCCGGCGAACCAGCCGATCGCGAGCAGCGCCACCCCCGCCCCGCCGACCAGCCACGAGCGGGCGCGACGGTGGATGACGACGGCCTTGGGCCGCAGATCCTTGTCCACGACCGGTTCGCAGACCGGGGGACGCACCGGCATCGGCTCTGGCTCGGGTTCGTTCTCCGGGCTGCGCCGCCGCTTCGGCAGGCTCGCCGCGATGATCCCCGTCCGGTCCAGGAGTTCGACGGTTTCGACAGGCGCCGAGAAAGCGTCGGTCGACGGACGGCGCTGGGCGGCGCGCGGCATGGGGACCTCCGGAAGCGGAATCACGAACTTGAGCATTGTGGTGCATTTCCGACGCCGCCGTAAGTAACGCACCCCGATCGAGTTATCCCGAGCCGTCCGGACCACGGAGGGTTACTCCATTCAGAGCCGTTTCATTCCCAAGCGCCCCAACAGGGCGAGCGGCCGCTGGTAAAAGGAGCCGAGCACGCGGGGAATCACGTCGATGGCGTACGCGTCCGGACCGATCAGGATGCGCGCCGTCCCCCGTTCGATACCGCGCACGATGGTCTGCGCGGCCTTCTCCGGCGTCGTCCTCGCGATCTTTTCGAATCCTTCGGCGGCTTTGTCGATGTCCCGCTCGACGCCGCCCCGCGCGTCACGGGCGATATTCGTCTTGATGCCACCGGGATGCACGCAGCTGACCTTGACCGGATGCCGGGCGATCAACATTTCCTGCCGCAGCGCCTCGGTGAACCCCCGCACCCCGAATTTCGCCGCGTTGTAAGCGCTCTGCGTGGGCACGCCGATGAAGCCGAACACGCTCGAAAGGTTGACGATATGCCCGTCACCCGAAGCGATCACCTGCGGCAGAAAGGCTTTCGTGCCGTTGACCACGCCGCCGAGATTGATCCCCATCAGCCAGTCGTAGTCGTCCCAGGTCATTTCCTCGACCGTGGCCCCGAGCGCGACCCCGGCGTTGTTCACCACGACGTTGGCGCCCCCGAAATCGACGGCGACCTCCTCGGCGTGCGCGAGGACGGCGTCACGATCGGCGACGTCGAGTGCGTACGCCTTCGCGGTCGCGCCGGCCTTCTCGCACTCCGCCACGGTGCCCGCCGCACGGACGGCGTCGACATCGGAGAGCGCCAGCCTGGCGCCCCGCCCCGCCAGTTCGATCGCGAGCGCCTTGCCGATCCCCGAGCCCGCGCCCGTGATCACCACGACCTTGTCCGTGAACGACTTCATACCCGCTCCAACCCGCTCGACTGTTACCGGAGGTAACACATACTACGGCTGTGAGCTTGCTGTGCGTTGATCGATTCGGGCTGTGTTCGCATACCACTTATGGTGATCTGGAACCCGGACGGCCGTGGACGAGCGAAAGGAAGGCGATGCGCCGCGCCCTGTTGCTCGTGCTCTGTGTCGTTCTGTCCGGTTGCTCCGCCGTGCCGGATCCTGCCGCGACCGAAGGCGACGGCGCCGGCGCGACGGTGGCGGCCACGCCCGCCGCGCCGCGGACCAATCCGGCGATCGGCGCGCTCTTCGTCGACGGAACGCATTTCTGCACGGCCAGCGTCGTCCACAGCGCCCCCGGCGACCTCCTGCTCACGGCGGCGCATTGCCTCCACGACGGCGAAGGCGGCCAGTACGCGACGGGGATCTCGTTCGCGCCCGGCTATCACGACGGTGTCGCGCCCTACGGCTATTGGGACGTCTCGGATCCGCAGGTTCCCGACGGCTGGGCCGAGTCCTCCGATCCGGACCTCGACGTCGGCTTCGCGACCGCCCACCAGGCGGGCACCACGAAGCCCCTCGAAAGCATCACAGGCGCCAACACGCTGCTGACCGGCGGCGGCTTCGCCCATGCGATCACCCTGACCGGTTATCCCGACGAACGAGAGGCGCCGGTCGTCTGCCACGGCTCCAGCGCACAGGCCGACACCTACCAGATGCGCGTCGCGTGCCCCGGCTTCACGACCGGTACCAGCGGCGGCCCGTGGGTGGTCGGCGCCGACCCGGCGACCGAACTCGGCACCGTCGTCGGCGTGATCGGCGGCTACCTGTACGGCGGGGACGATCCGGACACGTCCTACAGCAGCTACTTCGACACCGACGTCGCCACCTTGTACCGGAAAATGGACGCACGGGGATGATCTCCCCATGAGCATCCACGACGTCCCGATCACCGGCGAGCCGATCCGCCTCGGTCAGTTCCTCAAACTGGCCAACCTGGCCGAAGACGGCTCGCACGCCAAAGACCTCCTCGACGCCGAAGAGGTCACGGTCAACGGCGAGGTGGAGGTCCGGCGCGGCCGTCAGCTGACGAACGGCGACGTCGTGAAGGTCGGCGGCGAAGGCGGCCGCGTCGTCCTGGGCTAGCTGCGCGTGCCCTCGATCGCCGTGTCGTCCGTCTGATCACGCGAAACTAGCGGCCCTGCAGCGGAGCCAGGCGCAACGCCCTCGCGAGTTCTTCGAGCTCGCGGTGCACCGGCTCGTTCAGCGGGACACCCAGCGCCTGGCACTGTTCGAGGTACTGCGCCTCGCGCCAGCCCGGGTAGCGGACCGGCGTGCCGCCCTCCCAGCCGAGCAGGCTGCCGAACAGCGCGCTGGCGGCTCTGTAGAACCCGTCGGCGCTGCGGAGCGTCGTCGGCGCGATGGCCATCACCATCAGGCCGGTGTCGTGATCGTGGTCGCCGACGCCCGAAAGCACCCCGGCGAAGATCTCCACCAGCAGGGCGAAGCCGGCGACGGCGGCGCTGTCGACATCCGCCAGGGTGTCGAGGTCGAGGACGAACTCCGGGTACGCGCCCGCGGGGGCGGCCATCCCGAGCGGGTTCGCGGCCTTCCCGAGCTCACCGCCCGCCGCCATGACGAGCCCGATCATGGTGTGCGGCAACGCCCTCGCCGCATGGTGCCCGGCACGGCCGAACGGACCGACGCCGCGGACCGACATGAGCCCGACGCCGTATCGGCCCGCCCGGGACACCGCCCGGTCCATCGCGTCGCCGACGGCCCACAGCCCGGGCGCGCGGCGGTAGTCGATCAGGGCCGCGGCGCCGCGGTCGGCGATCATCAGCGGTTCGGCCCTCGGCCGCACCGTGCCGTCGACCAGCATCGGCAGGTGCAGCCGGGTCAGCTCGGCGACGCCGGACTCCGGCGTTCCGGTGAGATCGCCATGGCACAACGCCTCGGCGGCCATCCTGGCGCGCGACCACGGCAGATCGTGCGCGGTGAAGACCTCGGTGACCAGGTCGATCAGGGCGTCGATCGGGACACGCTGCCAGACCTGTTCCGGAATCGGGGAGGGTTCGGCCGGTTCGGGGATCGGCTCGACGGGCGCACGGCGAAGAGAGCGGGGTCTGAGGGGCACTCCGCCGAGGGTGCCCAACCGCGTTTTTCGGCGTCAACGAACCAGGGCAGCTTCTAACCGACTGTGTGATCGAAGCACTCGGAAACGTCGGTGGGCGGACGTACCATCGGGCCATGTGCCGGAACATCACGACGCTTCGAGGGCTTGAGCCGGCGGCGACGCCGGACGAGATCGAGGCCGCCGCCCGCCAGTACGTCCGCAAGGTGTCCGGGGTGCAGAGCCTGTCCGACGCCACCCGCGAGCCCTTCGAGGCCGCCGTCGCCGAGGTCACCGAGATCACCCGGCGGCTGCTGGCCGAACTGCCCGCACGCCGTCAGCCGCCGACGACGGTGCCACCGTTGCGCCGCCCCGAAGTCCAGGCGCGAATCGCGGCGAAGGCCGCGAAGAGCCAAGCTTCCTGAACTCCGGCGGTTACGGTGAGCGGGTGACATACCCGCAAGACCCCTACGGTCACCAGCAGCCCTACGGCCAGCAACCCCCGTACGGGCAGCCGTACCAGCAACCGGGCTATGGGTACGGCCCGCCGCAACCGCCGCAGGAACAGGGCCTGGCCATCGCGGCACTCGTCGTGTCGATCGCCAGCCTGGTCGCCTGCAGCGGGCTGCCGTCGATCGCGGGCGTCATCATGGGGCATATCGCGCATTCCAAGGCCAAACGCGGGGAAGCCGGCGGCCAGGGAATGGCGCTCGCGGCGATCATCATCGGCTACATCGGCGTCGCCATCGTCGTCCTGCTCTTGGCGGGCTTCATCTTCGTGGGGATCCTGACCGACTGGGACTTCGACTAGTCCAACGGAAAGCCGCGCTTCGACTGGATCCGAAGCATTCCGAGTACAAGCCGTCGGATACCCTCGACAGCGGTAGCGTGTCCGAGCGGCCGAAGGAACATGTCTTGAAAACATGCGAGGGCTCTGTCCTCCGTGGGTTCGAATCCCACCGCTACCGCCAGTCTTGAAACCGACGCTCCCCAGGTCCACAGACCTGGGGAGCGTCGCGTTTACGCGGGTACGAGAGCCCAGATGGTCTCGTCGCCGCGGCCGCCGTGGAAGGGCCGCTGCTCCAGCAGCGAAGCCGTCCCGTTGTTGACCTGCCGCACCGCCAGCTTGCTCGCCCGGTTCACCAGTCCGTAGCGCATGTCGGCGCTGCGGAGCAGCTTCCACTGCTGGTCGGTGGCCGAGCCGCAGTGCGTCTGTTCCAGGAGCGCGCCCTCCGCGGTGCTGCCGGAGACCGGCCGCAGGCACTGACCGCTGCGCTCGTTGGAGATCTTCCAGTACCCGCCGCCCGCGTCGGTGAGCCGCCACTTCTGGCCGTTGTCGTTCTGCCGCGCGACGTTGGTGATCTTCGCGCCCGCCGACGACGAACCGTCGACGACCGCCGCGCTGTTGCCGTTGGTGGCGACCGTCAGGTAGTACTTCTTGCCCGCCTTCGGGCCGGGGTCGGTGACGGGGTTCAGCGTCCACTGCTGGTCGGCCGCCCCGGTGTAGGGCCGCTGGACCAACGGCGCCGGGTACGCGCCGCCGTCGGTGATCGCGTAGCCGGTCAGGTAGTTGAAGATCGCCACCTTGCCGTTGCCGAGCGGCTGGAACGCCCACCGCATGCCGTTCTGGCCGTTGCAGTTGTACTGGAGGATCGGCGTGCCGGGCGCCGTCCCGCTCTGCGCACTGTCGGCGCACAGCTGGCTGTTGGCGTTGACCAGCTGCAATCCGGTGTTGTACCCGAGGATCCACTTCTGGCTCATGGAGTCGTTGCGCGGCCGGTGACTGAGGTCGGCGAGGCCGCCGGTCGAAGAACCCACGACGTCGATGGCGTCGCCGTTCGCACCGGTGATGACGTAGGTCTTCCCGCCCCGAGCGTGCCCGTCGTCGTTGTCGGGGGCGTCCTTCTTGATCAGGAAGGCGCTGTTCGCGACGTTCCAGTGCGTCGCGAGCCAGCTGCCCGGCGTGGGGTTCGTGCTGAAGTAGTCGTCGTTGCCGCAGTCCAGCAGCCGATCGAAATCGCGTTCCGTGCAGTCGAAGGACTGCGTGTCGCCGTAACACATCAGATCCCATTCCTGGGAGCAGTGCCCGCCGCCCTGGTAGTGCGGGGCGCCCGGCAGGACGGCGCCGAGCATGTGGCCCAGTTCGTGGGCGGCGGCGTTGACACCCCAGCAGGGGACGGCGATCTCCGTGTAGTGCCTGCCGTTGTTGAAGGCGTTGGCGGGACCGGGCTGGTCGTCGCTGTCGCCCCAGGTTCCCGCGCAGGTGTGCGGGTTGTCGGAGAACAGCATGTAATCGCGGTCCGCGTTGAAGAAACCGGCCTGGATGGCGCGGTCGCGGATGGCGCCGGACAGGTACGTGCCGTCGGGCACCACGAGGTTCGCGACGGCGACCTGGCAGCCCGCGCCCGCGGTCGTCACGTACCGGAGGTGCCTGCTGCCGCCTGTCGCGGCGGCGCTGTCGTTGAACGCGTCGTCGACCCCGGACGCGTAGGCGCGCAGAGACGGCACGACGGTCGCGTACCGGTCGGGCTGACCGGCCTCGCGGACGTAGACCAGCTCGACGCGTTTGCCGGAAACCCCGTCGCCCTCGCAGACCACCGGATTGGCGGCGACCTGCGCCTGAGCGACGGCGGGAGCGAGCGGGGCCACGGGGGCCGCGCCGGGTGGCAGCGGATGGCTGTGGTCCTTGGCCACGGAAACCGCGAATGCAGCGAATTTATCGGAGGCCGCGGCCTCACCGACGAGCAAACCACCGAGGAGACCGACCAGGACCAGCAGCCGTTTCGCCTTCGACAAGGGCTCTTCCTTTCGCGAGGGAGGAACGCGACAAGGACGCTAGAGGTCGGAGGTATAGACCACCAGGAAGAAAAACCGGCAGACTGCCACTACCCTTCCGGCATGCCCGAGTACCTGCTGCTCAAGCCCTACCGCGGCGCTCCGGCGGCGGTCAACGACGTGCCGATGGACCACTGGGCCCCGGACGAGATCACGGCGCATATGAACTACATGAAGGACTTCGCCGCCCGGCTCGTGGAGACCGGCGAGTTCGTCCAGGAGCAGGCTCTCGCCCCCGAAGGCACCTTCGTCCGGTACGACGGCGAGGGCGAGCCGCCGGTCACCGACGGCCCTTTCGCCGAGACCAAGGACCTCATCGCCGGCTTCATGGTGATCGACGTCGACAGCTACGGCCGGGAGCAGGCGGGAAGCCGATCCACGAGTGGCTCGAACTGCGTCCGATCCTGAGCGAGCAGCTCGTCATCACGGAGTGATGACGAGCTGGACGAGGCCCTGCTCCGAAGCCTCACACCGAACGTCCTCGGCAGGGAAGCGCTGATCGAAGCCGTCCGCGTGTGGCCCGGCGACCGGCCGAAGGACCCGAAAGGCTGACTCGTCACCGTCGCGTGGCGCAAGTTCCTCCACATGGCCCGGTCGGACGCCGCCCGTCGCCGGCGCGAGGGTCTCGTCGACGAGGAGCCCGCCCCCGGTCCTGTGCCCGAGGTGGACGACACGCTGCAGCTCTACTTCCTGTGCGCCCACCCGTCGCTGACGCCGTCTTCGGCGGTCGCCCTCACCCTGCGCAGCGCATCAGCCGGGCCAAACGCACCGTCTCCGGAGTGCGTTTCGACCAGGCCGGCGACGTCGCCACCGTGCTCCGCGTGCTCTACCTGGTGTTCAACGAGGGCTACTCCGGCGACGTCGACCTCGCCGCCGAAGCCATCCGGCTCACCCGCCGTCTCTCGGCCTCGATCGACCATCCCGAGGTCGCGGGCCTGCCCGCCCTCATGCTGCTCCACCACGCCCGGCGCGCCGCGCGGACGGCTCCCGGCGGCGAGCTGGTGCCGCTCGCCGAACAGGACCGCGGCAAATGGGACACGCGCCTGATCGCCGAGGGCGTCGAGATCCTGCGGGCCGCGCTGGCCCACGACCGGCTGGGCGAGTTCCAGGAACAGGCCGCCATCGCGGCGCTCCACGCCGACGCGCCCACCGCCGGGGAGACCGACTGGGTGCAGATCGTCGAGTGGTACGACGAGCTCGCACGACTGACCGGCAGCCCGGTCGTCCGGCTCAACCGCGCGGTGGCCGTCGGCGAGGCGGACGGACCGCGCGCGGGCCTGGCCGCGCTCGCGGAACTGGACGACACGCTGCCCCGGTACGCGGCGGTGGCGGCGTACCTGCACGAGCGCGACGGCGACCTGGCGACGGCGGTACGGCGAGGCGGCCGACAAGGCGGCCAACCTGGCCGAGCGCGCGCACCTGACCCGTCAGGCCGCGCGGCTCAACGCCCTCAAGAAGTGATCGGCGGCAGGCGCGGAAGGCCGTCGATCTCCGACAGGTGATCCAGCACCCGCCCGAAAGCCTGCCCCAGCACCCGCTGCTCTTCGGGGCTCAGCAGGTCGATCAGATGCTCCCGGACCCCCTCGACGTGCGTCGGCGCGGCACCCTCCAGCAGTTCCGCGCCGCGTTCCGTCATCTCCGCGACGACACCGCGTTTGTCCGCCGGGTCACGCGTGCGGCGGATGAGCCCGTCGGCCTCCAGCCGGACCATCTGGTGCGAAAGCCTGCTCTTGGTCGAGCCGAGCATGCTCGCCAGCTCCGTCATCCGCATCCGCCGGTCGGGCTGGAGCGAAAGACAGACCAGGACCTCGTAGTCGGCGAGGGTGACGCCATGGCGCTCGGAGAGCTCGCGATGCAGGCGCTGCCGCAGCCGCATGGTGGCGACGATGTACGAGCGCCAAGCGACCATCTCGGACTCGGACAGCCAGCGCACTTCCTTCTGCTTCACCGCCATCCACGCAGAGTAGAGCGTTGATCGCATAAGGCGCATACCCACCGGTCACTTTTTGGCCCGTGAAAAACCCGGTGGGACATTCGCCCGAAGGAGGGTTACGAAAAGGTTGAGACTCGGCGCGAAAAGGCGCATTCTGCTTGTCAGCGGATGGTCGGGCAAGTAACGGGCGATCTCCTCGAAGGATCGCCGGACCTGCTCCCCAGCCGGGAAGGGTCAGGTGGTGGTATGGCGGGTGATTCTCGCGGTTGACCGCCTGCTGTGTCCCCGCGACCGGAACGGAAAGGACCGGGTCGGTCGCGACTGAGAACAGCGATGAGCGCGGGCATCCCAAGATGCGCTCGACAATTCTCGCGCATTCGGCGTCACTCTGGCCTGTTTCGGGTTCGCGGCCTCTTCGACCGCCTCGGCAGTGCCCGGCGCCGGCCCGGTGATCGCGGCCAACCGGCGATCGGAACAAGACAACCTCGGTAGTCCTGGGTGCGGCCACTCCGGTGGCCGCACCCAGGCATATCCGGGGTCTTCCGGCTACGCTTTCCCGGTGCGATTCGACGAAGGCGCGGGACTGGACACCTCCGAGGTCGAGGACCTGCGCGGAGGTGGTGGTGGCGGTGGTATCGGCGGCCGGGTGGCCCTCGGCGGCGGCGGGCTCAGCGTGGTCGGCCTCGTCATCTACTTCCTCATCTCCCAGTTCGGCGGCGTGAGCCTGAACCCGTCTTCGGGCAGTCTCGGCGGCGTGGGCTCCGGGCAGCAGATGGACAACACGTCGCTGTCGCAGGAGTGCAAGACCGGCGCGGACGCGAACCGGAACCACGACTGCGCGATCGTCGCCGTCATCAACTCGATCCAGGACTACTGGGCGCAGGAGTTCCAGCGGTCCGGGTCGACCTACCGCAAGGCCGTCACCAACTTCTTCAACGGCGGCGTGAACACCGCCTGCGGCAACGCGACTTCGGACGTCGGGCCGTTCTACTGCCCTGGCGACTCCGAGGTCTACATCGACCTCGGCTTCTTCAACGAACTCCGCACCCGGTTCGGCGCACAGGGCGGGCCGTTCGCGGAGGCGTACGTGCTGGCCCACGAATACGGACACCACGTACAGAACCTCACCGGAGTGTCCAAAAAGGGCACCGGGAGCGGGCCGACGTCCGGCTCGGTGCGGCTCGAACTGCAGGCCGACTGCTACGCCGGCGTCTGGGCGAACCACGCCACCACCACCCCGACCGAATCCGGGCGGCCGCTGATCACCGAGGTCAGCCAGGGGGACATCGACTCCGCGCTGGACACCGCTTCGCGGATCGGTGACGACTACATCCAGTCGAAGCTCGGCGGCGGCCGGGTCGACGAGTCGAAGTTCAGCCACGGCACTTCGGCGCAGCGGAAGAAGTGGTTCACCACCGGCTTCCAGACCGGCGAGCCGGCACGGTGCGACACCTTCGCGACCAACAGCCTGGGCTGAAAGCCTCGTGAGTGGTAAGGACGGTTAGAACCGTCCTTACCACTCACGAGGCATCTTGTGGATCAGGCGGCGACGTGGTGGTCGTCAGCGTGGACCGAAGCCGTCAGGCTTCGCTGCTGCGACCGCTCGGCCGCGCGCAGTGCCTGCACCTTCGTGGCCTTGGCACCCGAGACACCGTTGATGTTCTCCGTGCTGATCGCGTACACGCCCAGCGCCCAGGCGACGGCGTCCGAGTTGCGCTCGAGCGCGACGCGGTCGACGTTGCCGAGGTTGTCGCACGCCTGGTGGTAGCACTTGTCGTAAGGAACGTTGGCGCTACCGCCCCACTTGGCGGCCTGTGCGGCGGTCTTCACGCCTTCGGCACCGGTGAACAGGCCACCGGCCGGGATACCGGCGCGGATGAAGCCCTGGTAATCCGAGCGGCCGGTGAAGTCCGTGCCCTCGACCGGGACGCCCTTGCCGAGCTGCAGGTAGTCGACCAAGGTCTTTTCGAGCTGACCCGAGCCGTACGGGCCCGCGCCCTCGCCGACACCGTCGGAGTTGTCACCGTCGTACGCGAAGTACGCCGCGTTCGGCGAACCGATCATGTCGTAGTTGTAGTAGAGCGCGATGTCGAGCTGCTGCTCGAAGGTCAGCGAGTTGACGTAGTGCGTCGAGCCGACGAGCCCGAACTCCTCGGCGCTCCACCAGCCGAAGCGGACGGCGTTGTTGGCCTTGGGTTTGCTGCCCAGCTGCAGCGCGGTCTCCAGCAGCGCGGCGGAACCGGTGCCGTTGTCGTTGATGCCGGGGCCCTCGGTGACGCTGTCGAGGTGGGCGCCGAGCATCACGACGTTGTCCTTGCGGCCGCTCTTGGTCTCGGCGAGGACGTTGTAGCTGGTCCGCTCCTCCTGGAAGGCACGCAGGTCGAGGGTGACCGAGGAGCCGGCCTTGGTGGCGAGCGCCTGGCCGTCGGCCTGGGTGATGCCACCGGTCGGGATCTTGCCCGCGGCCGGGTCGCCCAGGGTGCCGTTGACCGGGCCAGGGACGTTGTTGTAGACGATCGCGCCGAGGGCGCCCGACTCGGCGGCCGTCGCCTGCTTCTGCGCGAAGGAGCAGCCACCGCGCTGGATCAGCGCGATCTTGCCGGCGACCCCGCCGGCGTAGTCGGCCGCCTCGCAGCCGCTGGTGTCGTCGACCGGGACCACCGCGAGCGGCGCGGTGATTCCGCCCGCGGGCGTCGACGGGCTGTAGGCCATGATGATGACCGGGACGTCGGCGCCCGCGACCGTCAGTTCCTCCGCGAGGGTCTCCGCGTAGGTGAAGGGGAACTCCTGCCGGGTGACCGCGAAGCCCGCCTGCTCCAGCTTGGTGGCGATGTACTCCGCGGACCTCTTGTGGCCCTCGGTGCTGGCGGCGCGACGGCCACCGGTGGCGTCCGAGATCCGCTGGAACGCGACCAGGTGCCGATTGACGTTGTTCACGTTCACCTTGTTGACGAGCTGCTTCGCCAGTGCGGGACCGTCGATCCCCGTGGCGGCTGTCGCAGCGGGAGCCATTCCGACCGTGAGCGCGGCGGTGGCCGCCACCACGATCGAGGGAACAATGCTTCTTCGCGAATATGACATGGGCGTCACCTTTGTGTGGTTTGCGCCACAGGTCAACCGACGTTCGGCGGACTTTATGACACCGGGATAGGGTCGTTCGTATGTACGCGATCACCATCCGTGAGCCTGGCGATCCCGATGTTCTCGAATGGACCGAGGTCCCCGATCCCGTGGCCGCTGAAGGCGAAGTCGTCATCGAGGTCGCCGCGAGCGCCGTCAACCGGGCTGACCTGCTGCAGCGCCAGGGGAACTATCCGCCTCCGCCGGGGGCGAGCGAAATCATCGGACTCGAATGTTCGGGCACGATCACCGAAATCGGCGAAGGCGTCGAAGGATGGCGAATCGGCGATGAAGTTTGTGCTTTGCTCGCCGGTGGTGGCTATGGGGAAAAGGTCGCCGTCCCGGCCGGACAACTGCTTCCGCTGCCCGCCGAAGTCGAATTGCTCGCGGCCGCCGGACTGCCCGAAGTCGCGTGCACGGTTTGGGCGAATGTGGTGATGCACGCCGGCCTGTCCGAGGGTGAGGTCCTGCTCGTCCACGGCGGCGCGGGTGGCATCGGCACGCACGCGATCCAGGTCGCCAAGGCACTCGGCGCGACGGTCGCGGTGACAGCGGGCTCCGAAGACCGGCTGGAGAGCTGCCGCCAGCTCGGCGCCGACATCGCGATCAACTACAAGGAGCAGGACTTCGTCGAGGTCCTGCGCGCCGAGACCGGCGGCGCGAACGTCATCCTCGACAACATGGGCGCCAAGTACCTCGGCCGCAACATCGACGCGCTGGCCATGGACGGCAGGCTCGTGATCATCGGCATGCAGGGCGGGGTCAAGGGCGAGCTCAACATCGGCAAGGTGATGGGCAAACGCGCGAGCCTCTATGGCGCGGGCCTGCGGTCGCGGCCGCTGGAGCAGAAGGCGGCGATCGTCGCCGACGTCCGCGAGCGGCTGTGGCCGTTGGTGGCGCAGGGGTCGGTGAAGCCGATCGTCGGACAGGTCGTCCCGATGGCCGAAGCCGCCGCCGCGCACCGCGCGCTCGAAGAAGGCACGGTTTTCGGCAAGGTCTTGCTGGCGGCGAAGTCCTAACGGATCTCTTCCAGCACCCGGACGAGCTGATTGACCTCGAAGACGTTCGAGTAGTGCGCGAGTCCGATGCGGACGGCGCCGCCGACTTCGGCGGCGCCGAGCGACCCGAAGACACCGCTCGTACCGTCGTCGGCGAAGGCGCAGAGTCCCTGGGACGCCAGGTATTCGGCGACCTCGGGCGCCTTCTTCCCCGCGACGGCGAACGCGAGCGCGGGGATCCTGCGCATGGCGTCACCGATGACCATGACGTGCCGCAGCGAACGCAGTTCCGTGGACAGCTGCGCCAGAAGTCCCGCGTGGTACGACTTCGCCGAACCCAGCGACGTCACCAGCTTCTCGCGCCGCGAGCCCATCGCGGCGTCGTCCAAACCGGCCAGATAGTCGATCGACGCGATCAGACCGGCCAGCAACGGGTACGCGTGCGGCCCCAGCTCCATCCGGGCCGGACCGCGCGCGGCCGGATCGAGCGACACCGACGGCAGGCGTTCGAGCAGCTCGGGATCGCGGAAGACCAGCGCCCCCACCGACGGCCCGCCCCAGGCCTGCGCCGAAACCACCATCACGTCGGCGCCGAGCTCGTTGAGATCGAGCGGCACGAACGGCGCCGCGTACGTCGCGTCGACGACCACCAGCGCGCCGACCCGTTTGGCGAACTCGATCACCGTCGGGACATCGGGCCGGGTGCCGACCGAACCGGAGGCCAGCGTCACCGCGACGGCCTTGGTGCGCGCGGAAACGAGGTTCTCGTACTGCCAGGCGGGCAGCTCGCAGGTCTCGATGTCGATCTCGCCCCAGCGCACGACCGCGCCGACGCGTTTCGCCGCGCGGCGCCACGGCGCGAGGTTGGCCTCCTCGTCGAGCCGGGAGACGACGACCTCGTCGCCGATCGTCCAGCGATCGGCCATCGCGTCGACGAGACGGCGGATGAGATCGGGCGCGTTGGGGCCGAGCACGACCCCGGCCGGATCGGCGCCGACCAGGTCGGCGACCGCCCGGCGAGCGGCCGTGACAATGCTTTCCGCACGCTGGGAGGCCGGAAACGCTCCACCCGGCCCGGACACCGGAGCGCGCATGGCCGTGGATACGGCCGAAGCGACCTGTTCAGGTACGAGCATTCCGGCGGCGCCGTCGAAGTGAATCCAGCCGTCACCCAGCGCGGGAAACAACCCACGGATACGAGCGACGTCGAACGCCATGGGGACACCGTACGGACGTGCGGTTTGGCGCTTTACCCGGGGTTGGCTGCCTGACCACGGGGTGCGACGATTCCCGCTACGCTCGGAGACGGCGCCGAAAACCACACTGCGCTTCGTGCCCGACGTAGGCCAGGATGGAGCACATGACCGACCCAGTTTCCCGCGAATCGACCACCCCCGGTGACGGCGGCGGAGACTCCCCACACCATGTGGTGGTCGTCGGTCCCGACGGCACCCCGGTCGGCACCGCACGCATCGCCTCCCCCGGCTCCGACGACGAGACGTCACAGGAGGAGTCGCTCGGCGACCTCGTCGAAGAGCCCGCCAAGGTGATGCGCATCGGCACGATGATCAAACAGCTGCTGGAGGAGGTCCGCGCCGCGCCGCTGGACGACGCCAGCCGCACGCGCGTGCGCGAGATCCACCAGACCTCCATCCGCGAACTGGAGCAGGCGCTGGCGCCGGAGCTGCAGGACGAGCTGGAGCGGCTGGTGCGGCCGTTCACCGAGGACTCGACGCCGTCCGATGCCGAACTGCGGATCGCGCAGGCGCAGCTGGTCGGCTGGCTGGAAGGGCTGTTCAGCGGCATCCAGACCGCGCTGTTCGCGCAGCAGATGGCCGCGCGGGTGCAGCTGGAGCAGATGCGGCGCGGGCTCCCGGCCGGGCCGTCCGCGGGCGGCGCCCTCGGCGGGCACGGGGCAGGCGGCGAGTCGCACGGGCCGGGCCAGTACCTCTGACACGCGCCATGAAAGGTCCTTTCCTTGCGAAATTTGCAAGGAAAGGACCTTTCATGGCAGCCGGGAGTCAGCGCAGCGGCCGGAAGAACGTCCGCAGGTCGTCGATGAGCAGGTCCGGCACCTCCAGCCCGGGGAAGTGACCCCCGCGGTCCGGAGTGGACCAGTGCACGATGTCGTCGGTGCGCTCGGCGAGGTGCCGGATCGGCAGGCCGGTGTCCTTCGGGAACACGGCCACCCCGGTGGGCACTGTGGACTTCGCAGGCCCCTCGCCCCAAGCCGGACCCAGCGCGGCGTAAATCCGCGAAGACGAGTTCGCCGTGCCGGTGAGCCAGTAGAGCATCACATTGGTGAGCAGATCGTCGCGATCGATCGCGTCTTCCGGGACGTCCCGCGAGTCCGAATAGGACTTGAACTTCTCCACCAGCCAGCCGAGCTGCCCGGCCGGTGAGTCGGTGAGCCCGTAGGCAAGCGTTTGCGGTTTGGTCGCCTGGATCATCGCGTAGCCCAGCTCCCCGGTCTGGAACTCCCGCCCACGCGCCAGCGCCGCCTCTCCCCGCGCGAGTTCGTCACCGGTGAGCCCCGCGAGATCGGCCTCGGATTCCGGCACCGCGTGCGGCAACATCGTCAGATGCGCGCCGATCACCCGCTCCGGGCACCGGACGCCCACGTCGCGCGAAACGATCGCGCCCCAGTCGCCGCCGTGCAGCCCGAACCGCTCGTACCCGAGCCGCGACATCAGCACCGCCCAGGCGTCCGCGATCCGGCCGGTGCCCCAGTCGACCTCGGTCGTCGGCCCGGAGAAGCCGAACCCCGGCAGCGACGGCACGACGACGTGGAACGCTTCCCCCGGGTCGCCGCCGTACGCGCGCGGGTCGGAGAGCGGGCCGACGACGTCGAGGAATTCCACAATGGACCCCGGCCAGCCATGCGTCAGCACCAGCGGGATCGCGTCCGGCTCCGGTGACCGCGCGTGCAGGAAGTGGACGTTCGCGCCGTCGATGTTCGTCAGGTAACCCGGGAACCCGTTGAGCCGCTCCTCGTGGGCGCGCCAGTCGTAGCGGAGCCGCCAGTACTCGGCGAGCTCCTGGAGGTACCCGAGCGGCGTCCCGAGCCCCCAGCCGACGCCGTCGATCTCGTCCGGCCAGCGGGTGTTCGCCAGGCGGGCGGCGAGGTCGTCGAGGTCGCGCTGGGGGACGGCGATCGTGAACGGCGTGATCTCATCGGTCATGCGGCCGACGGTAGGGAGGATCGAGGACAGCTACGGTCCTCGACTCTGGTCAAACCCGGTACTCCGGCAGAGCCCAATTGGTCATCAGCTCCGCGATTTCGGCGACTTCGTCCTCGTCGGCCTCTCGGCCCTCCGCGCGGAGGAACAACATGAGGTCCATGAGCTCTTCGAACAGGTCCTCCCGAGAGGTGCCGCACTCGAGTTCCTCGATGAGCAGCGGCCGGGCCTGGCCATAAAGCTTGTTCGTGACGATGTCGAGCAGTCGTTCGCGGAAATCGCCGCTCACAGCCATCCGTCGCCCCCTGGAATCCGAATACCAGGCTCCAGTGTCTCCGTCACTACAAACGAAATTCCCGCCGAACCCAGTCCGAGATCAGGTCGGCGACATCCTCGCTCCCGCGAGACACCCCGCTCGACCTCCGCGGCGAACAGGGGCCGGATCTCGAAGATGGTCAGACCCGCGGCGACGAGCTCCAGAAGGCGGGTCCGGAAATCCGCACTCGCCCCCATGCCCTCATCCTCCCGGCAGTTGGGCACGCAGCCGGTCGAGCCAGCGGTCGATGGTGTCCTCGTACCGGCCGGGGTCGTTCCGGCGCTGTGCCTCGCCGACGGACTCGTCGAGCGCCGCACGGATCCGCGCGGCGTGCTCGGGCAGCGCGAAGACCTCCTGGAAGTAGCCCTCGCGCATCTGGACGTCCGCGACCAGCTCGTAGTCGCGCGCCGCGTCGGGGACGACGAGGCCGTACGCCCAGCCGGGGGTGGCGCCGCGATCGCGAGCGGTGACGACGATGACCGTCGGGCGGACGGCCTTGACGACGTCCGTCGGCGGGGCGCCGTGCGCGATGGCCTCGTCGTTCAGTCCGATGTAGTCGATCGACTTCCAGCCGCTGTAGTACGGGATCGCCCCCGCGTCGGAGACCGCCAGGCTCCGTGCCGCCTCCGGCACCTGGGCGTTCGCGAGGCCCTTGCCGATGGCGACGTGGGCGCGCTGCAGATCGGGACCGTAGTTGGCGATCACCGGCAGATCCGTCGACTGGGCACCGGTGACGGCGACCCAGCCGACCGCGACCGCGCCGGACACCGCGGCGATCCACCGGCGGCCGAGGTGCGCCATGGCCAGCCCCGCGCCGAGGCACAGCACGGGGAAGGCGTGGAAGGCGAAGCGGTGGATGTAGTCCATGGTCGGCCCGGAAACCGCGTAGGTCATGCCGGTCAGCAGGACGACCGAGGACAGCACCAGGCCCGCTCCCCTGCTCGCCTTGCGGACCAGCAGGAACGCGGTCAGTGCCAGCAGCGGGAGGACGAGCCAGGCGGTGGTCTCCAGCCAGACCGATCCGGCGTCGAGGTTGCCGAACTTGACGTAGAAGGTGTTCGGGAACAGATGCCCGAAGTAGGTCCACCGCCAGGCGAAGTATCCACCGCCGAGGACGAGGACCGCGGCCGCCAGCGCCCAGGTCCGCCGTCGTCCGTGCCCGAGCCACAGCCAGATCAGGAAGGCCGGGAAGGTCGCGAGGACACCTTCGGGCCGGATCATCCCGGCGAGCAGCAGCAGGAGCGGCGGTTCCCAGTCGCGCACCGCGCGGCCTTGGACGAGGTCCACACCGACGATGGCGGCGCGCAGCACCACGGCGGCGAACGCGATGGTCTCCAGGCCGGCCGTGACGTGGAAGTAGGTCGGCACGAACAGCAGCAGCGCGCCGCCCGCCACGAGCGCGCCGAGGACGCCCGCCGCGCGATGCCCGGCGCGGACGAGCATCACCAGGATCAAGCCGCCCAGTACGACGGACGTCACCTTGGCGACGGTCTCCAACGGCAGGCCCGCGAGGGCGAACGGGACGTGCCAGAGCATCCAGAGGAAGTTCGTGAAGCCCTCGATCGGGTCTTCGCCCACGTTCCACACCGGACCGTGACCGTCCGCCATGTTCCCGGAGTACCGGAAGGTGATGAAGGCGTCGTCGATGGTGAAGAACCAAGCCGCCCAGCATCCGGCGAGGAACAGTACTCCGAACCCGAGCAGGACGACGAGAAATCCTCGACGTGGCTTCGGTTCCGGAACGGCGTCAGCCTCACGTCGCTCCGCCGTGGTCGTCATTCCGCCATCCTCGTCTTCTCCAGTCGGTCCAGCACACGGTCCACTCCCCGGCCGTCCACAAGAGCCATCGAAGTCCCGGAGAGACCGTTACGCGCCAGTGGGTCCGACAACAGGACCTTGAGCGTCTCGGTCGCCCGGTCGTCGAGCGCGTCCGCGCTCCCCAGCCCGGCCGCCAGCCCGAGATCGAGTGCCGCGCGATATCCCGCGTCCTGGTTCTCCACGAGCCGGACGACGGCGGTGGGCACACCGAGGCAGCACAGTTCGAGGAACGTCACCCCCGCCGCGCTGATCGCCACGTCCGTTTCCACCAGCAGGTCGAGCAGGCCCGGCCCCGGCGACGCGATGCGGAACTCCTGGCCGGACAGCGGTTCGGGCACGGTCGGCTCACCGCGTACGAGCACGTCGGCTTCGAAGGGCGCGCAAGTGTCGCGAAGGGCGCGTAGGAGCGCGCTGACCGTTTCGGCCCATTCCGCGCCTCCTCCCAGCACGACGGTGATCCGCGGCCGTTCCCCAGCCGGGCCCTGGGACCGCTTTTCCCGCGCCCGCACGACGGCTTCCCTCAGCGGCGCGTAGCGCACGCCGCGCAGCAACTCCCCCGAGCCGTCCTCAGGACGCGGCCTCGGCTCGAAGGCGCAGTCGACGACGAGATCCGCCGCACGCCTGCCGAAAACGTCGTCCTCGATGGACACCAGCAGCGCGCCCGCGGCGTTGACCTCGTCACGTAGTTCGCCGAGGCCGTAGTGATCGACGACCACCGCGTCGAAACCCTCGAAGGGCGCGGACGGCACCACCGGGACCGAAAGCTCGCCGAACCGGGCGGCCAGCCATTCGGCGTTGTCCACCCGGCCCGCGAACACGACCTCCCAGCCGCGCGCGACGGCGCGTTCGGCATAGGCGACCATGCGCGCGACGTGGCCGGCGCCGATCGACGGCGAGGCATCGGCTCGAAGCAGCAGCCGGGTCACCTGGCCACCTTCTTCTGTTCGACGTGCGCGTTGAGCTTCACCAGGTCGGGCCGGGACCGCAGCACCGCGACGACCTCGCGCCAGTCTCCGACGCGGTCGCCCAGTTCGGCGACGATTCCTTCGATGACCGACCAGTCCTCGAGGGTGTCCAACGTCACGCGCAGGTCGTCGGCGGGCGGGCTGACGACGATCCCGGCGCACGAGTACCGCTCCGGGTTCGCGTAGACACCGGAGGTGACGTGCTCGCGGTCGGCGCCGCGGGCCGTCTCGATCTGTTCGGCGAGCACCCCGGTGCGCACGAGCTCGGCGTCGAACCCGCGCGGCAGGGTGCGCACCAGCACGGTGCTCAGATAGTCCAGCGACGGCTGCGCGCGCCACTGCGCCACGAGCTGGCCGATGAGGTGGGGATCCAGCAGCGGACAGTCCGCCGTGAGCCGTATCACCGCGTCGGCCGGGTAGAACTCGATAGCGACCGCGAACCGCGCGAGGACGTCGTCGAGCGGACCTCTGGCGACCAGGGCGCCGTGCCGGGCGGCCTCCTCTGCCACCGCGTCGTCGTCGGCCTCCGTCGAGGTCGCGACCACGACGTTGTCGATCCCCGGCGAAGCGGCGGCGGCACGGACCACCCAGCCGAGGACGCTCCGGCCCGCCAGGGGGCGGAGCACCTTGCCAGGTAGCCGGGTGGACGACGCGCGTGCCTGGATGACGGCGTTGACCACGTGGGCCCCGGGGTCTGGATCCATGGGTGACATGATGTCCTGCGGCAGTAGCACCGAAACGCGGAGGTCAACGATGTCCGAGCTGGATGGCTCCAGCATCCTGCTCACCGGCGGGACCGGTTCGTTCGGCAAGGCGTTCATCACCTACGCCCTGGCCGAGCTGAACCCGCGACGGCTGGTCGTGCTCTCCCGCGACGAGCTCAAGCAGTACGAAGCGCGCCAGCAGTTCGACAACGACCCGCGGCTGCGCTGGTTCATCGGTGACATCCGGGACCGCCGCCGACTCGAGCGCGCCATGCACGGCGTCGACTACGTGGTGCACGCCGCCGCGCTCAAGCAGGTCGACACGGGTGAGTACAACCCGTTCGAATTCGTGCAGACCAACGTCGTCGGCTCGCAGCACGTCATCGAGGCCGCGATCGACACCGGGGTGAAGAAGGTCGTCGCGCTGTCGACGGACAAGGCGTCCAGCCCGATCAACCTCTACGGCGCCACGAAGCTGTGCGCCGACCGGATGTTCATCAGCGCGAACCACTACGCCGCGACGCATCCGACCAGGTTCTCCGTGGTCCGCTACGGCAACGTGATGGGCTCGCGCGGCAGTGTGATCCCGTTCTTCCGCGCGCTCGCGGCCAAGGGCGAGTCGCTGCCGATCACGCACAAGGAGATGACCCGGTTCTGGATCACGCTCCCGCAGGCCGTGCGGTTCGTGATCGATTCCTTCGACCAGATGAACGGCGGCGAGCTGTACGTGCCGCGCATCCCGAGCATGCGGCTGGTCGATCTCGCGCAGGCGATCGCGCCCGGTTCGCCGATGCACGAGGTCGGCATCCGTCCCGGCGAGAAGCTGCACGAAGAGATGATCGCCCCCGACGACGCCCGCCGCACCGTGCGGCTGAGCGACCGGTACGTCGTCCAGCCGCATATCGCGGGCTGGGGTTACGAACCGCCGACCGGCGGCGAGGCCGTGCCGGAGAACTTCGCCTACCGCTCGGACACCAACGACCTGTGGCTCGACGCGGACGAGCTGCGCGACCTGGTCGAGCAGTATGGCTGACTTCCTGCCCTACGGCCGCCAGTCCGTTTCGGACGAGGACATCGCCGCCGTCACCGAGGTGCTGCGCGGCGACTGGCTGACCACCGGCCCCGCCGTCACGCGCTTCGAATCCGACCTCGCCGAGCACACCGGTGGCACGCCGGCGGTGGCCGTCACCTCGGGCACGGCCGCGTTGCACGTCGCGTACGCGGCGGCCGGGATCGGCCCCGGTGACGAGGTCGTCACATCGCCGATGACCTTCGTCGCCACCGCGGCGACAGCCGCACTGCTCGGCGGCAAGGTCGTGTTCGCCGATGTCGAGGCGGACACCGGGAACCTCGATCCGGCGGCGGCTTCGGCGGCCGTCACCGCGCGCACCAAGGTCGTCGCGGCCGTGGACTACGCCGGCCACCCTGCCGAGCTGGACGAGCTCGGCCGGATCGCGCACGACAACGGCGCACTGCTGCTGGAGGACGCCGCACATTCGGTGGGCGGAAACTGGCAGGGCAGGCCGGTCGGCTCGCTCGCCGATCTCACGACGTTCTCCTTCTTCCCCACCAAGAACCTCACCACGGCCGAAGGCGGCGCGGTGGTCGCCGGTTCGGACGAGCTGCTGGCCCGTGCGAGGGGTTTCCGCAATCACGGGCTGGTGCGGGACAAGGCGGCGCAGCGGTATCCGGACGAAGGCGCTTGGCATCAGGAGGTGCACGAGTTCGGCCTGAATTATCGGTTGCCGGATGTGTTGTGCGCCTTGGGAAGCAGCCAGCTGCGCAGGCTCGCGGAGTTCAAGAAGCGGCGCGCGGAGATCCACGCGCGATACACCGCCGCACTGTCCTCATTGGACGGAGTGCTGACGCCTGCCGTGCGTGAAGGCGCGGATCCGGTGTGGCACCTGTACCCGCTGCGAGTCCTCGAAGGACGACGCCGCGCACTGTTCGATCACTTGCGCGCCAAAGGAATCGGCGTACAGGTCAACTACATCCCCGCATACTGGCACCCGGTTTTCGAGGACCTCGGGTACCGGCGCGGGATGTGCCCGAACGCGGAGCTGTACTACAGCCAGGAGCTCTCGCTGCCGCTGTTCCCGGCGCTGACCGACGCCGACGTGGACCGCGTCATCGACGAGGTCCACGGCTTCTTCCGCTAGATCAGGCCCCAGGTGAGCGCGGTGCCCTTCGGGACATCGGAGGAGAAGGTGCGGCCGAGCACGTTCACGATCTCGGCGGGGGCCAGCCCACCGGCGGGCCGGATCGAGCGGACGTTCTCCCGCGTCACCGTGTCCCCGGCGCGCACGTCTTCGACGACGTACAGGGAACGCCGCAGCCGCAGGCCTTCCTTCTCGCTCTCGCGCGGCCCGATCACCGCCGCGCCCAGCGCCTCCCACGCGCGATGCGATTCGGTGACCAGCGCGGCCAGTTCGGCGGGTTCAAGGGAGAACTCCGAGTCGACACCGCCGTCGCTCCTGGCCAGCGTCACGTGCTTTTCGATGGCGACGGCGCCGAGCGCGACGGCCGCGAGCGGGGCACCGATGCCGGGCGTGTGGTCGGACAGGCCGACGAGCGTCCCGGTCACACCCGCCAGGACGGGCAGACCACGCAGGTTGCTCTCGGCGGGCGACGCCGGGTAGCTGGCGGTGCACCCGAGCACGATCAGCTGGTCGTTGCCCGCCTCGCGCGCGGTCCGGACCGCCGCGTCGATCTCGGCGACGCTGGCCATCCCGGTCGAGATGATCAGCGGTTTGCCGGTCTTCGCGCACAGTTCGATCAGCGGCAGGTCGACGATCTCCGACGACGCGATCTTGTACGCGGGCGCGTCCAGCGACTCCAGCAGGTCGACCGCGGTGGGGTCGAACGGGCTGGAGAAGATCTCGAGACCGTGGGCGCGGGCGCGCTCGAACAGCGGCTCGTGCCATTCCCACGGCGTGTGGGCGCGCTCGTAGAGCTTGTAGAGGTTCTCTCCACCCCACAGCGAATGTGAGTCGCTGACCCGGAAAGCGGGGGTGTCGACGTCGATGGTGATCGTGTCCGGCCGATAGGTCTGCAGTTTGACCGCCTGCGCGCCGGTTTCAGCGATCGCGTCGACGATTTCCAGCGCCCGGCCGAGCTCACCGTTGTGGTTACCGGACATTTCGGCGATGACGAACGGCGGATGCCCGGCCCCGATGCGGTGCGCGCCGATCCGGACTTCCTGTGCTGGCATGGACGAAACGCCTCCCTGACGACGATCTGGTCAGGACACAGTCTTACGCAACTTCCGGAAACCGTCGACGGCAGGCGCGGTCTCGGTGTACCCGGCCCGGTCGAAAAGCGCGGCCGATGCCGCGTTGTCCTGATGGACGGCCGCCATCACCACCCGGACCCGGTTACCGGCGGTGAAGGCCCGCTCGCCTTCCGCCAGCACCGCGCCCGACAGGCCGCGTCCCCGGCTTTCCGGCGCGAGAGTGATGCTGACCTCCCAGACACCGTCGTCCTCGCGATCGAACCGGACGGTGCCGACCGGCACGCCGCCGAGTTCGACGACGTACAGCACCCTGTCCGGCGACGCCAGCACCCCGCGCAGCCAGGCGGAATGCTCGTCGAGCGTGATCAAGCCGGTCGAACGGGACGCCTGGCGGGTTCGAGGGTCGTTCCGCCAGTCCAGCAGCAACCCGGCGTCGGCCTCCGTGGCCTCGCGAGCCAGCACGGGCTTACTGGGCCTGCTCGATGGTTTCGCGCTGGCGGTCTTCGATCCGGCGCAGCCGGTCCTCGTACCGGGCGATACCGGCGAGCCGCACGCGGATCTGGGCGTGCTGGCGCTGGATCTCCTGGATCAGGCTGCGCGCCTCGGCCAACTCGGGCTTGTCGGCGTGCACCGGCAGCGACAGCGACTCGCGCAGATCCTCCAGCTGGGCCTCCTGGGCCGCGACGCTCGGGATCAGGCGATCCAGCTCGGCACGGGTCCAGCGCAGGTCGCCCCGCGCGTGCTCAAGGCCGCTCTCGGCGCCGTCGAGCCGGCGGCGGTGGTCCGCGGTGGCGTGTTCGAGGTCGTTGACGCGCCCGTTGAGGTCGCGGAGCCGCTCGTCGATCCGGAAGTCGATGAGCCGGGCGATCCGGCCGATCACGCCGCTGCGGAGTTTCTGCACTGCCATGGGGTGTTCCTTCTCGGGGTGGGCTGGCTGGGAGTTCAGCGCAGGAGTTCGGTTTCGCCGGTCTTCGTCCACGAGTCCAGCAGCCTGCCCTCGGCGGCGATGCGGTGCTCGGGTCCGACGATGCAGGAGTCGCCCGCGGCGTGCTCCCAGTGGGTCTGAGCCGGGTCGTCGATGAACGAGAACCCGGACAGGACCAGCGTGGCGTGCGGGAACGACGTGCGCGCTATCCAGGCGGCCAGCGTCCCGGTGGTCGACCACAGGCCCTCCTCGCGGCTCGGCAGCCCGAGCGCGTCGGACAGCGGCAAGACGACCTCGCGGTTCGGCACCGGCACGTAGCCGAGGTCACCGGGCCACCAGCCCGGGATGTCTTCGGGTTCCCAGTGCATCCGGCCCGGCTCGACCAGCAGGTAGAGCCGCTTGCGGTAGTCACGGAAGACGTGCTTGGTGGCGCGGACGGCGCGGTTGAACACCACGACGTGCACCCGGCTGCCGACCGTTTCGGGGCCGCCCGGCTCGTCCACGACGAAGCCGTTGACGCGGATCACGAGGTCACAGGCGTCGATGGCCTTCGCTCGCCGAGGATCCGGCGGAAGCGGCTGATTCCCGACCACGGCCACCGAACGGGGCTCCGGCCGGTCGGCGTATGCGGCGAGCAGATTGACCATCAGGCTCGCGTCGCCGAGTGCAGCAGTCATGAGGGCAGAAAGTACCAGCACACGCACCGCGTTCGGGTTCGAATCCGACGGTAGCTTTCCGTGGTCGGGGCGGGGCGGCCCAGGCATCGACGGCTCCATCGGTACCCTCGTTCCCGTGCATGCCACCAGCACGGTTCACGCCGCCGACGGTGCTGCGCCGACCTCGGTTCCGCCGATTTCGGACAGCAAGACCTTTTCGCGCGCGTTCGCCGATATCAAGACCGGTTTCGCCGCCAAAGAGCTGTGGGGACACCTCGGCTGGCAGGACATCAAGCAGCGCTATCGCCGCTCGGTGATCGGCCCGTTCTGGATCACGATCAGCCAGGGTGTCATCGCGCTGGGCCTCGGGCTCCTGTACTCACAGTTGTTCGGCATGCCGACGTCGACGTTCCTGCCCTACATCAGCACGGGCTTCATCATCTGGGGCTTCATCAGCGGCTGTCTGTCCGAGGGCATGGAGACCTTCATCTCCAACGAGGGGCTGATCAAACAGCTCCCTGCGCCACTCTCTGTCTACGTGCTGCGCACGGTGTGGCGCCAGACCCTGATGCTGATGCACAACCTGATCGTCTACGTCATCGTGGTCTCGATCTTCTTCACTTCGCTCAACCACCAGTACTCGCTGAACACCGGCAACTGCAACGAGGGCTTCTCCGGTATCTGCCACCCCGGTATCGGCTGGTACTCGCTCACCGCGATCCCCGGTTTCTTCATGCTCGCCTTGAACGCCGGCTGGGTCACCCTGCTGCTGGGCATCATCTCGACCCGCTACCGCGACATCCCGCAGGTGATCAACTCGCTCATCCAGCTGCTCTTCTACATGACGCCGATCGTGTGGCCGATCGACCAGCTGCTGGCGGGCGGCGCGCGGGCCGCGACCTCGTGGGCCCTGCCGTTCGTCCACGGCAACCCGTTGTTCCACTTCATCCAGATCGTGCGCGCACCACTGATCGGGCAGGAAGTCAGCATCAACAGCTGGTACGTGGTGCTCGGCATCACCGTCGTCGGCTGGGTCCTCGCGCTGGTCGCGATGCGCAATTACCGTTCCCGCGTCTCTTATTGGGTGTGACAGATGGTCAGCATTGATGTGCACAACGCCTACGTCGACTTCCCCATTTTCGACGCGAAGACCCGCTCCATGAAGAAGAAGGTGCTGGGCAAGGTCGGCGGCAAGATCGGCACCGAGACCAAGGTGCCGATCATCGAGGCCCTCCACGACGTGACGCTCCAGCTCCGCGAAGGCGACCGGGTCGGCCTCGTGGGCCACAACGGCGCCGGGAAGTCGACGCTGCTGCGGCTGCTGTCCGGCATCTACGAGCCCACTCGCGGTTCGGCGAAGATCTCCGGCAAGATCGCGCCGGTCTTCGACCTCGGCATCGGCATGGACCCGGAGATCTCCGGGCTCGAGAACATCATCATCCGCGGCCTGTTCCTCGGGATGACCGCGAAGCAGATGGAAGCCCGCGTCGACGACATCGCGGAGTTCACCGAACTCGGCGACTACCTGCAGATGCCACTGCGGACGTACTCGACAGGTATGCGGGTGCGCCTGGCGCTGGGCGTGGTCACCTCGATCGATCCGGAGATCCTGATCCTCGACGAGGGCATCGGCGCGGTCGACGCGGCGTTCCTCAACAAGGCGAAGGACCGGTTGAAGGCCCTGGTGAAGCGCTCGGGCATCCTGGTGTTCGCCAGCCACTCGGACGAGTTCCTCTTCGAACTCTGCGACTCCGCCATCTGGATGGACGAGGGCCACGTCAAGCAGCGCGGTTCGCTGCGCGACGTGCTCACCGGCTACAAGGGGCGCGACCCGTTCGAGAACATGAGCAAGGAAACGCTGGAGCGGTTCGGCCTCGAGACCGAGCCGGTGGCGACGACGAACGGTGGCCAAGGATGACCAGCGAGACCCGGCAGTTGCCCGAAGGCGCCGTCGTCGGCGTCGTCGTCACGCGCCATCGGCGGGAACTGCTCGCGGACTCGCTCAAGGTGATCGCCGCGCAGACGCGCCCGGTCGACCACCTCGTCGTGGTCGACAACGGGCCGGACAAGTCGGCGCGGGACATCGTCGAGGACTACCCGCTTCCGGTCACGTACCTGCCCTCGCACCGGAACCTCGGCGGCGCGGGCGGGTTCGCGCTCGGCATGCTGCACGCGCTCTCGATGGGCGCGGACTGGGTCTGGCTGGCCGACGACGACGGCCGTCCCGCCGACGAGAACGTCCTCGCGATCCTGCTGGACGAGGCCGAGAAGCGGGATCTGGCCGAGATCTCCCCGGTGGTCACCAACATCGACGCGCCGGACAAGCTCGCGTTCCCGTTGCGGCGCGGGCTGACCTGGAAGCGTTCGTCGTCGGAGCTGGGCGTCGACTTCCTCCCCGGGATCGCCTCGCTGATGAACGGTGCGTTGTTCCGCGCGTCCACTTTGGACGTCGTCGGCGTGCCGGATCTGCGGCTGTTCTTCCGCGGCGACGAGGTCGAACTGCACCGGCGCCTGGTGCGTTCCGGACTGCCGTTCGGCACCTCGCTCAAGACCGCGTACCTGCACCCGGACGGCTCGGACGAGTTCAAGCCGATGCTGGGCGGCCGGTTCCACGCGCAGGACCCGGAGAACGAGGTCAAGCGTTACTACACCTACCGCAACCGCGGGTACCTGCTGTCCCAGCCCGGCATGCGCAAGATCGGCGCGCTCGAAGTGGTGCGTTTCGGTCTGTACTTCGTCGGCGTGAAGCGGGACCCGAAGGCTTTCCTGCAGTGGCTCAAGCTCGTGCGCCAGGGCCGCAGGGAGAAGTTCTACCGCTACTGAGATACACGGGAACATCACAGTGGCCACCCGTGCCGGCGAGGGAACTCGGCGGCACGGGTGGCTGCTGTCGCTCAGGGAGCCGTACGGAACCGGAGCTGTTCGCCGGACATCCGGCGGACAGGCAACCTGTGTCCGGCTCCGGTCGTGAACACAGAGCACCAGCACAGCACTTTGTACAAGGCTCGGACCTTTTAAGGGGTTAGATCGTGGACGCAACCGTACTCGCTCCGGAAACGCCCGAAGCGAGACCTAGATCGAGACACAGACCCAGATCTCGATTCGACTGGAATTTCGTCACCATCGGGCTGGTCGTGGGCCTCTTCGCGGTGATCGCGTGGAACCGAAGATGGGTGTGCGACGACGGACTCATCGTGCTGCGGACGGTGCAGAACCTTCTGGACGGCAACGGTCCGGTGTTCAACGCCGGTGAACGCGTCGAGTCGAACACCAGCACGCTGTGGACATACATCCTCGCACTTGTCGGCCTCTTCGGCGTACGACTCGAATGGGCGGCCGTCATCCTCGGCCTGCTCTTCGCGGTCGCCGGCATGGCGCTCGGCCTCGACGGCGCGCGGCGCCTGCATCCCTCGAAACTGATCCTCCCGGCCGGAGCCCTCGTGCTTCTCGGCCTCTCCCCGTTCTGGGACTTCGCGACATCCGGTCTCGAAACCGGCCTCGTCACCTGCTGGCTCGCCGGCGTGTGGTGGCTCTTGGTCCGCCATGCCACCCGTCCTGACACACGCCCCTGGGCGACGGTCTTCATTCTCGGCCTCGGCCCGCTGGTCCGCCCCGAATTCGCTCTGGTGACGGCGCTCGGCGGCGTCGCTTTGCTTCTCATCGTCAAGCCGGGCTGGAAACGCGCCCTGCTCTGGATTCTCGTCGCCGGCGTCCTGCCGGTCGGCTACCAGATCTTCCGGATGGGCTACTACGGCCTGATCACGCCGAACACCGCCCTGGCGAAGGAAGCCTCGAAGGCTCGCTGGGACCGGGGCTTCTTCTACATCGCCGACCTGCTCGACCCGTACCTGCTGGTGATCCCGCTGCTCACCCTGGTGGTCGTCGCGGCGTTGGTGCTCCGGAAGCTGACACGCGCGACGACCATCGTCGTCCTGATGCCCGTCGTCGCGGCGCTCGGCCTGCTCTTCTACGTCACCCGCGTCGGCGGTGACTACATGCACGGCCGCATGCTGCTTCCGTCGCTCTTGCTGCTTCTTCTCCCCGTGCTCGCGGTACCACTCAGCAAGTGGACCGCGGTGCCCCTGCTGGTGCTCGGCGTCTGGGCCGTGGTGAGCGGAGGCTGGTTGAGAGCGCCCTCGGCGATCACGCACAAGATCGGCGCCAACGCCATCACCGATTCCCGCGTCTTCTGGGCCGACACCACGGGCAGGTCCCACCCGATCCTGGCCGAGGACGCCGCTCAGATCCCCGGCTACCTGCCGGAGTTGGCCAAGGCCATGGAAGGCAAGCAGGGGCCTGTCGTCGCCGTGTCGGTCGGCGGCCGGTGGTTCGTCGTGCCGGCACGGGAGCGGACCGTGGTCTCGTCTCCCGGCGCGCTCGGCTTCCCCGGCATGCTGCTGCCCTACGAGAACAAGGTGGTCGACGACCTCGGGCTGGCAAGTCCGCTGGCCTCGCACTCGATCTCGGTCCCGGGCTGGCCGATGGGCCACGACAAGCTGCTCTCGGTCGCCTGGACTATCGCGGACGCCGGCCGGGGCACTCCGGAAGAGCTGTCCGCGGCGACGGAGGGGGTGGTACCCGCGGAGGAGATCGCGTCCGCGAGGCGTTCCCTCGCCAGGCCCGAGATCCAGGAAATGCTGGCTTCCGTGCGAGCGCCGCTGACCGGAGAGCGGTTCTGGAACAACCTCGTGCACTCGGTCGGCCGGTCCAGTCTGCGCTACGACCGCGATCCGTACATCGCACAGCATGGACGCTGACGATCGAGCCGGCCACCGGTCGGTGCACTTCACCGTCACAACCCCGATCGGCCGCACCGGCCACTTGTCCCATCGGTCAATTTCCGCACCATCAAACCGCATGGGGGGCGCGTTCGCCGGAAAACTCCGGCACAATCAGCCGAACGTGTGACCCGTCGGCAGCAGAAAGGCCCTTCCTCGCGCGTGGCGCGAGGAAGGGCCTTTCTGTCACGTCTACTCGCCGATGACCGGCGGAGCGGTGCGCATGTCGGTCCCGAAGACCTCGTCCGGGTCACCCTCGACGAGATACGTCGGACGCTGGTGCTCGGTGTCCTCGTCCCCGTCCGCGTGCTGACCGCGGCCGCCCATGCCGCCACCCATACCCGGTCCGCCGCGCCCGGCGGCGCCACCGCCGAGACCGCCCATACCGCGGCCTGCCGCCGCTTCGGCGGCACCGATACCACCGGGGCGGGCCGCGCCGGACGCGGAGCCCGAGCCGGGCGTGGAGCCGCCCGCACCGCTGCCGGGACCGAACCCGCTTCCGCCTCCACCACGGCCGGTGCGGCTGTTGTAGTCCGAGTCGCCCATGCCGCCACCCATCATGGGCGCCATCGGCATGGGGCTCACCGGCATCGCGGTGTTGTTGTTGGGGCCGGGAGTGCTGATCGGCGCCGGCCCGTTCTGGAAGCCGGACGGCGTCGTCCCCGACGGGATGCTGCCGGAGCCGGTGCTGCTGCCGGGGCCGGGGAGGTTGGGCGAGCCGTAACCGCCACCACCGCCTCCACCGCCGCCGCTACCCCCGCCGCCGCTGCCGGGCGGGATGTAGGTGTTGCCGCCACCAGGCTGTTCGTCCCAGGGCATTTTCGACCCGGGCGGGAGTTCGTAGATGCCGGGCTTGCCTGTCCCCTCGCCACCGCCTTCGCCGAACTTCGGCGGCTCGGCGAAGGCCGGCTGCTTCGACGCGGCGTCGTACAGCGCCTTGTCGTAGCTGTGCATGGCGGAGGCCGCCTCGGTGTGCGCCTCCTGGCTGTCCTTCTGCTTCTGGATGGACTTGTCGATGTTCTCGCCGAGGTTGAACGGGTTCGACGTCATCCACCCCCCGACCTCTTCCTTCCAGCTGAAGGGGATCGGTTTGGGCATCGTGTTCTTCACGGTGGACGCCGCGGTGCCCTGGTCGTAGATCGTCTCGGACGCGAGCTTGGCGTTCTGGGAGTTCGTCTCGGACCACTTGCTGAGGCTCTTGAAGTAGCCCTGCGCGTTGCCCGCCGCGTCGCCTTCCCAGGTGCCCTGCGACGCGGTGACGGCTTGGTCCATCGTCTTCGCGAAGGTGTCGAAGGCCTTGTGAATCTCGTGGTAGGCGGTCGAGACGTCGGAGACCTGTTCGACGTTCAGATTGCTGTTGACGAACTGTTCGAGCTTCTCGTGGTCGTAGCCCTGGTAGTCCGCGTTCGACGGCTCCAGGCCCTCGACGTACTGGACGTCCTTGTTCTTGGTCAGCTGGTCGACATTCTTGTCGCCGACCTCCTGCGACTGCTGGTGGGCCCTGCCGGAGGCGATGAACTGATTGACCGCGCCGAACAGCCAGCCGTCACTGGGGTCGACGCCCTCCTGTGCCTTCTGCTGGAAGTACGCGTCGCGAGCCGCCGGCGAAAGGTCGGAGACCTGCTGCTCGGTCAGGTTCGGTGTCTTGGTGGTCATCCTGGTTCCCCCTTAGCCCTTCGGAAGCTTCGGTTCGACGGTGTCGGCGACCTTCTCGGCGACCTCACAGGCCTGCTTCGGGTCGGTGGCGTCCACGAGGACATCGGCCCGCGCCGAAGCGGTGAGCTCGAGTGCCATCAAGCAGCCGGACGGCGGTTTCGGCACGAGCACCGCTTTGCGCCCGTTCACGTTCCCGGTGGTCTTGCCGTTCCCGCCGTCGTTGACGCTGTCGATGTTCTGCGTGTCCCGGAGGTCGACGGAGACGGTCAGGCTGTCCGAGGCGCTCGCCGCCTCCTTGGAGAACTGGCAGGCGCGGGCTCCGCCTTCGTTCAGCGTCACCGGATCCTTGAACGCCCCGTAGGACGAGAGGTCGGCCGCGCTGAGCAGAGAGCACGGATCGATCGACTTGGTGTCACCATCGCCGGTGGCGGGCGCCGAACTGGATCCACCGGTCTGGGCGGGCGGCGCCGACGGTGCCGGGCTCGCGCTCCCCGGCTTCTCGCTGGAGCACGCGGCCAACACCAGGGCGGCCGCGGCGAGCGGCAGCACGCAGAGTTTCTTCATCGTCCCTCAGGCCTGAATCTTCTTGGTGGCGTCGATCGCGCGGTCTTCGACACCCTTGTACAGCCCCGCGGCCCTGGCCAGCGCTTCGTCTGCGTCCCGGACGACCTGCTTGAACTGTTCGAGCACCGCGCTCGCGGAGTTGCTCGCCTGCGCGGCGCCCTTGTGGTCGTGGGCCGCGACGGCCTTGCCGTACGGGTGGTCGCCGAGCTGGGGTGCCTCGGAAAGCCGCGTCGTCCGGTTACCGAGTGCGCTGAGCTCTTCCGACATGTTCGCGAGCGCCTCACGCAGCGGCTTGACGCCTTCGGCGGTGATCTTGAAGCCGCCGCTCTTGGCGGCCGAAACCAGCTTCTGGGTCTCGGCGCTCACCTTGGCGATCGCGGCCTGGTTCAGGCCACCCGCCTCCACGTACTTGGCCGCCGCCCCCATGGCGGAGCCGATCGAGAAGTCCGGTGCCGCCTGTCCGCCGTCCGCTTCGAAAGCCATCGCCCGCCCCACTGCATCGTCTGCTCGCCCGTGCGTTCGCCCGGAAGTCTACTAGCCGGGCACTCAGCGCAACGGTGATTCCCCGATCACCGGAGATCCCGCCGGAACTGTGACGAAACGGGCGTCACGCCGGTTCCCGAAGGTTCAGAACTGGCCTTCGAGCTGGGCGTACAGCTGCTGCGCGATCCTCGCGTTGTCCGCGGGAGCGTAGGTCAGCCAGCTTTGCCCGTCGGTCGCCTGGCGCGAAGTCATCATGAACCGGCCCGCTTCGGTGTCGAACCACGCCAACGGCGGGAAGACCTGGCCACCGCGGATGAACACGCTGAACTGGCCCACTCGCTTCATCGGCTTCTCGAAGATCCGTTCCACCTGCCGCTGCTGCGGGTTCGATCCGTGGGACCGGGGCCCGCTGACCTGCGCGAAGGGGTCGTACGCGTCGTCGTTCCGGGGGCGCTTCGGCGCGCTCACCGGCTTCGCGATGGTGACCGACTGGCCGGGGCCCGCCGGGGTGAGGGGCAGGAGATCGACGATCGACGCGACGATCGCGGTCGGCCGGGTCTCCTCGAACACAAGCAGGTTCTCGTCCTGGCGCACCAGCACCGCGAACTGCCCGTTCGTCGCCGCCCGCGCGAACAGCTGCTTGTCCTTGTCCATCTGCGCGACCGCCCAGACCGCGAGCTGCGGGGTGACGAACGTGGCGAGCGCGAGTTCGACGTCGGCGTCGAGCCTGCCGCCGCGCATCATGCCGCGGCCTTCGAGGTCGCGGAAGACGGCCTCGCGCACCATCGCGCGCTGATCGGTCGTCGTGCCGATGTGCGGGACCTCGAACGGGACGGGCGCCGGACCGAACCGGCCGTGTTCGAGCAGGATGTCCACCGCCGCCAGCGACAGCGAGAACGAATGCGGCATCGCCATTTCCCCCCGCGGGTGTCTTGTTCGTCGGGATGAACGTAGTCCACGCACCCGATACGCCCGCAGCGAACCCGCTTGCCCGGCCGTGATCAACGCTGGTGCCATGGATTCATGACAGACCGGAAACCCGCGCTCGTCCTCCATCTCGCCGCCGGCGGCGAGCCGCTGCTCTTCGCGCTCACGGCGGACGAAACCGAACGGCTGACCAAGGATCTCTCGCATTTCGTCCGCACCGGCGCGGTACAGACGATCCGGACGAGAGACGATTCCGAGGTGGCGATCAACTTCTCCCACGTCGCCGCCGCCTACATCGACGACCTGAACCGCAAGACTCGCGTGTTCGGCCTCCACTAGACCACGTGGCGGCGCCGCACTCGCGCTTTCGCCCAGGCGGTCAACTCCGGGAGAAGAGCTCCAGCAGACCGGTTTTGATCTCCGGGCGGCTGGCGGCGACCATCAGGAAGACGGCTTCCCGGACGAGCCGCTGGGGGTGTCGTCCGACGAGTACCGACGTGCTGCCGTTGGCCGCGACCAGCGCGCCCGCGGCCCGGAACGCGAGTTCCGCGCCCGCCGCCCTGGCCGCGGGCAGCGACGGCGGGTCGGCGAGCGCCGCGTCGAGCCTGCCGCGGACGACGTCGATCTCGGCCCGGATCCCGGCGGCGACGTCGGCCTTCCCGAGGTCCTCGATGAGCCGAGCGGCGCGGGCGGCCAGGCCGAGCGGCGCGCAGCCGTTGAGGCGGGAGGCGAAGGTGTTGCCCGCGACGAAGTCCGCGTGCGGGGTCTTCCCGTAGACGCGGTCGTCGGCGAGGAAGAAGCGGGTGAAGCCGAGGTGCACGGTGGACGTGCCCTGCGCCGCGACGAGGTCGAGCGGCTGGACCTCCAGCCGCTCCCCCGCGACCGGATCGATGATCGCGCCGATGACGGTGTCGCCGTCGCGGGCGCAAAGCTGAAGCAGGTCGATGACGCCCCACCCGCTGACGAAGGGGGCCTCGCCGTCGAGGAGGTAGCCGCCGTCGACGCGTTCCGCACGCAGCCTGGGCGGAGTCGGGATCACCGCGGCGAACGCGGCGCCGGCCTTGAGTTCCCCGCTGATCAGCGACGGGAGGTAGCGATCACGCAGTTCGGTGTCGACGGCGCCGGTCAGTGCCGTGACCAGGCCGTGGTGCTGGATCCAGGTGAACATCGTGCTGAGGCAGCCGCCCGCCAGTGCCTCGAGAACCTGGACGATCTCCGGGAGTTCTGCACCCGGACCGCCGGCTTCCTTGGGCGCCGCGAGGCCGTAGAAGCCTTCGGCCGCGAGGGCGTCGAAGTGACTTGAAGGCACTTCGCCCTTGAGGTCGACTTCGGTGGCTGCGGGGAAGAGGAGATCATCGGCGAGGGCGTGGGCTCGAGCGACCAGATCCGTCATGAAAGTAAGGCTACCCTTACTTGACCTGTTGCGAGTCTAGCGCCGCTAGGAAAGCTAGCGTTACTAAAGGTCCCTTGCTCCCCTTTTAGCCCCCAGATAGCAGTGTCCCCAATGTCGCATTGGAGACACTGAGCGTCTCTAATGCGACATTGGGGACATCGAAGCCGCGCGAAGCGGGTGCTACAGCTTGTAGAGGCGCTTCCAGTTGTCCCGCGAGGTCAGCTCGGGCATGGCGCGCTTGTACTGCTCCTGCACCGCCGCGCCTTCCTTGCGGAGCCGCTGGATCACCTTCGCGCCCCGGCGCGCCAGGTCGAACATCTTCGCGCGGTCGTACGAGCGGACCCGCACGCCTTCCTGCGAAGCGTCGGTGACGACGGCGGTGTCGAAGGTCGCGACGTGCCACCAGTGGGCCTCGTCGATCGGGATCGCGCCGAGCGAGTGGCGGCTGCGGCCGAGCACCCGGTCGAGGATCCGCTTGATCAGCACCAGGCGCTGCATGCTGGGCCGCGGCGCGCTGTTGATGATGCCGATGTCGTTCGACGCGATACCCGGGACGTCGGTGGCCTTGTGCCGTTTGGTCTCGGGGTACTCGTCGCGGATCCGGCGGATCTCCTTCATCGCGGCGACGCCGCCGTCACGCAGGACCTCCGGCCCCTCGAGGAAGTCCTCGACGGCCTTGATCAGCGTGGCGGACAGGCCGTACTGCATGCCGAGCAGGTACCGGACCAGCTGCGCGATGAGCACGCGCGAAAGCAGGTTCAGGTTGAACGGCGAGTGCAGCGCGGCGGTGATGATCGAGTTCCGCAGGTTGAAGTAGCGATGCCACTCGTCCCAGTCCTTCCAGTGGAAGTCGGCGTGCCAGACGCCGGCGCCCGGAAGGGTGACCGTCGGGAAGCCGTGCGCGCGGGCACGGTAGCTGTACTCCGCGTCGTCCCACTGGAAGAAGAAGGGCAGCGGGTAGCCCGTGGCCTTGACGACCTCGTACGGGATCAGGCACGACCACCAGCCGTTGTACCCGGCGTCGAGGCGGCGTTCCTGGCGGTTCGGCTTGAGGGTCTCCTCGTCGACGCCGAGCAGGTCGGCGGTCGAGAGCGAGTGCTGCACCGGCTGGCCGGGCTCCAGCGTGTTCAGCCGGGCGTATTCGGCGCCGACGTGCAGCTGGTTCGGGTGCAGCAGGTTCAGCATCTGCCCGCCGACGATGACCGGATTGACCGTGCGGTTGGAGAACGCGGTCATCCGGATCACCAGATCCGGCTCCAGCAGCACGTCGTCGTCCATGAACAGGACGTTCGCGTGCTCGGTCTCGGTGTGCCCGGCGACCTCGTAGAGGCCGCGGGTGAACCCGCCGGCGCCGCCGAGGTTCGGCTGCTTGATGTAGTGCAGCTTGTCGCCGAGGTCCTTCGCGACCTGCTCGAAGCCGTCACGCGACTCGACGAGGTCGGTGCCCTGGTCGGCGACGTAGATCGCGTCGAGCGTCTCCAGCGAGGAGACGTCGGCGGCGAGCGCCTGCAGGTTCGACAGGCAGTCGTCGGCGCGGTTCATCGTGCAGATGGTCACCGCGGTCGGGCGGATCTTCTCCGGCGCTTCGACCGTCCAGCGGACCTTCTCGACACGCAGCGACTGGCCGCCCTCGGTCTCGAGGTCGAGCCAGAGCGCGCCGCCGTCATAGAACTTGTCGAGCTTCGCGGTGAGCGTCACCTTCCGCTGCTTCGCACCCGCGACGACTTCGGCCGCGACCACACGCGAGTCGCCCTCGATGTCGGAGGCGCCGACGGACAGCTGGCCGTCACCGGTGACGACGGCCTCGACCTGGACCTCGGTCACGTCGGTCCAGCGCTGCCAGTAGCTCGCGGGGAAACGGCCGAAATACGTGTTGCCGGACACCTTCGACGCCGGCTCGATGGAGATGCCCGCGCGCTCGCGCACGGCGGTGCCCCATTCGAGTTCGGCGTAGAGGTCCTTGCTGACGATGGGGGCCGGGCCGGCATAGAGCCCGCGCTGCGCGGTGAGACGGCCCTGCGGGGTGCGTTCCGCGAAGCGGGTGTCGTCGACAGTGCTCACCATGGCGCTCGGGGCCTCTCCGGTGACGGCGGCTTTACCGGGCATGAATCCTCAGTTCTCCTCTTTGCTGGTGGCGATGGCGCGGGGCTCACGGAAGACGACCCACTTGAGCATGACGAAATTGATCATGGTCGCGGTTGCCTGCGAAACGACCCAACCGAAGGTGGCCTTCCAGGCCGACTCCGGCAGGACGTGCAGCATCGTGCGGTTGACGCCGACGGCGACGAGGAACGTCACGGCGTACAGGAGTACGAAGCTACCGATCTGACGCGCGCCCTCCTGGCGTCCACCGGCGAAGGTGAACTTGCGGTTCAGGAAGAAGGCGGTCGTGGTGCCCACGATGAAGCTGAGCGCGCGGGCGATGTCCACCCACGGCGTCGCGTCCATTCCGAGGGCGCGAAGCCCCTGGTAGACACCGAAATCGACCAGGGCGCAGAAGCCGCCGATGAGGCCGAAGCGGATGAGCTGCCCGAGCAGCCCAGGAGAGGACGGCGCTGCTGCCGTCACGCCGGCTTTCGGGTCGGTCGCCACCACTGCTCTACCTCATAAACTGCTGGGGCTGATGCGCAAAGTGTAGAAGCGAGCACTTCAGGGTCACGTTCCGGGCATTGTTCGGCGTGGTTACCCTGGTCGGCGTGACCCAAGCACCCAAGACACAGCGGCAGTCGCTCATGGGCTGGGCGAGGACGTCGCCGAGTATCGCGGACGTCCTGAGCACCCCCGATGTGGAAGCCATCGCCCGTGCGGTGACGCGGGCCGGGGAACGCGGGGTCATCGCGCGCGGTCTCGGCCGGTCCTACGGCGACCCGGCGCAGAACGCGGGCGGCCTGGTCGTCGATATGACCGCGCTGGACCGCATCCACTCGATCGCCCCGGATTCCGGCATCGTCGACCTCGACGCGGGCGTCAGCCTCGACAAGCTGATGCGCGAGGGCCTGCCCTACGGGCTGTGGGTGCCGGTGCTGCCGGGGACGCGCCAGGTCACCATCGGCGGCGCGATCGCCAACGACATCCACGGCAAGAACCACCACTCGGCGGGCAGCTTCGGCAACCACGTGGTGTCGATGGACCTGGTCACCGCCGACGGGCAGGTGCGCACGATCACGCCGGACGGCCCCGACGCGGAGCTGTTCTGGGCGACCGTGGCGGGCATCGGCCTGACCGGCATCATCGTCCGCGCCAAGATCCGGATGACGAAGACCGAGACGGCCTACTTCAAGGCCGATATCCAGCGCACGGCGAACCTCGACGAGACCCTGGCGCTGGTCACCGACGGCTCCGAGGCCAACTACACGTACTCGTCCGGCTGGTTCGACTCGATCTCCCGTGGCGCGAAGCTCGGCCGCGCCGCCTTCCAGCGCGGCTCGCTCGCCAAGCTGGACGAACTGCCGCCCAAGCTGCGGGCCGACCCGCTCAAGTTCAACCCGGGCACCCTGGCGACCCTGCCGGACATCTTTCCGAACGGGCTGGCGAACAAGCTGTCGTTCTCCATGGTCGGCGAGCTGTACTACCGCAAGACCGCGAAGAACGCGCGCGACCAGATCCAGAGCCTGACCGCCTTCTACCACCCGCTCGACCTGTTCGGCGAGTGGAACCGCGCGTACGGCACCAAGGGTTTCCTGCAGTACCAGTTCAGCACGCCGCTGAACGCGCACGAGCCGCTGCGCCGGATCATCCAGAAGGTCGCGGATTCCGGGCACGTGTCGTTCCTCAACGTGTTCAAGCAGATGGGCGAGGGCAACGCGGCGCCGCTGTCGTTCCCGCATCCCGGCTGGATGGTCTGCCTCGACTTCCCGATCAAGGACGGGCTGAGCCGGTTCTGCCAGGAACTCGACGAGGACGTGCTCGCGCTCGGCGGCCGTCTGTACACGGCGAAGGACTCGCGCACCTCGGCGGAGAACTTCGCGAAGATGTACCCGCGGCTCGAAGAGTGGCGCAAGGTTCGCGCTTCCGTTGACCCCGAAGGCGTTTTCGCCTCTGACATGTCCCGAAGGTTGGAACTGTGATCGACGCTGTGGGCAACCCCCAGTCCCTGCTGCTGCTCGGCGGCACCTCCGACATCGCGCTCGCGATCGCGGAGAAGTACCTGTCCGAGAAGCCCCTCCGGGTCGTGCTGGCCGGACGCCAGTCGCCGCGGCTCGACGCGGCCGCGCAGCGCCTGAAGGACAAGGGCGCCGAGGTGTCCACTGTGGACTTCGACGCCAAGGCCATGGACACCCACCCCGCCGTGCTGGACAAGGCGTTCGAGGGTGGCGACATCGACGTCACCGTCGTGGCGTTCGGCCTGCTCGGCGACCAGGAAGAGCTGTGGCAGGACCACGCGAAGGCCGTCGAGGCGGCCACCGTGAACTACTCGGCCGCGGTTTCGGTGGGTGTCGCGCTGTCGAACAAGCTCAAGAAGCAGGGCCACGGCAAGGTCATCGCGCTGTCGTCGGTCGCCGGTGAGCGGGTCCGCCGGTCGAACTTCGTCTACGGCTCCTCCAAGGCCGGTTTCGACGGCTTCTACCTGGGCCTCGGCGAGGCCCTGTCCGAGTTCGGCGTGCGGATCACCGTCGTCCGCTCCGGCCAGGTCCGGACCAAGATGACCGAGGGCCTCAAGGACGCCCCGCTGACGGTGGACGCCGAGCAGGTCGCCGAGACCGCGGTCGCCGCCTCGCGCGCCGGCAAGGAACTGGTGTGGTCGCCCGCGCCGTTCCGCCTGGTCATGTCGGCCCTGCGGCACATCCCCCGGCCGATCTTCCGCAAACTTCCGATCTAGGGAACGAGCGCGTTACTCCATTCGTCTCACCCGGGCACGGACTCCCTCCGTCCCCGGGTTGAGAGGAATCGATGGCTGACCAGGAAGCCAGGCTCGACGCGGCCATCCGGTCGTTTCAGGAGCAGGCCGCCAAAGCCGCGGAACTGAAGGACAAGATCGCCGGGCTGCGCGGATCCGCGCGCAACGCCGACGGCTCGGTGACGGCGACCGTCGCCCCGTCCGGCGCCCTGCTGGGACTCCAGCTGTCCCCCAAGGCGATGAACCGCACGCACACCGCGCTGCGGCAGGAGATCCTCACCGCGGTCAGAGAAGCGACCCAGCAGGCGGCGGCCGCGATGCAGCAGACCGTCCAGCCGATCCTCGGCGACCGCGCGGACCAGTTCAAAGAGGCGTTCAACGCCCACGTCGAACCGCTCGGGCCCAGCGCTCCCCCGCCCGCGGAATCCCTCGCCGGGCCCGCCCTCCAGCAGCCCGTCCGCACGTCTCGTCCGACACGCCCCGCTCCCGCCGACGATGACGACTTCGGCGGCCCGATCCTGCGGAGGGACTCGTTTTGACCGGCTTCGGCGTACAGACGGAAGCGCTCACCGCGCACGCGACGGGGTCCAAAGAGGCCTCGGGGAATTTCGGCAGCCTCGCCGGCCTGCTGGAGCAGGCCAGGGTCTCGGACGACTGCTTCGGCCCGCTCGGCGAACTGATGGCCTTCAAGTACTTCGAGGGGCTGCAGGAGTGCCAGGACCTCGCCGAGCAGGCGAAGTCCTTCATGGACCAGATCGCCGACAAGACCACCACCGCGGCGAAGACCTATCTCGACCACAACCAGGGCACCGCCGAGGTCATCACCGGCCTCGGCGCCGGGCTGGACGACGGCGGCAGCGGCCCCGGCAGCCTGAGCGACCTCAACAGCGCCGGCGACTCCGGCCGCAAGGGGTTCTGGGAGCAGAACGGTGGCTACGGCAGTTCGTGGATCAGCACCTCCTCGGAGGTCGCCAGGGCGAGCAGCCCGCCGGACGTCGCGATCGCGACGGTGCACGCTCGGATGGAACAACTCCAGCTCGTGACGAGCCCCGGGCAGTCCTTTGTGGACAACGGGCTGGGTTTCCTGATCGGGATCGCGATCAGCCCGCTGGTCGAGCTGGTGCTGGAGCCCGCGATCGGTGACCCCGAGCAGATGCGCAGCACCGCCAAGGGCTGGGAGCAGACGGCGAAGTGGCTCGACGGCGTCGCCGAGCACGAGCAGAAGCGCGCCGATGGCACCAAGGAGGCTTGGAAAGGCCAGGCGGGCGACGCGTTCCGCGGCCAGATGACCGAGTTCTCGGGCGGCGCCAAGGCGTTCGCGAACGACGTCCGCGGGTTGCGGCAGATCCTGGAGATCGCGGCCGACCTGTTCGACGCGTTCGTCGAGATCGTCATCGACATCATCCAGGAACTGGTGATGGGCCTGATCATCGAGTGGCTGGCCGCGCTGGCCGCCTCGTAGATCACGGCGGGCGCCTCGGTCGGCGCGGCGGGCGCGGCCACGGCCGGTCAGGTCGCGGTGACCGGCGGACGGCTCGGGATGAAGGTCAAGCAGCTGCTCGGCAAGCTCAAGCCGTTGATCGACAAGCTCGAAGACATCCTGAAGGCGCTCCGCAACGGGCCGCTGAAGAAGGTCGTCGAGCGCACCGAAGGGCTGCGCGACGGCAACTGGCTGCAGAAGCGGCTCGCCGACCAGATCGACAAGAACCCGCTGGCCAAGATCGTCACGAAGGCCAACCCGGCGACCGGCGCCTCCAAGACGGCCAACAGGTTCGCGGACCGCTACGGCGTCGGCGGCGAGGGCTCGGACGCGCTCACCACGAACCTCACCGAGGCCGGGTTGCGGGCGATGGGCATGAGCGGCACGACCAGCGTCGGCAAGGCCGCCTTCCGCGGCAGTGCCGGTAACCTGGCCGAACTGGGCGTCGAGCAGGGCGTCAAGGCGGGCTACCACGAGTCACAGGACACGTCGTCCGAGGAAGAGCGCCGCGCGGCGACCGACAGAGGGTTCACGATCGAAGAATGAATCTCGGCTACCCGCTCGGGGCCGCGTCGCAGGCCCTGCCTTCGCTGCACCCGGGCGAACGGTTGCTGTGGGCCGCGTACGGCCGGACGGTGAACTACGACGTGCGCGGCCTCGATCCCTGGGGTGTGCCGAAGAAGAGCGTGCTGGGCAAGATCGGCTCCGGCGCGGCGAACTTCGCGGGCGACGTGGTCGGCGCGGCGCTGGGCGGGGGTGACGACGGCGGCAAGTCGAATCCGCCATCGCCGCAGGTCGTCGTGCTCGGCGAACGGGGCGGCCTCGCGCACGCGGCGGTGCGGGAGCTGCCCACCAGCGGCTCGCTTTCGCGGCTTTGGGCGCTGACCAGCGCGCGGCTGCTGGTGCTGGAGAAGTTCGTCGCTCCGGAGAAGCCCTCGAAGAAGTCGTTCATGTCGAAGGCGATCGGGTTCGGCAAGGACATCGCGGCGATCATGACCACGAAGACCTACGGCGAGAACGCCGAGGGCGTCCCGATCGCGCGGCACGAGATGGTGCCGTGTGCCGAGATCCCCCGCGACCGGATCGCCGGTTTCGCGGTCGCCGAGCACGGCAAGAAGCGGCGCCCGTGTCTTCGCGCGTCCTTTGTGGACGGATCTGGGATGGATTTCCTTTTCGACTGCGACGATCCCCGGCAGTTCGCCTGGCTGTACTCGGTGACGGTGAGCTGATGGAGAACACGCCACTGACCGCGAAGACCGTCGACGAGATCGTCGAACGGGAACTGCACCAGTTCTGGCTCGCGCCCGGCGAGCGCCTGATCATCGGCTGCCCGCCCGCGCACGGGTACGTCGGCCTGGTGCTCGACGGCAAGCTCACGCTGCCCTATTCGCCGTCGCGGGAAACCCCCGCGGTGACCGGGAAACCGCGGTGGCCGCTGCCCGCGCCCGAGGTCCTCGAAGCCGACTGGACCGACGACCCGACGATCGCCTACTGGGCCGTCGCGCGGACCGCGGACCAGACCGCCGCGCGGCTCGCGGACCACCTCGCCGGCGGGAAGGGCGAGGCGCGGCTGACGCTGTCCGACCGGCGGCTGGCCGTCGTGTACCCGGCGCGGATGCTGGAGGGCGAGGATCCCGCCCAGCCGTTCCGGACCTTCGAGGAGATGCCGCCGGGAGTGGTGCGTTCGGTGTCCGCGCTCTACCTGGGGCGGAGTTTCCCGGCGCGGCCGGTGCTTCAGTTCGTCTTCGCCGACGGGTCCGTGGTCTACCAGCGCGACATGCTGGCCGTCACGAAAGCCGACCGGGCCCGTTCCCGCCGCTGACCCCTCGCATTTCGTCCTCTGAATGCGGTAGTTCGCGATGCCAACTACCGCATTCAGAGGACGAAATGCGGGAGGTCATCGGGCCGGGAGGAGGTACAGGCTTTGGGTGCCCATCCAGGGCGAGCTGATCGTCCAGGTCGCCAGCGCGTTCGGCGGCGGCGCCTTGCGGGTGGTGGCCAGCACGAGATCCGGGGTCGCGGGCGGGACGCTGTGGTCGAAGAACCGGAAATTCGCCGCCAGCAGGGCCTTGCCCAGATCGCTGCTGCGGTTCTTCGTCTCGACGATCGCCGGGTCGACGGAGCCGCGGTCGGAGAACTGGTCGACGATGTCGCAATCGCAGGAGTACGCGAGCGCGCCGACCTCGCCCGCGCTCTCCACCTTGCGCCCCTTGGTCAGTTCACCCAGTTGCGCGCCGATCGCGCGGTACTCGTCGGACGCGGCGTGGTTGCTGGTGATGGGCGCGAACCGGCGCGGCAGCTCAGGAGCCGCGTAGGCGACGGCGCTCACGAGGACGAACGCGCCCGCGAGGATCCCCGCGCCGAGCCGCGCCCGGCCGGGCAGAGCGCAGGCTCCGGCGGCGAGGAAGACCGTCGCGCCGATGATGCTGGGCGCGTAATACCAGTGGTATGGCGGGACGTTCAGCCAGCAATAGGCCAGGTAATGCGCCGCACCGGCGATGGCGAGCGTGGCGAACGGCAGCAGCCGCTTCCCCCGCTCCGAACCGCGCCGGAAGTGGAATGTCCACAGTAGACCGGCGAGCGCGCCGATCACGAGCGGCAGGAAGGAAAGAGTCGCCGCCAGCGGGAAGTTGCGCAGGTACAGCAGCGGGCCGTTGGTGAAACTGAACGGCCCCCACGAGCGCTGCATGATCTTGATGACCAGCGTGTCCGGCACCGCCGAACCCAGCACCAGCCAGCTGAACAGGAACCACGGCAGCATCACCCCCAGCGCGGCGAACGTCATCCGCCAGATGCCCACCCAGAATTCACGGCGCCCGAGGAACAGGACGAAGGCGATCAGCAGCAGGTCGATCCGGATCAGCGCGATCAGGCCGATCACCGCGCCCGCGGCGGCGGGACGGCGTTCGTGCAGGAACACCATCGACCAGACGACGGCGGTCGCGCCGAGGGCGACTTCCAGCCCGACCGACGACAGCAGCAGCGGATTCACCAGCAGCATGCCCAGCACCAGCGGGGCGAACCAGCCGGAGAGACCGGTCGCGGCGCCGATCCGGCGCAGGCCGAGGACGAGCGCCACCTGGCTCGCGACGAAGACGACCCCCGCGGCGAAGACGGCGTCCCGCACGATGAAGGTGACGAGCGCCAGCACGAGGACGTTCAGCGGCGACGTCGCGGTGTTGGCGGTGCCTTCTTCGATCAGGCCCCAGTGGCCGTGGAAGGCGAGGTTCTTCGCGTACGAGAGCGTGATGTACGTGTCGTCGATCAAATGCCCGCTGACCAGCACGAACACCAGAGCCGAAGCAACCGCCGCCCCGGCCGGGAGCACCCAGGTGCGGGTAAGGACGGCGGCTCCCGGCAGCGCACCGGGAGCCTGGGGCAGATCGGCGGAGGCGCTTCGCATCACGGACACCGTACACGGCGGCGTGATGATTCCGTTATCTACCCGCCATGGGACTCGTCACGCCGGCCGCGGTCGCCATGGCCGTCACGGAAGTCCCTGTGCATGCCGGGACCGCCCGGACCTCGGTGTTCGCGGGAGATACCGGGCCGCCGATCACCGTCGCGGGAGGCCAGGCCGACGGCGGTGCCGATGATGCCGCCGCCGAGGAGGAAGCCGAGGGCGCCGACCGCGACCAGCTGCGTCGCACGATGCCCGGCGAACCGGCGGAATCCGCCCTTCCGGGGCGGGACCTGCTGCACCGGCGGAGGCGCGGCCGAAGCCTCGGCGGGCTTCTTCGGGTTCTCGTCCGCCACGGAGGGCTGCTCGACCGTCTTGTCCTCGTCATCGGACGGCCGCTGCGGGTCGCTCATCTCTTCGCTCCTCAAGTCGATGGGGGCGGGCTGTGTGCCCACCCCCATCACCGAGGATGCGTGCGCATCCTGTGGATGCGCTGTGTCCGAGCTGTCGATCAGAGATAGAACGACAGGAACAGCGTGATGACCCAGCTCGCGCCGAGCACCTGGAGCACGCGGTCCTTGAGCGCGATCTCCTCCGGCTCGCCCGCGTTGCCGCCGTCGACGTCGACGGCGTAGCGCAGGACGGCGACCACGAACGGGACCATCGAGACGACCGCCCAGACCGAGTCGTGCTCGACCTGGCGGATCTCGAACGCCCACAGGCAGTACGACATGATCAGGATCGCCGCGGACGTCGCCCAGACGAACCGCAGGTAGCTCGCCGAGTACTTCTTGAGCGAAGACCGGATCTTCGCCCCTGTGCGTTCGAAGAGCATGATCTCGGCGTAGCGCTTGCCCGCCACCATGAACAGCGAGCCGAACGCGGTGACCAGCAGGAACCACTGCGAAAGCGCGATACCCGCGGCGACACCACCGGCGATCGACCGCATCAGGAAGCCCGAGCCGACGATGGCCAGGTCGACCACGGGCTGGTGCTTGAGCCCGAAGCAGTAGCCGAGCTGGACGGCCTCGTAGACCGCCAGCACGACCGCGAGCTGCCAGCTGGCGAAGAACGAGATGCCGAGACCGGCGGCGAAGAACACGCCCGCCGCGACGAAGGCCACCGGCACCGGCACGATCCCGGCCGCGATCGGCCGGTTCCGCTTGGTCGGGTGGGCCTTGTCCGCCTCGACGTCGATCGCGTCGTTGATGAGATAGACCGAGGAGGCCACCAGCGAGAACGCCGCGAAGGCGATCAGCGCGGCGATCAGCAGGCCGGTCCGGTCCGTCGACTTCGAAAAGGCGAAGAACGGTGCGGCGAACACCAGCACGTTCTTCACCCACTGGCGCGGGCGTGCCGTCTTGATGATGCCGCCGACGAGACCGCCGGCGACCTTCTTCGGTTCGGCGGCCTCTGTCGCGGCCACGGGTTCTACGTCGTCAGGCTTGGAATCGGCCTTCTCGGTCGTTTCACTCATCGTCGCTTCAGCTTCCTACGTATCAGGCCGCCGACTACGCCCCCTAGGGCCGCTCCGGCCAGAACGTCGGTCGGGTAATGGACGCCGAGCACGAGCCGGGAGGCCAGCATCGGCGGTACCAGGGCCGGGACCAGGTTACGCCCGGTCAATCCGGAGTAGAGCACCGCCGCCGCCGTAGTCGAGGTCGCGTGCGAGGACGGGAAGCTCAGCTTGCTCGGCGTGGAGACCAGGACCTCCACGCTCGGGTGGTCCGGGCGGGGCCGCCTGACCACGCGTTTCACCGCGATGGACGCGGCGTGCGCGCCGACGACGCCCGCCGCCGCGACCAGCCAGTCCTTGCGGCGCTTCTTGTCGACCGCCGCCCCGACGAGCCCCAGCGCGAACCATCCCGCACTGTGCTCGCCGAAGTGCGAAAGACCGCGTGCCGCCTTCACCGTGACGTCGCTCTTCAGGACGCCCTGAGCCTTAGCGAGAACAGCCACCTCGCCGGTGGGAGCGCCCCTCTCAAGCATCGAGGGACCCGTCCAGAGGCGCGCCATCGGTCAGGTGCGGCGCGATCTTGTTGTCGAACACGGACAGCGCCGAGCCGATGGCCATGTGCATGTCGAGGTACTTGTAGGTACCGAGACGGCCGCCGAACAGCACGTTCTTGTTCTTGGCCTCGGCCCTCGCCAGCTCGCGGTAGGCCTCGAGCTTCTCGCGGTTCTCCGGGGTGTTGATCGGGTAGTACGGCTCGTCGGCCTCGCCGGCGAAGCGGGAGTACTCGCGGAACACGACCGTCTTGTCGTTCGGGTAGTGCTTGCGCTCCGGGTGGAAGTGCCGGAACTCGATGATCCGGGTGTAGGGCACTTCTTCGTCGTTGTAGTTGACGACCGAGGCTCCCTGGAAGTCACCCGTCTCGACGACCTCGGATTCGAAGTCCACGGTGCGCCAGGTGAAGCGGCCCGCGGAGTAGTCGAAGTAGCGGTCCAGCGGCCCGGTGTAGACGGTCGGGGTGCCGGCGGGGATGTGCTCGCGGACGTCGAAGTAGTCGACGTTCAGCCGCACCTCGATGTTCTCGTGCTCCGCCATCTTCTCGAGCCACGCGGTGTAGCCGTTGACCGGCAGACCCTCGTAGGTGTCGTTGAAGTAGCGGTTGTCGAAGGTGTAGCGGACCGGGAGCCGGGTGATGATGTCGGCGCCGAGGTTCTTCGGGTCGTTCTCCCACTGCTTGGCCGTGTAGCCGCGGATGAACGCCTCGTAGAGCGGACGGCCGATCAGCGAGATCGCCTTCTCTTCGAGGTTCTGCGCGTTCGCGGTCTCGAACTCCGACGCCTGCTTGGCGATCAGCTCGCGGGCCTCGTCCGGCGTGTGCGACTTGCCGAAGAACTGGTTGATCAGCGCCAGGTTCATCGGCAGCGGGTAGACCTGACCCTGGTACTTGCCGAACACGCGGTGCTGGTAGTTCGTGAACTCGGTGAAGCGGTTGACGTACTCCCACACACGCTTGTTGGAGGTGTGGAACAGGTGCGCACCGTAACGGTGCACCTCGATCCCGGTCTCGGGCTCGGCCTCGGAGTAGGCGTTGCCACCGATGTGGTGACGCCGTTCCAGCACGAGGACCTTCTTGCCGAGCTCGGCCGCGGCCCGTTCGGCGACGGTCAGCCCGAAGAATCCGGACCCGACCACGATGAGGTCGTAGCCGGTGAAATCGGCTTCAGTAATCTTGTCGGGGTTCGTGTGCGCGCTCACGGGCGTCGAGGGTACGCACGTCGACTCCGTGCCCTGCAGCGAGCACCGGTTTTCACCTTCGACAGACACATTTAGGAAGCAGTGCCTACTCCGGACACCTTCTGGTCGTATTTCGGTGCGACCCTCACCTACCTGGCCGTCCTCGCGGTCCCCGGCGGGCTCGTCGGCCGGGCCGCCGGCCTGCGTGGCTGGGCCCTGGCGGGGCTGGCTCCGCTGCTGTCCTACACGGTAACCGGACTGGCCGGTCCGTGGCTGGCACTCGCGGGCGTGTCGTACAACCCCCTGACCGTGGCGGCCGTCACGGCCGTGCTCGCCGGGATCGGCTTCAGCCTGCGCAAGCTGGGACAGAGCCGCGGCTGGATCAAGCCGGGCGCCGAGGAGCCGCCGAAGAAGTGGCACCCGCGCGCGCACTACGCCGTCGCGGCCTGCGTCGCGCTGGCCGTGGGGATCTCGATCCTCGTGGTGCTCTCGGCCCGCGGCGGGACGACGGCGGTGTTCCAGCGCTGGGACACCGTGTTCCACGCGAACGGCATCCGCTACATCGCCGAGACCGGCGACGGCTCCCTGACCGGCATGGGCACCATCAACTGGTACCCGGACGGCTCGTTCTATCCGAACGCGTATCACCTGGTCGGCTCGCTCGTGTACTCGATCTCGGGTACGACGATCCCGGTCACGCTGAACGCCATCACGATGCCGGTGGCCGGCGTCTTCGCGCTGTCGATGGTCGCGCTGATCCGCCAGCTCGGCGGGCGGGCGGTGTTCGCGGGCTGCACGGCGCTGGTGGCCGCGGCGGCCACCACCGGCGCGTACGAGTCGGTGTCCAGCGGGCTGCTGCCGTTCGCGCTGGGGATCGTGCTGACGCCGCTGGCCGTCGTCGCGCTGGCCCGGTTCCTCGCGCGGCCCGGCCTCGACACCGGCTACGTGCTCGCGCTGACCGCGGTCGGGCTGCTGGCCGCGCACTCGTCGGCGCTGTTCGGCGCGCTGCTGTTCGCCTTCCCGCTGGTGGTGCAGCGCTGGTACCGCGCGCTGCGGCACAAACCGCTCGACGGGGTGCCCGAAGGCCGTGGCGGCCGGCGGGTGATCGGCGGCGACGTCGTCAAGATGGTGCCGGTGATGGTGGGCAGCGGGTTGCTCGCGGCCCCGCATATTCTCGGCGCCCTGAAATTCACTTCGGGTTCATACCCTTATTACGCGTGGGGCTCCGACCTGCCGGTCGTGAAGTCGCTCGGGCTGCTGGTGACTTTCCGGCAGGTGCTGAGCGCCCCGCAGGTGTGGCTGACGGTACTGCTGGTGATCGGCGTGCTCAGCCTGTTCCGGCTCGGCCGGATGCGCTGGGTGGGTCTTTCGGCGATCGGTTTTTCGGCGCTGTTCGTGCTGGTCGCGTCGTTCGGCGCCGAACCGTGGGTGATCTCGCTCTCGCGGCCGTGGTGGAACGACCGGTACCGCCTGATGGCGCTCGCCGCGATCCCGCTGTGCCTGCTGGCCGGGCACGGGATGGCGGAGCTGCAGCGCTGGTTCGCGAAATGGGCGAGCGGGCGCTCGTGGGTGAAGAGCCGTCCCGCGCTGCCCGCCCGGCTGGGCCTGGCGACCGCCGTGTTCGTCGTGGCCGCTTCGGCCGTGCTGACCAAGGGTTTCTACACCGAGTCGAACGCGCACGCGGTGTCGTTCCTGTACTACAACGGGCCCGAGGGCGAGGTCACGCCGCCGGTCGGCGCCGACGAGCTCGCCGCGATGAACGAGCTGGCCAAGATGAACATCGGACCGGACGAGAAGGTGCTCAACGAGCGCTTCGACGGGACGGCCTGGCTGTACGCGATCACCGGTATCCACCCGGTCGCCGGGCACTACGACCCGGGCGTGCCGCCGCCGGACGCGAAGTACCTGGCGCTGCACTTCCGGGAGTACGACACCGACCCCGAGGTGCGGGCCGCGGTGCGGCGGCTGAACATCAAGCACGTGCTGATCGGGAGCACGCCGATCAAGATCGGCGAGCCGCCGGCGCCGGGGCTGCGGGATCTGGACGGGCTGGGCTTCCTGCGGAAGGACTTCTCCAACGCGGGGGCTTCGATCTACACACTGACCCGCTGACGGCTGCCCTTCACGAATGTCACGAAAGGGTCGTTCAGGACATCTTTTGTCCTGAACGACCCTTTCATGACATCCGGACCGGTGCCGGGGCGGAAAAGATAAAGGCTCGCGTGGTCGCGGACTGCCCCTGCCGCGACCACGCGAGCCTCAGTCCCCCATTCACCCCCGGGGTGACCCATGAGGGGCAGCCGTCGCCGGCCGCGCCCACTCGCAGTACTTGTCTGTCAGACGACCATTAGGCGGAAGTGGTTTACCCGACCCGCCAACGTCACCCGATCGGCCTAAGAAGTTCTTCCCTGCAGTACCGGGAGTACGTCGCTCGCGACCTCTTCGAGAGTCGACTCACGGCCGACGTAGTGGTCCCCGGACCGCGGCCAGTGGGTGACGATGTCGGTGAATCCGAGCTCCCCGGCCCGCCCGGCGGCGTCGGTGAACGCGCCCACGCTGGAGAGCGAGAAGACCGGCGCCGAGTCGAGGCTCAGGAACCGCTGCACGCTCGCCTTGTCCCTGCCCACGACGTCGAGCCGCTCGTCGAAAATCTTCACGAGTTCCGCGACGCCCTTCCACCACTCGTCCTGGGTGTCCGCCTTGATGCCGGTGGTGGCCCAGCCCGCGCCGAACCGCGCGGCGAGCGTCATCGTGCGCGGACCGTTCGCGGCCACCAGGAACGGCAGCCGCGGCCGCTGCACGCAGCCCGGCTGGTTCCGCGCGCCCTTGGCCCGGTAGTACTCGCCCTCGAAGTCGAAGCCGTCGGTCATCAGCAGCCCGTCGAGCGCCTCGACGAACTCGGCGAAGCGGTCCGTGCGCTGTTTGACCGACAGTTCGGGGCCGTCGAGGACGACGGCGTCGTAGCTGGTGTTCGTGACCCCGGCGCCCGCGCCGAGGATGAAGCGGCCGTCGGAGATGTCGTCGAGGGTGGTCAGCTCGCGGGTGAACGGCACGGGGTGCCGCGCGACCGGTGAGGCGACGAAGGTGCCCAGTCTGATCCGCGACGTCACCATCGCGGCCGCCGTCAACGTCGGCATCGCACTGAACCACGGGCCGTCGACGAGATTCCGCCAGCCGAGGTGGTCGTACGTCCAAGCGTGGTCGAAGCCGTATTCCTCGGCGGCCCGCCATTTCGGCTCGGCCGCCCACCAACGATCTTCCGGAAGGATCACGATGCCTACGCGCACACCGCGAAAGTAACAGCGGAGCGAAGCTCCTCCGTCGAGGGTGGCGGAGGGGAGGAAGGCGGAGGTACTGGTCCAGACCGACACTTCGCCCGATGGGCGGATCTTCGGGGATGATGTGCCGGTGGAAAAGCCTCTCTTGATCGCCTCCGATGTCGACGGCACCCTGCTCGGCCCGTTGGAGGTCCTGTCCGAACGCACGATCGACGTCGTCCGGCGCGTCGCCGCGGCCGAAGTGCCGTTCGTGCTGGCCAGCGGCCGTCCGCCGCGCTGGATCGCGCCGATCGCGAACCCGCTGGGCCTCACCGGGTACGCGGTCTGCGCGAACGGCGCGGTGCTGTACGAGATCGGGACGGACCGGATCGCGGCGGTCCACGGCCTGCTGGAACCGCAGCTGCTGCACGACACGGTGAGTGCTCTTGATCACGCTCTCCCCGGCTGCCGGTTCGCCGCGGAGCGGGTCGGCGAGTCCGCGCTCGACCCCGAGATGCGCAACTTCGTGATCGAGCCGGACTACCACAATCCGTGGGGCAACCACGAGGGCACGGAGGCGCCGCGGGCCGAGGTGCTCGGGCATCCGGCGATCAAACTGCTGATCAGCAGGCGCGGGATGAACTCCGACGAGATGGCGCGGGCGGCACGCGAGGTGCTCGACGGCTCGGTCGACATCACCTACTCGACCAACACCGGCCTGATCGAGGTCGCCGCGCACGGCATCACGAAGGCGACCGGGCTGGCCGAGGTCGCCGAGCGGCTGGATGTCCCGCCCGAACGCGTGATCGCGTTCGGGGACATGCCGAACGACGTCGAGATGCTCGGCTGGGCCGGGCACGGCGTCGCGATGGCCAACGGGCACCGCTCTGTGCTGGACGTCGCCGACGAGATCACCGCGCCGAACTCGGAGGACGGTGTCGCGCAGGTGCTCGAACGCTGGTTCTAGGAAGTGATCGGTCACCGTGGTCGTGAGTGGCGTTTCGGGTTCTGACCCGAAACGCCACTCACGACCCACGGCAAGGCGGTCTAGCGGCCTTCGCGATCGAGTTTCGCGGCCTCTTCCGGCGTCGGCGCGGTGCCGCCGAGGTGCGCGGGCAGCCACCAGCGCTCGTCGTCGGACGACGGCTTCTCCGGGTAGCCGGCCTGGACGCGGTCCACGAGCGCCGACATCCGCACGCGAAGGTCCTTCGAGAGGACTTCGGCGTCCTCGTCGGCCTTCGGGTGCATCGGCTCGCCGACGAGGATCGAGATCGGGACGTGGCGTCTGGTGAGGTCCTTCGGGCGCCCCTTGGTCCACAGCCGCTGCGTGCCCCACAGCGCCATCGGCACGACCGGGACACCCGCCTCGGCGGCCATCCGGACCGCGCCGGACTTGATGTCCTTCACGGTGAACGACCGGCTGATCGTGGCCTCGGGGAACACGCCGACGACCTCTCCGGCCTTCAAGCGCTCGACGGCTTCGCGGTACGAAGCGAGACCCGCGCCGCGATCGACGGAGATGTGGTGCATACCGCGCATGAGCGGCCCGGCCACACGGTTGCTGAAGATCTCCTTCTTCGCCATGAACCTGACCAGGCGCTTCGCGGGCTGCGCGCCGAGCCCGCAGAAGATGAAGTCCAAGTAGCTCACGTGGTTGCAGGCGATGACCGCCCCGCCCGTCGACGGGATGTGCTCGGTCCCCTCCACCCGGATGCGGTTGTCCAGCACCCGGAACATCAACTTCGCCGCCATGATGACGGGCGGGTAAACGAGCTCAGCCATTCGTTCAGGTTACGCTACCGTAGGGTAACCAACCTACGGTAGCGTAGGTCACATCACTCCGAGCGTTCCTGCCGCGCGAAGGTCACCAGTGCCAGAGCGACGCCGAGCACCGTGCAGTACAGCGCGATCACCTGATGCTTGACGTTCTCCAAGCCGTCGCCCAGCGCGGCCAGGACGAACTGCCCGGCGGCGACGGCGAGCAGGAGGCCCAGCGCGACACCCAGCGCGGCGCGCCGGGTCTTCCAGCCACGCCAGGCGATCAGGGCCCATATCGGCAGCAGGGCGAAGAAACCCAGCGGTGCCAGCAGTTTCGTCACGGTCGAAACGATCGGGACGCGGTATTCCTGCGCCTCCGGGGCGAAGCCGGCCGAACGGTCGAAACTGCCGAGGTAGGGCGGCCGCGCGGTGAGCAGATCGCCCGCCGCGCGATCCAGGATCTCGACGGTGCGCCAGGGGTGCGTCGCGAAGTAGCCGACGACGTTGCGCCTGCTGATCTGTTCGCGGTACTTCGGGTACTCGGGATCCTGCGTCGCGGGCTTCGGATGCCACCAGCCGTTGCCCGCGTACTGGCCGAACGAGGCGGGCAGCCCCAGCGCGGCGAGATCGGCCCCGGTGTCGTGCCGACCGTCCACAATGGTCAGGAAGATCGTATTGAACATGTTGATCTCCCGCGAATCGTCGCCCGGCCGCGCGGCGAGCGAGCCGTCGGGCAGCTTCGCCGGTTCGACGGTCTGCTGCGCGTAGGCCGTGCCCCCGGCGAGCGCGCCGATGACGAACACCACGGGAAGCCAGCGCTTCAGGCCGCGGACTCCCGCCGGACGGACGAGCAGCGCGGCCAGCGCGAGCAACGGCAGGATCATCAGCGTCTGGACCTTGGCGTTCACCGCGATCAGGCCGCCGAAGAGCAGCACGGCGAGACCCGCGTAGCGCCACCAGCCAGGCCGCGCGGCGACCAGCAAGCCGCCGACGGCGAGCAGGAGGCCGAGAAAGGCGGCCCCCTCGCCGAGCACCGAGGCGAAGTAGCCGAAGAACGCGGAGTCCGCGACGACCAGCAGCAGTCCCACGGCCGCGAAACCGCGGACACGGCGCGAATACGGCAGTCCGGCGACGATCAGCGCGACCGCCGCGGCGGCGAGGACGCTGGTGAGCACGCCGAGGACGACCAGACTGAGCGTCGATTCGAGGCCGAGCAACCCGCCGATCGACCGTGCGATCCGCGCGAACCAGCTCTGGGTCAGGAGATAGGTGGCGTCGCATTCGCCTGCCGGGACGGTGTAGGCGAGGTGGACGAATCCCTCCGGTTCACCCTTCCACGGGATGCCCGCGCCGCAGAGCACGCGGAAACCGTCGCCGTTGTCGGACATCGCGATCGGCCGCGGCACGAGGAAGCGGACCAGGAGCACGGTGAGCGCGGCGGCGAACACACCGAGGCCGAACAGGCGCGAACGAGCCTCGAGCGCTGCCGGTCTGCTGGGGGAAACGCGTTCGTCGACACTCACGAGAGGCACGGTACGTGGCGGAAATCGGGCGAGCGGTCGAGGGCCGACGTGACCGCCCGCTCGACGTCCGCCCGGATGAAGACGGTGATCCACGACGAGGTTCCTTCGCGCGCGAAGGTCGCGACGCGGTACCTCGCCGCGTACGCCGGGTCGATCACGCAGGTCTGCTTCGCCGAGTAGCCACTGTCGGTGATGACGGCGATCGTCGGACGCCGCCGGGAGACGACGGCCTCGCCCGCTTCCTCGGTCTGGCCCCGGACGCCGACGATCTGCAGTTGCGTCCCGGCGTGGTACGAGAGCACGCCGGGCGCGGAGGTGCTCACGACCGAACCGGGCGGCAGATAGGCGTCGAGCCAGCGGCCGATCTCCTCCATCTGCGCGCCGTGGTCGTGCCAGGCGCGCACGCGGGCGAGCATCTCCGGGCTGAACACCGACACCAGCACCGCGAGCCCGGACAACGCCACCGCGGCGGCGGGCATCAGCCGCTGGACCGGCGGACGCGGCCGCGGGCTCGGCTTCGCGCCCGAGACGAGCACACCGTAGATCGACACCGCCGCCATCGACAGCAGCGGCGGGATCGGCGCCAGCAGTCGCCAGGCGGGCCCGGCGTCGCCGCCGAAGAAGACCACGAAAGCGGTGAGCGCGACGGCGGTGGCCAGCATCAGCCAGGTCAGCGACCTGGCCTCGGCCTCGTGCGGCGTCCGGCCGGTGCGGCGCAGCGGCAGGGCCACCACCGAGATCAGGCCGAGCAGCAGGAATCCCTGGTGGACCAGCGAGAAACCCGACAGATACCGCCACCCGCCGTCGATCCGGGCGGCGAGGTCGAGGTCGAAGGGGATGATGACCGACGTCGGCAGGACATGGTCGTAGTAGGTCACCCGCCAGGCGATCCACGGCGCCGCGAAGACGAACCCGCCGAGCAGCGACCCCACCGGCGACCACCAGGTGTAGCGGCCGCGCAGGGCCGCGACGACCAGCCAGATCCCGACCAGCACAGCGAGCAGGAACCCCGCTGGGCGCGTCATCATCGCGAAGGCGACGAGCACACCCGCGACCACCGGCCGCCGGGCCGCGAGCGCGGCGAAGACACCGAACACGAGCAGCACGAACAACGGCGTCTCGGTACCCGATCCGCCGTACGCGGCGAGGCCTCCGGCACCCGCGACCAGCACCGCGGCGGCCACGCCATAGGCAGGGCGCGCCTCACCGGCCGCCCGCGCGACCACGCGGTTCACCGTCACGTGGGCGAGCAGGACCGCGCCGAGCGTGGCGAGAACGCCGAGAACGATCGCGGAATTCTCGATGTCGGCCCCGAAAGCGGCCTTCGGCAACGCGATCACGATCATCCAGAGGAAATTCGCGTAACCCTCGATCCGCTCGCCGGGGTTGAACACCGGGCCATTGCCGTCGGCGATGTTCTGGGCGTAACGGAAAGTGATGTACGCGTCCTCCGAGATGGTCGAAAACATCAACTGGTGCACCAGGGAGAAAACGAGGGTCAGCATCAGCGCGACGGCGCGCCACGCCTTGTCCGCGCCGATTCTGGCCCAGGCCACCAGGACGAAGACCGCGACCACGAACCAGGCGACGACAAGCGCGATCACCACCTGATCCCCCACCTTCCCGGGCCGGCCACTCCCCTGACGAAAGACTACGGTCAAGTATCGATCACCGCGCCGGTGTGTTTCTTTCGGCGCAGTCATTTGACACGAATGGTCCAGCAAGTGTGCACAAAGTAGGCAACGGCCCACCGTTTTGCCCGTCAGGATGTGACTCCTTCGGGTAACGGTCCCCGGCGGTTAATCTGGCTTCCCATTCCGTTCCGCACCTCGGGGGTTCTGTGCGGATTCCCCACCCGAGGTAGCCCGTGCCCACCCAGACCTCCCTGTCCGCCGACGTCGTCACGCTGTGCGTCGCGCTGCTCGTCATCGGCCTCCCCGGTCTGCTCACCGGGCTCGCCGCCGGCCTGCGCGGCTGGGTGCTCGCGGGGATGACGCCGTTGCTGAGTTACGCCATCGGTGGCCTCGCCGGGCCGTGGGCGGCCGCGCTCGGACTCCCGTTCAACCCGGTGACGTACGCGGTGGCGACGGCCTTGTTCGCCGGACTCGCGTACGGCCTGCGGCGGCTCACCCTGCGCCGTTGGCCGCCCGAGCCCGACGAACCGCTGTGGGGACGGTCCGGTCATCTCGCGGTCGGGGCGTGCCTGCTGCTCGCGGCGGCCGTCGGGATGTACGCGGTGGTGCGCGGGATGGGCAGGCTGGACGCCATCCCGCAGGGGTTCGACGCCGTCTATCACGCCAACGGGGTCCGGCAGATCGCCGAAACCGGGGACGGCAGCCTGTTCGGCACCGGCGAGGTCAACTGGTACGGCGACGCGGCACCGGTGTTCTACCCGAACGCGTACCACCTGCTCGCGTCCGTGGTGTACCTGCTCAGCCCGGCGAGCATCCCGCTGACGCTGGACGTGAACACCGCGCTGCTGCCCGCGCTGCTGGCGTTGTCGCTGGTCACCATGGTGCGCGTGTTCCGGGGGCGCGCGGTGTTCGCGGGCGCGGCCGCCCTCGTCTCCATCGCGCCGGTGATGGGCCTGTACGAATCGATGAGCAGGGGACCTTTGCTCCCGTTCCTGCTCGGCCTGGCGCTGACCCCGCTGGCCGCCGTCGCGGTGAAGCGCTACCTCGACCGGCCCGCTCCCGACACCGGTTTCGTGCTGCTGGCCGCCGCTGTCGGGCTGCTGTGCGTGCACTCGTCCGCGTTGTTCGGCTCGATCCTGTTCGCCGGGCCGCTGCTGCTGCAACGCTGGATCGCGCCGGGCGAACAGTGGCGGCGGATCGGCCGGGACCTGCGCGCGCTGGCGATCGTCGGAGTCGTCGCGATCCTGGTGGCGTGGTTGCAGCTGTTCGGCGCGATCGGGCTCGCGAACGGCGAGGTGCCCTACCGCAGCTGGCCGGTCGAATGGCGGGCGACGACGGCACTCGGCGCGCTGCTGGGCTTCCAGCACCATGAGCCGTATCCGCAGGTCTGGCTTTCGGCCGCGTTGCTGCTGGGCTTCATCTTCTTCTCGCGGCTGGGCGGGCTGCGCTGGATCGGCGTGACGGCGTTGATCACCGGGCTCGCCTACATCGCGGTGACGTCGTCCGAGCAGCCGCTCGTGCTGGCGCTGTCACGGCCGTGGTGGAACGACCCGTACCGGTTCATGTCGATGGCGGCGATCCCGCTGGCGATCATCGCGGCACACGGCCTCGCCGAAACGCAGGCGTGGCTCCGGGACAACGTGGCGCACCGGAAGGTGCCCGCGTTCGCCGTCGCGGTGGCGGTCTTCGGCGCGTTCGCCTTCCTGAGCAACGGTTTCTACGCGCCGTCCAACGCGGACAAGGTCGCGCCCGGCTACGCGAACACGCCCGGCGTCGACCCGCACAAGCTGCCGGTGAGCCCGGACGAGGTCGTCGCGATGGAGAAGCTCGCCGAGTTCGTGAAACCCGGCGAGCGCGCGCTGAACGACCGGCTGGACGGGACGGTGTGGACCTACGCGCTCTCCGGCGTCCGCACGACCTCCGGGCATTTCGACGAGACGCTGTCGCCGTCGGACGCGCGGCTGCTGGAGTGGCATTTCCGCGAGTACCCGTCGAACGCCCAGGTGCGGGCGGCGGTGGCGCGGCTGAACGTGCGGTGGGTGATTCTCGGGCAATACGGCTACCCGACGGGTGCCCCGCGCCAGGCCGGGCTGCGCGATCTGGACGGGCTGAACTTCGTGACCGAGGTGTACCGCAACGCCGACGCCGTCATCTACCGGCTGAACCCCTGACGCATTTCGTCCTCTGAATGCGGTAGTTGCACGCGCAAGGACCGCATTCAGAGGACTAAACGCGGGAGGTCACGAGGCGGGCCGAGAGGGCGGCGCCACCGGCGGTGATCAGGTCCGCGACGGTGAACATGACCCGGGAGGCGATGGCGAACGCCGTCGCCTGGACGACGGTGAGGCCCGACGCGGTCAGCACGGCGACCTGCGCGACCTCGCGGACGCCGACCCCGCTGGGCAGGATGAACGCGAACGTCCCGACGGTCATCGCGACGGCCATCGCGCCGACGCACAGCACGAACCCGCTGAACCCGGGCGTGCCGACGGAGTTCGCCAGCAGCCACAGGTGCACGCCCTGAAGCGCCCAGGCCGCGGTCGACGAGCCGAAGACCTTCCCGACGACCGACCAGCTCAGCCGGTGGTCCAGCGGCGGACGGCGCAGGATCCGCAGCACCAGCGACGTGCCCCAGGTGAGCACGCGCGGGTGCAGCATCGCCAGGCCGACCGGAATCAGCACGAACAGCCACAGCGCCCGCGGGCTGTTGCTGAACACCGCGGGCGCCGCGAGCAGCGACACGACCAGCGCGGACACCACGCCGACGCCGAGCTGGATCAGCGAGCCGGTGAAGATCCGCGCCCTGGCGAGCCCGGCCTTGCGCCCCAGCTCCATCTGCAGCAGGTACGCCCACACCGAACCCGGCACGTACTTGCCGAGCGAGCCGACGAGGCAGATCTGCGCGCCGCGGGCGTAGCCGATCGGCTTGCCGAGGTCGTCGACCATGACCTGCCAGCCGTAGGTCGACACCATGATCGCGGCGATGAGGGCGAGCAGGCTCAAGGTGGAGGATTCCCACGCGACCTCGGACAAGGTCCGCCAGAATTCACCCCAATTGGCGACCAAGGTCTTCGCCGCGAAACCGACGACCAGCAGGATGGCGACCCAGCGGACGACGTCGAGGATCTTCGCCTTGGTGGATTTCGGTTGTTTTATCGCAACCGAAGACTCCTCCTCGGGCGTTTCGACCGTCGTCACTGAACCTCCTCTGCTGCTACCTCGTCACCGCAGGTCAGGCCTGTACGGTCACCAAGCGGCTGAACTCGGTCAGCAGATCGTAGCCGTCCCAAATCGCGGAGAACGTCAGGGCCGAGCCGAACGGAACGACCCGGTCGACGCCGCGGCCCGCCAATTCCGTCACGAATTCCGCCAATTCTTCTTTGGTGAAGCCGAATTGACCGACGGTTTGATCTTTGCGGAGCACGATCGGGACGAGGTCGGAAAGCGTGTCGACCCGCGCGTTGGCGAAAGTACCCGCGCCGAGCCATTCGCGCGGCAGGACTGCGGGGTCAGCCAGTTCGAGTGTCGCGATGCCGTTGCCCTGGAATTCGATGCCGTTGACGAGCCCGTCGACGGCCGCGCCGTACGCGGACACCCGCTTCTGCACGGCCATGGCGGGCTCGGTGACGTGCTGTTTCGTCGCCAGCACCTCGGCGAGCAGCTTCCGGAACTCCTGACCCGCTTCACGGGCGCCGTCTTCGTCGCCGACCCAGAACACCGCGCGCGGCGACGAGCAGGCGGCCTGGTCGAACCAGTACGAGTCGTTGTAGAAACCCTCGGCCGCCCCGCGGCGTTCGGCCTCGGAGGCGTTCTGCCAGCCGCGCACCGACGCGACCGCGAACGACGACCGGTCCGGGAAGGTCAGGTCACGCGCGTGCGGGGCGAGCGGGTACTTGCGCAGCGCGGCGACCGAGGCGTCACCGCCCCAGATGACCCGCAGATCGGCGGCGACCGACAGCGCGCCGCTGATCGCGTCGCTGCGGTCGTAGGTGACCATGCGCTGCGTCGCGGTGATCGCGGCGGCCGTGTCGGCGTCTACTTCGGACAGTGCGGCGTTCAGTGCCTCCAGCACCGTTTCCGCCGCACCGGCCGAACGCGACGACACCCGGACGACGTTGTGGTTACCCGCGAGCGCGGAAAGCGCCCACGAGTACACGAAGATCGTGTCGACGTTGGCGGGCGGCACGTGGAAGACGAGGCCGCGCGGGAAGCGCAGCGCGTCACCGGAAGTCTCCAAAGTGGACAGTGCTTTGGCGATTTCTCCCTTGCGCAGGAAGAAACCGAGCGACGCCAGCTCCGGGAAGCGGCGGGCCGTCGCGGGGGCGAGCAGCTTGCGCGCGAACTTCGTCAGGAACTCGACGACACGCGGATCACCCACGCGAAGCCGTCCGCCGACCGGCTCGGCCCGCAGCTCTTCGACGAGCTTGTCGACCTCGATCGCGTCCGCGAGCGGAAAACGCTGGTTCAGGCTCATGCCGCCGCTCCCTGGAAGGTGTCCGAGCAACCGCGGGCCTCGGCCTTGGGCAGCCTGCCCATGACCGAGAAGTGCTTGCCCGGCCAGTCACCGTCGTCGATCCCGTTGTAGACACCGAGATCCTCGGTGAGCAGGACATGCCCGGGGTACGAGTGCGGCAGTGTGCTGACGACCTCGATCACGCCGGGCTCGCCGACCGGCTGCTCTTCCCAGGTCTCCGGGTTCCGGATCACCACATCGGCGAAATCGGGGCAGTACAACGAGTTCCCGGACGGTCCTTCGAGGAAAACGGTGCCGATCTGCTCGATCATCCCGTAGTAGTTGTGGATCCGGGTGAGCCCGGTGTCCTCTTTGAAGCGACGGCGGAACTCGGTGTTGTCCACCGCGCGGTCGATCAGCTTCTTCCAGCCGCCGGAGTGGATCAGGATCCCGTTCGACAGGTCCAGCTTGTGCTCGCGCGCGACCTCGTAGAGGTACTGCCACACCATGAAGGTGAAGCCGAAGATCAGGAAGGGCTTGTCGCCGTACGTCGCCAGGAACGTCTTGACCGCCTCGACGTCCGGCTGGTCGTTCTCGTCGAGGACGTAGGTGTGCTTGCGGCCGAAGTTCGCCATGCCCAGCACGCCCGCGCCGCGTGCGGAGAACGAACGGCGGTTCTTGATGATGCCGATGGTGTCGACCATCAGCATCGGCAGCCGCTCGCCGCCGAGGACCTCCTGCAGCGTGGCGCCGAGCTGCTTGGTCTGCGCGCCCGCGGCGGCCTTGTCGAGGTAGATCCGCGACGCGCCCGCGCCGGTGGTACCCGACGAGGTCAGCGTCTTGAAGATCTCGGACTCGGGGATGCTGCGCAGGTCGTGCGTCTTGAACATCCGCACCGGCAGCCACGGCAGGTCCGCGATGGAGCCGAACGACGCGTCCCGCGCGATGCCGAGCGACGAGAGGATGCGCTCGTACCCCTCGGAGTTCTCGCGGTGGTGCGCGGTCAATTCGGCGAGCTGCGGAAGCAGATGCTTCTCGCGCTCAGCCTGCGAAAGCGTGAACACACTCATACCTGGGCCTCCAGCGACCGGTAGTCGATCTTGCCGCTGGCCAGCAGCGGCACGGTGTCGCATGCGCGGACGTCGAACCCGCTCGTGTGCAGGTGCAGCCGCTCGGACAGCGCCTTCGCGGCGTCCTTGCAGATGTCCTTGTCGGCGCCTTCGGCGAACAGGACGACCTTGTCCCCGGCCGGGACGGCGGCCACGACGTCGATCCCCACCGAGGCGGAACGCACGGCGTGCTCGAGATCATCCAGGCTGACGCGGTTGCCGAAGACCTTGCCGATCCGCTTGAGGCGCCCGGTGATGTAGAGGAAGCCGTCCTCGTCGAGATACCCGAGGTCGCCGGTGGCGAGAACGCCGCCGTATTCGTCGCCCGCGGCCAGCCCCGCCTCGTCCTCGGCGTAGCCCATCATCACGTTGGGCCCGCGGTAGACGACCTCGCCGACGATCTTCGGATGCGTGGTCTCGGAACCGTCCTCGCGCCGGATCGCGAAGGAGCCGCCGGGCAGCGCGGGTCCGGCCGCGCCGAGCTTCTCCGCGAGCCGTTCCGCCGGGACGGTGGTCATCCGCGGGGCGGCCTCGGTCTGCCCGTACATCACGAACATCCGCCCGCCGACCTCGCGGATCCTGTCGTTGAACTGGGCGACCAGGTCGTCGCGGAGCTTGCCGCCCGCCTGAGTCAGCGTGCGCAGCGTCGGGTACTTCGCCGGGTCGAACTTCAGGCGCCGCAGCATCTCGTAGTGGTACGGCACGCCCGCGAGCGAGGTGACCTTGTGCTCGTTGACCGCGTCCCAGAACCCGCGACCGAGCACACCCGACGGCTCGATGACCACGGTCGCGCCGCGGACGAGGTGCGAGTTCAGCACCGACAGGCCGTAGCTGTAGTGCAACGGGAGGCTGGTCGGCGCGATCTCGTGGCGGTCGATGCCGAGCACCTCGGCGATCGCGTCGGCGTTGGCGAAGATCGCGCCGCGCGAGAGCCGGACCAGCTTCGGGTTGCCGGTGGAACCGCTGGTCGGCAACAGGACCGCGAGATGCGGATGCGGCTCGACGCCCTCGGTGGACTTCCGGACCCAGTGGCCGTCGGAAACGCCGTACCCCTCGGGTGCGGGCGCGTCCGGCGCGGACAGCACGGCGGCCGGGCGGAAACGCTCGATGAGCCCCGCGAGGACGTCGGCGTCCAGCGCCGGGTCGATCAGCGCGATCGCGCGGCCCGCCTCGAACGCGCCGAGGTAGTTCAGGACGCTTTCGAGGTCCACCGACATCCGCGCGAACAGCGCGCCCGGCGGCAGCAGCGACAACGCGGCACCCACGCGGGTGACCTCGGTGTCGAGTTCCTCGCCCTCGAGCGTCCTGCCGCTCGTGACCTCGATCAGTCGCGCACCCACACCCAAAAGGGTCATTACAGAACAAGTCCTCCGTCGATGCCCAGCACCTGCCCGGTGATGAACGAAGCGTCATCACTGACGAGGAACCGGATCGCGTTCGCCACGTCTTCGGGCGTGCCGAGCCGCCCGAGCGGGGTCTTGCCGATGTTCTCGGCCTTGGCGTCCTCGGTCAGGCCCGAGGTCAGGTCGGTGTCGATGACGCCGGGCGCCACCGCGTTGACCCGGATCCCGGAACGGCCGAGCTCCTTCGCGGCCGAACGCGCGATGTTCGCCACCGCCGCCTTCGAGGCCGCGTACACCGTCTGACCTGCGCTTCCGTATTCACCGACGATCGAGGCCAGCACGACGATGGCACCGGTCTTCTTGCGCATCATCGCCCGGGCCGCGGCCTGGACGGTGTGCAGCGTGCCGGCGACGTTCGTGCTCAGCGTGGTGTCGACCAGTTCCTCGCGGATCATGCCGAGGAGCGCGTCCTCCATGATCCCGGCGTTGGCGACCACGATGTCGAGCTTGCCGTGCTCCTTGGCCACCCCGCGGACCAGCGTCGACACGGCCTTGGCGTCGGTGACGTCCAGGGCGAGCCCGCTCGCGGCCCCCGCCGCGGACGCCGCTTCCTTGGCCTTCGCCTCGTCGCGACCGGTCAGCACGACGGTGGCGCCCGCCTCGGCGAGCGCCCGCGCGGTGGCCAGCCCGATGCCCCGGGTACCCCCGGTGACCAGGGCGACCTTTCCGTCCAGCATCACTTGGACTGGAGGTCGGTCACCATGTCGACGGCGACCTTGAAGCTGGACATGTCGATCACCTGGTCGGTGTCGAACTCCACATCGAACTCGTCCTCGATGGCCGCGACCAGCGCCATGTGACCGACCGAGTCCCAGGCCTCGATGTCGCGGTACTTCAGGTTCTCGACGTCGACCTCGCCGTCGAGGTCCAGCGCCTCGACGAAGACCTCACGCAGCTTGCCGGCGACTTCCGCCATGTCCGTACTCCTAATGATCGTCGCGTGGACGGGCGTCCCACGCCTTCACCAAGGTAGAGAGGTCGCCGGGCAGCCGGTCGGCCAGCCCGTCCTCAGGGAGACCGGCCTTACCCTTCAGCCAAGGTCCCAGCGCCTCGATGGCGGCCTCGTCCAGGCCTCGGCGGGACAGGCCCACGGTATTGACGCCGGTCACCCGCGCGGGGTTGCCCACGGCGATGGTGAACGCGCCCACCTCCTTGCGGACCGCGGAGCTCATCCCGACCATCGCGCCGGGGCCCACCACGACCCGCTGGTGCAGGATCGCGCCCATGCCCAGGTTCGCCCCGGACCAGATGTGGCAGTGGCCGCCGGTGATGACGTTCGAAGCGACCGTGACGGCGTCTTCGACGATGCAGTCGTGGGCGATGTGGCTGCCGCGGAGGAAGTAGCCGCCGTCACCGATGCTGGTGGTGCGCCAGGTGCCCTGGTGGACGCTGACGTACTCGCGGATCCGGTTCCGGCCGCCGATGACGACGCCGTGGCCGTCGTGATCGGGATCACCGTCCGGCGCGGCCTCCCAGGCGGCGGGGTGTTCGCGGCCGCGATCCTCACCCGGGGTACCGATGGTCACGTGCGGGCCGATCCAGTTGCCGTCCCCGATCCGGGTGGGGCCCACGATGACCGTGAACGGTCCGATGACGTTGTCCTCGCCGAGCTCGACACCCTCGCCGATGACTGCTGTCGGGTGGATGCGGTTCACCACGTGAAGATCCGTTCGTCGTGGCTGGAGACAGCCTGGGGTATTGGGCGCTTCGGCGGTCCCGGTAACGTGTGGCCCGCGCCAGAGAGGGCGGCCGGGCGCAGAACCGGCGGCTCACTGTACCGGACGCACCAGAACGCCCAGTCGAGAGAGACTTGCAGATGATCCCCATTACCGTGGTCGACGTCCGTGACGCGGAGGACCTCGTCGTCGAGGTGCTGCGATCCGGCGCCATCGCACAGGGACCGATGGTCAAGCGCTTCGAGGACGCGTTCGCGAGCGTTTCCGGCACGAAGCACGCGATCGCCGTCAACAACGGCACCACCGCGCTGGTCGCCGCCATCCAGGCGCTCGACCTTCAGCCGGGCGACGAGGTCGTCACCTCGCCGTTCACCTTCGTGGCGACGCTGAACGCGATCCTGGAAGCCGGCGCGACCGTCCGCTTCGCCGACATCCGGCGCGACGACTTCGCGATCGACCCGGACGCCGTCGCCGCCGCGATCACCGACCGCACCAAGGTCCTCATGCCCGTGCACCTCTACGGGCAGACGGCGGACATGGGCAAGCTCGCGCCGCTGGCCGCCGAGCACGGTCTCAAGGTCATCGAGGACTCGGCGCAGGCCGTCGGCGCGTCGTTCCAGGGCAAGCCGTCTGGCTCGTTCGGGATCGGCTGCTTCTCCTTGTACGCCACCAAGAACGTCACCACCGCCGAGGGCGGTGTGATCACCACGGACGACGACAAGCTGGCCGACGCGCTGCGGGTGCTGCGTAACCAGGGCATGCGTGCGCGGTACCAGTACGAGGTCGCCGGGCACAACTACCGGATGACCGACCTGCATGCCGCCGTCGGCATCCCGCAGCTGGAGAAGCTGGACCAGCTCACCGCCGCCCGCCAGGCCAACGCGAAGCGCCTCACCGAGGGCCTCGCCGGCACCCCGGGCCTCGACCTCCCGCAGGTCCTGCCCGGCCGTGAACACGTGTGGCACCAGTACACCGTGCTGATCGGCCCGCACGCGATGCTCTCGCGTGACGAGTTCGCCGCCGCGCTGACCGAGCGGGGCATCGGCAACGGGATCTACTACCCGAAGATCGTCTTCGACTACGACTGCTACCGGAACAACCCGCTGATCCCCGACGCGAAGGTCGAGGACTTCCCGGTGGCCGCTTCCGTCGCCGCGCAGGCGCTTTCCCTGCCGGTGCACCCGCACCTTTCCGAGTCCGACCTGGACACCATCATCGAAACGGTTCGCGAGGTACTCGGCGCATGACCACCCACAAGATCGCCCTCATCGGCACGGGGAACATGGGTTCGCTGCACGCCCGTGTCCTCGCCGCGAACGAGCGCGTGGACCTCGTCCGCGTGATCGACCCGCGCGAAGAGGCGGGCCGCAAGGTCGCCGAACGCTACGAAACCCAGTGGACGCCCGAAATCGGCTCACTGTCCGATGTGGACGCCGTCGTGCTCGCTTCGGCCACCGAGGCGCATTACGAGCTGGCGCAGGAGATCCTTGGCCAGGGCAAGCCGATGCTGGTCGAGAAGCCGGTGTGCAACAGCTTCGAATTCTCCCAGGAGATCGTCGGGCTGTCGGCGAAGAAGGACGTCCCGCTGATGTGCGGGCTCCTGGAGCGCTACAACCCGGCCGTGATGACCGCGCGGGCGCTGGTCAACGAGCCGATCCACCTGATGGCCCGCCGCCACGGCCCGTACGCGCCGCGGATCAAGACCGGTGTCGCGTGGGACCTGCTGGTGCACGACGTCGACCTGGCGATCCAGTTCTTCGGCGGCGCGACCCCGCAGCGGGTCGCCTCCGGCGCGGGCTACTTCCACCCGAGCTCGGTCGAAGGCGCCGAAGACACCATCGAGACGGTGCTGTCGTTCGAATCCGGGCTCGCCACGGTCTCCGCGTCCCGCCTCGGCCAGCGCAAGGTCCGCTCGCTCTGGGTGTCCGAACTGGACCGTATGATCGAGATCGACCTGCTCCGCCGCGACGTCACCATCTACCGCCACGTCTCGCACGACTCGGTCACCGAGGACGGCCTCGGCTACCGCCAGCAGACCGTCATCGAGATCCCGGAACTGGTGACCGCGCGCGAGCCGCTCGCGACCCAGCTGGACCGGTTCGTCGACCTGCTCGAAGGCAAGATCGACGCCGACACCGAGCGGGACCTGATCCTGCCGTCGCACGCCGTCGTCGACCAGGTGCTGACGCAGGCCGCGGCCTGATCTCTCGCATTTAGTCCTCTGGATGCGGTAGTTGCCCACGCAACTACCGCATCCAGAGGACTAAATGCGTTATTTGGTGAGGCGCTGGCCCCTCGCGTCGTACGCGACGAGGGGGGTCAGCACGTACGGCGACTCCACCTGGCCTGGGTCGAACCAGAAGATGACGACCGACGGGTCCTCGCTCCAGGGGATGGCCTTGGCCTCGACCGGTTTCCCCCGGACGGTGCTGGTGATCCGCACCGCCGGACCCGAGAAGTAGCCGAACACGGGCACGAACGTGCCCCGGATCAGGTCGCCGCCGTCCACGGCGTGGAAGCCGAACGACCGATCGGATCCCTTGAATTCGTTGGCGGCCAGGAGCGCGTCGTAGTCGCCCGCGCCGTCCCGGTACGCGACCTGAAGACCGAACCGGACGTCCGGCATCGACGGCTCGTCGATCTCGGACGCGTAGATCACCAGCTCGCGGCCACCTTCACCCTTGAACCCGAGCGGGATCACGTCACCGAGCGGGGAGGGCGACGGGGCCGCCGTGATCGACGGGCTCGCCGGTGCCGGGGTCGGGACGGGCGCGGCCGACGCGCTCGCGGCGGGCGGAAGCGGCTGCTGTTCGGACGAAGAGCCTTTGAGCGCGACCGCGCCGACGATGACCAGCACCGTCACCACGGTGGCGGCGCCCCCGCCCGCGCCGGTCGCGAGACGGCGGCGACGGCGGATACGCCTGCCCTTGGTCATGATCGCGCCGAGGTCAGGTTCGGCGAACCCTTCGACGGGCGGCTCCCGCAAGGCCGAACGCAGCATCTCGAGGTCGGTCATCGTCCCAGCCCCCCGATCAGTTCCGTTCCGTCCTCCGCGGTGATCCGCAGCTTGGTCAGGGCGCGGGAATTGGTGCTCTTCACGGTGCCGATCGAGACACCCAGTTCGCCGGCCACGTCGGATTCCTTCAAATCGAAGAAGTGCCTGAGCACCACGACGGCTCTCTCCCGGTCTGTGAGCGTACGCAACGCGTCAAGCAGCCATTTCCGCTGGACGACGGCACCGGCGACGTCCAGGCCGCTCGGCTGCTCGGGGATGTCCTCCGTGGCGTTCTCGCGGATCGGACGCCGCCAGCCGTCGATCACATGGTTGACGAGGACCTGTCGCGCGTACGCGTAGGCGTCCTTACGGCGTACGCGCGACCAGGCCGCATACGTTTTCGCGAGCGCCGTCTGGGTGGCGTCCTCGGCCTGATGACGATCGCTGGTGAGCAGGTAGGCGGCGTGCTGAAGACGCGTCGCCGAGTTCCGCACGAACTCGACGAACTCGTCATCGCCGCGAGCCACCCTGGTCCTCATCTCCGTTCGACGGTTGACCACGTGAAAGGTTGCTTTGACCGCTTAGTCCTTCCGACGAGTGAACCGGAGCGCGACGACGATCCCCGCCACGACCACGGCCACCGCGAGGACGATCCACACCCAGGCCGGTACCAGATCTTCGGGGGTGGTCTCGCCGGCCGGAGGCGCCGGGGACGCGCTGCCGGCCGGGGCCTGGCTGCTCGTCGGGGCCTGGCTCGTCGGGCTTGGTACCGGCGCGCTGAGGTTGAACTTCACCGAGCCACTCGCGGCGTGCGTGTCCTCGAAGGTGACCTTGTAGCGGAGCGTGTACTCGCCCGCGGGGCCGACGGCCTGGACCGGCGCCGTGACGACCGCTCCGGCGACCTCCGCGCGGCCGACCGTCCACGACGCGTTCTCCGGGCCGGTGATCTGGATCGGGTTGTCGTCGGCGAGGGTGACCGGGCCCGAGAAGGTCAGCTTGACCTGCGTCGGGGGCGTCGCCAGCGAAGCACCCCTCGCCGGGTCACTGCTCTTCAGCTCCGAATGGGCGAGCGCCGGGGACGCGGTGCCCAGCAGGGCCAACCCGGTGACCAGCAACGACGCACCGAACCGCTTGAGCCTCATCTGACACCCTTCTCACCGGGGAACTCCCCCGCCGAGCCTAGTAGTCGGGTCGAGCGGGGTGGTGGTTCCCGGTCGTGAGTGGCTAGGACGGTTCTGGCGGCCCCCGCTCGGCATGACCTTGATCAACGGAGGATCGGGGACGTTGAGTGTCCCCGATCCTCCGTTGAGCAAGGCCCGAGGACGCGTCACCTCGCGTTCGGCCAGCGTCTCGTGAGTGGCTAGGACGGTTCTAACCGTCCTAGCCACTCACGAGGGCGATCACGGGCGCTGCGCGTGGCGGGTGGTCAGTGCGTCGAGGTCGAGAGTGAGCGGAGTGCCGTCGAAGTCGAGGCTCACCTTGCCGGTGTGCTCGCCGAAGTTCTCGTACTCGCCGTCGATCAGGCGGTAGGTGGTCATGCTCGCCGGATCGTCGAGGTCGACGATCCAGTAGTGCTCGATGCCGACTTCCGCGTATTCGGAGAACTTCGTGACCCGGTCGGTGCGGACGGTGCCCTCGGACAGGACCTCGATGACCAGCCGCACGTCTTCCTCGGCGGAGACTCTCGCCGGGTTTTCGTCGGCCACGAGGGCGGAGGTGACCAGCACATCGGGAACTCGGACCGTCAGCGGCGCGGTGGCGACGACCATTTCGGCCTCACCCATCGCGCTATACTCCGGCGACGTCTGTTCGTCGAGCCAATATGTCAGGCGATTGACCGCACGCTGATGGAAAAACAACGGACGGGGTGACACGACCAGCACTCCTTCGACGACTTCCGCGCGGTGTTCCGGGTCTTCCGGCAACGCGGCCCAGTCGTCAAGCGTCAGGAATCGATGAGGCCACTCCACGACACTCATCGAACTCCTCCTTCGCCGGTGATCACCAGACCATCTTCCCACGGTTTCCCCAAGAACGTATCAGCACGGAAAGTAGTGAATCATTACAGTGAGGAGTTGCGGGGAAGCAAGGCCCGCATCGGGGTGCACCATCGTGCTCCCTGCGTTTCCGCAGGTCGTCTTCCTTTCGAGAAACGAAGAACCCTGGAGGTTCTTGACTGTCGGTGCATTCTCTGACCGGACGGAAAGAAACGCCTGGTCACGACCGCCCCACATTGGCTACGTTCCCGCCGTGCACAGATCGAGGGGAATCCTCACCACCGTATGCCTGCTGCTCGCCGTCACGGCTTGCTCGAGCGGCACCGCGACCGAGCCCGCGCCGATGTCGTCGACACCGTCGTCGAGCAAACCGGCCAGTCGCGCGACACCCAGCCCGGCCACGACGCCACCGGCGCCTCTCACCAAGATCACCGCGGCCTGCCCCGTACTGGGCGTGACCGAATTCCTTCAAGTGATCGGGAGATCAGACGATCTGGTCGCCAACGAAGGCGAGTCCGAACGGGTCGGCGCAGGCAAGGCCTACCGGTGCGCCTACGAAGACCCGAAAGGAAAGTACGGGAAATCGGCGGAGCTCTTCGTCGCGGCCATCCCCGGAAACCAGCCGCCCCGCGCGACGATCGACAAGCTCGCGAAGGAATGCGAAAAACCGGCCACCCAGCTACCCGGGATCGGCGAGCAGGCCCTGTGGTGCGAGATCCCCACCGACGGCCCGGACCTCGACATCCTGGTGAGCGTCGGGAAACGCGGCCACGGCGAAACAAGGGTGGCGACGCTGTACCTGTACAAGACCAGGTCCGACGTCTACGCCACGCTGGCGAAACTGTTCGCCGACAGGCTGTGATCAGGGCCGAGCTACTCCGTGAAGTCGCCCGCCGGCGCGCCCCAAGAACCAGCGGCGTCCCCACGTTCCTCCGCCAGCGCGCGCCGCCGCGCATTCTCGGCGCGTACACGCTCCACTTCGGACTGGATGTACTCGTCGTCGTACTTCTGGAACACGCGCGCGGGGTTGCCCGCCACCAGGCTGCGCGGCGGGACGTCCTTGGCGACCACGGAATTGGGCTGCACGGTGGCGAAATCGCCGATCGTGACCCCGGCCATGATCACCACGAGGCCGCCGATGAAGCAGCCTTTGCCGATCTTCACGGGTTTGCGCTCGATGAGGTCGCTGCCGGAGTGGTTCTGCAGCGTCATGTTCGCGAGCCAGCTGGAATGCGTGAAGATCAGCGTGTTGAGCCCGATGCTGGTGTGCTCGCCGATCTCCAGCCCGCCGCTCGCGTCGAGCGCGGCGCCTTCGCCGATCCAGCAGTGTTCGCCGATCTTCAGGTTCTCCGGGCTGATGATCTTGACCCGTTCACGGACCCTCGTCGACTCCGGCAGTCCGTAGAACCGGGCGCGTTCGGCGTCGTTCATGTACTGCGAGACGAGTTCGGTCAGGATTTGCGGGCGCAGGCGGTTGCTGCGCTCGTCATCGAAGAACATCGGCCTCGGTCACCAGTTTCTCGAAGGTACGCAGGTGTTCTTCGGCGACGACGTCGAGGCCGAAGTTGGCCCGCACCATCGCGCTTTCCCGCTGTGCCACCAAAGCCCGCTTCTCCGGGTCGTCGAGCAGGTCGATGACGGTGTTCGCCACCGCCTCGCTGTCGTCCGGCCGCACCAGCAGGATGTTCTCGCCGTTGCGCAATTCGATACCCGGGTAGTTGTCCTCGGTGACCGACGCGATGGTCGCGGTGCCCGAGAGCATCGCCTCCAGCGACGCGGTACCGCAGCCGCCGTTGAGGTCGTGCGTCACGATGTCGGCGGCGGCGAAGTACGCGGGGACGTCGGCCTTCGGCACGGCGCCGGTGACGATGATGGCGTCCGCGACGCCCAGTTCTTCCGCCCGCTTCAGGAAGACGTCGTGGTAGACGCGGCCGACGACGACCACCTTCACGCCAGGGTGCTTGTCCAAAATGGACGGCAGCGCCTCGACGAGGGGGAGCCGGTTGCGCAGCGGGATCACGTGCCCGAGCGAGACGATCACCGGACCGTCGCCGAGCCCGTGCTCCGCCCGGACATCGAGCGTCAAAGGCTTCTCGAAGTTCCCTGTGTCGACGGCGATCGGGAAGTAGTCCGAGTTCGCGTCGCTCGTGCCGTAGCGCTCGACGCAGTAGTCGACCCCGAGCTTGTCGAGGATGACGTAGCGCGGCTTGAGGTAGCGCAGGATCGGGTTCACCAGCACGCTGTCCAGGAACCGGAACACACCGCCGTACAGCTTGTTGTCGCTGATCAGCAGGGTGTGGATGGTCAGCAGCATCGGCAGCTCGTGCCGCCGCGCGTACAGGCCGGCCAGCCACGAGAGGTCGAAGAACTGCCCGTGCAGGTGGACGGCGTCCGGTTTGAACTCGTCCAGCAGCTTCCACAGCCGCCGCCAGTTCCCCGGCCGCAGCGAGGCGAAGCTCATGTCGAAGTCGATCGACAGGCCCAGCTGCGGCATCTTCACCGCGGGCAGGCGGACGACGCGGTAGCCGTCCTTCGTCTCGTCGGCCGGGGCGTCGGCGTAGGCGGCGGTGATCGCGAGCACCTCGTGCCCGCGCGCCGCGTACTGCTCGGCCAGGGACGCCGCCATGTGCGCGCTTCCGCCCACCCTCGGCGGGAAGAAGTTGTTCACCACGGCGATACGAAGAGGACGGCTCTCCCCCGGCGCCATCACCATGCCGTCTCCGCGGAAAAGAGTGCGTCGACGGAACTCACTCGGAGGCCTTCACCAGTTCGTACATGCCCTCTTCCACGGAGATCTTCGGCTCCCAGCCGAGGACCTCGCGGGCACGGGTGATGTCCGCGGCGCGGCGCGAGACCAGCACGTCGCGCTCGTTGAACAGCGGCTCGACGTTGACGCCGACGGCGTCGATGAGGATCTTCGCCAGCGTCGCGATGGAGGTGTCGATCCCGGTGCCGATGTTGATCGGCAGGTTCGCCTTCTCCGACTCGAGCGCCGCGACGACGGCCCGGGCCAGGTCCGTGACGTGCACGAAGTCCATCGACTGGTCGCCGCGGCCGTCGATGATCGGCGGCTGACCGGCGCGCAGGCGCTGGATGAAGTGGTTGATCACCGACGTGTAGTAGGCCTCGATCTTCTGGCCGGGGCCGTACACGTTGAAGAACCGCAGCGCGTTCCAGGACAGGCCCTTGGTGCGCTCGTAGAAGCCGAGCATGTCCTCGCCCGCGCGCTTCGAGATGCAGTACGGCGTGAGCGGCTTGAGCTCGTCGTCCTCGTGCATCGGCAGCCGCTTCGGGTCGCCGTAGACGGACGCGGTCGAGGCGAACACGAGCCGCTCGACACCCTCGTCCGCCGCGGCGGCGAAGACGTTGTGGTTACCGACCATGTTGATGTCGATGGACTCGTGCGGGTCCGCGACCGACTTGTTGATCGACACGGTGGCGAAGTGGATGACGTGCGTGCAGCCGCGCATGGCCTCGCGCACGGCACCGCCGTAGCGGACGTCCTTCTCGACCAGTTCGACCTTGCCGGTGGCGACGAACTCGTTGATCCGGGCGCGGTCGCCGCGGGTCATGTTGTCGAAGACGCGGACGGTGTACCCGCCCTCGATAAGCATCGGGATGACGTGCGCGGCGATGAAACCGCCGCCCCCGGTGAAGAGGACCTTCTTGTCGGGCATTTCTCTCCTAGCTCGGCAGTGCGGCGCTGACGGTCCCGATGACCCGGTCGACCTGGGCATCGGTGAGGTTGGCGTGCATCGGGATGGCGAGATGACGGGCGAAGAGGTCCGCCGATACCGGCAAGGTCTGCTTCTTGCCGTAGATGGGCTGGAGGTGCGAGGCGTACGTGCCGAAGTTGCACTGCACGCCCTGCTCGCGGATCCGCAACGCGAGCGCGTCGCGGTCGATCTCCGGGGCCACGGTGAGGATGTAGGCCTGCCACGGGTGCTCGCGGTCCGGCAGTTCCACCGGGACGTCGAGACCGGGCAGGTTCTCGAACGCCTCGTGGTAGCGCTTGGCCACCGAACGGCGGGCCGAGAGCAGGTCCGGGAGCCGGTCCAGCTGCACGTTCATGATCGCGGCCTGCACGTCCGAGAGCCGGAAGTTGTAGCCCAGCTCGTGGAACTCCGGGATCGGCAGCGCGCCGGAACCCTCGCGGGTGATGGCGGGCTCGATGCCGTAGGTGTGCAGCTTGCGCGCGTGCGCGATGAGGTCTTCGCGGTCCGAGACCAGCGCGCCGCCCTCGCCCGCGGTGATGCCCTTGCGGCCGTGGAAGGAGAACGCGGCCAGGTCGGCGAGGCTGCCCGCCGGCCGGGTCTTGTAGGTCGCGCCCGCGGCGCAGGCGGCGTCCTCGAACAGCCACAGGCCGTGCTTGTCGGCGATGGCGCGGTACTCGTCGAAGTCACCGGGCTGACCGGCGACGTCGACGGCGAGGATGCCGACCGTGCGAGGGGTGATCAGCGCTTCGATCGACGCCGGGTCGGCGCTCCAGACGTCGGGGCGGATGTCCGCGAACACCGGCGTCGCGCCGGCCTGGAGCACGGCGTGGCCGGTGGCGGGGAAGGTGTAGTCGCCGACGATGACCTCGTCGCCCGGCTTCACGCCGAGCACACGCAGCCCGAGGAAGAGTGCCGACCCACAGTTGCTGGTGGTCAGGGCGTGCGCGGTGCCGACGGTCTTCGCGAAGCGTTCCTCGAAACGACGGCACGCGGGGCCGGCTCCGGCCAGCCAGCCGGACCGGAAGACCTCCGCCACGGCGGCGAGTTCTTCGTCGCCGACGGTCGGCTGACCCAGAACGACGGGTTCCTGCTCAGACATACCTCTCCCATTGCGTGGGGACCCGGCGAAGTGTATAGACGCCATTCGGCCGATCTCGGGCGGGCTGGATCCGCCCAGGTCAACGACGGCCTAGTCCATCCATGCCCCCGCCACCGCCCTCAATGGAGAAGCTGCGCTTCCATCCCTAACCTCTAACCATGCGATTCGGCGTTCTGGGGGCGACGGAGGTGCGCCGCGGGGACGGCACCGCCGTTCCGATCGGCGGCCCCAGGGCCCGCACGCTGTTCGCGTTGCTCGCGCTGGAGGCCGGCCGGATCGTCCCGGCGGAGCGTCTCATCGACGGCCTCTACGGCGAGCAGCCACCCGAAGGCGTGGCGAACGCGCTGCAATCGCAGGTCTCGCGGCTGCGTGGCGCGCTGAAGGAGCTCGCGCCCGTCGAGTTCAGCCCGGCGGGTTACCGGCTCGCCGTGGACCCCGGCGACGTCGACGTGCATCGGTTCGAGCGGCTCGCCGCCGAGGGACGGCGCTCTCTCGCGGCTGGGGACGCCGCGAAGGCGGCGGAACTGCTTCGCGACGCTCTCGGGCTCTGGCGTGGCCCGGCCTTCGCGGACATCACCGACGCGCCGTTCCGCGATCCGCAGGTCACCAGGCTGAACGAGCTGAAGACGTCGGCGATCGAGGACCGCGCCGAGGCCGAGCTCAAGCTGGGAAGACACGAAGACGTCCTTGCCGAGCTTCGCGAGGTCATCGACGAGCAGCCGCTACGGGAACGGACCCGCGCGCTGCTGATCCGCGCGCTGCACGCCGCGGGACGTCAGGCCGACGCGCTCACCGCGTTCGAGGACGCCCGCCGCGTCCTCGCCGACGAACTCGGCATGGACCCCGGGCCGCAACTCGCCGCCGCGCATCTGGCCGTGCTTCGCGGGGAGACGCCGCCGGTCAAGACAGCGCCCATCGAGACCGCGGCGCTCCCCGCGCAGCTCACCAGCTTCATCGGCCGTGAGGGCGATCTCCGGCACGTGCTCGGCAGGCTGGAGAGCTCGCGGCTGGTGACGCTGACCGGACCGGGCGGGGCGGGCAAGACCCGGCTGGCCATCGAGACCGCGGCCGCGATGGACCTCCCGGCGGTCTTCGTCGAGCTGGCGCCGTACACCGAAGACACCGGGGACTTCACTGTCGCGCACGCCGTGCTGACCGCGCTCGGGCTGCGGACGGTCCCGCTCGGAACGGTCACCGCACCGGTGGAGAACGCGCCGCTGGAGCGGCTGATCGACGCGCTGGCCGAACGGGCGGTCCTGCTGGTGCTCGACAACTGCGAGCACCTGGTCGAGGCCGCCGCGAAACTGGCCGCCCGGCTGCTCGGCGCGGCCCCCGCGCTGCGGGTCCTCGCCACCAGCCGCGAACCGCTGGGCATCACCGGCGAGGTCGTCTCTCCCGTGCCGCGGCTCGCCGTGCCGCCGCCGGGCACGCCGCCCGCCCGCTCGCTGGAGTTCGCCGCGGTCCGCCTGTTCGCCGACCGGGCCCAGGCGAGTGATCCGGGCTTCGCGGTCGACGACGAGACCGCGGGCGACGTCCAGCGGATCTGCGCCGCGCTCGACGGGCTGCCGCTGGCCATCGAGCTCGCAGCCGCGCGGGTGCGGACCCTGCCGGTCGGGGAGATCGCCGCCCGGCTGGGTCCATGGCCTCTCGGCGGGAAAGAGCACCTCGAGGGCGACGACCGGTTCGGACTGCTTTCGCGGGGCAGCCGGGTCGCCGAGAGCCGTCATCGCACCCTGCGCGCCGTCGTCGAGTGGAGCTGGGATCTGCTCGACGAGGACGAACGCCTGCTCGCCAGGCGGCTGACCGTGTTCGCGGGCGGCACGACCCTGGCCGACGCCGAAGCGGTCTGCGCCGTGCCGGATATCGCGGAGCTGCTTCCGTCCCTTGTGGACAGATCGCTGGTCGAGCGCACCGGGGACCGGTATCGGATGCTCGAAACCATCCGGGCCTTCTTCGCCGGGAAACTCGCCGAAGCGGGTGAAACAGAGCGCTCGCGGCGCGCGCACGCCGAGTATTTCCTCGCCCTCGCAGAGGAAGCCGATCCGTTGCTGCGCACCGGCGACCAACTGGTCTGGCTCGATCGGCTCGACGCCGCCTACGACGACCTCCTCGCCGCGTTGCGCTGGGCCGCCGAGTCCGACGTGCGGATCGCGCTCCGGCTATCGGCTTCGCTGGTGCTGTACTGGTGGATGCGCGGCCGCCGGTTCGAAGGCTCGACGCTGAGCTTGGAAGTGATCAAACGGCTCGGCGAACGGGCGCCGGACGGTCTCGAAGAGGAGTACCAGCTCTGCGTGCTCACCGCCGCCGCGGGACTGCGGGGCCACGAGGCGCTCGACCGGCATTTGCCGCTGGTGGACGGCCTCATGCTGAATCTCACCAAGGCGCCCCGGAACCCGGCACTGCTGCTGTTGATGGGCGTCGTGTCCGGCCCGCCCGGTGACGACGACGCGCTGATCAAACGCAGCCGGGTGCTGCTGGCGAACAGCGAGGCCTGGAGTCTCGCCCTCGCGCCGACCGGTTACGGCCTTCGCGCGCTGTTGCAGGGCGAACTCGACACGGCGGAAGAGTTCCTGCTCGAAGGGGCGCAGGCGTTCCGCTCGATCGGGGAACGCTGGGGCCTTTCGATGGCCCTCGACCATCTGTCCCAGATCCTGATCTGGACGAACCGGCAGGTCGAAGCCCTCGAAACGATGAACGAGGCCCTGCGGCTGATGCGGGAACTCGGCGCGTCCGACGACAACGCGGACCTGCTGTGCCGTCGCGGCGGCAGCAAGCTGCTCCACGGCGACGCGGCGGGCGCGCGGGCGGATTTCGAACTCGCCATTGAGATCGCGCGCCGCGCCGGGATGCCCGAAAGCCGGGCGGCCGGGTACGTCGGACTGTCGTTCCTCGCCCGGCACGAGGGCGATCTGGCGGCGGCTCGCGCGCTGAGCGAACGCGCGCTCGCGGAGTGTTCCGGTGGTTCGTTCGCGGCCGAAGGGGTGCGCGCCGGGGCGAAGATCTCTCTCGGCTGGGTCCTTGCCGCCGAGGGTGACCTCGACGGGGCCGAGGAACTGCACCGGCTGGCGCTGGTGTCGGCGGACCGCTGGCACGACAGCACCACCATGGCCTGCGCCGCCGAGGGTCTCGCCGGGGTCGCGCTGGTGCGGGGCGACGCCGAGCGGGCGGCGGTCCTGATCGGCGCGGCGGTGACCATCCGGGGCACCCCGTTCGCCGTCGATCTGGACGCCGCCCTGCTCAGGACGACCGTGCGGGAGCGGCTCGGTGACGACTTCGACCGGGCCTACCGCCGCGGGCTCGGCCTGCGGGGCGCCACTCAGCTGGCCTAGGCGCGAGTCAGCTGCGTGCCCTGCGGCGCGAAGCGGCCGACGGCCTCGGCGAGGAGCCGCTGGTCGAGCTCGGTGTCCTCGACCGCGACGTACAGCGGCGCCGCGTTGACCGGCACCGCGCCGAGGCGGGTCATCCCCGGGCCGACCGGGTCGATGGTGAGCCGGGTGACGTCCCGCCACGGCACGACCGTCCGCTCGATCCGGACGCCCACCGCGTCCAGTTCGAAGAGCACCCACTGCTGGTCGTGCAGCGACTTCACGTAGCCGATGGCCGCGCAGCCGACGGCGATCGCGATGATCCGCAGCACCCCGGGGCCTTCGATCGCGCCGACCAGTCCGATGAACGCGAGGACGGCCACGACCATCCCGGTCAGTTTCGCGGCGCCGACCAGGCCCGCGTTCGGTTTGTGCACCCGGAACCGCACGGCGCGCATCAGGTGTTTGGTGAGCAGCCCGCCGCCGATCGCGGCGGCCAGCGCGAGCATTGTCACCACCAGCGAAACCGGGGAGAAGTCCGCGAAGACCTGGTAGCCGGCGACCAGCGTGACGAAGCCGCCCGCGACGGTCAGGAGCAGTGCGAGCTTGCCCTTGCGCACGTCCTGTTCGCGGCGCTGAAGCGAGGCCTGGTCGGGTGTGGCGAGGAAGCCGCCGTCGATGTTCCTCATCGGGCGTCACGCTGCGCTGCGTCGTTGGCTGCGGCGCGGCGCTCACGCTGGCGGCGGTCGAGGACGTACAGCAGCGCGCCGGCGCCGGCGCTCACGGCGGCGTAGAGCAGGTCCTGGAGGCCGTCGTCGGGGTAGCCGGTGGAGAACTCGACCATCGCGAGCGCGAGGAAGAGGACGCTGATGACCGCCCCGCCGATGATGTACACCTTGTTGCTGAGCATGGTTTCCCTCGTTCGTCGTTGCCTGGTGGGACCACTTTCGCTCGGGGCACATGACATTCGGATGACACGCTGCCAGCGTTCGGTGCGTGGACGGTCAGCGGCGGCGGACACCCTCCGGACATGACCTACGTAGCCGGATCTCCAGAAGACTTCCTCGCCGTGCGGCATCTGACCCTGCGCGGCTCCCAGGCCGAAATCGGCCATGCCCTCGGCGCCGAGGTGAAGGCGCGCTCGGACTGGTCGCCGTCGCCGCTCGACCCGGCCGTGGCCAAGGCGCGGCGTACCTGGTTCGCGCGGAACTGGCCGCAGTACGCGGCGCGCACCGCCGGGTTCGCCGAGGCCCACGGATTCCCCGCCGACGCGGCCGTCTCCTTCGACGACGCGAGTGCCCTGCCCGCCGGATCGGGCTGTTCGGCGCTGTGGACGGGGAGCGAGCTCGGCCGCAACTACGACTTCTTCACCATGAGCTGGACTCAGCTGGGCGCGGTGCTGGCCGGGGAGGAGCCCGTCGACGACGGGACCGTGCCGATGGCGTCACGGCCCTACGTCCTGACGACGATCCCCGACGACGGCATCGCCTCGACGTCCCTCACGATGTCCACAATGGACGGTGGCACGGAGGGCGTCAACGAGGCAGGGCTCGTCGTCGCGCTGCTGATGGCCGAGGTCGAGACGGCCATGCCGCTGGAGCACGGTCCGCAGGCAGGCCTCTCGGTACTGCAGGTGTGCCGGTATCTGCTGGACACCTGCGAAACCGTCGACGAGGCCAAGGAAGCGCTGATGCTCGCCAAGCAGTACGCGCACGGCGCGCCCTGCCACTACATCGTCGCCGACGCCTCCGGCCGCGGCTTCGTCTACGAACGCGGAGCGCACGACGTCGAGTACTTCGTCGAGGTGGCCGACGGGCCGCTGTGCGTCACGAACCACCTGCTGCACCGTCATCCGGATCTCGGCGCGCTGCCCGAGGACACCCCGGAGACCATGCGCACCTACGAGCGGCTTCGCACCGTCACCAAGGAAGCGGACGCCGGGCCGCGCGACGCGCTCGACGCGGTGTCCTTCACGGTCGAGCCCGGCGCGCCGTGGCGGACGTTGTGGCGCAGCGTCCTCGACCCGGCGGCCCGCACCCTGAGCACCCGGTTCTACCTGGGTGACGGCGAGAACGGCACCGCGCGGCACACGCCGGAACTCACGTTCGGGGTCTCGCGGTGACCATCGGCAAGGGCCGCAAGATCGGCACCGTCGCGGTCTGCGTGCTGGCGCAGCTGCTGATCGCGATCGACCTGACCGTGCTGCACCTGGTGCTGCCGTCGCTTTCGGAGCAGATGCACCCGTCGACGACGGAACTGCTGTGGATCGCCGACGCGTACGGTTTCGCGCTCGCCGGGCTGCTGATCACGATGGGGAACATCGGCGACCGGGTCGGGCGGAAGAAGCTGCTGCTGATCGGGGCGTCGCTGTTCGGTGTCGCTTCGGTGATCACGGCGTACGCGCCGACGGCGGAGCTCCTGATCGCCGCCCGCGCGCTGCTCGGGATCGCCGCCGCGACACTGATGCCGTCGACGCTGTCGATCGTGCGGAACGTGTTCACCGGCAAGGAACGCGCGGCCGTGATCGGGGTTTCGAGCGGGCTGACGATCCTCGGTTTCGGCATGGGGCCGCTCGTCGGCGGTTTCCTGCTCGAGCACTTCTGGTGGGGTTCGGTGTTCCTGGTCAACGTGCCGGTGGTGGTGGTCATGGTGATCGCGGGCGCGCTGATCCTGCCCGAATCGAAGAACCCGGTGTCCCATCGCATCGACGTGCCCAGCGTGCTGCTTTCGCTCGTCGGCATGGTCGGGATCGTCTACACGATCAAGGAAGTCGCGTACAAGGGCTGGGGGCACTGGGACGTCGCGGTCGCCGCCGTGCTCGGCCTCGGCTGCCTGCTGGCGTTCATCCTGCGGCAGCCGCGGCTGGCCGAACCGCTGATGGACCTGAAGCTGTTCGCTCAGCGGGCGTTCTCGGCGACCGTCGGCACCACGATCCTGGCGATGTTCGCGCAGCTCGCGGTCTCGCTGATGTTCGCGCAGTACCTGCAGCTGGTGGCGGGCTGGTCGCCGCTGAAGGCCGGGCTCGCCGGGCTGCCCGGGATGGGCGGCGCGATCCTCGGCGGCATGCTCACGCCACTGGCGATCAAGGCCTTCGGCCGCGCTGTCACCATCGGGCTCGGCTGTGCCCTGTCGGCGACCGGGTTCGCGCTGTACGCGGGGGTCGGCGTGACGATCGTCTACACCGACCTGCTCGCCGCGATGATCATCTTCGGCGTCGGGCTGTCGCTGATCCTCTCCGTCGCGACGGACACGGTGCTCGGCGTCGTGCCGAAGGCCAGGGCGGGCGCGGCGTCGGCGATCTCCGAGACGGCGACCGAACTCGGTGGTGCGCTGGGGATCGCCGTCCTCGGCAGTGCGCTCGGCGCGCTGTACCGGAGCGAACTCGTCATCCCGGCGGGCGTACCGCCGGAGACTTCGGCGGCGATTTCGGACACCCTGGGCGGCGCCGTCCAGGTCGCGGCACAGTTGCCGCCCGAGCAGGGCGCGCTGGTCCTGGCCAGTGCGAAGTCGGCGTTCGTCGACGGGTTGCAGGTGACGATGGTGTGCTCTGCGGGGCTGATGGCGTTGCTGGCGGTCAGCGCGTTGTTCACGCTGCGCGGGGTGCCGAAGGTCCTCGAAGATCCCGAAGAGGAGCCCGCTCCGGTTCCGACCCCGGTGGGCTGAAGGGGACCTTGAACTCCTGATTGTCCACAAGGGACTCTCCCGAGAAGGAATGGCCCGATTCCGGCGATTTGCGCGGTTCCACGGCGGGGTCGTGAGTGATAATGACGGTTAGAACGCAATGTCACGTAGCTTAAGTTGATCTTGGGCGAGGTTGACAGGTGGGATGAAGGCTCCCTTCGCTGCGTCTGATGCGACGAAGGGACGCCTTCGGCCTGGCCGTGGGTCGAGGGGGTCGTGGGGGGGGGTTTTTGGTTTTCCCCCCAACACCCCCCCCCCCCCCCCCCCCGCCCCCCCCCCCCCCCCCCCAAAAAAA
>NZ_JBWKEA010000001.1:1026721-1178347 GCF_056435685.1 Amycolatopsis sp. NPDC043885
GGAGTGGCGTTTCGGGTTCTAACCCGAAACGCCACTCACGACCCCCTCGTGAAATCGCCCATCCCGGAATCAATCAGACATTAAGTCAGCGAAAAGTGTCCCTTGTGGACACTCAGGGACCAGGCCGGCTCTCGTCAGCGGGGCCCGGCCAACGGGACCGCGCGTTTGTCGCCCGACCGGACCATGGCCAGCAAGGGTTTCGCGGCCACCTTCAGCAGCCGGGCCGCGAACGTGCGGCCGTTGCGGCGCGCGATGTCCGGGCCGAAGGCGTCCATGAGCGCGACGAGCCCCGGCAGCGGCCGCACGAACAGCGTCACTTCGGCGATGAGCCCGTCTTCGCCGAGCTTCAGCACCGCCGCCTCTTCGATCTCCTCGCCGCCGATGCGCGCGGTGTAGACGACGACCCGCGTGGCCTCGTCGCCGGTGTCGGTGTGGAACCGGACGTCGCGCAGATGCGAGTACGCGACCTCCAGCAGCGGCCTGAGTTCCGCGTGCCCGGTGAACCGGACGCGGCTCGTCAACGGCGAGCGCACGACGGCGTCCGGCGCGAAGGCGCTCAGCGCGAGTTCGACGTCTCGGGTTTCGAGGGCCCGGCGGTACCGCTCGGCGGTTTCGGTGCTCATGCGTCCTCCTGGATCAGGTTCCCCAGCCCGCGCCACAACAGATCCGCCGTGAGCGCGACGACCTGTTCCCGCGGGATGTCGCGGTTGCTCCACCACCAGGTGGCGATGGCGTTCAGTGCGCTCTTCGCCGCTTCGGCGAGCGCTTCGTTCGCGCGGTCGCGCGGCAGGTCCGCGGTCAGCGCCAGGCCGGGGACGCGGGCGAACACCTCGGTCAGCTGCCCCGTGGCCCTGGCCTGTCCGCGCCGGTGCACCTCGGCGACCGCCTCGTCGGACGGCGTCTCGGCGAAGATCATCCGCCAGCCGCGTTCGTTCGTCTCCATCCAGGCGAAGATCGCCGCCACCCGGCCTCGCAGGAGCTCCTCGGCGGTGCCCGACGTGGGCAGGTCCGCCCAGCCGGCCAGCAGACTGTCCACTTCGGACTCCAGGAGCCCGGCGTACAGCGCGGCCTTGGACCGGAAGTGGTCGTAGAGCACGGGCGTGCTGATACCGGCGGCCGTCGCGACCTCGCGCATCCCGGCCGCGTCGTAGCCGGACGCGGCGAACACCCGCGCCGCCGCGGCGAGGATCCGCTCCCGGCGTTCTTCCCTGCTCAGCCGTTTACCTGACATCGGTCAGGTACGCTACCACCGAACCTGACAGCTGTCAGGTAGCGCTCCGGGTAACCTGGTCGATCGTGCGCACAGTCGTAGTCATCGGAGGCGGGATCGTCGGGCTCGCCACCGCCTGGGAGCTGACCAAACGAGGTCTGGACGTCACGGTGCTCGAGAAGGAGGACCACTGGGCGGCCCACCAGACCGGGCACAACTCGAACGTCGTGCACGCGGGGCTCTACTACAAGCCGGGTTCGTTCAAGGCCAGGATGGCGAGCGCGGGCAACCGGTCCATTGTGGACTTCGCGCGGCAGTACGGGGTGCCGGTCGAGGTCTGCGGCAAACTCGTCGTCGCCACCTCCGAAGCGGAGCTTCCGGCACTGAAGGTGCTCGCCGAACGCGCCGAGGCGAACGGTGTCCCGGCCAAACTGATCACCCCGAGCGAAGCCCGCGAGTACGAACCCGAGGTCTCGTGCGTCGCCGCGCTGCGCGTGGAGTCCACCGGCATCATCGACTTCCCCGCCGTCTGCGCCGCCCTGGTGCGGCTGCTCGACGAATCCGACGCCGACCTGCGTCTCGGCACTCCCGCGCTGGGGATCCGCCCTGGCCGCTCCGGCGGTGTCGAGGTGGCGACCGGTGACGACGTGATCCACGCGGACGCCCTCGTCAACTGCGCGGGCCTGCACGCCGACCGCGTCGCGCGGCTCGCCGGGCTGACGCCGAGTGCGCGGATCGTGCCGTTCCGCGGCGAGTACTACGAGCTGAAGCCGGAACGCCGTCATCTGGTGCGCGGCCTGATCTACCCGGTCCCGGACGCGTCGCTGCCGTTCCTCGGCGTGCACCTGACCCGCATGCTCGACGGCAGCGTGCACGCCGGCCCGAACGCCGTGCTCGCGCTTCGCCGCGAAGGCTACACCTGGCGCGACATCTCGGCGAAGGACCTCGCCGAAGTCGCCCGCTTCCCCGGCGTCTGGCGGCTCGCACGCAAGTACGCGTACCCGACCGGGCTCGACGAGGTCCGCCGGTCGTTCTCGCGCCGCCGCTTCGCCGCAAGCCTCGCGCGGCTCGTACCCGCCGTCACCGAGGACGACATCGTGCGACACGGCTCCGGGGTCCGCGCGCAGGCGCTGCGCCCGGACGGCGCGCTCGTCGACGACTTCCTGATCGAGACCGCGCGCGACCAGGTGCACGTCCTCAACGCGCCCTCACCGGCGGCGACCAGCGCGCTGGAGATCGCGAAGCACATCTCCGACGAACTGGTCTAGAAGGCGGGCATGTTCCCGGTCACCAGCGGCATCACGGCTTGCGGGATTTCGCAGGCCTTGGCGTTGTCGCTGAGGTCACCGGTGTCGATCTTGACCGAGGAGGTCTCCGTGACCGGTAGCATCGCGACGCAGATCGGGCTGTCCGGGCTCGAGTAGACGAACCACTTCTTGCCCGCCACCATCTGCTCGACCGGGGTGCCGTCGAGACCGGGGACGTCCTCGAGTTTCGTCGCCGTGTAGAGCCACAGGTCGAGGGCCTTCTTGCCCTCGTCACCGTCGTTGTCGTCCCACTGGCAGCCGTTCTTCGGATCCCTCGACGAACCGTTCATCGGCCGCGCGGCCTGAAGGTTGAACGGCGTCACCTGGTCCGGTTTGAGCAGGGAGCACGGATCGACGGTCACGAGCGGTCCGGAAGCCTCGATCGGCTTCTGGCCGGGAGGCGCGGTGAGCGGCGGGCTCGGCTGTCCGCCAGGCAGGTGGGACGCGACCGCGGGAGCCGCGGCCTTCGCCAGGTCACAGGCCTTGGTGACGTCTTCGCCGGGGGCCTGGCTCGTGATCTCGACGAAGGTCTTCGGATCGAGTTCGGTCATCAGCGAGCAGTGGCTCGGGCCGAAGATGGACGCGTACCGGGTCCAGGTGAACCCGCCGATGCCGAACTTCTCCCCGGGAAGAGCACCGCTGACGTAGTCGACCAGCGAGAGGTCGAAGCTCTGCGACACCTCCAGCGCGACCCCGTCGGGCGCGTCCTCCAACTCCGGGTACCGGCACGTCCCGGGGATCTTCCGTGCCTTGTCCGCCGGACGTTCCTTGCCGGGAAAGGTGACCCCGATGGCTTCCGCCTGCTCCTGCGAGAGCAATTTGCACGGCTCGGCCTTCGTGATGACCGGCCCCTGCCCCGGCACCGGCGAAGCCGTACCGCCGATGACCGACGTGCAGCCGCCGAGCGTCAGCACCGCCAGCCCGATCGCGAGCGAATTCCGATACCGCATGCGTCCTCTTCCCCTCACCGCCGACCGCTACTTGGATGTCGGCGTGAGCACCTCGGTTCCGCCGAGGAAGGGGCGGAGCGCCTCCGGCACCCGGACGGAACCGTCTTCGAGCTGGTGGTTCTCCAGGATCGCGACGATCCACCTGGTGGTGGCGAGCGTGCCGTTCAGCGTGGCGACGGTCTGCGGGCGGCCGTCGTCGTCGCGGTAGCGGATGCCGAGGCGGCGGGCCTGGAAGGTCGTGCAGTTCGACGTCGAGGTCAGCTCGCGGTAGGTCTCCTGCGACGGCACCCACGCCTCGCAGTCGAACTTCCGGTACGCGGACGTGCCGAGGTCGCCGGTGGCGGTGTCGATCACCCGGTAGGGGACCTCGATCTTGGCGAGCATCTGCTCTTCCCAGTCCAGCAGGCGCGCGTGCTCGGCTTCGGCGTCCTCGGGACGCGTGTAGACGAACATCTCGACCTTGTCGAACTGGTGGACGCGGATGATGCCGCGGGTGTCCTTGCCGTACGACCCGGCCTCGCGGCGGTAGCAGGACGACCAGCCCGCGTAGCGCTTCGGGCCGTCGTTCAGATCGAGGATCTCGTCGGCGTGGTAGCCGGCGAGCGGGACCTCGGAGGTGCCGACGAGGTACAGGTCGTCGTCGCGCAGGCGGTAGACCTCCGACGAGTGCGCGCCCAGGAAGCCGGTGCCCGCCATGATCTCCGGCCGGACCAGGGTCGGGGTGATCATCGGGGTGAACCCGTTCGCGGTCGCCTGCGCGATCGCCATGTTCAGCAGGCCGAGCTGCAGCTGGGCGCCGATGCCGGTGAGGAAGTAGAACCGCGAGCCCGAGACCTTCGCGCCGCGCTCCATGTCGAGCGCGCCGAGGCCCTCGCAGAGTTCGAGGTGGTCCTTCGGCTTGAAGTCGAACTTGTTCGGCTCGCCGACGTGCTTGAGCACGACGTAGTCGTCCTCGCCGCCTTCGGGTGCCTCGGGGTGGACGAGGTTCGGCACCAGGCGGTGCAGCTGCTCGAACTCCTCCGACGCCTCGGTCTGCTCGATCTCGGCCGTCTTGACCTGGGCGGCGAGGTCCTTCGCCTTGGCGAGCAGCTCGGCCCGCTCGTCACCCTGTGCCTTGGGGATGAGCTTGCCCAGCGACTTCTGCTCGGCGCGCAGCTTGTCGGCGGCGGCGATGGACGAGCGGCGGCGGGAGTCGAGGGAGAGCAGCTTGTCGACCACTCCTTCGTCCTCGCCACGGGCGCGCTGCGAAGCGCGCACGACGTCCGGGTCATCGCGCAGAGTCCTGGGGTCAATCACGAGTGCTGAGAGTAGTCCGTGCGAGCCGCACAAAATGTGCGGGTCCACGCGGATAACCCGACAGTCTGATCGTTGCCGCCCGTTTCGGGCCGTCCCCATACTGAGATCTCCCTGCTGCGGACGGAGAAACCCGATGACCGATGCGGACCTGCTGGCGCGGCACAAGGCGGTACTGCCGTCGTGGCTGGCGCTCTACTACGACGAGCCGATCGAGATCGTGCACGCGCAGGACCGCCGGGTCATCGACTCGACCGGGCGCACCTACCTCGACTTCTTCGCGGGCATCCTGACGAATTCGATGGGCTACGACGTCTCGGCGATCAGCGACGCCGTGCGCAAGCAGCTCGACACCGGCATCCTGCACACGTCGACGCTGTACCTGATCCGGTCACAGGTCGAACTGGCCGAACGTATCGCGAAGCTCTCCGGCATCCCCGACGCGAAGGTGTTCTTCACCAACTCCGGGACCGAGGCCAACGACACCGCGCTCATGCTCGCCACCCAGTACCGGCGCAGCAATCAGGTGCTGGCGATGCGGAACTCGTACCACGGCCGGTCGTTCGCGACGGTCGGCATCACCGGCAACCGCGGCTGGTCGGCGTCGTCGCTCAGCCCGGTGAAGGTGAGCTACGTGCACGGCGGCTACCGGTACCGCAGCCCGTTCCGGGCGCTTTCGGACACGGAGTACATCGACGCTTGCGTCGCGGACCTGGTCGACGTCCTGGAGACGGGCACATCGGGCGACGTCGCGTGCATGATCGCCGAGCCGATTCAGGGCGTCGGCGGCTTCAGCTCACCGCCGGACGGCCTGTTCAAGGCGATGAAGGAGGTCCTCGACCAGTACGGAATCCTGTTCATCTCCGACGAGGTCCAGACCGGCTGGGGACGGACCGGGGAACACTACTGGGGGATCCAGGCGCACGACGTCGTCCCCGACGCGATGACCTTCGCGAAGGGCCTCGGCAACGGTCTCGCGATCGGCGGGCTCGTGGCGCGCGGCGACCTCGTCGACTGCCTCACCGCGAACTCGATCTCGACCTTCGGGGGCAACCCGGTCGCGATGGCGGGCGCGGCCGCCGTACTCGACCACATCGCCGACCACGACCTCCAGGCCAACGCGCTGGCCCGCGGCAACGAACTGCTCGACGGCCTGCGCGCGACGGGGAACCCGCTGATCGGGGACGTGCGCGGCAAGGGCCTGATGATCGGTGTCGAGCTGGTCGAGCCGGGCGGTATGACGCCGAACCCGGAGGCCGCGGCGCGGATGATGGAGGAGACCAAGGCACGCGGGCTGCTGATCGGCAAGGGCGGGCTGCACGGCAACGTGCTGCGGATCGCGCCGCCGATGACGCTCACCGCCGAAGAGGCCGCCGAAGGCCTCGGGATCATCACCGACGCACTGGCCGCCATCTCCTGACAAACGCTAGGAAGGGACCTTTCCTTGCAGATTTTGCAAGGAAAGGTCCCTTCCTAGCGTTCAGGAGCGGACGAAACGGGCGATGACCTCGCCCAGCCGCCCACCGGCGTCCTCCTGCAGGAAGTGACCGGCGCCGGTGATCGTCGGATGCTCGAGTTCGCGGGCGCCGCGCATCGAACCCCGCAGTTCGAGGCCCCACGGCGCGGTGATCGGGTCGCCGTCGGAGAACGAGACCAGGAACGGCTTGTCCAGCTCCGAAAGCACCTTCAGCGCGGCCCGGTTGGCGGCCGAGGCCGGATCGCCCGGAGTGATCGGCACCAGGGACGGCATCGCGCGCGGCGCGGCCTTGTACATCTCGTTCGGGAAGGGCGCGTCGTAGGCGGCGCGGACCTCCTCGGACAGCTTGGTCTGACAGCCGGACTGGACGAACCGCCCGACGTCGATGACCTGGGCGTTCTCCATGGCGTCGCGGAACTTGTGCCAGAGTTCGGGCATGTCGGTGTCGCCGGTGGGGAGGCCGGTGTTGGCCGCGACGACCCGCGCGAAGCGGTCGGGGTTTTCGGCGACCAGCCGCAGGCCGATCAGGCCGCCCCAGTCCTGGCCGACCAGGGTGACGTCGGTCAGGTCGAGGACGTCGAAGGCGAACGCGCGCATCCACTCGACGTGCCGCTGGTAGGTGTGGTCGACCATGTCGCCGGGTTTGTCGGATCGGCCGAAGCCGACCAGGTCGGGCGCGATGGCGCGCAGCCCGGCGTCGGCGAGCACCGGGATGACCTTGCGGTAGAGGTAGGACCAGGTGGGCTCGCCGTGCAGCAGGAGAACGGGCGGCCCGTCCTCGGGTCCGGCCTCCACGTACCCCACTCTGATCACGCCGCCGTGAAGGTCGACGAGCTCCGCGTAGCGCGGTTCGAAGTCGAAATCGGGCAGGTCCGAGAACCGGTCGTCCGGTGTCCTTAAAAGGCGCACGACTCCCACGTTAGTGGGAATCGTGCGCCCATGCCGGTTTCAGTGCGTCAGGAAATCACGAGATGGCGACGGCCACGACCAGGCCGAGGGCGAGGTGCGCGGCCGCGACGACGATGCTGGCCGGGGCGAACTTCTCGCTCTCGATCGTCGAGCGGACGTCGATCCGGGTCGCCCACTCCAGCAGCCGGACGGCGAGCACCTGCACGATGATGCCGAGCAGGCCGTAGACCAGCGAGGTGATGAGCCCCTCGGTCAGGTCGCTGGCGGAGTTCGCGATCGCCACGACGATGATGAACGCCATCGACAGCAGGCCCGACGCGGTGACGATGACCGCGTTCGGCAGGCCGCGGGTGACCAGCTGGGCGAGCTTGCCGGGCGTGGTCCAGTCGATCGCCCAGAACCCGGCGAACATCATCAGCAGGCCGACGACGCCGTACAACAGGATCGCGCCGATCCCTCGCACGAGGTCGGAGCCGAACGTGTCGGACAGCGCAAGGGTGGTGGTCACAGGGGTTCTCCAGGAGTCAGGAATGTCAGGTTTGTGCGGTTGCTTCTATCACGACTCGACGATGCGGTGCGGGACGAACGCCGCACCGTCGTCGGTGACGAGACCCGCGGTCTCGCGGATGCCGAGGCCGGCGGCCTGGTCCCCGACGATCCACGCGCCGAGCGCGGGCCGGTAGCCCTGGAACTCCGGGAGCGGGTCGAACGCCTGGTAGACGAACCCTTCCGCGCCGTAGACACCGTCGGTCTGCGTCTCGTACCCGGTGGCGACGATCTGCACGTTCGCGCCCTCGCGGCCGAGTTTCGGCTTGCGGACGTACTCGGTCAGCAGACCGGGGTCGTCGGCGAAGGCGGGCAGCAGGTTCGGATGCCCCGGGTAGTTCTCCCACAGGATCGCGAGCAGCGTCTTGTTGGAGAGGATCATCTTCCACAGCGGCTCGACCCACAGCGTGCGCGGCATGGTCTCGACGGCGAAGCGGCCGAACTCCTCGTCGACCACCCATTCCCACGGGTAGAGCTTCACCACGGTCGCCATCTGCGCCTCTTCGAGGTCGACGAACCGTTTGAGCACCGGGTCCCAGCCGATCTCCTCGATCGACAGGCCGACGGTGTCGAGCCCGGCCTCGGCCGCGGTCTCCTGCAGGTACGCCGTCGTCACGTGGTCCTCACCGGACGGATCGGCCGACGACCAGGTGAAGTGCAGTTCGTTCGACGGCAGTTTGTCGGCGAGCTCGCCCCAGCGCTCGACCAGCTTCTCGTGGATCGAGTTCCACTGGTCGTCCTCGGGGAAGACCGTGGTCTTCCAGTGCCACTGCAGGACCGCGGCCTCGAGCAGCGAGGTCGGGGTGTCGGCGTTGTACTCGAGCAGCTTCGCCGGGCTCTTGCCGTCGTAGCGCAGGTCGAAGCGGCCGTAGACGTGCGGATCCTGCCGTTTCCACGACTCGGCGATATGCGGCCAGACCCACTCGGGGATGCCGAAGCGGTGGTACTGCTCGGTGGTGATCACGTTGTCGACGGCTTCGAGGCACATCGAGTGCAGGAGTTCGACGTCAGCCTCGACGGACAGGATCTCGTCCATGTCGAAGACGTAGTGGACCGACTCGTCCCAGTACGGCCGGGACTTGCCGGAGCCGTCGCGGGCGGGCGTGCCGAAGACCAGCCCCTGCTCTTCGACGATGTTCTGCCAGTCCCGCCGGGGCGGCTTGGAATCCCGGTACACCTACGAGCCCCCGCTCTTGCCGCTGCCGCCGCTCTTGCCGCTGATGCCGAACCCGCCGCGCTGGACGGACTTGCCCGATTTGGTGCTGATGTTCGCGCCCGACGGCGCGGTGTACGAGCCGCCGGAGACGCGCTGCCCGATCTGCCCGGTCCCGCCGTAGTTGTAGCGGTAGCTCTGCATCGGCCCACCGAAACCGCCGATGGGGATGAAGAAGAACCCGCCACTGACGTAACCGCCCTGCGACCGGACGTAGTTCTCGTCGCAGTTCCGGTCGTCGCCGATGATCTCCGTGTCTTTGGCAGCGCAGACGGCCGTGACGTTCTCCGGCTTCGCGACCGTGTAGAACGTCGCGACCAAGCCGACCAGGCCGACGGTCACGCCGGTGCCGATCAGGATCTTCTTCTTGGTCGAAGACTTCTTCTCGGCGGCGCGGGCGGCTTCGGCCGCGAGCACCTCCTGGCGCTCCTGCTCGGCCAGCGCCTGCTGCCGTGCCCGCTGCTCGGCCAGCGACGGCTGCCGCACCCGCGTCGTCTCGTCCTGAAACCGCATGCTGCCGCGCTTCGGTGGCTCCTGAGGCGGCTGTGCCCCCTGGTTGTCATCCTGCGTCATCAAAAGCTCCGTAATCGACGGCCCGCCAAGTATCCGTACCTCAACACTAACCACCCGGTACGCGCACCTTACGTGCGGCGCGGGCATCATGGAGTGGATGTCTCAACAGGCCGAGCGGTTCCGTGATCCGCGAAACGCGCTGAGCACCCTGCGCACCCGGCTCGTCATGGCCGGTGTGTTCGCGGGCGCGATCATCGCGCTTTCGCTGAGTGTGGCGTTTTCGTGGAACGTGGGCCCGGAGGGCGGTGCGGGCGGCGGCGCCCCCAAACTGTCGCCCGCCGCGGCCGAGGCGTTTCAATCTCCTCCGGGCACCTGTCTGACCTGGAACAATCCGGACGCCACCGACGCGCGGCGCGTGCCGTGCGCCGAGGCCCACCTGTTCGAGGTCACCAGCATCGTCGACATCGGCGCGCAGTACCCGCCGGGGGCGCCGAGCCCGAACCTGGAGCAGTGGCAGGAGATCTCCAGGTCACAGTGCACTGTCGACGTCAAGCCGTATCTCGGCCGCAACCTCGATCCCTACGGCAAGCTGAGCATGAACCTGCTCCGGCCGACGCCCGCGCAGTGGGCCGACGGCGACCGGCAGCTGCGGTGCGGTCTGCAGTGGGCGGGCCAGGGCGGCAAGCTCCAGCCGACCAAGGGGCCGGCGAAGGAACAGGACCAGTCCGCCGTCTGGGAGCCGGGCACCTGCCTCGCGCTGCTCAACAACAGCTTCGGCGACCCCATCGACTGCGCGCAGACGCATTCGTACGAGATCATCGCGACGCTCGATCTCAAGACGAAGTTCAAGGACGGCTACCCGTCGCAGGAGCAGCAGAACACCTGGCTGGACACCGAGTGCTCGACGGCCGCGCAGGAGTACACCGGCAACGCGGACCTGGCGGCGAAGAAGCTCATCCTCAGCTGGGACGTCCGCGAGCAGGAGAGCTGGGACGCCGGGTCGACGCTGGTGAACTGCAAGGTGGCGGCGGTCCTGCCGGAGAACAAGGGGCTGGCGCCGGTCACCGGGAGCGTCAAGGTCGGCACCGGCGAGACCCCGCCGCCGTCGTCGTCTTCGGCCCCGAAGACCGGAGGGTGATCGCGTGCCCGTCGAGATGACCCAGCAGCGGTTCGAGGAGCTGGTTTCGGAGGCACTGGACGAGCTCCCGCCCGAATTCGCGGACGCCATGGACAACGTCGTGGTACTCGTGGAGGAGTTCAACGAGGAGTCGCCCACGATCCTCGGCCTGTACCACGGGGTCGCGCTGACCGAGCGGACCCACGAGTACGGCGGGGTGCTGCCGGACCGGATCTCGATCTACCGGCGTCCGCTGCTGGAGATGTGCGACACCGAGGAGGACGTCGTCGAGGAGGTGCTGATCACGGTCGTCCACGAGGTCGGCCACCATTTCGGCATCGACGACGCGCGCTTGCACGAACTCGGGTGGGGCTGAGCCGCCGGACGGACGAGAGCAAAGGTCCCTTGCTCCCCCGACACGTGCACAGTGGATTCCGTGCCGAAGGCGGCATGGTCGGTGATTTTCGTGCGTGGAGCACCAAGGGTACTCCGGATTTTTAACTGGGCGTAACAACCCAGCCACTTTGGGCGACAGCCCCCGCTAAACTTTTCGACACGTTGTCGCCGGCCTGCGCCGGCGAATGCCTGGGGGAGGCGGTCCATGACCGAGTCGGCGACACGAGGGAGGAGTGACCGGCGGTTGCGCTGGTTGCTCGCGTCCAGCGCGGCGTCGAACCTCGGCGACGGGATCGGCAAGGTCGCGTTCCCGCTGCTCGCGGTCACCCTGACCCGTGATCCGCTGCTCATCGCCGGCCTCTCGGCGACCCAGTTCCTGCCGTGGCTGCTGTTCGCGCTCCCGGCGGGCGCGCTGCTCGACCGCATCGACCGGCGGCGGGCGATGATCCTCGCGAACAGCGTCCGCGCGGTCGTCGTCGGCGGGACGGCCGCCCTGGTCGCGGCGGGCGGAGTGACGATCTGGCTGGTCTACGCCGCCGCCCTGCTCATCGGCTTCGCGGAGGTGGTCGCCGACAGCGCCGCGAACGTGCTCATCCCGGCGGTCGTCGGCAAGGGATCACTCGACAGCGCGAACAGCAAGCTCCAGGCGTGCGAGATCGTGGGGCAGACCTTCCTGGGCGGGCCGGTCGGCAGCGCCACCTTCGCGCTCTTCGCGACGTTCCCGTTCCTGCTCAACTCGGTGGGCTTCGCGATCGCGGCCGCCGTGTTGATCGGACTCGCCGGGAGCTATCGGCCGAGAGCCACCGGCAACGCGCCCGCCGGCCTCCGCACCGAACTGGCGGAGGGTTTCCGCTGGCTGAAGCACAGCAGGCTGGTGCTGCGGCTGGTCGTCATCGCCGGGCTGATCAGCCTGGTCAGCGAACTCGCGCAGGCGCAGCTGGTGCTCTACGCGATCGAGTACCTGCGTCTCAGCGAAGCGGCCTTTGGGCTCTTCGCGTTAGTCGGCGGCATCGGCGGCCTGCTCGGCGCGGCCCTCGCCCCTCGGTTGGTGAAGGCGACCAGCCGGCGCGCGGTGCTCGTCGGGGGCACGGCCTGCTGCGGCGCGGCGTTCACCGGGATGGGCCTGACGAGCTCGCCGGTGGCGGGTGCGGCACTGTTCGGCCTGTTCGCGGCCGCCGTGGTCGCGGTGAACATCGTGCTCGGGACGGCGCGGCACACGCTCGTCCCCGGCGACCTGCTCGGCCGGGTCCTCGGCGTGTGGCGCACCGTCGTCTGGGGTGCGATCCCGGTGGGCGCCCTGCTCGGCGGCGTCCTCACCCACGCCCTCGGTTCCCCGGCCAGGACGTTCCTCACGTCCGGGCTGCTGCTGTTCGGAGTAGCCGGTTTCGCGTTCGTCTCGTTACGGCAAGGAACCTTCGATGACGAATCGGCCACGGAGGAGCGGGTTCTCCACCGAGACCGGTGAAAACAAAGGCCTTTGGTGCTGAAATAGCCCATCACCGCCACGGGTGACGGGGAGGTCCGCGATGCAGCAGACACTGGTGCCGGAGGCCGGCGTGGGGACGACAGAACCTTCGAGACGGCCGCAAGTACTGACCGCCGTCGCCGGTTTCGTGATCGGCGGTGGCGTGATCGGCATGCTGTGGGCGCTCTCGGGCGTCAACGCGGGGGCGCTCGAAGACGCGAAGCACGCTTGCTCGGCGCTGGCGAGGATCGGCACGATCCCGGACACCACCGACTCCGCACCCGGCGAACGGACCGTGGCCGTCCTCGCCCCCGAAGTCCTGCACCGGATGACGGCCGCACGCGAACTCTCCGCCGCGGCGGCCGCCGCCAAGGACACCTACCGGCCGCTGGCCGAACATATCGACGGGGTCAGCCGGATGGTGTTCAGCCTGCACTTCAACCAGATTTCGGGACAGCGGCATCTGGCGCAGGCCGAACAGCTCTGCGCCCAGCTCTAGCCCTTGTGGACGGTCTTGACGGTCAGCTGATTGCCAGGAATCTTCCCGGCGCAGCCGAGTCCCTGCACCGGCACGAAGTTCGACGCCGTCTCCTGCGGCAGGTACACCCGCAGCCCTCGGGTCTCGGTGGGCTTGCAGACCGCCTCGTCGTAGTTGCGGACGTTCACGAAACCGACGTCGGCGATCGCGCTCTCCCCATTGGCGAGCTGGACCGGGCCACCCTTGGCGCCGTCGCGGTACGCGGCCTCACCGACCTGGTGGCCGTCGGCGCCGGTCACGTACGAGATGCCCGGGAAGCCCTGGACGGTGCACGGGTGTCCGCTCGCGTTGGTGATGACGAGCTTGCGGTACACCGTGCCCGCGGCGGCGTCACTGTCCTTGACGGACAGTTTGACGTCGCCGGCCTTGCACAGCCCGTCGTTCTTCGGCGCCTGCGCGGGCGGCTGGACGGGCTGCGGGGCAGGCGCCGGGCTCGAAGAGCTCGCGCTGGGCGCGGCGGAGGTGTCCGGCGCCGAACCGGACGGCGACGCGGACGTGTTCTGCGCGACGGGCGCGGTCTCCGCACCGCAGGCGCTGAGCAGCAGAAGCCCGGCGGTACCCGCGACGAGACCGCCGATGGAGATCAGTTTCGAACGAACCATGGTCATTCGCCTCCCTGTAGTCCGACGCTGCCGGGTGACCCACCGTCCAGTAGACGTGTTGTCCGCCGTGGGGGTTGCGCTCCACCGGTTAATTCCCCACAAGGTGTTAATCGATCTTGTGGGGTGTATTCCCCGGCGGGCGCGGAGGCAAACGTCCCTGATCAGGGTTCGACGGGGGCCTCCGCCCAGGTTAGACAGCTCCAGCCGGTGGGGGTCGCGACGAGCTCGACGATCCCGGTGTTCGGCACGAGCCCCTGGTTGGCGACCTCGGCGGTCACGTTCCCGGCGAGCCATTCGCCGCCCAGCCGGATCGCGCCGCCGTGGCTCACCAGCACCACCGTGCCGTCGGGGTCGGCCTGCTCGTGCTTGGCACGCAGCCGGGCGACCGCGTCGAGCACGCGGGCGCGGACCTGCGCACCGGTCTCGCCGCCGGGGATCGGCGGGTCGAGCTCGCCGAGCGTCCACCGGCGCACGACGCTCATGTAGGTCGTGATCGAGTCCTTGTCCGTCTTGCCTTCGAGGTCGCCCGCCGCGACCTCGTGCACGCCGTCGAGGACCTGGACGTCCAAGCCGAGTTTCGCCGCCAGCGGCGCGGCGGTCTGCTGGGCGCGGATCGCCTGCGAGGCGTAGACCGCGACGATCGGCTCGCCGTCCAGCCGCTTCGCGAGGTCCTGGGCCTGCTCGCGGCCCAGCTCGGTGAGCGGTGGCCCCGGCAGCGCCGTGTCGAGCGCGCCCCGCACGTTGCCGTCGGTCTGGCCGTGGCGGACGAGGAGAAGTTTCACGCCTGTGCTCCCTTCCGTACCGACTCGACCCAGGCGATCGCGTCGGTGAAATCCTCGTTGGCGGCGCCCGGCTCGATCTCGGTCGTGCCGTTGTCCGCGCGCGGGTGGGAGCCGAGGAACCGCACGTTCCGGCACCGGCGGCGCAACGCGGCCAGCGCGTCGCCGATCCGGGGCTCTGCCACATGTCCCTCGAAGTCGATGAAGAAGCGGTACTCGCCGAAGTTGTTCCTGGTCGGGCGGGCGTCCAGCTTGGTGAGATTGATCCCGCGGACCGCCAGCTCGGTGAGCAGTTCCGCCAAGGCGCCGGTCCGGTTCGTCGCGGCGGCGACGATCGACGTGCGGTCCGCCCCGGTCGGCTCCGGCAGCTCACCGGGCGTGCGGACGAGGATGAACCGGGTCTTGGCGTCGCGGACGTCGGCGACCTCGGTGGCCCGCACCTCCAGCGGGTAGTGCTCGACGGCGACCGGCGCGGTGACGGCGGCGTCGAACTCGCCCGCGTCGACCGCGACCGCGGCCGCCGCCGTGGACGACGTGGCGACCGGGCGCGCACCCGGCAGATTCGCCTCGACCCAGTGGCGGACCTGGGCGAGCGCGTGCGGATGGCTGGCCACGGTGCGGATCTCGGTGGTGCCCGGCCGGGTCAGCACGCTGAAGTGGACCGGCAGCAGCACCTCCGCCACCGCGACGACCGGCTCGGCCTCGCTCAGGCTGTCGAGGGTGGCGGTGACCGCGCCCTCCACGGAGTTCTCGATCGGGACACACGCGGCGTCGGCCGCGCCCGAGCGCACCGCGGCCAGCGCCGCCGGGATGGTCTCCGCCGGGATCAGCTCCTCCCCGGGGGCGAGCCGGCGCGCGGCCTGTTCGGTGAAGGTTCCCTGGGGGCCGAAGTAAGCGATCCGTGACACCCCGCCAGATTACGCACGGCGCGGATGGCGACTTTCACTCGGACAGCCGGTACGCGCACCGGTTACGCCGGGTGGCTTTTTTTGCCATGCTTAGGGCGTGACCGCCGAACCGGGCACGCGCACCGGCCACGAGGACACCGGCTCCTCCTTCGCTCCCCCGTCGGACCGCCCCACTCCGGAGCTGGTGCTCTGCGCCGTCGATGACCTGCTCGCACAAGCCTGGACGACCGTCGCGGACACTGTGGACGGCCGGGTCTTCGTGCACCGCGGGTCCGTGCTCGACGTCGTCGCGCAGGCCGTCGTCAGCCCCGCGAACTCCTACGGCTGGATGCGCGGCGGCATCGACGCCGTGTACGCCCGCGCCTATCCCGAGGTCGAGCAGAACGTGCGCAGCGCCGTGCTCGCCTACCACGGCGGGGAGCTCCCGATCGGCGAAGCGGTTATCGTGCCCACCGGCGAGGCCGAGCCCGCCTGGCTGATCAGCGCGCCGACGACGCGGGAACCCGGCGAACGCCTCCCGCGTGACACCGTGCATCCGTACCTGGCCGCCAGGGCGGTGTTCCAGCAGTGGCGCGACGGCAGGCTCGACCAGGGCCGGGTCCGTGATCTCGTGCACACGATCGCGATGCCCGGACTCGGTACCGGCTTCGGCGAGGTCGCGCCCGCGTCCTGCGCACGGCAGGTCGCCGCCGCGTGGAACGAGGTCTTCACGCCGGGCCGTACCCGTAACGGATGGTAACGCCCTGAAGCGGGGTACATCACATCGCAGCGCGTTCACGAGCCGTAAGCCCTACCGTTAAAGCGGCTTCATCCGGTTCGAGGCACGTTCACCCGCCGAGAACTCGTCAACACGGTTTTGTACGGCGCCAGCGCAGGCGACGGGCGAGGAGTGTGCGATGCCGCGGGTCCGTGAGCTCAGTCCCTACGTCGAGCTGCACCGTGAGCAGTGGCGCGAGTTGCGTAGGTCGACTCCTCTGCCGCTGACCGCCGCGGAACTGCTGCGGCTGCGCGGTCTCGGCGAACAGGTCGACCTGGCCGAGGTCGCCGAGGTCTATCTGCCGCTCTCCCGGCTGATCAATCTCCAGGTCGCCGCCCGGCAACGGTTGTACGAGGCCACCACCACCTTTCTCGGTGAAGACAGTCGGGGCACCAAGGTGCCGTACATCATCGGGATCGCGGGCAGTGTCGCCGTCGGCAAGTCGACCACCGCGCGCATCCTGCGCACCCTGCTCGCCCGCTGGCCGGATCACCCCAGGGTCGACCTGGTCACCACCGACGGCTTCCTCTACCCGCGTGCGGAACTGGTGCGGCGCGGGATCATGCACCGCAAAGGTTTCCCGGAAAGCTACGACCGGCGGGCGCTGCTGCGGTTCGTCACCGAGGTGAAGTCCGGGGCGGACCGGGTCAGCGCTCCGGTGTACTCGCACCTCGCCTACGACATCCTTCCCGACGAGGAGCAGGTCGTTCAGCGGCCCGACATCCTGATCCTCGAAGGGTTGAACGTCCTTCAGCCCGGCCCTCGGCTCACTGTCTCCGATCTGTTCGACTTCTCGATCTACGTGGACGCGCCGACGACCGACATCGAACGCTGGTACATCGAGCGCTTCCTCAAGCTGCGGCACACCGCTTTCGCGGACCCCGCGTCGCACTTCCACCACTTCGCCGGCCTCCCGGACGACGAGGCCCGTGCCGAGGCACGCCACCTGTGGCGCACGATCAACGAGCCGAACCTGATGGAGAACATCAAACCGACGCGGCCCCGGGCGACCCTCGTCCTCCGCAAGGACGCCGACCACGCGATCAACCGGGTCCGGCTGCGCAAGCTCTGAGGCCGGAGCCGCAACTCACGTGATCGAAGGCGTAACTCACGTGATCGGACCCGTAACTCACGTGATCGAAGGCGTAACTCACGTGATCGGACCCGTAACTCACGTGATCGAAGGCGTAACTCACGTGATCGAAGGCGGAACTCGCGTGATCGGACTCCGCACACCAGAGTCCGGCGCCCAGTACGCGAGTTCCGGCTCTGATCACGAGTGTCACGTCTTCGAGACCACAACGCCGCGTAACCGGGCACCCACGGATTCTCTACTCACGGCGAACGTTCACGACGACGGCCAAGATCACTTCGCCGTAGGCCGATCACGCGGGAGGCTTCCGGCTGTTCCCTCACAAGGACCAGCCTTCGCACCACGGGAGAGCCGGTGGTGCCCGCCGGTCGCGCACCGCTGTCGGCCGGTGGCTTTCCTCGGCCGATCGGCCGATCCACGCACAGCACGTGTAACCGGTTGGCCGATACCGGCTACAGCCCCCCGAGGCGACCCTTGTGTCAAGGGTTCACGAGGTCTCGAAAGGACCTTGAGCAGGGAGGAGGCTCACGATGTTCTCGACCATCCTGACCTGGGTCGGCTCGATTCTCGGACTCGCACTCCTGGTGGCCATGGCCGCCGGCGCCTTCGTCGTCGACTTCGACGACGCCCGCGGTGACCGTCGCCGGAAGAAGCCACAAGTCACGGAGAGCAAGGGCACTCCCGCGGCACCGCTGGGCTGAACCCCGGTGAGCTGAACTCCGGCCGATCAAGGCGTCCGGACGTCTTGATCCCCGCGGAGCTCGGCTCAATCGAACGGATTGTGCACCTGCGCGCCGAGCCCGGCCATGTCGGCGAGGTTCCTGGTGACCAGGGTCAGCTCGTGGACCCGGGCGGTCGCGGCGATCAGCCCGTCGATCGACGGCACCTTCCGCGGCGCGTACTGCCTGCCCCATTCGGCCGCGATTTCGGCGGTCACCGGAAGGATCCGTTCCGAGAACTGCGCGGTGAGCCCGGCCAGCCAATCGGCCAGCGCCTCCGCACGCTCCCTGTCCCGCTCCCCTCGATACCTGAGTTTCGTTATCCCCCTCTCGATTTCCCCCACCGTCAGCGCGCTCAGATAGAGCCTGCTCGACGACACCCCTCCCCACCACCGGGCGAAACCCGGGTTCGGCGTGCGGCGCCGAGCCTCGGACACGATGTTCGTGTCCAGCAGAAAGCTCACCCGCTCACCTCCACGGCATCCCTCGGCAGGTCTTCCGCTCGTTCGGCGGCGATCTCCTCCAGCACGTCGGCCAGCGCCTCCCCGTACTCGGGATGATGCTGCTCCCCGGAGAGCACGAGCTTGAAATCGACGGCTTCGCCACTTCCGGTCAACCTGCGGTAATCCACGATGTCCAGCACCACGGCCACCTCCTCCCCATGTTTCGTGACGAACTGCGGCCCATCGGACGCGGCTCGGCGCAGCAGCTCGCTCAGCCGCTGCTTGGCGTCCTGCACTTGCCAGGTTGCTGCTTCCATCTAGACAGACTAGACAGAACTAGGGGGGTTGGCAAGGGCTGGAGGGGTGTGACCGGGGAAAACGGGTGTCAGGCGAGCTCGCCGAGCGCCTTCCGATAGTCGTCGATGTCGTAGTCCATCTCGTGCTCGCCCGCCTCGGTGAGCTGGGCGGACAGCGCGTCGATGAGGCGGTCGAAGATCTCCTCGCGCTCCTGCCCGGTCTCGCTCAGCCGCCGCACGGCCTGCCAGACCTCGGCGGGCTCGTCGGCCCAGAGCTGGTCGACGATCGTGGTCTTGAGCGCGAGCCGCATCCGCGGTTCGCCGTCGAAGGTCTCCTCGGCCAGCGCCTCGTGGTATTCGGGGTGCTCGCCGATCACCAGCAGGCGGCGCTGTTCGGGGTCGGCGGGTTCGAGCTCCAGCTCCTCGTCACCGATCTCCGCGTAGACCGTCGGGACGGCGAACATCCGGCGCGCCAGGGCTTCCGCGAGGTCCGCCGGGTCTTCGATCCCCTCGGAGCCGTCGAAGTAGACGTCGAGCGCGGAATCCTCGTCCTGCGCGAATTCCTCCAGGAACTCGGTCGCGCTCTCCAGCAGCGCGACACGCGCGGCCTCGGGGAGTCCGGCGCGGTCGGCGGCCCAGGTGACCCAGCCGAGCAGGGCGGGCTCCAGCGCGTCTTCGTGGGCCTCGTCGATCTCGAACTCGCCGTCCAGCAGTGATTCGAGGAACCGGGCGAGCTTCTCGGGGCCGACCCGCAGCGGGCTGCCCGGCTCGGTCTCACAGCCGTAGTCGACGAGCAAGCGCGCGTAGAACCGCGTCGCCTCCGTGTCCTCGACGAGTCCGGACCCGATGAAGTCGGCCACGACCTCTTCGCGGACCTGCTCGGGCCATTCGGTGATCTCGGGCGACGGCTCGGGAGCGGGCAGCGCCCGGATCCACGCCAGCGCGAGCGCGTGGAACCGCGCGTAGTCCTCGCTGACGTCGGGCTCTTCGACGACGTCCGTCGCGGCCAGCCCGTCCGCGAGCAGCTGGTGGGCACGCTCGGGCAGCACCCGCTCCAGCGTGACCAGCTCCGGGTCGTCGGCGGCCTGCTGCCGCATCTCGGCCAGCACGTCCTGCGGCTTGTCGACCACGACGACGTCGCGGATCCGGCCGCCCTCGGTGAAGTCGACCAGCGCGAGCAAACCGTGCTCGGCACCGCCGCGGGAGAAGACGCACAGGAGGGAGGACTCGTCGCCGAAGACGTCACCGGTCCGCCAGCACTCCCCGATGGTCACCGCGGCCAGCTCCGCCACCCATTCCGGCTCCGGGATCCCGCGGCCCAGCACGGTGTTCAGCGCCGAAGCGGCCGCCTCGCGTTCCTCCTCGGTCTCGGCGAAGACCTTCAGCCCGGCGAGCAGCGCGGCCGCGGCGGGGGTGATCTTCCGCTCGGCGAACGCGATGAGCTCCAGGCCCAGCGGCGTTTCGTCCTCTTCGAGCTCGATCTCCCACCACTGGCCGAGCACCTCGGAGGTCAGCAGCTCGACGTCGAGCACCTCGGGTTCGGCACCAAGGGTCGAGAAGTCCCGGAGGACGTCCTTGAAGAGGCCCTTCACACTCGGAGTGGAGGGCTGGGCTGCCTTCTTGCGCGCACGGCTGACCGGACTCATGGCGACATGTTTTCACGCGGACCCGGCCGGGCTCGTCGCGGTGGTCGCGGGCGCGGAACACGGAGTCCCGGACGCGGGCGGACACCGGTTCACCGACCACCGCGACTTCACCCTCTTCGCCGGGTTTCCTCGGTTCACTGCGAATAACGACAGGCGACGGGCGCGGTTACGCCCTGACCGGTTTGGGAATCGCGATTCTCGCCGCTTTGACCTCGGCGATCAGCCGGGTCTTGCGTTTGTGTATTTCCACCAATGTGCCGAGGTACGAGCTGAATTCTTCAGCCGTACCGGCCTTTTTGTGCGCCGTGCGCAGTTTGCGCAGTTGCCGGGCCGCCTCGCGGTAGGCGTTCGGATCCTTCCGCGTGATCAATTCTTCGACATGGTCCCGGTATACGGGAATGGTTTCGGCCGGATGGGCGACGGAACGGGAATCCGCGAGTTCGACACGCACCGGCAAAGACGCCTCGAAGCGCACGGCCGCCCGCCATGCCTCGTCGGCGCGGTCCTCGCCGAGCAACGCGCGGACGAGTTCGTCGGCGGCCTCCGTGCTCCCGGCGGCGAGTTCACGCAACCGGGCCAGCGCGGTCTTCCGCTGCGCGACCCAGCGCCCGGTTTCCAGCGACTCCGCGCGCAGCGCGAGGTACGTCGCGGCCGTGGGGTTCTCGTCGAAGTCCTTACGCGACAAGGGAACCGGCTCTTCCTCCAGCGGAGGCGCCTCCTCCTTCTTGTCGTGCGTGAGCGCCCGCGCCGCATGCGCGATGGCCTCGCTGTGCCGCCCCGCCGCGCGCAGCACGCGCACGATCTTGAGACTGACGTCCACCCGCGGCGGCTTGGCGGCGAGGATCGCGACGAGCGCGTCGACGTCGCCGGACACCTCCGCCAGCTCCTCGCGCAGCCGCTCGGCGGTCTCGCGTTTCGCCCCGGACGGATGCTCCGCCAACACACCATCCACAGTGGACTTTATCCGCGCGATTCCCTTGTCCCCCAACGCGGAGGCGAAGTCGGCCAGCTCGATGACGGGCCAGCCGGGGCCGTCGAACTCCACTTCGAGGATCCAGGCGGCCAGGCTCTCCGGATCCGGCGGGTGCGCCACGCAGGCCCGCGCGTACAGCTCGACGGCCCGGTCCAGCCGGTCCGCGACCTCGCCCGAGGCGTCGTCGATCTGCTCCAGCATCTCGCTGATGTCGTCCACGGTCCGGCGGGCGAGCGGAGCGAGATCCGCCCGGCTGCCGGCGTCGAGAAGCCGCTGTAGCGTGTCGAGGACGGAGCCGACCTTCGCGGCGTACTCGACGTTGCCCGCCAGCACGGCGGTGTCGAGGAGGCGGTGCGCCTCGGCGACATCACTCCCCTGGGTGGCGAAACGGTTCTCCAGGGCCTGCCGTAACACAGGGTCACGCTCGGCTTGGGCGTGCAGCAGGTCCGCCAGCGTTTCCGCGTCCAAGGTACGCAGGTAGGGGCGCAGATCCGTCGGGGAACTCACCCGGACAAGTCTGCCCGACCGCTTCGCCGACTCGTGTGGGCCAACAGCGTGCTCTTTTCGGCGTAATCGCTCACCAGGTGTGACCAGGTCAGCGGCGTCGCTTCGAGGCGCGAAGGGCAGCGGACGGCCGGGATCGGCAGCCGGCGGGCGAGCTGCATGACGATCGCCATCACCACCGCCGCGAGCAGCGAAATCGCCGCGGCGGCGGCGAGGGCGCCGCTCAGCACCCGGCGCCCGCCGTCGATCGCGAGCTGCGCCGAATACTCGATCTGGCGCGCGGTGAGGTCGCCGAGGGTCCGGCCGACGACGCCGGCCGCGACCCGCCAGGCGTCCTGGCCGACAGGCGGCGGTGTGGCCGCGCTCAACGCGGATTCGACCGCGCGGAACCGGCCCCAGTCCTCGCTCCCGACGAGATCCCGGTAGGTCTTCCGGCTACTTTCCGTGAGTTTTCCGGCGATCGCGTCGAGCCTGGACCGGTAGGCGCCCACGGCGGCGGCGTAGTCGCGCCGCCCCGCGTCGTCGATCCCGGCGACCGCGAGGGAATCGCTGCGGTCCATGCCTTCGACGGCGGTGAGCAGTTCGACGGCGATCGTCTGCTGGTAGCCGACCTCGGCGTCAGGGGCGGCCCGGGCGATCTCGCGCAGGGAGGAAAGCGAGGTGTCGATGCGATCGGCGTACGCGGTGTAGGTGGCGGAGCGGCTGCCCGGCGCCTTCAACGCGAACGCCCGCTCCCGCTGCAGCGACGCGATCACCCGGCTCGCCCCGGCGAGGGTGACCGCTCCGTTCTCGGCGTCGTCGCGGTCCTCGATGGCCTGCTGGACGAGGAAACCGCCGATGAACAACGCGACGAGCACCAAGGCCGCGCTCGGCACGAACGCGATGGAGAGCATGCGAGACCGAAGGCTTCGCTGATACGTCAAGGCTTTCCTTCCGGATCGGTCTCCCGACGCCGGCCGACGTTATGCAAGTTGCACTTTGCACGTCAACGCTCGTCCGCCATACGGCCGTTAGCGCACCGTGACGATCTGGTAGGCACGGCACGTGACACTCGACGACCTCAACCAGCGTCTCCGCGACTTCGCCGCGGCACGGGACTGGGAACCGTTCCACACACCGAAGAACCTGGTCATGGCGCTGTCCGGCGAAGTCGGCGAGCTGACTTCGCTGTTCCAGTGGCTCACCCCGGAGGAGTCCGCGAAGTGGCGCTCCGACCCTGAACTGGCACACAACGTCGTCGACGAGATCGCCGACGTCACGCTGTACCTCCTCCAGCTCGCGAACAGCCTCGGTGTGGACCTGATCGAGGCGGCGAACGCCAAGATCGACCGGAACGAAATCCGCTTCCCGGCGCCCGGTTAGCCGCCTTTCGGGTCTTGTGGGGCGTTCGTTCGGCGGAAACACTGTGCCGACGTCCCTGGAGGTGGCCCCTTGTCGCGTTCGGCCCGCACCGTGTTCCTGGCCCTCGTGTTGTCCCTGAGCGCGGTCGCCGCGCCGGCGTACGCGGCGCCGCCACCGACCGCACCGCATCGGGACCCCGGCAACGGGCCGGAACGCAATGAAGTCGCCGCGACCGATCAGCCGATGGGCGTCGCGCGGGCCGCGGCGGGCGAGAACCTCGCGGGCGACCGTTCCGGCTATCCGCGCAAGACCCAGCTGCGCGTGTACCCGGAGAACACGGCCGACAAGTCGATCAAGCTCGGGCTCGCGCCGTATCACGCGATCGCGCCGAAACTGAACGCGTTGCAGGCGCGCAGCGACCGGATCTCGGTCGAGATCGCCGGACAGTCGGGCCTCGGCCGGGACCTCTACCTGGTGACGCTCACCGCGCCGGAGAGTCCCGCCGAGACGCGGCGGCAGGACGCTTGGCGCTCGCTGATCGAGAACGACCCGGCCCGCGCCGCGCGCGACCCGTTCCTGCGCCACGGCTACAAGGCGCCGGTGTGGATCAACAACAACATCCACGGCAACGAATGGGAAGGCACCGACGGCGCGCTCCGCGTCATCGAGAAGCTGGCGACGTCGACCGATCGCACGACGGCCGAACTGCTGAAACGGAACCGTTTCTACTTCAACGTCACGGCCAATCCGGACGGTCGCGTCGCCGGTACGCGGCAGACGTCGCAGGGGTTCGACCCGAACCGCGACTTCGTCACCGCGTCGCAGCCGGAAGTGCGGGCCATGCGCGGGATCGCCATCGGCAAGCAGCCGCTGATGATGCTGGACGAACACGGCTACGTCGCGAACACGCTCATCGAACCGACCACCCCGCCGCACGGCCAGAACTACGACTTCGACCTCTACATCAAGCACGGGTACGCCAACGGGCTCGGCATGGAGCAGGCGGTCAAGGCGCTCGGACGGCCGGAAACGGCGAAACCCGAGATCCCGTTCCGCGACTACGAACCCGGCAGCTGGGACGGCTGGGCGCCGATCTACACCGCCCAGTACGCGATGTACCACGGCGCGGTGTCCTTCACGATCGAGATCCCGATGCGGGTCAACAACGCCGACTACGAAACGCGGCCGGTGGCGGAGCTCCAGCGGCGCGCGGTGATCAACACCGAGGTCGTCGAAGCCACCATCGGCAGCACGCTGCGGTACGTCGACCGCAATCGCGGTGAGCTCATCGCGAACCAGATCGAGATGTTCCGCCGCGGCACGGCGGGCGAGGCGCAGCGTGAGATCCCCGACGGATTCGTGCCCGGTTTCGGGCCGGAAGACCGCTACCGCACGGAGTTCCCGCGCGCGTACGTCATCCCCTCCGGCGCGGACCAGCGTTCGGCCGTCGCCGCTTCGCGTCTCGTCGACCACCTGGTGGCCAACGACGTCCGCGTGCGGCAGGCGGATCGCCCGTTCTCGCTGGCCGGGCGCCGGTATCCGGCCGGTTCGTACGTGGTCGACATGCACCAGCCGAAACGCGGCCTGGCGAACGTGATGCTGGAGCAGGGCAGCGACATCTCGGCGAAGGTGCCGGTCATGTACGACATCTCCGGCTGGAGCCACCGCCTGCTGTGGGGCGCGTCGGTCGACATCGTGAAGCAAGGCAGGCTCGACATCCGGGCGCACGACGTCGTCGCGGCGTCGCCGACCGGCGGCATCGACGCCGCGCCCGGCCGTGACCTCGCGCTGAAGCTCGTCGACGGCAAGGACGTCAGCGCCGTCAACGACCTGCTGAACCGGGGCCTCGCGCTGGGACGTGCGGACGACGGCACGATCATCGTCCCCGCGTCGGCCCGCCCGGCGGCCGCCGAGGTGGCGGACCGCTACGGCGTCCGGTTCACCGAAGCACGCGGGACGGCGACACCGTTGACCCGCAAGACCATCGCGGCCGCCGTCGGACCGGACGAGCTGAAAGCGCTGCGGGACATGGGCTTCGACGTGCGACCGGTGTCCGCGGCGGTGCTCAACGCCGGCTTCGACTGGTCCAGGGTGGACCTGCTGTTCGTCTCATCAGGACTGCGCTACACCGATCTCAATCCGGCCGCGAAGGACGCTCTGCGTGCCTTCCTCACTCGCGGCGGCGTGGTCACCCGCGGTGCCACGGGCGCGCGGTTCAACACCGACGTGGGACTTCTCGAAGCGCGTCCGGTCGCGGGCTGGGAGGACGGGAACGGCGTCGTCTCGGTGGTCAACGGGACCGGCCCGGTGGGGAGCGGCGCGCTGCCGGACTCGTTCGTCTACGGACCGTTCTGGTTCACCGATCTCGGCTCCTCGGTCAGTGTCGAGCAACGCTACGCGAGCGGGAATCCGCTGGTCGCGGGCCATTGGCGGACACAGGACGACGGGACGGGCGGGCCGCTGCAGGCGGCGGGACAGGCCGCGGTCGTGTCCGGGACCTCGGGACTCGGCGGGCGGGCGGTGCTGTTCGGCACCGAACCGCTGTTCCGCGATCACCCGAAGGGCTTGTACTCGCAAGTGGCCAAGGCGATTTACTGGGCCGCCGCGAAGTAACGTGGGGGTATGCCGATCCAGGTGCTGCTCATCGACGACCACGAGGTGGTGAGGCGCGGCCTGCGTGACCTCCTCACCGACGAGCCCGACATCGAGGTCGTCGCCGAAGCGAGCGGGGTCGACGAGGCCCTGGCCGTGGCGATGCACGTCGAGCCGGACGTCGCGGTGGTCGACGTGCGGCTCGGCGACGGCGACGGCATCGCGCTCTGCCGCGAGCTGCGCTCGAAGCCGAACCCGCCGCAGTGCCTGATGCTGACCGCGTTCGACGACGAGGAGGCCATGGTCGGCGCGATCATGGCGGGCGCGGCCGGTTACCTGCTGAAACAGGTCCGCGGCCAGGACGTCGTCAACGCGGTCCGCGAGGTCGCGGCCGGCCGGTCGCTGCTCGACCCGCTGTCGACGGCACGGGTGCTCGACAAGCTGCGGCATCCGCCCGAGGACGAACTCGGTTCCCTCACCGAACGCGAGCGCGAGGTGCTGGAGCTGATCGGGCAGGGCATGTCCAACCGCGAGATCGCGGAACGCCTGTTCCTCGCCGAGAAGACGGTGAAGAACTACGTGACGTCGGTCCTCGCGAAGCTGGGCATGCAGCGCCGCACGCAGGCCGCGGCGTGGATCGCGCGCCGGGACAGGTAGTGCGCGAAAAAGCATCCCCCCCGTCGTTTTGGCCGAAGGTCCCGGTTGACCCGGGATTCCGCTCCTGGTTGACCAACGCTCCCGAACGACAGCTCCTCGTGGTCGTCCGGACGTTGACGACGTTGAACCGGCTTCAGGACATCCTGACCCTGACGAGTGCCGATCTCCGGATCCAGACGACCTTCACCTTCGACGAGGCCCGGCCGGGGATCCTTTCGGCCGGGGTGAGTGACGCGCTGCGGGCCCTGCGTGTCGCCGTCACCCCGTGGGAACAGGCCGCGAAGAACACCTTCGACCTCATCCTCGCGGCGAGCGAGAACGACGCCCTTCACGAGCTGAACGGGCCGATTCTGCTGGTGCCGCACGGGATCGGTTACCAGAAGTACTACCCGGGCGGACGAGTCACGTCGGGGATGGACCCGGATCGGCTCCTGCACCACGACCGGGTGATCCCGGCGGCGATCGCGCTTTCGCACTCCGTGCAACGGGAACAGCTGAAATCGGCTTGCCCGGAGGCGCTGGACCGGGCGGTCGTCGTCGGCGATCCCTGTCACGACCGGATGATGGCGAGCAGGCACCGGGTGGCGGCCTACCGCGCGGCGCTCGGCGCCGGGAACCGGAAGGTCGTCGCGATCGCGTCGACCTGGGGCAGGCATTCGCTCTACGCCAGGTATCCGCACCTGCCCCACCGGCTCCTGACCGAACTGCCGCTCGACGACTACCAGATCGTCCTCACCCTGCATCCCGGGGTATGGGCGGCGCACGGCCCGTGGCAGCTGGAGTCGTGGCTGCGCCCGGAACTCGCCGCGGGGCTCACGCTCATTCCCCCGGACCACGGCTGGCAAGCCGCGCTGCTGGCGGCGGATTGCGTGCTCTCCGATCAGGGTTCCGCCGCGTTGTACGCCGCCGCGGCGGGCAAACCCGTCCTCCTCGCCCCGTCCGCCGCGATCACGACGGTGGACGACTCGCCCCTCGCGATGCTGACGCGGGCCACGGCCGAAGTGGCGGAAACGGGGTTGCGCGAGCAGATCGACGCGACCATCGCGAACCATGTGCCGGATCGCTACCGGCCGATCATCGACCAAGCCGTCGAGGACGCCGCGAGCGGTCCGCGGCTGGGCGAAGTGCTCTACGACCTCCTCGATCTGAAGCGGCCGGATCCCCGTCCCGTCTTCCCGCCCGTGCCCGCTCCGGCACCGGTGACCCATCCGGTGGCCGCGCTCGCCGCCGGATGGGACCAAACCGGGAAAGTGGTCCGGTTTCCCGCGTCCACCCGGCCGGAAGGCCTGCGTCACCGGCATGTTCTCGCCCACGCCGATCAAGCGACCCTGCGTGACCTGGACGGTGCGGCCATCGTGTTCGCCGAGGACCCGGGCCGGTTCGACGAGCTGCTCACCCACTGGCCGCTCGCCCGGCTCGTCGCCGCTCCCGCCCCCGGCGGCTGTCTCGCGCGGATCCGGGATCGCGGCGATTTCCTGCTGTCAGCGGAAACGGATCCGACACTGCTGGCGAGTCATCTCTACCTTCTGCTCGTCTCCCACGCGGACGTGGAAGGGACGCACGCGGTCAACGGGCAGCCGGTCACCGTCGCCCGGTGTTAGCCAAGACCGAACGGAACTCGGCCTCCCGCGGATGCCCCGCGTCGAAGTACGTCTGCCAGGCACGCTGGAAGTGCGTGTGCGCCCGGCCGTGGTCCCCCCGAGCCGCGAAAAGCCTGCCGAACTCCTCCTCGAACTCGGCCGTGTACTGCGTCGCACCGGACACCAGCCGCCACGCCTCGAGCAATTCGCGTTCGGCGTCGTCGTAGTGGCCGATCGTCCGGAGGTACTTGGCCCGCACCATCGACACCCGGCCGAGGTTCCGGCTGTCGGACGCGGGGAACTGCCGTGCGGATTCGGCGAGCAACGCCCAGACGTGTTCGTACGCACCGGCTTTCAGCAGTACGTTCGCCAGCATGCGGCTGTGGATGCCGAGTGACCGGCGGCCCGCTACGGCCATCGCGCGGTCCAGCGTCACGGCTCGCCGGAGGAAGTCCGCGGCGGCCGGGAGGAGCCCTTTCTCTTCGTGGAACCGGCCGCAGAACTCCTGCACGGACGACTCCAGCGCCGGGTCGTCCAGGGTCCGGACCGTTTCGAGAGCCTCCTCCAGCAGCGGCTGAGCACGGTCGAAATCGTGCAGCAGGAAGAAAGTACGGCCTTGCTGGCTGAGGATCCTCGTGGTCAGGGCCGGATCGCCATGCCGCCTCGCCGCGAGCAGGCCCCAGTGGTTGATGTGGGCGAAGAGCCGGTGGTGCCCACGGTTGAGCATGAGCACTTCCAGCGCGCCGCAGATTTGCCCGAGTTCGACGTCCCGTTCCCGCTCGAAGGCCTGATACGCCAGTGCGCCATAGGTTTCCCGGGCGTCCTCGACCCAGTCGAGCGGCGCCTTCCGCTCGAAATCCGGGGTGGGCACGGAAATCGGCGCGTAGCGGCGCAGGCGGTCCGGGCTGGTGAGGTGGTCCGCGGCGACGGCCTGGTCGCGGAAGAAGACCAACGCGCGATCGGTCACGACGTCCCGGCTCCCGCGCCGGCGCGCCCCCTCGCGGATCAGGTTGAACAGCCGCTGCCGGGGAGTGCCCGTGGGCGCCAGGAACCCGGCGTCCGCGAGTTCGTCGAGCGCGTCTTCGGCGGGTTCGCCGAAGACCGCGGTCGCCGACGCCGTCGTGAAGTCGGGGCCGGGATGGGCCGCCAGCACCTCGCAGAGTTCCGCGGCGTCGGTGGACAGCTCGGCGAACGACTGCTCGAACGCCATCGCGATGACGTCGACTCCGCCGAGCACCCCGGTCCGCCGGAAATCGGCCAGTACCGAGGCGACCGCGCCGGGGCCGCGCCGCAGGCGTTTGCGGATCCGGACGCCGGCCTGCACCAGGGCGAACGGCATGTGGTCGCACAGCGCGGCGAGTTCGGCGGCGGAGTCGCGTTCCGCCTCGATGGCCGCCCGATCCGACGCCTTGCCGAGGAGTTCGAGCGCGAAGTCCCGTTCGAGGGAGTCCAGTTCGATCGGCGGAGCGACGTTGCCGGCCAGCAGATCGTCGTCCTGGCGGATGGCGGTCACCAGCACCAGGCTCGACGGTGACGAGGGGATCAGTTCGCGGATGTCCGTGGCCACTTCGGCGTTGTCCAGTGCCAGGAGGAACCGGCGCCGGGCGGTGACCGACCGGTACTGGGCCCACAGCTCGGCGGTGTTCGTGGTCACCAGATTCGTCTCGACCCCGAGCGCGCGCAGGACCCTGGTCGCCACCTCCGAGCGGCGCAGCACGGTGCCGTCGCGATAGTCCGAGAGGTCGACATAGACCTGATCGGGGTACCGGTCGCGGAGGTCGTCCGCGAGCCGGTACACGAGCGCGCTCTTCCCGGCCCCGCGCGGACCGGTGATGACGTGGACGCCCGGCCCCGAGGCGCTTCGCCGTTCCCTGTCCCGGTCGACGAAATGCGCGGGCGCGCCCGGCACATCGCGAACACCGGTGCCGTCTCCCGCGAGGATCTCCTGCAACCGCTCGGCGAATTCGGGATCGGTTTCGACCAGTTCCCGGACCGCCCGCTCGGCGCCGCCGGGATCCGCGAGCAGCGCCTCGACGTCCTGTGCGGTGCGGCGGCGGGCGAGCCGCTTGGCCACCAGGTCCTTCACCCCGCCGCCGGCGCCGACCGCCAGCGCTTTCACGGCCTCACCCAGAACGGCTTCCCACACGGCGTGTTCCCCTCGTCACGGCTGGTACCGAGGCTATCAACGATCGGTCTCCCCGATCGGGAGATGGCCGATCCCGGCGAGCGTCACGACCTGCCGGTTGTGGAAGTAGTCGTCCTCACGCAGCACCGTGACGCTCCCGGGTGAACCGCGGAAGTCGACGTACCCGGCCGACTCGAGCGGCATCCGGATCCACGCGGCGATCACGAAGGTGAGCGCACCACCGTGCGTGACGACGATCTGGTGTTCGCAACGGCTTTCCAGGATCGACTCCATGGCCGCGTACACCCTCGCGGCCATCGCTCCTTTGGTTTCGGCGCCCGGGATTCCTTCGTCGTGTCCCAGCCGGTCCCCGACGGCGGGAGGCGGGACGAACCGGCTGTCCAGCCACTCCTGCGGCCTGCCACCGGCTTCCCCGTACGACTTCTCGCGCAGCCGCCGGTCCAGGATCGGGGTCACGCCGAGCCGTTCACCGATCAACTCGGCCGTCCGGGCGGTGCGGCGCAGATCCGAGGAGTACAGCTCCACCTGTTCCGGCACCTTCGCCCGCAGCGACTCGGCGACGGCGGCGGCCGCGCGTTCTCCGGGAGGAGTGAGTTCGGCGTCGAACCACCCGCCCACCAGGCGATCGACGTGGTGCGTGGCCTCCGGATGCGTGACGACGTAGACGGTGCGCATCCGGAGAATCTAAACGCGGGTCAGCTTCGCGAAGGCCACGACGTTGTCGAGGTAGTTGCCGGTCGAGGAGTCGAAATCACCGCCGCAGGTGATCAAGCGCAGTTCAGGCCCGGTCGTATCGCCGTAGACCTTCTCCGTGGGGAAAGACGACTTCGGATGCCGTTCGACGGCGTACACGGTGAACACCGCGGTGATCCCGTCCTCACGGTGGACCAGGGCTTCGTCGCCGACCTTGAGTTCCTTGAGCCGGACGAAGACGCCGGGGACCTTCTTGTAGTCGACGTGCCCGGCGAGGACTGCGGGCCCGATCTCACCGGGTGCCGGGCCGCCGGTGAACCAGCCGGTGGTGATCGCGTCGTGCGGCACCTCCAGGGTGCCGTCACCGGCGAGGCCGAGGTCGATGATCTCGCCGGTACTGACCCCGATAGCCGGGATCTCGAGCCTCGACGGCCGTGCGGGCGCGAGCGGTGGCGCTTCCACGGCCGAAAACATCGCCGAGGCCACCGTGGTGGGTGGTGCGGGCGACGCGACCTTGCCCGGCGGCGGGACGGCGCACGCGGTCAGCACGGCCGCGCACACCATCCCGATGAGGGTGCCGATGACCATCGGAAACGGCCATCGGCGCCAGAAAGATCCGGTCATCGCTCGGCACGCCGCCGGAGCATCAGTGACGCGCCCGCGGCCGTCGCGGTCAGCAGCGCCGCGCCGGTCAGCGCGACCGTGGCGACCTCCGGGAAACCGCCGTTGGTTTCGACCGGGCCCCCGCCGGTCGCGACGCCGCCGACGGGTTTGACCTTGACCTGACCCGATTTCGCGGGTTCGCCGAACCGGGATTCGCAGGCGTACCCGTCGTGGTCACCGTCGAGCTTGTGCGGGTCTCGCGGGTTCTTCTTGAGCTCGGCCTGTGCGGCGGCCTGCGAGGGGAAATCGGCGCAATCCTTGTCGGTGGATCGCGGTGCCCGCGTTTCAGTGGTGCTCGGCGGCGGAGTGGGCGTGGTCGTTTTGGTCGGCGCCGTTCCACGCTTGGGCCGCGTTTCACAGGCGATTCCGTCGTTGTCGTCGTCCAGGTTGTGCGGATCGGACCGATCTTTCTCGAGTTCGGCCTGAGCGTCTTCCTGATACTGGAAGTCACGGCAGTTGAGGTCGGCGATCGCGGGCGCTTCCGCCAGCGCGAACGCCACGGAAGCGGGTCCGAACAAGGAGAATCCGGCGAGAATGGCGGCCGCGCCGAGGGCGCGACGAATCGAGGACATGGGGAGTCCTTTCACTCGGAATTCGCGCTTTGAGCGCGTTCGATACACTTACAGTCGCGCACCGGCCCCAGCTGTTACTGATTAATCAGAATTCGCGAATTGTCACTCCAACGAGCGGCAAAGACCCGTTAATTTCACACGGTTTGATCGAGTGGAACGTCGAAAGCGACCAAGGTCCCCAGGCTCGGGGAAGAATTGATCGAAAAGCGCCCACCGGACGTCGTCGCGCGTTCGGCGAGATGCCGGAGGCCGCGTTTGGCCACCCCCTGCGGAACACCGGATCCGTTGTCCCGCACCCGGAGTTTGACGCCTTCCGCGTCGCGGCTGAGCGTCACGCGGGTCTCGCTCGCCCCGGAGTGCCTGACCACATTGGACAATGCTTCGCGCAGGGCGGCGCGGATGTGGTCCGCCTGTTCGGCGGGGATGTCGGCCAGTTCGCCCGACAGTTCGAGGGTCGGCGGGTAGCCGAGCAGCTCACCCGCGATGCGCACCTCACCCCGCGCGGACTCGGCGAGGTCGGTGGCGGTGACCGACTGGTTCGCGGGCTCCGGGCTGCGCAGGGCGCGCACGGTGCCGCGGATCTCTTCGATGGTCTGGTCGAGCTGGTCGATCGCCTCGGACAGCCGTGCGCCATCGGCCTGCGCGAAGCGTTTCCGCATGTTCTTGCGGACGCGGTCGAGCTGCATCCCGGCGCCGTAGAGACGCTGCACGATGACGTCGTGCAGTTCACGCGCGATGCGTTCGCGCTCTTGGTAGAGGGTCACGCGGTGGCGGGCGTTGGCGCCTTCCGCCAGCGCCAGCACCACACCCGCCTGCGCGGCGAACGCCGTGAGCACCTCGACCGTGCTGGCGGAGAACGGTTCCCCGCCGTGGCGGCGGTACACGGTGAGCGCGCCGAGGACGCGCCCGCCCGCGCCGAACGCCGACGCGGCGAAAGGCCCGAAGCCCTGGAGCTCCGGCGGTACGAACGGCGCCGTGCGGGGATCGACGGTGAAGTCCTCGCTGACCACCGGTTTCCCGCCCCTGGCGACCTGGCCCGCGGCGGAATCGGCGGAGAAGGCCAGCCCCCGGAGGCCTTGGGTGGTGTCCCCGTGCGCGGCCTCGGCGACCACCTGGCCGTCGTCCGCGCGCACCATGACGAGACCGAGGTCGGCCTCGGCCAGTTCGACGGCGCGGGCGACAACGGTCTCCAGCACGTCGCCCGGGTCTTCGCCGGACAGGGCGGTGCCGGTGATCTCGGTGGCGGCGGACAGTGCGCGCGCGGCAAGCGTGGGATCCATGAGCGCTATCGACATTAGACCGCTCCGGCCCTTGTTCGCGCTGTGACCCGGCCCTCCCGAACCTCCAGGATCACGTCCGCGCTGTCGGCTTCGGCGGCGTTGTGCGTGACGTGGACGACGGTCTTCCCGGCGAGTGCCTCGCCGAGCCGTTCGCGGACGCTGCGCGCGGTCGGTTCGTCGAGGTGGGCGGTGGGCTCGTCCAGCAGCACGAGATCGGCCCGGGCGGCACCGAGAACGGCCCGCGCCAGCGCGACCCGCTGCGCCTGTCCACCCGAGAGCCCGGCGCCGGCGCTATCGAGCATCGTCGTGAGCTCGACGTCCTCGAGAACGGCTTCGTACAAGGCTTTCCGCAAGTCGGCCTCGGACGCCGCCGGCTGAGCGAGACGCAGGTTCTCGGCGACCGTGGTCGAGACGAGCATCGGTTCCTGCGGCGCCCAGGCGACGTTCTCGGGAACGGCGACGTCACCCTTGCTCGGCTTGAGGAAGCCGAGCAGGGCCGCGACGAGCGTCGACTTCCCGGCGCCGCTCGGGCCGACGACGGCGACGTGCGTCCCGGGCGCGATGTCGAGGTCGACCCCGGTGAGGACCGGGCGCTCGGTGCCGGGCCAGCCGAGGTCGGCGTTCCGGATCCGCACCCCGCCGGTGCTATGAAAGGCCCCTTCATTGCAAATTTTGCTATGAAGGACGCCTTCATTGCACGCGGCGAGGCGCAGACGGGCCTGGCGAAGGGTGTCCCAGTGCTGCGCGGCGGGCGGAAGAAGGGAGAGGACCTCCGCCAGCGCGAGCGGCACCAGGGCGACCACGGGCGCGAGTACCGGGTTCAGCGCGCCTGCGGCGACGGCGCTCACCGCGAACCCGGTGCTCACGACGGTGGCGGCCCCCGTCGCCAGGATGATCAGGGCGTCGGCCGCTCCGGCGCCGAAGGCCTGTCGCCGGGCTTCGGCGGTCAGCGCGGCGTCGGTGGTGGCGATTCGGCGACGTCGCTCTTTGTCGGCCCCGTACGCGATCAGTTCGGCGGCGGCTTCGAACAGGCTCAGCACCTGCGCCGCCACCGAACGCCGTCCGGCGGCCAGCGCGCTGGTCGCGCGGCGTTCCGCCCGGAGCGCGAGCAGCGGCGCGAACGCACTGACCAGCACGGCCGCGGCCAGCGCGAGACCGGCTTCGGGCAGCACGACGGCCTGGACCGCGACGGCGCCGACGGCCACCAGCGCGACCACGATCAGCGGCGTGATCACGCGCGGAAGCAGGTCGCGCACGGTGTCGGTGTCGCCGACGAGCCGCCGCTGCTCCTCGCCGGCCCGAAGCGCTCGTGCCGGGCCGAGCCGCACCAGCGAATCCCACAGCCGGACGCGCAGGCTTCCGGCGATCCGGAACGCGGCGTCGTGCGTGACCAGCCGTTCGAGGTAACGCAGCCCCGCGCGGCCGAGACCGAACGTCCGCACGCCGACGATCAGCACCGTCAGGGTCAGGATCGGCGGCTGTTGCGACGCTTTGGCGATCAGCCAACCCGAAAGCGCGGTCAGCGCGACCCCGGCGAGCAACGCGGCGGCGCCGAGCAACGCGCCGCCGAAAAACCTGGGGTTCAGCAGGTCGCGCCAGGGCAGCGGCCGGATCGCCCGCGTTTCTTCCACGACTCCGGCTTCAGGTATCGCATTGGCCGACATGTCGACACCGGAGGTGCGCTCGTGGGCGGCGATGATCGCGGCGGCACCCTCGTCGACGGCTTCGCGGACCGCGGTCATGACGAGTGCGGCGTTGGCCTCGTCGAGGTGGGCGGTGGGTTCGTCGAGCAGGAGCAGCCACGCGCCCGACCGGACCCGCGTCAGCGCCCGCGCCACCGCGACACGCTGCCGTTGTCCTTGCGACAGCTTCGAAACCGGCCGCTCGGCGAGGCCGGCGAGCCCGAGTTCGCCGAGGACGTCTTCGCCGCCGGCCTCCTCGCGGACCGTGCCCCCGCCGAACACCGGCGACTGCGGCACCCAGGCGACGTTCTCCCGCCACCGCTCCAGATCGGCGTCGGCGAGGTCGGTACCGCCGACAGTGATCGACCCGTCGTGCGCCTGCACGAAGCCGAGCAGTGCGGCGAGCGTCGTCGATTTGCCGCCGCCGCTGGGCGCGCGCAACCAGGTGATCTCGCCGGGCCGGACGCTGAACGTCTCGCCGTCGGGCGCGAATCCTCCCCGCCTGGCGACACGCAGTCCGCGGACGTCGATCTCGCCCTGGGCGGGTGTCTCGGAACCGTTGTCCGGCAAGGATTCCGAGAGCACATCCGCGACGCGGCGGACGGCCTCGACGCCGTCCTCGCTGGCGTGGAACGCGGCACCGACCGCTCGCAGCGGCTGGTAGCACTCCGGTACGAGGATCAGCACGCCGAGCCCGATGGCCAGCGACAGTTCGCCGGAGACCAGGCGGACACCGATGACGACCGCGACCAGCGCGACCGAAAGCGTCGCGATCAGTTCCAGCGCGAACGCCGACGCGAAGGCGACCTTCAACGTCTTGAGCGTTGTGCGGCGATGACGTTCGGAGATCTTCCGGACCGTCTCGGCCTGCGCCCCGGCGCGGCGGAACGCGCTGAGGATCGGCAGTGCACGGACGAGTTCGAGCAGATGCCCCGACAGTCGTTGTTCGGCGTCGGCGGCTTCGGTGACCCGCTCGGCGGTGTGCTTGCCGATCAAGATGGCGAACAGCGGAACCAGCGGCACGGTGATCACGACGAGCACGGCCGACGGCCAGTCGGCGACCAGGATCGCGGCACCGGCGGCGAGCGGCACGATCGCGGCGGTCACCAATGCCGGGAGATACTGGGTGAAGTAGGCGTCGAGCGCGTCGAGTCCCTTGGTGGTCAACGACGTCAGCTCGCCGTGACCGCGGCGCGCGATCCATTCCGGGCCGAGTTTCAAGGCGTGGTCGAGGGCTTTGGCACGCAGCTCCTCTTTCGCGCGGGCGGCCGCGCGAACGGAAACGATCCGCACCGCCCAGCCGGTCAGCGCGCGCCCGGCGACGAGTGCGAGCAGCACGGCCAGCTGGGCGGTGCGGTCCCCCGGTGTTCCGCGGACGACCGCGGAGAGGACATCGGCCAGCAGGAACGCCTGTCCCACCAGCAAGACCGCGTTGACGAAGGACAGGGTCCCGCTGAGGATCAACGCCCGGCGCGCCGCACTCGAAAGTGGAGCCAGCGCGCCGAGCGGACCCTTCCCCGGTCGCGCTGGGTCCATTGTGGACTCCGTGGCGGAAAGGGTGTCGCGGCCGGGAAGTTCGGTCATGGCGCGTGGACCGGTGGGATGTGCCGGGTGCCGATGCGCTTGCGGAACACCCAGTACGTCCAGCCTTGGTAGATCAGGACGGCGGGAGCGCCGAACAGCGCGACCCAGGTCATCACGGTCAAGGTGTACGGGCTCGACGCCTCGCCCGCGATCGTCAACGTGTTCGCCGGGTCCACAGTGGACGGCAGGACGTTCGGGTACAGGGCGACGAAGATCGCGACGGCGGACGCCGCGATGACCCCGCCGAGCGCGGCGAACGCCTGCCCCTCGCGGCCGGCGCGGATCTTGAACCACGCGAGCACCGCGGCGAGGACCGCGACGCCGATGAGGAGCAGCGTCCACAGGTCGCCCGAGCGCAGCTGCACGAGGATGAGGAACGCGAGCAACGGCATCAGCGCGACCGGGAGCAGGCGGGTGGCCAGGTTCCGCGCCCGGTGGCGGAGGTCGCCTTCGGTCTTGAGCGCGAGGAACGCGGCGCCGTGGACCAGCGAGAACCCGACGACCGCGATCGCGCCGAGCAGCGTTTCGACGCTGAGTGCGGCGAACGGGCCGCCGACGCGGTCGCCGTCGGCGTCGAGCGGGAGACCGAGGACGGTGGTCGCGAGGAGGAGGCCGACGCCGAACGGCGGGATCCACGAGCCGATGCCGATGACGCGGTCCCAGTTGCGGCGCCAGCGATCGGAGTCGACCTTGCCGCGGTATTCGAACGCGACGCCGCGGCCGATGAGGGCGAGCAGGACCACCAGGAGCGGGAGATACGCGGCCGAGAACAGTGACGCGTACCAGCCGGGGAACGCGGCGAACATCGCGCCGCCGGCGACGATCAGCCAGACCTCGTTGCCGTCCCAGACCGGGCCGATCGTGTTGACCATGACGCGGCGCTCGGTGTTGTCCTTCGCGAGGACCGGCATGAGCATGCCGACGCCGAAGTCGAAGCCTTCGAGGAAGAGGTAGCCGAGCCAGAACAGGGCGATGACGCAGAACCAGATCGTTTCGAGGGTCATCGGGCACTCCTGCTTGCTTCGTTCACTTCGAGTGCTTGCACTGCTTCGACAGCCTTCGCTCGGCGCTGAGCCGCTTCCCGCGCCGGGACGTTGCGAAAGTGGCTTTCACAACGCCTCGTGACCGCCCGAGCCCGCCCGAGCAGCCCCCTCAAGCCCCGGTCGCCCTGAGTTATCCACAACCGCTCAAGTTGTCCACAGATCGGCTGTGGGTAACCCGCCTGAGCGATACCCCCGATACGCTGGGTGCGGGGCCGTCCCCCGGGAAGGGCGGGGGGCTGGGTAGGTGACGTAAAGAGGCGATCAGTAGGCGAAGGCCAGCGCGTCGTCATCGCCGTCACCGCCTTTCGAGTCGCTGTTTTCGCTGGTCGAGGCCGGTTTCTTGGGTGGCATGACCGCGTCGACGCCGCCGCGGACGTACTTCCGCATCAGGTAGACCTCGACCACGCCGAGTACCGCGTAGACGGTCGTCAGAGCGATCAGCGACGTCCAGACCTCGCCTGTGGACAACTTCGAGACCGCCTGCGCGGTGAACATCCACACCCCGTCGACACCGGTCGGGTTCGGCACCACCACGAACGGCTGACGGCCCATCTCGGTGAAGATCCAGCCGGCGCTGTTGCCGATGAACGGGGTCGCGATCCCGCCGAGCACGAGCCACGGGAACCACCGCTGCCCCGGGATCCGCCCACGCCGGGTCAGCCACAGCGCGAGCACCCCGATCCCGGCCGAGATCGCGCCGAAGCCGATCATCGCGCGGAAACCCCAGTAGGTCACCGGCAGGTTGGGCACGTAGTCGATCGGCTTGCCCGCGAGCGAACCGAGCTGCGGGTCGTCCGGGTAGTTCGTGCCGTACTTCGCCTGGTATTCGGTCACCAGGTTCTCAACGCCCTTGACCTCGGTCGAGAAGTCGTTGTGCGCCAAGAACGAAAGCAGGGCGGGCACATTGAACGTCTTGACGTCCTCGCAGTTGGCGTTCCGCACGTCGCCGATCGCGATGATCGAGAAGCTCGCCGGTTTCTCCGTGTGGCACAACGCTTCCGCCGACGCCATCTTCATCGGCTGCTGCTCGAACATCAGCTTGCCCTGCAGGTCGCCGGTGATCGCCAGCACCGCGAACGCCACCACGCCGGTCCAGCCGCCGAGACGCAACGACGAACGCCACACCGCGCGGTGCTCGTCGTCCTCCGAACGCTTGCGCCACAGCTGCCAGCCCGCGACACCGACCAGGAACGCCGCGGCCACCGAGAAGGCGCCCGCGAGCGTGTGCGGGATCGCGGCCAGCGCGGTGTTGTTCGTCAGCACCGCCCAGATCGAGTTCATCGTCGGCTTCCCGTCGACGAACTCGACCCCGACCGGATGCTGCATCCACGAGTTCGCCGCCAGGATGAAGTACGCGGACGCCACCGTCGCCAGCGAGTACGCCCACGCGCACGCCAGGTGGACCTTCTTCGGCAGTTTGTCCCAGCCGAAGATCCACAGCCCCAGGAAGGTCGACTCGACGAAGAACGCGACAAGCCCCTCCATCGCCAGCGGCGCGCCGAACACGTCACCGACGAATCGCGAGTACGCGCTCCAGTTCATCCCGAACTGGAACTCCTGCACGATGCCGGTGACCACGCCCATCGCGAAGTTGACCAGCAGGAGTTTTCCCCAGAACTTGGTCATCTTCAGGTACCGCTGATCACCCGTGCGGACCCAGGCCGTCTGCATCCCGGCGACCAGGACCGAAAGCCCGATGGTCAGCGGGACCATCAGGAAGTGGTAGACGGTGGTGATGCCGAACTGCCACCGAGCGAGATCGAGAACTTCCACGCCTCAAGCCTGCTCAACGCCCGATGAGCCCGCCAGTTCAAGTGGTCCCGATCTCGCCGGGACGTAGGTCCCGCGCCCTGGTCAGCCGAGGCCGGCGAGTGTGAGCCTCGCCTCGTCGGCGACCTGCCGCCGCACACCCGAATCCCCCAGCGTCAGCACGTGTTCCAGCGCCAACGCGTACGCCGTGTCGAAAGCGGCCTCGACGTCGACGGCGATGTCGGGCTGAACGCCGACGCCTTCCCAGTTGGTCCCCGTGACCGGGTTCACGGCCCGTCCACCCGGGACGGTGACGTCCAAATGGGTGTCCACTTTGTACTGTCGCCGCGGGTTCGCCCCGCCGCCGGTGACCGCGCCCACCGTCTTCGCCCGCCCCAGTTGCTGCAAGGAGTAGCTCAGATCCTCGGCGCCGGAGAACGTCGTCGGCCCGGTCAGCACCCACACCGGCTTGTCCGCGCCGAACTTGCGGCCCGGTACGTACGGCAGCGTCCAGAACTGGTTGGTCACGTCGCCGTCGCGCAGATAGATACTGTTGAAATGCGTCGGCTCGCCGACCAGATAGCTGATCAGCAGCGCGACCGCCATCGGATCCCCGCCCCGGTTCTCCCGGACGTCGACGATCAGCGCGTCGGTGGTCGCGAGCAGCGTCATCGCCGCGGCCAGCGCCTCGCCGGCGATATCCGGCCCGTAGAGCAGCTTGGTCTCCAGGTAGCCGACGTTCCCGGCCAGCCGCCGCGCCGACGCGATGCCATGGCCGTTCAGCTCCGCCTCGCGCCGATACTGCTCGGGATCGAACGACTCCCCGTCCACCTCGGGCAACGGGTCGACGTGATGCCGCAGCCGCAGGTGTTTGTCCCCGTTGACCGACTGCAGGTCCTGGGTGACCGCGACGGCGAACGCTTGATCGTCGAGGCCCGCGTACGCGCCGTCACTCAGCCTCGCCCGCAGGAGCACCGTCAGCTTCTCGGCGACGTCGGGGAACACATAGTGCTCCTTCAGCCGTTTGCACACGTCTTCGATCCGCGCTCTCTCGTCCATGCGCCCGGACGCTACCAGCGGAGCCGGAAAAAAGAATTCGGTTTGCCGAAAACTCAATTCAGCCCAGCCATGAAATACAATTCGCCCGCACATCCCATGCGATTCGGAAAAGCCATCAGCTTGCCTTTATCTGAAACACCCCTTTATCGTTGCAGTGAAAGGGGTGAAGCACTGTCATGTCGAGCTCGATGCTGGCGCTGATCAGCGCGTTTGGCCTGGTAATGGCCGTGGAGCTACCGGACAAGACCCTCGTCGCCACCCTGGTTCTCACCACCCGTTTCCGCGCGTGGCCGGTATTCGTCGGGGTCACCGCCGCATTCGCCGTGCAATCCGCGATCGCCGCCACCTTCGGCAGCGTGCTCACTTTGCTGCCGGAGACACTGGTGACCGTGATCGTCGCCGCGATGTTCGGAATCGGCGCGTTCATGCTCCTTCGTGAAGGGTTCAGTACCGGCAAGGACGGCGGAGAGGACGCGTCGCGCTCCGGGCCGAGCCCCGCGACCTTCTTCCGCTCCGCGCTGACGTCGTTCGGCGTGCTGTTCGCCGCCGAATGGGGCGACGCCTCCCAGCTCGCGACAGCCAGCCTCACGGCTCGCTTCGGCAACCCGTTCGCGGTCGCCCTCGGCTCCTTCGTCGCGCTTGTCGCCGTCGCCGGGCTCGCCGTCTTCATCGGCGCGAAGGTCCGCAGCCGGATCCGTCCCAAGCTCATCCAGCGCGTGGCGGGATTCGTCTTCGCCGGGTTCTCGCTGTTCGCGCTGGCCCAGCTGGCGTTCTGAGGCGCACGGGGTCTTCACAGGTTCGCCGGGTAACCTTTCGGGAACGAAAAGGTGAACACCCGCCCCGACGTGCCTGGAGAAACCGGTCGTGACCTCGCCGAAGACACTCGCCGTTTCCCCTGTGCACGGCAGGCTCGCGGTCTTCGGCATGGCCGTCGCGGTCGCCATCTCGATCGACCTGCACCTGAGGCTGTCCAGCCAGGTCAGCCCGATCTGGCAGACGCTGTCCGAGTACGTCTACGGCTACCTCTCGCCCGGTTCGACGGCGGCCCCGCTGTTCGGCGCGATGTGCCTGGCGCTGGGGTTCGGCTCGCTCGCCCTGCTCGGCGGGATCGCGAAAGCGCACCGGCGCGGCTACGAGTCCGTCCTCGTCCTCCTCGGTGTGTGGTGCGCCGGGCTGTTCGTCCTCGCGCTCGTCCCCGTCGACCCCGAGGGCCAGGCCCGGTCACTGGCCGGGCAGATCCACAACTACGCGGCGCTGGCGGCCTTCCTGGCGCTCCCCGCCGCCGCCTGGGTGCTGACCCGCCCCGGCCGGGCACGATGCCCGTGGGAGCCGCGCCGCACGACGATCCGGCGGCTTTCGGTGGCCAGCTTCGCCGCGGTGGTGATCGTGCTAGGCGGATTCGTCTGGACGATGCTCACCGGCCCGTCGCATCAGGAGGTCACGCTCGGCCTGTTCGAGCGGCTGCTGTTCGCGGTCGACCTCACGCTGCTGGCGACCATGGTCCGCCCGCTGCTCAGCCACCGCTGAGAGCCTGTTGGCGGAGCTGAGACGTACCCGCCCCGGCCGAAGGCCCCGGCTATCGCGGTGGCAGGGTGCCCTGTTCGCTTCATCGTGACCTGGATGACCAGGCAGCGCCCTGCCGACGTCGATCGCGGACGCGGGTTTCACCAACAGACACTGAGCGCTACTCGGGCTGTTTCAGCACCTCGGCCAGCCGGACGGCGGCCGCCACGACCGCCGGACCCACCACGGACGCGTCCAGCGGCTCCAGGGACACGACACCCAGGCTGGCCTTCAAGCCCGGCACCCCCCGCACGGGTGCGGCGACCCCGGAGGCACCCGCTTCCAGCTCACCCGACGAGGTGACCCAGCCCTCGCCGCCGCCGGGACGCAGCGTGATCGCCTTGCCCGCGGCGCCGGCGGACAGCGGATGCCGGGTACCGACGCGGTAGGCGACGTGGAAGCTCGTCCAGGACGGTTCGACGACCGCGACGGCCTGCGCCTGGTCTCCCTGCGCGACCGACAGGTGCGCGGTCGCGCCGACCTTCTCCGCCAGCTCACGCAGGACCGGCCTCGCGGCCTCGCGGAGCTGCGGGAGGACCTGTCCGGCGAGCCGGAGCAGGCCGACCCCCAGCCGTACCTTGTTGCCGTCACGCCACACCAGTCCGCGTTCGGACAGCGGGACGAGCAGCCGGTAGACGGCGGCCCGGCTCGCGCCGATGGCGACGGCGAGTTCGGAGATCGTCGCCGCCTCGCCACCGGCGTCCGCGACCGCTTGGAGCAGCGCGAGCCCCCGGTCCAGGGTCAGCGACCCTTCACGAGTCACAGCAACCCGAGTTCCCCGAGGTCGGCGACCGGCTCGTCGAACGAGGCCGCCGCGTACGAGGCGAAGAGCCCGCGAACGGCCTTCGCCGCCTCGTCCGACATCCCCTTGGCCTCGGCGGCCAGCGCGGCGCCGTCGGTCGATTCGAGGGCCGCGCGCACGTCACCGCCCGAAAGGCAGCGCGCGGACGCCACGATCAGGTTCAGGAACCCGTGGTGGGTGAAGCCGCTCGACTCCTCGGTGTGCCGGACGGCGCGGTGCAGGCTGTTCGTCGCCTTGAACGACGCCCCTGTCGAGCCGCTGACGACCGCGAGGAAGTCCGCGACCTCGTCGACGCTGGGGAAGTTCTCACCCGCTTTGCCGCCGCAGCGGATCTTCGGCCAGCTGCCGTGCTCGATCACCTTCCGCACGCCGTCCAGCCAGCCGACGCCGCGCCGCGGCTCGACCACGCGGATGACGTCCTCGGGCACGAACTCGGAGACCCGCTCCAGCCAGACCTCGTCGACGTCCGACGGCGCCGGCATCTCCACCATGCGCAGACTGAGGATCTCGCTGCGCGATTCGACGATCGAGATCGCCTTCGGGACGCCGCCGAGGCCGGTGTCGATGATGAGCGACAGCGGCAGCGGTTCCTTGGGTTTGATCTTGATGAGTTCCGTGATGAGCTCGGGCAGCCGCGACGCCTGGCACAGGAACACACCGAGGACGCCGGAGTGCTCACCGGCCCTCGACACGAAGTGCGCTCGCAGCGCTTCGGGCATGGACGCCTCGCCGGGCGGGAACAACGCCGAGTCGTCGACGAGCCGCGCGAACAGGGGAGGGATTCCTCGGGGGCCGGGTGGCGTGAGTTCCACAGCGCTTGACACGACTGACACGCTAGTAGCGTACGACATCAGGACAAAATCGTTCGCACAACGGACACGTTCCGGGGAGATTCCGATGCCTTACTACCGGCAGGTAGGCGAGATCCCGCACAAGCGCCACACGGCGTTCCGCAAGCCCGACGGGGGCCTGTACGCCGAGGAACTGATGGGTGTCGAGGGCTTCTCGGCGGACTCGGCGCTGCTGTACCACCGCGGGCTGCCCACCGCGATCGTCGACGCGGTCGCGATCGAGGACGAGCGCGGCCCCATCACCCCGAACCACCCGCTCAAGCCCCGCGCGTTCAAGACCCAGGACCTCAAGTTCGGCGACGCCGACGCGGTCACCGACCGGCGGCGGCTGTTCGGCAACGCCGACGTCACCATCGGCTTCGTCCACGCGACCAAGCCGTCGCCGCTGTACCGCAACGCCGCGGGCGACGAACTGTTCTACGTCCAGGGCGGCGGCGCGACCGTCGAGACGATCTACGGCTCCCTGGAGGTCGGGGACGGCGACTATCTCGTCATCCCGACGTCGTGCACCTACCGTGTGCTCCCGCACGATGAGGTCAAACTGCTGACCATCGAGGCGCGCGGCCACATCGGCCCGCCGAAGCGGTACCTGTCGGCGAAGGGCCAGTTCCTGGAGCACTCGCCGTACTGCGAACGCGACATCCGCGGCCCGTCCGAGCCGCTGGTCGTGGACGGCACCGACGTCGAGGTCCTCGTGCGGCACCGCGCCGGGCTGACGCGCTACACCTACGCGACCCACCCGTTCGACGTCGTCGGCTGGGACGGCTGCCTGTACCCATGGGCGTTCAACATCGACGACTTCGAGCCGATCACCGGCCGCGTGCACCAGCCGCCGCCCGTGCACCAGACGTTCGAGGGCCCGAACTTCGTGGTCTGCTCGTTCTGCCCGCGCAAGGTCGACTACCACCCCGAGTCGATCCCGGTGCCGTACAACCACGCGAACGTCGACTCGGACGAGCTGATGTTCTACGTGCGCGGGAACTACGAGGCGCGCAAGGGCTCCGGGATCGGGGTCGGCTCGCTTTCGCTGCACCCGTCCGGCTTCACGCACGGGCCGCAGCCCGGGGCGGCGGAAGCGTCGATCGGGGCGCAGTTCTTCGACGAGACCGCGGTCATGGTGGACACCTTCGCGCCGCTGGACCTCGGTGAGGCGGCCGACGCGTCGGAAGACCCCGGCTACGCGTGGACCTGGTCCGGCCGGGGCCCCGGCGCTTAGTGCCCATGCATTTAGTCCTCTGAATGCGGTATTCGAAGGCCGGCGCGAGCAGGCGCTCACGCATTCAGAGGACTAAATGCGGGAACGTGGCGGGATAAGTACCGCCACGGCCGCAACGGTTCGGCAACGCCAAGCCTGGCAAGGCGAAACCTCCGGATAATCGGTGTTTCTCACCGGGAGGTTCTCCATGGTCGTGAATCCAGGGCAGTCCCGCGGCGGCCGCAAGGTGCTGGCGTTCGTGGCCGCCGCGGTGGTCGCGATCGGGTTGATCATCGGTTTGCGCGCGATCACGAGCGACTCCGGCGAAGAGGCCGTCGAGGCGAAGTGCACCACCGGTGACGCCGTCAAGCTGCAGGTGTCGTCGTCGCCGGAGAAGGCGGGCGTGGTCGCCGAGATCGCCAAGGGCTACAGCGGCCGCACGGTGGCCGGACGCTGCGTCGACGTGCTCGTGCGGTCGAAATCGTCCGGCACCGCGATGCAGGCGCTGTCCCGCGGCTGGAACGAGGCGGTGGACGGCCCGCGCCCGGACGTCTGGACACCCGCCGCGTCGGGCTGGGTGAACCTGTTGCGCCAGAACCTCACCGGCTCCGACCACCCCGCGCTGGTGCCCGAGGGCGACCCGGAATCGGTCGCGAACGCGCCGCTGGTCGTCGCGATGCCGAAACCGATGGCCGAGGCGCTCGGCTGGCCGGGCAAGGGCATCGGCTGGAAGGATCTCGCCGCGCTGGCCACGGATCCGCAGGGCTGGGCGAAATACGGCCACCCGGAATGGGGGAAGTTCCGGCTGGGCAAGACGAATCCGAACATCTCGACCTCCGGCCTCAACGCCACCATCGGCGCCTACTACGCGGCGACGGGCACGTCTTCCGACCTCACCGCGAACGCGCTCGCGAAGCCGGAGGCGCGGACGTTCGTGCAGAACGTCGAGCAGGCCATCGTCCACTACGGCGACAACACGCTGACGTTCCTGACGAACCTGCAGAAGGCCGACGACCGCGGCGCCGCGATGTCGTACATCTCGGCGGTCACGGTCGAGGAGAACTCGCTCGTCGGCTACAACCAGGGCAATCCCACCAACGACCCGGCGAAACGCGGGCAGCACGCGCCGCCGAAGGTGCCGCTCGTGGGGATCTATCCGAGCGACGGCACGCTCAACTCCGATCACCCGTTCACCGTGCTGAACTGGGCCGACGATCTCCACAAGCAGGTCGCGGCGGACTTCCTCGCGCATCTGCGCGGCGCCGAAGCGCAGCAGAAGTTCAGTGACATCGGCTTCCGCACGTTCGACGGCAAGCCCGGTTCGCAGACAACGAAGGAGAACGGCGCCGAGCCGGATTCGAAGCTCAACCTCATCCGCCCGCCGAGCCCGCCGGTGCTGACCGAGGTGCTGAAGTCGTGGAAGGACCTGCGGAAGAAGGCGAACGTGCTGCTGGTCGTCGACGTCTCCGGGTCGATGGGCGACGGCGTCGGCGGGACCGGGAAGAACAAGATGGATCTCGCGAAACAGGCGGCCGTGGCGTCGTTGCCGCAGTTCAGCGACGCGGACAAGGTCGGGCTGTGGATGTTCTCGACGAAACTCGACGGCGACAAGGACTTCGTGGAGCTGCGGCCGGTGTCGCCGATCGGCGGTGAACCGGGCAGGCAGGAGCTGGCGTCGCGGCTGAACGGGCTGACCCCGCAGAACGGCACGGGGCTCTACGATTCGTCGCTCGCCGCGTACGAGTTCATGAAGCAGCGGCTGGATCCGAACGCGATCAACGCGGTCGTCGTGCTCACCGACGGCCGGAACGAGGATCCCGGCGGTATCGATCTGCCGAACCTCGTCGGACGGCTGCGGGCCGAGGGCGGCGGCGAAGCGGTGCGGCTGTTCACCATCGCGTACGGGTCCGACGCCGATCTGGACGTGCTCAAGGAGATCGCCGAGACCACCCAGGGGGTCGGGTACGACTCGTCCGAACCGGACTCGATCGACCAGGTCTTCACCGCCGTGATCTCGAATTTCTGAGATCCTCGGTTATGCGTTTCGTCCGTGAACTCGGTGAGCCGTGGGGACTGCTCCTCGCGGCGACGTCGGCGGGGGCGGCCTGGGCCGTGCAGCTGCCGGTGCTCGCCGCGCTCGGCGTCGGCGTGACCGTGCTGGCCGCCCGCGCCGGAGTCGCCGCCGCCACGCGGCCGAAACCCTTGCCAGAGCCCGAAGAACGGCCATTCCCCGAAGTCAAGCCCGGTTCCCCGGAGGCGGATTGGCTGCGGCGCGCGGAGGCCGCGGCCGACGGGTTCCGGTCGATTTCCGCTTCGCTCGACACCGGACCGCTCGCCGGCCGGGTGGCCGACATGGAACCGGTGGTGCGGGAAACCGTCGACACCCTCCGGCGCCTGGCCGCCCGCACGTCCGCCACCGGGAAGGCGCTGGCGCGCGTGGACCTCGGCGCGGTGTCGGCCGAAAAAGCCAGGCTGCGGAAGGATTTGAAGACCGCCGACGACGACATCCGCGGCGACCTGACCCAGTCGCTCGAAGCCGTGCAAGCACAGGAGGACGTGCACGCGCGGCTTTCGAGCGCGCAGCGGAAACTGCTGGCACAGCTGCGATCCGGCGCGCTCGGACTCGACGGCCTGGTCGCCAGGGCGGCCGAATTGTCCGCCGCCACCGGGGATTCGCTGCTCGACACGACGACCATCGGCGAGCTGAGCGAACAACTGGAAGGGATCCGGCGAGGTGTCGTGGAGACCGAGGAGGCGACCCGGCGCTCGCTCGGCTGACGTCACCGGCCGAATCGGACCGGTCCGAAAACCGCGTGACCGGGCACTCCGGCCTTCGCCGTCTTCCCGGCCGCGGGCACGCCGAGCACCCACAGCCGTCCGGTCGCGGCGATGTTCGCGGCCAGCGACGGATCCGAACCACCGGCGGTGACGCCGACCTCGCGTCCGTCGGGCAGGACGGTCCTGCCCTTCACGGTGACCATGCCGAACTGGTTGACCGAGGCAGGCCCGGGCACGACGGCGAGTTCGGTCCACCGCGGCTCGGGCAGCTTCCTGAGCAGCATCACCGCGACGATCGCGAGCCCGAGGGCGCCCACCGCGCAGCCGTAGCCGAAGAACCACGTCACCTTCACCACGACGCTGTCCCGCCGCGGATAGTCGACCGCCGTCCAGAAGCCGAACGCGCTCGCGACGAGCAGCATCGCGACAGTGATGAAGTAGTACGCCGCGAGAAAACGCCGCTGGGTCGCGAGCATCCGGCCCGGCGACACCGGCTCCGCGGCGAACGGGATCGAGCCCTTCACCGCGGTGTCGCGGAACGCACCGCGGCGCGGGACGACGACACCGGGCAGCACGACGAACGGGCCGAGCACCCAGAGCCGTCGCTGGGCCGCGAGTTGCGCCCGGAGCGGAGCGGGTAACCGCACGACGAGCCACCGCCCGTCCAGGGGAACGCTCACCCGTGCACCGGCGACGACGGCGCCGTCCAGCCCGTTCACCAGGCGGAACGGCTTGCCGGTGAGCTTCCGCATCGAGGAGGATCCGGCAAGGGCGGAGTAGCCGAAGTACACCGAAGACGGTGTCATGAAGACCAGAAGGGCCAGGGGCGCGGCGATCCCGTGTCCCCCGGACACCGCGAGCACGACGCCCAGCGCCACGAGCAGTCCGGTCGCGATGGCCATCGTCCCGGCGGTGACGGTGTTGCGGTCGAGCAGGTCCACCAGGACCGGCATGTTCGTCGCCGGAATCCCTTCGGGTGGTTCGAGCACCCGGATTCCGTGGGTTTCCACCTGGTCAACGTATACGGATGCGGTGAGACGTGATCCAGGCTACTTCCACTCGGTGGCCAGATCAGGTTAGGCTCACCTAACCAGGAGGTGAGCCGTGACCACACCGACGTCCATCCGCCGCCCGCCGGCGCCGAACCCCGCCGAACGCGCGAAGACGATCGCGACCCGCAACGGGCCGGCGACGCTGATGCCGACCGCGGAGCAGCGTGACCAGCCAGGACAGTACGGCCGTGTCATCCCCGAACTGCACCACGTGCACACGAGCGGCAGCGTCAGCATCCTGCTGCCGGACGAGCACCACCTGGTGAAACGCGCGCACGAGGCCCAGCGCGGCGAGCTCGCGGTGATGGTCGAACTGACCGATCAGGCGCCGGTCGACCTGCGGGAACCCATCCGCGGGCTGCTGTGGATCACGGGCTGGCTCCGCCCGCTCTCCGAGGTTTCGGCGCGGGCCCGCGCGGTCTCGATCGCCGAGACCCGGCCGGACGAGCGGCTCCTGGACGTCGGGCACGGCCTGACGCTGCTGCGGCTGACCCCGGCGTCACTGGTCCTCGCCGACGCCGAGGGCACGCATTCGCTCCGGCCGCACATGTTCAGCGCCGCGCCGCCGGATCCGTTCCACGACTACGAGGCCGACTGGCTGCGGCATCTGGAGACCGACCACGCCGACGTCGTCCAGCAGCTCGCCAAACACGTGCCCGCCGAACTGCGCGGCGGGTGGATCCGGCCGCTCGGGCTGGACCGCTACGGGCTGCGGCTGCGGGTCGAGGCCGACTCCGGCGACCACGACGTCCGGCTCGCGTTCTCGCGTCCGGTCGAAGGTCCGCAGCAGCTGAGCGGCGAGATCCGCCGTCTCGTCGGCTGCCCGTACTTTCCGCAGGGTTAGGCCAGCTCTGCCGGGAAACCGCCCTTGGCAATCGGACCCCACGACTCGATGGTGACGCGGATGATGCTCTTGCCCTGCTTGACCATCGCTTCGCGGTACTCGTCCCAGTCGGGGTGCTCACCGGAGATCGCGCGGAAGTAGTCGACCAGCGGCTCGATCGAATCGGGCAGGTCGAGCACCTCGGCGGTGCCGTTCAGCTGGACCCACCGGTCGTTCCACTCGTCGGAGAGGACGCAGGCGGACACCTTCGGCTCGCGCCGGATGTTGACGACCTTCGCGCGCTTCGGGTACGTGGAGATGACCAGCCGACCTTCGGCGTCGACACCGCAGGTCACCGGGGAAAGCTGGGAGCCGCCGTCGGCCTTGGTGGTCATCAGGATGGCGCGGTGACGGGTGGACAGGAAGTCGACGAGCGCGGCGCGGTCGAGGAGTTTCGTTGGTCGCGATGCTCCTTGGCATGACCCGACGGTAACGTGCGGCCGATGAGCTGGCTGCGTCCCGAACGCCCGGCGCTGCCGGAATTCGTGGAAGATCCGGCGCGCCGCCGCGCGATCGTCATCGAACTGGCCGTCGTCTTCGGCATCACCCTCGGCCTGTCCGGGCTGCGCAGTCTGCTGTCCCTTGTGGACTCGCTGCTGCAGCCGGTGCCGCTGGCGCAGCAACAGGCCCAGCTGAACGTTCCCCAGGCGACACTGAGCCTGGTCGACCTGCTCAAGCAGCTGCTGAGCGCCGGCCAGCTGGTCGGCTGGGGCGCGCTCGGGCTGTACCTGTTGTGGCGCGGCGGGATGAAGCTCGCGGAGATCGGCCTCGACAAACAGCGGCCGGGCCGCGATGTCGCCCACGGGCTGCTGCTCGCCGCGGCGATCGGGATTCCGGGGCTGGGGCTGTACTTCCTGTCCTACGGCCTCGGGTTCAGCCTGTCGGTGCAACCGTCCACTTTGAGCGAGACGTGGTGGCGTCCGATCACGCTGACGTTGTCGGCCTTCGGCAACGCGTTCGCCGAAGAAGTGCTCGTCGTCGCGTACCTGCTGACCAGGCTGCGGCAGCTCGGCTGGCGCGAGAACACCTCGCTGGTCGCGTCTTCGGTGCTTCGCGGGTCGTATCACCTGTATCAAGGTTTCGGCGGTTTCGTCGGCAATGTCGTGATGGGCCTGGTGTTCGGCAGGCTGTGGCAGAAGACGAACCGGCTGTGGCCGCTGATCGCCGCGCACACCGCGCTGGATTTCGTTTCCTTCGTCGGATACGCGCTGCTCAAAGGGCGAGTTTCCTGGCTTCCCTAGCTAGTGTGAAACCGTGATTGACGAGACGACTCCACCCCGAGTTGACAGCGAAGTCGGCCCCCTGCGTGCGGTGCTGCTGCACAGGCCCGGCAACGAGCTCAAAAGGCTCACGCCTCGCAACAACGACCAGCTCCTGTTCGATTCCATCCCCTGGGTGGACCGCGCGCAGGAGGAGCACGACGCGTTCGCCGAGGTGCTGCGCGGCCGCGGCGTCGAGGTGCTGCTGCTGGCCGACGCGCTGCGCACGGCGCTCGCGGACACCCGCGCCCACGCGGCGGGCGTGCACGCGGCCGTCGACGAGCGGCGGCTGGGGCCCGACCTCGCCGATTCGCTCCGCTCCCATCTGTCGAGCGTCACCCCGGCGACACTGGCCGAGGTCCTGATGGCGGGTATGACCTTCGAGGAACTGCCCGCCGCCGAGGGCGCCTCGCTGGTCCGGCTGATGAACCACCCGAACGACTTCGCCGTCGATCCGCTGCCGAACCTGCTGTTCACCCGTGACTCGTCGGCGTGGATCGGCGACCGGGTCGCGGTCTCCTCGCTGACCATGCCCGCCAGGGTCCGCGAGACCGCGGTGCTGGACCTCATCTACGCCTACCACCCGTGGTTCCGCCACGCGTCCCGCGCGTACGGCGCGCATTCGGCACCGATCGAGGGCGGCGACGTCATGCTGCTCTCGCCGGGTGTGCTGGCCATCGGCGTCGGCGAGCGGACGACGGCGGCGGGCGCGGAGTCGCTGGCGCGGTCGGTGTTCGCCGACGGGATCGCGCACACCGTGCTCGCCGTCCCCATCCAGCAGACCCGCGCGACCATGCATCTGGACACCGTCTGCACGATGGTCGACGCCGACGCCGTCGTCATGTATCCGCTTTCCCGCGATTCACTGACCGCGTTCACGATGCGGCCCACCGGCGACGGTTCCGTGAAGGTGGAAGGCCCGGCCCCATTCCTCACCGCGGCCGCCGAAGCAATGGGAATCGACCGGCTCCGGGTCATCGACACCGGCCTCGATCCGGTCACCGCCGAACGCGAGCAATGGGACGACGGAAACAACACCCTCGCCCTCGCGCCCGGCGTGGTCGTCGGGTACGAACGTAATGTGGAAACCAACGCGCGCTTGGCGGAAGCCGGTATCGAGGTACTGGCCATCACCGGCTCCGAGCTGGGCTCCGGCCGCGGCGGGCCGCGTTGCATGTCGTGCCCCATCCGGCGCGAAAGCATCTGACAGAGAAATTAAGTAAGCCTTCCCTAATCGATTTCAATTGATTAGGGAAGGCTTACTTAATTGAGGTGAACCTAGTATTGGGAATACTAACCTAATAGGGGGTACATCACCAGAGAAAAGTGGAAATCGAATATGCGGATGACGTATCGTCGAACACATGGCCCTCACCAAGAAGAAGCAACCGCGCTCGAAGTTCTACGAACTGCTGCAGGCGCAGATCCACAACGAGTTCAACGCCTCCCAGCAGTACATCGCGCTGGCGGTCTGGTTCGACGCCGAGGACCTGCCACAGCTCGCGAAGCACTTCTACAAGCAGTCCGTCGAGGAGCGGAACCACGCGATGGCGCTGGTCCAGTACATGCTGGACACCGACCACCATGTGGAGATCCCCGGCACCGGCGACGTGCGCAACGACTTCTCCGACGTCCGTGAACTGATCGAGCTCGCGCTGCAGCAGGAGAAGGACGTCGCGACCGACATCCAGCAGCTGGCCAAGGCCGCCCGCGCCGAAGAGGACTACATCGGCGAGCAGTTCACGCAGTGGTTCCTCAAGGAGCAGGTCGAGGAGATCTCCCAGATGTCCACGCTGCTCAACATCGTCAAGCGCGCGAACGGCAACCTGTTCGAGGTGGAGAACCACCTGCACCGCGAATCCGTCGGGGACGGCGGCGCCGACTCGGGGATGCCCCCGGTCGCCGGCGGCGCGCTCTGACGCACCGGCCAACGCTCCCACCACGGGAAAACCCGGGCTCTCCCCCTTGGAGAAGCCCGGGTTTTCTTCATCCCGTCAGCTGAACTGACAGCCCTGCTCGATACGGGTCAGCAGGATGCCGAGGGCCGACCCGTCGTTGGCCAGCGCGATCCGGTACGCGCTCACCGAACTGATCGGCGCGAAGTAGGCGCTGCCGTTCTTGGTGCCGCCGGGGTAGGCGGCGAGAATGTCCGCTTCGCTCGAACCGACCCCGATCCCCTCGGGGGTGTGCACCGCCCCGGCCGGGTTGATGACGGTGATCCCGTCCGCCTCGGTCAGCGACACCGAAGTCGGTCCCGGAACGGCGGTTCCTTCCACGTAACCGTAGACGCAGTCTTGCCGCCAATCCTTCGCGCGCAGCGGACCGACGGCGGCTTCCGCCTCCTCCTCGCTCATCCCGAGCCGGAGCTTGCCGAAGCCGGCCGGGGTCAGCAGCGCGCCGGTGGTCACCTTGCGCGGTGTCGGCGGGTTCGTGGCGGCGGTGCTCTTCGGCGGCTTGACCGGCCCGTCGGGGGCCGTCGACGGCGGTGACGCGGCCGACGGGTTCGGCGACGCCGCCGGGGAGGAGACCGGCGGTGCCGAACTCCCCGGCCCAGGCCGCGCCAGGCTCGACGGGGCCGCCCCCATGGTGAGCTGATCGCCTCCGGGGAAGGCCGCGCCGTTGTCCTTGTCGTGGATCGTGAAGACCGTGACCCCACCGGCCAGCAGGACCACCGCGGCGGCCATCCCACTCGTCGTCTGCATCAGCTGACGGCGGCGACGGCGACGGCGGGCGCCCGCGACGATCGTCTCGGGATTCAGCGTGGGTCCCACGCCCAGCCGCTCATCAGAGAACAGGTCACGCAGCTTCCGCTGCACGTCCTCTTCGGACATGTTCATCCCGCTTCCCTCCCTTCGTCCTTGGGCTCGATCAGGGCGAGCTTCGTGCGCAGCGACGCGATCGCCTTGCTCGCCTGGCTTTTGACGGTGCCCTGGCTGACCCCGAGCGAATCCGCGATCTCGGCTTCGGACAGGCCTTCGTAGTAACGCAGGACCATCACCGCGCGTTGCCTGGGCGGCAGCGCGCGTAACGCCTGCCACAACGGCTCGTGCTCGAACGGGTCGGCGGGGCTGTACGGCTTGGTGTCCGGCAGGTCGGCGACCAGGTTCTCGCGTTTGGTCCGGCGCCAGCGGCTGATATGCGCGTTGGCCATCGAACGGCGGACGTAGGCCATCGGGTCGCCGGTCTTGTGCTGGACGTACGACCAGCGGGAACCGATCTTCTCCAGCACGGTCTGGACCAGGTCGGCGGCGTCGTGCGGATTTCCGGTGAGGGCGTGGCCGTACCTCAGCAGACCCGGGAGGCTGGCCCTCACGAAGTCGCCGAAGTCGATGAGTTCACCCGGCACGTCACTCCTCCGGCTCTCGCCGGCCCCCCAGACGTCCGTCCCCGGTATGACCGTCGCGGCAGCGGTCACCGTATCGCCTCCTCCCGGGGTCATCCGGCCAGGTTCGCCTGGCTCACCTCTCCCGAAACGCATGACCGCCCCCACAGGTTGTCTCTTGCCGCGAACCAGTTCGAGGGACGCCTGCTCAACGCCTCGACACGGAGCCGGGAATTCTGAACGTACCGTCCCCCTGAACAGGGAATTCGTGGACGGCCACCACGGCGTTACGCGGTATCGGCCCGTACACGTGGGGGAACTGGAGGCCTGCCGGATGCGGCGGGTCGCCGTCCTCCCAGACGACGGGCGCGCCGACGAGCGCCGGGTCGATTTCCAGCAGCACCAGATCGGTGCGGCCGGGGAACACGGCGTTGGCCGGGATATGCGCCGTTCCCGGGTCCGAGCAGTGGATGAAGCCGTCGGAGCCGAGCGACGCGGCAGTGTAGACGCCGCCTTCGGGCACCGCGGCCCAGTCGGCCTTGGGGCAGATATGGAGGATCACGCACCCATCCTCGCGCATTTCGTCCTCTGGATGCGGAGCCCGCATTCAGAGGACGAAACGCGCGGGAAGGGATCAGCGGATGGTGAGCTGGCGGCCGATCAGGCCGTCGCGCGAGCGCCGTTCGGCGGCGTTGAGCGGCTCGTTGTCGAGCGACTTCAGCGCGGCCTCGAGGCGGACGCCGAGCTGTTCCTTCGCGTCGGCCCACTCGCGGGCGTGAGCCTCGGGGTCGAGATCCCACACCGGGACGAGCAGCCCGTGCGCGCGGAACGAACCGGCGTAGCGGGAACCTTCGCCGAGGCTCAGCTCGCCGGCCGCCGACAGCCGCGCAAGCGCTTGCAGCAGCAGGTTCTCCGGTTCCGGGCGGACCCAGCGCAGGTGCGCCTTCTCGCCGGCGAGCACCCAGTACGCGCCCGCGCCGAGGCGTTCGGTCGGCATGATCGCCGCGTTCGCGCGCTCGAGGGACAGCGCGACGTCGCCGCCGGCGTCAGCGTCTTCGGGGAGCCACCAGGCGAAGTCGTTGTAGAGCGTGACGTCGAGTTCGGCGTTCACGTCGAGCAGGTCCTGGAGACGGGCCTTCTCGTCGGCGGTGGGCGGCGTCGTGGTATCCGGCACGGACAGGACGTCACCCTCCTTGGCGTCCAGCACCCACTGGAGCGCGCGGCCGAGGTCGCGGCTGATGTCCGAGGACCGGGTCTGCACCTGCATCCCGACGTAGCGCTCGCCGTCGGACCGGACGAACGCGGCCGCCGCCATCGGCAGCACCGTGCCGAGCGTGACCTTCTCGCCGGAGCCCAGCGTGAGCGCCGCCGTCGCCGACGGGACGAACTCGCGCAGCGCGATCAGCTCGGTCTCCGCCGCGAGCCCCTCGAAGGGCTGGCCGACGAAGACGTCGCGCACCTTCGGCTTGCGATCCGAGGTCGTCTTGGGACCCTTCTTGCGCGAACCCTTGCCCACGTCAGCCTCCTCAAAGCTCGGTTCGGAACGCTATCGCGGGAAGGCACGCGTCTCGTAAGGCCCCCGGGGTTGGTGACGAAGGCGGCGCGGACGACACCCGGCCGACCACCGGATCGACCGGATCGGTGGGTTTCAGCGGCCATCCGGGTACCACGGAAACGTGACTGAAAACGGTTGTCATCATCCGGACGATCGAATCGCGGGTGATCAGCCTGCCGTTTCCCCCGTACCGCACCGAATACTCGATCACGGCGCCATTCCGGCGCCGTAGTGCGGAGAAGGGATCACAGATGAGCACCTCGAAGCGCCGGGCCGCCTTGGCCGCGGTTCCCGTGGCACTCGGACTGATGCTGGCCGGGCCCGCGGCAGGCACGGCTTCGGCCGCGCCGGAGCCCGGCAGAGCGGACCAGGCCCGTCATTGCCTGCTGCTGTGCGGCGGCCATCACCACGGGCATCACCATCACGGCCTGCACCTGCACCTGGGGCTTTGGCTGCATCTGTAGCTCTCTGCCGCGCCGGGGCGGCCACCCCGGCGCGGGTTACAGTCGGCACGTGTTCGACCTCGCCGACCCGGCCTTCCTCGCGAATCCGTACCCGTATTTCGCCGACCTCCGCGAGCGCGGCGAAGTCCACCGCCACGACGGCCTCGGCATCGCCGTGGCGGTGTCGCACGCGGCGTCGGCCGCCGTCCTGCGGCATCGCGGGCTCGGCCGCATCTGGCAGGACGCGCTGCCGGTGGAGCGGTTCGCGTCGTTCAACCTGCTGCACCGCAACTCGCTGCTGGAGAACGAGCCGCCCGCCCACACGCGGCTGCGGCGGGTGATCGCGGGCGCGTTCGGGCGCGGGCACGTCCAGCGGCTGCGGCCGATGGTCGCCGAGCTCGCGGACGGCATGGTCGACGGGCTCGCCGCCGAGATCGCCGAAACCGGCTCGGCCGACCTGCTGGCGCATCTCGCGCAGCCGCTGCCGGTCGCGGTCATCGCGGAACTCCTGGGCGTCCCGGTCGAGGACGGCCCGCGCATGGTCACCCTTTCGAACCACATCGTGAAGATGTACGAATACGGGCTCGCCGAGGAGAAGCGCGACGCCGCCGAAGCCGCGGCCTCGGAGTTCGTCGAATACCTGCGTGGCGTCGCGAAGCAGCGCGCGAACTCCCCCGGCGACGACATCGTCAGCGATCTTCTGCGCAGTGAGCTCACCGAGGACGAACTGGTCGCGACCGCCGTCCTGCTCCTGATGGCCGGGCACGAGGCGACGGTGAACGTCATCGGGAACGGCGTCAACGCGCTGCTGACCCACCGCGACCAGTGGGAGCGGCTGCTGGACTCCCCGGATCTGCTGGACCCGTGCGTCGAGGAGCTGATCCGCTTCGACGCGCCGCTCCAGCTCTTCGAGCGAACCGCGACCGCCGACGTCGAGATCGCCGGATTCCCGGTGGCCGAGGGCGAGAAGATCGGCGCGCTCCTCGGCGCCGCCGCACGGGACCCGAAGGTCTTCGACCGGCCCGACATCCTCGACATCGGCCGCACACCGAACGCGCACCTCGGCTTCGGCATGGGCATCCACTACTGCGTCGGCGCCCCGCTCGCGCGCGTGGAGATCGCGGCCGCGCTGAGCTCCCTCGCCTCGAAGCTGCCGGGACTGGAACTCGCCGAAACCCCGGAGCGGCGGCCCGAATTCGTGATCCGGGGGCTGCGCTCGCTCCGGGTCACCACGGGCTAGGCCGTGTCCTGTAAGTCTGTCCGATGGGCTTCGTGATCCAGGTGGTTCCTGGCGGTGCGGGCGGTTCGGCCTCGTACCGGGTTGTACTCGGCTGAGCCGCCCGTGCCGTCAGGGGACGCCTGGGCGCGAAGACCGCGGGCAGACTTGCAGGACACGGCCTAGGAGTACTCGACGACCACTTCGTAGAGCGCGGCGTTGGGCGTCGCGACCTCCGCCGCGCGTTCGGTCGACGCCTGGAACACCTGGTTCTTGCCTGCCGCCTCCCAGGCTTCCTTGCTGTCGTAGTGCGTGACGTTGACCAGCTGGAAGCGTGAATCGGGCAGCAGAGCCCGATGGAGCTTGGCGTCGCGGAAACCGGGCGCGTCCCGCATCAGCTTCGCGCGCTCTCGCCACGTCTCGACGAACTCGTCCACACGGTCCGCGGGGATCTCGAAGACATTGATGAAGGTGACGCCGTCGTCGCTCATGAGCACAGTCTCGAACCTCCAGCGAACTGGAGGTCAACGGTGACCTGGCTCACCCCGGCGGCGACGGCAGCAAAGGTCCCTTGCTCTCTTTCGGCAGGTCAGCGCGCGGTTTCGGGATAGAGCGTGAAGTGGGAAACGTGCACCGGCTTGATGTGCTCGAAATGCCGGCGGTCAACCGTCGCCACCTCTACCGTCTTCAACCGTTCCGCCGTGGCCACGACCGCGGCGTCGGCCAGGCCGAGCGGCCAATCCGAGTACTGGCGCATCAGCACGGCCATCCGCCGGAAATCGTCGTCCATGGGGTGGTAGACGGCGAACTGAGGCGAGCGCATGAGCCCTTCGATGAACGCCGCCTCGGCTTCACCGCCGAGGTACTTCTCTATGTAGTGACATACCTCGGTCAACACCAGCGACGGCACCAGCAGATCACGCGTGGCCGCGGTCTCCAGCCACGACACCACGGCCAGATGATGATCATCTTTTCGGCTGACCATGGCGATGAGCGGGCCAGCATCCACCACTATCGGGCGCGCCATCGGATTACCTGGTGCGCCTCAGGCGACATCCTGGCCGCGCACCACGGCCTTCACGCTTTCGGACGCGTCCGCAGGAAGATCGAACATCCCCAAAAAGGACGGCGGCGCATACGGCTTCGACGGCTCGTCCTTGGCTGGCTCAGGCCTGCGGATTCCATGAGCGGTGAGGCCTGTTTTCACGCCAGGGTAAAATCGCTCAGCGGCAGGCCGCGCGATCTTCGGTCTGGGGGCGGACGGTTTGTACAGACCGAGCACAGCAGACCTCGCCCGGCCGGTCTCCCCGGCGGGCAGATCACACTCCTGCTGCTCGCTGCTCATACCCCCATGTTACAGACCGATCCACTTCCAGCGGAGTGCGGAGATCCCGCATTCAAACGTTCAGTGGAGAAGTTGCGTCAGCGCACTGAAGAGGCCGGGCGCTCCCGCCGGTCCGGATCCGGCGCCCCCTCCACCTTCAGCACGCGAAGCAGCCGAAGGCGCTTCTCCGCCACAGGCGCGAGCAGGTCCGACATGCGCTTCACGAGCAGCGCCGTCACCACCGCCAGCCCTGCCGCGGCCAGGTCGGTCAGCGCGACCAGGACGACCCCGTCGGCCAAGGCCTGGACGCCGTCACGGAACCGCCAGACGATGACGAGCCCGAGCAGCACCCAGTTCAGCATCCAGACGCCCCACCAGATCAGCACGAGCCGCGACGGCTTCGGCCGGGTGTCCCGTGTCCGGCGCAGGACGGCGTGTTCGAGTTCGGCGACGATCGGCAGCACCATGACCAGGTTCACCACCGGCACCAGCACGAACGCCAGCACGTGCCACTGCCGCCTCGGCGGCCCCTCGCCGCGGGCGTCCGCGGCGGCGTGCCTGGCCACGAGCAGCCACCACACGGTGAGCCCCGACGGCAGCAGCGAAAGGATCGTCGTGAGCAGGCCGGCGGTGATCACGAAGCTGTCGGACACCGAGACGACGGACGTCGACAACGCGGAGTCGCGGCTCTGCACGAGCAGGACGTAGCGCCAGATTTCGGCGGCCGAGGCGACGACGGCGAGAGCGGCGAAGGTCCACAGCACCGGCAGGAGGCTTCGCGTGATCACCCGCAGCCGTTCCCCAGCGGTGACCTCGCCGGAGGCCGTCCCGGGGACCGCGGTCGGCCGCCGCCAGACCAGGTTCGGGAAGCCCCAACGCGGTGGGACCGGATAGGACGGCGGACCGGAGTAGCGCTCGGCCACCGGATTGCGCCGCTGCGACAAGGCGCCGGGCGGCGGCGACGCGACCCAGCGGACGCGATGACGCGTCGGCTGCCGCATCGGCGCGGGGCGCACCGGCGGCATCGGTGCTCTCGGCGGGTAGTGGCCTGGCTGCACGGTTACAGCACTTCGGGTTCGACGCCGGGATGGTCGCCGACCATCGGGCGCCCCTCCTGCTTCCAGGAGCCCATCCCGCCGGCGACGTTCACCGCGTCCCAGCCGCTCGCGTTGAGCCACGCGGCGGCGCGCGCGGACCGGCCGCCGCTGCGGCAGATCACGTAGACCGGCTGGTCGTCGGGCAGGTCGTCGAGTTCGGCGACGCGCGCGGGCAGCTCACCCATCGGGATGTGCTTGGCACCCGGGGCATGCCCGGCGGCCCACTCGTCGTCCTCGCGGACGTCGAGCAGCGCGACACCGTCCTTCGGCAGGTCACGGACGGCGACGGTCGGGATGTCAGCAGGGCTCACCACAGTCCCATCCTCGCATCCCGTCCCGTTGCGCGCGCGTGAAGAGGCACTCAATGCCGGACGGCCTTTTCCGCACCGGCGCCGGTGAGCGACCGGACCTCCATCTCGGCGTACTTCTTCTGGTTGTGTTCCTTGGACAGCACGGTGCCGAGCCAGCCGAGGAAGAAGGCGACCGGGATCGAGACGATGCCCGGGTTGTCCAGCGGGAACCAGTGGAAGTCGACGCCTTGGATCATCGAGGCGCTCTTCCCGGTCTTCGGGTCGATGGGCTTACCCGAGACCGCCGGCGAGAAGACGATCAGGACGACGCACACGCTCAGACCGCCGTAGATGCTCCACAGCGCGCCCTGGGTGTTGAACCGCTTCCAGAACAGCGAGTACAGGATCGTCGGCAGGTTCGCCGACGCCGCCACCGCGAACGCGAGCGCCACGAGGAACGCCACGTTCTGGTTTTTCGCGAGGATCCCGCCGACGATCGCGACCGCCCCGATCACCAGCGCGGTGATCCGCGCGACGCGGACCTCGCTGTCCGGGGCGGTCTTGCCCTTCTTGAGCACGTTGGCGTAGACGTCGTGCGCGAACGACGCCGACGCCGTGATCGTCAGGCCCGCGACGACCGCGAGGATCGTCGCGAACGCCACCGCCGCGATGAACCCGAGCAGGATCGGGCCGCCCAGTTCGAGCGCCAGCAGCGGGGCCGCCGAGTTGGTCGTCCCCGGCGCCTTCGCGATCACGTCCGGGCCGACGAGCGCGCCCGCCCCGTAGCCGAGTACGAGCGTGAACAGGTAGAAGATGCCGATCAGCGCGATCGCCCAGACCACCGAACGGCGCGCGTCCTTCGCGGTCGGCACCGTGTAGAAGCGCATGAGCACGTGCGGCAGGCCCGCGGTACCGAGCACCAGCGCGATACCCAGCGACAGGAAGTCGAGCTTCGTCGTGCCGGTCTTGCCGTACTGCTTGCCCGGCCCGAGCAGCGCTTCCCCGGTCTGCCCGCCCTTGTCGACGGCGGCCTGGAACAGGCTGGACAGGTTGAAGCCGTACTTCCCGAGCACCCACAACGTCATCGCGAACGTGCCCGCGATGAGCAGGACGGCCTTGATGATCTGGACCCAGGTGGTGCCCTTCATCCCGCCGATCAGCACGTACAGGATCATGATCACGCCGACGACGGCGATCACCAGGTCCTGGCCGAGATTCCCTTCGATGCCGAGCAACAGGTTCACCAGGCCGCCCGCCCCCGCCATCTGCGCGAGCAGGTAGAAGAACGAGACGGCCAGCGTGGAGATCGCGGCCGCCGCGCGGACCGGGCGCTGCTTCATCCGGAACGCCAGCACGTCGCCCATGGTGAACTTGCCGGTGTTGCGCAGCAGTTCCGCGACCAGCAGCAACGCCACCAGCCACGCGACGAGGAACCCGATCGAGTAGAGGAAACCGTCGTAACCGTTGATCGCGATCGCACCGGCGATACCCAGGAACGACGCCGCGGACAGATAGTCGCCCGAGATCGCGATACCGTTCTGCGGACCGGTGAACGCGCGGCCCGCGGCGTAGTAGTCGGACGCGGTCTTCGTATTCCGGCTCGCCCGGAAAACGATCACGAGCGTGATCGCGACGAAGATCGCGAAAATGGTGATGTTGAGCGCCGGATTGCTCCCCTGTACGCCCGCTGCCAGCGTATTCACCGTTCGGCCCCTTCGACCTCGTGCCGGATCTTGTCGGCGAGCGGATCGAGTTTCCGGTTCGCGTACCGGACGTAGAGGCCGGTGATCACGAAGGTGGACACGAACTGCAGCAGGCCGAAGACCAGGCCGACGGTGATGTTGCCGAAGAGCTTGGTGCTCATGAACTCGGTCGCGTAGTCGGCGAGGAGCACGTAGAGCAGATACCAGAGGAGGAACAGGGCCGAGACCGGGAAAACGAATACCCGGAGCCTTCGTCGCAACTCGGCGAATTCGGGGCTCGCCTGCATCTTTTCCCAGTCGGATTCCGGATCGGACCCGAGACCTTGATCGGTATCGCTCACATCGGACCTCCCGTCTGCCGCGACCATTCGATGACTTCGTTGCCACGAAAGATCATGCCCCTCTTAGGGCAGGAAAGGAGCGATCCATTTGAGTGAACGGTACGACTCTGCGTAGACGCTCGCGACTCGAAAGAGTGATTTACTTCCGGTGGCGGCCTTTGCCGGTGGTCCGTGGCTTCTCTGTCTTCTCTTCGGCCTGCCCGAACCGCGCGACCGCACGATCACGCATGAACCCGAGCGGATCGGGCGCGTGCAGCCGCAGCATGACGCCGTGGACGTCGTCCGGCCGCCCGTATCCGGTCGCCCGGCTCACCACGTAGGTGGTCAGGAACGCCGCCGGCACGGTGATCAGCGCGGGCTGGTTCGAGAACCACGGCGCCCAGCCACCGCTGTACTTGCTGACGATGTTGACCACCAGCGCGGTCAGCACCAGCCCGCCGCCGACGAGCATCCCGGCCAGCGCGCCGGGCCAGCTGAGCTTGCGCCACCAGACCCCGAGCAGCAGCAGCGGGCTGAACGTCGACGCGGCCAGCGCGAACGACATCCCGACCGAAAGCGACAGATCGTCCGCGGGCAGCAGAAGAGCCAGCCCGAACGGGATGGCCGCGACGATCGCCGTCGCCACCCGGAAATCGCGAACGCGGCCGGGCAGGACGTCGGTGGACACCACCCCGGACACGCTCACCAGCAGCCCGGAAGAACTCGACAGGAACGCGGCGAAGGCGCCTGCCGCCGTCACCGCGCCGAGGATCTGACCCCAGAGCCCGGGGAGAACGGCGGACGGCAGCAGCAGGACGGCGGCGTCGGTCTTGCCGGTCACCAGCAGTTCCGGGACGTACATCCGCGAGAGCGCACCCAGCAGCGTCGGGAACAGGTAGAACAGCCCGAGCAGCAGCAGGACGTGCACCGTCGTGCGGCGCGCGGCCTTCCCATCGGGGTTGGTGTAGAAGCGGACCAGGACGTGCGGCAGGCCCATGGTGCCGAGGAAGGTCGCGAGGATCAGCGAATAGACCTGCAGCAGATCGGTGAGACTGCCCGACCCCGGCCGGAGCCAGTCGCCGTTGGACGTGGGCGCGTCGCTGACCACCGGCACCGGGGTGCCGGCGGTGAACTTCAGCGTCGTGCCCTTCTCGACCTTGTGCCCGGCCTCCGGCGCCCACACCGCGAAACCGTTGGCACGCGCGCCTTCCACCTGTCCGTACGCCTCGAGCACGGTCACCGACGTGACCTTCAGCGTGACGTCGGCCTGCACCGAAACCGTGGTGTTCTCCGGGAACGTCGGCGGGGCGGGCTGCCCCAGCGGACGCGCGCTGCCCGGCCCACCGGAACCGAGGAACACGATGCACAGGATGAACGTCGGCACCGCGATGGCGAACAGTTTCAGCCAGTACTGGAAGGCCTGGACGACGGTGATGGCGCGCATCCCGCCCGCGATCACGTTGAACCCGACGACACAGGTCACCAGGATCGCGCCGGCCCACGCGGGCACGGGCAGGATGGTCGCGAGCGTCAGGCCCGCGCCCTGCAGCTGCGGGACCATGTAGAGGATCCCGATGAACACCACGAACGCCGTCGAGACCCGGCGCAGCATCGTCGAACCCAGCCGCATCTCGACGAAGTCCGGCAGCGTGTACGCGCCGGACCGCCGCAGCGGCGCGGCGACGAACAGCATGAGCGCGAGATAGCCCGCGGTGAAGCCGATCGGGAACCACAGGGCGTCGGCGCCGTCCTTGAGCACGATGCCGGCGACGCCCATGAACGACGCGGCGGACAGGTACTCACCGGAGATCGCGGCCGCGTTGCGCCGGGACCGCACGGTGCGCCGGGCGACGAGGAAATCGTGCGTGCTGACGGCCGACCTCGAGGAGCGATGTCCGAGGTAGAAGGTCAGGACCGCTACCAGCACGATGCCGGCCATGGCCCACGGATTCAGCTGCACGGTGTGGATCCTCGCATGTGCAGCTCCGCGGTCAGTTCTCGATCATGTCGACGAAGTCGCGTTCATGCCGTTCGGCGAGCCGGTTGTACCAGAGGCCGATGCCGAACAGGAACGGGAAAGGCGCCACGCCGAGGATCAGCCAGGGCACCGGGATACCGACGACGGTCACGCTGCCGAATGACGGGATCAGATAGAAGAGCACCGGAAGCGAACACAGGGTGACCATCACCAGCAGCGCCAGCAGGGAGGCCGTCCGCAACTGGATCTTCACCAGATCCCGGACCAGGAGTTTTCCCCAGCTGGTCTGTTCTTCGAGTTCGACCCTGGCCCGCAGGGTGCTGGTGGCCTGCCGCGGGTCGGCGAGGATCACCCGCTGCCGCTTGGGTTTCGCGTGATGTTCGGGTTTGGCCTGCTCGTGCTTCGGACCGGACGGCGCGCCGGGAACGGGTTCGACGGCGGCGCCCTCGGGCACCGCCGGTTTCCTGCTCTTGCCGAGCGTCGGGTCCGGTTCGCGGACGCCGTTGACGCGGCGGTAGTAGTCGTCGGTCACGTCGACCGGTTGGCGCCGACCAGCCTGTCCTTGAGGGCGCGCGTGTGGCGGCGGCTCACCGGCAGCACCTTCTCCTCGTTACCGATCACGACCTGATAGCCGCCCTGCCCCATGCGCAGTTCGGTGATCAGCGGCAGCGAGACCAGGAACGACCGGTGGATGCGGACGAAACCCGCCTTCTCCCAGCGTTCTTCGAGCTGGGCGAGCGGGATGCGGACCAGGTGGCTGCCGTCGGTGGTGAACAACCGGGCATAGTCGCCCTGGGCCTCGACCCAGCGGACCGAAGACCGCGGGATGAGCTTCGTGGTGCCCGCGAGCTCCACGGGGATGACCTCGTCGTCGTTCTTGACCTGTCCCAGCCCGCCTTCCGGGCCGTACTTCGGCGCGGCGTTGGCGGCGAGTTTGTCCATCACGCGCGTGATGGCGCGGTCGAGACGATCCTGCTGGTACGGCTTGAGCACGTAGTCGAGCGCGCCGAGGTCGAAGGCGTTGACGGCCTCTTCCGCGTGTCCTGTCACGAACACCAGCGCCGGCGACGGGCGCAGCGCGGCGAACACCCGCGACATCTCCATGCCGGACAGACCGGGCATGTCGATGTCGGCGAACACCGCGTCCACGATCGGCAGCCCGCGGGCCTTGCGGTCGGCCAGCCTCGGGTCGTCCGCGGACAGCAGGCGCAGCGCCTCCGAAGCGTCGATCGCCGGGTAGACCAGGGCGACGCGCGGGCTGTTGCGGAGACAGTGGACGAGTTCGTCTAGCCCTTTGGGCTCGTCGTCCACCGCCAGGACGATGAGCTTCCGGGTGTCATCGTGAGCACTCACAGTGAGACGCATCCTGCCCATTGCCGCGTTCCTTGTCCAGCCCGCTTCACGAAAGTCGAACGAAAAGGACGGCACCGGCACCCCCGCGCCTGGGGTGACCGGTGCCGTCATCTTTTCCGGTGACACGAACCGCCTCGCCGTGCCACATCTATCCCTTCACGGTGTGAAGGTGAACCAGTTGACGCTCACGAAATCGGCGGGCTGTCCGCTCGTGAAGGTCAGGTAGACGTCGTGTTCGCCGGTGACGCCGCTGATATTCGCCGGGATGGTCCGCCAGCTCTGCCAGCCGCCGGTGTTCGCGACGGCGAAGCTGCCGACGGGCGGGTTGGAGCGGCTGTCGAGCCGGACTTCGACGAGTCCGCTGACGCCGCCCGCCGCTCCGGACGCGACGCGCGCCTGGAACTGCCCGGCCGTTCGCGTCCCGAAGTCGATGCCCGGATACAACGCCCAGTCACCGTTGCCCGCGGGGCCGATGTTCTGCCCACCGCCGGAATCGGACGTGGCCTGTTTGGCGATCCCGGCCGCCTGGCCGTACGACTCCGCCTGGATCGTGCCGTACGCGCTGCCACCGCCGCCGGGACTTCCCGTGGTGGTCGTGGGGGTCGTGCCGCCGCCGCGGGTCAGGACGGTGACGTAGTCGACGAGCATCGGGTGTCCCGGCACGATCCCCGGCCCCGGCGTGGTGGTGCCGGAGTTGTTGTTCGGGAACGCGCCGCCGATGGCGACGTTCAGCAGCACGAAGTAGCCGGCGTGGTTCGTCATGTTGGCCCACGTCGTGGCGTCGACCTGGTTCTGGCTGACCGAATGGAACTGCTGGCCGTCCACCAGCCAGCGGAACACGTTGGGGCTGACGCTCGTGTCCCATTCGAAGGTGTAGGTGTGGAACGCGCTCTGACAGCTCGCGCCGGGGCAAGTGCGGCTGCCGACCAGTCCGGTGGTCTCGTTGCAGGGACCGCCGGGGTTGACGCCGCAGTGCAGCACGCCCCAGACCGTGTTGATCCCGTTGACGTTCTCCATGATGTCGAACTCGCCGACGGCGGGCCAGTTCCAGTAGTTGCCGCGATACGGCGAGCCCAGCGCCCAGAACGCGGGCCAGTAGCCGAGCGCCGCGGCGCCGGTGACGTTCGGCATCTGGATGCGGCCTTCGATCCGCAGCGCGCCGCCGGCGGGTGGTTTGAAGTTCGTGCGCTGCGTTTCGATCCGCGCCGAGGTCCAGTTGCCCGCGCCGTCACGCAGCGGCGTGATCCGCAGGTTCCCGGAGCCGTCCTGGGCGAGGTTCGCGGGGTTCGCCGTGTAGTTCTGGATCTCGCCGGTGCCCCAGTTGCCCGGGCCGCCGGGGTAGCCGTGGCCGGTGTCGATGATCCAGTTCGCGCTCGACGGGAGCGAACCCGCGGCGCCGGTGAAGTCGTCGGTGAACACGGTGGTCCAGCCGGCCGGGGGCGGCGGGACTGCGGCGGACGCGGGCAAGGTCAGGGGGACCGTGATCAGAGCCGCGCCGGCGGTGGCGGCGAGCGCGATCTTCCAGCGGCTCGTTCGGGGAGAAGTAACGGACATCGGACCTCCTCGTCAACGCTGTCGAGGTTTGTTGCCGTTCACAACAAAGCGGTATGTCCGATATGAGACCTGGTCTGAACCACTTACGCCTACCACCGTTCGGGTGAATCCCTGCCACCCCCGAACGAGAGGAAAGGTCCTTTCCTCGCAAATTTCGCAAGGAAAGGACCTTTCATTGCACGCGGGTCAGAGGCCGAAGCGGCTCCAGGCGGCCTTGGACTGAACGGCGTCCAGAAGCGCGCTCGCCGCGGCGGGCGCGCCGATACCGAGCCGCGCCAGCAGCGGCTTCTTCGGTTCGGCGATCGCGATCTCGGCGTCCGGGTACCGCTCCGTGATCACCTGACGAAGGCTGCCGACGCCGTCGATCAGGCCGAGCTCGACCGCACGGGCACCCAGCCAGACGTCCCCGGTGAACAGGTCCTCGGAGCCGGAAAGCCGGTCACCACGACGTTCGGTGACCCAGTCGACGAACAGTTCGTGGAGCTGGCCGTGCATCTTCTTCAGCCACTCGATGTCTTCCGGCTTCTCCGGGCTGAACGGGTCGAGCCGGGACTTGTTCGCGCCCGCGGTGTGCAGCCGCCGCTCGATGCCGAACCGCTCCAGCAGGCCGGTGAACCCGAACCCGCCGCTGATCACGCCGATGGAGCCGACCATCGACGTCCGGTGCGCGTAGATCTCGTCGGCGGCGCAGGCCAGCCAGTACCCGCCGGACGCGGCGACGTCCTCGGCGAAGGCCAGGACCGGCACGTTCTTCTCGTCGGCGAGCTGACGGATCCGCTCGGCGACCAGACCCGACTGCGTCGGCGCGCCACCCGGCGAGTTGATCTGCAGCGCGACGGCCTTCAACCGCTCGTGCCCGAACGCGCGCGTCAGCGCCGATTCGACGGCGGCGAGGTTGATCGACCCCCTGGCCAGGGGTGACGGGGTCGGCGTGATCACCCCGTGCAGCTTCACCACGGCGACGACGTCCTTGCGTTCACCTCGATCGCCGATCATCGGGAGACGGGAGGTCAGCTTGTCCGCAACGCTCATACCGCCAGGTTACCGACGTTCACGACGGCAGCACGCCGCTGCGCGAACCGCTCACCCCGCTGGACTCGTTCGGACCGCCCTGAGGCGGGACGGTCGCGCTGTCGGCGGAGAAGTCCGGCAGATTCGGCCGCACGCCGGGCATGAACTTCGGCACCCGCAGGGTCACCTTCATGCCGGCGCCGGGCGCCGTCTCGACCATGAGCGCGTAGTCGCGGCCGAACACCTGCTGCATCCGCTGGTTGATGTTGCCGAGGCCGACGTGCGCACCCGTGCGGTGCTGGCTGCGGAGGTCCGCGAGCTTGGCGGGCTCCATGCCGATGCCGTCGTCCTCGACGCTGATCAGCGCTTCGGCGCCGTAGTCCTCGGCGATCACCGTGACGCAGCCGCCGGACGGCTTCGACGCGAGGCCGTGTTTGACGGCGTTCTCCACCAGCGGCTGGATGATCAGGAACGGCACGACCACCGAGAGCACCTCGGGCGCGATCTTCATCCGCACTTCGAGCCGTCCGCCGAAGCGGGCGTTCTCGATGGTCAGGTACCGGTCGATGTTCCGCAGTTCCTCGGCGAGCGACGTGAACATGCCCGACGTCCGGAACGAGTAGCGCGTGAAGTCCGCGAAGTCCTGAAGCAGCTCTCGCGCCTCCTCCGGGTCTGTCCGGATCAGCGACGAGATGGTGTTGAGCGCGTTGTAGACGAAGTGCGGGGAGATCTGCGCGCGCAGCGCCTTGATCTCCGCCTGCTGGAGCTGGTTCTTCGATTCGTCCAGCCGCGCCAGCTCGAACTGGGTGCAGACGAACTGCGCGACCGCGTCGGCCATCTGCACCAGCCGCCCGCGCGTGCGCCCGACGACCAGCAGCGCCGCCTCGGTCTCGCCCTCGACGATCAGCGGCACGATCACCGCGGTCCGCATCCGGCAGGTGCCTCGGTGGTTGCACGGCATCTTGTCGTGCGCGACGACCTCGCGGCGGTGCTTGCGGATCGCGTTGCCGATGGCGTCGACGAGATCGACGTAGTGGTCGTTGGCCTCGCCGTCCCAGGACAGCAGCGTGCCTTCGCTGTCGGTGATGCCGACGGCGACGCAGTCGAGCATCTCCAGCAGCTGGCTGGTGATCTTGTCGGCGACCTGCTCGTCGAGCCCCTCGCGGAGATCCGGTGTCGCCTTCGACATGCGGTGGACGGCCTGCAGCACCGCGTTCTCCACGATGCTCGCGGGACGCCTCAGCTTGATCAGGAGGACGACGACGAGGATCGCGAGCAGCAGCGCCACACCCCAAGGGATGATCTGCGCGATCTCGAGCCCGGACACGGCGTCCATGCTCTGCGCTCGACCAACCGGGTGCAAGGTCTGCTCCCCACTTTCCGTTGAGTTGTGACAACTGAGGGTGGGGCCGACCCTACCCAAGACCGGGGCGTTGTCCCCATGGTCACTCCCCGTCGCGCCGGGAAGACTGTGCGCAGGCAATCGCTTCCGGGGGAGGAACACAATGCACGGATCGGGGAAACTCGCGGCGGGGGTGCTGGCGGGGGTCCTGCTGGCGAGCGGGACGGCGGCCGCGGCCGGGGATCCGGTGCGCGCGGCCGTCGGCGATCTGGTCGGCGAAGGGGGTTTCCCGGGAGCGGTCGTCCAGGTCCGGACCGGTGAGGCGGTCTCACGCTTCGGCGCCGGATACGCGAACCAGGCGACGCGCGAACCCGCGGGGCCGCATCACCGGTTCCGGATCGCCAGCAACACCAAGGCGTTCGTCGCCACGGTGGTGCTGCAACTGGCGGACGAAGGCTCGCTTTCCCTCGACGATCCGGTGGAGCGAAGGCTGCCCGGTGTCGTACGCGGACCTGGCTACGAGCCGGAGAAGATCACGCTGCGCACGCTGCTGAACCACACCTCCGGCGTGCACGACCCCCTGGATCCGCATTTCTTCGACCCGTACCTCGTCCAGGGGAACCGGGCGCACGTCATCACGCCGTCGGAGGTGATCCGGCGGGCGCTCGCCGACCCGCCCTCGTTCGCGCCGGGCACCGGGGTGGAGTACTCGAACACCGGATATCTGTTGCTGGGCAAGGTGATCGAGAAAATCACCCGCAACGACGTCCGCGAGGAGATCCAGCGGCGGATCCTCGACCCGCTCGAGCTCGGCCGGACGTATTTCCCGCTGTGGTCGCCGTTCCTGCGAGGTCCGCACCTGCACGGGTACGACATGCGGGGGAAGGACATGACCGTGTTCAGCCCGTCGTACGACTGGACCGCGGGCGCGATGGTGTCGACCGTCGACGAGCTCGCGACGTTCCATCGCGCGTTGCTGACAGGACGGCTTTTGGAACCCGCACAACAGGCCGAACTCAAGCGGCTGGTGCCGTACAGCGAGCTGGGTGCGTACGGCGCCGGCGTCGAGACGCTCAACCTGCCTTGCGCCGGTGGCAAGAAGACGGTCTGGGGCAACACCGGTGCGGGACCGGGGTTCTACAGCGTCTCGATGAGCACCGAGGACGGCTCGAAGCAGATCGTGCTGGCGCTGAACGTGTACGACCTCGCCGCGGACGTGCACGGCGGGCAGCGGGTGCCGAAGCCGCCGATGCCCGCGGTGATGGCCGCCCTCTGCTGACCGCGTTTAGTCCTCTGGATGCGGTACTTGCATGCGCAAGTACCGCATCCAGAGGACTAAACGCGGCAGTGACGGGTCACTTGAGCAGGCGCGACATCCGCCGGTCGGCCAAGGGTTTCCCGCCGGTCTGGCAGGTCGGGCAGTACTGGAAGGACTTGTCCGCGAACGAGATCTCGCGGATCGTGTCGCCGCAGACCGGGCACGGCAGCCCGGTGCGCGCGTGCACCCGCAACCCGGACCGTTTTTCGCCCTTGAGCCGGGCCGCGGACTGGCCGACCGACCGCGTCACCGCACTGGTCAGCACTTCGCTGATGGCTTCGAAGAGCCCGTCGAGCGCCCCTTCGGACAGCTTTCCGGTTGTGGCGTAGGGAGAAAGCTTCGCCATGTGCATGATCTCGTCGGAGTAGGCGTTGCCGATCCCGGCGATCAGAGACTGATCGGTGAGCGCCGTCTTCAACCGTTCGGTGCGTCCGGCGAACAACTTCTCGAGCCCCGTGCGGTCCAGCGAGAGCGCGTCCGGCCCGAGCCGCGCGATACTCGCGACCTCCTTCTCCGGATCACGCACGATCCAGACGGCCAGCCCCTTCTTCGTCCCGGCCTCCGTGAGATCGAAGCCCGGACCGGCGGCCGCGTCGAGGTGGACGCGCAGCGAGATCGGCCCCTTGCCGGGTTTGAGCGGTGCCGGCGCCAACGCGTCGGACCAGCGCAGCCAGCCCGCCCGGGCCAGGTGGACGACCAGGTGGAGATCACCGGCGACGAGATCGAGGTGCTTGCCGAAGCGGCCGGCACCGGTGACCTCGCGGCCGTGCAGCTCCGTCCACGGCGGGGTCGCCGTCTTCAGCACACTGAGGGACGCCACGTCGACACGGAAGATCGTCTTGCCCACCGCGTGTTCACGCAGGTGGTGGGCGAGCGCTTCGACCTCGGGTAACTCGGGCATGGCCCCAGTCTCGCGCGTTCAGGCCGCCGCGACTACTCCACCGGGTGCAAGGGGCCGTCGAAATCCGGCAGCGAGTGCTTCTGGATGGTCTTCGTGATCTTCGAGACCTCGCCGCGCACGGTGAACATGCCGCGGATGGTGCCGACCCAGCGCTCCGAGGGCCTGTCGCCCGCCAGGTCGCCCTCGGTCTCGGCGACCACGGTCCACGGGCGGCGCAGGATCCACCGCAACGGGAAGAACAACGCGACCAGCAAGAGCGCCAGCGGAACCCACGACGGGATTCTCACGTCGGCGGGGGTCCACATGATGAGCACGATCGCGAGCAGCGCCGTCACGGCGATCATCGCGATACCCGGGCCGTAGCTGCCCGCCACATCGTGCTCGAAATCGTCCGCTGTCGCGGGAGCACGCCATTCCATCTGGGCTCGGACCACCCAGTCACGGCCGTCCTCGCCGTGCACCAGCCGGTTCATTCAGTCGCCTCCCGCGCGGCCGCTCGCTCGTCGTGAGCGAGCTCCACCGTACCGTGACGGGAGCCGGATTCGCGAGAGTTCGAGGGCGATATGCCCGCTCGGGCGTTATGGGCACGTCGGGTAGTCGACACCCGGTTCCGGATAGTGGGAAGTCGGTTTCACCGGGCTCGGCTCGTCTTCCGACGGATCGCCGGACGGGGTCCCGGTCTCACTCTCGGGCGTGCCCGTCTCCGGCGAAGTGGACCCTTCCGGGTCAGTCGTCGACTCCGGCGTGCTCGACGGCTCCGTCTCGTCACGGGAGGTCGTCGTGGACGTCGGGCTCAGCGATTCCCCGGGAGGGATGTCGTCCCGTTTCGAGGTGGTCTGGTTCGTGCCGGTGCCCGGTTCCGGGACCTCGTTCCGCGGCGCGGTCTCCTGCGCCGGATTTTGCTCGTCCGGCGGCCGCACGCCGTTATCAGCACCGCCATCGCCGACCGCACCGTTATCACCGCCGCCGAGGTCCTTCCGCGACGTGCCCACACCCGGCAGGCTCGGCAGGTCGGACACTCCGAGTTCCGCGGCCTGGCCCCGCCCGGTCACGGCGGGCCGATCGCTCTTGCCGTGCATCCGGTCCTCGGCGATCCGCTGGGGCGGGAGCTCCACCGGCTTACCTTGGGCGGGCGGTGCCACCTGCGCCGGTAGCAACGCCAGCTCCGGCTGGCCGCCCCCGGACAGGCCGACGGTATGCGTCACGTCGGTGCCGAACACGGCCGGACCGGCGACGATCCCGACCGCGCCCGCGGCGGCCGTCGACGCCACCGCCAGGCCGACCTTCACCTTCGACCCGAGCAGAAGTCCCTTGACCGACGCGGCGAGCCCGGACAACGCCCCGCTCGCGTGGGCACCGGCGGCCGCCGGCACCAGCAAGGCGACGACACCGGCGTGCGCCCGCAGCGAGGAACAGACGTCACGCAGCTCGTCGTGCGTCGCCCGGCAGGACTGGCACCCGATCAGGTGGGTCTTGATCCGGCGGGCTTCGGCCCCGGTGACACTGCCCGCGGTGAACCCGCCCAGCTTCTCCACCACGGCCCGGCACGAATCCGGCCCGCGGTTCACCGACAGATGCGCTTGGAGGTACGCCGCCCGCAGCCCCTGCCGCGCCCGCCGGGCCAGCGCCGCCGTCGCGTTCGCGCTCAACCCGAAATGCGGCGCGACCATCGACGGCTGCTCGCCTTCGACCTCGGTCTGCCACAACACCGAACGCCACCGCTCCGGCAGACTCGTGAACGCCGTCGTGATCAGCGAATGTTCGGCCGTGCGGGCATGCGTGTCCGCGCCCGCCCCGGCCCGGAAGGTCAGCTCGTCGTCGCTCACCGGCACGTCACGACGCGCGCCGTGCCACTCCCACGAGACCCGGCGAGCCACCGTCAGCAGATACGCCCGGACGTAGTCCCGCGGCCCGGCGCCCCGGCGCAACGCCTGAAGCACCCGGAAGAAGGTCTCGGCCGTGATGTCCTCCGCCTCCGACCGGTCGGCGGCCAGACTGCGGGCCAGCCGGCGCACGGCGGCGGCGTGAAGTTCGAAAAGCTCCCCGAAGGCGGCGTCCTCCCCATCACGGAGACGCTGGAGCAATGCCTGCTCGTCGGATTCCGAGGCCGCCTGAAGCGGCACCGTGCCCTGCTCGGTCATCCGGCCAGGCACCTCCTCCCCGAAGGACTCACCATTCGGTCGAATGGGGACACCATACGGAGGTATGCAGCCGTCGTCACCCCTTGTACGCCAGGTGTGACACCGAAGCACCTGGAGGGGTGGGTGCGAACGGCTACAGACGGTCTGTGTATGGTGTGTCCACACTGCTTCAAACGAGTGTTGAAGCGCTGAGTGACATGCGGATGTAGCGCAGCTGGTAGCGCATCACCTTGCCAAGGTGAGGGTCGCGGGTTCGAATCCCGTCATCCGCTCGCAAGTGGGCACGGTGTGTCCAGGGAACGCCTGGACCATGACTTGCTCACCATGATTCCCGGGGGCTCGAGCCCTCGGAACCCCGCGTTCCCTATAGCTCGCGTTGGCGAGTCGGTTGTCGGGCGCGTCTCGTTCACTCGTTCTGATGGTCACTAACTGCTACAGGTTCGGTGAGTGGGGTCACACGACCGTAGTAATTCGGATTTGTGCATATGTCGACCCGCTGGCGGAGGCCCTCACCTGGGGGTTCGGTACTTTGTGGACCGGATCTTCGAGCATGGGGGAACAAGCATGAGCGAGCGCACGTCGAGCGGCGACACCGCCACCGTCGAGCCCGCCGCCGACCGTCCGCGAGCTGCCCGGTTGCCCCGCCCCGGCGCCGTGGCGCTGTGGCTCCTCCTGCTCGCCCCGATCGTGCTCGCGCTCGCCGAGGCCGTCAGGTCACCCCGGATGAACTACTGGGACTTCTGGCGCGTCATCGGCATCACCACCGACGCGAACGGCTCGCTCGACCCGGCGACCTTCACCGAGCTGTACAACGAACACCCGGTCGTCATCGTCGCGATGCTCTTCTGGGCCGACGCGAAACTCTTCGCCGGTTCCAACGCGGCCCTCGGCATCGCCACGTTCGTGCTGGCACTGGCCACCTACCTCGCGCTCTGGCGCATGCTCCCCGAGAAGCTCACCGGCCTTCCCCGGCTCGCCGTCCTGACCGCGCTTTCCCTGCTGGTCTTCTCTTCCGCCGGGACTGACTACTACGGCGCGGGCTGGATGGGCATCCAGTGGTTCGCCGGTATCGCCCCGGCCGTCGCGGCCATCGCGTTCGCCCATCGCGGCCACACCGTCCCCGCCACGATCCTCGCCGTCGTCGCCAGCCTCGGCCACGGCGCCGCCTTCCCGGTCTGGATCGCGCTCGGCCTGATCGCGTGGCTTCGCCGGGACAGGCCGTGGAAGGTGCTCCTTCCCCTGGTTCTGGGCCTCGGCGTCCTCGTCTTGTGGCGCCTCGCGACCAGTAACGAGGCAGGCTCGCCACCCGCCATCCTGGGCGCGGACACCTACTTCGGCTCGGTCGTGACCGTCCTCGGCCGCACCTGGGCGGCCTCCACGGCCGACACCGCCATGGTCTGCGGTGTCGCCATGCTCGTGGCCATCGGGCTGGCCGTCACCGACGCGGTCAAACGACGCGGGACGGCGCCCGAACAGACGGATCAGGTGAACGATTCGGGCTGGGTCGGCCTCGGCCTCCACATGGCGCTGGCGGCAGTGCTGATCGGGCTCGGGCGTGGACGGTACAGCAACATCGAGGGCCTCTCGGCCCGCTACGCGATCATCGGCCTGCTCGCCGTCGGCGCGCTCCTCGTCCTGCTGGCCGTCCGGGCACAAGGGCGCGTCCAGCGCTACCTCGTCCCGATCGCGCTCGTCGTCGGGCTCGGCACCTACGCCGTCGGATCATCGAGTGCGTACCTCCTCCGGAAGGACTATCCGACTCAGCCCGTCCTCGCGGTCGCCATGCAGACCGGCGCCGCGTCGGTCGTCAAGAAGATGAACGCCTACCCGGAGTTCCTTCCGAAGTACCAGCTTCTGGGCGTCTACCCCTTCACCCCCGACTTCACCCTCGGATGTGGTGCGGGCGGGCCGGAACTCGGATCGCGGATCGACGTGGCCGCGACGCCGGTGATCACCGGCGCGCCGAACGACGAGCGGACCGCCGGATTCATCGAAAGCCCCGCGGTCACCGGCGACACCACTCTCACCGGCTGGGCCTTCCTCGGCGGCGAACAGCCCGACTGCGTACTGGTCACCGACGCGGCGGGCACGGTCGTCGGTGGCGGTGCGGTGGGGTTGCCACGTCGCGACGTCGCGACGGAGTTCGGCACCATCACCGGCCGCGCCGGCTGGGAAGCGGTGGCGCGGCCGGGCCTGAAGGACGGTCTCGTGTTCGCGAGCCGGGAAGGCCGCCTCTACCGGCTGGCCCCCGGAGCCCCGGCCGGCTCATAGCGCGGGCGTTTTGAAGGGGTCGTGCTCGGCGAGGAGTTTGTCGACGCGAGCCTGGTCGACTCTGCTGACGACGGTGTTCTCGTCCTGCCGGTCACGAATGCATTTGGCGAGGGTGAACGCCGAGGTCGTCAGGAAGAGCATGCCGAGGGCGAGGAAGCCGCGGACCCAGCCGTCGACCGGCAGGTACCAGATGCCGATGACGACCGCGATCAGCGCCAGCCCGAACGAACACGCGGCCTGGACGAAGAACGCGACGGTGGTGGGAGGCACTGCGGAGGTTTTCGTCATGCGTACCAAGGTCGCGCCGAGCACCCCGCGATGTCTTGAGTACGGCTGCTCAAGAAGGGTTGCGATTCAGATCTCGTAGCCGTCCATCACGGTCGGCGCGACCGGTGACAGGTGGTCGTCGCCGCGTTCGGAGACCAGGCCGCGGGCCATCCGGTACACCTTGAACTCGTTGTCGTGGTCGGGATCCTGGTCGTCCCAGACGTGGAGGAGACCGTAGGAGCCCGGCGCGAGATCGCCGACGCGGGTGAACAGGTCCACCAGCTCGGGCGCGATCGCGGTGCCGTGCTTGTCCATGCCGCCAAGGTGCAGCACCGGCACCCCGGCGGCCCAGCGGAGGTCGAGCAGGTCGGCGTCGCCGAAGTCGCGGACGGCTCGGTGCACCCGCTCGACGATGCGCTCGATCAGCGCGGCGTCGTCGTCACCGGAAGGGCTCGCTTGGATGGTCACCCACCCGTGGTATTCGAACACCCGCCTGAGTTTAGGCAGGTCCGCCCGCCATCACGGCCGGTGCCCCGTCGCGCCGCAGCACGTTCTTGAAAATCTGTTCGCCGTGCTTCTCGAAGGCGGGCACGAGCTTCTCGCCGTACACGCACAACGTCCGCTCCCACGGGTGCCCGAGCGTGCCGAAGCGGAAGTCGTTCGCCAGGAACATGTGGTAGTCCGTGCGCGGGAACACCGAAACCGGCCACGGGTCGAGCGCGGCGTGCCGATGCGGATAGAAGCGGTACGACTGGTGCTGCCAATGCAGCACCCAGACCCACTCGTCCTCGGCGACGCAGTCCTTCAACGCCGCGAGCGCGACACGGGCGACGTCGTTCTGCTCGACGGCGTACGGGCCGAGCCGGAATTCCGGTGACGAACGGTCGAGACCTCCTGGCGCGAGATCCCACGCGACGGACGGAGCGGGTTCACGGAAACCGGGCCAGGCGTGCGCGTAGGTGCTCGGCCAGAACGCGAGCTTGTCGTAGACCCAGTACCAGGCGGGCTCATCTACGACCCTGGAGATGGCTTCCCAAGCGTTGTTCACGAGCGACCCTCGGTGGTTCGGCCGGTTAAGACTGGGAAAGCTTCGTGTTCAGGGCCCAAGTTGTCCAGCTCGTGGGCATTCTCCGCGAAACTGTCACCTGATCAGGTGTCTTGCGCCGTCGCCGGAACCGTGAGAATGACGGTGCGTGAACGGCGAGCCCACCGAACGTGGGCTCGCCGTCGTTCGCTCACGCGGCCGCCTCCCAAAGACTCATGAAGGCCGAGGCCTCACTCCGCACCCATGGCCGCACCTTGTCGCGATCGCGCGGCGACAACGCGAACTCCTTCGAGCGCCGGACGTCGATCACCAGCGGCCGCCCGCCCGGCCGCAACTCGTCCATGGTCTGCTCGAGCAACCACAGCACCATTTGCGCGGCGTCCCGGCTCAATGGCTCCTCCTTGAAATAGAGCCAGGTCACGTACACCGGCCCGTCTCCCTTGCGCAGGCCGAGATGAGGGTTGATCCCCACTTCGAGCGAGCCGAGCCGCCATCGCGACCGGCCGACCTCCGCCAGCCGCAGGTCACGCCGCCCGACGTAGCGCAGCCAGCCGTCGGCGATCTCGGTGTAGTGCGGCCGCGTGCGCTCGTCCGCGTTCTCGACCAGTGCCCGCAGTACCTCGCGATCCCCACCGGAGATCCGCCCGGCACGGATCGCGTTCGCGGCACGGAGGTAGAAATTGAACCCGCCCCGGGCCGGGTCCTCGTACTGACGGCGCCAGCGCCGGACGAACGAGGAACGCGAGGGACCCGAGCTCGTGCTGTACCCCACGAACGTGGGCAGGGTGATGTAGGCCATCCGTGTCTGCCTTTCGCCGCTGTTCCTGCTGGACAACGACCATTTTAGAACACATGTACGACAGAAAACGGGGCTTTACGGGTGACGCGGCGGAGGAGGCCAAGGCCCTTCGAGCAGCTCGGCCGACTCCTCGAGGATCGGCACCTCGCAGACGTCCCGCGGGGTGAGGTCGGTCGGGATCCAGCCGTCGAGCATCGCCGACCACCGCGCGATCCCGCGCAACGACGGCGGCGACCCGAGCAGCTCGCCGACCTCGCTGACCAGCGCGCCGCCTGCCGCGGGCGAGAGGCGGCCTTCGACCATCGCGGTGAGCCAGCCGTGGATCAGCAGCCAGCGGGCGGCCGTCGGATCGGCGGGCAGTTCGAGGCCGAGCTCGTCGACGACCTGGCCGAAAGCCTTGTCGACGGCGGCTTCGGCGGAGGATTCGAGCCCGGCGAGCAAGGCGAGGGACGGGGTATCGAGTCCGGCGACGATCGCGTCCAGACCGGCCTCGACCAGATGGGAGGTGCGGACGTCACGTCCGGCGAGCCTGCCGATGGCCAGCTCGCGCAGCGCGCCGCGACACGCGTCGATTTCCGTCACCCGGCACTTCCCACGTCCGCCACCGTACCGGCGGGACCGCCCGATCGCCGCTGACCAGCCGAAAGAGCATCACCACGATGGACCCGCGCCGTCGCCTCCGGACCCTGCTGGACCTGCGCCGAAACGGACGCAAGAATGGGAAAGACCAATATCAACCACCCGTCCGGGTCATGCGACACTGGCTGCCCACACCCGGCGGCAGGGGGCTATATGAGCTGGCAGGACGAGCTTCGGCAGCTGGATGTCGAGCTGGCCTCAGGCCGTATCGGGCACACCGAACACCGCAAGCGGCGCGACGAGCTCCTCGCGGAGGCGTCGGGGGGTGCGATGCCGTCGCCGGTCGCCTCGCCGTTGCGTCATCCGGCCGGACCGTGGCACAGCACCAACCCCGCCGTCCGCCCGGCGGAACCGCGGACCGTCCCAGCCCCTTTTCCAGAATCGGCGGCCGAGCCGCCGTCTCCGCCGAAGCGGGAAATCCCCCGGATCGCGCACCACAAGACCACGGCGCCTTCGCCCGCCGACATCAATCCGACGGTCTATCTCCGCGCGGAACCGCCGCAGCGGCTCCGGCGCGGCCCCGCCACCGTCGAGCAGGGCCTGCCGCTCCCGCCGCTGACGCCGGAGCCAGGCCCCCGCCACAGTGCTCCCACCGACGATTACGCCGTCGTCGGCAAGAAGAAGCCGACGTGGCTCTTCCTCGGCGCCGGAGTGCTCCTCGTGCTGGCACTGATCATCGGCGGGACCCTGTGGCTCGGCTCGTCGCCTTCGAACACCGCCGCGTCACCGCCCGAAACCGCCCAGCCGCCGGGCGGGCTGTCCGGGCTCGCACCGAGTGAACGACCGGACAGCGCGCAGACGCCGCTGGAGGACCGGCTCCCCGCGTTGCCGGGAACGCCGTCCAAGGACAACTCCACGATGTCGGTCGCCAAAGGCGCCGAGCTGAAGCTCTATTCCCAGGCGGCGGCCGAATTCCTGCGGACCAAAGGGGTCACGTCGGTGACCTACAAGGGGTCTTCCGAAGGCGTGAACGGCTATCTCGTCCTGGTGATCCCCGCGAACGACGCGAAGGACGCGGACGCGATCGTCAAGTACTTCCGGCAGAACTCGATCAACGCCGGAATGCGCGAACAGCGCGTCGGTGATCAGCTCGCGCTCGTCGGCGCCAACAAGAACGGCCAGCTCAGCGGTCTCGGGTACACGTCCGGGACGATGGCCGTGACGGCGTGGGTGTCCCAGCCGCTCGGCGGCGATTCGAAGGCGCTCGACGAGCGTCTGGCGAAGACGGCCACCGCGCTGGGGGACGTGCTCCCGGCGGGCTGAATCGCCCAGATCGCGGGCAGATCACGATTCGACCCGCGAGAACACCATGGTGCCCGGCAGTGCAGAATGTGCGAGGTCACCGCTGTGGTGACAACGCGACGACCGGGCGCTCTCCGCGAGCCCGGCCATCAACGAAAAGGGGGCTGGTGGTGTCCTGGCAGGAAGAGCTGCGGAATCTGGACGAGGAGCTCGCATCCGGCCGCCTCTCGGCGGACGACTACCGCATCCGCCGCGACCAGGTGCTGTCCTCGGCCGTGGCCTATGGCGACGCGCCACAGCAGCCCGGCACCCCGCAGCCGCCCGCCGGGCCGCAGGGTCAGCCTCAGCAGCAGCCCGGCCAGCCCTCGGCCGATTCGACACAGATCATCGCGCCGGTGAACCAGCCGCAGGGTGACGGCGCCGAGCGCACGCAGGTCGTCCCGGCCTGGCAGCAACAGCAGGCCCAGCAGCCCGCCGACCCGAACCGCACCCAGGTGGTCCCTCCGGTGGCTTCACCCCCCGGTGGCTTCCCCCAGCAGGGTCAGCCGTCGCCCGCGGGTGGCTTCCCCCAGCAACACGGCTACCAGCAGCAGCCGCAGCAGGGCTGGAACGCGCCCGAAGCGGACGCCGCACCGCCTTGGGGCGGCTCGGACTTCCCGCCGATCTCGCCGGTCGGCAGCACGGAATGGGTCAAGCAGGGCCCCGAACTCTTCGACGACAAGCCCCGCGGCAAGGGCGGGAAGATCGCCGTCATCGCGATCGTCGCCGTACTCGTGCTGGGCGGTCTCGGCGTCGGCGGATACTTCCTCTTCTCCGGCGATGGTGACCCGCAGGCGACCGACCCGAACACGCCTCCCCAGAGCCAGTCGCAGGCTCCGCCGCCTTCGTCCACGAAGGTGCTCACTCCCCAGGAGAAACTGCTGGAGAGGATCCCCGAGCAGTCGGGGACCCCGGACCCCAAGAGCGGCGTGATCAAGGTCGGCGAAGCCGCGTCGATCACCGGGATGGAGCAGGGCGAGATCGACCTCGTCACGGCCGAAGGGGTCAAGGAGGTCATCTACCGGGGCTCGGAGAAGCAGCCGGACGAGACCGGGCCGCAGAAGGCCAAGATCTCGATCACGATCATCCCGATGAACAACCCCGGTGGCGCGCAGGACCTGGTGAGCAAGCTCCGGCAGTACCAGACCAGCCACGGGTTCGTGCACATCACCGACACCGTGCTGCCCGGCATCCCGACCAAGGTGAACTTCCACAAGAAGGTCGAGGGCGACAGCGGCGACTACCGCGGCACCTGGGTCTCCGGCAACAACATCATCCGGGTGGACGTCGTCCAGAACCCGCTCGGCGGCGGTCCTGGCGAGGCTGCCTTGAGCGGCACCTACCAGCGTGCGGTGAAGCAGGGCCTGCTGGAAAACTTCCCCGCCACGAACTGAGTGGGGCAGATGGGGGTCGGCAGGCTGCTCTCGACGGTCCTTTCGCTCGCCGAGGACCTGGATTCCCTCAGCGACGAGCTGCACTTCGCCGGCCAGGACCTCGCCTGCCACGCGCCGCTCGACCACGGTGCGGCGAACGTGCTCCGGGCACTCACCCTGCCCGGGAACGCCAGGGTGCTCGAAATCGGCGCCGGTCTCGGGGCGCTGACGAGGTACCTCGGCGAGCGGGCCGAGGTCGTGCACGCGATCGAACCGGACGAGGACTGCGCGGAAGCGGTCCGGTCGCGGACCGGTGAACTGGGCACGGTCGAGGTCTTCACCGTCGATCCGGCGAGGTTTTCGAGCGATGTCGAGTACGACGTGGTGCTCGTCGCCCAGCCGTATGCGACCAGGGGCCTGCTCGATTCCGTCCGCCGACGGCTGCCGCCGCACGGCGCCGTGGTGGTGACGACGCGCTCGCGCGCGGTCGTGGGCACGCTCGCGGCCGCCGGGCTGGACGTCGTCCAGGAGCTCCTCTGCTCGCCAGGACACGAGATCGCCCGATCGGTGCGGTCGGCGCGGCTCGACGCCGAAACGCCACGGCTGGCCGCGGCGATCGTGGACGAGCCCGCCAGTGGTCTGCTGCTCCTGGCCGGTCCCGGCGCGGACGCGCTGTGGCCGCCGGACCGGCTCGCGACCTACTTCAACACCACCGACCGCGCCGCGTTCGCCTGCACCCGGGCCGACGTCGTCCGGACGGCGGACGGGGCCGAGGTACGGCGGGTGCCGCTGCGTCCGCCGACGACCGTCGCCGGGATCTCCGTCGGCCCGTGGACGGATCCGGTGTACGACGCCGCCACGATCCTCGAAGTTCTGCTGGCCGCCCCGGAACGAGCGGGTGACCTCCTGCCCGCCTGGCGCGAACTGCTGCGGACCGAGGCGGAACGGGGCGTGCGGGCGCTGTGGGATCTCGTACCGCACAACGTCGTCGTCGACGGCGAAGACCTCCGCCCGATCGACCTCGAATGGCGGCACACCGGCGCGGGCGTCGCCGAGGTGACCGAACGCGGAGTGCTGGTGCTGGCCGACAAACTCGCCTCGGCGGGCTGGCGCGGAGCGGCCGACGGCGGGACCACGCGTGAGCTGGCAGGCTGGCTCGGCGTGCTCGTGGGACTCGATCCCTCCTTTGTGGACAGTGCGGTCGAGCGCGAGATCGACTTCGCCACGATCGGGTCGTGCGGCGCCGCGCACGGCACCGCCGAGATCCGCGCGGCGATCTCGGACATCTGGCACGCGCGGCTGGAGAGAACGATCCACGCCGCCGGGTACGGTCGCCTCAGCGACGAGAACAAGGAAGCGAAGCCATGACGAGCCTCTACACCGCCGGCATCGTGACCCCGGGCCGGCCGGTCGGGCATCGATACGAGCTCCGCGGCTGGACCACCGGCGTCGGCGGCGCCGGCGAGATGTCCGTGAGCTTCGGCAGGGTGTCCACGACCGTCGTCCCGGACGACTGCCCGGACGCCCCCGAAGGCGCGTTCGGCTGGCGGGCGGTGCCGCACGGATGGCTTCCCGTCGGGCGGCACGATGTGGTCGTCTACGGCCCCGGCCAGCGTGTCCTGTCCACGGCGACCGTCCACATCGGAACGCTGCCCGGTGAGGAACCGTTGTGGATCGGTGAGATCACCACGCCGCCGTCGGGTCAGGTCACCGACGCCCAAGTCGTGTACGTGTCCGGCTGGGCGCTGCTGCAAGGGCGGGCGCCGAGCTTGATCGAAGTACAGGTCGAAGGCGGCGGCACCGTGCGCGCCCGCACCCGCCTTCCCCGCGAGGACGTGCACCCGGTGCTGCCCGGTTTCGTGGACGCCGAGGTGAGCGGGTTCGAGGCGTGGGTCCCGGTCGACCTGCCCGAGGGCACCGAGCGGACGCTGTCGCTCCGGGTCCGGTTCCGCACCGAAGGGATCGGCGAACACGTCTCCCCTCGCCACACCTTCACGCTTCGGCACGCCGAAGCGGATCCTGACGAAGCAGCGCTCGCCGACGAACTGACCGCGGAAACCGCTCGCGTACTGGCCAGGACCACGGTGCCGTCGGATCCACGGCACGCACTGATCTTCACGCACAGCCTCGCCGTCGGCGGCGGGCAGCTGTGGCTGCAGGAACTGCTCGGCAGGCTCGTCCGCGACCATGGCTGGCGAGTCGACCTGGTGACCGCGGTGGACGGCCCGCTGCGGGCGGAATGCCGCGAACTCGGTGTGCCGGTGCACGTCACGACGCACTACCGCACGTCTTCGGTCCCCGAGTACGAAGGGCACGTCGCCGAGCTGGCCCGGTTCGCCAAGCTGTCCGGAGCGGGCGTCGCGCTGGTCAACACCCTCGGCGGTTTCCCCGCCGCGGACGCGGCCAAACGCGCCGGGCTCCCGACCGCGTGGGTGATCCACGAGAGTTTCTCCTTGCCCACCTTCGCTTTTCACAACTGGGGCCCGAACAAACCGCCGTCCGCGGTTCGGCGGCGCTGGGAGTCCACCCTCGCCGAGACCGACATGCTGCTGTTCGTGGCCGACTCGACGCGGGAGATGTTCCTTCCCTACAGCAAGCCGGAACGGTGCCGGACGGTCCGCTACGGGACTCCTATGTGGACACTGGGTGGGCGGACTCCGGCCGAGACCCGCCGCCGGGCACGCTCGGACCTCGGTTACTCGCCGGACGACGTGGTGCTGGTGAACGTCGGGATCACGGAATCGCGCAAGGGCCAGGCCCCGCTGCTCTCCGCGATGCGCCGGATCCGCCGCGTCCACCCCGAAGTGAAGCTCAGCATCATCGGCCTGCACCCGACCCCGTACGGGCTGGCCATGCGGCGGACGGTCGAGCGGACCGGGCTCGGGAAGGCCGTCGATCTGGTGCCGATCCAGCCGGATCCGATGCGCTGGCTCCACGCGGCCGACCTCTTCGTCAACAATTCGGACGTCGAATCGCTGCCGCGGTCGATCCTCGAAGCCGTCAGCTGCGGGGTCCCGGTCGCGGCGACCGACGTGTTCGGCGCCAGGGAAATGCTCGTGGACGGGGAATCCGGCTGGCTGTTCGAAACCAACGACGTCGACGCCTTGACGGCGACGTTGCTCCGGGCGCTCGGCACACCTCCTGCCCGGCGACGCGAAATGGCGGAAGCCGCGTACGAGAAGCTCCTGCCGTGGCTCGATCCGGCGGGCTACGCACGCGAATACTCCGAAATCCTGACCGATCTCGCCCTCAGCGGGCGCCACAGTGCGGGGGGCGACCGTGCCTGACGAAAACTCCGAGTTCACCGGTCTGCCCGGCCGTGTGCAGGCCGAACTGACCCGGCTGCGGGCCGAACGGCAGATGTTCACCGCCGAACAGGACAGATTGAAGGCGAAGCTGACCGGCACGGAGGAGGAACTGCGCGCGGTGAGCGTCGATGTCACGGCGATGAGTTCGCTGCGCGCGGAGCTCGCCGAAATGGAGGAGCGAGCGGCCGCGGTGCAGGAGCGAGCGGCCGCGCTGCGGGAAGAGCTCGACGTCGCGAACGCCAGGACGACGGCGTTGGAGGGCGACGTGCTTTTCGCCAGGCAGCAGCGTGATTCGATGCGCGCCGAGCTCCTGTCGGCCCGCGAAGAGCGCGACAGGCTCCGGCTCGCCTTGCTGGACGCCGAACTCGTGCTGTCCGCGGGGGTCGTCGAGGCGGACATCCTGCCCGGTGGCGAACCGTCCGCCGACCGGCAGCGCATGCTGACCGCGGAACGGGTGGCCGCCGAGATGGCGAACGAGCTCGACGCGACGCGACGGACGCTCAGCTGGCGGGTCACCGCGCCACTGCGGCTGGTGCGCAGGAGGATGAACCGGCCGTGACCGATCTCTGTTTCGTGTCCGCCGAGGGTGGCTCGTCCTTCATGGAGGAACTGCTCGAAGTGGTCGCCGACGCGGTGCGTACGGCGGGCGGGCGGGCTCGGACCGCCGTCGGCAAGTACCCCGAGGCGGGGCCGGACACCGTCTACGTGGTCGTCCCGCACGAGTACTTCGTCATCTGCCCGGACACCGACTTCCCCGACGCCGAACAGGTCCGGCGGACCATCGGGTTCTGTGTGGAGCATCCCGGCACCTCGACGTTCGAACGCACCGTGTCGCTCGTCCGCGCGCTGGGCGCCGCGGTCGACATCCACGTCGACGCCACCGTGGAACTGCGACGGCGCGGGGTGGAGGTCGAGCATTTCCAGCTCGGCTACACCCCGCTGTGGGATCTGTGGGGCGGCGACCTCGACAGCCCTCGCGACCTCGACGTGACGTACCTGGGCACGGCCGAACGCCGCCGGTCGGCACTGCTCGGCTCGTACGCACGGGACCTCGAAGGCCTGCGGACGCGGCTGCTGACCCCGCCGCACGAGCCGATGACCGCCGCCCGCGTCGACTTCCTGCCCGGCAAGGCGAAGTTCGAGCATCTCGCGCGGTCGCGGTTCCTGCTGAACCTGCACCGGGAGCAGAAGCAGACGCTGGAGTGGGTCCGCACGCTCGAAGCGATGACCAACGGCTGTGTCGTGATCAGCGAGACCTCGGCCGACATCGAGCCCCTGGTCCCCGGCGAACACCTGGTGATCGCGCGAGCGGAGTCGCTGGGCACCGTCGCGGCGGCGCTGGCCGCCGAACCCGGACGTGAACGACGGCTCCGGGCCGCGGCGTACGAATTCGTGCGTTCCCTCGACATGGGGCCGTCGGCCCGGATGCTGATCGACGTGGCTTCGTCGCTCGCCCGCGGGGTCACCGCGGCGCCGGTGACGGACCTCGCCTCGATGCGGCGGTTCGCGTCGACCCTGCGCAGCCCGGCGAACGCGCTCGCGGTCGACACCGCGCCGTTCGATGCGCGCTTCGCCGGGGACCGCTCGGTGCAAGGCGCCGCCTCGCCCGAAGGCCTGGTGGCTTCGGCGCAGATCATCCGGCAGGTCGAGGTCGCGCGACGGGTCGCCACACCACGCTGGGAACCCGCGGCGGCTTCCTTGCCTGCCACCGCCGACGTGGACGTGCTGATCGTGCGACGGACCGGCGAAGCCGACCCGGACGAACTCGTGAACGACCTGCTCACCGCCAGCGTGACGCCGAAGCAGGTGCTCGTCGGTGAGGACGGCGTGCACCCGTGGCCGCGCCCGCGCCCGTACGACGTCCTTCTGCACGACGCTCCGCTCGGCCGGGGGCTCACCCGGAACTCCCTGCTGGAGCGATCGACGGCGTCGTGGCTGCTGGTGCTCGACGGCGGGACGCGTGCTTCGGAGTTCCTCCTGGAGCGGCTGCTGGCCGCTTCGGAAAGCGCCGACGTCGTGCACTGCCCGATCGCGGATCCGGTGGAAGGCCTGGTCGGCGCGCTGCCGCCGGAGGAGCGGCGCCTGCGGACGCTGCCGTACCTGGGCAGCGGCTATCTGGTGCGGCGGTCGCTCGTCGACGACTTCGGCGGGTGGACCACCGAGGTGCTGTTCGAAGGCCTGGAGGATCACCTGTTCTGGCGGCGAGTGGCCGCGGCGGACCGGCAGGCGGCGCTGGTGCAGCAGGTCCTGTTGCGGCGGCAGCGGCCGGATCCGGACTCGCGGCCGATGGACCACGACCCGCATCGGGTGTGGGCGGCGGTCGAAAGCGCTCTGTAGGTGCCTCCCGTGCAATGAACGGTCGTGGGCGCGGCGTTAGCCCGAAAGTGTGAGTTGGGCCGTGTCGATGAACGTCCTCCCCCGCTGATGCGCCTTATGGGCAGAGCATCGGTGAGTCCGGATGCCGGCCGAGAGGAGCCGCCATGGCCTGGGAGATCGCCCTGGTCGCCGCGCTGGCCGTCGTGTTCGTCATACGGCTCGCGCTTCAGCTGAAGCGCAGTTGACCCGGTTTTCGCGCACCCCGCGGCGCGGTGAATGAGGGGAACGGGACTTTCCTCGAGGGTCTCACGAGGAAAGTCCCGTTCACCCCATCGCTATCCGCCTCATCCGTAGCTGCGGAATCTTCCGTGGGCCGATGAGGGCGGACGAGACGGCAGGGAAAAGCGGAGGGCCGTCCTCTCGCAGGCGTTCTTTCACGTGGATCGTCTTGTAACCGGTACTCAGGTAGCCCTCGCTCTTCAGTTTCGCCATCTCGGCATTGACCGACGCTGGTGAAGCGCCGATCGCAGAGGCTATGTCCGTATGGTTCAGTCCCACGTCGATGACGACGCCCGCATCGCCGGGAACCCCGTAGAGCGCCTGCAATCTGGTCAGGAACGCGGTCAGGCGGCTCCGGACCTTGGCCGTCGCGAAACCCTGCGCGACGTTCCGCAGCCGCAACCGGACGGCCATGTCCACCGCGATCAGGGCCATCACCCGATCGTCGTCGAGGAAGCCGTGGAAGGCGTTCCGCGGGATCTCCAGGGCACGAACCGGTTTCGTGGCCACGTACGAGAGATGACTCGGCCGTCTGGCCAGGCAGTCCTCGACGCCGAGCACGTCACCGGCACCGAGCAGGTCCACGATCGTCGGCGGCGTGTCGCTCTGGGCCGCACGCAGCGCCTTGACGAAGCCGGATCGCAGGATCAGCACCGGTGGCGCCGGATCGCCTTGATGGAGCAGTGCCGAGCCAGCCGTGTGGTCCACGTGCCTGCCGAGGTCGAGCAGCCGCTGCCGCTGCCGTTCGGTGACCGCGGCCAGGAAATCCCCGCCCATCAGCCGACCACCGCCGCGAACGCACAGAGGATCGCGGCGAAGACGATGCAGGCGAGAACGACGACGCCTGCGGTGACCACCAGAAGCGGGTCAGGTGTCTTTGTCGTCAATAGTGACTCCCCGTGAGAGAAAAAGTGAATCGAATTCTGGACCCGGCCGAGTGAGAATCGTGTCGGGTAGGTGACATCCCCCTTGCCGTTCAGCCGGAGACTAATGCTCAGCGCCATTGCGACAAAGCAACACAGTGGGAGCCGCTCCCGTCCAGGGAGCGATTTCGCGACGGAAAGTGACCGTCATTCCGCGCGACGGCCGAAGAAAAAATCACCCACCGTACACGGATTTGAGCAGCAGCCTCACGCGATACTTCTATACTCGTCAGGAAATCAGGGTTTGCCGTACGTGCGTATTGTTTTCGCGTCGTCGTCTCGGGTAGACCCGTCGCTTCCCCTCGCCCCTGGTGGAGACGGAGATGAGGCCGGGTCACCAAGAGTGCACGTGCAGATGCACGTCCTGTCCGAAGCTCGATGGCGAGCCAGCTAGACGCGGAATTAACGGAGCGTCAGCGTTGGGTTACTCTTGATGACTCCACGTGACCGGCGGAGTTTTTCCGGCAAAGTCAGCATTTTGGGGGAACCTCAACCCCGGCGAGGACTGACCAGGCCGGACTCGTACGCCAGCACCACCAGCTGCGCCCGATCCCGCGCCCCGATCTTGGTCATGATGCGGCTGACGTGCGTGCGCGCGGTCGCCGTCGAGATCACCAGATGCGCGGCGATCTCGTCGTTCGACATACCGCCGGCGACCAGGCCGAGGACCTCGCGTTCGCGATCGGTGATCTCGCGGACGGCGTTCACGTCGATGCGGCGGTTCTCCGGCCGGTCGACGAACTCCGCGATCAGCCGCCTGGTCACGGTCGGCGCCAGCAGGGCCTCGCCCGCGGCGACCACCTTCAGCGCCCGCAGCAGCTCCACCGGATCGGTGTCCTTCAGCAGGAACCCGCTCGCGCCGGCGCGCAACGCCTCGTAGACGTACTCGTCGACGTCGAACGTGGTCAGGACCAGGACCTTCACCCCGGCCAGCTCGGGATTCGCGGTGATCCGCCGCGTCGCTTCGAGCCCGTCGACGCCGGGCATCCGGACGTCCATCACGACGATGTCCGGGTTGTGGTCGACGGCGGCCGCGACGGCCTGCTCGCCATCCCCCGCCTCGGCGCAGACCTCGAACCCGTCCTCGGTCTCCAGCAAAACCCGGAAACCGGCGCGGACCAGCACCTGGTCGTCGGCGAGAACCACCCGGATCGTCATCGTTCCCCCTCGATGGGCAGGTCCGCGCGGACCTGGAATCCGCCGTCCACCACGGACGTCGTGAGCGCGCCGCCCAGCGCGGCCGCCCGTTCGGACATCCCGCGCAGGCCGTGACCGGGCGCGGGATCGACGGCGCCACGGCCATCGTCGCGGACGAGCAGCGTCAGCGCACCGGTCTTCCGTTCGAATCTGACGTCGACACCCCGCGCCTGATGCGCGTGACGGACCACGTTCGTCAGCGATTCCTGCAGGATCCGGTACGCGGCGCCGTCGACGGGCGCGGGCAGTTCTCCCGGCGCACCATCGACGCGGACCTCCAGCCCGGCGGCGCGGGCGTGCTCGAACAGCTCGTCGGCCTGGGCGAGGCTCGGCGCGGGCGCCTTGTCCTCACCGGAACGCAGCACGGCCAACGTGGCGCGAAGGTCCTTCAGCGCCGAAGCGCTCGCCTCCTTGATGTTCAGCAACGCCTCTTTCGCCTGTTCAGGCCGCCGGTCGGCGACGTGCGCGGCGACCCCGGCCTGGACGTTGATCATCGCGAGACTGTGCGCGACGACGTCGTGCACCTCGCGGGCGATGGTGAGCCGCTCCTGCTCGGCGATCCGGTGCCGGTGCTCGTCGGCCTGCTCGCGGCGCGCCCTTGCGGCCGCCATCCCGTTGCGCACCGCCGTCCCGACCCCGACGACCGCGATCACCCAGACCAGGCCCAACCCCGTCCGCAGATCGAAGCCGGCGAACCCGTGCCGGACGAACAACGCGATCCCCGACGCCGCCAGGAGCGCTCCGCCGGTGCCGCCGGCGACGACCGGCCCGCGAATCTTGGTGAGCAGGAACAGCGCGATGGTCGGCAGCAAGATCGCCGGCCCGCCCGGGTTGCCGGACGCGTAGTAGCCGAGCGTCAGCGCGGAGGTGAGCAGGAAGATCGTCATCGGGAAGCGGTGGACGATCAGCAGCGGTACCGCGATGGCGACCAGCCACAGCACGCCGGACGTGGTCAGCTGCGGCGAGTCCGGCTGCCAGCGTGAGGCGCCGCTCGTGGCACCGAGGACGAACCCCAGCGGAAGCACCACGCGCAGCACGCGGCCCACCCAGGGGCTCCACGGAAACCGTTCTTTCAGCAGCACAGAGCGAAAGCTACCCGGGGCGGAGACGGATCGCGTCCGTTGAAAAGCGGCTTCCCGGCTACGCCGCCCGCGGTAGACGCCGCAGGACCGAGATCATCATCAGCACGCCGCCGATCACCTGGACGGCCAGCACCGCCACGCGCCCGGTGGATCCCATGGTGAACGCGCTGAACAAGGCCCACGCCCCCGTGCCGGCCATCGCCCCGGCGCCGGTCCACACCAGCACCAGCCGCGGCCAGAACCGTCCTCGCGACACGTTCGCCAGCGCGATCGCGGCGAGGACGCCGAGCACCGCGATCACGACGTCCTGGCCGCGGGCCGCGATACCGCCGGTCCCGAACGCCCAGATCGTGTGGCCGATCGCCGTGACGAGCGCGGCGACGATGCCGAGCAGGCCCGCCACACCGATCGTGCCCGGCTTCACGGTGCCGGTGAGGACGAACCACCAGCGATCGCGGGCGTAGAGCACGAACGCGGTCAGCAGCAGGATGCCCTGCCAGGCGAAGCCGCCGTAGACGACGGCCCAGACCCAGTTCTCCAGCGGCATTTCGGTCAGGTGCGCCGTGGACAGGTCGGCGACGATCACCGGGACGTTCAGCACGATCGGCGCGAGCAGCCCGGTGCCGATCCAGATCGGGAACAGGACCAGCGGCGCGGGGATCCGGCGGCCCCAGGAGTAGGTGAACGCCAGCGCGAGGATCACCGCGACGACGTCCATCCCGCCGGTGACCAGGTTCGCGAACATCATCAGGTCGGAGTCCACAAAGGACGGATCACGCAGGCCGAGGCTGCCGCCGGTGACCCAGGACGCCTTGAGGGTCAGGTACGGGAGCGTGCCCAGGATCGCGGCGTAGCAGACGATCAGGCGAGCACTGGAGATCTTGGGGGGAGCCATCGCTACGGTCATGCTCACCAGCGTCGGCGTGCGCGCCGCGGAAAGGCTCCCTCGCGAGCCTCGTCCGTCTCACCCTTCAGAGGGAGCTGGGCAGTTTCGCCGCGGTTTCCTCGTCCGCCGGGGTCAACGTCGCCAGGGAGATCTCGGAACGCCGTCCGAGGTACGGGTACGAGAATTCGAAGCGCAGCAGGCCGACGTCCGGGTGCAGGTAGCGCTTGAGCACGATCCGTTCGGTGGAGACGTCGTGCTCCTTCCACATCCGTTCGAAGAGCTCGGACTCCTGTCGCAGGCGTTTGACCAGGTTCTTCCACGCCGGCTCGGCGATGTGTTCGGCCATCGCGGCGCGGACCTGGGAGTGCTCGATTTCGTGCCGGGGATGCTGCTGTGCGGTCTCGGTCAGGGACTGGCGATGACGACGGTGTTCCGGATCGTCCTGTCGAAGGTGCCGCCGGAGATCGCCGGGGTCGGCAGCGGGATGCTGACGACGTCACAGCAGGCCGCGATGGCGTTGGGCGTGGCGACGCTGGGAACGTTGTTCGCTTCCGCCGGCGCCGGGCCGCTCGGGATGAAGGGCGCGTTCGTGCTGGTCATCGGGATTCAGGCGGTGCTGACGGTCGGGGTGATCACGGTGGCCCGGCGGCTGCCGGATCCACGGGGCTGAGAAAGTTCGAGTTCACCCGTCGGAGTTGTGGCTCCCCGAGCGACGATGGGGATGTGACGGAACCACGGGTGCATCGGGACCCGGCCTTCGCGCTGCTTTCGCTGTACGAGACGGCGTTGCCGGAGGTCTACGGGTACCTGCTGTCCCGGTGCGGTGATCGCACCCTCGCCGAGGAGCTGACGTCCGAGACGTTCCTCGGCGCGGTGAGGGCCTGTCGCAAGGAGTTCGCACCTCCAGTGAGCACCGGGTGGCTGATCGGCGTCGCCCGGCACAAGCTCGCCGATCACTGGCGGCGCAAAGCACGTGAGGAACGCGGGCTGCGGCTCGTCCACGAGGAGGAGTACACCGATCCGTGGGACGAACGGCTGGACGCGCTTCTGGCGCGCGAGGTGCTCGCGTCGCTCGGGGCACATCATCGAGCCGCGTTGACGCTTCGCTACGTCGACGGCCTCCCGGTCCCGGAGGTCGCCGAGCATCTCGAGCGCACGGTGCACGCCACGGAGGCGTTGCTCGTGCGGGCCCGTGCCGCGTTCCGGCGTGCTTACCAGGAGAAGGAGGGTCGCGATGCCTGATCCGTTCGACGCGCTTCGCGCGCCCTCGCAGCCTGTCGAGCCTGACCCGCTCTTCGCCGCCGAACTGCGCGACAACCTTCGTCGCGCCGTCCTGAACGGAGCCGATATGACGGAAACACTCACTACCGATGCCGAAGTCCGCTCTTTGACGCCGTACCTCGTGGTGACGGACGCCCGCGCCGCGCTCGATTTCTATGTCGAGGTGTTCGGGGCACGGCGGCGGTCCGATCCGATCGTGCTGGAGGACGGCCGGGTCGGCCACGCGGAACTGGCCATCGGGGACAGCGTGCTGATGTTCGCGGAGGAATTCCCCGAGCTGGGCATCGTCGTGGCGCCCGCCGGTGGCCCGCTGATCCGGGTCGAGGTCGCGGACGCGCATGCTTCGGCCGCCCGAGCCGTGGAGCTGGGCGGGGAACTGCGACGTCCCGTCGCGGACGAAGGCCACGGGCTGAGCGGGGAGATCAAGGACCCGTACGGCCAGCGGTGGCTTGTCGCGCAGGCTGCGCCTCGGCCCGCTTCGGGCACTACGCCGATCCGGCACGGCGAAGCGGGTTACTTCACTTTCCAGGTGCCCGACGACGAACGCGCGAAGGCGTTCTACGGAGCCGTTCTGGGCTGGCAGTTCTCGCCCGGGCGGGTCGAAGGCGGCTGGGGCGTCGAAGGTTCCGGCCTGCAGGGCGGACTCTGGGGTGGCCCGGGACGGCAGGTGGGCTGGAAACTCATGTACGCCGTCGACGATCTCGCCGCCGCCCTCGACCGTGTCCGCGCCCAAGGCGGCCAGGCAGGCGAAACCGAACAGCAGCCCTACGGCCTGAGCGCCGACTGCGTGGACGACCAGGGCATCGAATTCTGGCTCTGGGAACAGCCGCGCTCCTGACCTCGTGAGTGGTAAGGACGGTTCTAACCGTCCTTACCACTCACGAGGCTGGGGAGCGTCAGCGGCCGGCGGCGTAGCCCTGCATTCCGCGCGCGTTCGCGGCGGCGCGCAAGACACCACCGGAACGCGACACGGCCGAAAGCCGCCCGAGCGCCCAAGGTCCCGCGTCGACCACGGCGTGCCCGCGCGCGCCGAGAGCGTCTATTGTGGACTGACCGAGCCGCGACTCGACCACCAGCTCCCGCGGCGTCCACGAGCGCGGATAGAACGAACTCGGGAACGCGGTCGTATGCCACGCGGGCGAGTCGATCGACTCCTGCAGGTTCAGCCCGCCGAGCGTGTGCGCCAGCCAGAAACACAGCTGCCACTGGTCCTGCTGGTCGCCGCCGGGGGTCCCGAACGCGAGCACCGGCTCGCCGTCACGCAGGCCCATCGACGGCGAAAGCGTGATCCGCGGCCGCTTCCGAGGTGCCAGCGAGTTCGGCAAACCCTGTTCCAGCCAGAACATCTGCCCACGCGAGTCGAGACAGAAACCGAGTTCCGGGATCGTCGGGCTCGACTGCAACCAGCCACCCGACGGCGTCACCGAGATCATGTTCCCGGCCGCGTCGACGACGTCGATGTGCACGGTGTCGCCGCGAGTCTCGCCCAGCGGCCCGACCGTCGGCTCCCCTGTCGCACCGGAGCCGGATTCCAGTCCGCGCAGCTTTTCGAGGATCGCGGGCAGCCTCGGCGAGGGACCACCGGGCCGGAGTTCGGCGGACGCTTCTTCGGTGATCAACGCGCGGCGGGCGTCCGCGTACTCGCGGGAGATCAGCAACTCGATCGGCACGTCGGGCGAATCCCCGTACCAAGCCTCACGATCCGCGAACGCCAGCTTCGTCGCCTCGACGGCCAAGTGGATCGTGCGTTCCGTCGGAATACCATCCACATAGGACAGTTCGTCGCGCAGCCCGTCCAGCAACCGCGCCTGCTGCAGCAACGCCGGGCCCTGCGTCCAGGCGCCCATCTTCACCAGGCCCCAGTCACCGAAGTCGACCTGCAGCGCGTCCTCGTACGTCGCCTCCCAGCCCGCGATGTCCTCGCCGGTGAGCAGACCGGCGTGATCGCGCCCGGAATCGTCGCGGAAAGCCTTGCGGCTGAACGCTTCGATCGCCTCGGCGACGAAACCTCGCGACCACGCGCGGCGTCCGGCGTCGATCTGTGCCTCCCGGCCACTGACCGACTCGGCCTCGGCGACCAGCCGTTCCCAGGTGTCCGCGAGGGCCGGGTTGCGGTGCAGCCCTTCGGCGGGCTTGCCATCCGGCAACCAGAGCGCCGCCGACGTCGGCCAATGCTCGGTGAAGAGGTCTTGCACCGCGCGGATCGTGTCACCGACCCGGCTGACCAGCGGAATCCCGTTGCGCGCGTACGAGATCGCGTAGCCGAGCACGTCACGCAACGACTTCGTGCCGTGATCCCGCAGGAGCAGCAGCCAGCCGTCCCAGGCGCCCGGGACGGTCGCGGGGAGCAAACCGCTGCCGGGGATCAGGTCGAGCCCGAGGTCCGCGAAGTACTCGGGTGTCGCGGCCGCGGGCGAGACCCCCTGACCCGCGAGAGCACGTGGAGTCCGATCCGCGGCGGTGACGAAGATGCCGGGGACCTGACCCGCCGGGCCGCACAGATGCGGCTCGGCGACCTGCAGGACGAACCCGGCCGCTACCGCCGCGTCGAAGGCGTTGCCGCCGTTTTCGAGCACCGCCATACCGGTGGCCGAGGCCAGCCAGTGCGTCGATGCCACCATGCCGTGGGTGCCGGCCAGTTCCGGCCTGGTCGTGAACACGAAGCCGATACTACGCTTTGCTAACTACTTTTTCAGTCCCAGAAATTGAAGAGGGCCAGACCGAGCTTGTCGGGCCGCCAGAACTTGGCTTCGCGATACTCCACCCAGGGCGGCGCCGAGGGGTCGATCGACGTCTCGAGTTCGGCCCGGGTGTATAGCCGGAATGCGGGAAGAAGCCCTCCCAGAACGGCCAGCAACCCCGGCTCGTCGACGAAGCTCATGGGCCCGTAAGACACGGGTGCTTCGGCGATTCCGAGGATCTCCCGCCTGCCGCCGTCGAGCCATGACTGCGTCCACAACACGGCGGCAGTCCGGTGGGGATAAGCGATTTCGCCCGTGACGAAGTTCCGGCACGCTTCGTAGGGCACGAACCGGACGACCTGGCCGCGTGTTAGCCGGGCCGCCTCGTAACAGGCCTTCCGGAACTCCTTCTCCTCCATCACCCACCGAAACTATCCCCGCGCGGCGACCGGAGCGTCATAGTTTTCCAGCGTCGCCGCGTTCGCCGCCCGCGACGTGATCCACGTGAACACCTTGGTCATCGGCCGCGAACCCAGCACCCGGTACAGGAAGTTCCGGTAGCCGAGCATGAACCGGGTCTTCGGCGCGAGGAACGTGCCGATCCCGGCGGCCTGCTTCTGCGAGACCTTCACCGGACCGCGCAGTTTCTCTTCGTAGCGCGCGAAAGCGACTTCGTGATCACCCTGCGCGGCGGCGAGTTCCCCGGCCAGGATGTACGCGCCCATCATCGCGAGCCCGGTGCCCGAACCGCCGGGACCCGCGCACCACGCCGCGTCACCGAGCAGCACGACCCGGCCCTGCGACCACTTGCCGAGATGGATCTGGCTGAGTGAATCGAAATACAGCGCGTCGACGTCGCCAAGGCCTTCCAGCAACGTCGGGGTTTCCCAGCCGAAGTCGGCGTAGCGCTCGGTCAGGACCTTCTTCTGTGCCTCGACGTCGCGTCGCCGCACCTCCAGCGACTCCGACGCGAAGACGAGGCTGACATTGAGAGCCGAGCGATCGCGGCCGCCGGCGACCATGACCGTCCGGCCGGGGACGCTGCAGATCTGGCCGAGATGGTCGAGGCCGAGGTGGTTCGGCACGGTGAAGCCCGCGGTGTGGAAGCCGAGGTCGGTGCGGAATCGCTCTTCGTCGCCGAACGTCAGCCGCCGCACGCCCGAGTGCAGCCCGTCCGCGCCGACGACCAGGTCGAATCTGCGCGGCTCGCCGTGGGCGAAGCCGACGTCGACGCCGTCCGCGACCTCGTCCAACCCGGTGATCCAGTCGCCGAAGACGTACTCGACGTCGTCTTTCGTGTGGTCGTAGAGGATGCGCGTCAGGTCTCCGCGCTCGATCTCGACTTCGCCGCTGAAGAAGACGGACGGCATCTCGGCGACCTTCTTGCCTCGCGTGTCGACGATGACCTGCGCGCCCATCGCGGTCTCCTTCGCGCGGATGTCTTCAAGGATCCCCATGCGCTTGAGCAGGGTCATCTGCTCGCCGCGGAAGTCGACCGCGCTGCCGCCTTCGCGCAGCGCCGGGGCGCGTTCGACGACGGTCGGCGCGAAACCGCGCTTCCGCAGCCAGAAGGCGAGAGCCGGGCCCGCGATGCCGGCGCCGGAGATCAGAACGGTGGTCGTCATGGCTGCTCCCTGGGTTCGTGGTGATGGGAGCGACCGTACGGCAGATTTGCACGCTTGGTCAATCCATTTGGTTAAACCAAGTGGATAAACCGCGTGGTCTAGGATCCGGACATGGGTAATCGCGAGGACCTGATGGCGGGCGCCATCCAGTGCTTGAAGGAAAAGGGCTGGTCACGCACGACGGTGCGGGACATCGCGACGGCGGCCGGGGTCAGCCACGCGGCGATCGGCTACCACTTCGGATCGCGCGAAGCCCTGCTGCTGACGGCGTTCTCCCAGGCGATGGACGACTGGGGCCGAGAGATCCAGATCGAGATGCGGAGTGCCGTCGACCCCGACGCGTCGCCCTCGGAGCAGTACGCGGCGTCCTGGCGCGCGATGATCGACTCCTACGGGCGCAACCGGCAGCTGTGGATCGCCTCGATCGAGGCGTTCGTGCAGTCCGAGCATCACCCTGAGCTGCGGAGGCAGCTCGCCGCCGCACAACGCGAAGGCCGCCGGGGAATGGCGGCGGGCATCCTCGGGATCGACGAGGACACCCTCACCGAGGCGGACGAGCGGCGGATCGGCGCGGTGGCCACGGCCCTGAACTCGGGCGTGATGCTGCAGCACATGCTCGACCCGGAGAACGGTCCGACGGCCGAGGAGGTCGTGGACGGGCTGGTCAAGCTCGTCTCGCTGGTGCAATGAAAGGTCCTTTCCTTGCGAAATTTGCAAGGAAAGGACCTTTCATTGCACCAGCGGGCGGGGCAGGTGGGTCAGGAGACGGCGACCGTCCGCCGCAGCGCCGCCCGCGGCCGCCCGACGCCCTGCCACGACAGGCCGACGTCCAGGATCCGTTGCGGGTCCAGGAGATTGCGCGTGTCGACGACCGCGTCGCCGTCCATCTGCTCGGCCATGTACGTCCAGTCGAGCCGCTTGAACTCGTCCCATTCCGTCAGCACGACGACGGCGTCGGCCGCCTTCGCGACCTGGTACGGGTCGTCGACGACGGTCATGCCGTCGATGTGGCCGCCGACGGCGGGGTCGTAGGCGGTCAGTTCCGCGCCGAGCGCGCCCAGCACCGAAGCGACCGCGAGGGCGGGCGAGTCGCGCAGGTCGTTCGTCCCGGCTTTGAACGCCAGCCCGAGGACGCCGATCCGCGAACCGGCCAGCGTGCCGCCGACGGCGCCGGCGATCTTCGCGACGATCCGGTCCCGTTGTGCGATGTTCTCCTCGATCGCCGAGGTGAGCAGCGTGAAGTCGTACTGCACCGACTCGGCGACCCGGACCAGCGCGCTGGTGTCCTTCGGCAGGCACGAGCCGCCCCAGCCGGGGCCGGGCTTGAGGAACGAGCGGCCGATGCGCCGGTCGTAGCCCATGCCCTCGGTGACCAGGTCGATGTCCGCGCCGAGGCGTTCGCACAGTTCGGCGATCGAGTTCACATAGGACAGTTTCATCGCGAGGAAGCAGTTCGCCGCGTACTTCACCAGTTCCGCGCTGGCCGCGTCGGCGACGACGACGGGGGCGGCGAGGTCGGCGTAGAGATCGCCGACCCAGCGGGCGGCCGCGACGTCGTCCGAACCGACGACGATCCGGTCGGGGCCGAGGAAGTCCTCCACCGCGGTGCCCTCACGCAGGAACTCCGGGTTCGACACGACCGGCACGTCCGTGCGACCGAGCATCGCCTGGATGCGCTTCGACGTCCCCACCGGAACGGTCGATTTGGTGACCAGCGCGCACCCCGGCGGGATGACGTCGCCGATCTCGGTGGTCACGGCCTCGACGGCCCGCAGGTCCGCCGAGCCGCCCGCGCCCATCGGCGTCGGCACACAAAGGAAAACGGCCTCCGCGTCACGAACGGCGTCGCGCGCGCCGACCACGAATTCGAGTCTTCCGCTGGTCAGCCCCCTCGACACCAGCTCGGACAATCCCGGCTCCAGGATGTCCACCCGTCCGGCGGAGAGCCTTGCGACCTTCGCCTGGTCGACATCGACGCAAGTGACTCGATGCCCCAGGCCGGCCAAGCAGGCTCCCGTGGTCAATCCGACGTAACCCGTCCCCACCACCACGATCCGAGCAGCGCTCATGGTGCTGAAGGTGACAGCCGGAGTTGACCTCCGAGCGAACGGAATGCTTCAGGTCCGAATACTCCTCACGACATGCTGCGCACCCGGAGTGAGCCATCCCACCCAGGCCCGATGCGAACGAGCGTTAACCTATGAACGGTTGTCGACGAAAGGGAGAACATGCAGATCACCGATACCGCGGCGCTCGTCACGGGTGGCGCGTCCGGGCTCGGCGGCGCGACCGCGAAGGCGCTCGCCGCGAAGGGCGCGCGGGTCTTCGCGCTGGACCTCGCCGGTGCCATCGCGAACGCCGAGCAGGTCGAGAACGTCACCTACGTCGAGGCCGATGTCACCGACCCGGAGCAGGTGCGGGCGGCGGTCGCGACCGCCACCGAGTCCGGGGTGCCGCTGCGGACCGTGGTGAACTGCGCCGGGATCGGGCCGTCCGCGCGAATCCTTTCGAAGAAGGGCCCGCACGACCTCGCCCTGTACGCGAAGGTCGTCCAGATCAACCTGGTCGGCTCCTTCAACGTGCTGACGCTGGCCGCCGAGGCCATCGCCAAGACCGAGCCGCTGGCCGACAACGCGCGCGGCGTCATCATCAACACCGCGTCGGTCGCCGCCTTCGACGGCCAGATCGGGCAGGTCGCGTACTCGTCGTCCAAGGGCGGCATCGTCGGGATGACCCTGCCCGCCGCGCGCGACCTCGCGTCGCACGGCATCCGCGTGCTGACCATCGCGCCGGGCATCGTCGACACCCCGATGCTGGCGACGGTGAGCGAGGAGTTCCGCGCTTCGCTGGCCGAGGGCGTTCCGTTCCCGAAGCGGCTCGCGCGGCCGGACGAGTACGCGCAGCTCGCGCTGTCGCTGATCGACCACGACTACCTGAACGGCGAGGTCATCCGGATGGACGGCTCGCTGCGCATGGCCCCTCGCTGAGCCTGCCCCGCGTGAGAGGAAAGGTCCTTTCCTTGCGAAATTTGCAAGGAAAGGACCTTTCATAGCGCGTCAGGGGCGGGTGAGGCGGACGTCCAAGCCGATCCCGGCCGTGGTGACCTCGCACGTCCGGAACGCGGTTTCGGCGACCAGCCCGCTGAAATCGACAGGCGTGTAAGCGCGCCGCCGCAGTTGGCCGAGTGTCTGACGGGTCGCCAGAGCGGCCAGTTTGCCGAGCTTCATGCTCGCGACCTCACGCACGATGTCGCCGTCGGTCGCGTCCCGGTTCATGTCCTGCACCACCGCCGTGCCGCCTGGGCGCAGCACGCGGTACATCTCGTCGAGCGACTTCACCGGCCACACGAAGTTCTTGAACGCGGCCTGGCAGACGACGAAGTCGAACGTCTCGTCGTCGAACGGCATCGCCGCGACGTCACCCTCGCGGAACGAAACCTCGACGCCTTCGGCCCGCGCGTACTCGCCCGCGATCTCCACGAACGTCGGCGCGACGTCCAGTCCGGTGACGGAAAACCCGAGCCGCGCCAGCTCGACGGCGAAGTAGCCGGGGCCGAAGGCGACCTCAAGGATCTTCGCGCCTTCCGGCAGGCCGGCCGTGAGTTCGCGGGCCTGTTTCCGCCAGAGTTCGATCTGCGGTTCGGTGCCGCGCTGCCGGGCGTAGTTCCGCGAAGTGCCGTCTCGTGGCCGGGTTCCGGTTGCGGGATCGTCGCCCCGGCGGGGTGCTGCAACACCTCGCCGGGGTTCTTTCGGCTAGCCGGTGCTCCCCCTTTCGGCCGACAGGGCCCGCCATTCGGCGAGACCGGGCATCGAGCCGGAAGTCAGTTCCCCGAGGATCGAGCGGACCCATTCGGCTTCCGCCACTCGGATCGCCAGGTGGTATTCGAGTTCGAGCAGCACCAGCCGCGGGATCTCCTCCAGCAGCCGCGCCAGTTCGGCCCGGGTCGAGGCGATGTCTTCGTCCAGTGCGGCCAGCCGGGTGCGGAACAGGGCGATCACCTCGTCCGGCCCGAGCCAGCCCAGCACCGACAGCCCGGCGACGAACTTGGGCTCCTCCGGCGCGAGTCCGGCCAGCAGTTCGCGCAGCCAGTCGAGCATTTCGTCACGGCCGGCGTCGGTGATCCGGTACACCGTGCGCTCGGGGCGGGCACCGTCGCGACCGCTCTCGGCGGCCTCGATGAAGCCGTGTTTCCGCAGGTTGCCGACGACCGTGTAGAACGAGCCCCATTTGATCCCCATGTCGCGGTCCTTGCCGCGGCTCTTCAGGATCGAGGCCATTTCGTACGGATGCATCGGCCGCTCGTTCAGCGTGGACAGGATCGCCAGCGCCAGCAGATTCCCGACCTTCCGCCGCTTCAACACGCCTCCTCGTTGACGAGTACTCGTCTACGAGTATCCGCAGGGACGCGCGTGCTCGCAAGTTTCCCGGCGACCGGGTGCTCAGAGGTCGTTCATGTACGGCACGGACGTCTGCGCGTGGTCGGTCATCCAGTTCCGCAGCGCGTGCGTCGCCAGGACGTCGTCCTCGTTGTAGCGCAGCAGGCGCTCCCGCTGGGCGGCGTCCGAAAGTCCGCCGTCCATGCCGACGGCGTCGCGGTACCACCTCATCGACGCCTCGCCGCCCGCTTCCGGGTCGCGCCAGGCGAATCCCGCGACCGGCGCGATCACCTTGAGCCCCTTGCCCTGCGAGCAGAGGAACTGGTCGGTGACGCTGCGAAAGAGATCGATCCACTCCTCGGAGTCCACAAAGGACGCGATCTCCGCCTTCTTCGGAACGCCGGGGTACTCGCCGAACCGGTCGGCGGAGCCGAAAAGCCAGCGGTTCTCGGCGAGCGCGTTGTAGCAGTAGGCACGGAAGGTCAGGCCCGCGGCGAGCGTGCGCTCGCGGACTTCGGTGAACCAGGCCCAGAACTCGGCGAACGACCGGGCCTCGTCCGCGGTCGGCAGCGGCTCCCACGTCGCGAACGCGCGATAGCCCTGCTCCATCCCGATGTCGGCGCCCGTCAGCAGCGAACCCCACAGGTACGCGCCGGAATCGCCGAAGCTCTCCATGTCGACGTCGACCTCGACGTCACCGCGCGGGACCTCGACGCGGTCGACCTTGCGCACCATCGTGAGATCGGCGAGCCAGGCGCGCGCGAGGATGATCGCGTCGGCGAACGTGCCGCCGGTCCAGTTCATCGGCGGCGGTTCGTCGGCCGGATCGAGCGCGGCCAGCTTGTCCACTGTGGACACCCCGGCGCGGCGGAGCTCCATCGCGTCCTCGCCGCGGACGACCAGGCTGACGTCACGGGTTTCGGTGAGCACGACCTCGCACGTCGGCCACCACGGGCAGCGCCGGCATTCGAGGACGCGGGACGGCTCGGCGAGCGGCTCCTCGCCCTCGGCGGCGGCGCTCGCGATGGCGAGCCTGTCGACGAAGCGGCTCTGGTACTCCGTCAGCGCGCTTCGGCCGCCCGGCCAGGTGGCCGCGGACAGGTCGTGCCAGACGACGACGTCCGCGTCGAGCCCGATGACGCCGCCGACGGCGCGGTGCCCTTCGTGCTTTCCGAGCGCTTCGAGCATCCGGTAGAGGTGCGCGAGCCGCATCTGGTCCCGCGGCTGCGAGCGGACCTTTCGCGCCGGATCGGGCAGCCGGTTCGCCGGATCGAGGTCGGTCATCACCGTGGTCGGCGCGCCCGCGCCGCGATCGGTGACGCGGTGCCGCACGACCAGCACCGGCACGTATCCGTCACCGGTGTGGACCAGGAGTTCGGAGCCACCACGCCGATGACCGGCGCGATCCACCGGGAGCAGCGCGCCCCAGACGTAGCGGGCTTCGGCGGCGAAGGCCTCTTCGGTGAGCTGCACGCGCTCGGCGGCCGGGAGGTCCCGGGGGATCTTGACCCAGGTCGCGTCGGGTCCCGTCGCCTCCATGAGGCGCCGCACGATCGCCTCGCGATGCGCTGACGCGTCGGCGATCCGCTGCTGCGCGGCGGGGTCGGGCGGGGCGAGCGGGACCTCGCGCATCGCCGGATCGTGTTCCAGGTGCACGCGACGCCGGCAGCGGCTCACCGCTCCCGCGTCCAGTAGCACCTCGTTACTCACAGGCAACACTCTAGAAGGCGTCCGGCAAGCCGACATGCCCGCCACATCGGGGACCAGTAAGTTCGTCTGTGACACAGCGTGGGAGGTGCCATGGCGCGCAAGGCCAAAGCCGTCGAGGGCGAAGGCAGGTTTACCCCGAAGAAGGCGAAGAACGCCGTCGCGGTGGCCAAAGTGCTCGGACCGGCCGTACTGCCGGTGATCGCGCCGTACGCCGTTCGAGCGGCGGGTGCCGCGCGAGAGCTATACGACCGTTATCAAGCGAAGAAGCTCGGCGTCGCCGTCGACCAGCTCGGCGAGTACAGCGGACGCGGTGCCGCGCTGCACGCGCGGATCGCGGGGCTGACGCAGGGGCTCGCGGAGCTGAAGAGGTCGGCGAAGGCGACCGACGCCGACGCGGCCTTCGCGAAGGACACCCAGGGGACGCTGGAGCAGCTTTCGGCGACCGTTCGCGCTTCGGAGCGGATGCCCGCCGCGCGGCGGAAGGCGGCGCATCGGGCCGTGGCCGGGGAGCTGGACCAGCTGGAGGGAAAGCTGCTGCACCGGCTGGGGATCTGAGCTGCCTCGTGAGTGGCTAGGACGGTTAGAACCGTCCTAGCCACTCACGAGGCCTAAGAGATGAACCCCTTCTTCTTCATCCACTCGTAGGCGACCTCGCCCTGGTCACGACCGTCGACGTCGACCTGCTTGCACAGCTCGATCATCTGCTCGTTGTCGAGGGCCGCGGCGACGGCTTCGAGCGGTCCCCGCAGTTCCGGGTGCTGCTTCAGGAATTCCGTCCGCAGCGTCGGCACGGCGTTGTACTGCGGGAACGCCTTCTTGTCGTCTTCGAGGACGCGAAGGTTGAGCCCGGCGATCCGGCCGTCGGTCGTGAAGATCTCGCCGATCGGGCAGGTCCCGCTCGCCACGGCCGAGTAGATCGTGCCGATGCCGAAGTTCTTGATCACCGGGTTCTGGAACCCGTACGCCCGCACGGCGGCGGGGAAACCGTCCTGGCGGCTGGTGAATTCGGTCTCCAGGCAGAACACGTTCTGATCGGGCTTCCGCTTCAGGAACTCCGCCAGGTCCGACGTCGTCTTCAGATTGTTCGCCGCTCCGTAGGCCTCGGTGACCGCGAAGGCGTACTGGTCGTTGAGCGGCGAATAGTTCAGCCAGGTGACGCCGAACTTCGCCTCGTCCGCCGCCTTCGTGGCTTCGTACTGGGCTTGTTCCCCGCCGGGGACGGGGAGTTCGTTGCCCTGGTAGTTGATCCAGCCGGTGCCGGTGTACTCCCACGTGACGTCGGTCTGGCCGGCGAGCAGCGCCTGCCGCGACGAGTTCGAGCCCTTGATGTCGGTCAGGTCGACGACGTCCGCGCCCGCCGCGGAAAGCGCCATCTCGGCCATGTAGCCCAGGATGATGTTCTCGGTGAAGTCCTTCGAGCCCACCGTCACCTTGACGCCCTTGAGCGACTCGATGGGCTGGATCGAACCGGGTTCGATCTTGTACGGCAGCGCGGTGTTGACCTCCAGCCCGCACGCGGAAAGCGTGCCGCACAACAGGACCGCACCGAAGATCGCCTTGAGTCGCATGTCAGCGCAGTCCCTTCGGTCCGAAGAACTGTTCCGCCACCGCGCCGAGCCAGTCGACCAGCAGCGCCAGCGCGACGGCGAGCACCGAGCCGGTGATCAGCACCTTCGTCAGGTTGAGCTTGTAACCGGTGTCGATCAGCAGGCCGAAACCACCGGCGTTCACGAACATGCCGAAGGTCGCCGTGCCGACGGCCAGCACCAGCGAGGTCCGCAGACCGGCCAGGATCAGCGGGATGGCCAGCGGGAACTCCACCCGCCACAGCACGCCGGACGCCGACATGCCGATGCCACGGCCGGCGTCGATCAGCGACGGCTCCACCTGTTGCAGGCCGACCATCGTGTTCCGCAGCACCGGAAGCAGCGAATAGAACGCCAGCGGCAGCGCCGCCACCCACAGCCCGCCGGTGGCGCCGGTGACGATGAACCACAGCACCAGCACACCGAGCGCGGGCGCGGCCTGGCCGATGTTCGCGACCGCCAGGAATACCGGCGCCGCCCATTTCGCCCACGGCCGCGTGACGAGCACGCCGAGCGGCACCGCCACGGCGACCACGATCGCGGTGACCACGACGGTCATCGCCAGGTGGTCGCGCAGCGCGGCCAGCAGCCCGGCGGCGTTGAGCGTTTCCTTCTCCGTCGCGGTGAGGTCACTGGCGAAGACCCAGATCAGCACCGCGGCGACGATCAGCAGGACCGCGGCGGGCTGGGCGAACAGCCGGACCCGTTCGGCGCCTCTCGACGAGGACTCGGTGGAGAAGCCGGTATCGACGGTGGCCGTCATGCGGTCACACCTTCCGCCGGGCTGTCGTCGGAGTGCTCCTCGCGCAGCTGCTGGATCGTCGCGATGACGGTGTCGAGTTCGATCGTCCCGGCGTACTCGCCGCGCGCGCCGGTCACCGGGACGCTGCCACCCTCGGCGAGCATGGCTTCGAGCGCGTCCTGCAGGGTCGACTGGAGGCTGACGTAGTCGCGCAGCGGTTTGCCCGCGGTCGACAGCGACGTCGCCTTGGTCAGCTCGCGGACGTGCACCCACCGCATCGGACGGCGGCGCTGGTCGAGCACCAGCACGAAATGCTTGCGCTGCTGAGTCAGCTTCTCGCGGACCGAGGACGGCGACTCGCTCACCGTCGCCGTCAGCGCGTCCTGCTTCAGCTCGACGTCACGGACCCGCAGCAGCGTCAGCTGCTTCAGCGAGGCGCCGGCACCGACGAAGCCGGCGACGGTGTCGTCGGCCGGGTTCGCGAGGATCGCGTCCGGGGTGTCGTACTGGAGGATCTTCGACTGGTTGCCGAGCACCGCGATCTTGTCGCCGAGCTTCACGGCCTCGTCGAAGTCGTGGGTGACGAAGACGATCGTCTTCTTCAGGTCGGTCTGGAGCCGCAGCAGTTCGTCCTGCAGGTTGCCGCGGGTGATCGGGTCGACCGCGCCGAACGGCTCGTCCATCAGCAGCACCGGCGGATCCGCCGCGAGCGCCCGCGCGACGCCGACGCGCTGCTGCTGTCCACCGGACAGCTGACGCGGGAACCGGTCACGGAAATCGGCCGGGTCCAGCCCGACCAGGTCCATCATCTCCTCGACCCGGTCGTTGACCTTCTTCTTGTCCCAGCCGAGCAACCCCGGCACCACGGCGATGTTCTGCGCGACGGTGAAATGCGGGAACAGCCCGGCCTGCTGGATCGCGTAGCCGATGCGACGGCGCAGGGTGTCGACGTCGAGCTTCAGCGCGTCGTCGCCGCCGATGGTGATCCGGCCCGACGTCGGCTCGATCAGCCGGTTGATCATCCGCATGGTCGTGGTCTTGCCGCAGCCGGACGGGCCGACGAAGACCACGATCTTGCCGGCGGGCACCACCATCGAGAAGTCGTCGACCGCGGGCTCACGGGTGCCGGGGTAGCGCTTCGTGACGTTCTCCAGCTCGATTTCGACGCCGGATACGGTTTCAGGAGACTCAGCCACGGACACCCCTAGAGACGGTCAAACGGTTGATCAGGACGTAAACGGCGTCGAGGACCAGTGCGAGGACGACCACCCCGAGCGTCCCGGTCAGTGCCTGGTTGAGGGAGTTCGTGCTCCCCGCGTTGGTGAGGCCGGAGAAGACCTCCGAGCCGAGGCCCGGCCCCTTCGCGTAGGCCGCGATGACCGCGATGCCCATGAGCATCTGCGTCGCGACCCGCATACCGGCGAGGATCGCGGGCCAGGCGAGCCGCAGCTCCACCTTGGTCAGCACGCCGAAGCGGCTCATGCCGATCCCGCGTGCCGCGTCGCTGACCGCCGGATCCACGCCGCTCAGCCCGACGATCGTGTTCCGCACGATCGGCAGCAGCGCGTAGAGCACGAGGGCGATGACTGTGGTGTTCGCGCCGAGACCGAACACGGGGATGAGCAGGCCCAGGAGGGCGAAGGAGGGGACGGTGAGGATCGTGCTCGCCAGCGCCGTGGCCACGGCCGACCCGATCGGGCTGCGGTAGACGGCGACGCCGATCACCACGCCGAGGACGGCGGCCAGGATCGTGCACTGCACGACCGCGCTGACATGGAGGAGCCCTTGGAGGGCGAGTCTGTCCCACCGATCCGAGATGTACTCGAAGAGGTTCATCGCGTGCTGGTTCTCCCGCCGCCTCTGGGTGAGACTCCTCACCCATTCGGAGTAGCTGTATCGGGAGCCTGACTACCCAAAAGCCGCGCGGTCAAACCCCTGTTTACCGCCTTTTATCCCGTCAACCTTCCCCATTCGGCCTAAATGGGCAAACGCACGCGCCGGTCCGGCGGTGTCTTTCCCACTGCTCACCAGCCGGGAGGAGATCGACCACTCGGACGTACGTCGAATACCCTTCACCCGTGAGTAAAGGCAGCCATCACCGAAGCGCGTTACGCGCTGTGCGTGGCGGCTTGCTCGGCGTGAGTTCCGCGGCGCTGGCCGTGACCGCGCACATGATCGGGGACGGCGATCTCCCCGATACGGCGATGACGTTGTTGCTCACCGTGCTGATCGGCTGGAACGCCGCCGCGCTCGCCGAGAAGGCGCGCGGGCCGCTGGCCACCATCGTCGACCTCGGCGCCGGTCAGGTCGTGATGCACCTCGTGCTCAGCTCGTTGAGCAGCCACGAACCGCACGGCGAACCCGCACCCTTTTCGGGCGGCCTCGCGATGACCGTCGCGCACGTCGTCGCCACGCTGATCACCGCGTTGCTGCTGGCCAAGGCCGACGGACTGCTGCTCGGCGTCCTCGCCTGCCTGCGCGCGCTGGTCCCCTTCATCCTCAACACGCTCCCGGTGCCCGCCGCGGTGGCGTCCCCGGTGCTCGCCCGTCCGGCCGGGCCCGGCCACCTCGTCCGCGTGGACCTCCGCCGCGTCCACGGCAGGCGCGGCCCACCCCTGTTCTCCTGAACCCCAGCTCATCCCCCGTAATCGGCGCGGTCCCCGAACCCGCCGTCTCATTCACGTTCAGGAGTTCTCGTGTCCAAGCACGTCTTCAAGCGCGCCGGTTTCCTGGCCGCCACCGTCGGGATCACCGGCCTGCTCTCGGCCGGGATCGCCTCGGCCCACGTCACCGCCAACGTCTACGGCCCCCAGCCGTCGAAGGGCGGCTACGGATCGATCTTCTTCCGCGTCCCCAACGAGGAGAAGGACGCCGGGACGGTCAAGGTCGAGATCACCCTCAAGCCCGAGTACGCGCTCAGCTCCGTGCGCGCCAAGCCGCTCCCCGGCTGGAAGGCCGAGGTCGTCAAGTCCAAGCTGCCCGCCCCGGTGACCACCGACTCCGGCACGCAGATCACCGAGGCCGTCACCAAGGTCTCCTGGACCGCGGAGCCCGGCACCAAGATCGCCGCCGGATCGACCGAGTTCCAGGAGTTCCAGATCAGCGCGGGTAAGTTCCCGACCAACGTCGACGCGATCGAGTTCCCCGCCACCCAGACCTACGAGAACGGCAAGGTCGTCAAGTGGAACCAGCCGACCCCGGCCTCCGGTGAGGAGCCCGAGCACCCCGCGCCGACGGTGAAGCTCGCCGAGAAGAGCGCTGACGGACACGGTGGCGGCCACGGCACCGACACCAAGGCCACGTCCGAGGAGTCGCACGCCGCGTCGTCCTCTTCCGACAACACCGCCCGCTGGCTCGGCGGCGCCGGACTGGTCGTCGGCGCGCTCGGCCTCGGCGTCGGCGCCGGTGCCACCCTGCGCGCCCGCCGCGCCACCGCCGCTTCCGGCACCAGCAACACCGAGGGAACCAAGTAAATGCGTAAAGCGATCGTCGCGCTGGCGATCACCGGGGTGGCGTGGCTCGCCACCGCCACCCCGGCCCTGGCGCACAACGTCCTGATCTCCTCGGACCCGGCGAAGGGCGCTTCGATCGCCGCCGGGCCCGCGAAGATCACGCTCACGTTCGACCAGTACGTCCAGAACGCGAACGTCAACCAGATCGCGGTCATCGGACCGGGCGGCGGCCAGTGGGCCGAAGGCCAGGTCGAGGTCCGCGACAGCGTCGTGACCGTGCCGCTGCGGCCGCTCGGCCCGGCGGGCGAGTACAAGATCGGCTACCGGATCCTGTCCGCGGACGGGCACGCCGTGACCGGCGAGGTGCCGTTCACGCTCACCGCCGCGGGCACCGGGACCCCGGCGAGCGCCGACGCGGCGCGCAGCAACGCGGGCCAGGCCGAGACGGCCCCGGCGACCGGCGGCGAAGGCTCGTCCGGGGTGCCGATCTGGGTGTGGATCGCGGGCGCCGTCGTGCTGCTCGCCGTCGGACTGACCGTCGCGCTGCGCACCGGCGCGGACAAGGAGAAGAGCGGCTCATGACCCAGGCCGAGACCACCTCGCGTGCCCGCGTCGCCGTCCTGTTCTGCGTGGTGACGGCGGGTATCGTCGGCGCCCTGATCGGTGTCGCGCTGACGGCCACCGCCCCGGTCCCCGGGGTCGCGCAGGTCAGCGAGGTGGTCTCGGTCTCGATCCCGATCGTGCGGGTGCTGCTGGACATCTCGGCGGTCGCCACGATCGGGCTGGCGCTGCTTTCGGTGCTGGTCGGCTACGACCGGCCGAAGCTCTCCGAGCCGATCATGCGGATCGCGCGGCCCGCGAGTGTCGCGGCCGCGCTGGTCTGGGCGACCACCGCGCTCGTCGCGCTGATCCTGCAGACCGCCGAGTACCGCCCGGGTTCCAGCACGCTGTCGATGTCGGACGTCGGCAGCTACATCGCCGACGTCGGCGCCGGGAAGGCGCTGCTGATCGTGGCGGTGCTGGCCCTGCTGCACGCGGGACTCGGCGTCCTCGCCCTGAAACACGGCGAGAAGGTGCCCGCCGAGGTCCGCGTCGGGCTCGGCCTGTTCGCGCTGCTGCCGCTGCCGGTCACCGGGCACGCGTCGAACTGGAACTACCACGACTACACGATGATCTCGATGGAACTGCACGTGATGAGCGCCGTCGCCTGGACCGGCGGGCTCGGCGCGATGGCGGTGCTGCTCGTCGGGAACCGGACCCTGCTGGCGCACGCCCTGCCGCGGTTCTCCAAACTCGCGACGCTGTGCCTGATCCTCGGCGCGGCGACCGGGCTGTTCAACGGGTTGATCGAGATCTCGCTCAACCCGTCGCTCGGCTTCTGGGAAGGCGTCTTCACCACGCCGTACGGGCAGCTGGTGCTGCTGAAGCTGTTGTGCACCGGCGTGATCGCGGGCCTCGGCGCGTACACGCGCTGGAAGCTGATGCCCCAGATCGTCCGGCACAACCGGACGGCGCTGGCCGCGTGGGCGACGCTCGAACTGACCGTGATGGGGCTCGCGTTCGGCTTCGCCGTCGTCCTCACGCGAGCCCCTGTCGTGCCGACCACCTAGTTCGCCTGTGGTTCGCCACGACCCTCAACTGTCCACAAAGGACACCAAGTCTGCCCCGCGCGCCCGATATGAGTGCTTTGCCCAGGAGTCGTGAGTGGCGATGATCGTTCTAACCCTCTTTGCCACTCACGACCCCGAAGCCGAACTGTACATATCAGAATAAATCGGGCATTCAAGCGGCGCGGGATGTCCCTTGTGGACTCTCTGAGCAGGCCGGACCACCGGCCGGTCCGAAACCACGCCACCCAGGACACCTCATCCCCTAGTGAAGCCGGCCGACACAGCCTGCACGACCGGGGTCCGATCACGCCGTATTCGCCTCACCCCTCAGTTCTCGAACGCGGTGGCCTCGATCGGCTTCAGCTCCCGCCGGTCCTGGAAGACACGCGTCCCCTTGCCGCGAGTCACCGGGCAGACCATCAGCCGGATCTCGTCGACGAGTCCCGCGTCCAGCAGCGACCTCATGAGGGTCGAGCTTCCCCACAGCCACAGGTCCTTGCCGCGCTGTTCCTTGAGCTCGCGGACGGTGGCGGCGGGGTCGCGCGTTACGGTCGCGGCGGGGAAACCGCCCCAAGGGGGCGTCGTCCAGCTTGGACGACGCGACGAACTTGGTGAGGTTGTTGAGCTTCTCGCCGTACTCGCCCTGCTCTTGGGCGTGCGGCCAGTAGTCCTTGGACATCGCGTAGGTGTTCGCTCCCAGGATCATCGTGTCGACCGAATCGACGAGCCCCATCACGCTCGCCTTGAACGCCGGCTCGGTCTTCTCGGAGAAGGGCTCGCCCGACACGAAGCTCAGGCCGCCGTCCTCCTCCGCGGCGATGTTGTCGACGGTGACCCACTGCTGAACGATGAGCTTGCGCATGTCCGTCCCTCCGGTTCGCGCGGCCACTCCGGCCGCGTCCGCCCCGGGGACGAAGCCGCCGGACCGATCTCGACATCACCCGCGCGACTTTTCGCGAGCTGTTACACGCCTTGCTCCATCCGGCCGCATTTGACCGATTTCGCTGTTCTCGTCGGACCTACGCCGGGATGCTCTACGCGTTCGCTGGGTTAACCCGAAGAGGGGATGTAGATGGGCGGCCCGTTGCCGGGTGAAAGTGAAGTCAGCACGCCACAGGTACCGCGCCAGCGATCGGCGGTGAAACTCACCAGGCAGGTGAGTTCGGGGCCGCGTCAGCTCCCGCCCGCGCCCGCGCATTTCACCAACCGCACGGCCGAGCTCGCGCTGCTCGAAGAACTCCTGTCCCAGGACGACACCGACGGGCCGGCGGTGCACCTGATCAGCGGCCAGGGCGGGATCGGGAAGACGGCGCTGGCCACCGCGTGGGCCCGGCACCTCGGCGACCGGTTCCCGGACGGGCACCTCTGGGCGGATCTCGGCGGCTTCAGCGCCAACGGCCCGCTCTCCGCGAGCGAAGCGCTCGGCCGGTTCCTCCGCGCTTTGGGTGTTCCGCCGGAAGGGCTGCCCGCGGACGTCGAGGAGCTCTCCGCCCTCTACCGCACGACGACCGCCGAACGACCGTTGCTCGTGCTGCTCGACAACGCGGGTTCGACCGAACAGGTGCTGCCGCTGCTGCCCGCCGGCGGCGAAAGCCTCGTGATCGTGACGTCGAGGCGCCGTCTGGGCAGGCTCCAGACCGAACATCGCGCGCGTCTGGTCGAGCTGGCCCCCTTCGGTTCCGCGCACAGCGCCGAACTGCTGGGCCGCGCGGTCGGCGCGGAGCGGGTCGGCGCCGAAGCCGCGCAGGCGCGGGCCATCGCCGACCTGTGCGGCGGCCTGCCGATCGCCCTCACCACGGTCAGCGCCAAGCTCGCGGGGCGGCCGAAGATGTCGCTGGAGAAGATCGCCACCGAGCTGGGAAAGGAATATCGTCGACTGGCCACGCTCTCGACGAAAGAGGCGCAATCGGTGGAAGCCAGCTTCAACCTCTCCTACGACGAACTCCCCTCGGACGCGGCCGCGCTGTACGCGGCGCTCGGCCTGCATCCCGGACCCGACTTCGGCGTCGGCGTGGCCGCGGCGTCGATCGCCGTCCGCGAGGAGGTCGCCGAAGACCTGCTGGACCAGCTCGTCGACGTCGGCCTGCTGATCGACCGCGGCGACGACCGGTACACCTTCCACGACCTCGCGCGGCTGCACGCCAAGGAGAAGACGGCGGGCAACGAGTACGACCGCGACATCGCGGTGCGCCGCATACTCGAGTGGTACCTGCACACTGCGTCCAAGACCACCGCGATGACGGTCCCCGACCAGGACCCGATCCCGTACCGGTACGAATACCGGCCGCCGACGCCGGTCTCGTTCGAGTCCGCCGACGAGGAACTCGCCTGGCTCGAACGGGAACGCGAGAACCTCATCGCCGCCGTCGAGACCGCCGAAACGTGGCAGCTGCCGGAACTCGGCTGGCAGCTCGCCGCCGCGATGTGGCCGCTCTTCCTGCTGCGCAAGCACTATCCGGACTTCCTCAAGGTGAGCCAGGCAGGCGTGCGGTGCGCGCGGGCGTGGGGCAACGCCTCCGCCGAGGCCCTGATGCACAACCGCAGTGGAGCCGCCTGCCGCGGCACCGGCCGGTACGACGAAGCCGTCGCGCATTACGAGGCGGGCCGCGAAGCCGCGCGGAAGGCCGGGAACGAGGTCGTCGAGATCCGGTCGGTGGAAGGGCTCGGCCTGGTCGCGCTGGCGCAGGGCAGGCTCGAAGACGCGGTGCGGTGGTTCACCGAAGACCACCGGCTGAGCGAACGCCAGAACCGGACGCACGACGTCGGGCTCGCGCTGATCAACCTCGGTTCGACCCAGCTCAAGGCCGGTCGGCCGGATCCCGCGATCGAGCATCTCACCCGCGCTCGCGAGGCACTGGCCGCCGACCCCTACAACGTGGCCCGCGCCCGGACCGACCTCGGCCGCGCCCTCACCGCGGCCGGGGATCTCGCCGCCGCGCGGACCGAACTCGAAGCGTCGCTCGCCACCATGGAGGCCAGCGGGTCGCGGTTCGAGGTCGCCAGGGCGCTGTCCGCCTTCGGCGAGGTCGCCGAGGCGGAAGGGAACCCCGAGGAGGCGAGGCGGTTCTACGACCGGGCGTTGCCCATCCTCGTCGGCCTCGGCCGCCCGGAGGCTGACGCTCTGCGCACGCGACTGGAGCAGCTCTGACCCGGTGGCCCCAATCGGTACCCGGCGACCGGGTGAGCTCGCCGCGCCGAATGACGCAGCGTAGTTGCAAGTTGCACATTCGGGGGAGCATTGGGTCCGGAGAAGTGATTAGCCGGGGCGAATTCGTCACCGATTGATCGGCGAATTCGGACAAGCGACGAACGGTCATTCGTCGTCGGCGAATGCACGTGCAGACGCCTTTCCCGGGTGAGTCACCGATACCGGTTCCAGCGTGCCCCGGTGCGCCCGTTCCGGAGATCGTTCAACCGTTTCCGCAGTTCATCCCGCACGCTGGGATGACTGCGGAGAATCGGGAGAACACTCGTCGTGAGCTTGAGTTCGCGGATGGCGCGCAGTACCGAGAAGCCGGACCAAGTGGTCACGTCGAATCCGTATCGCTGCGCGAACACGCGATAGCGGGCGGGTGGATCACCGAACCGTTCACGGCCGACGGCGAGCGGCGTCAGATCCCATTCCGGCGGCCCGACACAGGACGAATCGAAATCGCACAGCACCGGCCCGTCCGGCCCCGGGATCACGTTCCCGGTGTGCGCGTCCCCGTGGACGAGGCCTCGGGGCAGGGGGAAGTCGAGGTTCGCGAGCGCGGCTTCGAGCTCGGCACAGCGTTCGAGCAGGAACCGCCGGTCGCCGTCGTCCAGTTCCTCCGCGTCCGAAACCCGGGCACGGACCGCGGCGACCGGCGCCCATTCGGCGAGCCCCTCCGGCGGTTCGAGCGCGTGGACCCGGCGCAGGAGCGCGGCGAGGTCGGCCGCCTTCGCCTTCCGGCCTGTCCCCGGCACCTTCCACCAGACCGTCACGAGATGTCCGCCGACCGGCAGTGGCTGGTCGAGGCCGGGAACGAGGCGGATGGCGGGCACGTCGTGCCGTTCGAAGTGCCGCGCGACCCGCACGACTGTGCCGACGCGATGCCGCAGCCGGGTGGAGCCGACGATCCGGACGACGAACGGCGCGCTCGCCAGCTCGTAGACGGCGTTGTTGGTGAACCTCAGCAGGCGGGCGCCTTCGGGGTCCACACCCAGCAGATCGCACGTCCGCCCGAGGGCGTCGCGCAGGATGGCGGGCGTGAACCGGCCGCCCGGGCCGATCGGCTCAGGCGGCGTAGAACGAGTTGAGGCGGTCGGCGAGGTCACGGGCGTCGGCGTTGTTCCGGCGGCGTTCCGCCTCGACCTGCAGAGGTCGCATCCGGTCCTTCACCCGCTCCGATTTGATGCCCTCGGCGCAGTCGATGGCCTTCGAACCCACCTTCGCACCGTGGTCGAGGTCGCCTTCGAGCAGGTGGTTCGTCGCCAAGGCGCTGAGCATGAACGTCTTGCTGCGGGCCATGTCGTCGGTGTAGGCCTCGACGGCCTTGGTCAGTGCCGGGATCGCGTACTTGGTGTGCTCGGCGTTCTTCTCGGCGAGCACGGTGTGCACGGTGCCGATCATGGCGTAGACGTCGGTCTCGGTGAAGAACTTGACCCAGGACTCGGCCTCGGCCAGATCGGCGCGGGCGAACTCGTCCTTGCTCCGGCCGAGCAGCTTCGTGGCCTGCTCCTCGTTGCCCATCATCGCGTAGGCCCACGCCTCGTTGGCGCAGAGCACGGCGACCGCCAGCTCGGAGCCCGATTCCTGGGCGGCGATCTGGCCGAGCTGGAACAGTTTCAGCGCGTCGTTGGGAGCGTCGTTGTGCAGGTAGACCCGGCCCATCCGGTACAGCACGTTGGCCACCAGCGGGTGACTGTCGCCTTGTTTGGCCAGGTCCAGCGCGTTCGCGAAATGGCCGCGCGCGGAATCCATGAGCCCGGTGTCGAAGGAGGTCCACCCGGCCAGGCTGTGCAGGTCGGCGAGGGCGACGTACAGCCTGCTCTTGACCATCTCGGTGCCGGTGGACTCGAGCATCTGCTGTCCCCAGGACAGCTGGGCGACCACGGCGTCACGGCAGAAACCGCCGCCGTACTGGTAGTCGAGGGACCGGAGCGCTCTGGTGGCGGCTTCCACCTGGCGGACGTCGGTCATGCCGATCCGCCCGGGGGCGGGCGTCTTGGCGGGCCCCGCCGACCACGTACCCGATTCCGGACCGAACACCGCCGCACCCATCGTGACCTGGGCGGCGTGCGCGAGGAACCTCCGTCGCTTCACGGACTCGTCCTCCTCCGCCTGCTTGCCGTCGGCAGCACCGACGACCTTTATCGCTGTCGCCTCGTCATAGGCGAGACCCATGTATCCCCTGGGGACACCAAGGCCGTCAGCGATGCGGGTGAGCACGTCGTACGCCATCACCTGGCGACCCTTGAGGATCTCGGACACCTCGGACTGCGACTGGCCGGTCATCGCGGCGATCTGACGCTGCGACACACCGTGCTTGCGCAACAACCGGTACACGGAGGAGATCTCCCGTGTGGCCAGTGCGGCTCGCATCTCCGGCTGCTCCCAGGCATCCGGCGGCACGGGGTGACTCTGGCGGCTCGAACCGCTTACAGCGTCCGAGCCGGCGACAGCGCCGCCACCGATACTGGCGTCCATTGCGCCCCCTCACAGTTCCGTTGGGGTCGAGAAACAGCGTAGGCACACCTATTCAACCGTGCGAAACACCGGATCGCCCGTCGTGATCGGCCCGGCAGAAGTCGTTTGACCGCTTACCGTGAAACCTCGTCCGGTCACCGCTATGACGGCGGTTCGACCTTCTATCGCACTCGGTTTCACATCACTGTAGTTGTCAGATCTCCGTGACCGACCGGCCACCGGCAGCCATCACGGAGAGCTACCAAGTCTCCGAACCCCCGCAAGGGTGCGGACACGCGGATACGAAGACGACGTGGAACGAGAGAGCGGAGAAGAGCCAGTGGAGTTCGTGGACTCGATCGCAACAGGCTCCATCACCGCGGGACGGCCCGGTATGGCCACGCGCCACCTGCGTGCGGCCGGCCCCGTCGGTCAGCAGACGGTCGCCAACCGTCCGGTCTCCCCTTCCGCCCCGGTCGACCCTCGTACCGCGAGTGTGCGCCGTTACGAAGGCGGACAGCTGGTCTGGCGGGTGCAGTGCGGCGATCTCATCAGCCGTGAACGCGCCGTCACCGTGTTCGTCGAAGACAACCAGGTGGTTCTCGTCTCGCCGCCAGGAGAGACCGCGCGCCTGACGTCCGGCCAGCTCGGCCAGCTCAGGGCAGCGCTCAACGAAGCCGCCAAGATGGCGGAAAGGTAACGGTGAGTTCTCCGTGGATCAGGTCCTAGGGCAAGTTCTCCGCAACGCCGTTTGGGAACGCCTCGACATGCTCTCCGATCTCGCGACCAGGGCCGACGCGCAGTCGCTCGTCTCGGTCGCCCGCTCGGAGCTCCCCCGCCTGACCGAAGGCTGGCGTGCGATGCTCCAGGCGCACGAGCCCGACGAGCGCGGGGACTGCCCCACCTGCTCGACCCGCTGGCACAAGTGCAAGGCCCCCTGCTCGGTATGGCAGGTCGCGCACGAGCACCTGGTCGCCGGTGGCCTCGCCCCCCAGCAGACCGCGGCCACCCAGGACCACCGGCGCGAAAGCCGCCGCCGTGTCCCGGGGCAGAGCAGGGTCAGCGCGGCTGAAACGACCGGCAGGCACGCGCTGGTCAACCCGCGTCGTGCCGCCATCGGCGGCGTGCACGCTTAGAAGAATGCCGCAGCCTGACTCATCTTGAGAAAACACAGCTTGAAGCCGGGCGAGTGAACGGCGGTCCGAGCGCCCCCTCGGCAACCACGCCACGATCTCGCCTCCGCCGGCAGTGGTTCGCGCGTACCCCCGAACGCGACGAGCCGCTCTCGGTAATCACTCCGGTCCCCACCGCGATTAATCGAAAATTATCGGCAGAACACCTAGCGAAGGCAGTAATCGGCCGCTAGGTTGATGATCACAAACGCAGCGCGATACCTGCCCCGGAGCGCGCTGTCATCCCCCGAACCCCGCGGGCCGGTGCCGTTGCACTCCCCTCCCCCGACCGGCACCGGTCCGCGGTCTCCAACGTTCTAGCGGACGCCCTTCACCCGCGTGACCAGCACCGCGGCGATGACCGTGGACAGCGCCGAAGCCGCGAAGAGACTCGAGTATCCGCCCAGGTAGGCCAGGATCGGCGCGGTCAGCATCGGCGCGACCACCTGCGGCAGCGAGTTCGCGATGTTGATGACCCCGAGATCCTTCGCCCGGTCCTGCGCGGCGGGCAGCACCTGGGTGAGCATCGCCAGCGCGACGGCCATGTACGCGCCGAAACCGACACCCAGCAACGGTGACGCCGCGAGCGCGGCCGTCCAGTTCTGCCAGACGACGAGCAGCGACCCCGCGACCGCCATCACCGCCGAGGCCGCGAGGACGTACGGCTTGCGCCGTCCCGACTTGTCGGAGAAATGCCCGGCGACGAGCGCGCCGACGACGAGCGCGGCACCGTAGAGACCCATCATGATCAACAGGCCGGTGTCCGGATCCTCGTAGTGCACCGCGTCCTTGAGGAAGAACAGCAGGTACAGCGTCCCGAACGCGTTGCCGAGGTTGATCATGAAGTGGCAGGCCCACGCCCAGGCGAAGTCCGGATGCCCGCGCGGGGAGATCCACAGGTTCGCCAGCACGTCCCGGGTCCGGACGGACGGGCGGAACGCGACCGGCAGCCGCGCGTCCGGCGTGCGCAGGACGAACGCCGCCGCGCCCGCCAGCACGATGGCCGCGCACACCGCGTATCCCAGCGGGAGACCGGCGAGGTCGAGCATCACCACGACCACCACCGCGCCGAGCACGGTCCCGAGCATCTGCGCGATGCCGACGAGCCCGCCGACCTGCGCACGCTGGGGCACGGGCACGCGGTCCGCGATGGCCGAGACCAGCATCGCGAGCATCCCGTTCAGCCCAGCCTGGACCAGGCACCAGCCGAGCACCATGACCGCGACGTTCGGCGCGAACGCGAGGACGAGCAGACCGGCCGCGGCGACCGCCGCACCGGCCGCCGTCCACGGATGACGGCGGCCGCGGGCGGAGCAGGTGCGGTCCGACAGCAGGCCGATGGCCGGGTTGGCGATCAGCGCGACGACCGCGCCGATTCCGGTGACCAGGCTGAACACCGCTTCTTTGTTGGCGGCGTCCAGAAGCTCGGCCTGCTTCGGCAGGAGGACCTGGATGGGCGCGTAAACGCCGAGCCAGAGCGCGATGTTCGCGAAGAACAGCAGGCTCATCCAGCCCGCGCGGACCCTGGTGACCGGTTCCGCGAGCGCCTCGGGCAGCTCCCGGACCTCACTCATGGCGGATCAGATCCCGGTACCAGCCGAAGGAGTCCTTCGGCGTGCGCTTCTGCGTCTCGTAGTCGATGTGCACCAGCCCGAAGCGCGGCTGGTAGCCCTTCGACCATTCGAAGTTGTCCATCAGCGACCAGACGAAGTACCCGCGGATGTCGACACCGGCGTCCATCGCCTCGCGCACCGCGACGAGGTGGCTGTCGAGGAAGTCGATGCGCTCCTGGTCGTGGACGTGCCCGTCTTCGGCGACGACGTCGTCGAAACTGCACCCGTTTTCGGTGATGTAGACGGGCGGGAGGTGCTCGCGGTAGCGGTCGTGGAAGCCGACGAGAAGATCGCGCAGCCCATGCGGGACGATCGGGGAATCGTTGGTGGTCATGGGATATCCCTCGATCGCGCGAAGCTCGAAGGGAAGAGGGTTGCCTTCGCCGGGCGCGGCGACGCCCTGCGGCTCGTAGTAGTTCACCCCGTAGAAGTCGAGCGGCTGTGCGATGGTGGGCAGATCATCGGCGAAGCCCGCTGGGAGATGTTCGACGACTTGTTCGGGATATCGGCCGAGGAGCACCGGATCCGCGTATGTGCGATTGATGAGGGCGTCGATCCATTCGCCCGCGGCCTTGTCCTCCGGCGAATCGGAGGCGGGCCAGATCGGCGAATGATTGTTGGCCGTGCCGACGCTGCGGGCACCGGCGGCGCGGAGCGCCTGGACGGCGAGACCGTGCGCGAGATTCTGGTAGTGCGCGGTGGGCAAGGCGTCGAGCAGGAGCGTCTTGCCGGGGGCGTACTCGCCGATCGCGTAACCGAAGATCGACATGACCATGGGCTCGTTGAGCGGGATCCACATTTTCACCCGATCGGAGAACCGTTCGCCCACGATGGCGGCGTACTCCCCGAAGCGTTCGGCGGTATCACGGGAAAGCCAGCCGCCCTTGTCCTCGAGCGCCTGCGGGAGGTCCCAGTGGAACAGCGTCCCGGTCGGCGCGATGCCGGCGGCACAGACTTCGTCGAGCAATTTGTCATAGAAGGCAAGGCCTTCGGCGTGGGGCTTGCCTTCGCCGCCGGGCTGGATCCTGGGCCAGGCGAAGGACATCCGGTAGGCGCCGACGCCGAGTTCGGCCATCAGCGCGATGTCCTCGGAGTAGCGGTGGAAGTGATCGGCGGCTACTTTGGCGTGCTCAGCCCGCGCGATCTTTCCCTCCGTTTCGGTGAAAGTGTCCCAAATGGACTGCCCTCGGCCGCCTTCCCCGGTCGCCCCCTCGATCTGGAAGGCGGAGGTCGAAACACCCCACAGGAATTCGGACGGGAAGGTCGGATTCTCCACCGGCGGCACACCTTTCCTCTTCAGACTCGGCCGAACATGAAAAGTTCTCAGATACTATGCCTTCACTCGACCGGGGGGAACCCTGTCGGCACGATAAAGTCGCAGATCAGCAAAGGAGGAGCCCGAGTGTCCGACATCCAGGCCGCGAAACCGCAAGCGGAGACCACTCCGCTCCGGCGGCAGCCCGTCCAGCAGCGCAGCGCCAAGCGGGTGGAGCAGATGCTCGACGCCAGCGCCCAGCTGATCGACGAACTCGGTTACGACGCGTTGACGACCACGCTGATCGCGAAGCGCGCCGGCGTGGCCGTCGGTTCGCTGTACCAGTTCTTCCCCGACAAGCGGGCCGTGGTGCAGGCGCTGACGCAGCGGAACCTCGAACGGTTCGTCGCCTCGGTGTCGGAAACCCTGAACGAGCTCGCGCCCGAACACTGGTGGGACGTCGTGGATTCGATCCTCGACATCTATCTCGCGATGCACCGCGAGGTTCCCGGCTTCTCGAAGGTCCACTTCGGTGACGTCGTGGACCGGCAGCTCCTCGACGAGACCCGCGACAACAACGCCGTCATCGTCGACGCGCTCACCGACGTGCTTTCGGCGCGGATCCAGTCGCCGCCGGACGACATCCGGTTCGCGCTGACGATCGCGAACGAGACGGCCGACGCCTTGCTGAAGCTGGCCTTCCGGCGGGACCCGCGAGGGGAAGAGCGGATCGTGGCGGAGGCGAAGTCCGTGGTGAAGGGGTACCTGGCGAGCAAGTTCGGCGAGTCCTGAGGGTTACTTCCGCTGGGGCTCGCTGCTGGGCTTCGCCGGGGGTTCAGCCCGGCCCGGCTCCGTCCATTATGGACTCCCGGTGAACGTCCTGAAGGCCCCCTTTGAGACGTTGAGCGTCCCAAAGGAGGCCTTCAGGACACCAGTGGATCCCCGTTGCTCCATTCGTGTCCACCGATGCCTGGACCCCACGTCCCATCAGTCACACGACTCCCAGCAACCACGCGCACACGCCCGCTGACCTGGCCTTACCCGGTTATCCACATAACCTGTCCACACCCACCCACAGTTGTGGACAACCTCGCCCCTCACCCCTCGGAACCGCCGTCCCCGACACCCCCTCCCGATACGCTGGTGCGGGGCGCGCCCCCCAGGGATGGGTGGGGGGTGGGGTCGCGCGGGTCAGCCGAAGTTTTGGGATTCGCCTCGGTAGGTGGGGACGGTCCGGTCGACGCGGTCGCCGACGACGACGTGGTAGTGCGTGAAGCGTTCGGCGAGTTCGCCCGCCTTCGCGTGGCGCAGCCAGACGCGGTCGCCGAGCCGCAGATGGCGGGCGGCCTCACCGGAGACGGGGGTCTGGACTTCGCCGGCGCCCTCGAATCCGAGTAGCGAGAGGCCTTCGGGCAGGTAAGGCGTCGGGAGCCGCGAAGACTCGGCGGGGCCCGAAGCGATGTAGCCGCCGGAGAAGAGCGTCGCAACCTTCGGTGCCGGGCGGCGGACGACGGGCAGCGCGAACATCGCGGCCGGGCGCGGCGAGAAATGCGCGTAGCCATCGAAGAGCGTCGGCCCGATCAGGCCCGAGCCCGCCGCGATCTCGGTGACGGCCGCTTCGGCGCCGGTCGATTCGACGCTGCCGCTGCCGCCACCGTTGACGAATTCCAGGTCGGCCAAGGCCCGCACCGCGCGGACCGCGGCCGCGCGGCGTTTCGCGATTTCCACAATGGACTTCCGCTGCATCCAGCCGACGAGCGAGTTCTTGACGCCGCCACCCGCCGCGTCGCCGAGCCCGGCGATCTGACCTTCGTACGCCATCATCCCGACGAGCCGGAAACCCTTGCGGGACAAAATGGTTCGCGCGAGATCCGCGGCCTGCCTCGGACTGAACACCGGCGAGCGCCGGGTGCCGACGTGCACCCCTGGCAGCGGCCGCCACGAAGCGTCAAGCTCCAGGCAGACGCGGATTTCGGGATGCCCCTGCCCCAGCGCGGCATCGACCAGGTCGAGATGTTCGGGCGAGTCGACCATGATCGAGATCGCCGCCCGCGCCCGGTCGTTCGCCGCCAGCCGGCGGAGCGCGCCGTGGTCGGCGGTCGGGTACGCCACCACGATGTCCTCGGACGTCCCCTGCTCGACATGCCAGACGGCTTCGGCGAGCGAGTAGCACATGAGGCCTTCGAAACCGGGCCGCGCGAGCACCCGTTCGAGCAAATACCGGCAGCGCACGGACTTGCTGACCACGCGGATCGGTTTGCCGCCTGCCCGCCGCAGCAGGTCGGCGCCGTTCGCGTCGAACGCATCCAAGTCGACAACCGCGAACGGAGGATCCAGGTCCTTCGTCGCCAAGTCGTACACCGTCGCACTGGTCACCCGAACTAAGGTACGACAGAAGGGCTTGAAACGCGAATACTATTCACTTAATGTTTCGGCACTCGGACATCTCAAGGGCAGCAGCTCACGAAACGGGTGGCTCATGACACGGTGGAGCAACTGGGCCGGCACCGCGACGGCGTCGCCGCTGCGCGTACATCGGCCGCGGGACACGGCCGCGATCGCCGAGGCGATCGGCCGGTCCGCCGCGGACGGACGGCGCCTGCGCCCGCTGGGCAGCGGCCACTCCTTCACCGCGATCGCCGCGGCGGATTCCGACGCCATGGACCTGACCGGCTGGACGGGCATCGCGTCGGCCGACGTCGCGAAAGGCCAGGTCACGGTCCGTTCCGGCACCACGCTCAAGCAGCTCAACGCCGAACTCGACGCGCTGGGCCTGGCGATGACCAACCTCGGCGACATCGACGCGCAGACCGTCGCGGGCGCGATCTCCACCGGCACCCACGGCACCGGCGCGCGGCTCGGCGGGATCGCCACCCAGATCGCCGCGCTCGAACTCGTGCTCGCCGACGGCGCCGTGGTCACGTGTTCGGCGGATGAACGCGCCGACCTCTTCGCCGCGGCGCGGGTCGGGCTCGGCGCGCTCGGCGTCATCAGCACGGTCACCCTGCAGTGTGAACCGTCGTTCCTGCTCTCCGCCCAGGAGCGGCCGGAACCCCTCGAACAGGTCCTCGAAGGTTTCGACCGGTTCGCCGACGAGAACGACCACTTCGAGTTCTACTGGTTCCCCTACGGCAAGAACGCCCTGGTCAAGCGCAACAACCGGCTTCCGGCGGGCAGCGAACGCCGTCCGCTTGCCAAGCTGAAGGAATTCGTCGACTACGAGGTCACGGAGAACATCGCGTTCGGCGGCCTGTGCCGTCTCGGCCGCGCGGTGCCGAAACTCGTGCAGCCGCTCGGCCGGTTCGCCTCGAGCATCCTCTCCGCCCGCGAGTACAGCGACACGTCGCATCGCGTCTTCGTGACCCACCGCGGCGTGCGGTTCGTCGAGTCGGAGTTCGCGATCCCCCGCGAAGCGCTGCATGACGTCTTCTCCGAGCTCCGCGCGTTCGTCCCGAAGCTGGAGAACCCGGTCGCGTTCCCGGTCGAGGTGCGCGTCGCCGCCGCGGACGACATCTGGCTTTCGACCGCGAACGGCCGCGACTCCGCCTACATCGCGATCCACCAGTTCGTCGGCATGCCCTACCGCGAGTACTTCGCCGGATTCGCGTCGATCGTCGGCGAGGTCGGCGGCCGCCCGCACTGGGGCAAGATGCACGACCTCGACGCCGCCACCCTGCGCTCGCGGTACCCGCGCTTCGACGACTTCCTGCGGGTCCGCAAGGAGGTGGACCCGGCCGGGGTCTTCACGAACACGTACCTCGACCGGGTCCTCGGCACCGCTTAAGCCGTTTCGAACAAGGCGCTGACCGACTCGCCGTTGTGGATCCTCCGCATCGCCTCCGCCAGCGCGGGCGCGATCGACAGGACTCGCAGCTTCGGGCTCTGCTCCTCCGGCGGGATCGGCACCGTGTTCGTGCAGACGACCTCCAGCACGTCGGGCTGGCTGCCGATCCGTTCGAGCGCGCCGCTGGAGAAAAGGCCGTGCGTGCAGGCGACGCGGATCGAGCGCGGCTTCAGCTCGCGCAGTTTGGTGAGCAGCTCGATCACCGTGCTGCCCTTGGCGATCTCGTCGTCGAGGACGATCACGTCGCGGCCGGTGATCTCGCCGATCACCGAGCTGATCTCGACCCTGTCATCGGCGAAGCGCTGCTTCGCGCCGGCGGCGACCTGAACTCCGAGCAGCCGGGCGAAATGCGCGGCCTCCTTGGCGTTGCCGAGATCCGGCGAAACGACGGTGGCCGCGGAGAGGTCGTACTGGCGGAAGTGCTTCGCCAGCTCCTGCAACGCGTGCAGGTGATCGACCGGAACGCTGAAGAAGCCGTGCACCTGCGGCGAATGCAGCGTCATCGCGAGAACCCGGTCGGCGCCGGCGGTCGCCATCAGGTCGGCGACGAGACGGCCGCCGATCGAGATCCGCGGCGCGTCCTTCTTGTCCGAGCGGGCGTACGAGTAGTGCGGCATGACGACGGAGATCCGCTTGGCCGACGCGCCCCGCGCGGCGTCCAGCATCAGCAGCAGTTCGACGAGATGTTCCTGCACCGGCCGCACCAGCGGCTGGATCAGGAAGACGTCGCGCTCGCGGCAATTCGCTTCGAGCTGGACTTCGAGACAGTCGTTGGCGAATCGCTGCACCTTCACCGGATGCAGGGGAACGCCGAGATGGGCGCAGATCTCTTCGGCGAGCTCGGGATGTGCGCTGCCGCTGAAGACCGCGATGTCCTCGCGCAAGGACCTACTCCGTTCAGTCAAAAGACGGATTACGCCCACACACTAGAGTTTCACAGAGCGGAAAAGGCCTGAGAGATAGCAGTATCACCCGAGATCGCTTCGAGAACGCGGCCCGCCGTCGACGGGGCGTCGAGCAGCGCGACGAGAATCGCGGCGACGTCCTGCCGGGGAATGGGTCCGCGGCCGGTGGACTCGGCGATCAGGATCTCGCCGGTGCCTTCGTCGTTGGTGAGCTGTCCCGGCCGCAGGATCGTCCAGTCGAGATCGCGGGCGCGCAGATCGTCTTCGGCCGCTTTCTTGGCCTTGAGGTAGATCCGGAAATCGTCCGGGACGTCCACGGTCTCCCATTTGTCCGCCCCCATGGAGCCGACCTGGATATGCCGCCGGACGCCCGCCCGCTCGGAGGCGGCCGCGAAGAGTTCGGCGGCCGCTCTGTCCACAGTGTCCTTGCGGGCGGTGCCGCTGCCCGGCCCGGCGCCTGCCGCGAAGATGGCGGCGTCGGCGCCGTCGAGCACCTTGGCGACGGCGTCCACATCGGACTTTTCCAGATCGAGGACGACCGCTTCGGCACCGACGGCTTCGAGGTCGGCGACATGGTCGGGATTACGCACGATCCCCACCGCCTGATCACCGCGTGCGGAGAGCAGTTTCTCCAGCTTCAGCGCGATCTGTCCGTGTCCACCCGCAATGACGACTCGCATTCCCGCGAGCCTAGTGCGTTCAGTCCACTTCGGCAGGGAGCTCGGTTTCGCGCAGCAGCTGGTCGTAGACGATCTCGTTGACCAGGCGCGAGACAGGGTCCTCGTCGAGGATCATGCGCTCACCGTGGCCCTCGAGGTCGAGGTCGGCCACCGCGTTGGGGTCGGCGGTGACGATGCCGAGCCCGTAGGCGCGGGCTCGCGGCAGGCAGTTGCCGACGTAGTCTTCCGTCAGTACGGCAGGCGATGGGAGAACCATCGCGGCCTCGCCGTAACGTGCGAACGGAACCGCGGAGGCCATCGCGGTGCGCCAGTGCCGGGCGACCGCGAGGACGCCGATGATCTCGGCGGCCGGCGCGGGTGCGGTCGCGGCCAGCTCTGGCCATGTCCAGGTGTCGACGGTGGCGCGATCGATGACGGGACCCATGCCCATCGCGATGCGCTCGGCGTGCACGTCGGTACGGAGCCGGGCGACCACGCAGATCTTGCGGCCGAGCACGGTGGTCTCCGGCAAGACGATGCCGTTCCAGCCGAGCAGGGCCGCCGCCTTGCGCGAAAGCTCCCCGACGCTCGCGGGCAGTTCGATCGGCGGCACCACCCGGCTCGGCAGTGACCGGCTGCGCTTCGCGCCACCGGCGACCGTCGAGCTCTCCATGTTCGGTGTAGCCGCCACGTTCCGCCTCCTTCGAACCTGGTTTCCCTAGGGCTCTTCATCCCGTGCCACCTCGGTGGAAGCGGCACATGATCTGTCTAACAGGGCGGGGAGGCGACGGCGCCGGACAACGGGAGTGGCTGCGATCGGCGGCGCCTTGTCATCGGTGACCGGTCGGTAGGCGGTCATCGGACTTCAGTCCGACGTGCCGCCAACCGAGTGAGGGAGAGGTAAGTGGTGTCACCCGGCGTCTCCGAACGGTCACGAGCACGGACTGATCGCCACCGAACACCGGCGCGGCAAGGGAAGTAAAACGTTAGACCATTCAGCCCAGTGAATACCCATTCCACTTTGGACCTTCGCAGGTCAGGTCACGAGATCGTCGCGGTGCGGAGGAGTTCTTCGACGCCCGGTGTCCGCCACTCGTCCATCACCACGATTTGCCTGTCCGCAACGAACCAGATCCGCTGGGTCACTTGCGTCTCGCCGCTTCCACCCGTCTGTCCACGAGGAACACACTGGATCGTCCACTCCTCGTAGGTCGCCGATGTCCCGCCCACCGGTGCGGTGGTGGAAACCGTCCGCACGGCGTCACCCTCTTGGCGGAGGTCCTTTCGCCCGGCGGCGTTGCAGGCCCGGCCGCCCGCGCTGCGCCGATAGAACTCACCGGGCCGGTACGGCGGCTGTTCCGCCGACTGCTGAGTGTTGTCCGTGAGCAGGACGTACTTGCAGTTGAAGTACTTCTTGGGGTCCGGGCAGCCAGGATCGACGAGCACCTTCTCCAGCCCCTGCGAGACCACGGACCAGCCCTGCGGCAGATGCAGCGTCAGCGCGCCCGCCGAGACGTCGGTGACTCCCGGCGCGGGCGGGGCGGACGAAGTTCCCTTCAGCGGTTTTCCGCCGGTCACGCCCTCGACGAGCTCCGGGTTCAGGAGACCGCTCAGCTTGTCGTACGGCAGCGTGTAGTCCTGGACTCCGCAGGCGGTGGCGAAGCCGAGCAAGTTGAGGTCGACGGTCACCTCGACGACCGCCGGGGTGAACGCGAGCCACACCTTCGGCTCTTCGGCGAGGTCGGCCGTATTGAGGGGCTGGTACGGGAAGGTGCTGCTGACCGCACCGCACTGCTGCTTGTCGGGCCAGAGCAGTTCGGCGAGGGTCCGCAGGCCGTCGTCGCTGAACTTTCCGGGGGCGAACAGCTCGGCGGGAGTGAGCGCCTTGCCCTCCTTCAGGTCGATGGTCACCGCGGCACGACCATTTCCCCAGGTCGAATGCGGTTTGTTCGCGAGATCGTGCGTGTAGCGCACCGAGAGGTACCGCTCGTTCCGCGAGCGCACGTCGGCCTTCGTGAGGAGCTTGTACGGGCCGCGTTCCGGCTCCAGCTTGGCGGCGCCCGGGCCGGTCTTGCGGTTCCAGTCGTCGATCGGCGCCGTCAGTGCGTCGTTGACGCGCTTCAGCCCGGCCTGATCGGTGGACCCGGTCACCTCGGGGTGATCCCCGCTGTACGCGATGTTCGTCCCGGGCACGGTCCCGGTCCGGGTCTTCATGGCGACCTTGAGCGCGACGGCCTGCTGCGTGGTCGGCGGAGACGGCGGCGGCGTGCTCGCGTCGGAGAAGACGACCACCGAGCCGACCACGGCGGCCGTCGCCGCGACGACACCGATGGCGATCTTCAGTCCTGCCGCGATCCCGCCGGTGGACGCGGCCGCCGCGCCCGTCCCGGCGGCGGCGACCCCGGGCGCGGCCGCCGTACCGGCACCGAGCAGGACCAACGGGGTCGCCGCGGCGAGCACACCCGCCGCCTTCGCCAGCCGTGACCAGCCCTTGCGCTCCCATTCGTCGCCGTAGCCCGCGCGGGCGACGCGTTCCAGTTCACTGACGAACATGAGCGCGTCGACCGGTCGTTTCGACGGGTCCTTCGCCATTCCCAGCGCGACGATCTCGTGCACCGGCTGGGGGACTTCGCCGAACGGGATGGGCGCGTGTTCATGCAGCGTGCGGAGCACTTCGGTGTCTTCGGCCTGGTAGGGCCGGTGCCCGGCGACGCACTGGAAGAACACGCAGGTCGCGGCGTAGACGTCGGTCGCGGGCGTGGCCTGTCCGCCCGACCACTGCTCGGGAGCCATGTACGCGGGCGTGCCAACGGACGGGCCGCGTTCCCCCGCCAGGACGGCCGTGCCGAAGTCGACCAGCTTGCTCTCGCCGGTGTCGGCGACGAGGACGTTGGCCGGTTTGTAGTCCCGGTGGACGACGTGGGCGGAATGCGCCGCGGCCAGGCCGAGCAGCGAACCCTTCAGAACCGCGAGGGCGGCCTCGGGTTCGAGAGCGCCTTCGGCCTGGAGCACCGAACGCAGGGAGACGCCGTTGATCGCCTCCATGACGATCGCGGCGCCCTGCGGCGTCTCGAAGAACTCGTGCAGTTTCACGACGTGTGGGCTCGACACCCGGTGCAGCGCCAGGGCTTCCTGCCGGAACGCGGCGAGATGCGCGGGGTCCGCGGCGAAGCTAGAGAAGAGGTACTTGATCGCGACGAGGTGGCCCGTGGTGTCCTGGCGTGCGAGCACCACGCGGCCGAAGGTGCCCGTGCCCAGCTGCTCCAGCTCGGTGAAGCCGGGCAGTCTCCACTCGTCAGTCAGTTCCACTGCGCCTCTTCCAGAATCTTGTCGAGGCCTGGAGTGTTCCATTCGTCGACGATCACGAGCTGCGTTTTCGGCAGGAACCAGACCCGCTGGGTGACCGTGCCGCCGCCAGAACACGTGAGCCGCCACTCTTCGTAGGCGGCCCGCTTCGTCCCGACCGGGCGAAGTTCCTTCATCTGGAGGGTAGGTGCTCCCTGGGTCTCACCGGGTGCGCCGATGGAATGGCACGGACGCGGGCCGGTCGAGCGGTTGTACGGCTTGCCCGGTTCATACGCCCGCGTGGCCGGGTCGGCCCGCGAGTTGTCGCTGAAGACGACGCCCGCGCAGTGGAACGGCTGCGTCCCGCCTCCCGCGCACTGGTCGGCGGTCACCAGGTAGCGCTCGATGGGGACGCCGGAGAGCAGCGACCACTTTTCCGGGGTGGTGATGGTGAAGGCGCCGACGTCGTCCACTTTGGTGCGTTGCCCCTGCGTGCCGCCGAGCAGGTTCACGACCCCCGGGCTCAGCAGGTGGAGGAGGTGGCGGAATTCGACGGTGACCTGGGTCGGGTCGCAGACACGGGGGTAGCCGAGCACGGATCCGTAGACGTAGAACGTCATCCCGTTCGCGGTCGGTGCCGCTTGCAGCACGGTGTCGCCGGTGACGGACCACGGATCCGACATCGCGCGGGCCGGCAGGTGCTCGGGCGAGCTCGGCGCGTCGGCGAGGCAGTCACCCGGCCTGGCGGCGTCGAAGAGCATGTCTTCGAGCATGAGCATCCGGTCGGCGGTGCCGTCGACGTTGTCGAAGAGCCGCGCGGTGGGGATCGGCTCGCCCTTCGTCAGGTCGATGACGATGGGACGGATGCTGAACCCGCCGTGGTTGCCGAACTGGACGGAGTCGATCGAGCGTTTGTAGACGACCGAGAGCAGCTTGTCGTCCTGGCGCAGGATCTCGGCTTCGGTCTTCATATGCGGGATGTCGCCGTCGGGTTCCCGCTGGGGCGGGTAGCTGTCCGGCCAGAAGCCCGCGAGCCACCCGTCGATCGGCGCCATCAGCGCCTTGTTGACCCGTTCTTCGGCGGCCTTGTCCTTCAGCCCGCTGATCCGGACGTACTTGCCGTTGTAGTCGAAGCCGTCGAGCTTTTCGGTGCGGGTGAGGAGGTCGACCTTCATCGCGGCGACGGTCGTCGTCTGAGGCGGCGCTTCGTCACCGCCGGCGTTGACCACGACGACCGTGCCGACGGCGGCCGCGGTGACGGCGGCGACCGCGGCCGTCACCTTGAGACCGAGCGCGATCCCGCCACCGGTGGTGGCCGCGACCCCGCCACCCGCGATGACCGGTGCCGCGGCCGTCCCGGCACCGAGCAGGGCCAACGGGGACAGGGCGACCAGGACACCGGCGCCTTTGGCGAGCCAGTGCCAGCCGTTGCGCTCCCAGTCCTCGCCGTACGCCTTCCTGGCGGACGCCTCCAGTTCGGTGACGAACTCGGCCGCGCCCGACGGCCGATGGGCGGCGTCCTTCGCCATGCCGCGCGCGATGAGGTCGCGGACCGGTTCGGGGACCTCGCCGAACGGGATCGGGGCGTATTCGTGCAGCGTGCGCAGCACTTCGGTCTGTTCGGCCTCGTACGGCCGGTGTCCGGCGACGCACTGGAAGAACACGCAGGTCGCGGCGTAGACGTCGGTCGCGGGGGTGGCGATGCCACCCGCCCACTGCTCGGGCGCCATGTACGCGGGTGTGCCCGCGGCGACCCCGGTCTGCCCGGCGAGCACGGCGATGCCGAAGTCGACGAGCTTGCTCTGCCCCTCCCGGGTGACCAGGACGTTGGCCGGTTTGTAGTCGCGGTGGACGGTGCCCGCGGCGTGCGCGCCGGCGAGACCGAGCAGCGAGCCCTTGAGGATGGCCAGCGCGGCTTCGGGTTCGAGCTTCTCCTGGCGGCCGAGGATCTCTTTCAGGGAGATTCCGTGAACGGCTTCCATGATGATCGCGGCCCCTTGCGGGGTCTCGGCGAACTGGTGCAGCCGGGCGATGTGGGGCCCCGAAACGCGGCTCAGGATCTGCGCCTCGTGGCGGAATTCGGCCAGCCGCCGCGGGTCTGCCGCGAACCGTGCGTACAGGTATTTGATGGCCACGACCTGCGCGGATTCGTCGTGGCGAGCCAGCACGACCCGGCCGAATCCCCCTTCGCCCAGCGACCCCATCTCGGTGAAACCCGGCAAGGCCCAGTCGTCCACAGATTCCTCCGCGATTCCCGATCGTGTCCCCTTGGAGGTGAGCTGCGCCGCAGCGGTTCCCCGCCTTCCGGGTTTAGGGTTACTCGTCGGTCACTTGGCCCGTTGCGATGGAGGAACGATGCGTTCGCCGAAGGATTTCTTCGCCCCGCTCGCGGTGGGGGCGCCGGAACCGCTCCGCCAGATCCCCGTGCCTCCTTCGCGGATGATCCACTTCTTCGATCCCAGCAACGAGAAGATGGCCGCCAAGGTCCCGGATATCGCCAAGAAGGTCGACGTCCTGCTCGGGAACCTCGAAGACGCCGTGCGCGCCGACCGCAAGGAGGCCGCGCGGAACGGACTGGTCTCCATCGCGAAGTCGACCGACTTCGGCAAGACGCAGCTGTGGACCCGCGTCAACAGCCTCGACTCGCCGTGGGTGCTCGACGACCTGATCACGCTGGTCACCGAGATCGGCGACAAACTCGACGTGATCATGGTGCCGAAGGTCGAAGGCGCGCAGGACATCCACTACGTCGACCGGCTGCTCGCGCAGCTCGAGGCACGGGCAGGCCTGACGAAACCGCTGCTGGTGCACGCGATCCTGGAGACCGCCAGCGGCGTCGCGAACGTCGAGGAGATCGCGGGCGCGAGCCCCCGGATGCAGGGTATCTCGCTCGGCCCGGCCGACCTCGCCGCGAGCCGCCGGATGAAGACCACCCGGGTGGGTGGCGGGCACCCCGGTTACCTGGTGCGCACGGACCCCACCGGCGAAGACCTGAACGAGGGGCGCACGACGTATCAGCAGGATCTGTGGCACTACACCGTCGCGCGGATGGTCGACGCCTGCGCGGCGAACGGGATCCTGCCGTACTACGGGCCGTTCGGCGACATCCGCGACGTCGTGGCCTGCGAAGACCAGTTCCGCAACGCGTTCCTGCTCGGCTGCGTGGGCGCCTGGAGCCTGCACCCGGTGCAGATCGACATCGCCAAGAAGGTGTTCTCGCCCTCGCCCGAGGACGTCGCCTGGGCGCGGCGCGTGATCGCCGCGATGGGTGACGGCACCGGTGCGGTGATGATCGACGGGAAGATGCAGGACGACGCCTCGGTGAAGCAGTGCCGGGTGGTCGCCGAACTCGCGGACGCCCTCGCCGCCGACGATCCTGAACTCGCCGCCGCCTACGACGCGGCAACCAAGGAGGCTTCCGAATGAACCCCCGGCGATCCGTCCTCTACATGCCCGGCGCGAACGAAAGAGCGCTCGAAAAGGCCAAGTCGCTGGACGCGGACGGGCTGATCCTCGACCTCGAAGACGCCGTCGCGCCCGACGCGAAGGAAGCCGCACGTGAACGCGTTTGCGCGGCCGCGTCGTCGAAGGAGTACGGCTCGCGCGAGGTGACCATCCGCGTCAACGGCCTCGACACCGAATGGCACGACGCCGACCTCCGTGCCGCCGCGCAGGCCGGCCCGGACGCCATCGTGGTGCCGAAGGTCGACTCCGCCGCCGAAGTGCACAACATCGAGCGCGCGCTGGAGCTCGGCGGCGCGCCGGATCACACGAAGATCTGGGCGATGGTGGAGACGCCGGTCGCGATGCTGCACGCCGAGGAGATCGCGGCGGCGTCCGAACGGCTCACCGTGCTGGTCATGGGCACGAACGACCTGGCGAAGGAGCTGCACGCCGAGTTCGTCCCCGGCCGCGCGCCCCTGCTGGGCGGGCTTTCGCTCGCGCTGCTGGCCGCGCGGGCGACCGGCAAGGCGATCCTCGACGGCGTCTACAACGACGTGAAGGACCTCGAAGGCTTCGAGGCGGAATGTGTGCAGGGACGGCAGTTCGGCTTCGACGGCAAGACGCTGATCCACCCGGCGCAGCTGGAGCCGTGCAACCGGATCTTCGCGCCGTCCGAGGAGGAGATCACCCGCTCGCGCAAGATCATCGCGGCGTTCGAGGAAGCACAGGCGGCCGGGCAGGGCGTCGTGACCGTGGACGGGCGGATGATCGAGAACCTGCACGTGGACAACGCGCGGCGGATCCTGGCGCTGGCCGAGGCGATCGGCGGCTGACGCGTTCAGTCCTCTGAATGCGGTAGTTGCGCGTGCAAGGACCGCATTCAGAGGACTAAATGCGGGTCAGGGCCAGGGGCGCGGAGTGGGGCGAAGGGATTCGTAGGCGGCAGCGGCGCGAAGGACGTCGAGGTCGGCGAAGCGGCGGCCGCTGATCTGGAGACCGATGGGCTGGTCGTCGCTCGTGTAGCCGCAGTTGATCGAGACAGCGGGCTGGCCGGACATGTTGTACGGCACGGTGAACGCGATGTGCTCGAACGGGCGGCGCGGGTCGTTGGTCGGCGAGGGCCATTCGGCGGGCGGGGCCGAGACCGGGCAGGTCGGTGACAGGACGACGTCGAAACGTTCGGTCGCGCGCAGGGTCGCGACGGCGATGGCGTCGATCTGCGCGAAACCGCGGTAGGCGTCGACACCGCTGACGTCGGCGCCGCCGGCGGCCCAGTCGGCGATGTACGGCAGGACCTTCGCGCGGCGCTCTTCGGGCAGGGCCGACATGTCCGACCAGGCACGGACGCGCCAGAAAGTGTCGAGGCCGTCGAGCATTTCTCGGCGCAGGAACGGCGAAACCGGCTCGACGACGGCACCCGCGGCCTCGAAGACGCGTGCGGCTTCGGTGACGGCGGCGATCGTCTCCGGCAGCACCGGAAGACCGACACCCGGGTCGAGGTGCAGCCCGATCCGCAGGCCCTTGACCTCGCCCGACAACGAAGTCCAAGCGAGCGACGAGGGCGGCAGCGAAAGGTGGTCGCGACCGTCCACACCGGACAGAACGCTCATCAGCAGCGCGGTGTCGGCCACGGTCCGCGTCATCGGCCCGGCGACGCGGCCGAGGAACGGCGGATCCACCGGCACCCGGCCGAAACTCGACTTCAGCCCGACCAGGCCGCACCAGCCGGCGGGCAGCCGGATCGAGCCGCCGATGTCGGTGCCGACGTGCAGCGGGCCGTAACCCGCGGCGGCCGCCGAGCCGGCACCGGCGCTGGAACCGCCGGGCGTGCGCGTGGTATCCCACGGATTCCGCGACGCGGTGTGGAAACTCGACAGCCCGGACGTCAGCATCCCGTAGTCCGGCATGGTCGTCTTGCCCAGCAGGACACCGCCGGATTCGCGCACGCGAGCGCCCGCCGGGGCGTCTTCGGGCGCGGGTTCCAGCGCGGTGGCGGCCGTGCCGAGCGGGACCGGGGTGCCGCGGGTCGCGATGTTCTCCTTGAGCGTCAAGGGAACGCCGTCGATCGGGCCGAGCGGTTCCCCGGCGTGCCAACGGCCTTCGGACGCCTTCGCGTCTTCGCGCGCGCCACTCGGGTCATACGCGTAGAGCGCGTGCAGTTCGGGTTCGCGTGCCTCGATGCGGGCGAGGACGGCTTCGGTGACTTCGACCGGCGACAGTGTCCCGGCACGGTACCGCGCGACAAGTTCGACAGCGGTCAGATCAGGCAACTCCGGCACGGCAGCACTCCTTAGCGTCTGGTGAACCCGCGTCCGCGATCGACGTCGGCAGGGCACGACCTGACATCCAGGTCACGAAGGTGGTGAAGGCGCCCTGCCACCGCGATAGCGGGGCCTCCGGCCAGGGCGGGTTCACGCATTGAGTCACTTTCCCGACAAAGCACAGCTACGCCAACAGGTGCTTACGTCGCGGGCGGTTCGAAGCGGCCGTCGACCGCGGTCCAGCCGCCGTCCACCGCCAGCACGGAGCCGGTGACGAACGACGACGCGTCCGAGGCCAGATAGACGACGGCGCCCGCGAGTTCGTCCGGACGCGCCCATCGGCCGAGCGCGCCTTTGGTCGCGTACGCGTCGTACCAGCCCGGATTCGCCTTGATCTGCGCTGTCAGCGGAGTCTCGACGACGCCGGGCGCGATCGCGTTGACCCGTACCCCGGCCGGGCCGAACTCCGCCGCGGCGGTGCGGAACAGCTGCACCAGCCCGGCTTTCGTCGCCGCGTACGGTCCTTGCCCCGGCTCGACGGTGGTGCCACGGATCGACGAGAACCCGATGATGCTCCCCCGCCCCCGCTCGACCATCCCGGCGCCGAACGCGCGGACGACCTCGAAGGTCGCGCCGAGGTTCAGCGCGATCACCCGGTCGAATTCCTCGCGCGAGTACTCCAGCAGCCGTTTGCGCACGTTGGTCGCGGCGGTCAGCACCACGATGTCGATCTCGCCGAGTTCCGCCGCCGCCCGCGCGACCGCACCGTCCGAGAGCAGGTCGATCTCGTACGCCTCGCCCGCGCCGGTTTCCTTGGCGGCGGCGACATCGCGGTCCGCGACGATCACTTCGGCGCCGTGCGCGGCCAGCGCCTTCGCGGCTTCGCGGCCGATCCCGCTGCCACCGCCGAGGACGACGGCTCGCTTTCCGTCGAGCCGGAACAGGTTCTCATAGCTCACGGGCGCAGCACCGCCATCCTCGTCACGGTCAGTTCTTCGACCGCGAACCGCGGCCCTTCACGCCCGATACCGGAGTCCTTCACGCCGCCGTACGGCATGGTGTCGGACCGGAATCCGGGTACCTCGTTGACGACCACGCCGCCGACTTCGAGCTCGTCAAGTGCGCGGAACGCCGTCTTCAAGGACGTGCTGAACACCGAAGCGTGCAGCCCGTAGCGCGACGCGTTGACCGCGTCGAACGCTTCGCCCACAGAGGACACAGTGCGGATACAGACCACGGGGCCGAAGATCTCCTCGTCCCAGCATTCGAGGCCGTCGGGCACGTCGAGCAGCACGGTCGGCCGGATCACCGTGCCGTCGACACCTCCCCCGACCACCCGCGCACCGGCCGAAGTCGCTTTGTCGACCCATTCCTGGACGCGCTGAGTGGATCCCGGGTCGATCAGCGCCGAGACCCGCGTCTTCTCGTCTCGCGGGTCACCGATGACGACCTCGCCGAGCCGTGAGAGAACCCGTTCGGTGAACTCCTCGGCGACGGCTTCGACGACCAGCACCCGCTGCACCGAGATGCACGCCTGCCCCGACGCGTAGAACCCACCGCGCAGCACGGCGTCCGCGGCCGCGTCGAGATCCGCGTCCTCGGTGACCACCAGAGCGGCGTTGGACCCCAGCTCCAGCAGCGTCTTCGTGGGTGCGGCGTCGCGGGCGATCCGGTGCCCGACCAGCGCGGATCCGGTGAACGACACCGCGCCGACCCGCCGGTCGGTGACCAGCGCCGAGCCGACGGCCGCGTCGCCGGTGACGAGCTGGACCATCGCGGGCAGGTCGGTCAGCGACCGTACGAGATGCACGAGCCACAACGTCGCGAGCGGGGTCTGCGGCGCCGGTTTCACCACCACCGGGCAGCCCGCGGCGATGGCGGGCGCGATCTTGTGCGACGCCAGCAGCAGCGGGTAGTTGAACCCGGCGATACCGACCACGACACCGATCGGCTTGCGTTTCCAGAACCCGACCAGCCCGTCGCCGGACGGCAGCAGGTCGAGCGGCACGGTCTCGCCGTGCAGCCGCGAGACCTCCTCCGCGGCGGCCTGCCAGGTGACGATCGTGCGCGCGACCTCGACCCGGCAGTCGACCAGCGGCTTTCCGGTTTCGAGAACCAGAAGCCGCTCGAATTCGGCGCGTCGTGCTTCCAGAGCGGCGGCAACGTCGTTCAGAAGCGACCGCCGGGTCCGCGACGGCAGGGCCGCGACCTGCTTGAACACCGCGACCGCCTCGTCGATCGCGCGCGTGGCCAGCTCCGGCGTCCCGACCGGCGCCCGGCCGATCTCGCTCCCGTCGTACGGGAACACGACCGGCTGTGTGTCTACAGTGGACACCCACTCGTCACCGATCGGCAGTCCTTCCGGGTACTCAGCCATCGTCCCCTCCCCTCAGCCGCGCCAGCTCGGCCCGCAGATTCGGCGCGGCCGCCAGCAGTTCCCTGGTGTACTCGTGTTCCGGCGCGTCGTAGACCTGGTCGACGTCACCGATCTCGACGATCTCACCGCGCCGCATCACCGCGACCCGGTCGCAGACGTGCCGCACCACGCCGAGGTCGTGCGAGACGAAGATCAGCGTCAGCGAGTACAGCTCGACCAGCGACGCGAGCAGGTCGAGGATCTGTTTCCGCACCGACACGTCGAGCGCGCTCACCGGCTCGTCCGCGATGAGGACGCTCGGGTTCGGCGCGAGCGCCCGCGCGATCGAGATGCGCTGCCGCTGCCCGCCGGAGAACTGGTGCGGATAGCGGCCGGCGGCGTCCTCGGGCAGGCCAACGGCCTTCAGCAGTTCCGCCACCCGCGCGGGATCCCGGCGGCCCAGAGGTTCGGAAATGATGTCGCGCACCCGCATCCGCGGATCGAGCGAACCCATCGGATCCTGGAAGACGATCTGCAGTTCCGACCGCAGGAAGCCGAGTTTGCGTTCGGGCAGCGTGTCGATCCGTTGGCCTTGGAACGAGACACTGCCCGCCGTCGGTTTGTCGAGCGCGGCCAGCAGTCTGACCAAAGTGGACTTTCCCGAACCCGACTCGCCGACGATCCCGAACCGCTGACCTTCCGCGACGTCGAACGAAACTCCGCGCAGGGCATGGACGTCGCGCCGCGTGTAGCGACGTTCGAGGTCGAGTACTTCGAGCATCATCGGCTCGCCTCCAGATCCGAAGCGGCCAGAAGTTTCTTCGTGTACTCGTGCTTCGGTGCGGTGAGCACCTCGCGGGTGGTGCCTGCTTCGACGATCTCGCCGTCCAGCATCACCAGAACCCGCTCGCATACCGACGCCACGACGGCGAGGTCGTGCGTGATGAACAGCAGCGCGCTCTCCCGCTCCCGGACGCCGTCGAGGATCAATTCCAGGATCTGTGCCTGCACGGTGACGTCGAGCGCCGTCGTCGGCTCGTCGCAGATCAGCAGCTTCGGATCGTTGGCCAGCGCGATCGCGAGGACGACACGCTGCCGCTGCCCGCCGGACAGTTGATGCGGATAAGCGCGAGCGACACCGGGTAACCTCACGGAATCCAGCAAAGCCTCGGCCGCCTCGCGATGTTTCCCGCCGTCTCGGTGGATCCGCATCGGTTCGGCCACCTGCGCGCCGACCCGCATGGCCGGGTTCAGCGCGGTCATCGGTTCCTGGAAGACCATCGACATCTCGTTGCCGCGCAGCCGCGACAGGTCCTTCTCCGGCGCGCCCAGCAGTTCACGGCCGTCGAGTTTCACCGAGCCGGAGGCGGCGAGTTCTTCGGGCAGCAGGCCCATGATCGACAGCGCCGTCAACGACTTCCCGGAACCCGACTCGCCGATCAGCCCGACCCGCTCACCGCGTGCGATGCCGAACGAGACGCCGCGGACCAGGCCGCCGATGCCGAGACCGTGCACTTCGAGGGTCATAGCCGCGCCGCCAATCGGGGGTCGAGACGATCGCGAAGGCCGTCACCGAGCAGGTTGAAGCCGAGGACGGCGATGGCGATCGCGACGCCCGGCACGAGCGCGAGCCTCGGGTGCAGGGTCAGGAACATTTGGGATTCCTGGAGCATCCGGCCCCAGGACGGCGTCGGCGGCCGCGTGCCGAACCCGAGGAACGACAACGCCGCTTCCGCGAGCACGGCGATCGCGAACGACACCGACGCCTGCACGATCAGCAGCCCGGAGATGTTCGGCAGCACATGCCGCGCCGCGATGTTCAGCCGCGAGCGCCCGGCCGACCGCGCGGCCAGCACGAACTCGCTGCTCATCACCTGCAGCGTCCCCGAACGCGCGATCCGCGCGAACGACGGGATGGTCGCGATGCCGATCGCCACCATCGCGGTCAGCGTGTCCGCCCCGAACACCGCGCCGAACATGATCGCCAGCAGCAACGCGGGGAACGCGAGCACGAGATCGTTGACCCGCATGACGAACTCGCCGAGCCAGCGCGACGACATCCCGGCGAGGATGCCCAGCGGCGTCCCGATCAGCGCGGCGATGCCGACCGCGACCACACCGACGTACAGCGTCGTCCGCGCACCGACCATGAGCTGGCTCAGCACGTCACGGCCGAAGCTGTCCGTGCCCAGCGGATTGGCGCCGCTGAAGTCGTGCAGCCGGTTGGCCGCGTCGACCTTCACCGGATCGAACGGTGTCCACACGAACGAAAGGAGCGCGGCGAGCACGATCAGCGCGACGAGCACGCCGCCGATCACGAGACTGCGGCTACGCATCAGGAACCCCGCAATCTCGGGTCGAGCACCGTGTAGAGGACGTCGACCACGAAGTTCACCAGCAGCACGCCGACCACCAAGACCAGCACGATCCCCTGCACGGACAACAGATCCCGCGACGCCACCGAGTCGAGCAGCATGCTGCCCAGCCCCGGCAGGACGAACACGCGCTCGACGACGACCGCGCCGATCAGCAGGGTCGAAAGTTGCAGGCCGAGCACCGTCACCACCGGCACGGCGGCGTTGCGCAGACCATGGCGGAACAGCGCTTGGAACGGCCGAAGTCCCTTGGACCGCGCCGTGCGCAGATAGTCCTGGCCGAGCGTGTCGAGCACCGCGGACCGGACGTACCGCGTGAGGACCGCGCCCTGCACGAGCCCCAGCGACAGCGCCGGCAGGACCAAACCGCGGAGAAATTCGCCTGGGTCCTGCACGGGCGGTGTCCAGCCGCCGGAGGGCAGCCAGCGCAACTGCACCGCGAAGATCTGCACCAGGATGATGCCGGCGAGGAACGCGGGGATCGCGACACCGATCTGCGACAGCCCGGAAAGCGCGGTGCCGTCGGCCTTCCGATGCCGCACCGCGGCGAACGTCCCGGCCGGTACGGCGATCAGCAGCGCCACCAGCATCCCGGCCCCGACCAGCCACAACGTCACGCCGAGGCGGTCGGTCAGCGCGGGCCCGATCTCCTCGCGCGTGACGTACGAGCGGCCGAAGTCGCCTTGCAGGACACCGCCGATCCAGTCGAGGTACTGCGTCACCAGCGGCCTGTCGATGCCGAAATCGGCGCGGGTCTTCGCGACCAGTTCCGGCGTCGCGTTGACGCCGAGCGCGACCTGCGCCGGATCCCCCGGCAGCACGGCCATGAACAGGAACACCACGATGGACGCCACCAGCACGCTGGCCACGAGGATCCCCAGGCGGCGGAGCACCTTGACCGTCATCGCGGCGCCAATCCCGTGAGATCGAAGGACTCGCTGACCTGGTTGCGAACGAACCCGGTCACCTTGTTCTTCGCCACGATCACGTTGGGGAACAGGAAGAGCCAGTCCGCGGCGGCGTCTTCGGACAGCCGCCGCGCGACCTGGCGCATCGCGTCGACCTGCTCCTGGGGCGTTCCGGCGTCGGCCTTCGCCAGGTTCTGCTGGACGGGCTTGCTGTCGTAACCCCAGTAGTACTTCGGCCTGCCGAAGGTCACGATGTCGCGCGCCTCGACGTGCTGGATGATCGACAGGTCGTAGTCGCGGTCGGTGAAGACCTGTTTGAGCCACACCGCCGGGAAGTCCAGCGGCTCGATCGTCACCGTGACCCCGACGTCCGCCAGCTGCGACGCCACCACCTGCGCGGACGAGACGGCGTACGGCAGGTTGGGAATCCTCAACCGGAGCGAAGGATTCGGCTGGCCTGCCTCAGCGAGCAGGGCTTTCGCCTTCGCGGGATCGAACGGGTACGCGTTCGAAAGGTCTTCGTACCAGGGATCCGTCGGCGGGACCATACTGCCGATGAGCGTGCCGCGGCCGCCCCAAGCCGTGTCCAGCAAGGCCTTCCGGTCGATGGCGTACGACAGCGCTCGCCGCACGCGGACGTCGTTCAGCGGTGGGCGCGAGTTGTTGAACGCGAGCGTGACCTCGCTGTTGGTCGTGCCTTCGACGACGGTGAACCGGTCGTCGCTCTGGAACTGCGGGATCGAATCCGGCACGGTGATCGCGGAGATGACGTCGATCCCGTTGCTGAGCAAGGCGTTGTTGAGCGCCGTCGGATCCTTGATGTACTTGAGGACCACCGTGGAATATGCCGGTTTCCTGCCCCAGTACGCGGGGTTCTCCTTGAGCACGATGGAGTCTCCGCGCCTGCGTGAGGACACCGTGTACGGCCCGGTGCCGATCGGTTTATTCGCCAGATCCGCGACACCGGTGCGGCTGAACATCGCGCCGAGGCGGCTGGTGAGACTGAACAGCCAGCCGTTGCTGGGCTTCGTGAGCACGACTCGCGCGTGGTCCGGCGCCACGACGTCGACCCGGTCGACGACGTCCATTGTGGACTTGATCGACACGGTCCAGTCGGTCTTCACGCGCATCAGCGAGAACTTGACGTCCTCGGCGGTGAACGGCGCCCCGTCGCTGAACTTCGCGTTCTTCCGGAGCTTGAAGTCGTAGGTCCTGCGGTCTTCCGAGATCGTCCACGATTCGGCCAGCAGCGGCACGATCTTCGCGTCCGCGTCGAGTTTCACCAGGCCCTCGTAGACGTTGTACAGCAAGGCCTGCGGGATGGCGGCGCCGTCCGTGCGGGTGAAGTCGAAGTTCGCGGGTTCGGCGGTGTAGCCGATGGCGAGCGTGCCGGGATCCTTGGCCACCGTGGCACTCGATCCGGCGGAGCAGCCGGACGCCACCAGCAGCAACGCTGCCACTGCCGCGTGAATCCGGGGTTTCATCCTGCCCCCTGACCGGTAGACTGGTCTGACCAGTAAACCAGACGAGACGGCAGGGTCAAGATGGAATTCGAGCCGGTCGCCCCTGTCCGCGCGTACCAGCGTGTCGTCGAGCAGATCGAGGAAGCCGTGTTCAGCGGCCGGATCAAACCGGGCGACCGGCTGCCGAGCGAACGCGAACTCATGGTGCAGTTCGACGTCGGCCGCTCGACCGTGCGAGAGGCGCTGCGCGTGCTGCAGGCGGCGGAGATGATCCGCTCGCGCCCGGGCGACCCGCGCGGGCCCGAGGTCCTAGCCGCCTCCCCCGCCGCGTTGCACCGGTCGATGCACCGGCTCGCGCGCGCCGACCACATCGGCCTTTCCGAGCTGTTGCAGTTCCGCATGGTCCTCGACGGTTCCGCACATCTGCTCGCCGCGCAGCTCAGGACCGAAGACCATCTCGCCGAGCTGGACACGGCGCTGGAGGCGATGCGCGAGGGCGTCTCGAAGGGTTTCGCGGAGTTCTCCCACGCGGACGTCGCGTTCCACGAGGCCATCGCCCGCGCGACCGGGAATCCGCTGCTGGTGATCAGCGGCGAGGTCGTCCGCGGTGTCGTACTGGAACTCATCGAGGACAAACTGGAACACGCCGACGACCGGACGGCACTGATGCGCAACTGGCTGGCACACCACGAAGAGGTGCTGGGAGCGATCCGTGACTCCGACGGCGAGCGTGCGTCGAGGCTGGCGAAGCAGGCCCTGTACGACAACTACGCCGAGTACGTCCCCGAGAAGCAACGTCGCCTCTTGCGGCCCCTGCTCGCTTGACCGCCTCTACACTCGCTCAGGTGGGGGATATCAAGAAGCCTTCGACAGCGCGCCAAGGTGTCGGTCTCGCCCTGTCCGGCGGCGGCTACCGCGCGATGTTGTTCCACACCGGAGCGCTGTGGCGGCTCAACGAACTCGGCTGGCTGTCGAAGATCTCGACGTTCTCGAGCGTCTCGGGCGGCTCGATCGCCGCGGGCGTGCTCGCGCACGCGTGGTCGGACCTGAAGTTCGAAAACGGTGTCGCGGACAACTTCTACGACGAGGTCGTCGCGCCGGTGCGGAAACTGGCACGTACCCGGCTCGACATCCCGGTCACCTTGCTGGCCATGGCGATGCCCTGGCGAAGCGCCGGTGAGGAGCTCGCGCGGGTGTACGCGAAACACCTGTTCGGCGACTGCTGCCTCAAGGACATCGACCCCGGCGGCCCGCAGTTCGTCTTCACCGCGACGAACCTCCAGGACGGCGCGCTGTGGTGGTTCTTCCGTCAGAACGGGCCGCACGGGAACATCCCGCTCGCGACCGCGGTGGCCGCGTCTTCGGCCTTCCCGCCGATGCTTTCACCCGTCGTGATCCACGACCCGCTTTCCGACGAGCGGAAACGCAAGATCGTGCTCAGCGACGCCGGCGTCTACGACAACCTCGGCCTGGACCCGGTCGAAGGGCACGCGACGGTGCTGGTCAGCGACGCGGGCAAGCGGATGAAGGTCGCGCGGAAGGTCAAACGTGACTGGGGGCGGCAGTTGCTGCGCGTCCTCGACGTGATCGACAACCAGGTGCGCGAGCTGCGGCGGGGCGCGCTGCTGAAGTCCTATGTGGAGAAAGATTTCAGTGGCGCCTACTGGGGTTCCTACGTCGATCTCGAGAACTTCGAGCTCAAGGATTCGCTGAAGGCGCCTGTGGATCTCACGCACAAGCTGGCGGAGACCCCGACGCGCCTGACGAAACTGCCGGAAGTGCTGCAGGAGCGGTTGATCAACTGGGGTTACGCGGCCTGTGACGCGGGGATGCGGAAGTGGGTCGACACCGAGGCGGTGGCTCCCGACGGGTTCCCGTTCCCGGCCGCGGGCCTGGGCTGAGCGGGTCCCCGGATGCGAGGAAAGGTCCTTTCCTCGCAAAATTTGCAAGGAAAGGACCTTTCATGGCACTCGTTCGTCAGGCGACGAGGTTCGCGTAGACGATCACGTTGTCCTTGTAGCTGTGCTCTTCCTTGTCGAAGACACCGCCACAGGTGATCAGCCGCAGCTGCGGCTTGTCCGTGTTGCCGTAGACCGCTTCCTCGGGGAACTGGTCCTTGGGGACCTGGTCCTTCTTCTCGACCACGAACTTCAGGCTCTTGCCGTCGCTGCGGTCGACGAGCACCTCGTCACCCGGGTTGACGTCCTTGAGCTTGTAGAAGATGCCCGGCTGCTTGTTGCCGTCGACATGGCCGAGCAGGATCGCCGGGCCGACGTCACCCGGCACCGGAGAAAGCCGGTACCAAGCGGCTTGCATCGGGTTCTTCGCCGACGGGACGGACATCTTGCCGTCCTTGCCGATGGCGACCGTGACCAGGCTCGATTCCGCGCCGATCTTGGGAATCCGCACGTTCGTCGGGCGAGTCCCGTTGAACGGTTTGACGACCGGCGGTGTCGATTCCGCCGCCGCCTGCGCGGCGGGCGGGGCGGGTTCGTCGGTGCCGCATCCCGTCAGCGCGAGGGAAAGCACAAGGGCGGCCGCGACCACGCGGCCGCCCTGCGTCAGGAGCTTCATCGGATCAGGCCGCGGTGGCGCCGAAACCGGTCTCGATGCCGCCCTTGGGCTTCAGCTTGACCTGCTTCTTCGGCTTGTCGGCGCCCGGCGCGGTCGCGCCGCCGCCAGGAATCTCCTCGAACTCGATGTCACCCTTGCCCGGCTTGCCGTCGCAGGTCCAGGTGAAGGTGCTCGCGGTGCCCTTGAAGCCGGGCTTGGCCTCGATGATGTAGATCCACAGGTAGGCCTCGCCACCGTCCTGGAACGAGTCGACGATGGTGAAGTCCGGCGCGGTGACGTCGGCGGGCTCCGAACCGCAGAGGATGGCCAACGCACCCTCGTTGCCCTCGACGTATCCGGCGCCGACGTTCAGCTCCGGCATCGGCGGGGTGGTGCTGGTCGGCGCCTCAGAGGTGGAGGTCGGCGACGGCTTGCCGGAAGTCGGCTTGCCGCTGCTGGTCGGCGTCGGCTCCTGCGAGGACGACGAGGCCGGGGTGCTCGTCTCCGGCGGAGCCGACGTCACCTTGCCGCCCGACCACGAAGGCGAAGGTGCCGTGGAGGGCGCTTCGCTCGACGGCGCGGGAGGCGTGGTCGTCGTTTCGGTCTGCGCCATCGCGACCGGCGTCACGGCCAGCGAGATGACGGCGCCGGCCAGCACCGCGCCCGCGAGGCGGCCCAACGTCTTCTTCAAAGTGATCTCCCAGTGGAAACATCGCAACACAGGGTGACCCCCACCCTGTGGTCACCCGAAAGGAATCGCACGTTCGGGTGACAGCGTGATCCTGCCGGAAAAGTACAGCGGGGCCGTAGTGGAAAAGTCGTGACAAGAACCACTGGGAAAACCGGTAACGCCGCGGTGTTCCTGCCCGATACAAGGGCCCGAAAGTCGCTCAGCAGAGGGAAAGTCTCGCGGCGACGAAGGAATGTTAACACCCGGAGGGCCGGATCGGTTGCGATGCGGAAGTATTTTTTCCCCGCCCGCCGAACCGCCCGGAATCGCCGGTTTTCCTGGCCGGATCTCCCTTTTTCGAAGACTCTCCGCACACTTGCCGCCGACCGGTTCACCCGTCCGGACCACGTTTTGGTGAAGGCCTGACCATTTACGTCCGGATACCGGCGCCGGGCAACCAGAAGGTCACGATCAGAACACCAGGAACAGGGCCACGGCGAGGGAGAGCGCGCCGAGGAGGCCCGCGCCGAACAGCCAGGGCTTCGGCGACGTCCGGTTCCGCACCGCCCGGCCGCCGCCCACCGCCGCGATCAGGAGGCCGAGACCGAACCCGATCGCGGGCAGGAAGGTGGCGAAGGTCCGGTTTTCCGCGGCACAGGCCCAAATCGCGTCGCTCGGGCAGGGCGACGCCGCGAGCTCGGCCAGCAGACCCGCGGTGACGATCGCGAGGAAGCCGAGCACCAGGAGCCAGAACAGGCCCCACAGCAACTGACCGAGCCGCCGAGGCGGTTTCGTCTCGTCCACATGCCCAAGCTAGCCGAGCGCCGAGGCCAGATCCGTCCAGAGATCTTCCGGATCTTCGAGCCCGACGCTGAACCGGACGAGCCCGGCGGGCACGTGGGCGTCGCCTGCCAGCCAGGCCCGGCGCTCGACCAGGCTCTCCACGCCGCCGAGGCTGGTGGCGGCGCGGATCAGCCGCAGCGAACCGATGACCTTGTCCGCGGTCTCCGCGTCCGGGAGTTCGAACGCGATCATCGTGCCGGAGCCGGGATAACGCACCCGGGTGATGGCGGGATGGTCGACCAGGCGCGCCGCCAGCAGGGCGGCCGTGCGCGTCTGCTCGGCGAGGCGGACCGGGAGCGTCCGCAGCCCGCGCAGGGCGAGCCACGCTTCGAGCGCTCCCGGCGTCGCGCCCAACCTGGTGCGCGCGTCGCGCAGGTCCTTCGCGACGCCTTCGTCGGCCGCGATGGTCAGTCCGAGCAGCAGATCGCTGTGGCCGCCGATGAGTTTCGTCGCGCTGTGCACGACGATGTCGGCGCCGAGGTCCAGCGGCCGCTGCCCGAGCGGGGTGGCGAACGTGTTGTCCACGGCGACCAGGCCGTTCGCGGCGGCGGCGATCGTCTCGATGTCGATGACGTCGAGCGTCGGGTTGGTCGGCGATTCGAGCCAGAGCAGGTCGGCGTCCGCGGCCGCGACCCAGGCGGCCGTGTCGTCCGGCGCGATCTCGGTCACCACCAGGCGTCCGGTGCGCTGCGCGTGCGCGAGCAGGCCACGCGATCCCGCGTAGGAGAACGTCGGGACGCAGACCTTCGCGCCCACCGGCAGAGTGTCGATCACGGCGCTGAGCGTCGCGATCCCCGAGGCGAACGCGGTGGCGTGCCCGCCTTCGAGCGCGCCGATCGCGGCTTCGAGGGCCTCCCAGGTCGGGGTGCCGTCCTCCCGTGAATACGCGCGGTCGGCGCCGGCGTCGAAGGTGCTCGCCGCGACGATCGGCACGTTCAGCGGTTCGCCGGGGCCCTCCGGTCGTCCGGCGGCGACGGCGAGGGTGCGAGGTGACCAGTCGTTCGTGTCCACCTCGTCACCGTAAACCGTCCCGCGATGATCACCACGTGACGACCTGGCCGCTCGGAGACCTGCCGGTCAACCGGGTCGGGGTTCGGCGCGATGCGCTTGCCCAGCGAGGCCCCTCGCCGGGACCCGTCCGGTGAACCTGCGGCTGTCCGGGTCGGTTCCGATCGCCGGCCACTTCGGCGCGCTGGCCGAGCTTCGCGACGCCGGATTGCTCCGTCACCTCGGCGTTTCCCACGTCGGTTCTTCGCCATCGCCGGAGCCGGCCGCGAGGCGGGCAGCGCGCCTAGTGGGCATAGACCTCGAACTCGTAGAGGGAGTAGCCGTACTTCGTGCCGCGCTGGAGACCGGCCATCCGGACGTGACGCGCGTCCACCGCTTCGAAGGCGACGTTGTCCTGCCCGCCGTCTCCGTCCACTATGGACGCCACGTCCCGCCAGTTCGTCCCGTCGGACGAGACCTGCACCTTGTACGCCTTGCCGTACGCCGATTCCCACCGCAGAACCACGCGGGAGACGCGCTGCACCGAACCGAGGTCGACGGTGATCGACTGGTTGTCGCTCCAATCGCTCGCCCAGCGCGTCGACAGGTTCACGTCGATGGCGTTGGACGGCGGCGAGTTGTACCAGCCCGTTTCGTGGCTGGTCGCGCTCACCGAGCGGCCGGTGGCGAGGTTGGCGATGTTGTCGCCGCGTTTCGCCGGGAACTCCACGACCTGCTGGAAGGTCGGCCGGTTCTGGGTGCTCATCTTGTCCTGCGTGATGCCGCCGAGCGCGCGGTGGATGATCGTGTCGGCGCACCACTGATCGCCCGCGGCGCAGTCGCCGTCACCGGGATAGACGGTGTTGGCGGGCTGCGCGGCCGCCTGCGTCAGCGAGTCGAGCAGCACCTGGCGGCAGGCGTTGAGGTCGCCCCCACCGCAGTACTTCACGGCGAGCGGACCGGCGACGTTCTGCCCGAGTACCAAACGGATGTCCTTGTGCACGTAGCCCCACCAGCCCGCCTGGTACGACGAACCCGCGTGCGACTGGCCGACGTGCTTGCCAGGAACCTCGTTCTGCCAGCCCGACGGTGACTCGTTGATCTTCAGCACTCCGACCATGGCGCCGTAGGCGTCGCCCATGCCCGGTTTGAACTGCGCGTTCACCAGCAGGGGCCACCAGGCGTCCATGATGCGGATCGCGTCGGCGTAGGCGTAGGCCTTGCTGCCCGGCGAGGTCTCCGAGCGCAGACCGCCTGCGGCGAGCCAGGTCTTCAGCTTCGCCACCGCGTCCGCGGCCGGACCGGTCACCGGCGCCTTGTCGATCACCTTGAACAGTTCCGGCAGCACCTTCTCCGCGCGGAGGTCGGCGAGCGCGGCCTCCTCCATGGCTTGCGTGAGGTTCACCCGCGTCACCTTGGTGCCGCTGGAGATCATCTTCTTGACCCGCGCGTCGATCAGATCGCCGCGGTGCACGGAACTCTTGTCCGCGCCGCTGGCCGCGTAGCCGTTGGCCTGCGCGTTGTTCCAGCTGATGTAGTAGTCCTGGTTGATCGACTGCGGATGCTGTGACGACGGCGTGTAGTTCGCGAGGTTGCCGTCGGGGTTCCAGCCCTGCCAGTCGAATCCGGCGTCGCCCTTCACCGGCATGGCCGGGTCGACGTTCGGATTGCGGACCGGGTTCGAGCCCGAGTTGAAGTACGCGACGTCACGCGAGTCGGCGTAGAACCAGTTGTAGGTCTGGTTGACGTCGGCCGCCGCGGCCTGGAAGTCCGGCGCGGACTTGATCGCGTCCGGGTCGTTGAACTTCTGGAAGCCGATGATCGTGTCGATCTCGTGCTGGAACGTCGACCGCAGCGACGCGTACGCGACCGGTTTGCCGCCGACCAGCGCCCGGCTCGTCACCGGCCCGTACTTGGTGCGGAAGCTGCGCAGGGTGTACGAACCTTCGGCCGTGCCGTCGGCGACGGTGGGCTTCCAGGCGTTCTTGCGTTCGACGATCTCGAACGGCAGGCACTGCCCGCGGAACCGGTAGAAGTTGGAGTTCTTCGTCGGCGCGGAACCGTTCTGCTCGCACAGTTCGACGGCGTAGGTGTCGACGATGTCCTGCGACGCCGACGTCGCGCTCCACGAGTAGTCCTTGCCGCGGCCGAGCAGCACGTACATGCTGATCCCCGCGAACGAGGCGCCGCGGGCGCTGATGCCAGGGCCCTGGATTTCTTGCAGCATCAGCAATTGCGGCGCGAAGTAGCCGGCCTGCGGGCCGAAGACGGCGACCGGGTGCCCACTCGCGGTCTTGGCGCCGGAGACCACCAGCGCGTTGGACATGCCGTGCTTCTCCGACAGCATGTTGCCCGGCAGGACGCCGTCGTCGAAGATGCCGCGGACGGCCTTCTGGTCTTCAGGCGCGGGAACGTCCACCTTGGCGGGTGCCGCCGTCCCGGCGGAACCGGTCGGATCGAAGACCAGTTGCTGCCCGGTGACCGAACCCTTGTCCGGCATCGCGGCACCCTGCGGATTCGACGGCGCCTTGCCGTAGTCGAAGGTCTGTCCATTGTGGAGGGTCTTGACCGTCTCGGGGTCGTCCTCGGACCGGAGGCTCCGCCAGACCTTGTCGCCCTGTTCGAGACCGTACTTCTCCTGCATCGCCATCTTCGCGATGGCGTTCTGCACCTCGCCGCCACCGCCGGCGCCGAACTGCGCTCCGACGACGGCGGCGAGGACGACGAGGTCGGTGAGCTTGAACGGCTCGATGGTCCCGGCGTTCGTGATCGCGTCGACGTGCCCGGTGAGCACGTACTCGCCGGGGAAGTAGCGGCCGCTGTGCGCGTCGGAGATGTACTTGTTGACACCTTGGACATAGGCCTCGGCGTCGGCTTTGCCCTGTGCGCCGCGCGGACCACTGGCCGCCGCGTTGTCGATCTGCTTCTGCAGTTCCTGTTCGGTGTACGGCGCCGACGAGAAGAAGCTCTGTTCGAGTTCGCGGTTGCCCTGGGCGCCACCGGCGAACGAGGTCAGCTGGCCGCGGCCGACCCGGCGCATGATGTCCATCAGCCACAGGCGGTCCTGCGCGGCGGCGTATCCGGCGCCGTACATCGTGCCCGGCCGCGTCGTGCCGACGATCCGGGGCACGCCGGTCGCCTTGTCGCGGGTGATCGTCACGTCCGGACGCGGTTTGATCGTGCTCTCGACCTGCCCGGACGGAATCCCGAACGAGGCGTCGTTGAAGAACTGGTTGATCTTGTCCGTGGTCAGCGTCTTGTAGCCGTCGGCGAGCGAGGCGTACTTGCCGAGCTGATCGGCCGAATGCGCGGGCCGGGTGCCGAACGCCTTGTGCGCCAGGATCTCGGCGAGGGTGGCGTTCCCCTTCGTGCCGGGCGGGAGGATGTCACCGCACTGGCCGCCGCAGTAGTCGTCGAGCGCGGCCGCCACCACCGAGTCCGGTGGGGTTTCCGCGGCGTTCGCCTGAAGTGCCGGGACGGTTCCCGCCACCAGCGTCAGCCCCGCCAGCGTCGTCAAGACCCGTATGCCTCGTCGCATGAAAGACCTCCGTCGTCGGAGAGTGACGAGGCGCACACTACCCACGGGTATCCAAATTTGTGAAGACTATTCGCGTTCTTGCCACCGTTCGGCGGAACACTCGCCCTGCGGACCCGGGACCAGCGCAGGTATGTTCCAGGCATGTCTTCGCAGAAGCCCCAGATCGACCGCCCCGAGGGGCCCGCACCTTCCGAGCTGGAGACGACCGACATCTCCGTCGGCGACGGCCAGGAGGCCAAGTCCGGCGACACCGTGACGGTGCACTACGTCGGCGTCTCGCACTCGACCGGCGACCAGTTCGACGCGTCGTGGGACCGCGGTGAGCCGCTCCGCTTCGGCCTCGGCGCCGGCCAGGTCATCCCCGGCTGGGACCAGGGCGTCGCCGGGATGAAGGTCGGCGGCCGTCGCAAGCTGGTCATCCCGCCGCACCTCGCGTACGGCGAACGCGGCGCCGGCGGCGTCATCAAGCCGAACGAGACCTTGATCTTCGTCGTCGACCTCGTCGGCGTGAACTGACCCACACCCGCACCACGAAGACCCGGCCCAGGCCGGGTCTTTTTTCTTTTCCCAGGCCAGGGCCGCCAGGCCCTAGGCCGCCCCCGCTCGCCAACCGCCGCCGGACGCACCGCGGGGGTCCGGGGGGCTCGGCCCCCCCGGGAGCTGACGAGCGACGACCTCACGAAAGAGGCCCCCGTCGCGTAGCGAAGGGGGCCTCGAACAAGAGTGGGCGAGGAGGGAGTTGAACCCTCACGTCCTTTCGGACACACGGACCTGAACCGTGCGCGTCTGCCATTCCGCCACTCGCCCGAGTGCTTCGTTCTCTGACAGCTCGCAAAGCGTAGCAGGCGGATTTCGCGGGTTTCACCGGGGGCCGTGTCCGACTGGCCGTACCCGGATAGGATCGACGGGGAAGCACACGTGTGAGGAGGTTGCCCGGTGGGCCGCGTCGAACGCTTTGACAGACGGCTCGAGAACCTCGTAGGCAACACCTTCGCGCGCATGTTCGGTGGCAACGTCGTCACGCAGGAAGTGGCGGTGGCGCTTGAGCGCGAGAGCGAGGAGAACGTTCGTGAGCTGGCCGGTGGTCGACAGCTCGCCCCCAATCACTACATCGTGTCGCTGGGGCAGGCTGATCACGAGCGCATGGCCGGAGACGAGCGTCGGGTCACTTCGGTGTTGGCGGAGGCGGTCAAGGAACACCTCGCCGAGCACGGATGGGACACCTATGGTGACGTCGTAGTTTCGCTCGAGCGCAACGAGGCGCTGCATACTGGACAGTTCAAGACCCGTTCGTCCGTCGATCCCGACGTCAAGCCCCACGGCGCCGAAGGTTCGCCACGGTCGGCACGACCCAGCAACGCAGGAGACCCAGCAATGAGCCAGCCCCCCGGCTACGGCCAATACGACCAGGGTGACCCGTACGGCCAGCAGGGCCAGTACGGCTACGGACAGCAGGCTGGCCAGCAGCAGCCCGGGTACGACCAGGGTTATGGCGGCCAGCAGCAGGGCGGCTACGACCAGGGCTACGGCGGCGCACAGCAGCCCGGCTACGACCAGTACGGCGGCGCAC